>NZ_JAHCST010000004.1 GCF_018476525.1 Acrocarpospora catenulata
GTGGCGCACGCGCTGACGGGAACCGATGCGATGTTCGCCGCGCGAACCGACACCACCGTTGATCGTGGTCATGGACGGACCGAGACGCGCGTCCTGCGGACGGCTTCCGCCGACGGGATCGACTTTCCCGGCGCCGCCCAGGTGCTCCGCATTGTCCGTTATCGCGGCGGTCTGGACGGCGCCCGCGCCAGTAAGGAAGTCGTGTTCGGTGTCACCAGCCTGCCGGAGGACCTGGCCGGTCCCGCTCACCTCAACCGGTACGTGCGGCTGCATTGGGGCGTGGAAAACCGCGGGCACTGGGTCCGGGACGTCACCTTCCGCGAGGACGCCAACCAGGCCAGAACCGGCCAGCTCCCGCACGTGATGGCCGCCATACGAAACCTCGTCATCGGCGCGTTCCGGCAGAAAGGCATCGCCAACATCGCTCATGCCCGTCGCCGCCACGCCTACGTCCCACACCGAATGCTGGTGCTGTTCTCGCTATGAGCAAATCCCTCAGATCAGCTCAGATCATCGATACGCCGGGGCCCTGGAGAACTCCCAGCTCAAGCCCTATGCGATGAGTTTTGAAGCGGTACAGGCGTATGGAGCCCTTCGTTGCAGACCTCGACGATCACATCCACAGCGTCCTGGTGGGCCTCTGAGCGGCGCCGACCGGAGCCTGTCGATGATCTCGACCAGCTCTACCAGGGAACTTACCTGCAAAGATGCTTCGGAAGACGACCACCTTGTTGGGTTCACCCTCGGATTCACGTTTCCTCCAGGCCGGTGGTGGGGAGGGTCCGCCGAAGCATCCCAAGCTTTGTCGCGACGGCATCGACACTGACAGTCATCGAGTTGAATGTGGCCGCTGCAAATCGCAACCGCAGTATCGGGAAACACCTGCTTGACGAGCTACGGAAAGGGCGATCGGAGCCGTTTGCGACCCTGATATCCGACCCGCAGGCGTCGGCGTTCGACACCCTTACGGCAAAGATCTCCCTGCGGGCGGCTGACACCATCACCTCACGATGCTGAGCCGGACGATTCTGGGTCTTCGAACTTGATCGGGAGGGCCGGTCGCCCGAGCGAGGAGTCCGATTCTCCGCGACGTGGAGCCGATGGTCGCGACTCTGGCCAAGCATCTGCTGGAAGGCTCGGAGGCGGAGACTCCCGGCCAACTTCTACGACCCACGATTCTTGACCACCGCATGGGGAAAGCCCGACCCAAACCCCTTCCGGGGCCTCGGTAGCCCGATCACGAACCGGCAATCCGGGCATTTTGCCGACCAGGATCGGCCGACCGTATGCCCACGTCGTGCCCATGAGCAACCAGCGAGCAACGTCTTGTGATCTCGCCTCGGCAACGAGACCCCAAATCGGGAGGAATCGGCAGGTCAAATTGGGGCAAAGGTGGTGGGGCGCCAGGGATTCGAACCCTGAACCTACGGATTAAAAGTCCGGAGCTCTGCCGTTGAGCTAGCACCCCTGTTGCAGGGTACAGCCGTTGGCCGGAGTACGGCGACCGGCTTTCCCTGTGATCAGGGTACCGGTAGGGGCTAGCGGTACGCGGGTAGACCCGTCAGTGCCTCGCCGAGGACCAGGGTGTGGATCTCCTGGGTGCCTTCGTAGGTGAGGACGGATTCCAGGTTGTTCATGTGGCGGATGACGGGATATTCCAAGGTCACGCCGTTGGCGCCGAGGATGGAGCGGGCCTGGCGGGCGATGTCGAGAGATGTCCGGACGTTGGCTAGCTTGCCGAAGCTGACCTGACGGGGGGTGAGTCGGCCTGCGTCCTTGAGGTGGCCGAGGTGGAGGGCGGTGAGGCCGGCCTGGCCGAGGCCGACTGCCATCCAGGCGAGTTTTTCCTGGGTGAGCTGGAAGGCTCCGATGGGCTTGCCGAACTGGACGCGGGTCTTCGCGTAGTCGAGGGCGGCTTCCAGGCAGGCTCGGCCCGCGCCCACGACGCCCCAGAGGATGCCGTATCGGGCTTCGGAGAGGCAGGAGAGGGGGCCCTTCAAGCCGGTGACTCCAGGAAGTACGGCATCCGCCGGCAGCCGTACGTCATCGAAATAGAGCGATGAGGTGACCGATGCCCTAAGGGAGAGCTTTCGGTGGATCTCAGGGGCGGTGAACCCCGGAGCGTCGGTTGGTACGACGAAGCCCCGGATGCCGGAATCGGTCTGGGCCCACACCACGGCCACGTCGGCGATGGAACCGTTGGTGATCCACATCTTGGCGCCGTTGAGCAGCCAGTCGCCGGACGGGTCCTGCTTCGCGTGGGTACGCATGCCGGCCGGGTCGGACCCCTGGTCGGGTTCGGTGAGGCCGAAGCAGCCGATCGCCTCCCCTGCGGCGAGCCGGGGCAGCCATTCGGTTTTCTGCTCCGCCGAGCCGTATTTCCAGATGGGGAACATGGCGAGGGAGCCCTGAACCGAGACGAAGGACCGCAGACCGGAGTCGCCGGCTTCGAGTTCGCGGCAGGCCACTCCGTACGAGATCGCGTCCACCCCCGCGCAGCCGTACCCGGACAGATGCATGCCGAGCATGCCGAGTGAGCCCAGGGCGGGAGCGAGTTCGGCGGCGGGGAAGGTGCCTTCTTCGAACCATTCGGCGACATTGGGGAGGACATGTTCACCGACGAAACCCTGAGCCGTGTCCCTGACCAGACGCTGGTCGGGGGTGAGCTGGTCGTCCAGGTTCAGAAGGTCCATGGGGTCAGGGTATCCGGGGGTCGTCGGGGTCGGACCAGGGGGAATCCCGATGTGCTGATGTCCGCGGAAAGGGCACGCTTTACTTATGAACGAGATGATGACCAACGGTTCAGTCAAGCAGCTCCGCCGTACCAGGAACGGCAAAGTCATCGCCGGGGTTTGCTCCGGCGTCGGGGAGTACGTGGGGATCGACCCCAACATCCTCCGGGTCGGTCTGGCGATCGCGTCGCTCTTCGGCGGCCTGGGCGTCGGCATCTACGCCGTGGCCTGGCTCCTGATTCCGGCCGATGACCGCAACGCGTCGATCGTCCAGGACCTGATCGACAAGAACAAGGACAACCCGGTCTGGCTGGACGCCAAGTCCAAGGCCGAGAAGGGCTGGGCGAAGGCCACCAACCACCAGGGCGGCAACTCCTACCAGTACCCGCGGCCGACCAGCGACCCCTACGCCCACCACCCCTACGCGCAGCAGCCCAAGAACGACAAGCCGGCCGTCTGAACCAGCAAGATCAGGCGGCACGAACCTTGGCGATGATCTCTGAACGGGACTCGGTCCAGGCCATGGCCAGCACGGCCGCCACGGTCAGCCCCGCCCCTCCGGCCAGGGCGACCACTGGCTCCGGACCGAGTTCCTGGGCGAGCGCGCCCCCGATCAGGATGCCCACCCCCTGCGCGGCCAGCAGGCCGGACTGGACCAGCCCGAACGCCTGCCCCCGCTGGGTCGACGGCACGCACTGCACGAAGGCGGCATTGGCCGCGAGCTGATAGGCCCCACCCACCCCCGACAACACCCACAGGATGAGCACGACCTCCAGCGGTGGCCGCATCGCGCAGAGGATCAACGGCGCGCAGGTGAGCATGGACATCCACCCCATCGCGCGAAGCCGTCCCGATGGTGTGACAAATCTGCTGAAAAGGAAGGCTCCGAGCACGGTTCCGGTTGGCATCGCCGCCATCAGCAGACCGCTGATCACCGGCACCGGAATGCGGGCGTCCTTCAGCTCCACCGCGTACGGCACCGCGAGGCCCTCGGGGAGCACATAGAAACCGCATAGCCAGGCGAAGAGGACCAGCGTCCGCAGGCGACGGTCGCCGAAGACCAGGCGGGCACCGGCCCGGGTCATGGTCCACATCGAGGGGAGGTTCCCCTCGGAGCGGGTGGGGGCCGGGCGGCGCCGTACCCCCGCGAGCAGGATGAGGCCGGATGCCAGGAATGTCGCGCAGTCCAGAGCCAGCGCCCGGTACGGCCCCAGGCCCGCGATCACCGCGCCTCCCGCGGCGAAGCCGAGCATCTGGACGGCCTGGTTCGTCATGTTCTGTATGGCCGAGCCCACAACGTACCGATCCCCTTCCAGGATTTCCGGGAGGAGCGCGGCCCGCGCGGCCGAGAACGGCGCGCTGAGCAGGACGACCAGGAAGACCAGTACGCAGAGCACCGGGAACGGGACGCCGGGCACGGCCATGATGGCGACCAGACCGGCCCGGATCAGGTCGCAGAGCAGCATCACGCGACGGCGGGGGAACCGGTCGGCCAGCCCGGCCAGCAGCGGGCCGCCGATGATCGGCGGCAGGTAGGTCAGCGCGTAGACGGCGGCGGTGGCCAGCGGCGACTGGGTGCGGTTGTAGACCAGGACGGCCAGCGCGACCTGGGCGAGTTGGTCGCCGAGAAGTGACATGCCCTGGCCGAGCCACAATGCCCGGAATTCCGGGATCGCGATGACCTCGCCGTAGGTCGCTTGGCGTTCGGGCGGACGGCGGTGTTTGCCCGGCAGCCGGTCGGGCTTGGTAGCCGCCATCTCTCTCCGCTGAGCTTGCAGGACTGCACCTGACAGACCGTGTTCAGTATGTCACCTACAGTGCCTACCTCGCTCGCGAATTGCAACCCTGCGACTACCATCCGAGTTCATGGAGTCGGTGATCGTCGATCCCAAAATGGTGCGCGATCTCGTGAACCACGGTGATCTGCACCTCGGCTACCACATCCTCCTCGGTGTCACATATCTCCAATGTCGGATTGCGGTAGATCTCGATGCGATCGGGGAGTACGCCGGAGTACCAGTCTCCGCGTTCGGTGAGGGGTATGCCGGTGTAAAGACCGAGGAGTCCCTCCTCCGGCGGGTCGTCGACGACCACGACGACCACATTGTCCATGACTTTTGCCAGTTCGGGCGGGATCGTGTCCAGCGCTTCGGCCACGAGCTCCTCGAACCTGTTCCGCGAGACCTCGATCACAATGCCAAATCTACTTGCCCGTCATTTTCGGGTAGACATGAAGGACGTGAAGCTCTCGAAACTGAAGGAGACCGCCGCCGGCTTCGCCAGAGGCCGCACGGCGCGGGTCCTGACGATCGTCGCGGTCGCCCTGGCCGGCGCGTGGCTGGGGCTGGCCTTCGGCGCGTCCGTGCAGACGCCCGTCGGCCCCGCGGAGATCGGGATGACCCTGCAGCCGTCCTGGAGCGGCGAGACGGTGGTCGACGTCCGGCCCCTGGGAACGCTCCGATTCGACAGCCACCACGGCCCGGTACGGCTCGGCCTGAGCATCGAGGCGGTGCATCCCGACGCCGCCCAGCAGATCCTGGAGAACCCGCGCTGGGCCGACCGCCTCCCCCAGACCATCGAGAACGATCTGGTCGCGGGCCTGCGCGAGCTGGTGATCCGTGCCCTGATCTGCGCGTTCGTCGGCGGCCTGGTGACCGGGCTGATCGTCTTCCGGCGCGTCTCGCGGTCGCTCTGGACCGGCGCCGGCGCGCTGGTGGCCGTCATCGCGCTCGGTGTCTCCTCCGCGCTGACCTTCAACCCGAGTTCGGTCTCCGAACCGAGATACACCGGTTTGCTGACCGGTGTCCCCTCGTTGGTCGGCAACGCCCAGTCGATCGTGACGAAGTTCTCCGAGTACCGCGGCCAGCTGGCCAAACTCGTGACCAACGTCTCCCGCCTGTACGAAGCCGGCTCCACTCTGCCGATCTACGACCCCGACCCCGACACGATCCGCGTGCTGCACGTCTCCGACCTGCACATCAACCTCGGCGCGTGGAACGTGATCCGGGCCCTCACCGAGCAGTTCAAGATCAATATGATCATCGACACCGGGGACATCAGCGACCACGGCACCGCCGCCGAGAACAAGTTCGTGGAGGAGATCGGCCAGCTGGGCGTGCCGTACGTGTACGTGCGGGGCAACCACGACTCCCGCGAGACCCAGCGCGCGGTCGCCCGCCAGAAGAACGCGATCGTCCTGGACGGCACCTGGGCCGAGGTCAAGGGCCTGCGCATCTATGGCGTGGGCGACCCACGCTTCACCCCGGACAAATCCGTGACAGACGATTCGGACCCCGCCAAACTCACCGAACTTGGCAAAACCCACGCGGTACGGCTGGCGCCTCCCGAATGGCCGCGGAGTTCCTCCACCTCGGGGCCCGACACGATCCCCGCCGACATCGTCGCCGTGCACGATCCGACCGTCGGGCGGGGTTTCAGCGGTTCTGTGGCGCTCGTCCTGGCAGGTCACACCCACGCGCGGCAGACCGAGTTGCTGCCCACCGGGACCCGGATCCTCGTCCAGGGGTCGACCGGGGCGGCTGGGCTGCGCGGGCTCGAACACGACGAGCCGACGCCGTACCAGGCCTCTGTTCTGTACTTCAGCAAGGACACCCATCGGCTGCAGGCCTGGGACGACATCACTGTGGGAGGTATCGGGGAGCAGTGGATCCAGTGTGAGCGTCATATCGAGGGGGACCCAGGTCGTACAATTTTCCCGGAGCCAGCGAACGCCCCGAGTCCCTCGGGAACGGTCTCTGACACCCCGTCGCCAATCGCTTTGGCATGGAGGGCTCGCGTCCCCTATGCTTCAGAGGTCTCCGACGGAAGACGGCATGGACAGGGAGAAATCTCTGAGCCCCCATCGTCTAGCGGCCTAGGACACCGCCCTTTCAAGGCGGCGGCACGGGTTCGAATCCCGTTGGGGGCACGGGCTTGGCAGGGAAAGGGCAGGTCGAAGACCTCCCCGGAACTGGTAAGCTAAACGAGCAGAACAACACGGAAGCCTAGCTTCCGGACATAGAGGTCCTGTAGAGCAGTTTGGAGTGCTCGCCACCCTGTCAAGGTGGAGGTCGCGGGTTCAAGTCCCGTCAGGACCGCTCCGACGCCAGTCGTCGAGGTCAGGTAGCTCAGTTGGTACGAGCGACCGCCTGAAAAGCGGTAGGTCGGCGGTTCGACCCCGCCCCTGACCACTCGTGATTGACCTGGTAAAACGCCCTGAGACGATGTTCGTCTTGGGGCGTTTTGATATCCGTGGACGCAACCCTCAGATCTGCTCACCGCATGCTGTTTGGAGACTCAAGCGAAGCGGGGTTGTGGCTGGGCTCCACCAGGTAGCCTCGAAGCTATGACTGCGGAGCCACTGCACACCACTAGAGATGATCCGGCCGAGATCTTGCGCGCCCTGCCCGCGAAGTGGCATGAGCAGTTCATGAGTGAGTATCACGCGGCGCTGGACGCGGCGCATGAGGTGTGGCGATTCAAGCAGCTCCGGGAAGTTCTGCACCGGTGGCGGCTCCACGCGATCGCTGTATCCAACCCGGACTTCGACCGTGCTGAGCAGGACGTGCGTGATGGCCGGCGGGAGGGATTCGTCTCGATGGACGACGCCTTTCCGGGCTGGGCCGCCCGCCAGTGAGCTACCGGGTCGAACTCCATCCGGCAGCGCTTGAGCAGATGAAGGGGCTTCCGAGCCAGGCATTCGACGCCTTGCTCTCCAGGACTGCCGATCTTCTGGAGGAGCCGTGGGACGCGCGATACCTGTACCCGGGCGAGACGGAGTATCGACAGACGACGTTCGGCGGTGCCGGGATCATGTATTTCAAGGTCGACGAGACCCAAAAGCTGATCACGATTTTCAACGTGACATGGGCGGGATGACAGCAACATCGGCCGCCGATGGCACACTCAGACAGTCGTCCAGAACCCGCTGACCTGGGTAACCAGACCCCGGCTAGTGCGATTGCACCGCCTGAAAAGCGGTAGGTCGGCGGTTCGACCCCGCCCCTGGCCACCCACAATTGACCTGCTAAAACGCCCTGGGACGATGTTCGTCTTGGGGTGTTTTGATCCTCATTGATAGCAACGTCGCCTGTCGCCGCTTTGAAGCTTCTGCGGTCCGGGTGCTGATGTCCTCCCTGAGCTTTGTGAGCAGATTATCGAAGGGTGCCGAGTACCGCCCAGCGGCCGGAACGCAGTCTGGCCAGGACTGCGATCAGGCGAATCATTAGGAAGGCCGATAATCCCGACCAAATCCCTACGAGTCCCCAGTCGAACTTGAGGGACGCCCACACCACCGGCAGGAAGCCCAGCGTGGCCGCGCACAGGGTCGCCGAGCGCATGTACGCCGCGTCCCCGGCGCCCAGCAGCACGCCGTCCAGGGCGAACACGACACCGCCGATCGGCTGTAGCGCGACGAAGAACCACCATGCGCCGGGTATCTCCGCGAGCACCACCGCATCGGTGGTGAACGCGTACGGCAGGACGCCGGCCAGCGCCGCGAACACCGCGCCGAGTAGCGCACCGAAGACGAGGCCGCAGCCGGTCACCTGCCAGGCCAGGCGGCGCGCCCGCTCCCCGTCGTTCGCACCGAGTGCCGCCCCGACCAGTGCCTGGGCCGCGATGGCCAGCGCGTCCAGTACGTAGGCCAGGAACATCCAGAGCCGGAACACCACTTGGTGGGCCCCGGCCACGGGGGCGGAGGTGTGGGCGGCCACAACGGTCGCCGACACCCAGCACGCCTGGAAGGCGAGCCCGAGCAGTACCAGGTCGCGGGCCAGGCCGAGCTGGGCACGGATGGCGGCCGGGGCCGGCGCGAGCGGCACCTTCTCGACCAGTAGTGCCCGTACGAACAGGCCCGCGGCGACCAACTGCGCGACCACGTTGGCGACGGCCGACCCGCTGAGGCCCCAGCCGAGCCCGTACACCAGGACCGGGCAGAGCACTGCGGAGATTCCGTTGCCGATGAGCATGAAGCGCAACGGCCGCCACATGTCCTGCACACCGCGCATCCAACCGTTGCCTGCCATGGCGATCAGGATCATCGGGGCGCCGAGCAGGGCGATTCGCAGCCATTCCACCGCGCTGGCGGCGACCTGCTCGTCACCGGCCAGCGCCCGGGCGATCGGGGCGGCGAGCAACTGCCCGGCTATGACCAACACCAGGCCCACGAGCAGGCCGAGCCAGGTCGCCTGCACGCCCACGGCGACGGCGTCGGCCCGCCGTCCGCCGCCGTGCAGCCGGGCCGTACGTGCGGTCGTGCCGGAGGACAGGAACGTCATCTGAGTGGCGATCTGCGCCAGCACGATGGAAGCGACCGAGAACGCGGCCAGCGGCACCGCGCCGAGATGGCCGACCACGGCCGTGTCCACGAGCAGGTAGAGCGGCTCGGCGGTCAGGACGCCAAGCGCGGGCACGGCAAGCGAGAAGAGCTCACGCAGCGTGGACCTTGCCCGGTCGGCGTGCTCCGCCATGCACCCCTCCGGTAAGGAGCCAAGCGAACTTTCACTAATGACGCCAAAGCCTAGCCGTAAGGAGTGGTAGGGCACAATGCCTCTTACATGCACCTGTCCAGAAGCACGAACCGTGGGCAGGCACGTCGCCAGCTTGGGGCACATCTGAGCGACTGCCAGAATTCTGATGTGAGCCGGACCGATAACACGATGCCGTTACGCATTCAGGAGCAGGACGGCCGCCGCTACAGACACGACGTGGGCGGGTCCTACCAGGGCATTGGCGAAGACACGAACATCGCTGAGCGGAAGGCCCGGCAGCGCGTGCGACTGACTTTGCTGCAGGGCGAGGAACCGGAGCCGACGAGGCATCGCCACTGCGAGAAGTGGCGCTATTGAGAATATGAAGAAGCGCCACCTTCGATCACGTCAAGCGCAGGGTTACCACTCGCAGACGTAGCTTGCCCTGGCGCCCTGCCACTCCCAGGTGATGCCGCTGTCCTCGTCCGGTACGGAGCCGTTGAAAGGATCCGGGTCCTGGAGCGGAGGATCGACGTAGACGGTCTGGGTGCCCCAAGGCCGCTCCACCTGTAGCGGGATCGGCCATTTGTCGCCGGGAATGTTGTTGCAGTCGGTGACCTCGTAGACGAACTCGAGGTCTGCTGTGTCGCCGGGGCGCAGGGTGATGGGTGGGCGGGTGCCCTCGATCCTGAGTAATCGCATGAAGGAGCTGCTCCGGCCGGCGTCCACAATGGTGATGGACGTCCAGGCCTCGTTTCTGACGCCGAACCGGATGGAGACAGTTCGGGTGGCGCTGTCGCTCGAACCGCTGCTGCCCTCCAGTGAGATCGTCTGGAAACGGGCGTTGATCAAACCGGAGGTCGCCAGGACCGCGACCGCCACCAGTGCGAGCACGGTGACGAGCGCCGCGACCACGATCCACCGCACCCGTCGTTTCGAAGGCTCGGTCTCTGCCACGACACCCACCGCTCCTTGGCTCGCACTGTGATCGTCATTGGCGAACATGTCATACGGGCGTGTGGTTGACCATGTGATGTCCATGGTGCGACCAGCGACGGCGGCTTTGGTCAGCCGCGGTTCTTGGCTGTGGTCATATCCGGCGCGCTGGGTCGCGGGGATAGGCTGGGAACATGTTCGTCGGCACGTCAGGCTGGCAGTACGACGACTGGCGGGGGGTGCTTTATCCGCCCGGCTGCGCGCAGAAGCGGTGGCTGGAGCGGTATGGCGAGTGCTTCCAGACGGTGGAGAACAACGGGACCTTTTACCGGCTGCCGGCCAGGGAGACGTTTGAGAGCTGGCGGGATCGTACGCCTGACGACTTCGTGATGGCGATCAAGGCCAGCCGGTATCTGACGCATGTGCGGAAGCTCAGGGAACCTGCTGAGCCGGTTGGGCGGTTGATGGGGGCCGCGGCTGGGCTGGGGGGCAAGCTTGGGCCTGTTCTGGTGCAGTTGCCGCCGACCATGCAGGCCGATCCGGGGTTGCTGGCCGAATGTCTGGGCTGTTTCCCCGATGGGGTACGGATTGCTGTTGAGCCGCGGCATGCCTCCTGGTGGTCGGATGAGACGGAGGAAGTGCTGGCCAAGCATGGGGCCGCGCTCTGCTGGAGTGATCGGCTGGGGCGGCCTCTGACGCCTCTGTGGCGTACCGCTGACTGGGGTTACCTGCGGCTCCATGAGGGTGGGTCGGCGCACTACCCGTCGTATGGCGACACCGCGCTGCGGTCGTGGGTGCGCCGGGTGGGGGATCTGGATGAGGTCTACGTCTACTTCAACAATGACGCGACCGGTGCAGCGGTCCGCGACGCCGTACGGTTCGCCGAGTTGGCGGAGGCCGCTGGGCACGTGGTCAGCAGGACGCCGTGACTCCCGTTCGGTAGCTGGGCCCGTCAGCTTCTGGTGTTGACGATCAGGCCCGCGTGGCGGGCCAGTTCGTCCCAGCGGATCAGGGCGAAGGAGTTGCCTGTTGTCCGGGCGGCCAGCATGCCCTTGGCGTACGGGGAACCCAGGGAGAGGTTGGTGATCGCCAGGCTGCCTGTGGCTGGGACGGAGGCGATGCGGAAGCGGCCCGCGTACGCGATGGGCTGGCGGGTGTAGACGGCGAAGCGGCCGTCGCCTGGGGTGGCGGCGATCAGGTAGCCGGTGGTGCCGGGGGCTCGGTAGAGCGCGAGGGCGCCCACGTCGTTGAGGCGGTCGCTGCCCTCGCCCATGCCGCAGGTGCCGTCGGGGTTGGGTGGGGCGCCGAATTGGGCGACGACATCGATGAGGGTGGGTTCGCCGGTCAGGTCGGGGTTGATGCGCCAGATGCCGACGCCTCGCTGGGAGATGAACACGGCTGATGCGTCGGACGTCAGGCCCGCGATGGGGGTGGGGCCGCAGGGGGTCCACGGGGTCAGGTCGTGGGTGACGAAGTCGGTGGGGAGGTCGATGGTGCGGATGACCTCGAAGGCGACCTTTCTGTCCGTTGCGGGGGTTAGGCGGACCAGTGCCAGGCGGGTTGCGGACTCCTGGGCCACGACGGCGTAGACGCCGGTGGGGTCCTGCCAGACTGTCACGTCGCGTGGGGATCCGTCGGGGAAGATGGTCGGGGCGTCCGGGGCTGTGACCTCCTGGACGAGGGGTTGGCCGTAGCTGGCGGCCACTGGGCGGAAGGCCAGGGCGCGTAGTCTGCCGGTCGCGCCGTCGCTGACCACTGCGATGTCGTTGGTCCATTGCGGGTCGAAGCGGAAGCGGTAGTGGATGTCGACGCCGGTCAGGCGGGATTCTGGGCCCTGAAGGCGGAGGAAACGGCGGCCTGCCAGGTTGTACGCGGCGATGCCGCCATCCTCGGCTGCTCCCAGGACGACGCTCTTGCGGCGGTCGGTGGGGTGGCGCCAGATCGCTACGCCGGCGGGTGTTCCTGCGGTGACCTTTGCCAGTCCATTAGGGCGGACGTAGACCAAGGCCTGGGACTGGGGCTGGGGTTTCGGTTTCGGCTGGGGGGCCGGAGTGGGCGGGGACGGCTGCTCCGGGGTGGGCACGATGACGACATCGACCTCGGGATCCGAGAGCAACGCGTTCCCGGGCAACTCCGCTGTGGTGGAAACCACCATCGCCACAGCGACAGCCGCCAACACGGCCCCGACGACCGGCAGCCTTCTCACAGCCAACACTCCATTTTCGTCGGGATCTGGGCTAATACCCCGCCCATCCAAAGAACACAGGGCGGCCGATCATCGCGAAACGCAGCGAACCCCAGCTGAACACCACAACAACAACCCCGCCAACAACGGTGAAGACCACGAAGTATCCACACCGCGGAACTCCCACTCCCTTACGACCAGTGGTTCCACCGCTCCCACAGGGAGATTGACTGCCATGGACCCACCCAGCCCTTTGCTGACTTCCCGTCAGACCCGGCTCCCGCCGGGGCGGCTGCTTACCGCCACCCGCACGGAAGAACTGGTTGCCGTGGAACTCCCCGCCCTCTTCAACCTTCTGTCACGGACCCAGCCGCCGGGACCGGTCGGCCACCACGTCCCCCGAAATAGGCACGGCCAGGGACAACCACCGAATTGGGTTGGCAGGTGGGGAGCCTTGCCGCGATTGAGTGGTGATTAGGTCGAGCATCAGCAGTCCGCGTGACCTTTGGTCCGGATGCGGCCCTGCCGGGGGCTGTCGTGGTCCTCCCAGTTACCAGTCGCCCTTGAAGCTCTGGCCGATGGTGTGCGCGGCACGGGCGCTGTTCGTGGCTCTGATGCCTATCACTTCGACCTCGATGCCGTACGTCTTCAGTAAGCGGGCGGCGTTGGCGAGGGCGACGCGGGCCAGGGGGAACAGGGAATCAGGGGTGAGGAGTGCGCCGGTTTTGAGGTGGATCGCGTAGATGACTTTGTGAGGGCGGAAGGTTGGGGGGACTTTGCGGCGGCCGTGGGTGGCTGACTGGACGAGGGAGCGGAAGCGGTTGAGGGCCTCGTCGGAGTGGAGGAGGGCTTGGGCGGAGGCGACGCCCTGGTGGAAGAGGTGGCTGAGGGTGCTGGCGCTGCGGGCGAACTTGACGTGGATGAGGGTGTTGTCGGGGGCGAGGATGTCGCAGGCTTCGAAGCCGTTTCCGGTGTGGAAGGTGGTGCGGATGAGGTGGCGGTCCAGGCACAGGTAGCCGTCGCGGACGTCTGAGACGTAGGTGTTGTAGGACTGCTCGTCCTGGCCGGGGTGGACGAGTGGGAGGTCGACCGAGGGACGTGGGACGAAGAGGGGAATGATCTCGGTCAGCTTGGTGTCCAGGTAGCCGGCGTCGATCTCGTACCAGTCGCCGTCGAGGAGGAAGTAGCGGCGGCCGTCGAGGGTGAGCACGACCTCCAGCCATTTGATGGCCGCCGAGCCGCCGACCTCAAGGGTGCCTTCGGGGTCGCGGTACATCTTGACTTTGCCCTTGCGCAGGGCCTCCACCCGCCGGCCGGGGCTCTGGAGGCGGGCGCGGAGGCGGATGTGGTCGGCGTCGAACTCGGTGAGGCGCTGGCACGCGGTGCCGATTTTCACGTCGAATCGGCAGGCCTGGGCGTACCCGGGGAGGCAGTCGGCGGGCACGGCGCAGACCAGGTCGATCGGGTCGTCGGTGCGGCCGAGTGCGTCGTCGAGGGCGGCGTCCAGGCGGCGGGTGCGGGCGCTGTCCATGACGGGGCGGATGTGGTCGACGAATTCCAGCGACGGATGCGGCGGGTCCTCCGCGCAGACGCGGGCGATCTCGCGGATGTCGGCGACGAGGTGGTCGGGCCGTACGCCGAAGCGCATGGTGAGCCCGACGCCTGCCTCCAGGCGGACCGGGCGGTCGTCGGCGGCGGAGAAGGTGACCTTCAGTTCCCGTGAGCGGCCGCCCATGCGGCGGATCACTTCGGCCTGCTCCTCGATGCCGAGGGCCCAGATCGGTAGCCCAGAAGGGACGAGGGTCAGGTCGCTGCGGCCACGGGCGCCGATGCGCCGCCGGGCCACGTCCTGGACGTACTCGGGATCGAGGCGGCGCACGGCGAAGCGGATGCCGAACCCGTGGTCCTTGCAGTCGTCGGGGATGAGCCAGTGGCCCTGGCCGTACCCGATCGCGTAGACCTGACCGTCGACGACCAGCATGAGCAGCCCGAAGGAGCGGCGCTCGTCGTAGGTGACGGCCAGGCCGGTGGTCGTCGAGGCGTCCTCGCACCAACCCGCCAACGGTACGTCGTGGTGGCCGGCGACCCACAGCGCGGGCGCTCCGGCGACGGTCAACTCCACCGGAGTGGCCCGCAGGGCGGTGAGTCTGTCGAGGTCCAGGGCGGTCAGCATCCCGTACGGCGTGGGTGGGATGCCGGTGAGCCGGTAGATGGTCAGGTCTCGGGTTCTGGCTCTGGTCATGGCGGGGCTCCTACTCGCGGTCAGGAGGGCAGGCAGGCATACGGACGAGGCCGTGCGCGGAAGGTCACGATGGCCGTCACTCAGGCCACGTGAGTCACGTCAGAACGTAACAGTGGAAAATAGTGGATGCAAGTGGAATAGCTTGGCTTACCGTGGGGCTGTTGGTAGGCTGCCGAAACGTGAACATGGATGGGCTGGAGGAGCGGATGTTGACGCTGCGGCGTCAGATACGCGCCGCGGCAGCCGCGAACGACCACGTCCGAGTGCGGTCGCTCCGGGCCGAGCTTCGCGAAGTCGAGCGACGCTGGGAGGAGATCCTTGAGCCGCCGACGCTGCGCCGGCCCCCGGTGCGGGAACATGTCCACCAAGTCCTGACCCTGCTCGGCACGCCGTCGGCCGCCAAGCTCATCGTCACCGTGGACGAGGCGTTCTTCGCGGGGCTGCTGAGCAACACCCAACTCACCAGCCTGCGCCGGGACGAGGAGAAGTCGTTTCGGGCCTCCCCCAACGCCCGGCCCTACTACCTGTGCGCGGCCCTGACCACCGAGCGGCTCTCCCCCGTGCGCGGTCTGCTCGCCGTCAGCACCTGGCCGCTGCCGCAGCGGATGATCGGGCCGCTCAGCCCCCGGGTGGACTTTCTCCTCGCCACGATCCGGATCGCCGACCACGTGCGGCGGATCGAGCCTTCGGCCGTCGCGCTGCGCCTGCTCACGCAGTTGGCGCAGAACGTCCCCGGCGCGACAGAGGGCTACGGGCCGGCCGATCCGGCGGCCGTCGCCGCCGCCGCCCGGGCCGAGCTCGACGTGCACCAGGAGAAGGACCGGCGGCAGCGCGCGGAGGCCGCCCAGCGCGCGGCCGAGCAGTTGCCGGAGGTCAAGCAGCTGTTCGGCGCGGGCCTGCGAACGGCGGCGAGGAGCGCATGAGCGGGCTCAACACCACGGCGGTGAGGAGCAAATGAGCAAGCTCGACACCCCACGCGAGTCAAGCAGGCTCGACACCACAGCGGTGAAAAGCAAATGAGCAAGCTCGACACCCCACGCGAGTCAAGCAGGCTCGACACCACAGCGGTGAAAAGCAAATGAGCAGGCTCGACACCCCACGCGGGCCAAGCAGGCTCGACACCACAGCGGCGAGGAGCGCATGAGCGGGCTCGACACCTGGCGCGGGCCAAACCGGCTCGATGCCCTGCGCGGGCCGAGTAAGCCCGTGGACCACAATGCGCGCAGTATCGCCGCGCTGGCCGCGAATCCGGCCTGTCAACGCCGCGCCATCCTGGACGCCGCCGGCATCGACAAGGGCAGCACCATCCAGCATCTCGGCTACCCGCACCAGTTCGGTCAGTCGCCGTTCGCGCTGGCCCGCCAGGAACAGTTCAAGGCGATCGTCAAAGCGCACGGCGGCGCGCACATCCTGCGGCTGCTGCGTGAGCTGCTGCATCTCTCCGTCGAGGAGGCCGGGTACCACAACGTCGAGGACGCCGCCGACGACAACGGACGGGCAGTGCGGCACCGCCACACCAGAACGGTGCTGCGGTCGGCGGCCGAGCAGCCGGAGCACGCGGCGACGCTGTTCGACGACCCCCTGCTCAAGCTCAACGTGGCGGGCTACGACGTCTACCTGGAGCCCGACGTCATCGCCTTCCAGGTGGGCCGCCAGTTCCACGTGGTGGCGATCAAAACCTTCGCCGTGGTGGACGGGCAGGCCGACACCCCCAAGGTGTCCGCTGCCGCCCGCGAGGCCGCCGTGTACGTGCACGCGCTGCGCGAGCTGTTCAGTTCGCTCGGCCTCGACCCGGCCCGGGTGGCCCACGACGTGGTCCTGATCTGCCCCAAGGACTTCATGAACTTCCCCACGGCGGCCCTCGTCGACGTGCGCCACCCGCTGGAGGTGCTCCGCCGACAGCTGGAGCGCCTGTCCCGGATCGACGACATCCTCGATGAGCTGCCCCCGGGCCTCAGCCTCGACCTGCGGATGGAGGGAAAGACGCCGACCCGCCCGGCCGCCGAACTCGCCGCAGCCGTCTCGGCCCTTGAGGCCCGGTACGCTCCCGAGTGCCTGGCCGTCTGCGAAATGGCCTACTTCTGCCGCGCGGAGGCACGGGCGTGCGGCTCGCTGGAGGCCCTCGGCCGGACCGTCCGCGACGACCTCGGCGGTCTCGAGTCCATCGACACGGCGATCCACCTCATCTCCGGCGACCCCGTCTGCTCACCCGAGCAGGACGCGATCGCCACCCGGCTCCAGTACCTGCGGCGGCTCCATGACGAGGCGGTCGCATGAGTCTTCTGCGCTCCTACCTGAAGGTGGCGGCGGTGCGCGACGGCCGGGCCCAGCGTGCCACGACCGTGCGCCACGTCCATCTCGCGGACGCGCCACTGGTGTTCGTCCCGCTGCGGTTGGCCGGGGAGGCGGCGGCCCCGCTCGCCGCGATGGTCGGCGACGACCGGGCCCACCCGCACCTGCTGGTGGTCACCAATCCCCGGAACCGGGATGAGCGCTTCGCCTTCATGGCCGAGCTCGCCGAGGTGGTGGTTTCTTATATCGAGCGATTCACCACCCAGGTGGAAATGTCTGACACCAGGACCCCGTACGAGCGGTGCCTGGACGCGCCGCAGATCCTGGTCCCCAACCCGGCCGGGGTCGCCTTCACCCGCCTGCTCGGCCGGTCCACCCGGTTCCGCAAGATCGAGGGCCCGCACGCGGTCCCGCCGCGCGTGCCGTTGCTCGGCCGGTGGCTGACCTTCCTGCACGATCGCAGCGAGTTCGCCGACTCGGCGATGCTGCTCGCCATGACCGGCCTGCTCAGCGAGCACTGGGTGACCGGTCAAAGCGCCGCCGAGGACGCGAAGCTTTCCACGCAGCTCGCGTGGATCGATCCACCGCACGGATTGACGGGCGCCGAGGCCGCGGTACAGGCCGAGGATCCGCTGCGGTCGCCGCCGGCCGGTCCCGACACCGACCCCGGCTTCGACCACGCCGTGTTGCAGCCCCTGATCGGCGGATACGGCGTCACCGCCCAACTCCGGGAGGCGCTGCACGAGCAGCTCGAACCCACCTGGAACGACATGTGGCAGGCCGTCGACCTGCTCCGTCCCCTGCCGGAGGGGGCCAGCGTCGCCGCCCGCTGGGAACGCGACCGCGCCGCGCTGGCCTGGCACCAGAGGTGGCTCACCGACGGAGGTCTGCCGCAGGGCCGCCTGGACAGCGCGGTCGCGGCGGCGCGGCGGCTGGCCACGCTGGAGGCCGCCCAGCAGAGCTACGAGGCCAATCGCGCCTTCGACGATCCGCTGGTGATGGCCGACTACCGGGCCGCGGGCGTCGCCTTCGCCGGCCGGGTCATCGCGGTCGAAGCCGACCGGAAGATCACACCACCGGGTGGGAAGCGGGCGGTCCTGCGGCCGCTCGTCAGCGTACGGACCGACGACTCGGTCCGGCTTTCCCCGGGGACGCGGCTGTTGTCACCGGCCCGGCCCAAGCAGAAGGCCCATCTGGAGTCCGTCGAGGGCGATGTCGCGGTGCTGCAGCTGAACGGCGGTCTGGGCAAGGGCACCACCCTGCCGGGCGTGGGGGAGATCATCTGCTACGCCGACCTCGACCCCGAGGGTCACCGCCATCCGTCGCTGCCCGACCTCGCCGACACCCCGTGGACCCACGGCGGGCCCCCCGCCGAGTACGTGCCGACCGACGAGGACGCGCAGGAGGTCTGGTCGTGACACCGCAGCAGCAGGCGGGGGCCGCCACCGCCGGCATCCTCGCCGACTACTCCAGCGGAAGCCACCGCGGCCTGGTCGTCGACTCCCCGCCGGGGGCGGGCAAGACCACCCTGGTCGCCGCCACCACCACGGAGCTCGCGCGGGCCGGGGAACGGCTGATGATCGTCGCCCAGACCAACGAGCAGGTCGACGACCTCGTCGACAAGCTGGCCGGCAAGTCCCCCGGGCTGGCCATCGGCCGCCTGCACGCCGAAGGCTTCCAGCCGCCGCCCCGCGTCACCCGCCACGCCAACGTGATCGCGCACAACAAGATCGAGACCGTCGAGCAGTGCCAGGTCGTCGTGGCCACCGCCGACAAGTGGGCGTACGTCAAGGGACGCACCTGGGAGTGGGCGATCGTGGACGAGGCCTACCAGATGCGCTCGGACAAGCTGCTCGCCGTGGCGCCGCTGTTCGCCGACGGGCACGCCCTGTTCGTCGGCGACCCCGGCCAGCTCGACCCGTTCTCCGTGATCGACAGCGAACGGTGGACCGGGCTCGCCTGGGATCCGCTGCAGAGCGCCGTCGCGGTCACCCAGCGCACCAACGACCTCAAGGTGCACCAGCTGCCCGTCTCCTGGCGCCTGCCCGCCACCGCCGCTCCGATCGTCTCGCGCGCCTTCTACCCGGCGGGTGGCTTCGCCGCCGGCACGGGCGACGGCGATCGCCGGCTGGAATTCGCCGTCAGCGGCCTGAACAGCCCGTGGGACGCCACCCTCGAACACGCGGCGGCCACCGGCTGGGCGCTGCACGAGCTGCCCAACCGCTACACCGTGCGCACCGACCCGGACGTGGCCGAGGCGTGCGCCGGCCTCGCCCGCCGCGTGGTCGAACGCGGCACCCTCGCCCACGACGAGCAGGGCTCGCACCGCGTCGACCCGCACCGCGTCGCCGTCGGCTGCGCCCACAACGACCAGGTCACCGCCGTCCGCGCGGCCGGCGTGCCCGAGGGCGTCACGGTGGACACCGCCAACCGGCTCCAAGGCCGTGAGTACGACGTCACCATCGTCTGGCACCCGCTCTCCGGCCGCCGCGACGCCACCGCCTTCCACCTGGAATCCGGGCGCCTGTGCGTGCTGACCTCCCGCCACCGGCACGCCTGCGTCGTGGTCGCCCGCGCCGGCATCGCCGACCTGCTCGACCAGCATCCGCCGAGCTCCCGCGTCCAGCTCAACGTCCCGATCAAGTTTCCGGACGGCTGGGCGGCCAACCACGCGGTCCTCGCCCATCTCGCCGAACACCGCGTCCGCGTCTGACCCATCATCGCTGTTCTCCCGCTGTTCGTCGGCGGGAAGGGCGATGTTGGCGGGGTCTCGCTAGGAATCCAGCATGAGTACCGCTGAGGAGACTCCGGTCATCGGGCCGGGTCGGTTGAGTTTGTCGGCCGCGCGGCATCCGAATGGGTTCTGGTACGTGGTCGGGCTGGGGATGGGGCTGGCCAACGCCGTACGGCACCGGCGGACGGGGTATCGGCGGCCGAGGCCGTACACGACGGAAGAGGTCACGCGGAGTGTGAACTACGTGGTGGCGGTGGTCGATCGCTGGGAGGAGGACGGGGTTCGGAGTTGGCGGGGGATGCGGGTTCTGGAGTTGGGGCCGGGGCCCGATCTGGGGACGGGGGCGGTGATTCTGGCTCGGGGGGCCGCGTCGTACACGGCGGTGGATCTTTTTCCGCTGGCGGGGGACGCGGGGGCGCGGTACTACGAGGCGCTGGGTGAGCGGCTGGGCGGGCCGGTGGATCTGGGGCGGCTGGGCTATCACGTGACCGCCTACCCCGGGATGCCTGGGGTGGACGGGCCGTTCGACGTGGTGGTCAGCAGTGCCGCGCTGGAGCATTTCGAGGACGTGCCGGGGACGTTCGCGCGGCTGGCGGAGTTGGCGGCGCCCGGGGCGACGATGGTGCATCACGTGGACGGCATGGTGCACATGCGGGGAATCCGGCCGCGCGACCCGCTGAACCTGCTGCGCTACTCGGACTGGACGTACCGGCGGATGAGCTTCCCCGGGGTGCCCAACCGCCTGCGGGCCGACGACTACCTGGCCGCGGCCGAGGCGGCGGGCTGGCGGGCGCGCATCGTGCCGGGCCGTACCGCGCCGGACTCCTACCTCGATCGGGTACGGCCCGGGCTGGCCAGGCCCTACCGGAACCGGAAGGACCTGGCCGCGTTGACCTTCAGCGTGGCCGGGGAGCGTTAACGACGGCCCCAGGCGGTCGCCACCGTAGCCGGGTCCGCGTACGTGGCGCCGCGGGCCTGGTTGAGGGCGGTGGTGAAGTCGGCGGCGCAGTAGGACTCGCCGTCGCTGGTCCAGTGGGTGCGCCAGTCGGCGCCGGTGCAGTCCCACTGGGTGCCGGTGCCGCCGAGGCGCTTGCCGCGCAGCAGCTTGTAGAACTGCAGGATGCGCCACTGGCCGGGGACGCCGGAGAGCATCGCCGCCAGCTGGTCCGGCGGGGTGTAGCGGGTGCCGATGGCCGCGCCGAGCACCGGAACCCAGTGGTAGCAGGTGAGGGCGGGGTCGTTGCACCAGTTGCCGGCCAGGCCCAGGACGCTCACGAAGTACGGCGAGGCGACCTGTTCGCGCAGGTTGACCCCGTACCCGTAGGTGCGGCCGTAGGCGAAGCAGGTGGCCACCGGGTCGAGCTGGACCGACGTGGTGGGCGGGCTGCCCGCGTAGCCGGGGTACAGGAACAGGCCCCAGGCGCGGTGGTGGCCGTGGGCGGCGAAGGCGTCGAGGGAACCGCAGGTCTCGGCGCGCAGCGTCGCCGGGGACGGCTGGGGTTGCCCGGCCGGCGGAGTGAGGTTGAGGTAGTTGGCGCTGTGGCTGACGAAGCTCCAGCCGTACTCGTCGCGGAGGCGTTCGGTCTCCGGCCAGGTGGCGTAGTCGGCCAGGGTGGCGTCGCAGAAGTTCTCGTCGGCGTAGCGGACCACGATGGAGCCCGTCACCGGGATGCCGCGGTTGCGCAGGTCGTCGGCGAGGTCGCCGAAGAGCGGCACGGAACCGCGCCGGAACCGGCAGTTCTGGTCGACCGCGCCGAGCTGGGAGCGGCTGGCCAGCAGGGTGACGTACCCGGGCCCGGCACCGCTGCCCCGGCTGAACGGCACGCTGGCGACGGTGGTCAGTCCCCGATCGTCCACGGCTTCAGCACGAAGGGTGAAATTTCCGTACGAGGGCGGGGTCCAGGTCGCCGACCAGGTACGCGTGCCCGTTGCCCGGAAGGTGGTGAAGGGCCCCCAGGCGCCGGTGGCAGGCTGCCAGTACTGGCTGGTGTCCCGATTGAAGACGGAGAGCCGGACCTCGGCGACCGCGGTGTCGTCGGACGCCGTGCCGGTGAAGGTGATCGTACCCGCGCCGTACCCCTTGCCGAGCACCGGCGCGGTGATCGTGACCTCCGGGGCGAACGCCGCCGAATCGGGCTCGCCGACCGTGAACGGGATCCGGGAGTAGGCCGGGTCCTCCTGGCCCGCGGCGTCGATGGCGGTGAACTCGGCCTGGTAGCTGCCGGGGCCGGGCGGCGTCCAGGCCCAGGTCCAGCCGGTACGGGTGAACAGCTGCTGCCCGTTGGCCACCAGCGCCTTGCCGCCGTCCCGCGGACCGGTCAGGGTCACGGTACGCCGCTGGTAGGCGCCCCAGGTTCCGTCGGTTCGGAGCCACTTGCCGGTGGCACGGTCGAGCAGGGCCACCGCGACCGAGGCGACGCCCCGCGCGTCGTCGGCGACGCCCTCCCATTTCACCGGCCCGCCGCCGGGGAAGGCCCGGCGGGTGGTGGTGACGGTGGTGGCGGGTACGGCGCCGTCGGCGAAGAAGGTCCGGCTGATGTCGCGGGTGGCACCGGAGCCGTCCCGGACCTTGACCGCGAAGGTGTACTGGCCGTCCTCCTGCGGGGTCCACCGGAAGGTCCAGGTGAAGGTGCCGGAACCGGCGAAGGGGGTGGCCTGGAGGGCCTCGTAGTTCGCGTCCCAGGTGCCGTTGGGGTGCCACCACTGCTGGGTGCCGACGTTGCGCACCGCCACCCGCACGTCGGTGACCGCCACGTCGTCGACGGCCAGGCCGCGCAGCACGACCTCCCGGCCCCGGGACACGATGGCGTCCTTGGCCGGCTCGGCGATGGCCGCGTTCGGCTGCGCCTCGACGGCGGCGGGCAGCTCGGTCACGGTGAACCGCCGGTACGGCAGCGCGGGGTCGGTGCCGCCGTCGGCCGCCGTGGCGACGGCCTGGACCAGGTAGTCGCCCGGCTCACCGCCCGGCCAGGTGTAGCTCCAGGTCCCGCCCGGGCCGACCGGCACGCTCTGCGCGCTGTACTCCCCCCAGCCGTCCGGCCGCCACCAGAGCTTGCCCACCCGGTCCTGAATACCGACCCGGACGGAGACCGCCCCGGTCGCGGTGCCGCCGACGGTGACGGGCGCGCGCGAGTACAGCGTCCCCTCCCCCGGGGTGGCGATCTGCGCGGCGGGGGCCGCCGCGGCGGTCCCCGCGAACGGTGGGATCACGAGGACCGATGCGCCCAGCAGGACGGCGACGGCCAGCCGTCGGAAGTTCATGATTCCGGTGTCTTTCAGTGTTGGCGTCGGCGCAGGCGGGCCACGGTGCCGCCCAGGGCCGGGCCGAAGACCACGGCGATCAGGGCGAGCACGGTCGCGAGCAGCGTCCAGGGGGTGCTGGCGGCCTCGGCCACCTTCTTGACCTCGGTGGCGGCGCCGCCGGCCAGTTGCGGGTTGATGTTGGCGTTGCCGCCGCTGGTGCCGCCGGTGGTGTTGAGCGGGAGCACCTGGCCGTCCGGCGAGAGGGTGCCGATCGGCGTGCCGCTCGGGTCGGTCACCACCGTCCCGGTTCCGGAGCCGTCCCCCGTGCTCTGGTCGGTCGGCGTGCCATCCGGGCTGAGGGTCCCGTCGCCGCCGTTCCCGGTCGGGGAACCGTCGCCGCTCGATTTGCTGGGGCCGCCGTTCTGGTTGTTCTTCCCGGAGCCGTTGCCGGACCCCGAACCGGACCCCGAGCCGGAGTTGGAGGCGGACGGCGTGGGCGAGGACCCGTTTCCGCCACCACCGTTGTTATTACTGTTGTTGTTGTTATTGCTCGCCCCCGGCGACGGGCTGGCGCTGGGACTCGGCGAATTTCCGCCACCGTTGTTGTTATTATTGTTGTTACCGCTGTTGTTGTTATTGTTGTTATTATTATTGTTGTTGTTGGTGTTCGGCGGATTCTCCTCGATCGCCTTCTCGCCTTGCTCGCCGCACTTCTGGCCGTTCGGCAGACTCAGGCTCTTGTAGTACTCACCCCACTGGTTGCCGTTGGCGGGCAGGGTGGGATGGCCGGGCACCGAGGCGAGCGCCTGCAGGCCCTGGTTGATGAGCTCGGTCGGCAGCTGCGAGTAGCCGATCTGGTCGACGTTCTTCTGGCCCTCGGTGATCGCGTGCAGGGTGAACTTGCTGATCACCTCGCCCTTGGCGGCGTCGAACCCGTCGGTCGGCACGATGATGTAGTTGTAGCTGGAGATCGGGTACGCGTTGGGATGCGTGTGCGCGTACACGTCGGTCAGGTCGTAGGTGCCGTCATTCTTGCGGCGGGCGGCGGTCAGCGCGATGGCCTGGCTGCACGCGGTCGGCTCGGCGTAGTTGCCGGAGGCGTTCTTCAGCTTGACCACCGACAGACCGGCCTGGATGGCGAAGGCGTACTCGGCGTACCCGATGGCGCCCTTGCCCGCCTGCCCCTGCTGCACGGTGATGGCCACGGTGTCGGAGCCGCTCTTGTACTCCATGCCGGAGCCCCGGTTCTCCGGCCACTCGTCGGTCGCGCCGCAGGTGTTGCTCTGGCAGTCCTCCGACGGCGAGGCGGGCGGCAGCCCGGGGCAGCCCTCGCCCTTGGTGCAGCTGCCCTCCATGTAGCCACGCCACCGCTGCGGGTCCTGCTTGCTGAGGTACTCGGTGAACACCGACGTGGTCCCGGAACCGCCCTTGCGCACCACGGGGTAGATCGGGGCGTGCGGCAGCCGGGCCGCGATCTCCGGGTTCTCGTCCTTGATCCCCTGATCGTCCCAGAACATCTCCGCCTCGCCCCGGTACTGGTTGTAGTACGCGGCGGTGAAGATCTTCACCAGCAACGGCCCCGACAGCTTCAGCCCGCTGATCGACTGCCCGGCGTTGTCCTTGATGTTGTACATGACCGCCGTACCACCCCCGACCAGCGGCATGTACGTGTACGGAAAGTTCGGCACAGCCTCGGTCCCAAGCCCCTCAGGGAACCGGTAGGACACGTCACTGGAGGCGAAGTCCGCGTTCTCCTTCTTGGCGAAGCGATCCCGCCCCGCGGTGGACCCCACCTGCTGGTAGTTGATCGACAGCCCCTGCCGCCGCACGTCCACGATCCACTGCTGAATCGCCAGATACGCGAACGTCGACCCGGCCCCGTTCACGGTGGGCAGATCGGCACCACTCGCGGGCCCCGGACCGATCCCCACCAGGAAAAGGGCCATGAGGACCGCCACCAGAGCGCGGTTCATCGGTTGCTCCTTCGCTGGAGACCACGGGCTTCAGCCCTGAGGAGGAAAGCGAGCCCGCCGCGTAGCGGCGCAACGGACATCAACCCGCCGTAAAGGCGGAATAACGCTAAGCCAGTGCGGCTGTTCCCGCTAAGATCTCGACGGTGCGAACGGCGTACAAGTGCCGGGCCTACCCGACCCCCGAACAAGCCGCGGTGCTGAACCGCACCTTCGGTTGTGTGCGCGTGGTGTGGAACCAGACGCTCGCCTGGCGACACCGCCGCTGGCACGAGGAGCAGACCTCCACCAACATGCCGCAGGCCAACGCCTTCCTCACCCAGCTCAAGCGGACCGAGGAGTTCGCCTGGCTGAACGAGGTGTCCTCGGTGCCGTTGCAGCAGGTGCTGCGCACCCAGCAGCGCGCCTTCGCCAACTTCTTCGCCAAACGCGCCCGCTACCCGAGGTTCAAATCCCGGCGCGGCCGCCAGTCGGCCGAATACACACGATCGGGATTCCGCTGGCGCGACGGACACCTGTACCTGGCGAAAATGGACGCACCGCTGGAGTTCGTGTGGTCCTGGCCAGAGGTGGACCCGGCCGGCTTCACTCCGACGACGGTGACGATCTCCCGCGACCCGGACGGCCGCTGGTACGTCTCCCTGGCCGTGGAGACCGAGACCAGCCCTGAGTACCCCGAGTCGCTCCCGGCGGCGGGGGCGGCGGTCGGCATCGACCTCGGTGTGACCGACTTCGCCGTCTTGTCCACAGGGGAGAAGATCGCCAACCCGCGCCACCTGGAGCGCAGGGCGAAGAACCTGGCCCGTTACCAGCGCCGCATGGCCCGCAAGACGAAGGGGTCGAACAACCGGGCCAAGGCGAAGGCGAAGGTCGCCCGTGCCCACACCAAGATCCGTGAGGCCCGGCGGGATTTCCTGCACAAGACCAGTACCCGGCTGGTCCGCGACCACGACCTGATCGTGATCGAAGACCTCAACGTCAGGGGTATGCTCCGCAACCGGTCCCTGGCCAGGGCGATCTCCGGCTGTGGGTGGGGTGAGTTCCGCCGCCAACTGGAGTACAAGACCACCAGGTACGGCCGTCACCTGGTCGTGATCGACCGCTGGTACCCCAGCTCCAAGACATGCAGCGCGTGCGGGCACCTGCTCGCCGAACTGAGCCTCTCCACCCGGCACTGGTCGTGTCCGGGCTGCGGCACCCGGCATGACCGGGACGTCAACGCCGCCAAGAACATTCTGGCCGCTGGTCGAGCGGTGTCTGCCTGTGGAGGTGAGGTCAGACATCCGGGCAACCGGATGCGCTCGCCGGGGAAGCAGGAATCCAAACCGGCGACGGTTGGAATCCCCCAGCTTCGGCTGCGGGGAGGAAGTCAACCAAATCTCCCGTTCACGTAGTCGGCGGTGCGTGGGTCCTTGGGGGAACCGAAGATGAAGTCGGTGTCGCCCTGTTCGACGACCCGTCCGGGCTCGTCCTCGGCCGCCAGGAAGAACGCGCAGTGCTGGGAGACCCGCTGCGCCTGTTGCATGTTGTGGGTGACGATCACGATGGTGAGCTGGTCTTTGAGTTCGAGGATGGTTTCCTCGATGCGGCGGGTGGAGGTCGGGTCCAGGGCTGAGCAGGGCTCGTCCATGAGCAGGACGTCCGGCCGGACCGCCAGGGAGCGGGCGATGCACAGGCGCTGCTGCTGGCCGCCGGACAGGCCGCCCGCGGGGGCGCCGAGCCGGTTGCGTACCTCGTTCCAGAGGCCGGCGCGGCGGAGGCTCTCCTCGATGAGCTGTTCGCGGTTGGGGACCTTGCGGCCGGTCAGTTTCAGGCCCGCCAGCACGTTGTCGCCGATGGTCATGGCCGGGAACGGGTTGGGCTTCTGGAAGACCATGCCGATGCGCCGCCGTATCTCGGTGATGGGCAGCGCGGTGCCGTAGATGTCGTCGCCGTCCAGCAGCACGCTGCCGGCCAGGGTGGCGATCGGCACCAGTTCGTGCATGCGGTTGAGGATGCGCAGGAAGGTGGACTTGCCGCAGCCGGACGGGCCGATCAGCGCGGTCACCACCCCGGCGCGCATGTCGATGTCCACGTTCTCCAGCACCTTGCGGGCGCCGAACCAGGCCGACACGCCGACCCCGCGGAGCGTGCCGCCCGCCGGTTCCACGACGGGGGCGAACTCCTCCACTGCGGTCACTTCTGCGGTCGTTTCGGTCACTTCGCCGTCCCCTTCCGGCGCCGGCTCCGGCCCCCGGGACCCGCGCCGCCCGCCAGCCGCGCCAGTACGAAGAGCACCAGCACGAGGATGAGCAGGAGCAGCGCGCCGCCCCAGGCACGGTCGACGAAGGTTTGTTTGGAGCTTCTGATCTGGTTGAACACGAAAAGCGGGATGTTGTCCTGGTAGTCGGAGAACGGGTTGGTGTTGAGGATGTTGGTGCCGCCGACGGTGAGCAGCACCGGCGCGGTCTCCCCCACCACCCGGGCCATGCCGAGGATGACCGCGGTGGCCAGGCCCGCCCGCGCGGTCGGCAGCACCACCAGCAGCACGCTCCGCCAGTACGGCGAGCCCAGCGCCAGCGCCGCCTCCCGCAGGCTGCCCGGCACCACCCGGAGCACCTGCTCGGCCGCGATGGTCACGGTGGGCAGCATCAGGATGGTCAGCGCCAGGCTCCCGGCGAACCCGGAGAACCCCCACCCGGTACGGATCACCACGAGCGAGTAGATGAACAGCCCCGCCACGATGGACGGCAGCGCGGTCATCGCGTCGGCCACCAGCCGGGTGGGCCGGGCCAGCGGGCCGGCGATCTCGCTCAGGTAGACCGCGGTGAGCACACCGAGCGGCACCGCGATCAGGGTGGCGATGCCGAGCTGCTCCAGGGTGCCGACCAGCGAGTGCAGCAGGCCGCCGTCGGTGGCCTCCGAGAGCGGGCCGGTCAGCTCCATGGTCTCGGTCAGGAAGCCGAAGTCGACCACGGCCAGGCCGCGGACGGTCACGTACCCGACCACCAGGAAGATCGGCGAGAGGGCCAGCGCGGCGCCGGAGGCGATCAGGACGGTGGCCAGCCGGTCCTTGGCGGCGACCGGGCCGTGGCCGTCCCTGACGACCAGCCAGTAGACGGGCAGGGTCAGCACGTACCAGCCCACCACGAAGGCCACGCCCTGGATCCGGAACGGGAGCAGCCGGTCGAAGATCAGCCAGGTGAGCAGCAGCGCGGAGGCGGCGGAACCGGCGAACTCCCCGATGTCGGCCCAGCGCCAGGCCCGGGGGCGGCGGCGCGGCACCTGCCGGGCCGCGTCCGCCGGCTGGTCGGGCTTCGGGGCGGGCTTGGCGTCGAGAGCGCGGGTGGTGGCCATCACGCCGCCTTCGCGCGCTCGACCACCACGGCGGCCAGCAGGTTGATCACGATGGTCACCACGAAGAGCGAGAGCCCGGCCGCCATCAGCGCGCTCAGGCCCAGTTTCTGGGCGTCGAAGAACTCGACCGCGATGCCGCTGGCCACGGTGATGCCACCGGTCTCCAGGATCTGCGGCTTGATCTCGAACCGGATGTTGAGGATCAGCGTGGCCGCGATGGTCTCGCCGAGCGCCCGGCCCAGGCCGAGCATGGCGCCGCCGATGATGCCGGTCCGCCCGAACGGCAGGATGACCGTGGTGATCATGCCCCACCGGGTGCCGCCGAGGGCCAGCGCGCCCTCGCACTCGTGCCGGGGGGCCTGGGAGAGCACCTCGCGGATGATCGAGGTGGTGATCGGGATGCACATCAGCGCGACCACCAGGCCGGCGTTGAAGAGCGAGGAGCCGGTGGCGATGGCCCGCATGAACGGCAGGGTGCCGCCCAGCTGCTCGACCAGCCAGCCCTCGATCGGCTGGAGCCACGGCACCAGGAAGAACAGCCCCCAGAGCGCGAAGATGAGGCTGGGGATGGCGGCCATCAGGTCGACCAGCGAGGTGAGCGCGGCGCGCGCGGCGCGGGGGGCGTACTCGTTGATGAACACCGCGGTGGCGATGGCCAGCGGCACGGTCACCAGCATGGCCACCACCGCGGTGACGGCGGTGCCGAACATCATGGCGGCGACGCCGAACTCGGGGGTGGCCGCGTCGGGGTCCCAGCGCTGGGTGGTGAAGAAGCCGAACCCGGCGGTCTGGAACGCGGGCAGCGCCTCCAGGAACAGGAAGATGCCGATGAGCACGATGATCAGCAGCGTGATCCCGGCGCCCCCGGAGGCCACCACGCGGTAGAGGCGGTCGCTGGGACTGAGCCTCGCCTCGATCCGGCGCGGACCCTCCTCCGGCGTCTCCTCGGGTGCCTCTCCCAGGCCGAGGGCGGCCAGGCCGGTCTGTCCCTCGGAGTCTTTCGCTTCCACCGTGCTTCCCTTCGCGGGGCTTCCCCTCTAACGGGGACGCCCGTCGCAGGGGCTCCCTTTCGCGGGCATGTGACAGACGGAAGTGTCGCCATGGCGAGCTGTCCGAACTACCAATCCCGGGTTAACGAAAACCGGCGCGGCAATTGCCAGTCGTGGCGAATTCCGAGGTCAGGTGAATTCCGGCGGGCGGGGCATGTCCATGGCGCGACGTGCCAGTGAACACTCATGTGCGGGCCCCGGCGCCATTGCCGGGGAACCGGTCGACCGCTTTCCTTTTGGGGGGTTAATGCCATTTTCCAGTGGAGAGCATCGTGTTACGAGCGTCACGCAGGACCATCGCGGCCGTGGGGACGATCGCGATCGCCGCGGCCCTGCTGACTCTTTCCCCGCCGAAACCGACCAGCGCAAGCGTGGCCGCGGAACTTCCGGCCGTGGAGGTCTGGACCGCTCCGACCGGGGGCGTCCGGGCTGACGGCGCGGAAGTGGACCTTGAGCCCAACCAGCTGGTGACGGTCCGGTGGCGGAACTACGCCCCGAACAGTCCGGTCATGCTGACCCAGTGCATCAACCCGTCCCGGATGTACTACACGATCACCGGCCAGCTGCCGGTCTGGGACGACCGCAAGGGCTGCGCCCACCAGACCCGGGTACGCGGCGTGACCGGCCCCGACGGCACCGGCTCGGTGAGCTTCCCGGTCCGGGTGGGCATCATCGACCCCAGCGTGGTCTCCGAGTGGGAGAACGGCGGGCGCGCCGCCAACCTGGCGTTCCCGTGCAACGGGCAGAACAAGGGCCGGCCGCAGGAGACCACCTGCGCCATCGTGGTCAGCGAGTGCGAGTGGAGCCAGCCGCTCGACCTGTCTCCCGAGACCGCCCCGCCGACCGTGCGCACCCGCGCCACCGGCCCTGGCGACCCCTCCGGTACGGCGGTCGCCGCGATCAGCGGCCTGCTCCGTTTCAAGAACGACGCCGCCGGGGCTCCGATCAACACGCACGTCCCGCCGCTGGAACCTCCGCCGGTGCCCAAGCCGAGCGATCCGCCGCTGCCCGACCCGCCCACCACGCCCCGCCTGGGCGACCCGGTGAGCCTCTCCGGGAGCAGCAACATCGCGGCGGTGATGGAGCAGTGGACGGAGGCCGCGCTCCAGCTCCCCCAGCACGTGGACGTCTCGGTCACCCGTTCCACCTCGGAGTCGGGCCCCGCCAGCCTCAAGGCCGGGTTCGACAGCAACTTCGCGCGCGGCGCCGACTTCACCGTCACCAGCGTGCCCTTCGACGAGCTGGAGACCAGGGACAGCCCCGAGATCGCACCCAAGGTGGTGTACGCGCCGGTCTCGCTGACCGCGCTGGCCATCGCCAACAGCGCCGAGTACGCCGGGGCGATCGTCCGGGACGCCCGGATGGACGCCGACACGGTGGCCCGCATGCTCAACGGCGACTCCGGCGAGACCGCCACCCACGTGCCCAGCTGGGGCTGGCTCGGCATGCCCACCCGCCCGACCCTGCTCTCCACCCACAACCGCGGCTGCGAGCTGCCGCCCAAGAAGACCGTCAACCGCGGCGTACGGATCGGCCTGTCCGGCCAGAGCCAGCTGCTGTCCCGGTGGATGGGCGCCAACCTCACCTCCGAGCAGTACGACAAGCTCTTCGAGACCCCGGCGGGCAGCACCCGCCTGGTGCCGGTCTACCCCGGCTACAGCGGCTACATCTACGGCTGGGAGGCCAGCGAGCGGATCGCCAGCCGGTACGGCACGGTCAAGGACGACGACCCCAACGCCACCCGGGTCCGCGGCGAGACCGGCGGCTTCGGCTACGTGGACATCACCGAGGTGACCGCGCTGGCCAACCGCGGCTTCGCGCTGGGCGTGTCGCCGCTGAAGAACGCGGCCGGCAAGTACGTGTCTCCGGACGCGGCCTCCATCCTGGCCGGGTTCGGTCTGATGACGGAACGCCCGAACGGCATCAAGGTGCCCCGCTTCGACGGGACGACCGCGACCGGGGCGTACCCGATGCCGATGGTCCACTACCTGGCCATCCCGGCCAACAACGCCAACGGCACCAACTCGCTGCCCGCGGGCAAGCGGAAGGCGATCGCCGGGTTCCTCAGGTACGTGGTGGGCGACTCGGCGCAGGCCCAGGTGACCGCGCTGGGCGGGGCCGCCCTGCCGCAGGCGTTGCGGGCGCGGACGCTGGCCATCGCCGCGGACCTGGAGGCGGCCACCGACGCGACCACCCCCTCGCCCTCACCGTCGCCCAGCCCGACCACGTCCAGTACGCCGCCACCCGGGAACAACGACAATCCCCAGGAGAACGGGAATGGGAACGGCAACGGGAACGGCGGCGGTGGCGGGCCTCTTCAGGAGACCGGCGAGCGGCAGGCGCCGATCAACGACGCCGACATCATCGCCGGGGAGTCGCCGAAGCCGGTGACCGTGCGCGTCACCGTCACGCCCAGCCCGACCGCCTCCACTCGGCTCCCCGCCGCGTCCTCCGATCTGGGGGCACGGGACGACGCCGCCCGAGGGAACAGTGGAGACAGCGGGAGCAGCGGCGGAGGCTCAGGGAACTCGGGCGGCTCGGGGGACTCGGGCGGCAACCAGCCGGTCGCCGAGGATCCGGGGAATGTGCCGTCCGACCCTGCAGCCGCGGATCCGGGCGCGAGCCAGGAGCCCCTGCCGACCGCCACGAATTCCGAAGCGCCGGTCAGCCTCACCGACGACGGCAGTTCGGTGCGCGGGGGCACGATCCCGGCGGGCGCGGCCGTGCTGCCGCTGCCGGTACTGCTCCTGCTCGGGCTGCTCGGCGTCATGGTGGGCGGGTCCTGGCGGGGCTACCTGTACTGGCAGACGCTCCAGACCCGCCATAAGTCGGACCCGCAGACCCCGCAGACCCCGCAGACCGAGCAGGCGACCCAGGCGGCCCAGCCCATGCAGGCCACGCAGCCCATGCAGGCACCGGCCACGGGCACCCCGGCATGAGCGCCGGCGACCCCGCGCTGACGGCGGCGGTGGAGACGGCGGTTCGCACGATCGAACGCCTGGAGGCCACCGTCGACCGCGCCGCCAGCGGCCTGGCCCCGCACGAGCACGCCAACGCGCTGGTGATCGCGGGCTCGGCCTCGGTACTGCTCGGCCAGCTGGAACTGGCCGCGCCCCGGAACGACGAGTCCCTGCGCGAGCGCACCACCAGCCTGCGCAGCCGGTACGACAGCGCGCTGCTCCGGCTGGGCGGGGCTCCTGCCCCCGCGCCCTATCCGTATCCGGCGGTGGGGACGGCCTCCTGGGTCCAGGTGGCGCCCGGCCAGTTCGTGATGGCACCGGCGCAACCGCTCATGCCGTACCAGCTGACCCAGCCGATGATGGCCCCCCAGATGGCACCACCCGTGGGTCCCCAAACGGGGCCCACGATGACACCGCCCACCAGCCCCACAATGGCACCCCCCATGGGGCCCACGATGGCACCTCCCACGGGTCCCGGGATGGCACCCCCTATGGGTCCCGGAATGACGCCTCCCATGGGACCCGGGATGGGGCCCATGATGGCGTCCCCGATGGCGGTGCCCTTCCCGGGGGTCGGGGCGCCGCCGGTCAAGACGCGGCGGAAGTTGTCCGAGCGGATAGACGCGCTTCCGCCCGAGGCGCGCCGCGCGGGCAAGGCCGCCCTCAACGCGGTCGGCATCATGGGCGTGCTGCTGATCGCCTTCACCTTCTACGCGTCCTGGTTCGGCCACCTGATGTACGAGCGCAACCAGCGCATCATGCTGGACGCGCTCAACGACGACCTGACCGCCGCCGCCACGATCGCCGCCGCCCCCCAGGCCACCGACCGGGACCTCACCGCCATCCCCGAGCGCGGCAAGCCGATCGCCCTGCTGGAGATCCCCAAACTCGGCCTGCGCGAGGTGATCGTGCAGGGCACCGGCACCGCCGAACTGCGGGCGGCGGTGGGCCACTACCGGCCCAGCCCGATGCCGGGGCAGTCGGGCAACGCCGTACTGGCGGGGCACCGCAACCTGTACGGCAGCCCGTTCAGCCGCCTGGGCGAGATGGCCGCCGGGGACAAGATCGTGGCCACCACGCAGGAAGGCCAGTTCACCTTCACCGTCGAGCTGGTGGAGCAGGCCGGGACCGGCCGCGACGACTTCCTCGGCCAGGAGACCTTCGTCAACCGGCTGACCCTGCTGACCACGTCCGAGGACGCCGGTTCCGGCGGGCGGCTGGCGGTGGTCTCCCGGCTGGACGGTCAGCCGGCCTCGCTGAAGACCGTGGACCCCTCCCAGCCCAAGTCCGACGAACTCGGGCTGGGTCGGGACACCAGCGCCTGGGGGGCCGCGCTCGGCTGGGGCGGGCTGCTGCTGGCCCTGCTGGCGGGGACGATCCACCTCTACCGCATCTGGCGGCGCGCCTCCGCGTACCTGATCACGACGCCGCCGCTGCTGGCCGTCGGACTGCTCTGGTTCGAGGCGCTGGCCCGGCTGATCCCCTCGACGTACTGAGGCGTGCTCATGGCCGGGGCCGGTAACGCGATCAAGTCGCTGGCGGGGTTCGCCGACCAGGCGGTCGCGAGCGCCACCAACGTGGCGCTGACCATCGTGGTGGCCCGCCAGGTGGATCCGTGGACGCTGGGCGCGTTCGCGGTGGCGTACACGCTCTATCTGGTCGCGGTGGGGCTGTCGCGGGCGGTGGCCAGTGAGCCGCTGCTGGTCAGGTACAGCCACCTGCCGCCGCAGGCGCACCGGGACGGCGCGCGGGGGTCCACCGGGATGGCCGTCCTGATCGGTCTGGCCGGTGGGCTGGGCATGGCGGCGGTGGCACTGGCCGTGGGCGGGGCGATCGCCGAGGCGGTGGTGCCGCTCGGTCTCGCGCTGCCCGCGCTGCTGCTCAAGGACGCCTGGCGGTTCGTCTTCCTGGCCGCCGGGCGGCCGGGGCAGGCCATCGTCAACGACCTGGTCTGGGCGGGGGCGCAGGTGCTCTGCGTGGGCGGGGTGCTGGTGGCCGGGCTGGGCCAGGTCGGCTGGTTCGTGGCCGCCTGGGGGGTGTCGGCGCTGGTGGCCTGCGTGGCGGGAGCCGTACAGGCCGGGGTGGCGCCGGCGCCGTGGCGGGCCGGGCGGTGGCTGCGGGAGCACCGGGACCTGCTGCCCGGGTACACGGTGGACTTCGTGGCCCGGGCCGGGGGGCGGAACCTGACCCTGCTGGCGGTCGGCTGGGTGGGCGGGCTGCCCGCGCTGGCCGCGATCCGGGCGGCCGAGGTGCTCTTCGGCGGGCTGAACGTGGTGCTCCAGGCGGGGTACCTGGTGGCCATCCCACAGGCGGTCGGTGCGTACCGGCGGTCGGCGGCGGCGCTGCGGACGGCGGTGGCCGTGCAGTCGGGGCTGCTGGTGGTGCTCTCGCTCGGCTATTCGGCGGTGATCCTGCTGGTCCCGGACGGCTGGGGCCGCGCGCTGGTCGGGCAGAGCTGGTCCATCGCCGAAGAGGTGCTGCTCGCCCAGGCCCTGCTCTACACCGGCATCGCCGCGATCACCGGTCCGGTGGTCGGGCTGCGCGCGCTCGGCGACGCCCGGCGCAGCGCGGGGGTCCGGCTGCTGCTGGTGCCGCTCTACGTCGCGTCAAGCGTGGCGGGGGCCTACTTGGCGGGGGCGGCGGGCGCCGTCCTCGGTCTGGGGCTCGCCCACCTCGTCGGGCTGGTCCTGTGGATCGTCCAGTTCCGGTCTCTCCTCAACCCTCCACCTTCTCTGCAAGGAACCCCCATGGAACTCAACGAATACGGCCGGCGGCACCGCAGGATCCTGGCGCCGCTCATCCTGGTCCCGGTGGTCGCGGCGGCCGGTGGCCTGAGCTGGGCGATGATCCAGCCCACCGAATACCGGCACATCACCGAACTGCAGATCCCCGCCCCCTCCGACACGGCCAGCGCGGCCACCGCGGAGCAGAGCGTGGCCACCTTCCGCAGCCTGATCAACTCGCCCTCGGTGGTCAACGCGGTGTCCAGGGACACCGGCGTGGACGTGGCCGAGCTCCGGGCCGGGCTGAGCACCGAACGGCCGTCGGAGGACAAGGAGCGCGGCAACGTGGTCCAGGTCGTGTTCACCGGCAAGGACCAGGCGGTGGTCCCCAAGGTGACCAGCGTGGCCGCGGCCACCGCCGCCAACGAGTTGCTCGGCCCCAACATCGAGCGGGCCAAGGCCAACGTGGACGGCGCGCAGGCCGCCGCCGACGAGCGGGCCAAGGCGGTCTCCGACGCGATGGCGAGCGACGGCCTGGTGCCAGACCGGTACCGGGTGCTGATCGGCGAGATCACCCGGCTGAAGACCGAGCTGATCGCCCCCAACGGCAACCGGCGGCGCGGGGTGATCGCGCGGGCGCTGCGCGAGCGGGAGGCCGAGCAGAAGGCCATCGCCGCGGAGGTGGTGCCGTTCATGATGCTGCAGAACCGGGCCGACCAGGCCAACCGGTCGCTCATCGACACCACCGCCAAGCTCCGCGAGACCGAGGCGCGGCTGGCCCAGGCGCGGGCCTCCATCGTGCCGCTGACCACCGAGGCGGAGGCGATTCCCAAGGGCCCGGTGATGCTCCGGGCCGGGGCCATGGGCGCGGGTGTCGGCGCGCTGCTGGCCATCGTGGTGGTGGGCCTGCGCGAGATGCTCAGCCCCCGGCGGCGCGGCGACCACCGGGACGACCGCGACGACCAGGACGGCCGGGACGCTCTCGACGCCGGCGACACCACGGCGGCGCACCGGCTGCCCTCGCGGGTGGTCTGAGCGTGTACCTGGCGCTGGTCCGGCGCTGGTACCGGGCCTGGCGGCTGGTCGGCATCGGCTGCTGGACGCTGCTGTTCCGGGTGCGGTACGCGCCGTTCGTGCGCATGCACGCGACCAGCAGCGTCTGGGGGCCGGTCAAACTGCGGCCGTTCTGGTTCAGGGACGGCCGGCTCCGGGCGGACATGCTCCGGGTCGAGCTGGGGCCGCGCGCCCACCTGGAGGGGTCGGTGATCATCCAGGGCGGCGGGCGGTTCACGCTGGGGGCGCGCTCCTTCGTGGGGAGCCTGTCGGTGATCGGCGTCAACGACGCGGTGCTGGTCGGGGCGGACGTGATGATCGCGCAGGCGGTGTCCATCCGGGACACCGACCACCGGGCCGGGCCCGCGGACACGCCCATGCTCTGGCAGGGCATCGAGACGGCCGGCGTGGTCATCGAGGACGACGTGTGGATCGGCCACGGGGCCACCGTGCTGCGCGGGGTGCGGATCGGCCGGGGGGCGATCGTGGCCGCCGGGGCCGTGGTCACCCGGGACGTGCCGCCCGGCGCTGTGGTGGGCGGGGTGCCCGCCCGGGTGCTCCGGGTCAGATCGGATAGCCCCGGGCTTCCAGATGGCCTCGGAGCGCGCCCGTCAGCAGGCTGAGCTGGTCGCGGGTGAGATCGCGGGTGTAGGCGTCCGCCCGGGAGCCGGAGAAGGAGTGGCGGGCGAAGCCGCGCTCGAAGGCGGGGGTCCAGGGCAGGCCGAGGAACTCCAGCATGACCTCGAACTGTTTGCGGGGGTTGTCCAGCACGTCCTCGTACCTGATCTCCAGCCAGTCGCCTGAGCCGGCCTCGTCGTAGGCGTCCAGCAGGAGTTTCCAGGCCAGGCCGGCCAGCAGTACCTGGGAGCGTCCGGCGGCCTCCCACTCCTGGGCGTACGCGGCGGGCAGCGGGCCGAAGTGCCAGCCGGACGGGCCGAGGTGGCCGCGCCACCAGGGCATCTGGAGGAACGAGTTGGCCACGGCGCGGCCGTCCCTGACCACGTGCAGGACCTTGGCCTCGGGGAAGACCGCGCGCAGCAGTCCGGTGCGTGGCCAGCCGGTGAACTTGTGCAGGTAGTGCGGTGCCCCCTCGGCGGTGGCGCGGCTCTCGAAGAACGCGCGGAGACGGGCGGCCAGCCACGGGGTGACATCGGCGGCGCGCAGGTCCCGCTCGGGGTCCACGAGCAGCGGGCCGACCTCCCTGGCCAGGGCGCGGTAGCCCTCGGAGGGCGCGAAGCGGAGCCGTCCCTTGGTGGTGAACCGGGGCGGGGTACGGCGGTAGAGCACGCCGCTGCGACGGCGGAGCGCGCCGGGGAGGCGGGGGTAGCGGTCGTCCAGGTTGGAGACGAAGCCGACGTCGGGGTGGCGGGCCAGCACCTCGTGGACCAGCGTGGAACCGCACCGGCCGGTGCCCACGACGAAGCTCAGCACAGGGTCTCCTCACGGACAGGGCACGAACAGGGGTAGCCGGGCCCGGCGTGGCGCGCCGGGCCCGGCTTCGATCAATCGGCTTCAGCCGATCGGCCTTAGTTGAAGTTCACGGAGTTGCACTTGTTGCCGGTCGGGTTGACCTTGACGAAGCCCGCGTCCGTGATGACCTTGTCGACCGCCAGGCCCCAGTTGCGGTCAACGTTCCCGTTGGCCTGGCCAGGGTTGGTGTCGCCGTTCTTCTTGCTGTGCAGCGCGTTCGGCTTGCAGATCCAGCCGTTGATGCCGACGTAGCCCTCGATCCAGCCGGGGCCGCCGCGGCGCAGCACGTTGTACAGCGTGCGGTTGTACTGGTAGGTGCCGTTCTGGATGGTGGTCGGGGTGGGCGCGATGCCACCCACGTTGAGCAGAGCGGTGTCGGTCAGGCTGCAGGCGGCGGCACCGGTGGACCACTTGCCGAAGGAGATCGGCCAGAGCGAGGCGCCCCGGGCGGCCGGCAGCAGGTTGTTGATGTCGGTGCAGTCGTTCTCGAACAGGACCTGGCCACCGGTGGCCGCGACGCACGCGTTGGCGTCACCGCCGAGGAAGGAGCTGATGGTGGCGTAGGTGCCCGAGCTGGTCTGGATGCCGTTCACGATGATCTTGACGCCGGGGGTGCCGCCGTAGTTGCCCCAGTCCTCCTGGCAACCGTTGCCGGACACGTCCCGGAAGATCTCCTGGAGCTGCGCGTGGGTCAGGTTGGTCACCGGACCGGAGGCGCCGCCGCTCCACTTGACGATGCCGATGGCGTCCTTGGCCCAGCCGACGTACTGGAGCTGGTCCCCGGCGTTGCACTGGGAGGGGATGCTGCTGACCGAGGACGAGGAGCGCGCGTAGCTGACCGGAGACACCCCGGCCAGCCCGTCGTTCTGCTGGCAGAGCTGGCGCAGACCGGCAGAGGACCCCTGCGGGAACTGGCTGATGGCCACCTCGTGGTCGTAGTTCTCGGTCAACACGGTGGTGGCGGGCTGGGTCGCCAGGCAGGTGTACTGCGGCGTCGCAGGAGGCACCACCATCTCGCAGCCGGGCGAGCCGTTGAACAGCGCGTCCATGGCCTGCATGGCGAAGAAGGTGGTGTCGGAACCCGACCCACGGATGACGCTGTTCATCTTGCCGTCGGCGAAGTCCGGCAGCGCCGCCAGGGCGGCGGGGGTGGCGAGCGCGGTCACGGTGGCCGCGGCGACCGCCACGGCGCCGACACGCCGGGCCAGGCGGCGGAACCGCCCCTGGGTGCCTGGCTGGATTTCGGTGGACATGGAACCCTCTATCCTCTCGGGCCATACTGACACCCGTTGATATTGTTCAGCGATCCGCCCATAGCCAACAAACCCGAAACGACGGATAGGGAAACGGATACCCGACTTCTAGGCGACATTTCGGAACTACCGGATTGATGTTGCTTTTTGGGGTCTGTTTACCGTTATGGCATTTCCTGGCAGCCCCCCGGGCACCTGCACTGCCGACACTGCCATGCCATGAGAAAGCTCTTGGTCGTCGGTACGGCTCTCGCCGTCGCGACCGCCTGCGCCACCAAAACCCCCGAGCCCACCCCCACGGAGACCACCGTCAACCGCGAGGCCGCCTTCGGCCATGAAGTGCGGATAACCGGCGACGGAGTGGTGCCGCGACGACTGGTCTCGGGTGTCGGCGAGGAGGTCTCCTGGCGGAACGAGTCGGGCACCCCGGTGACCGTGAAGCTGATCGACGGGACCCCGCCGTCGGGCGCGCTGAAACCCGGCGAGGTATTCACGCACACCTTCGAAACCGCCGGGACTTTCGCCTACAAACTGGATGCGGAAAAGGACCCCGTCGGTATCGTCGAGGTCCTGCCGCACGCCCCGGCCAACTAGTCGCGGACCGCGATGAGCGATTTTCTGAGCCCGAAGAGTCGCTCGGAGAGATGCTCGGAGCCGGGAAAGTAATAACGCATCAGGGTTCGGGTCATCAGCTCGATCTCCAGCACCTTCGGCAGCGCCTCCGCCCGGGTCCGCGGCCGTACTCCCCCGGACAGCGGCCACCTCGCGGCGATGGCGATCTGCACCGGCAGCGGCAGGAACTGGAACATCGGGAACAGCCAGTGCGGCTCCAGCGGGAAGTACTGGTACGGCGCCTGCACCCAGTGCCGCTCCGCCAGCCGGTGCACGCTCTCGGCGAACCGCAGCCGGCGTTCGTGGCCGCCCACGTGCTCGATCACCGAGTTGGAGAAGACCAGGTCGAAGGTGCGGCCGGCCAGGTTGGACGGCAGCTCGCAGGCGTCCCCGAGCTGCACGGTGATCCAGTCGGGCGGCTCGTCCACCGGCGGCTCGATGTTGAGCAGGTGCACGTGGGCCGGCCGGGCCGGGGCCCTGGTCCAGGTGCGGACCGAGCCGCCGAGGTCGATCACCTCCATGTCCGGCAGGTCGGGGAAGCGCTCAAGCAGCAGGTTGAAGCGGCGGGTGCGCAGCTTGGTGTTGACCGAGTCGGGGCGGCCGATGAACCGCTGGCGGATCCGCCGCCCCAGGTCGGGGGCCTGATCGATGCTCATGACGCCTTCTCGGCCTGCCGGTTGCGGGTGAGCCTGGCCGCCTCCAGGTAGAACTCGCGCAGGCGGTTGGTGTGCCCTTCCGGCAGGAACCTGCGCATGGCCAGGGAGCGCGCGGCCTGGCCCATCGCCAGCGCGCCCTTCGGGTCGCGGATCAGGGCCAGCGCGGCGGAGGCCAGTTCCATCGGCACGTCGGCCGCGATCAGGCGGCCGGTCGCGCCGTCGGTGACCAGCTCGGGGATGCCGCCCATGGAGGTGCCGATCACCGGGACGCCGCAGGAGAACGCCTCCAGGATGGTCATCGGCTGGTTCTCGTACCAGCGGGAGGGCAGCACCAGGGCGATGGCCGAGCGCATCAGGTCCAGCACCGCCTCGCGGGGCTGCCGTCCGACGAAGGTGACCCGGCCGGGGGCGACCTGCTCGGCCAGCGTCTCCAGGGCCCGCCGCTCCGGGCCGTCCCCGGCGACGACCAGGCGGCCCTGGGCGCCGAGCAGGCCGACCGCGCGGATGGCGGTGTCCACGCCCTTGCCCTGGTGGAGCCGCCCGGCGTACAGGAGCGGTCCACCCGGCTCGGTCTTGGGTGTGGTGGCGTACGGGTCGCCGAAGTTGTCCAGCACCTGGAGCCGGTCGGCGTAGATCCCGGCCCTGGTCAGCTGGCCGGCCAGGAACTTGCTGGGGCTGATGAAGACGTTGACCGGGTCGTAGGCGCCGAACCTGCGGTGCAGCCAGGTCTCGGTGGCCACGGCCAGGCTGGCGGCCAGCGAGTCGTCCTTGCACCGGCGGCGGATCGGCTCACCCAGACCGCCGTCCACGCAGGCGGTGCAGATCTGGCCGTGGTCCAGGAAGGAGTAGGACGGGCAGGCCAGCTTGTAGTCGTGCAGCGTCATGACCATCGGCACCCCGGCGTCGCGGAGCGCGGCCACCACCGACGGGGAGAGCTGGTGGTAGATGTTGTGCAGGTGGGCGACGTCCGGCTGGAACTCCGCCACCAGCTTGGCCATCCCACGCCGCGCGCTGGTCGACCAGACCATGCGCCCAACCCCGCGCAGCTTGGAGATGGGCCCCCGCGGCATCGGATTCATGTCCAGAAATTTCGGGAAATAGCGGTCGTGGCCGGTGGGCAGGTTCTCGGGGTGGGCCATGCCGAAGAAGGCCACCTGGTCGCCCCGCCTGGCCTGGAGCTCGGCCAGGTCCAGCATGTACGACTCCGCCCCGCCCCGGCGGTACAGGAACTTGTTGACGTGCAGGATCCTCATCTGGTCACCGACCCGCCGCGCCACAAGGCGATCCCGGCGAACACCGCGAAGTACCACATGACCACCACAGAGGTCATGGCGTTGTCGGAGATCGCGGAGACCAGCAGCGCGGCCGTGCACCCGGCGAACGCCACCGCGCACCCCCGTTCAAGCCCGCCGTCGGGACGGGTGGCGCGGAGCGCGCGATAGGCGGTGACCACCAGCGCGGCCAGCAGCCCCAGGTAGGTGACCAGGCCGAGCAGCCCGCTCTCCACCAGGGCGCGCAGGTAGTCGTTGTGCACCTCCTTGTAGATGAGCAGCCGGGTGGTGCCGAGACCGGTGCCGGTGATCGGGTTGAGCCCGAGCAGGTCGAGCGCCTGCCCCCAGTGGTCGAAGCGCCAGACCAGCGAGTTGGCCTCCAGGCCGCCCTCGGTCCGGGTCTCGGTCAGGTCGGCGAACCGGGCCACCACGCCGGGCACCGCGATCACCACCGCCACCACCAGCGCGAACAGCCCGAGCAGCAGCCGCCGGTTCTGCAGCAGCCCGACCACCACCAGACCGGCCAGCGCCGCGATCATGGCCCCGCGCGCGCCGCTGCCCAGCAGCGCCACGCCGGTCAGCGCCAGCACCGCCGCGATGCCGATCCTGGCCCGCGTCGCCACATGTGGGAAGATCGCCACTCCGGCGACGATCAGCACGTAGCAGAACATACCCAGCGCGTTCGGGTGCCAGAAGGTGCCGTGCGGGCGGAGCGAGCCGTTCAGCTCGACCAGCCCCTCCCCGGTCAGCAACTGCTGGATGGTGACCAGCGCCGGCAGCACGGCGGCGGCGAAGACCGCGACCAGCAGGCCCGGCAGGCGGGCCGGGTCCTCGGCCACCAGCCGGGCCACCACGAAGATCATGATGAGCACGGCGCCGATCCGGACCACCTCCCCCAGGCTGGTGTTCAGGTAGAGCGAGCCCAGCGTGCTGAGCAGGCAGGCCACCAGGAACGCGCCGGCGGCGACCGGAAGCAGGGGCTGGGACGCCCCCGCCGTCCGGCGGCCCTGGGCGACCAGCCAGGCCAGCCCCGCCACCAGGAAGAGCGCGCCCAGCATGGAGGACGGGTCGAGCCAGCTGGCGGCGGTCTCCCCGCCACCGGAGGGACTGATGGACCCGGCGAGCTTGGTGGCGTCGAGGCTGGCCCGCACCCCGAGCACGATGAGGACGAAGACGTAGAACCGGGTCAGCGCGACGACGCCGAGCGCCAGGCTGAGCGCGACGGCCACCGGGATGACCACGGTCGCCCTCGACTCCCCCGAGGCGAAGGCGATGCCGCTGTAGACGGCGAGCACGGCCGCCGCCACGAAGACGGCGGTCCAGCCGGCGCCCGCACGCGTGGGCCCGGCCAGGGTGAGACTCATGGGGACTCCAGCCACCGCTTGGCGCGGTCGAAGGGGGTGGGCAGGGTGACGAGCAACGGATCGGGCCCCACTTGGAGCGGTCCCGACCCCCAGATCCTGGGCTCCCCCGAGGGCAGCGCGACGACCTCGGCCGCGCCCACCGGCTCGCCGAAGGCGAGCGGGACCACGGCGCCGTCGACGCTCCACACGACGAACACGGTGCGGTCGCCCAGGTCGACCGCGCCGCCGTCCACCCCCCGCTTGCCGAGTGGCCGCCACTCGCCGGTCGCGGTGTGCGCTCTGAGCTGGTCGAACACCGTCTTGGCCGGGCGCGCCCTGTCGTCGGCGCCGTACAGGCCGCGCCAGGTCTCGTTGGGCGCGATGGCGCCGGGACGGTAGTACAGCGGCAGGTACACGACCCGGCGCACGCCCGCCGCCAGCAGGGTGACCACCAGCTTGGCGGTCTCCGCGCCGTGGGTGCGCTCGTCGTAGTCGGGGCCCGGCCAGAACGTGCCGACCTCCCACGCCTCCACCTTGACGGTGCCGGGCAGGCCGCGGCGCACGTAGTCGAGGACCTCGGGCAGCAGCGCCCACGGGTCGTAGTAGTGCAGCTGGTAGACGTCGAAGACGCCGCCTTCGACGAGTTCTCGCACTGCCTGGTGGGCGGCCAGCGTGCGCTGCCCGGCCGGGGAGTCGAAGGCGGCGCGCAGCGCGTCCAGGTCGGGGGCGGCGGGGAAGCGGCCGGTGCCGCGCCGGGCGTAGTAGGCGGTGTAGAGGCGCAGCGCTTCGGCCGGGCGGGCGCCGAGGTCGTAGGCGCGGGCCACCGCGATGCCGTAGCTGGAGCTGGACAGGCCAGGGTCGGTGACGGTCGCGGTGGGGTCCGCGCGGCGCACGGCCTGCGCGCCCGCGCGGCCGATCTTCGCGTACGTCGCCGGGTCGTCCGCCCAGAAGTTCGCCGCGTCGATCTCGTTCTCGATGGCGTACTGGTGCACGCCCATGGCCGCGTACCGGCGGACCAGGTCGTCCACGAACGCCTGGTAGGCGGTTAGGTCGGCGGGCGGGCGGGAGGCGGCGGCCCGGGGTCTGGGGTCGGCGGGGTCGCCGGTGGCCCAGCAGGTGCCGATCCTGATCCGGATCATCACGTGGTAGCGCACGGTGAGCAGGCCGGTGACCACCCGGTCGTCCAGCGTCCAGTCGCGGGCGCCCGCCACGGGTTCGACCGCGCACCAGACGATGTCGTGGAAGGTGGCGCCGCCCGCGTACGCGCCGATGTCGGCGTCGTACCGGGGCGGGTGCTGGTAGCCGTCCCACTTCAGGCCGAACGGGTTGCTCCCGGCGACCTTCGGGGACGGGCGCGGAGGTTCGGGGGTGGTGGTCGCGCAGGCCGTGCCGAGCAGGGCCAGTGCGAGGGCGGCCGTGCGGAGTGCGCGGTTCACCGGGCCCTCCCGTAGCCGTACCAGGTGCGGACCGGGTAGGTGGCGTACTCGACCAGGGCCCGGTCCCGGCGGGGGAGCGCGTGGGACCACTCGTCGTCGAGACGGAGTTCGACCTCGCCGCTCTGGTGGCGGCCGACGTTGCCGGCCACGGTGTGGGTGGGGCTCATCTTGACCGTCGAATCTCCGATCAGCGGGAGTTCGGGATCGGTGATCCCGGCCAGCGCGGCGGCGGCGCGCAGCCACCTGGCCGGGTCCTCGATGAGGTCCTCGTAGCGGACGAGCAGGTACCGGCCGGGGTCGCCCGCCCAGCTGCCCCTGGCCGCCAGGTTGCCGAGGTTCCACATGATCGACGTGGTGAGCACCGGGCGGGTGCGCATGGCGTCCGGTCCTGTGCCGGTCTTCTCGCGGCGCCAGGACCAGGCCACCGCCCTGGGGTCGCGGACCAGGTGGAGCACGCGGAGCTCGACACCGGGGAGCTCGTCGAGCAGCCGGCCGTACGCGACGGGTTTGGTGGAGTCGACGATGACGCGGCGGCCGGAGACGGCCGCGGCGGCGTGGATCAGCCGGGCCAGGATCTCCCGGTACTCCGGGGGTTCGGCCGGGAGGCGGCCGCGCAGCCAGAGCGCGGCCACGTCGCGGCCCCGGGAGGTGGCGCTGTGGAAACGCGCCAGGCGCGCCACGTCCTGTTCGCCGGGGCCGCCGGGGCCGAAGACCTCTCGCAGGATCTCCCGCCAGACCGGACAGGTCCTGACCTGGCTGCCGCAGCCGCACCTGCCTTCCTGGCGCAGGCCGCGGTCCCACAGGTAGCCGAGCTCGCCCGCGTCGAAACAGTCGTCGAGCTGGCCGAGCAGGCTACCGAAGAGGGTGCTGCCGCTCCGTCCGGTCCCGGCGATGTGCAGGACGACGGGCGACGCGGGACTTACTTGCACACCCACTGCCATTTCGATCGTTGGTAGACCCAGGCGCAGACCGGCTTGAGCTTGTAGGTCACCGTCGGAGTAGGCGCGGGCTTCGGGGTGGGCTTCGAAGTCGGTGTCGGCGTGGGCGTCTGGGTGGGGGTGGGCGACGGGGTGGGCGTGGGCGGTGCCACGGCCGTCACCACTCGCCATGGCTTGTCCTGGTCCACCAGTCCCACCCGGTCGATCGCGGCGATCTGCACCACGAACGCCCCCAGCGCCGGCGGCTGGAAGGTGTACGACCAGGAGGTGGTCGGGGACCCGGGACGGTCCACCGGGAGTTCCACCCGGGTGAACGCGCCCCAGGTGCCGTCCGGCCGCAGCCAGGAACGGGTGGTCTGGTCCTGTACGGCGAGCCAGAGCCCACTCACCCCGTAGTCGTCGGTGGCGCTGCCGCTCAGCGTGACGGGGGTGTTGAGCGGGGTGCTCACGTCGGTCGCGGCGGGCGCGGCGATCACGGTGCGCGGCGGGGTGTTGTCGACGTTGATCCGCCGGAACGGAATGGCGGCGTCGGGGTTGCCCGCCTTGTCGAGGACCACGACCTGGAGGGAGAACTGCCCCGCGCGCGGCGGTGTCCAGGTGAACTGCCAGTTGGCGGTCTTCTCGCCGGTGGCGGTGAGCTGGGTCGGGTACCGGTGGTAGTCACCGAAGGTGCCGTCCGGCCGGTACCACTGGCCGGTGACGCGGTCGCTCACCGCGAAGCCGACCTCGCCGATCTTGCGGTCGTCGGTGGCCCAGCCGCTGAAGGTGAGCGGGCGGACGCCGAACACCTCGTCGTTGATCGACGGCTGGTTGAAGTCCGCGTGCGGTGGCACGTTGTCGACCGTGAACGAGCGCCAGGCCGAGGTGATCGAGCCGTCGGCGTCCTTGGCGAAGACGGTCACGCCGTAGTCGCCGGGGGCCGACGGCGTCCAGTCGTACGCCCAAGCGGCGGAAACCCCCGGGGTGATGGTGACCGGGACCCGGGCGAACGCGCCCCAGGTGCCGTCGAGATGCCACCACAGCAGCGTGGATCGGTCCTGGATGCCGAGCCAGACTTCGACGACGCCGACGTCGTCGGTGGCCGTGCCGCGCAGCGCGACCGGACCGGGCTTCACGAAGGCCCCCGCGGCCGGTTCGCTCATCGCGACGGCGGGCGCCGCCGCCGCCGCGGGCTGCGCCGCCAGCACGGAGGCCAGCAACATCCCGGTAATAAAGAGAGGGGTGGTCGAGGACGGTTTCATCAGACCCCCGCCAGGTCATGAGTATTGCTATATCCATTGGGTCTGATATTTATACCTGGGGATTAGCTTATGAATCAGTGTGCAAAGTCGAAACGGGGCCGCTCCTGAAAATGAATTCAGGGTAAACGAATGGGGTCCCCGCCCGGCGGCGGGACGAAGAGACCAACCGGTGGTTAAGAGTGCGGGAATACCCGCGCCGCCCCTTTTCGCTCAGACGGCAATTCCTTAGCGTCCAGCCCGGAAGCGCGTTCATGCGTTGTCATATAGGGGCGTCCAGATGCGTGCCGTAGAGACCTCAACATCAACGACCACCACGGGGCGCCCCGGCCGTGCGCTCCGCATCGCGATGATCGGCCAGCGCGGCCTGCCCGCCACCTTCGGCGGCATCGAACACCACGTCGCCCAGCTCGGCCGGCGCCTGGCGGCCCGCGGCCACGAAGTCACCGTGTTCTGCCGCGCCAACTACACCGGCGAGCGGCTCGACCAGCTCGACGGCATGCGCCTGCGCCACCTGCCCACCCTCGGCACCAAACACCTGGACGCGCTGACCCACAGCCTCACCTCGACCCTGGCCGCCGCCGGGCGCCACGACATCGTGCACTACCACGCCCTCGGCCCGGGGCTGTTCGCGCCCGTGCCGCGCTACCTGACCCGGGCCAGGGTGGTGCAGACCATCCACGGCTGGGACGACCTGCGGGCCAAGTGGGGCGGGCTGGCGCAGCGGGTGCTGCGGGCCGGGCGGTGGATGAGCGAGCGGGTGCCGAACGCGGTGATCGGGGTGTCCAGGGAGATCTCCGACGCGTACGGCGACTCGGCGACGTACATCTCCAACGGGGTGGAGCGCCCGCCGGACGACCTCGGCCCGGAACCTGTGATGGCCCGCGGCCTGAAACCCGGCGGCTACGTGTTGTTCGTCGGCCGTCTGGTTCCGGAGAAGGCCGTGGACCTGCTGCTCCGCACGTTCAGCCGGCTGCCGGGGGATGTTTCGCTGGCCGTCGCCGGCGGTTCGGCGTTCACCGAGGGGTACGTCACCACCCTGCGCGAGCTGGCCGCCCGTGACCCCCGCATCCACCTGCTCGGCTACGTGTACGGCGACGACCTGGCCGCGCTCTACCGGCACGCGGCCGCCTACGTGCAGCCCTCCCACCTGGAGGGGCTGCCGCTGGCGCTGCTGGAGGCCGCCTCGCACGGGGTGCCCCTGATCGCCAGCGGCCTGGGCTGCCACCGCGAGATCATCGCCACCGAGGGGCCCGGCGGGCGCATCTTCCGACCCGGCGACCCGGCCGGGCTGCGGGACGCGCTCACCCAGGTGCTCGGCGACCTCGACCGGGAGCGGGCCGCGGCGCTGGCCAGGCGGGACGACATCCTGCGCCGGTACTCCTGGGACCGGGCCACCGACCTGACCGAGGAGCTCTACCTACAGCTGGTCAGGTGACGGCGTCACGGTCACCTCGTCCAGGCCCAGCCAGGCGTCCACCAGCGGGAAGACCACGTACCAGAGGAGTACTACGGCGGCGGCGAGCAGCCCGAGCGCGCAGACGGCCTTGACGAGCCGGCCGCCGGGCAGCTTCGCCCAGATCCACGGATAGAACACGATTTCCCGCCTACTTCAGCTCGGGTGGGCGTCCGTCGGTCTTGGCCTGGGCGCGGACAAGCTCGGCGAACACCACCAGGCGCTGCCAGTTCTGCAGCTTGGGATTGCAGGTGGTCAGCGTGAGCATCGCCCGCTCCGGGGGCGCGTCCGGCCGCTCCGGGGTGGGGGCGATCACTTCGACGGCGGTCGGCAGCACCTCGCGGTGGCTGGTGACCCGGTAGACGAACCAGGCGCTCCTGGTCTCCGCGACGATCGGGTCGCCGGGCTTGAGCCGGTCCAGGTCCCAGAAGACCGAGGGGATGCGGTGGCCCGCCACCGCCATGTTGCCGATCTCCCCCGGGCGGGCGGTACGCGGGTAGTGGCCGGGGCCTTTTCGCAGGTCGGCCTGGGTCACGCCCTCGACCACCGCCCACTTCCTGTGCAGCCGGGGGATGTGCAGGCGGGCCAGCGGCTGGCCGGGGACCGGGGCGGCCGCCTCGCCGGGAGGGGCCGCCCAGGTGTGGTCCAGGCGGGCTTCCACCTGGGCCTGTTCCGCCTCGATCTGCCATGCCTTGCCGTATACGGCGTAGGCGGCGAACAGCAGCGCCACCAGGCCGAGGGTGAGCATCAGCTCGCCGGCCCCCCTGGACAGCCGCCGGGACGGCGGCTCCCAGGAATCGTCGTCGTCCTCGTCCTGGTACGGCCGGGCCGCCTGATCGGTGACCACCGTCAGAGCTCACCCAGGGCGTACCCGCCGCGCCTGGCCACCCGGAGGGTGAACGCGCCGCCGATCACCAGGAAGAGACCCAGCATGGCCAGCGGTGCGACGAAACCGTCACCGGTCTTGGCCAGTTCCGGGTCGTCGCCACCGCCGCCGCCGGGGACGGGGGCGGTGTAGGTCTCGTAGACGGTGGAAGGGGACTTGCTCGGGGTGGGGCTGTTGCCGCCGCTGGCGGGCGGCGTGTTGGTGTTGGTGTTGGAGTAGGAGGTGGACGGCGTGTGCGAGCGGGACGGGGACGCCGACGAGGAGATACACGGGGAGAAGCTGGGAGACGGGCTGGCCGAGGGGCTCGGGGACGGGCTCTCGTCGTCGTCCTCGTTCGGGGAGGCGCTGGCCGACGCGCTGGCGGAGGCACTGGCGGAAGCGCTGGCGGACGCACTCGCGGAGGCCGAGGCGCTCGCCGACGCGCTGGGGCTCGCCGACGGGGACGGGCAGGGGAGGAGCGAGGGGCTGGCCGAGGAGCTGGCCGAGGTGCTCGCGCTCGCGCTGGGGCTGGTGGAGCCGCTCGCCGAGGTGCTGGCCGAGGGGGACGGCGTGCCCGACTCGCTGAGCAGCAGCTGCGCGTTGGGCTGGGCGGCCGCGCTCAGCGTGAGCAACACCGAGACGGGGGGATCCTGGGCGAGCCGTGCCGTGAGCAGGGACGCCGGGCTCGCGCTCGGGGTGGGCTCCGCCTCGTTTTCCGCGGCGTGCTCAGGGGTCGAGCTGGGCGAGTGGCCGGAGGTCGCGGTCGGGTCGGCGCTGGGTGACGGGGTGGCCGCCGCCGCGGTGCCCGTCCAGCGTACGGTCAGGCCGGTGACCTGGGGGGCCTCCATGGTGAGCCGGACCAGGTCGGCGGCGACCGGCGGGCTGGTGAGCAGTGAGGGCGTCGGGCTGGGGTCGGGCTCCGGGTCGGCGGGCGACGGGCTGGGGCTCGCCGCCACGGTCACCCGGTCGGCGCGTACCACGGCGTTCCTGCCGTCGATCCGCAGGTGCGGTTGGCTGATCACCACCGTCTTGTCGCCGGCGACGAAGCGGACCGTGCCCTCGTAGTCCACCTCGGCGTCGCCGGTGTGCGGGTCGAAGGCGCCGTCCGCCGCGTGGAAGCGCACTCCCCCCTCCGGGGTCAGCTCCGCGCCGCCCTCCACCAGCACGTGCTCCGCGCCGGGGTCGGCGAGGGCCCGCAGGCCGATGGTCAGCGTGCCCGCCGTCACGTGCCGGGCCGCCGGGGCGTCCGGGGCGGTCGCCGCCAGTGCGCCCATGGCCAGGGCCGCGCCAAGAGCGATCTGCGCGAATCCCAGGGCCGCCAGTCGTTTATGCGCCACCCTCATCATCAAAAACCACCAAAGAGAAACCGAATTACCGGGGAACCGAGATCAGAACAGTTGGCTACATTAAGTAGATGACACAGAAGTAAGCGTGGCGTAGACGATGAGATTATCGGTGTAACTGTGTGTTTTTCTGTTGTACACCCCGCCACAGGTGATCAGACGGAGCGCCGGATAGGCGGTGTTGCCATAAACGCGCGCGGTCGGGAACGCCGATTTGGACACCTGTTCCACGCCGTCCACGGTGAATACGGCGACCGAGCCGTCGGCGCGACCGATCTTGATGGTCTGGCCGCGGGTGACTTCGCGGAGGCGCTGGAAGACCGCCGGTCCCGACCGGGAGTTGACGTGGCCGACGATGACAGCCGGTCCGAGTTCCCCGGGGGTGGGGCCGTACTTGAACCAGCCGGCCAGGTTGCGGGCCGACAGCGGCGGGACCTCGATCTCCCGGCGTTCGGTCACCCCGACCGGGCGGAGCGGGGCGTCCACCCGGATGTCCGGGATGACCAGGCGGGTCGGGCCGGCCTTGCCCATTGGCCCGGCGGGCTGCCCCGCGGGCTGCGGGGGTGGCGCGCCTTCGACGGCCGCCGTGAGCACCGCTCCCGGGCCGCCGGGGCCGACCTCGTTGGGGAAGGCCAGCACGCCCGCCGGTCCGGGCGGGTTCACTACGCCCAGCGAGCGGCGTACCGATGACTCGCTGGGTTCGGTGGCCACCAGCACCACGCCGGTCAGCGCGGTGACCACCGCCGCCGCGGTCCCGATGAGCAGGAGCAGGCGGACCGGCCCCATCAGCCGGGGGCCAGGATCACCAGGTTCACCGAGGATTCGGGTGAGCCACCCGGGTCGCTGGGCGACCATGGGGGTGCTCCCCTCGTTCATGGTCCCGTCGTTCACGCTCGCCTCCAGATCAGGCAGCCGATGAGGGCCGCGCTCGCGGTACCGAAAACGATCAGGAAGAGGCCGAGCGCGGAGCGCTGGGCCGGGCTCTCCTCGCCGGTCGCAGCGCCGCCGAGCGGGGTGAGCATGACCTGCGGCTCCTCCGTCACGGAGACGGTGACCGTGGTGCGCGGCGACGGGGACGGCGAGGGGCTGGCCGACGGGCTCGGCGACGGCGTCGGGGTGGCCGACGGGCTCGGGGTGGGCGTCGGCGTCAGGCTCGGCGTCGGGGACGGCGACGGGCTGGACGCGGCGGTGACCTGGAGCTTGGTGCCCTGGGCTATCTCGGTGACACAGGTGATCTTCCCGGTGCCGGGCAGTTCCAGCTGGAAGTCCCCTGGCATGATCGTCACGCTGGAGCCGGTCGGGAGGTTGGTCGGGATGGTCATGTAGCCCGTCATGGGGGGTACGGCGATGGGCTGGCCGGGGTCGATCGACGCGGTCAGCGCGGATCGGCCGGTCATCGGGGCCAGTTCGCCGCGGATCGCTCCGTCCAGGCGGAGCCTGCCGTACGAGCCGATCTCGGTGCCCGGGGCGGCGGGGGTCTCGCCCGCGTTGGGCAGGCCGTTTGTCACCGACCACACCACGGTGATCGTGGTCCCGGGCAGCGCCTGGGCGGGGGCCTCCAGGGTGACGTCGAGTTCGGCGCCCTTGCCGGCACAGGTGTAGGGCACGTTCACGATCCGGGTCTCGGCCAGCGCGGCGCGCGGGAGCCAGGCGGCTCCGGCGGCGATCGACAGGACGACGGCGACCCTGGACCAGGCCGACAGCTTGGGCACGGTCGCATGGCCTTTCACGAGGGGTTCTCCTCGCCGGAGGGGTGGGCGAGGCAGCAGCGAAAGGCTGACGACCTTGGGTTACGCCGGGGCGCTTTTCTGGCGAAATATGGGTGTGGACCGTGTGAAAGCGGATGCCTGGGGGTGGGCGTCGGCGACGCGGAGGTGTCCGGGGGGTGACGGGAGCCTGGCATCCATCCGGAAATCACCGCATATCGGACAAAATCAGGATTTATCAGTACACGTCACGGAGGTAGCGGCGGGTCGTCGTGAGCTGCTTGACGTACGCGGTGGCGTCCTCCGTCGTGAGACCGCCGTGGGTGGTGACGATCTCGCGGAGGGTTCGGTCGACGTCCTTGGCCATTCGGGTGGCGTCGCCGCAGACGTACAGGCAGGCGCCGGATTCCAGCCAGGCCCAGAGCTGGGCGCCGTGCTCGCGCATCCGGTCCTGGACATAGATCTTGCTCCGCTGGTCCCTGGAGAAGGCCAGGTCAAGGCGAGTGAGGAAGCCGTCCTCGTGCAGCGCGGTCAGGTGGTCGCCAAAGTAGAAGTCCGTGGCACGCCGCTGCTCCCCGAAGAAGAGCCAGTTGGCTCCCCGATGCCCAAGCGCCCGACGTTCATCGAGGAACCCAAGAAACGGGGCCACTCCGGTCCCTGGACCAATCATGATCATCCGGGTGTCCGGATCGACCGGCGGCCGAAAATGCGGTGTGGGCTGAACGTACACGGGGATCGGCGCAGCACCCCCGGCAACGCGCCCATCAGCTCCCCCGGAAACCCACCCTTCAGGTCCCTCGACAGGTCCCCCGCCAGTTCCTCCAACAACCCGTCCGCCAGCCCCACTGCCAACCTCACCGTCAGTTCCCCTGACAACCCGCCCGCCAGCACCACCGTCAGTTCCCCCGACAACCCGCCCGCCAGCACCACCGCCAACTCCCCCGTCCGCCAGGTACGCCGAGCAGGCCCCTCGCCGCAGGACTCCCTTCGGGTTGTCGAACCGCACCACCGACACCACGAGCCGGATCTCGTCGGGGTGCACCAGCGGGCTGGAGGCGATCGAGTACCGCCGGGGCTGGAGCCGGGGGAACACCCCGGCCCATTCCTGGGCGGTGGCGCGCACCCTGAGGTCGGCGGCGACGTCCACGGCTTGGCGGCCCCACGTCCACTTGGCCAGCTCGCCCTCATTGCCAGGTCGCAGAAGCCGGATCAGGTCACGGTCCTTCGTACGCTCGGCGGCGAATCGCAACAGCGCAGGAGTGATCTTGGTGATGTCGAGGTGCCGGGCCAACGCCTCCCCCAGCGACACCGGCCCGCGTTCGGGCAGCTCCACGATGGTGGCAGAGTTCAGCCCCGTCACCGCCAGCCATTCGGCGACCAGGGTGTCCGAGTTGACGGGCACCACACCGAGAGAATCTCCCGCCTGGTAGGTCAGCCGCCCTTCCGTTCCGACGACGAACTCGCGGACCTCCTTGGCCGAGCCGGGGAGGCTGAGCAGCCGGTTCCCCAGCAGCGGGGCGGGCAGCGGCGCATCCCGGCTCGGGGGTGGTTCGGCGAGGGCGGTGATAACGGCGTCCAGCCAGTCCTGGGCGCGCCGCCCGTCGTCGGGCTCGCAATCCATCCGGGGCACGATGCGTCGGCCGCCGAGTTCGGCCAGCCGCTGGTCCAGGCGACGACCGTGGCCGCAGAAGTTCGCGTAGCTGGAGTCCCCGAAGGCCAGAACCGCGTACCGAACCCCGTCCAACTGGACGGCGTCCGGGTGGGCCAGCGCCTCCCAGAACCCGGTGCCGTTGTCGGGTGGTTCGCCGTCGCCGAAGGTACTGGAAATGACCAGCACGTCGGCGCCGGGCGGCAGCGTCACCGGTCCGTCCATGCCGACCAGCCGGGCCGCGTACCCGGACGCGGCAAGCCGCTGCGCGCTGGCAGTGGCGAACTCCTCGGCGGTGCCCGTCTGAGAGGCCCAGAGCACCAACAACTCCCGTCCGGGAGCGGGAGCCTCGGACAGAGCGGAGGACAGAGCGGAAGACGGGGCGGCGGGCTGGGTGGATGACGGGGATGGGACGGGTTCCCGGGCGAACATCCCGGCCAGCAGCCCGTTGATCCACAGCGCGTGGCCGGGATCGACCGGGGCGTGCGCGGGCAGCACAGGCGTGCCCTCGCCACCGCCCCGGGACAGCCCGGTGAGGAATCCGGCCAGATAGAACTGCTCGTCCTCGGAAAGCTGAGGCGGCGTGAGGCCGGAAACGCCCAGCAACTCGGCCGCCACAGCCATCTGCCCCGCTATCCGCTCGGCCACAGATCCGATCGCGGCCCCGTTCACGGCCCCAGCCACAGACCCCTTCTCGCCGACAGATCCAGCTCCAGGCCCGGCCATGGATCCGAGCGCGGCCCCAGACCCATTCCCAGACCCGACCCCAGAGCCGGTCACGGATCCGAGCCCGGACACCGACCTGGGCACGGACACGGCCCCATTCCCGGACCCGAGCCCAGCCTCAGCCCCAGCCATGGATCCGAGCACGGACTCGGCCGCCGACCCGGGCGCGGATGCGGCCCCAGATCCATTCCCGGGCCCGACCCCAGGGCCAGTGGATCCGAGCGCGGACCCCGCCACCGACCTGGGCGCGGACGCACCCCCATTCCCAGACGCGACCCCAGGGCCAGGCACGGATCCGAACCCGGACCCCGCCACTGACCCGGGTGCGAGTTCGGCGGGGACCTTGGTCAGCGACACCGCGCACACCTTCAGCTCTGGCTGGAAGGAGAGTGGATCGACGGCGTCGCTGGTTACCGCGTTGACGCTCAGGTACTCGCCGAACAGGTCGTTCCAGTGGAAGGGCGCGAAACAGGTGCCGGGGAGCACCCGGTCGGTGAGGACGGCGGGCAGTACCGCGCGGCCGCGCCGGGACTCCACCGCCACCAGGTCGCCGTCTGTGATCTGGTGTCCGGCTGCGTCGTCTGGGTGGATTTCGACGAAGGGGCCGGGGTTGAGCTTGTTCAGCTTGGCGACCTTGCCGGTTTTGGTCAGGGTGTGCCACTGGTGCTGGAGGCGGCCGGTGTTGAGTACGTATGGGTAGGCATCGTCGGGCAACTCAGCCGGGGGCAAGTGCGGACGTGGGTAGAAGACCGCCCGGCCGCTCGGGGTGGCGAAGGCCAGCCTCGGCCGGGTTCCGTCGGGTCTGGTCAGCAGCGTCTGGCTGATGCCGTCGTTGCGGTAGCGCACGGGGTTGCGAGCGCCGGAGTCGGGCGCGGCGGGCCACTGGACAGGGGTCTCCCGGAGGCGTTCGTAGGTCACGCCGCGCAGGTCGTAGCCGGTCTTCGGGTTCCAGGCCTGCTTGATCTCCTCGAAGATCTCCTCGGCGCTGCTGTAGGTGAAGGCATCGGCGTACCCCATCGCACTGGCCACCCGGGCGATGAGCTGCCAATCGGGCAGGGCATCCCCCGGCGGATCGGCGGCCTGCTGGAGCAGCGTCAGATTGCGCTCCGAGTTGATCATGACGCCTTCGCTCTCCGCCCACATCGTGGCCGGCAACACCACGTCCGCGTACGCGTTGGTCTCGGTGGCCGCGAAAACGTCCTGGGTGACGACGAATTCGGCCGCCTCCAGACCCGCGATGACGGTTCTCCGGTTGCCCACACTGGCCACGGGATTGGTGCAGATCACCCAGCACGCCTTGATCTCGCCCGCGGCCATCCGGGCGAACATGTCCACCGTCCCGGCCCCGACCTCGGCACGGAGCGTCCCCGGCGGCAACCCCCACAGTTCCTCGGCGAACCTCCGGTCCTCCGCAACCACCACCGACCGCTGCCCGGGCAGCCCCGGCCCCATGTACCCCATCTCCCGGCCACCCATCGCGTTGGGCTGCCCGGTGAGGGAGAACGGCCCGCTGCCGGGACGACAGATGGCCCCGGTGGCCAGGTGCAGGTTGCAGAGCGCGTTGGTGTTCCAGGTCCCGTGGGTGCTCTGGTTGAGACCCATGGTCCAGCAGCTCATCCACTCCCCGGCGGCGGCGATCATGTCGGCCGCCCGGCGCAGATCGGCCTCGGGGATTCCGGTGACGGCGGCCACCGTGTCGGGCGGGTAGTCGCGGAGGAACTCCGGCATCCCTTCCCAGCCCTCGGTGTGCTCCGCGATGAACTCCTGATCCAGATGCCCACCCTCGGCCAGCAGGTACAGCAACCCGTTCAGCAGCGCCAGATCGGTACCCGGCCGGATCGGCAGAAACAGATCGGCCTTGGCGGCGGTAGCGGTCCGCCGGGGATCCACCACGATCAGCTTGGCCCCCGCCTTCACCCGGTCCATCAGGCGCAGGAACAGGATCGGATGACAGTCGGCCATGTTCGCGCCGATCACGAAGAACAGATCGGCATGGTCGAAGTCCTCGTACGAGCCCGGCGGCCCGTCCGACCCCAGCGAAAGCTTGTAACCGGTCCCCGCACTGGCCATGCAGAGCCGCGAGTTGGACTCGATCTGCTTGGTCCCGACGAACCCCTTGGCCAGCTTGTTGGCCAGATACTGGGCCTCCAGGGTCATCTGACCGGACACGTAGAAGGAGATCGCGTCAGGCCCGTGCTCATCAAGGATCGCCCGAAGCCGCCGCCCGGTCAGCTCGATCGCCTCGTCCACCCCGACCGCGACAGGCCCGGCACCACGCTCCCCCCGAACCAGTGCCCCGGCCAACCGCCCGGGCGCCATCGCCATCTCGGCACTGGTGGCTCCCTTCGTACAGAGCCGACCCGCATTGGCCGGATGCTCACGATCCCCGGAAACCTTCACCACCCGGCGCCGGCCCTCGGCATCCCGCTCCGTCTCAACGACGATGCCGCAGCCAACCCCGCAATAGGAGCAGACGGTTCTGGTCACGGACTCTCCTGCGCCGACGATCCAACGCAGGAAACATAAGAACGCGCCGTTACGCGGGAGTCACACGTGATCGGCTCTGGCGGTTACATCTGTTTCACCGAGGATGCGCCACCGTCAGAGGCGGCCGCCGGTGTGCGCGAGGATCTCCCGTACCCGCTGCTTGGCCAGCGTGCAATAAGCGCGGGCGGAGGCCCGGGCGGCGGCGGCGTCGGCGCGCTCGAACGCCTCGGTCAGGTCTCGCTGCACGTCGATGAACTTCTGCGAGGTCACCGGGGTGGACCCGAAGCTGCGGGTCATCACGCTCTTGATGCTCAGCCCGCCGAACGTGGCGGTCAGCAGCGGGTTGTGGGCCAGGCCGACCAGCCACTCGTGGAAGGCGTAGTTGGCGTCCAGGTAGTCGTCGAAGTCCACGAACCGGTCCCCCACCAGCAGCACCGCCATGCGCTCGAACCGGGCCCTGAGCTCGGCCAGCTCCTCGGGGGCGGCCCGGCCGACGCTCAGCTCGATCACCCCGAGCTCGATGGCCAGCCGGGCGTCGAAGGTCGCGTCGGAGGTGGTCACGTCGAACTGGGTGACCACGTAACCCCGGTCGGGGTCGCGGCGGACCAGGCCGTCGGCGGCCAGCCGGGTCAGCGCGTAGAACGCCGCCGACGGGTCCACGCCCAGCTCGTCGGCCAGGTCGTCCAGCAGGATCACCTCGTTGGCCGGGTAGACCCGGCTGAGCACCTGGTGGCGTGCCTTCTTGTAGACCCGGTCGTCGCGGGCGAACTCGAACCGGCCGAAGTCGCCCCGGTAGTAGGTGAGCGGGGAGCCCCGGCCCGCGACGGCCGAACGCACCCGGCCGATGAAGACCGAGTGGGTGCCGCCGTCCACCTGCTCGGTCACCTCGCACTCCAGGTGGGCCAGCGCGTCGGTGAGCACCGGCAGGCCCAGCTCCCCGGTGTGCACGCGCACGTCGCGGAACTTGTCGGGGCCTGGCGCGGCGAACTGGTGGGCCAGCCGGCTCTGGTCCTCGCCGAGCACGTTGACCACGTACTTGCCGGCCCTGGCCACCGCGGCGGCGGTCGGCACGGCGTTGTTGATGCAGGCCAGCATGGTGGGCGGGTCCACCGAGAGCGAGGTCACGGAGCTGGCGGTCATGCCGAACCGCTGGTGTCCTTCGGCCGTGGTGAGCACGGTCACCCCGGTGGCCAGGTGCCCGACGACGTGGCGGAAGAGCAGGGCGTCGACCGCCGCCGGGACCGGACCGGCCGTCCGTTCCATACCCCCACCTCCGTGGAGTTCGCTGGTACCCCGAGTCATGCGCTCATTGAAGCGAGGCCGGGGCCGTACCCGCAGTGGCGCTCACCGTGAAATTGCCGCAAGTCCGGTGGCGGAGGACGTTACGCACCGCCGGAATGACGGATCACGGCAACGTACGGCCGAAAATTCACGGCGCTGACCAGGGCGCACGGTCGGCCGGCGCGGTTGACTGCGCACGTGATTAGGGCAGCGGTGGTCGGCCTCGGCTGGTGGGGCCAGAAGATCGTACGGGACCTGACGGGCAGTCAGTACCTCCAGGTCGTCTTGGGCGTGGACCCTGACAAGGCGAGCCGGGAACGGGTCGAAGGGCTGCGCACCGCCCCCGCGTACGAGGACGCGCTGGCGGACCCGGCCGTGGACGCGGTGATCCTCTGCACCCCGCACAAGTTCCACGCCGAGCAGATCGTCGCCGCGGCCCTGGCCGGCAAGCACGTGTTCTGCGAGAAGCCGCTCACCACCTCGGGGGACGAGGCCAGGACCGCCCTGGCGGCGGTGGCCGCGGCCGGGGTGCAGCTCGGCATCGGCCACGAGCGCCGGTTCGAACCGGCCGTGATGCGCCTGCGCGATCAGTGCCGGGCAGGGGAGCTGGGCACGCCGCTGGTGTTCGAGGGCAACTTCAGCCAGGACAAGTTCCTGGCCCTGCCGCCGGACAACTGGCGGCTCTCCGACCGCGACGCGCCGGTGGGGCCGCTCTCGGCCACCGGCATCCACCTGGTGGACCTGGCCATCGCGCTGTTCGGCCCCCCGGTCGAGGTCTGGGCCCGGCTGTCCACGCTGGCCACCTCGTTCGCCAACGGCGACACGCTCACCGTCACCATGGGCTTCGAGGGCGGCCAGACGGCGCTGATCACCGCCATCCTGACCACACCGTTCGCCGGGAGGGTGGCCGTGCTGGGTTCGCGGGGCTGGGTGGAGATCCGGGACCGCAACCACCCGGAACTGCCGCGCGGCTGGGACGTGACCACCGTGCACCGGGGAGCTGAGCCGGTCTCCACCTTCTACCCGCCGCACCCGTCGGTCCGGGAGAACATCGAGCGGTTCGCCCGGGCCGCGGCGGGCGAGGTGAGCTACCCCGTCACCCACGAGGAGATGCTGGCCAACGTGCGGACCTTCGAGGCCATCACCGCCTCGGCCCGGTCGGGCCGGGTCGAGCCGGTGCGCTGACGGTACCCCGGCGATGCGGCACCGACCGCCGCCGCCCTAGAGTGCCCCGATGGGAGACGACATGCTGGTGAACCACCCCCTCACCGAGCCGCGTGCCGACTTCTTCGACAGCCGGCCGCTGCCGCCGACGGTGCGCGACTGCGCCCTCGACTTCGACGTGCCGACCATGGTGGACGTGGTGGTCGAGCGGTGCAGCACGGCCGTGTTCACCAGCCACCGCAGCGACGAGGCGTTCCTGGAACGGCTGCGGGCAAGCGTCACCCAGAACGCGTACGCGCTGCGCGACGTGCTGGCCGGGCGGGTCGAGCTGGAGGACGTGCGGCTGGACCAGGTGCTCTCCTTCGCCACCGTGCAGGTGCACCTGCGCATTCCGCAGAAGTCCATGCAGCGGTCGTACCGGGTGAGCTTCCTCACCCAGTGGGAGCTGTGGACGGCGCACCTGCGGCGGCACATCGAGCGGGCGGACCTCGGCCGGGACGAGGCCGCCGACGCGCTGGGCCACCTGACCCGGGTCATCCTGACCTACCAGGACCATGTCGCCTCCCGGGTGGCCGAGACCTACACCCGGGACTACGAGGCGCTCAGCCGGTCCCGGGCGCACGTGCGGCAGAACCTGGTGCGGGACATCCTGCGCGGCGAGGAGGCCCGGCTGACCACCTCTGACCTGGCCATCCTGGCCTACCAGACCGACGCCCACCATGTGGCGGTGCTGCTGCCGGCCATGACCGAGGGGGCGGCCACCCAGCTCGCCGACGGGTTGCGGGTGGCGGCCAAGGCGTACCAGACCCTCTCCTATCCGCTGGCGTTGACCAGCAACGTGGTCTGGCTCTGCCGGCTGGAGCCGTGGCACGCCGCCGGGCTCGCGGCGCTCTGCCGGGTGCTGACGGAGATCGGGGTGACCGCGTCGGTCAGCGACCCGCAGACCGGGATGGACGGGTTCCGGGCAGCGCTCCGGCAGGCCCAGGAGGTGGAGCGGGTGCGCGCGGCCTGGGGCCTGCCGCACGCGCCGCCGGTGATCAGGTACGCCGACGCGGGCCTTGAGGTGCTGCTGCTCCAGAACGAGGCGCTGGCCAGGAACTTCGTGGCCGCCGAACTGGGCGCGCTGGCCGGGAACACCACCGAGGCGGTCCGGCTGCGGGAGACGCTGGACGCCTCGTTCCGGTTCGGCAGCCACGTGGCGGCGGCCGAGTACCTCCAGCTGCACGAGCACACCGTGCGCAACCGCCTGCAGAAGGCCGAGCAACTGCTCGGGCACTCGCTCCAGGAGCGGCGCACCGAACTACAGGTGGCGATCCGGCTGGTACGGCTCCTGAGCGAGGATTCATAGGAACCGGCGGACGGCCTCGGCGAACTCGCGCGGGCGTTCCAGGACGGCGGCGTGCTTGCCGTCCAGCCAGGTCAGCTCGGAGTCCGCGATGTGCTCGTGCAGCCAGCGGGCGGCCTCGGTGAACGGCGACAGGTCGTCCACGCCGCAGACGACCAGCGTGGGGGCCTGGATGGTGAGCGCGGTGGTGTCGGCGGTCTCCAGGGCCTCGCAGGCGCGGGCGTACCCTTCGGGGTCCATGGCCAGGAAACGTTCCCTGACGCGCAGGGCGGCCGGGCTCGTACGTTCGGTGAACCACATGGCGGCCATCGGATCGGCCAGTTCCGCCAAGCCGCGTTCGCGCGCGATGATCGCGCGTTCCCGCCACATCTCCCGCATGAACGACGGGTAGACGGCGACCGTGCTCACCAGCACGAGCCGATCCACCAGATCGGGCCGCCTGGCCGCGATCTCCTGCGCGACCAGGCCCCCGAGGGACAACCCCGCCAGGTGCACCCGCTCCCCGGCCAGTACGTCGATCACGGCATCGGCGAATCCGCTGATCCCCCCGGACTCCAGGCAGGGAGCCGAACCGTGGCCCGGCAGGTCGAGCGCCAACGCGTCCGCGAACATGCCGTCCCAGAAGCCCCCGTCCACCCCAAGCGGATGGAGGAGGACGAGCCGCGTCATCGGTCCGGCAGCCGCGCCCCGCCCGGCGGAGGCGGGGTGCGCGCGACGTTCATGACCATGGCCAGCGTGGTGTAGTACCCGGCGGTGGCCACCGCCGCGACCACCTGCTCCTCCCCCAGGGCTGCCAGCGCGGCGCCGTACGCCTGGTCACCGACGCCTCCGGTGCGCTGCAACTCGTCGATCAGATCCCAGACCAGGCGAAGCTCCGGCCGTCCCGCCGCCGGGGGCAGCCCTTGGCCGACGCTCTCGACGGCCTCGGCCGGAACCCCGGTGGCCAGGGCGATCGGATGGTGGAAGGCCCACTCGAACTCCTGGTCCCAGCGCCGGGCCACGGTCAGGATGACCAGCTCGCGCAGGTCGTCGTCGAGCGCGCCGCCGAACCGGAGGTGCTCGCCGACCAGTTGCAGCCGGGTCATCAGCTCCGGGCTGCGCAGCAGCGGCACGAACGGGCCGGAGATCTCGCCGCGCGGCCCGGCCGTGATGCACTTGACGGCCTCCCGCTGCGCCTCGGTCAGTTCCGGCGGGAACGGCAGGCGGTCGCTCATCGGGCCCCGATCCCGGCGTTGACCGCCGGCATGACCTTCTGCGCCATCAACTCCATGGAGCGCCGGGCCAGCTGCGGGTCCACCCAGTCGAGCCCCGCGTAGACCAGTTCGCCGAAGTCCCCGGTCTGCTCGCGGAAGGCGAGGATCTGCTCGGCCACCGACTCCGGCGTGCCGGTGATGACCAGGCGGTCCAGCACGTAGTCGAGGGTGATCTCCTCGTCCGGCTGGTCGCGGTGGGTCTTGAACAGGCCCAACCGGCCGATCTTCCGCATCTTCGTGAGCATCTGCGCGTAGTAGAAGCGGTAGGGGCTGGTGGCGTCCGCCCGGCCGTACCGTTCGGCCACCCGGGCGTCGTCAGCCACGAAGACGGTCCTGGCGATGCGCCAGTCGGCCGGGTCCGCCACGGCCCCGACGGCCTGCTTGCCCTCCACGTAGTTGGGCCAGTGCGTGGCCACCCACTGCGGCAGCAGGAAGTTGGCCGAGAGCGGGTGGAAGTCCCGCCGTCCCATCGCCACCACGCCCTTGGAGTACGGCGCGACCACCGTGCCCACGATTTCGGGGCGCGGCTCCTGGAACGGCTTGGGCAGCACCCCCACGCCCAGGTCCAGGTCGATGGTGGACTCCGTGGTCACCTTGAACCGGTTGCCGGGCAGCTCGATCCGGTACGGCGGCTCACCCTCCCAGATCGCGGTGATCACGTCGATCGCCTCGGCGAAGAGCTGGTTGCGGTCCTCGTCCAGGATGCCCAGCACCTCCGCGTCCGACGGCAGCGCGCCGGGGCTCACCCCGAGGATGAACCGCCCGCCCGACAGATGGTCGAACATCGCCGAGTTCGCGGCCACCAGCACCGGATGCTGCTGGGACAGGTTGGTGGTGCCGGTGGCCAGGCGGATCCGCTCGGTGTCGGAGATCAGCGTGGCCAGGAAGAGCAGGCTGTTGGTGATGTTCTCGTGCTTGTCGGTGAGGTGTTCCCCGATGAAGGCGTCGTGGAAGCCCAGGCGGTCGGCGAGGATCACCGCGTCCCGGTCCTCGGTCAGCGTCTCGCGCCAGGACCGGCCGAGCGGGTGGAGCGGCATCGAGAAGTAGCCGAGTCTCATCGCGTCGTCTCCCTTGTCGGATGTACGCGAAGAGTCAACGCCGCAGGCCGTACGGGCACAGTGGCGCGCCCTGTGAAATCCGGCTCCGACCGCTGACGCGAAGTGTCATAGGCCCCAAGCAGCAACAATTTAACAACATCGGACGATCGGCACAGAGCGCCAATTAACACCCGCGTTACAGTCTGCGGCACCGTCCCCGGCCAAAAATCACGCGAACTGACAGTGCGTCCTGAAGGGCGCGTCAGTCTAATCGGTGACACGCGTCACAGGTCCAGCGGCCCCGTGCTCCCCCGGTGACGCCGAGGCCACAGCGGCTCGCGAGAAGGGCAGACGCCGGTGAGAACCAAATTCAAGATCATATTAGCGGCCTCGACGGTGGCGGCGTTCACGGCCGCGTGCGGCGGCGGTGGGACCGGCGCTTCCGGAGGCGGTGCCGACCCCAAGGTCATCCGCTTCGCGTTCGCCCCCGACCCCGTCTGGGACCTGATGAAACAGGCCGGGACCATCCAGAAGTGGGAGCAGGAGAACAACGCCCGCATCGAGACCAGTACGACTTGGGACGAGTTCACCTACTTCGCCGGCGGCCACGGCGACATCGTCTCCATGGCCACCCAGGAGACCCCGGTCCTGGAGGCCGAAACCAAGATCAAGACGGTCACCTTCGGCAAGTACAACTACCAGCGGGTCCCGCTCTTCCGCCGAGCCGGGGACCCGTACAGGACACTGGCCGACATCCCCAAGGGCTCCAAGATCTGCGTGTCAGGACCCACGTCCAACACCGGATTCTGGACCCTCGCCGCCAACCGCATGCACAACCTGGACTATCGGGTCGGCGGTGGCGACTTCAACCTCCTCGTCAACGACCACTTCGTCAACCCCACCAACCTGCTCCGCGGCGACTGCGAGGCCGCGGCGATCATCCCCGAGGCCGCGGTGCCCCAGATGCGCCGGGGCGAGCTGGAGATCATGTACGACGGCAAGCTGCCCTTCCAGCTCTACCAGGAGTTCGCCCCCAGCAACGACGGCAAGCTGCACGTCTCCGGCAACAACTTCGTGGCCACCGAGAAGTGGTTCGACGCCAACCGGGACCTGGCGGTGAAGTTCCTGGAGCTCTGGCAGACCGGCATCGACATGTGGAAGCAGCAGAAGGCCGAGACCGTCAAGAAGTTCCCGCAGCACTTCTCGGTGGAGTCCGCCGAGGACATCGCGTACATCACCGAGTTCGTCAGCGGGGACAAGGACTGGTTCGTGGACAGCGTCTTCCTCACCGAGGACTGGATCAAGGTCGAGACCGAGATCTGGGACCTGATGAAGGCCCTGCACCCCGACAACCACAACTACCTGGCGGCCGACGCGCCGAAGCCCCGGTTCGTCGCCCTCACCCCCAGCAACTAGAGGAGAGCCCGTGTCGACCGCCGTCGCCCCCACCACGAGCCCGCCACGCCGGGCCAGCCAGGCGGAACTGGCCAGGAAAGCCCAGCGCAGGGACCGGATCAAGGCGTGGGGCTGGCGGCTGGCCGGCTACCTGTTCTTCCTCAGCCTGTGGGAGTTCTCCTCCGGGCGGCTGATGGACGAGACCCTGCTGCCCGGGCCGACCGCGGTGTTCGCCACCTTCGGCGAGCTCTGGCAGAGCGGCAAGGTGCCCGGCGCGTTCGCCACCACGCTGACCCGCATCGGCATCGGCTTCCTGCTGGCCTTCGTGGTCGGCGTACTGGTCGGCATGCTCATGCAGAACCGGTGGTTGAGCGGCTTCTTCAAGGACGCGGTCACCATCGGGGTGACCACCCCCGGCCTGATCTGGGCCCTGATCACCGCGATCATCTTCGGCAACCGGGAGGCCGGCCCGCTGCTGGCCATCGTGCTGACCACGTTCGCGGTGATCACCGTCAACGTGTCGGAGGGCATCAAGTCGCTGCCCAAGGACCTGATCGACATGGCCAAGTCGTTCGGCGTCGGCGTGCTCAAACGCAATCGCCACATCGTCATCCCGCACCTGGCGCCGTTCATCTTCACCGGCGTCCGCTTCGGGTTCTCCATCGCCTGGAAGGTGACCGTGCTCACGGAGGTGTTCTCCTCCTCCAGCGGGATCGGCTTCGAGATGCGGACGGCCACCCAGCTGTTCCGGCTGCCCGAGTTCCTGACCTGGATCCTGGCCTTCTACATCCTGGCCCTCTTCCTGGAGAAGGTCGTGCTGGAAGCCATCGAACGCCGGTTCTTCGGCTGGCGCACGACCCTCAAGGCCTGAAGGAGCCTGCCCCGATGACATCGACCTCGCCGATTTCGCCGACCAGAGCGCCTTCGCTGACCAGGGCGCTGAAGAGCCCGCTCTCCGGCCGCCTCACCTTCCCGCTGGTCTGCCTGGGCGTCTGGCTGCTCACCATCCAGGCGGTCACCACGATCTGGCCGTTCGCGGTGGACGTGCTGCCCACCCCGTGGCAGGTGGCCGGCTTCATGTGGGACGAGATCACCGGCAACACCCTCGCCCCCCAGAACATGTACGAGACCTTCTGGATCTCCCTCCAGCGCCTGGGCGCCGGCATGGCCATCGCCATGGTCGTCGGCGGCGTGATCGGCCTGGCCATGGGTCTGTCCAAGTCCGTCAACGCCTTCTTCAACGACTGGATCGTGGCCATCCTGGCCATGCCCAACCTGGCCTGGGCGCTCTTCTGCAGCCTGGCCTTCGGCTTCGGCGACACCGGCCCGATCGTGGCGGTGGTGCTGACCGGCGTGCCGTTCGTGGTGATCAACGTACGCGAGGGCGTCCGCAACGCCCCCACCGACCTGTACGACATGGCCCGCGCCTTCGGCGTCCCCCGCGAACGGGCCATCCGCCACGTGCTCATCCCCTCCCTGATGCCCTTCCTTTTCGCGGCAGGCCGGTACGCCTTCGCGCTCGGCTGGAAGGGCCTGGTGGTCGCCGAGGTCTTCGGCGGTCAGGACGGCGCCGGCTGGACCATCAAGTTCTGGTACGACGCGCACCGCGCCTACGGCGTGATCGGCTACGCCCTGCTCTTCGTGATCTTCGCCCTGTTCTTCGAGAAGTTCCTCTTCGACCGGCTCTCCCGCCGCTTCTTCCGCTGGCGCCCTTCGGCGAACGCGACCGCGGAAGACCCCGCCCCCACCGACCAGCAGAGGACCCCCCAACATGGCTGACATCAAGGTCGAGAACCTGCACAAGGAGTTCGGCGCCGGCGCCGACCGGGTGGTCGCCCTGAACGACGTCAACCTGGAGATCGGCGGCCACGTCTTCGTCTCCGTGGTCGGCGCCTCCGGCTGCGGCAAGTCCACCCTGCTCAACATCCTGAGCGGCATCGAAACCCCCACCAACGGCAGCGTCACCATCACCCAGGCCGGCCACCCCGCCCGCGCCGGCTACGTCTTCCAGGCCGCCCGCCTGCTCCCCTGGCGCACCGTGATGGACAACCTCCTCTTCGTCCAGACCGACAGATCCGAGGAAACCCGCCGCCGCTGCCAGCACTACCTCGACATGGTCCAACTAGGCGACAAAGCCAAGAAATACCCCGGCGAACTCTCCGGCGGCATGCAACAACGCGTCGGCATCGCCCGAGCCTTCTCCACCGAACCCGACGTCCTCTTCATGGACGAACCCTTCAGCCACCTCGACGCCATCACCGCCCGCTCCCTCCGCACCGAACTCCACCAAATGTGGCAGGAAACCGGCAAAACCGTCGTCTTCGTAACCCACGACGTCAGCGAGGCCGTCGAACTCTCCAACCGCATCCTCGTCTTCGCCAAGGGCGGCCACCTCACCGAAGACATCCCAATGAACCTCCCCTTCCCCCGAGACTCCTCCGACCCAGACGTGGCCCTGGCCAAGGCCGAGGTCTTCCGCATCTTCGAGAAAATCGGCGCCCTGGCCGTCCGCTGACCAGCCCGGCATGAGGTCTACTTGACGGAACGAGCTCAGCGGGAGGGTGACAGATGAGCGGACATGTGCGCTGGAGGGACATCCGAGCCGAGCACGTCGAGCGGGCTGGCGGAGAAGAAGCAGTCGAGGCAGGTAAGCGGGAGCTTCTGTCCCAGGTTCATGGACACGGCTTGCTGAGATCCGCCGCGATCGCCTGACGACTCAGCCTGCACAGGCACAGTGGCTCCAGCCTTGAATAACCAGTACCCATCACCTCGCAGGGAAGCGCTGTCCATCGGCCGCGACACTCGTGTCCGCCGATTCAGACTTCCACGTGATCGCTCTCAGACCATCCCGGCGTGCGCGCGCAGCACCCACCGTCCGGCTGGGCCGGAAACCGCCAGCCGGGGCCATCCCCGCGTGCGCGGGGAGCACCTCACCCTGTCCGACACCCTGGTGTTGTTCCTGGGACCATCCCCGCGTGCGCGGGGAGCACAGCTTGTCCAGCAGGTCTCTTACCTCTCCCATGGGACCATCCCCGCGTGCGCGGGGGAGCACACCTCGTCGGAGATCTCGATCTCGTCATCGTTGGGACCATCCCCGCGTGCGCGGGGAGCACGGCTTCCGGTCCGGCGTCTATATCGAGGCCACCGGGACCATCCCCGCGTGCGCGGGGAGCACCAGGAATATCTACGTCGGATGTCTTGGGGAGAGGGACCATCCCCGCGTGCGCGGGGAGCACCCTTTCTGACCTGCATTGTTCTCGGGTGAAGGCGGCGATTTCGAGTACTTTTGAAGGATCGGACATTTCGGACGGCCTCTTGCTGGTTCATGCGGAACCTTCATCGCGTGAACGGTATCTGCATCAAACCCTTGCCGCATCCGTAGGCGATCAGCAAAGCCGGTCCTTGGACTCAAAGCATCCGCGAGCCAACACAGCAGCGAACTCGCATGCGGGGCCGCCAGCTTTGAACCAACAAAAGTAGGACTACACCAGTGCCGACCGGGATGCGATACGATCACTTTGCCTTTACCGAGGCACGGGCCCGACTCTCCGTCCAGCAGCAATCCGGAGATGTCCCCTCGCAGGCGGGCTCGCCAGCGCGAAGTCCCCGGCGCCTCACCGGCAAGTCGGGGATGACTACCGACTCGATACACCAACGCGTCGGTTACTTACGGCATGCGCCGGAAAGTGAGTGGCCCCTGCGGGAACAGGGGCCACTCTCTGCTCCCACCCGTTCCAGCCACGCGATTTGACGTACCCAGATGGAGAAGAGCTATGAGCTATTCTGGCACCTCAGCCAGCCCGAACGACCAACTGCACGCACGTACGGCATTGATCTTGGCCTCTGCGGCCGTCATTGCCTTCTGCGCCGCCGTACCCACCTGGTTCTTGTTCGACGGCCTTCTGAACGATAAGGGCGGCCCCGTCGTCCCGTCCCTCGCCGCATTCGCGGCAGCCGCGACACAGTTCACCAAGTTCGTCGACCTGCTCCGCCGTACCGCTCGGTGAGCATGACCGCACCCTCCTTGGCCGCCTGGGCAAAGGCGGCCAAGGAGGACCACCATCCCCTCATTTGCCATGTTCTTGACACCGCCGCAGTCGCCGAGAGGTTGATCGAGAAACTGGTCGGGCCTCGGTGCCGGAGCGAACTGCGGGCGGCGTTCGAGCCACTGGGAGATCCCGACCCGTGGATCGCCACTTTGTGCGGCCTTCACGATCTTGGAAAGTTCAGCCCAACCTTTCAAGGACTCCAGATCGAACTTGCGGTCGAGCAGTTCAGTGAATCCGCTGCAGCGGACATACGGGCGGTACGGAAGCGGGCCAGCCTGGGCAGGCGAGTCGACACGCCGCATGGTCTCGTGACGGCCATGCACATGAAGGATCTGCTGCTCCACTGGGACGCCCCTGACGACACGGCTGAAGCCATCGCCATCGCTCTTGGGGGGCATCACGGCCACTTCCCCGATGGCTCTGCCCTGCGGCAGACGCGACGGGAGGTGAACAACCATGGCGGCCAGACCTGGAAGGGATGGCGCGACGCCTTCGTCCGACAGGTTGTCGCGCTACGTGGCCTGCCAGACCCAGAAGAAGCGCCGTGGGAGGAAGTGCATGTGAGTTCCGCTGCCGCAGTCGGGCTTGCCGCCTTGACCAGCGTCAGCGACTGGATCGCGTCAGACGAGAAGAACTTCCCCTACGCCCCCACTTCAGATCCGGTGACATACGCCGAAGAGGCGGACAGACTCGCAGCCAAAGCCGTGGACGCATTCGCCCTGCGGCCTTGGTCCCCCCCGACATCGTTCACCGAGTTGTTTCCGAAGGATCAACCGCGATCGGTACAGACCCTTGTCGAACGACTCTCCGCGGACTGTAACGAGCCCACCCTGATTGTCATAGAGGCGCCAACGGGCGAAGGGAAGTCAAAGGCGGCCTTACAGGCCGCAGCGGCTCTGATCCACAACTTGGATCTGATGGGGGCTTACGTCGCCATGCCGACTCAGGCGACGAGCAACCAGATGTTGGGCGAGGTGGAGGAGCTCCTCGCAAACCTCGACGACCGGACAACCGCGCACCTGATCCACTCCGGCGCGTCGGATTATCTGAGCAGTCGAAGCGTCACGCCTTCCGACGTCGGCCGAGACGACCCGGAAGATTCCGATGTCCAGGCCCAGGAATGGTTCACCCGGAAGAAAAGCCTGCTCACCCCATTGGGAATCGGAACGATTGACCAAGCATTGAAGGCAGCCATCCGGTCAGGCCACTTCTTCGTGCGGATGACCGCGTTGACGGGGAAGGTCGTCGTGATAGATGAGGTGCACGCCTACGACACCTACATGTCGACTCTCCTGGACCGGCTGCTCGCCTGGCTCGGACGGCTGGGGACGTCGGTAGTGATGTTGTCCGCCACCCTGCCCGCCGGTCGCAGAGAGGAATTGGTCGCGGCCTGGCAATCGGGCCTGCTCCGCTGTCTGCCCCGCGAGGCTCCGAAAATGGAACCGTTCAACGGATATCCCCGAGTGACGGTGGCAGGGACCGGGAAACCGGTGGCCGAAACGGCGGGACTGTCCGAACTGAACGCCGACCGCAGTATTCGACTGACACCTGTCCCTGACGAGAAAATAGTCGATTGGGCGCTCGCCCAGGTCGCGGACGGCGGGTGCGTCGCCGTCATCCACAACCTTGTCCGCAGGGCCGCCGCTACCCATGCAGCCCTCGAAGAGCGGATCGCCGACCTGCCACCGGAATCACGGCCCCGGCTGATAGCGATCAATGGCCAGTTGCCAGCAGGCGTACGCAGGACGGTGGAAGCCGAGCTCAAGGCCGCCTTCGGAATGAACGGAGAACGGCCGAAGGCGATCGTGGTGAGCACCCAGGTGCTTGAACATGGTCTGGATCTCGACTTCGATGCCATGCTGACCGACTTGGCGCCGGTCGACAGTCTTATCCAGCGGGCGGGCCGGCTTCATCGCCACAGCCGGGCGGTTTCGCGTGGTGAGCCCGTGCTGGCGATCGCCGGTGTGGAAGACACGGAGGACGGGCCCCGGTTCCCGGCCTACCTTGAAAACGTCTACGCGCCGATGACGCTGATGCGTACCTGGGCGCTGCTTCGAGGGCGGACGATTCTGAACCTCTCCGCCAACGTGCCCACGTTGGTCGACGCTGTCTACAGCGGCCCCGAAATGATCGATTGCCCCGTCGGCTGGGAGAACTCCTGGCAGGCCGCGCAGGAGAAACTGACGAATCAGCGGAAGAAGAAGGAACGCAATGCTCGGCTGATGTATCTGCCGCATCCCACCACGGTCGTCCACCTGGGTGAGCTGACGCAGCACAGCAAGGACGCCCGCCGGACCAGGGAGAGGTGAGACGCGGTGGACGACGTCACTTCTCTCCATGTCATCCTGTTCAGAACCGACCTTGATGGTCGGACCGTCCCGGTCGGCGGGAACCGTTCCGTCGACCTGACCGACCCCACCCCTCCTGATCAGGACCGCCTGACCGCTCTGCTTGACGCGTCGGTCCGGCTCACCGCCTCGGGCGACATATCCTCCGAGGTCGTGGAAGCCATCGGCGCGACACCGGTGCCGCGCCACTTCCGAGGCTCTCCCTGGCTCCGCCGGCACCGATGTCTCGTGTTCGCGGAAGGTCGCTGCAACATCGGCAGGTACGTGCTCAGCTATGACGAGCGCCTTGGCCTGCAAGTCGAGGAAAGGCAGGGGGAAGCACCTGGCCTCCGGTCGGCAGAACCCGGGGAAGCGGTCGCGGAGGAGCGTTCTCCTGCCAAGGTGGCATCCTTCGACCTGTTCACCCGACCGTGGATTCCGATCGTCGACAACCAGGGCCGCCTCCAACTCCAAGGGCTCGTGGACGTCTTCGGAAAGGCGCACATGATTCGGCGGGTCGCGGCTGAGACGCCGAGCATGACCGCGGCATTGCACCGGCTCCTCCTGGCGATCTTTCACCGTGTGTACGGCCCGGCCAGCGAGGCTGCGTGGGGGACGCTCTGGCAGGCCGAACAACTACCCACCCGGGAGTTGACCGCCTACGTGGAGCGCCACCGGCACCGGTTCAATCTGTTTCACCCGAAGCTGCCGTTCATGCAGTGCGCGGAATTGTCGTCCGTCCCGCCCTCCACCGCGGCCAAACTCGTGCCCTACCGCTCGGTCGGAAACAATGTGACGCTCTTCGACCACACCACGGCCACTGATCGGGTGGCGCTCTCTCCGGCGGAGGCGGCCCGCTGGCTCGTCACGCTGCAGAGCTTCGACCCGGGAGGCATGAAGACCCCGTACGAGAAGGACAAGTCCTCGGAGCGAGCACCCTGTAATTTGTTCGGCGTCGTGTTGGTGGAGGGCGGCAACCTCAAGGAGACCCTCCTTCTGAACGCTCTCGTCTACCAGCCGGACCACGAGAAGCCGGCCATGACCACTCCTGAAGATCGACCAGCGTGGGAGGAGGACACCGGTCCGTCGCCGAGGCCGGGCAAGCGTCCGGCACGAGGGTGGACCGATCTCCTCACCTGGCCGTCGAGACGGGTCCTGCTGTCCACGACAGGGACAGGCGAGAACACCATGGTGAGCGGCGTGGCCATCACTCCCGGCACGCGACTCGACGTGAGCCTGCCCGATGAGGAGAAGATGGCGGCCTTCCGGCGGCCCCGGGATACCAAGGGTCGCTACAAGCGGGATGTGGCACTGCTCCCCGTCAGACTGCATCATCTGCGCGGTATCTGGCGCCACAGCGTGGAACTCCTGCTCACCGACCTCTGGCAAGAGGGCAGGAACCGGCAGCGCCCCGCCGCTCTGGACCACATAGCCGAGCTAGCCGAACGCGAACTCATCCCGCTCGACGTCGTCTACACATTGCGCGTCTTCGGGCAGCGTCTCGATTCCAAGGCCTCGGTTGTCGAAGCATGGCTGGAGGAGGAGGTTCCCGCGCCGGTCCCGCTGCTCCGGGCACAGGACGAACGGATAGGCGCGCTCGTCGGTTGCGCGATCACTCTCGCCGACGAGGCGGGCTCCGCGCTGCGGGCATTGCAGGCCGACTATCGCCGGGAGTTCCGAGACGGGACGACGCCGGACATTGACCACTACTACTGGCCGCACCTTTCCCGCCCCTTCGGAATCTTTCTACGGAGTCTCGGCCGTGCCCGCGGCGAGGACCACTCCGAGGCGCCCGCCACGCAGAACTGGGGACGGCAGGTGACACGACTCGCCCTCTCGGCCGCGGACCGCTGGGTCGCCGGTTCTCCCGCAGAGGGACGTGTCATGGCCGCCCTCGGAAAGCACTACGGCGCATTCCGCGACCGGCTCCAAATGATGGAACGCCGATTCCACGCCCAGACGCCCGCCTACGTCACGGAACGGAGGGACATGAATGTCTGACCCGCTTGGGCGTGTCAAGTACATCAACTACCTGCATGGTTTGCAGCGTGCCTTGCAATCGGACAAGCCCCACCAGGTCGCCGATGCGCGCCGGACTCTCGCCCAGTTACGGCACAGTTTCGTCGAAGGTAGGCAGTACCAGGCATACGAGATCGTCTTCCAGCACGCCCCGCCACTCCGGCAAAACGAGGCAGAGGTATGGCTACTGGTGGGCGGCCTGTTCGCGTTGCATCCGCTGATCTGGAAGGACAGCGGGGGCGCCCACTCGTTCGGCGCGTCGTTGGGCAAACTGCGGAAGAAGCTGGACAGCCCCGCGGTCGACCGCCGACTCACCGTCCTTCTCGCCAAGGACGGGCACTCCCTTCCCCACCATGTGCGTCAAGCGGTCCGCTTACTCTCCGCTCACGACGTTCCCGTGCACTACCGGCAACTCCTCGACGATCTCGTCGTACTGCTCGGCGAGGACCATCGCGGTGATGTGGCGAGCAGAGTCCGTCTCAGATGGGCCCAGGAGTACTACCTGCCGACCACGGCCGCGTCCTCTGATGACGCGGATGCCACCGACCTTTCGGAGACCGAATGATTATCGAACTACACCTTCTCCAGTCCTTTCCCGTCAGCAACCTCAACCGCGACGATGTCGGCCAGCCCAAGACGGCCACGTTCGGCGGCTACATGCGCGGGCGCATCTCCAGCCAGAGTCTCAAGCGGGCAGCCAGATTGCTGTTTGAGGAGTACGGACTGGACAGCTCCGAGGTGGGGATACGCACCAAGCGGCTACTCGACAACGTGGTAGAAGGCCTGCAGAGCAAAAGTGATGACCCGGAGTGGGCACGGGCGGTCGCCATGGCGGCCCTACAGCAACTCGGCTTCGGTCTCGACGCCAGCAAAGGGCTCACTGAGTACTTGTTGTTCGTTGGCCGCGAGTCGATAGATCGCCTGACGGACTACTGTCTCAATGAGTGGGACGCCCTCAAGAAGCTCGCCTCGGCCAAGACGGCCGGACAGCAGGCGAAGATCAAGCCGGACAGGGCGGCCCTGGTCGAGGTGCGTCAGATCCTCGATGCCAGCAGAGCAGCCGATATCGCGCTGTTCGGACGAATGATCGCCGACAACAAGGACCTCAACGTCAACGCGGCCTCCCAGGTCGCTCACGCGATCTCCACGCACGTGGTCACCACGGAGTTCGACTTCTACACCGCGGTCGACGACCTGAAACCCGAGGACGAATCCGGGGCCGACATGCTCGGCACCATCGACTACAACGCCGCCTGCTACTACCGCTACGCGAACGTCGACCTAACGCAACTGGCGAAGAACCTCCAGGGCGACGTCGATCTGGTCGAACGCACGGCGCGCGCCTGGCTGCTCGCGTTCATCAACGCCGTCCCCGGCGGCAAGCAGAACTCGACGGCGGCTCGGACCATGCCCGACACCCTGCTCGGTGTGGTGCGAGAGCGGGGGGCGTGGAACCTCGCCAACGCCTTCCTGAAGCCGGTTACCCACACCGACATCATGGAAGGCTCGACCAAGCGACTCGTCGAGCACTTCGGCAAGCTTCGCGGCTTCTACGGCGCAGACCAGATTCGCATCGCGGTCGCCGCCTCAGTATCCGGAGAGATCCCCTCCGCCGAAGGTGTGCGGACCGCAACCAGCCTCGGCGAGTTCACAAGCGCCGTCCTCGACGCTGGAGAGTACAACTGGTGACCTCCGACACCGTGATGTCCCTCGCGCTGTGCTTCGACGCACCGATGCAGTCATGGGGGATCAGGTCGCGCGGGATCATTCGCGACACAATGACGGAGCCCACGAAATCAGGGGTCGTGGGTCTGCTCGCTGCCGCGATGGGCATCGACCGGAACGACGACGCGGCCCTCGCCGAGATCGCGCGCCTCCGCCTGGCCGTACGAGTGGACCGCGAAGGCGTCATGGAACGCGACTACCACATCACCCAGAACGTGCCCACCACACAGGGCACCGGGCACCGCACCGTCGTGAGCGAGCGTTACTACCTGGCCGATGCTCTCTTCCTCGTGGTGCTGGAAGGCGACGGAAACCTGCTCGCCAGAGTGTCCACAGCCATACAACGCCCCCACTGGCGTCTGTCCTTCGGCCGCAAGGCGTACGTCCCCGCCCGCCCGCTTCTCCCTCCCGGGGAGAGCCCTGCCAACCGGAGCGCGGAGAAGGTGCTAGCCGAGCACGGCTGGTTGGAGGCCTCTCCGCGAACACGCGCCCGTATGAAGCGCCAAGCGGAGCGCCCTCGTCTCCGCACCGTCGTGGAGTGCCTGCCTCACCTGGTTGACGCGCAGGTCCGTCACGATCAGCCACTCAGCTTCGCCGACGGCAACCGGCGCTTCGCATCCCGCACCGTCCGAACGGACGACGTCCCGCTGACCGACGACATGATCCTCGCGGGAGAAAGACTATGTTTCTGACCAAGCTCACGGTCAATCACCGATCTGCGGCCTTCCTGCGTGACGTCGCCGATGTCCACGACATGCACAGAACGGTGATGTCCGCCTACCCCGAACTGCCGCCCACCACAACATATCGCCGCACGCATGGCGTCCTTTGGCGCATCGACGCCCCTCCTGGAGGACAGGTCGTTCAGTACATCCAAAGCCACACCGCCCCCGATTGGAGCCGGCTCCCCGACGACCTGCTCCTGAAGCCGCCAGAGGTCCGTTCCCTTCAGCCCGTGCTGGACGCGATCCAGCCAGGCAGGAGATTCGCGTTCCGGCTCACAGCCAATCCAACCCGCTGCATTCGGGCCGACGACGACAGCGCCCGACGCAAGCGTGTCCCCCTCCGCCGTCCCGCCGAGCAGATCGAATGGCTCATCGGCAAGGGCGAACAACACGGCTTCGTCATCCCGGCCAGCCGACAGGGCACGCCCGACGTGGCCACAAGCCCGAGCCCTAAACTGGTCGGAAAGAGACGAGAGCCACGTCATATCACCATCGACCCCGTCCGCTACGACGGCCACCTGGTGATCACTGACCCTGCCGCCTTCACATCATCACTGATCAACGGAATCGGACGCGCCAAATCCTACGGCTGCGGTCTATTCAGCCTCGCACCCCCGCGCGGCACCCCTTCCCTCTGATTGGAGGGGACACGCGATCAGGCTGAACAATAGCTTCAATCGATCCTGAATCTCATTTGGGTCATCCATGCATGAGGAGTCCTGCCGAAGGTACCGTTCACACGACGCGGGGTTCGGAACGAACCAGCCAGAGGCCGCCCGAAATGTCCAACTCTTCAAAGCTACTCAAAATCGCCACCTTCACCCGAGAACAATGCAGGTCAGGCAGTGTGCTCCCCGCGCACGCGGGGATGGTCCCGGCGGTCTGTGATGATCCCAATTCGCGGGGGTGTGCTCCCCGCGCACGCGGGGATGGTCCCTGGCGTGTCTGGCAGAGTGATGGCGGCAGGGTGTGCTCCCCGCGCACGCGGGGATGGTCCCGCGGCGTCCCAGTCTTTCTGCTTGATGATCTGGTGCTCCCCGCGCACGCGGGGATGGTCCCCTCTCGCCGAGCTCCGCGCCCGCTGGGCATCCGTGCTCCCCGTGCACGCGGGGATGGTCCCGCCGACGGCACCACCACCTGGAACATGGGGCGGTGCTCCCCGCGCACGCGGGGATGGTCCGTCCTCATCACGGCCGCCCAGCAGGGCCATCCGGTGCTCCCCGCGGACGCAGGGATGGTCCCGTTGGCGCTGACTCTGCCTCGCTCAGTCTGCGCCGACGCCAGCTTCTAAACCCCGATCCCGACCATCGGAAAGGGACTCATCCCACAGCTCCGGCGACGGCCATTCATCGGCGGGCAGGACGCCGATCCCTCTGTTCCCGTACGACCTCGCCCAGCCCGCCTCCACGAGCAGCCGCGCCGCCGCCCGCACCGTAAGCCCTGACACCCCGTACCGGCGGCCGAGCGCATGCGGACTGGGAATCACCCGACCCGGCGCGATCCACCCCTGACCGATCTCCCACGCCAGATCGCAGGCGATCACCCGATACACCGGCATCGCCTCCCGCGTGGCCGGGCTTCCCCACCCGGCGAAGTTCCGCCGCCCCGCCACCCGCACCGCCAGCCCGCGCTCCCGCAGCTCCCGATGAACCCTGCGCGCCAGGTTCGGCGAGATCCCGTACTCCCGTGACAAGACGACCTCACCCGGGACCGGATCCCCCGCGCGTAGTTCCCGCCGCCTCATCCGGTCCGCCACCCGATCGGCCACCTGCACGTACAAGGGAATCGGGCTGTGCCGGTCCACCGCGCCGGCCCCACCGGCTGCCACGTGCGGCAGCAGGCCGTCACCCCCGGCGGGCCACTCCCGCGGCGGCGCGGCGAACGTCCTCCCGCCGGGAACGCTGTAGGCCCAGCCGTGATACTCCACCCGATCCAGCACGAAACCGGCCATCTCGGCGGAGATGCTGTAGCGGGTCCGCAGCTCCCGCACAGTTCCCACCGGCTCGTGAGGGGCGATCCTCCCCACCCGGATGCACTCGGCCAGATCCGACGCGACCCGGGCCACCATGCCCTCCTTACGCGCCGACAACCCCGACAACGGCCCATCACCGGGCGGCCCCACCACCAGACCGTGTCTCGGATGAAGGCGGAGCAACCGGCGCTTGCGCAGCTGACGCCACACCCAATACCCCTGCTCCAGCGTCAGACCGAACTCCTCCGTGAACTCCGCCACATCGGGCGGTGGCGCACCCTCCGCCGGCTCACCGCCGAGGATGCGCGCGGCCAGCACGTCAACGGCCCGGTCCCACGGCTGCCCGCCCCGCGCCCGCGCCGTCACAACGCCACCTCACACCACACCATCCGCTCGGGCGCCTTGTCCTGCCAGCCCCAGCCACGAGCGATCCGCTCCACCAAGAGCAGCCCCAGCCCACCGGCCGCAGGCACCCCATCCCCATCCCCGGGTACCTGATCCCCACCGGGGACCTCCCGGACCCGGGGGATGCTCGCCTCCGACCCCTCGTCGGTCACCTCCACCCGCACCACCCGGCCCCCGCAGTCGGCCACCGCCAGGCTCACCCTGCCCCCCGGCAACCCCGACCGGGAATGCCCCAGCGCGTTGGTCAGCAGCTCCGTGACCACCAGCAGCACATCCGGCGACTCGCCGAAGCCCTCCCGTTCCAGCAGCACCGCCACCAGGGCCCGCCCGAACGGGACCGAGAGCGCCTCACCCGGCAGCACGAACGACCCCATCACCCGCATGACCCTCACTGCGCCACCGCCCGCAGAATCCGGCCCACTGGGTCGGGAACCTGAACCGCCACGCTCCCGGACTTCACAGCCCGCAACCCCGGCGCGTGGACGCCCACGGTGTACCGCCAGCCCCCGCTGTCCTTACACGCCCCGACCAGCACCACCCTGCGGTAACCTCCAGGCAGCTCCAGAACCGGGTACTCCCCGCGCCGGCCCGGCACCCGCGGCGTGCACGCCACCCCGCCCCCCTGGAGCGCGAACGCCAGCCGCGCCAGGAGATCGAACCGCTCCCGCCGCAACTCCTCCCGGAGCGACACCACCTTTTCCGGCCGCCCTTCTCGACGGGCGTCCCGCCCGCGACAACCCCGCCGCCGCCTCAACTCCAACACGGCTCCGCACCTCCACCAGCGTTCGAGGGGTCACCTGGGCGTCACGGCACCAGCGGGACCCGCACCACTTCCGGGCATCAGCCCTCTGTCGTGGTGCAATAGTTGAAGTCACCCAAAATGCCTGACAAGTCACTTAATGTGGCCATCGCGGCAACGGCATGACCACGGACACCAGTCAGACAACGACCACAACAACGGCCCGACCGCTAATGAACTGCGCGGTCCCTCTCCCCGCCCAGCCCCCACAGCCCGGCCCGGTATCCACACCCTGGCGTGGGCAAAGTGACCACACATTGACCACGATCACCCGGTGGCCGGACAGCCTTCCTGTGATGCAATGGCGGAAACCGCCCAGGTATCTGGTAAGTCACCAGGCGGGGTCACGAGCACCACGACCGCACCGCGACCGCTCGACAGCCCCACGAGGAACAGATGACCACCGGAACGCCGCCCCACCGGAACGCCTTCCCCGCTCACCTGATCGCCTACGCCCTGCGCTGGTGGCGCGAGAACCGCCAGATGTCACTCCGGCAGGTGGCCCCCGACGTCCCGATCGACCACTCCCACCTCGCCAAGATGGAACGCGGGCAACGACCAGCACCACGCCACGTCATCGACCAACTCGACCGCATCTACACCGCCAACGGTCAGCTGACGGCTCTCCACACCGCCATCACCCGACTCGACCACGAGAGCATGCCCGACCTGGCATTCCACGCTCAAGGCAAGGACGAGGACATGGAACGCCGCGCCCTACTCCAGCTTTTCGCCGCCCTGTCCACCGGGGCCGTCGTCCCGGCAGGCACCGTGGAAACCATCCTCTCCCGGGCGGAAAGCGCCCTTGGCCAGCACGAGAACACCGAGCTGGCGCACTGGGAGGAACTGGTCTTCGAGTACGGGTGCCAATACGTCACCCGCCCACCCGGCAGTCTCATCAGCGCCGCCGCCAACGACCTGGTAGAGGTCTCCCGGCTGCTCGGCACAAGCCAGACTTCCTTCACGCGCGCCGGGCTGTTGCGAATCAGCTCACAGCTCTCGGCGATACTGGCGATGGAGTTCAGCGACATAGGCGAGAGAAACGCCGCACTGAGGTCCTGGCGGCTCGCCCGCCGTACCGCCGACGAGACGAACGACCGCGACCTGCGTGTCTGGGTACGCGCTCGCGAATCGACCTATGCATTCTGGGCCGGACGTCCCGCCCCGACCGTCAGCCGGCTGGCAGATGAAGCCATTGAGATCTCCGGCGGCGCGCCGAGTACCAGTCTTGCCCGCGCCTACAGCGCCAAGGCCATCGCGGCAGCCTCCGAAGGCGACGCCGCCCAAGCCCGCTCCGCACAGCACGACCTTGACCGGACATACGAAGCACTACCCGACCCCGACAGGGGATCACCGCTGTGGAGCTTCTCAGAGCGACGCATGCATTGGAGCCAGGCGTACCCGTCAGCCCTCATGGGGGACACGGCCGAGGCATCACAGGCCCTTGAGCGCGCCCTGGCCCTCTGCCCTGTCACCCTCCGCGCAGATGTAACCGAACTCAAGCTGATGCAGGCGCTCGCCCTCGTACATGACCGGGACATCACCACAAGCCTCGACATCGCCTCCACCGCCGCCGAGGAACAACCACTGGGAGCCTCACGCCGCCGGATCATGGGCCAGATCATCCAAGCCCTACCTGAAAGCGCTCGTACGGTGCCCGCCACCCGGGAATTACGCGCCCTCACCGTCTGAACGAGGAGGAGCCCCCGTCAGGAAGGGCAAGCAGGGGGAGTGAAAGCGGAAGCCCCCGCCGGACCGTGACAGGACCGGCGGGGGTTCCCGCATAGAGCGGGGGACCATCCCCGCGTGCGCGGGGAGCACGGCCCGAACCTCACCCAGATCACGGCCTGGCTGGGACCATCCCCGCGTGCGCGGGGAGCACCTGCCTGGTGATCTCCCTGTGCTGGAGAAGGCCGGACCATCCCCGCGTGCGCGGGGAGCACTTCACCAGCGCCGAGATCGCGTCCACGGCCGCGGGACCATCCCCGCGTGCGCGGGGAGCACACTCGCTGACGTGGGAAGCTAGGCATCGAGGAAGCGGAAATCTATTAACTGAGAAGTGGACATTTCGGACGCGGGCGCGGCTTGAGTATCTGGTTGATCACAGGTGACGGCGGCCAGGTACGACTCCACCGACGGCCAGCAGGTTCCCCGCAGACGGCCAGATATCCCCATTTGATCGCGATCAATCCCGGTCGGCAAGAGCCGAGGGGGTGAAGAACTGCGGGGAGATCAAGGAATACTTGAGATACACGACCTCACAGGGCGTCATCGTGCTGCGGTCGTGCTGGCCCGGGTGCGGACACCACACGGCGGCACATTATGTGAAACGCACGCGGCGGGCAGGTGCCGAAGGACGGCGGCACCGGGGCGCGGGCGATCGACGGATGACTGGGTGGCTGCTGGCGGGGCGATTCAAGGCAGCCTCCAAGAAGAAGCCACGTGTCCGCCGACAGTCAAACCTCGTCGAATCCCCACGAAAAAGATCCACTTCCCAGCGCGGCCGCATGCCCTGCCCTACCATCAACATGCCCACGCCACCTCCCCAAGGTCCGAAATGCCCAACTCTTCAAAGTTAATAAATTTCCACCACCTCGCCAACTAACTCCCCAGGTCAGCAAGTGCGCTCCCCGCGCACGCGGGGATGGTCCCCGAGAGTCTTGCACCCGGCATTACGGACCCCAGCGCTCCCCGCGCACGCGGGGATGGTCCTGATCGCCGCCGACCCAGAGACATTCTTGGCACGCGCTCCCCGCGCACGCGGGGATGGTCCCTCGTCCAGCCGGTGGGCGGTGACCGCCGCCGCGCGCTCCCCGCGCACGCGGGGATGGTCCCTGAAACGGGCTGCGGATATTCGGGGCGAAGGGGTGCTCCCCGCGCACGCGGGGATGGTCCCCGGCAGGACTTCACCCAACGGGCAAGGAAGGTGTGCTCCCCGCGCACGCGGGGATGGTCCCGGGGACGGGATCCGTGAAGGCCTGACCCCGCTGTACTCCCCGCGCACGCGGGGATGTTCCCCGGGCCAGCGTCCCGGCGGCCGAGTGGATCTTGTGCTCCCCGCGCACGCGGGGATGGTCCGGTGGTGGCGACGAGATCCGGCGCCCGCTCGTCGTGCTCCCCGCGCACGCGGAGATGATTCCTATGCCGTGGCCTATAGTTTGGCGTTGGGAGATTACCCCGCGCACGCGGGGAGAGTTTCCATCTTGCGTCTCCCCGCGCACGCGGGGATGGGGGGTGATCCAACGCATGAGCGCTCAGGCTGGCCATGAGGAGGCCTACAAGCAGCCCCAGGTGCCGCGGACTGCCGACGGCATCGCCGCTGCGCTTTCTGGTAGTCGGCGTATGGAGTTCTATCGTGAGCTCGGTACAGCTCCACTTGAGCAGGTAGAGTCCCTCCTGCGCCGTTGGTGGGGGGAAGCGATGCTTGACACCGACCCGGCGGTGAAGGACGTGGAGCGGCAGATACGGGAGGGCCGGATGCCTACGGGCACGCCCGCTGAGAACGTTTTCCCCGACTGGGCGGAGCAGGTGGCCCAGGCGCGGGCTCGCCGGAGATAAGCTACCGCGCCGAGTTGCATCCGTTCGCGCTGGCCCAGATGAAGGGGCTGCCGTTCGAGGCCATCCTGGCATTGGCGGCCAGAACTGCCGAACTGATTGACGAGCCGTGGGATGCCACCGCCGTTTACCCCGATGATCCGTCGTTTCGGAGAACGGTCTTCGGCGACTTCGGGGTCAGGGCATTCCATGTGGATGAGAAGGCCGAGCTGATCATGATCTACAGCGTTGTCTGGGCGGGATGATCACACTCTGACGCTTCAGCTCAGGTCAGTCATCTCACCACTCTGCTGGGATGTCGGTGTCCCTCTGGATGAACTCAAGACGGTTGCCGACGTTGTCGTAGGTGTAGAAGCGCCGGTGGCCGGGGAAGTTGTCGTCCCAATTGGTTGGTACGCCGTTGGCGTTCAGGTGTTTGGCGAGTTGGTCCAGGGCGGTGACCCGGATGCCGGGGTGGGCCTTCTTGGCTGGGTGGAAGTTCTCCTCTACGCCCAGGTGGATCTCGATTGCGTCCGCGCGGACCCATAGACCGCCCTTGGCCGCCAGGGATGGTGGCTTGGTGATCTCGGTTAGGCCGAGGATGCCGATGTAGAACGCGCGGCATTCGTCTTCGGCGCCGGGTGGAATCGCCAGTTGGACGTGGTGCAGGCTGTAGCCGTAGGGGGAGTTGTGATCAGGGCCGTAGCCCTGGGGGGATGTCATTGGTCGGCCTCCCTCGTCGTCACACGGTGCGGTTGGTGAGCGTACCGATTCCGTCGATGGATACCTCGATGATGTCGCCGGGGGCGAGGAAGCGGGGTGGGGTGAAGCCGATGCCGACGCCGGAGGGGGTGCCGGTGGCGATCACGTCGCCTGGTTCGAGGGTTACCGCTGTGGAGATGGCCTCGATCAGGGTGGGGATGGGGAAGATGAGGTCGGCGAGGGGGGCCGCCTGGCGGAGTTCGCCGTTTACTCGGGTGCGGAGCCAGAGGGTGGTGGGGTCGGGGATCTCGTCGTGGGTGACCAGGTAGGGGCCCATCGGGCAGTAGGTGGCGGCGCTCTTGCCGAGGAAGAACTGTATGTGGCGTTTCTGTAGGGCGCGGATGGTCAGGTCGTTGATGATCGTGTAGCCGTACACGTGGCGCCAGGCGTCGGCCGCGGGGATGCTCGTTCCGCCCTCGCCGATGACGATGGCGAGTTCGCCCTCGTAGTCGGTGGTGCCGGTGGTGTCGGCGGAGACCGTGACGGCGTCGTTCGGGCCGGTGATCGAGGAGAGTGCCTTGGTAAATACGACCGGGTGGTCTGGCACGGTCTGTCGTTGTGAGGCGTCGAAGCCGCTGCCCGCGAACTCCTTGGCGTGGTCGAGGTAGTTCTTGCCGACGCACATCACGTTGTTGCGGGGGCGGATCGGAGCGCGCAGCCTGACCCGGTCCGCCGGGATCGCCTCCGCCGATGTGAGGAGCCGGGCGGCTCGGTCCAGCGCTTCCCCGCCCCGCGCGACGAAATCCTCCATCGTGGTTGGCAATTCCGGATCCTGCGCGAAATCAACGACGTCCCCGCTTCCGCGCAACGCACCGATACGCGTTCCCGAGTCGGTGTCGAAGGTGACCAGCCGCATTTCTTGCCTTTCTGATAGAAGAGATCCGTCAAAGGTGTCCCGGAAACGCCACCTCCGGGAGCCGTTCACAAGTCAGAGAAGGGAGCCCTTCATAGGGCGACGCGGTTTCGTGGCCTCGGTTGGCGAAGGAGAACCCCGGCGTGGGGATATCGCCGCGTGCACGGTGAACTATTTCAGAGGCGGCGGGGAATGTTCGCGCGAGCCGCTTCCGTGTTGAGTGCGTCCCGTACGGCGGGGGCGATCGGCAGGCTGTCTCGGAGATATTCCTCTTCGAGGTGTGCGGCCTGGTCGCCCGGGAGGCGGAGGGGGTCGCCTGACTGGCTGCCCGACTCTCGCAGTGCCCGCAGGTGCTCGGCCACGTCGGCGAGGACGGTCTCCAGGGGCCGGAACGCGTCCGCGCGGAGGGCGATGAAGAGCTGTCCGGTATTGGTGGGCGTGGATGGGTTCGTCCGGTGGTCCACCACGTCATGGCCGAAGGCCGCGCCGTTGAGTACCCCGGCCAGCAGGCCGACGGCGATGGTCAGGCCCGAGCCCTTGTAGCCGCCGATGGGCAGAAGGAAGCCTTCGTCCGCGCGGTCGGGATCGGTGATCGGCCCGCCCTCCCGGTCGGCTACCCAACCGACCGGCAATGGTCGGCCTGCCTGACGAGCCACTTTGATCGCGCCGTGGGAGGCGGCTGTGGTGGCGATGTCCAGCAGGAATGGTGGTCCGTCGGCGGAGGGGACCGCGATGGAGATGGGGTTGGGGCCCAGCACCGGGTCGGTGCCGCCCCATGGCGGCATGCCGTTGGCGTTGGCGACCGCCAGATAGATCCCGGCCATGCCGTGCCGGGCGGCCATCGCCGGATAGAGCCCGGCGGCCCCAGCGTGGTTGGAGTTGACGGTTCCCACGACCGCGATCCCGGCCTCGGCGGCCTTGGCGACGGCCAGTTCCACGGCCATCGTCATGACCACCTGGCCGAGCCCGTTGCCGCCGTCGATGTGCGCACTGGCCGCAGTCTCCCGGATGACCCTCGGCTGGGCGTACCGGTCGATCCCGCCGGCTCGGATCCGCTCCAGGTACGGCGCGACCCTGATCAGCCCATGCCCGGAACGCCCCCGAAGGTCGGCCTCGACCAGTCGTTGGGCTGCAATTAAAGCATGCTCGTCCCGAATTCCGGCAGCACAAAACAATTCCGTACAGAACGAAATTAATTCATCAAAAGAATAACGCATATGGCGACTCCCGGCCGGAGTGAGGAGAATAGGTGACATGACTGAGGAATGGTGGCCGGAACTGGCGCCCGTAATTGAACCGACCGTCGCCGAGAAACCGCCGTACCGGGTGGTGGACGTGCACACGCACCTGTCCGTCCCGGCGGCGGAGGAAATAGCCCGGCCTTTTTACCGGCCGGAGTACGAGCCGCGTGTCCGGTACTCCTCGGCGCAGACCCTGCGCTACAACCGGGAGTACCGCGCGAGCGAGCGGCAGACCCGGCAGTTCGAGGACGCCGAGGCGCGGCTGGCCGACATGGACAAGCAGGGTGTCGACCTGCAGGTGCTCGCGGTGCCGCCGTCCGAGTACTTCTACTGGCTGGACAAAGAGCAGGCGCTGAAGGCCAGCCGTACCCAGCATGAGCGGTTCGCCGAGGTGGTAGCCCGGTATCCGGACCGGTTCGCGGCGGTCGCCAACCCGCCGATGAACCATCCCGAACTGGCCGTCGAGGTGCTCCGGGAGGCCCGGGACCTGGGGTTCAACGGGTTCGAGATGAGCGCCGACGTGGTGGGGGCGGACCTCGACCACCCCAGGTTCGACGTGGTGTGGGAGGCGGCGGCCGAATTGGAGATGACGGCCATCATGCACCCGCAGGGGTTCACGCACGGCGAGCGGATGACCGACTACTACCTGGTCAACGTCATGTGCATGCCGCTGGCCTCGGCGCTGGCCACGACCAGGATGATCCTGGGCGGGGTGTGGCGGCGGCACCCCGGCTTCCGGATGGTCGTCGTGCACGGCGGAGGCTACCTCCCGTTCTACTTCGCCCGCACCGACCACGCCTACGCCGTACGGCCCGAGCTGCGCGGCCAGATCGACCGGCCCCCCAGCGACTACCTGCGCGAGCTGTACTTCGACACGAACGTGTTCGATCCGGGCATGGTGCGGCATCTGGTGGCCGAGTTCGGCGCCGAGCACGTGCTGCTCGGCACCGACTACCCGTTCGACATGGGCACCGTGGACCCGCTCGCCTTCATCGAGCGAGTCGGGCTCGACGAACAGGCGCGGCGGCTGGTGCTCGGCGGCAACGCCGCGCGGCTGCTCAGGCTCGGCTGATCTTCAACGCGGCCTCGGCCTGCTCCGCGGTGAGGGGCAGGCCGATCGCCTCGTTCCGCTCGGCGGACAGGTCGGCGGCCAGGTAGACCTCCATCGTCACCCGAGCCAGCCGCGGGTCCACCATGACCGGACGGTCGTAGGCGACAGCCTCCAGGAAGTGGGTGGTCTCCCGCTCCATCGGGCCCGCGTACACCTCGCCGACGTACTCGCCGGGCATGGTGGAGAGCGGGAACTCCACGCCGCGCGCCACGGTGTTCAGCACGATGTCGCGGTGGCTGGCGTCGGCCAGTACGGCGCCCTCGGTGCCCAGCACCTCCAGCCAGGTGGTCGACTGGTTCGGGTAGCCGGGCGGCAGCGACATACCGGCGCCGACGGTGACCACCGTGCCGTCGTCCATGGTGACGATCAGGTACTGGGTGTCCGGCGCCCCGTGAGTGGCGGCCCGTACGCCCCAGGCGTTCTGCGAGTACACCCGGACCGGGCGACGTGGCAGCAGGCACCAGAACGCGAAGTCCAGGTCGTGGGTGGCCTCCATGGCGGCGGGCGAGAGCTTGGTTCTGGAGCTGATCTTCGCGCCCAGCGAGCGGGTGATGTGGCGGCTGATCAGCACGCTGGTGACCGTGCCGAGGGTGCCGTCGTCGATGGCCCGCTTGATCATCGCCTGTTTGGCGTTGAAGCGCTGGGAGTAGCCGATGGTGAACTTCAGGCCGCCGTCTTCGGCCAGGTTAACCAGTTCGTCGGCCTCGTCCAGGGTGAGTGCCATCGGCTTTTCGAGCAGGACGTGCTTGCCCGCTTCGAGCGCGGCCTTGGCCATCGGGTGGTGCAGGGTCTCGGGGGTGGAGGAGATCATGACCGCGCTCACGCGGTCGTTCGCCACGATCTCCGTCCAGTCGGTGGTGATACTGGTCGGGTCGGTGAGCTCGGCCACCTCGCGGAGGCGGTCCTGGTCGATGTCGCACAGGTGCAGCTCGGACACCAGCGCGCTACGGGCGGCGCCCACCGCGCGGATGCCGCCGCACCAGCCGGTGCCGATGATTCCGACGTTCATCGGGTCTCCTCCCGCAGGCCGGCGCGGAGTTCCTCGGGGGTGATCGGCAGGCGTACGGGGGCGCCCCGCCGGGCCGACAGGTCCATCGCCATCGTGTGCATCAGGTTCGCGTGGCCTTCGCGGGCGGTGGCGTGCGGCGTACGGGTGCCGAGGCTGATCCGGCTGAACCAGGACATGGTCTCCTCGCGCATCGGGCCCCAGAGCAGGCCGTCCGACAGGTCGCCCGGGGGGTAGCTGCCGACGAAGTCGACGTGCCGTGGGGCGGGGGCCTCGAAGCCGCGGCTGCGGTAACCGGCGGGCTGGGGGTGTTCGGAGGCGACGATGACGTCGCGGTGGGTGTCCTCGATGTCGATCACCCCGGTGGTGCCGACGATGCCGATCTCCAGGCCGTACACCGAGCCTGGCCAGATGGCGGGGAGGGCCCAGTTGATGTTCATGCTGAACAGGGTTCCGTCGTCCATCGTGAAGATGCCGAAGGTGCCGTCCTTGGTGCCGGACGGCCCGAGCACCACGTCGACGGAGCGGGCGTACACCTCGACCGGGGTGCGGCCTTCCAGCAGCCACATGCTCATGTCCAGGCTGTGGGTGCCGGAGACCACCATCGGGGTGAGGCCGGTGGTGTCGTCGGTCTTGCCCAGGGTGGCGTCGGGGACCATGCGGTTCATGAAGGCGCGGGTGACCACCGAGGTGACCTGGCCGATCTGGCCGTCCCGCAGGCGTTGTTTGACGGCGAGGAAGCGGCGGCGGAAGCGCTGGGTGTAGCCGACCACGGCGTCCACACCGCTCTCCTCGATGGCGGCGAGCACCCTGGCCGACTCCACCGGGTCGGTGGCGAGGGGTTTCTCGATGAACAGGGGGAAACCGCGGGCCACTGACATCAGGATCGGGTCGACGTGGCGGCTCTCGTCGGTGGCCACGATCACCGCGGTGACCTCGGGGCGGGCGAGCAGTTGGGCCGCGTCGGTGGTCGCGTAGTCGGCGCGGGTGTCGGTGGCCAGCTTCTTCAGGGTGTCGGGGTCGATGTCGCACAGCCCGAGCCAGGTCACCCCTGGGTACTCCCGGGCCAGCACCGCCCGGATCCGGCCGACCGTGCCACATCCGATGACGGCCAGCCCTATGCCTTTGTCCGGCATCAGCTCACTCATTTCCTGATATTTCGGTGGTTGGGGTGGCTCAGGTGAGGCTGAGCAGGCGGGCCGCGTTGCCGCCGCTGATCAGGTCGATCTGCCACTGTTCCAGGCCGGGGGTGGCTCCGATGAGGGCCAGTGGGTCGTCGTCGCCCATGTCGTACGGATAGTCGGTGCCGAGGAGCACATGATCGGCGCCGTAGCGGTCGACGAGGAACTTCAGCTGGGCGGGATCGAACACCATCGTGTCGAAGTAGAACTTCCGCAGGTACTCCCCCGGCGGGCGGGGGACGTTCTCACTCACATCGGCGCGAGCACGCCAACCGTGGTCGATACGGCCCGGGTAGGCGGGCAGGTAGCCGCCGCCGTGCACCACCACGATCTTCAAGTCGGGATGGCGTTCGAGAACCCCGTCGAAAATCAGATGAGCCGTGGCCAGCGTGGCCTCGAAAGCATGCCCGATGATGTTGACGAAGTTGTGCCCCTGCATGCGCTGCGGATGTGTGTGCCCCTGGGTGTGGATCACGACCACGGTGCCCAGCCGCTCCACCTCGGCCCAGAACGGCTCCAGGCGCTCCGCCGAAATCTCCTCGCCCTCCACGTGGGTGCCGATCTCGATACCGCGCATGCCCAGCTCAGTCGCCAGATACCGCAGTTCCCCGACAGCGGCATCGGTGTCCTGAAGTGGAACCGTGCCCAACGGCAGGAACCGCCCGGGGTACTTCGCCGTCGCCTCGACAACCTCCTCGTTCACGACCCGCGACACCTTGGCGCCAAGCTCCGGATCCGCCCAGTAGTAGTACTGATAGACGGCGACGGCCACCGCCTGGACGTCCACCCCCATCCGGTCCATGTCCGCGATCCGCACATCCAGCAGATCCATCTTCGGCCGGATCTCCGCCAACTGCCGCCGGTTCACCGCCTGCGTGGTCGCGTTCCCATGCCCCAACGCCACCTTGCCCGCCGCCCGCTCGGCCTCCTTCATCAACGCCGCGGCCGGCCCGCACTCCCGATGACAGTGAACATCAATAACCGGCCCATCCCGCCGCCCCGCCCGCAACCCCACAGCCGCCCCTTCCGTCGCTCCTCGCAGCCGACGTTAGGGAGGACGCCCAGGTCACGACAATGTGGGTTTCCGGCAATCTGCCCCCCACAAGATGCCAGACTCTCCGATACCCACCACAATCCAAGACGTGGACCCCATCATCCGCCCCTTCACCCCCGCCGACATTGAATGGGCCGCCGCCCTGCTGACCGCCGATTTCGGCGCCCTCGAGATCGTCTCTCGCGGCGTCCTCCACGACCCCACCACCCTCCCCGGATTCGTGGCCGAACTCGACGGAACCCCCAAGGGCCTGCTCATCTACCACCCAACAGGCTCCAACTGGGAAGTCATCGTCCTCAATGCCCCCGGCCTCGGCGCCCCTCTCCTGACCGCCCTAACCACCCACGCCACCACCTCCGGCTGCCACCGCCTCTGGCTCACCACCACCAACGACAACACCCGCGCCCTCCGCTTCTACCAACGCCGGGGCTGGAACCTCATCGCCCTCCACCTCGACGCGGTCACCACCGCCCGACACCTCAAACCAGCCATCCCGGAACTGGGCAACGACAACATCCCAATCAGACACGAACTGGAACTCGAACTCCTACTTCCGTGACTGACGCCTGCACCTATGTGGTGACGGCGGCCATCAACACAGGCTGGTACGCACACCTCACACCCCTGAATCGCCAGAGGCGTTCCGTATTCCGGAAGTCTCAGAACTCGAGGAGCGCAGCCGGGTCGAACGTAACCGTGAAGGGCTTGTCAGCGTCGATTTCGGCTGTGAGCGTTGTTCCGGCGAGGACGGGCGGGGTTGCGCTGTACCCGTGTTCGCCCAGGGTCAGCATGTGGACTCGGGGTTCGGGCTGGTGGTCCACGATCCAGTACTGGGAGATGCCGACTGATGCGTACTCTCCGACTTTCCGCACCCGGTCGTTCCGTTCGCTACTGCTTCCCGGGGAGACGACCTCGGCGGCCATGAGGACCTCTCGACCAGGAATGACCTTTGGTGATTCATCGAGGATGGCTGCGCGGGCGACCTCCCGAGGGATGACGAAGACGTCTGGTTTGCGGATGCCGGCGGGGGTGCTGATCTCCCAACCACCACCCGCACAAACGATCACGGAAGCTCCAGACACGGCCTCGATGGTTCGACAGAGGTTTCTGGTCACCCAATGATGGCGGGGGTCGGTGGCCACTTCGACAAGCCAGCCGTCCTCAAGTTCGAACCCCTTGCCGTCCTCGGGAAGCTCGTGGAGGTCCTGGACGGTGTACGGGCCGAACTCCACTACGCGGATCAAGCCAACCCCTCTCATAGAGTCCCGGTCGTTCGACCTGTCAGGCGGGGGATTTGAGGCCGGTGGCGGTGATGGGGATCAGGACCGTGCCGGTGAGGTTGAGGTGGGGTAGGGCGGCGGGGGCGATGGCGGAGGTGGGTTCGGGGTAGATGCCGGATTTGGTGAGGGTGGTGTGGGAGTGCCAGAGGGCGTCGTCGGGGAGGGCGATGATGCGGCCGCCGGTGGCTTGGACTGCGGAGATGATGGCTCGGGCCCGGGGTGGGGTGGCGATTTTGATGCCCTCGGCGGCGGTTTGGCCTGGGGTGACGGGGAGGGGGTCGGGGCCCGGGGTGACGAGGGGGGCGCAGGCGGTGGACTGGATGCCGTAGATGCGGGGGATGTGGGGGATCAGGCCGACGGTGTGGAGGGCGGTGTAGCCGTGGATGATGCCGAGGAGGAGGGTGCCGGCGCCTACGGGGAGGACTACGGCGTCGGGGGCCGTGTGGCCGAGTTGTTCCCAGGCTTCGAAGGCGAAGGTTTGGGTGCCGGCGAGGAAGAGTGGGCTCCAGGCGTGGGAGGCGTAGATGTCGCCCGTGGTCTCAGCGTGGGTCATGGCCGCGTCGGTGACGTCCTGGCGGGTGCCGGGGATGGAGTGTAGCTCCGCGCCGTACGCGGTGATCTGGCGGAGTTTGCCGGGTGAGGCCGTGGCGGGGGCGAAGACGTGGCAGGTCAGGCCGGCGCGGGCGGAGTAGGCGGCGAGGGCGGCGCCCGCGTTGCCCGAGGAGTCGATGGTCACGGCTTTCGCGCCGTGTTGTGCCAGCCAGCTGACCAGGACGGTGACGCCCCTGTCCTTGAAGGAGCCGGTGGGCAGCGCGCCCTCCAGTTTGAAGACGACGTCAAGGCCGTGCCAGTCCTGGCGGAGCAGGGGTGTGGTCGGCTCGCCGAGCGTGATGGGCTCGACATCCGGTAGCCATGAGCGATATTTCCACACTCCGTCGCGCCCGGAAGCGGCAAGGGGCTCGGCCGTGACGGTGGGGCCGGTCACCTCAAGCGTGCCGCCGCAACGTTCACAACACCAGGCGAGAGGGTCCTGCGTCAGGGCGCAGGTGGGGCACCAGATGCTCATCATCGTGTTCCTCCGTTCGGGCCGGGTGGGCTACCTCCGCACCGCCCATCGCAACCGTCCCTTCCGTCCGGGTCGGGGAGGAGGGGCGGTCTCTCCGCGCACGATAGCGGCGGTCGACCGCCGCAAAGGCCGTGAAACGCGCGTCCGGTCAGCCAGCCTCGCCTGCGCATCCGGCCAGCCGACCTCGCCTGCACGGTCAGTCGGCCTCGCCGACACGTTCGATCAGCCGGCCTCGCCGACACGTTCGATCAGCCGGCTTCGCCGACGCGTTCGGCGACGTCGGCTTCGAATTCCTCCAGGAGGCGTTCGCATTCGGCGACACGTTCGCGGGCGTGGTCCCGCCCGGGGGCGCCGATCCAGTCGCGGGCCTCCACCTTGCGCAGCCAGCGGCGGAGTTTCTCCAGGTCCTGCCGGATCTCCTCGGCCTCTTCGAAGGTGTAGTTCTCCCGGTAACGCTCGAACTCGATCTCCTTGAAGAACTTCGTCTCGCACTCTTCGACGATCTCGTCGTACTCCTTGGCGGAGTTGGCGCGGAAGCCGTCCAGCATCTGCCGCTGTTCCCGGTCGTCGACGTCGTCGAGGACGAAGAAGTGGCTGGAGCCGTCGAGTTCGTCGATGCGTTCACGCACCCGCTCCAGCGCGGCCCGCAGGTCCTCCCGGTCGGGAAGCACGCAGACGGCCTGCTGGAGGTAGAGCGCGCCGAGGCGTTTGAGATCGCGCCAGACCGCGACCCGGGCCTTCGACGACTGGGAGGGCACGCGGTAGATGAGCAGCAGCCACCGCCGCCCCACCTCGGGTTCGTTAGCCACGTCAGGCACACTACCAGCCGTTGACACGCCTATCACAGTGTAACTATCGTCTCTATGAAACAAGTGCTACATGAGGAGATCCGATGGAAGGAACGACCCTGGGTCTGGTCGGCTCCACCTTCGTCGCCTCGTTCGTCGAGTTCGTTGAAGCACTGACCATCGTGCTGGCCATGGGCTTCACCCGGAACTGGCGGTCGGCGCTGGCCGGCGCCGCGGCCGCGCTGGTGGCGCTGACCGGTTTCACCTTCGCGGCCGGTTACGCGCTGAGCACCTGGCTCCCCCAGGCCGCGCTCCAGCTCACCGTGGGCACGCTCCTGTTGATCTTCGGCCTGCAGTGGCTCCGCAAGGCCACCCTGCGCGCCGCCGGCCTCAAGGCCAGGCACGACGAGACCGAGGAGTTCGCCGTCCAGACCGCCGCCGCCCAGGCCGCCGCCACCAACCGGCGCTTCGGGCTCGACACCTTCGGCTTCGTGGTGGCGTTCAAGGGCGTCTTCCTGGAAGGGGTCGAGGTGGTGTTCATCGTCATCACCTTCGGCCTCAGCGCGGACAACGTCCCGGGCGCGGTCTGGGGCGCGGTCGCCGCCGGGGCGATCGTGCTGACGCTCGGCGCGGTGCTGCACCGCCCCCTGTCCATGATCCCGGAGAACGCCCTCAAGTACGGCGTGGGCCTGCTGCTGGCGGCCTTCGGCACGTACTGGGCGGTGGAGGGGCTGGGCGTGCTCACCAGCGAGCACCACAGCCTGGAGTGGCCGGGAGGGGACCTGGCGATCCTCGCGCTGCTGGCGCTCTGGCTGCTGCTCTCCCGGATCCTCGTGGTGGCGTTGCCTCGGATACGGCGGAAGGAGATGGCCTGATGAGGTTCCTCAAGGGCTTCGCCCGGTTCTGGTACGACTTCATCATCGGCGACGACTGGAAGATCGCCTTCGCGGTGCTGGCGGCGCTGGGCCTGACCGGGCTCGCCCTGATGACCGACCTGCTCTCCGGCACCGTCCTCGTCGTCGTGGGCGCTCTCCTGCTGCCGGCGTTCTTCACCGTAAGCATGGTGCTGGACGTCTGGAGGACGCACAGCAGATAACAAAAGGACCGGCCATGGGGGCGAGTCCCATGGCCGGTCCGATTAACCCGCGTTAGCCGCCGTTGATCACGAACTGCGTGCCGCTCTCCCGGACGATGTTCCCGGTCGCCGAGTTGGTGATCGTCACGTTGGTCAGCGTCGCGCTGCCCCGGGCGCCGCCCATCGCCAGGATGCCGGCGCCGTTGTTGGACTTGTCGATGCGGACGTTGGTGATCGCGACGTTCGGCGTGCTGCCGCCGCCCGACTTGAACTGGATGCCGTCGTAGGTGGAGTCGTAGATATCGGTGTCCCGGATGGTGACGCCGGTGATGTCCTGACCCTGCGCGAACAGCGTGATGGCGCCGAACTTCTGCGCCTCGCCCCAGAACACCCCGCCGGTCCGGTGGAGCGCGTTGTTGGCGATCAGCGTCGTGCCCGAGAACGGCAGCGGGTCGTGGTCGGTCGCCAGCATGATGCCGGGGTAGTTCATGGTGTCGTAGATGAGGTTGTTCTCGATCTTGTTGCCGTACCCGCCGTACACGGCGACGCCGTTGGCCCGCCACGGCAGCTGGATGGTGTTGTTGACGAACTGGTTGTCGTGGGCGATGTCCACGGCCGGGTTCTTCACGTACTTGTTGGCCCAGACCGCCAGCGCGTCATCCCCGGTGGTACGGAACGAGGAGTTGAACACCTTCGAGTTGCGCGTGCCGTTGGTGAAGTTGATGCCGTCGGCGTAGGTGTTCCTGATCCGCATCCCGGAGAACTCCAGCCCGTCGGCCGGGCCCCACAGGTCGGGGATGTTGTCGTAGTCCCGGCCCACCCAGACGCCCACGTTGGCGTGCTCGATCCAGACATTGACGATCTTGGTGTTCACGCCGAACCGCCCGTTCAGGCCGACGCCGCCCTCGGCGCCGCCGGGTCCGCCGCGGATGGTGCCGGAACCGAAGATGGCGATGTCCGAGATCTGGGTGTTGCTGTCGATGTCGAAGCCGAAGTTGCCCTCGTGCGGGTGGTTGATGCTGCCCTGGGCCAGGTGCGGTTCGGTGAGCGTGTAGAGCTGGGAGTGCCACATGCCCGCGCCGCGGATGGTGACGTCCTTGATGCCCACCTGGTTGTACTGGCCCCGGTTGAGCGGGTCGTCGGTGAGGATCTTCTTCTCCTGGCGCCACTGGCCCGGCGGGATCCAGACGCAGCTGATCACGCCGTTCTGGTCGTCGGTGACCGCCTGCTGGATGGCGGCGGTGTCGTCCAGGCCGTCGTTCGGGATGGCGCCGTACTGGGTGATCGAGACGCAGCCGGGCGGCTGGCTGAGCGCCGGCGCGACCTGCTCCAGGTCGATCAGGTCGATGATGTAGAAGGAGGCGGTGTCGGTGGCGTCCCGCTGAAGCCGGAACTTGGTCCCCGGCGGGTAGCTCTGCGTGAGCAGGGCGTGGGACTCGTCGAACAGCCGGCGGGCGTCGGCCTGGGGGGTGTTGGTGAGGGCCTCGGGGCCGTCGGTGTTGCCGTACAGCCAGCTGTGCCTGGAGGAGAGCGTCAGCTTCCGGTTGAACGTGCCGTTGATGTAGAGGCTGATGGTGGCCTCCATGCCGCCGCCGCCCGGGGCGTCGGGGATGGAGTTGCGGACCACAATGGAGTTGGCCTGGGCGGTCGAGGTGAACTCGACGTACTGGCCGGTGTTGTTCAGCCGGACCGACTGGCGGCCGGAGGACTCGGTGGCGAAGTTGGTGTGGCCGAAGGTGCGCAGCGGGTCCGCGGTGAGCAGGGTGCCCTGGTAGCCGGCGTTCTCCGCCTCCAGTTCCTCCCACGGTACGGCCGCGCCGCGCCCGACCACGATCGACCGGGTCAGCGTGTTGTTGGTCTCGTTGGTCTCCTGGACGGTGTTGGTCGCGTCCGCGGTGGCGGTGATGGTGGCGCCGCCGGCGGTGGCCGTCCAGCTGCCGGTGATGGCCACCTGGAGGGTCGCCCCCGCCGCGATCGACGGGGTGGTGGTGTTCAGCGTGGTGCCGCCCACCACGACCCGGGTGACCGTGGTCGCGCCGGAGGCCGTGGTGCCCCGGTTGTTCACCGCGACGGTGAAGGTGACCGGCGCGCCGACCGCCGGGTTGGCCGGGTTGTAGGTGATCTCGGTGACCTGGAGGTCGGGGCCGGGGGCCTGGGCGACCACCAGCGGGGTGGCGGCGGTCAGCGTGTTGTTGTTCTCGTTCATCTCGAAGACCGTGTTGTCGGCGTCTACCCGGGCGCTGACCTGGTAGCTGCCCATGGCGCGGGTGCCGACGTCGCTCGTCACGGTGGCGGTGCCGCCCACCGGCAGGGCGGGGATGTCGGCGGTGCCGACCAGCGCGCCGCCGAGGTAGAAGGTGACGCTGTCGGCGGGCGCCGCGGCGGAGCCGGAGTTGCGCACGGTGGCCGACAGGGTGATGGCGTTGGTCTCGTTCGGCGAGGTCGGGGTCCAGCTGAGGTTGGTGACGGTGAGGTCCGGGTTGGGAGCCGGGACGCCGAACACCTGGAACTCGGCGACCTGTCCGCCCGGGGCGCCGGTGTTGCTGTTGAACTTCAGCTGTACGTCGGCGACGGTCGCGTTGAAGGTGACGGTGACCGAGTTTCCGGTGGCCGGGTTGAAGGTGTAGTTGGCGGCCGAGACCAGGTTGGTGTAACCGGTGGCGCTCTGCTCGCGGCCCAGGATCTGGATGTTCTGGGTACGGGTGCCCCATTCGGTGCCCGGGTTGAGCTTGAGCACCACGGAGCTGACCACGGCGTTGGCGCCGAGCTTGACGGTCAGCGTGTTGGGGAAGGCGCCGGAGTTGCCCTCCCAGTAGGTGCTCAGGTTGTTGTCGTTGGCGTTGGCCGCGACGAACGTGTGCACGTGCCCGGATTCCACCATCTCCTTGCCGATGGCCAGGTTGGTCTCCGGATCGCCGGTCCCGGTGCGGGTCACACTGTTGCTGTTGGCGGACTCGTTGCCCGCCGCGTCCTTCGCCCGGACAAAATAGGTGACCGTCAGGTTCCCCGGCTGCGTATCCGTATACGTCAGGATATTTCCAGCCACGCTCGCCCTTAGGGCATTATTTGCGTAAATATCGTAACCAGTTACGCCGATGTTGTCGGTGGATGCCGTCCAGGTGAGCCGGATCTGGCCGCCGCCCGGCTGGGTGAAGGCCAGGTTGCCCGGCGCGGTCGGGGGCTGGTTGTCGCCGCCCTGGCCCTGCCGGGTGACACTGTTGCTGTTCGCCGAGGCGTTCCCCGCCGCGTCCTTGGCCCGGACGAAGTAGGTCACGGTCGCGCTCACCGGCTGGGTGTCGGTGTACGTGGTGAGGTTGCCCACGCTCGCCCTGAGCTGGTTGTCGGCGTAGATGTCGTAGCCGACCACGCCCACGTTGTCGGTGGATGCCGTCCAGGTCAGCCGTACCTGGCCGGGGGTCTGCTCGGTGAAGGCCAGGTTGCCCGGCGCAGTGGGGGGCTGGTTGTCGCCGCCCTGCGGGGCGTACACCTCGAACTCCGAGATCTGCCCGGCCGCCCAGCCGGTGTTGGCGGTGATGTTCAGCCGCACGTACCGGGTGCTGACGGCGGCGAAGTTGATGGTCACCGTGTTGCCGTTGGCCGGGTTGAACACGTATCCGGCCGAGCCCACGAGGTCGGTGAAGGTGCTGCCGTTGGCGCTGCCCTGGACGGCGAGGGTCTGGGTACGGGTGGCCCAGCCGCTCGCGGGCAGCTTCAGCACGACGCGGCCGATCTGGGTGGCCGCCCCGAGGTCCACCTGGAGCCACTGGGGGAAGACGTTGTTGACGCTCTCCCAGTACGTCCCCTGGTTGCCGTCGTTGGCGTTGCCCGCCACGTAGCTCTGCGCCACGCTGCTGGAGCTCATCGCCTTGCCGGCGGCCAGGTTGGCGCCGTTCGGGCTCCCGTCGGCGCCGTAGATCTCGAATTCGGCCAGCTGCGCGGCGGGCCAGCCGGTGTTGGCGGTGACGTTGACCCGCCAGTAGCGGTGGCCGGCGGCGGCGAAGTTGATGGTCACCGTGTTGCCGGTGGCCGGGTCGAAGGTGTAGTTGGCCGAGGGCACCACGGTGGCGAAGTTGGTGCCGTCGGCGCTGCCCTGGACCGAGAGGGTCTGGGTCCTGGTCTGCCAGGTGGTGGGCGGGGGCACCTTCAGCACGATCTGGTCCACGCTGGTGGCGGCGCCGAGGTCGATCCTGGCCCACTGCGGGAAGCTGTTGTTGGTGCTCTCCCAGTAGGAGTTCTGGTCACCGTCGTTGATCGCGGAGACCGCGTGCCCGGCCACCGAACTGCTGGCCAGGGTCGCTTTTCCGGAAGACAGGTTGGGCCCGCCCGCGGCGGAGGCCGGCACCACCGGCCCCACGGCGAGCAGGCCGGCGGCGACCAGGGTCGCCACCAGCCGTAATGGTCCGTGCGGCATTCTCATTCGTGTTCTTCTCTCGTCAGGCACGACAGGGTCGGGGCTTGATCGCACACGATGGGCAGGAGCACGGACGCAGTGCATCCCTGAAGTTGCGAGGAACAGCGAGAAATTGAACGTCGGATTGCAAGATTCTTGCGTAGCGTTGGCCAAAGGTTACATATGCGCTACGGTCTCGTCAACGGGCAGAAAAGCCCACAGTGTCGACATTCCAAGACCACACGACAGATGCCCACAACGACGCCAGAACTCGGGGCGCACGCCGGAGACCGAAGGCGACAGCGACGGAGCTGTCAAGTGCCGACCCACCGCAGCCACCGGACCCGCGCCCACTTCGAGCGAAGCCCGCGCCTGCCCGGTGCGTGCGCCCCTAACGCACTGTGGAGGCCGCGATCTGCGGCTTTCCCGCCCCTAGGAAGAAGATGCCCGGATACCCCGCGGTCTCGAAGCCCGCGCTCGGGTTGTTCCGCAGCCGGGACTTCTCGATGCGCAGCGTCCCGGTCCGGTTGTTGCTGACGAAGAAGATCGCCCCGCCACCCTCACGTGCGGTGTTGTTCTGGATGACCGACCCAGCGATCTTGATGTGGAAAAGGTTCCCGTCCGCGTAGATCGCGCCCCCGCTACCGCCCCCGGGCGTCCCGCCCTTGGCCGGATTGGCACCCCGCCCGATCGCCTTGTTGTACGAGAACACGCTGTTCAGAATCGTCCACGACACCCCGATACCGCTCAGCGCACCCCCATTGGAGCAGACCCCGCCCTGCCCCGCGGCCCCACCGAACGTGCTCCCCACCACATACACCGGCAGGTTCCGGTACTGGTTCAACACCCGGATGGCCGCCCCACCCAGATCGGGCCCCGTCGAGTCACACCGATTCCGGATAAATCGCGAATTGACCACCTTGACCCGCCCACCACGGACGAACACCGCACCCCCACCCCCGCCCTCGGCACGCTCTCCCGTGGAGTTGCCATCGGCGAAGGTCAGGTTCTGCAACACCAACTGCGGCTGAGCCTGGTTGTCGCAGTGCGAGGTGGTCCACATCAGGGACTTGTCACAGGTGTTCATGTAGAGGATCCGGCGCTTGCCCATCCCACTGAGCGTCACCTTGCCGCCGCCGTCCAGCACCACACGGGCACTGGTATTCCGCACCTTGGCCGTCGCGGTCATCCGGATGACCACCGGCCGCGGCCCGCAGTTGAAAGTGATCACCCCACCCTTGGCCACCGCCGCCACCACGGCCTTGGACGTGCAGCTTGCAGGCGTGCCGTTCCCCACCACCCTGTCCGGCCGCGAGGTGTTCACCGCCCGCCCCTCCGGCGGCACGTACGCCCCGCCGCTCGGGTTCCCCGGGCCGGCGTACGCCGCGACCGGGACGAACAGCGGAACGAGCAGGACGGCACCGGCAGCAATCCACTTCGCGCGCACGGCGGGATGCTATCGCGGGTGGAATGTCGGGATTAGCGGTTTCATCTGATCAGCTTGCGCCCGGAAAGCATTCGCTTGCGATCCTCACACCGCCCCACGGGCAGGAGAGTGGTCAAGCGGAGGGATGCATGCGGAGCCAGGCTGCCGCTCTGCGCGCTGACGCACGGGACAGCCACGCGTCCTGGACCAGCTCGGTCAGCTCGTTCCGGGTGAGCTCACCGATCCGGCCGGCCCGTAGCAGGACCGACAGGTGACCGTTGAAGTGCGCGGTGGTGAAAAACGGCGACGCCTCGTCCTGAACCATCGCCTGCTTGTCCGCCTCGGACTCAACCCAGAAGACGATCACATCCGCATAGCGCTCCCCGGTCTCAGGGTCGACCGCGTCCGGCCGCGGATTACGAAAGAAGATGAACGACTTCCCGCCCACTTGATAGACCGGATTGCCACCGCTCCCATGCTCAACGGTGACGTGCGGCATGGCCAGAGCCAACTCGTGCACGTCCTCAACCCGCGCGGACCGGCTTCCGTTGTCGTCGGACACAGCCCCAGCGTAGGCGGCACCCGCCACGAAGCATTACCTGCCGGTCCGAAGAACCAGGCTCGACACTCGCAGCTCAGTCGTCGAACTCGAACCCATCCGCCTCGGCGTCCGCAACAAGCCGCCGCATCCGGTCGGCGTCTGCCGCAACGGCCGCCATCCGGGTGGCCAGCTCCTCCAACGCGCTCCGGTCCTTTCCATACGCGCAGAACATGCCACCTTCGGGATCGTACGAGAACCGCCCTTCCAGGCCAGGGGCCTCGGTACTGACGAGCACTTGAGCCACGCCTTCCCAGAAATACCCGTTCGGCTCGTGCCCGAGCTCCTCGACCACGTCGTCCACCTGCGTGGTTCCCGCGTCCAGCAACAGCGAGTACTTCCCCGGGGTCGACTCGATCAGCCTCAATGGATGCATCGGCGCATGCTGCCACTTCCGATCCCGCCCTGCAAGGCACGCTCGTCGGCCACGCACACGACGACGCGCTGAACACGGTGATCACCCTGATCGGCTCGTCTGACGAACGGACAATCATCGCCACCGCGCCCTAACCGCGCAGTACGCCCCGCGCACCGGGCACAGTTCGTATTCAGTCGATACGAGATCGTGACGGGCATACGATGAGTCCAGCGAGGAGGGAGGCGAAATGCCCGCGGTCGGCCGACAAAACAAAGTCGAGCAGACGAGGCCTCGGCAACTCGTCGAGTGGGTCCTGAGCGGCCGGATTCGCATTCCCGCCTTCCAGCGTTCCTATCGCTGGGAACGTGAGGATGTCGTCAAGCTGTTCGACAGCATCCTGCGTGGCTACCCGATCGGGAACCTGCTCATGTGGCACCGCCCCGCGGCGCAGACGACCCTGCAGGTCGGTCCACTCCTCATCAACGCGCCGCAGACCCCCGACGCACTCTGGGCGGTGGACGGGCAGCAGCGGATCACCAGCCTGGTCGGCGCGCTCGCAGCCCCTCCAGGCACCGTCGATCCGCGCTTCCGGATCTTCTACAACCTCAAGTCCGACCGGTTCGTGTCAGCGGGCAGACGCGACCAGATACCCGACCACTGGCTGCCCGTCCCCGTAGCCCTGAGCAACATGCGCATGCTCGCCTGGCAACGAGAGCGGCCGTGGCTGAGCGACGACGACCTTGTTCGTTGCGACTCGGTGGTCACAGCCATCCAGGACTACGCGATACCGATGTATGTGGTCGAGGGGACGGACGAGACGGCCCTTCGAGTGATCTTCGACCGGCTCAACAACTTCGGGAAACGCCTGACGCAGCCCGAGATCTTCAACGCCCTGCATACCGTCTCCGGCCAGATGGAACCTGCTGGCCTCGACGCATTGGCCGCATCGGTCCGAGGCTTCGGCTTCGGCGAGATCCCCGAACGGGTGCTCATGCAATCGGTCCTGGCAGTGCGCGGCGGCCGAATCGACCGCGACTTCCGCGACGAATTTATCGACGACGACGACCGGCACGCGGCGTTCAAGAAAACCGAGCAATCGCTAGGGATCGCGGTGGACTTTCTCCGCGACGAGGCAAAGATTCCCCATGTGCGCCTGCTGCCGTACATGCTCTTCCTGACGATTCTCACTCGCTTCGCGGCCGTGTTCGGCGCACCGGAAGGAAGAGCCGCCGAGTTGCTCCGCCGGTGGGTCTGGCGTGGCTCCGTGATAGGCGTGGCACCACAAGGCAACACCGTGGCCCTGCGGCAGAGCGGGCTGGCGATTACCGGTGATCCTGTCGCCAGCGTTAACCGCCTTCTCAGCCTCGTTCCGGAGAAACACTGGGAAGCGGACCTGAGTGCAGTACGGCCCAACATGGCGCAAGCCAAGGTGAACATTCTTGGCCTCCTCAGTCTCCACCCCCGCAATATTTCCGGCAGCACCGCCGAGTTCGGCCCCGTCGACGCCCAGACCCTGATGGAACTCGGGAGCAATCCGCTGAACCACATCACTGGCCGCGGCGGGCCACTGACCGACACCCTGGCCAATAGGTTCGTCCAGTCACCCGGCTATCCACCGGATTCGCTTCAAGGGTTGCTGGATCATGGTGAGTTCGACATCTGGGAGAACACTTTCCGTAGCCATGCCATCGACAGCGAAGGCGTCCTCATGTGGCGCGCGGGGAACCGACAAGGCTTCTTGCACCGACGAGCCCGAACAGTTCGCCGCATAATCGAAGACCACGTCCAGGAGAACGCTTTGTTCGGCTTTCCCGACGGCCCGGGACTTCCCCGGTTGGGCGACGGCGAATGACCAAGCGCGCCACCGCCCAAGTCCTGTTGGGCGACCGTGAGGTCGGCCTGCTCACCAACCAGTCAGGCCGCGTCTCCTTCGCCTACACCGACCGCTCGTCCGACCGCCCCGTGCTCGGCCTGCGTTTCGAATACGAGCCGCTGGCCAGACGAAAAGGCTTGGGCGGCGGCGTACCCACGTGGTTCTCCAACCTCCTGCCAGAAAAGGAGTCCGGCCTCCGGCGAATGATCATGGCCGAGCTCGGCGTGAAACGGATCAGTGATTTCACCCTGCTGTGCCACCTCGGCGAGGATCTTCCCGGTGCCGTAAGGGTGCGCTCGGATGGCGCTCGGCTTGACGAGACCACGATGGACGAGACCATGGTGCTCCCGGTGCCGGGGAAGCTGAGCTTCTCCCTGTCCGGCATGCAGGTCAAACTGTCCATGGCCAGGAACGGCGAGGACTTCGTCTACCAGGGTGTGGGCGGCGACTGGATCGTGAAGTTCCCCAGCAGCGGGCTCGCTTCCCTTCCCGAGAACGAGAACGCGATCATGACCTGGCTGAGCCTGGCGGGTATCGACGTCCCCGAACATCGCCTGGTGACACCCGCCGATCTAAAGAATCTCCCAGGTGCTCTCATCGCTCCCGGGGAACACGCATTCGCCATCAAACGCTTCGATCGGGAGGCAGGCGCCCGCATCCACCAGGAGGATTTCGCCCAGATCTTCGACCTGCTCCCCCACGAGAAGGAGCGGGGAAAGGCAGAGGACATCGCCCTCCTGATTCAGCGGGAGTGCCCGCAGGACCTCACCGAGTACGTCCGGCGGGTGGCCGCGTGCGTCGTTGTGGGCAACACCGACGAGCACATGAAGAACTGGTCGCTCCGCTACCCCGACGGGCGCACCCGCCGTCTGTCTCCCGCGTACGACATCGTCTGCGTCACCGCGTACGAACGCTTCAGGTCCGACACCCTGACCCTGCCGCTGAACGGTCAGACGGACACCCGACACGTGACGCTGGACCACTTCCGCGGATTCGCGGATGCTGCGGGCGCCAACCCCGAGGCGGTGGCGGACGCCGCCCGTGCGTCCGTGGCGGCGCTGGCCGAAACCTGGCCGGAGGTCCTCGCGAACTGCCCGGTTCCGGACTTCGTCGCGTCCCACATCAAGAGTCGCCTGCGGACTCTGCCGCTCCTCAGGCAGGCTTGATCCCTCGCCGATCTGGATCGGCGCAAAGAGCGTTGACTTCTTCGCCTGTCCTCGCTGGGGGTTGGTGATCAGAGCCGTTCCAGGACCTCGGTCAGCGTGGTGCGGCTGTTCGGGAGTTCCTCGCCGGTCCAGCGTTCGCGGATGTCCAGGAGCTGGCCGTCGGCCAGGGTGAGGCGGAAGCGTAGGGGGACGCGGCGGACGATTTCCGCCTTGTCCACTGTTTCGAAGGCGAGGTAGCGGTTGTTGGCGGCCAGTTTGTCGGCGGGGGTGTCCTCCACCAGGTCCATCAGGCGGAGGCGGCCCTTGTTCACGCGGCCCGGGTTCGGGATCAGGACGAAACCGCCGGTGAGCAGGAGCAGGTCGTGCGGGGTTCCGTTGACTCGGGTGTTCGCCATGCCGCCGATCACCTCGGTGCCGGACGCCTGGGGATGCAACCGCTCCTGGGTGGCGGCCCCGACGTCGATCCCGAGGTCGGCGAGTCGGTCGCGGGTCTCGGGGAGGCCGCCGGGGTGTAGGGCCAGCTCGGCGATCTGGCTCAGCGGGGGTTCGGTGCCGTCCGGGGTGAGGAAGTCGGGGGGTGAGGACCAGGAGTGGCGCCAGTTGGCCGTGCCGGAGCGGGCGGCGGCCAGGGTCAGCATGGTCTCCAGAGGATCGGCGAACAGGCCGGGTAGCTCGCGCCGGGTGGCGGTGGGGAAGAGGGGTTGGGCGATTTCCAGTAGGCGGCCCGCGGCGATCAGTTCAAGGACGGTGGTGAGGTCGGCGGTCTCCCGCTGGGCCGTTCTGGCGATCGAGCGGAAGTAGCGGTCGGCCTCCTCCTGGAGTCCGGCGATCCGGGTCGCCGTGGTCAGTTCGGGCCAGGGCAGGAAGGTGTGGTCGTCCTCGTCCGCGATGAGCAGGGTGAGCTCCCGGGCCAGCCCGTCGAAGTCGGTGAACAGCTCGCGCGCCGGCCGGTCGTCGGCGGCCACCGGCACGCCGGGCGCGGCCTCGATGGCGGCCAGCCGGACGTCCAGCGGCGGATGGGTGTCCCAGCGCGACCGCTCGGTCTCCGGATCGGGTTCCCTCTCCATCGTCACTCCGGCGTCCGTCATCGCGGCGAAGCCGCCGTACAGGTCGTCGGGGTAGTAACCATGGAGCCGGCCCGGAGCGACGTGCAGGGCCAGGAACCAGATCCAGGTGCCGTCGAGCTCGGGCGTGCGACGGAGCGCGGCGGCGGTGGCCTCCTTCCCCGCCACCCGTACGGCGGACTGGTCGGCCTCCAGTTCCTGCCGCCGCCGGACGGCGTTGTCGACCAGCAGGTACAGCCCCGCGTACGCCTTCAGGCCCCAGCTGAGCGGGTTGGCCGGGGACAACCGGCGGATGGTGCCGGAGATGGTCAGCCGCGCCCGGTAGGACACCTCGCCGAGCCGGGTGTGCCGCCGTGAGTAGTGGCCGAGCTCGTGCGCGATGACCGCGGTCAGCTCGGCCACCGTGAACGTGTACAGCAGGGGCATGCCGAGGACCAGCCGCCGGGTGCCGCCGCGCAGACCCAGCAGCCGGGTGTGCTCCGCCACCGCGGCGTTGGCCTCGTTGACCAGGACGATCTCGTCCGGCGGCCGGGTCCCGGCCTGGCGGGCCAGGTCGCGTACCGCCGCCCAGAAGCGGGGCTCCCGCTCTGCCTGGACGACCAGCCCGAGTGGGGGCTCCGGCTGCGGGGCCCGCAGCGCCCGCCAGAAGGATCGCAGGATGGCGCCGACGCCCACCACGACCACCGGGATCAGCAGGCGGATCGCCAGCAACGGGATGATCTGCGTGCTCAGCCAGACGGTCAGCGCGATCAGGCCGACCAGTTCGGCCAGGGCGACCGCGAAGAAGCCGGCGAACAAACCTAGCGACAGTGCCGCCCGGGCGAATCCGACCATCGGTATCCTCAGCAAAAATCATGAAAATTTGCACCTTGTGTACCACTGGTGAGGGTTGTTGATCGATGGGTTTCCTCTTCGGCCGACGCGGGGGCCGGGCGATCGACCCGTGCATGGGCGACCCCGACGCCCGCGTGCTCTGGAACGCCCTGGCCGCCCGGGACTGGCGGACCGCCCGCGACCGGCTGACCGCGCACCCCGACCCGGACGTGCGGACGTTCTACTTCGCCGTGGCCGCCGAGGCCGACGGCGTGCAGGACTGGATCGACGACTGGATCGCGGCCGAGCCGGACTCCACGCTCCCGCTGCTCGTCAAGGGCGTGCACGGGGTGCACTGGGCCTGGGAGGCGCGGGGCACGGCGTCCGCCGAGGACACCACGCCCGCCCAGTTCCGCGCCTTCTTCGCACGGCTCAAGATCGCTGAGGACTGCCTGGACGAGGTGGTCGAGCGGGACCCCGACGAGCTGATCGCCTGGTCCTGGCTGGTTCGCTCGGCCCGCGGCCGGGAGGTCGGATACGACGAGATCTGGCGGCGCTTCGACGAGGTGCTCCGGCTCCACCCCTACCACGAGCTCTCCTACGTACAGATGTTGCAGAACCTCTGCGCCAAGTGGACCGGCAGCGACGAGGAGATGTTCACCTTCGCCCGCGAGGCGGTAGCCCAGGCTCCGGAGGGCAGCCCGATCGGGCGGGTGATCGCCGATGCCCACCTGGAGTACGCCTGGGGACACCAGAACCTCGGCCACCTGGCCCAGCCGCACGTGGTGGCCGAGATACACGCCGCCGCCGACCGCTCGATCCGGCACCGGGACTTCCGGCGGCGGCAGGGCTGGCAGGTGCCGGTCAACGTGTTCGCGCTGGTCTTCACCCTGGCCAACGAGTACGTGGCGGCGGCCGACCAGTTCCAGCGGCTCGACGGCATGGTCACCGCCAAACCGTGGGAGTCGTTCGACGAGCCGGTGAAGATGTTCCGCAGCTTCCAGGCCACCGTGCTCCGCTACGCGGGGCGGTGAAAACTTCAGCCGGCGGCCGTCGTGAGCTGCGGGTTCGCGGTGGCTGCCGGGGGTCGCGTTGACGGCGGAAAAGGCCGAACGGACGATCGGCTCCCCGACGGAAAGGTGAGCCGATGTCCAAGCTCTCCCGTGTTGCCGCCGCCCTCCTCTTCCTCCCGCTGTTCGCCCTGGCCGGCCCTCCCCAGGCCAACGCCGCCACGATGGCGTACGGCTGCCATGTCAACTACGACGTGACCGACTGGGGCACCGGGTTCGTGGTCAACGTCACCATCCAGAACACCGGAACCCTGACCTTCAGCCCGTGGATCCTCCAGTTCGTCTTCCCCGGCAACGAGACCCTGGTCAACTCCTGGAGCGCCGTCTGGTCGCAGACACCGCCCAGCGTGCAGGCGATGAACCCCACCTGGTACCCGAGCATCGCGCCCGGCACCACCTCCGTCGGCATCGGCTTCACCGCGACCTACTCCGGCCCCTACACCAACCCGGGCAGCTTCACCGTCAACGGCGTGCCCTGCACGGTGACCTTCCTCTGAGCGGCTGAGCGCGGGCGGCGGGAGGGCCCGCCGCCCGTCCACTTGTCAAGAATCTTCCGAATGGTCGTGCCGGAGCCCGGTCACGGGGAAGCTCACCGGAGATGAGCCGAGTCGATCCTGACCGGTGCGAGCCGGGGCGTAGCTCGCATCGCTGGCAGGCCCTGGCGGTGTGCCTGGTGGCGTCCTTCATGACGCTGCTCGACATCAGCATCGTCAACGTGGCGCTGCCGTCCATCCAGGCGGGGCTGCGCGCCTCGGACAGCGCGCTCCAGTGGGTGCTGTCCGGATACGCGCTGACCTTCGGGTTGATGCTGGTCCCGGCCGGCCGGCTGGGGGACGCGCGGAGCCGCCGCGCAGTCTTCATGACGGGGGTGACGCTGTTCACCCTGACCAGCGCGGCCTGCGGGGCCGCTCAGCACGAGTGGTGGCTGGTGGTGGCGCGGCTGCTGCAGGGCCTGGCGGGCGGGCTGATGACTCCGCAGGTTTCCGGCTTCATCCAGGAGTTGTTCAGAGGAGCCGAGCGGGGGCGGGCGTTCGGCATGCTCGGGGCGGTGGTCGGGCTCTCCACGGCGGTCGGGCCGCTGCTCGGCGGGGTGCTGATCCAGCTGTTCGGGGCGGCCGAGGGCTGGCGCTGGGTGTTCTACGTGAACCTGCCCATCGGCCTGGCCGCGCTGCCGGTGGCGCGCCGCCTGCTGCCGTCCCGCTGCGTCAAGCCGGGCGTGGCGGCGCGGCCGGGAGGGCGGGGCTTCGACCCGCTGGGGCTGTTCCTGCTGGGCCTGGCGGTGCTGCTCATCCTGACCCCGTTCCTCCAGGAGCGGCTCTGGCCAGGCTGGCAGAAGTGGCTGCTGGGGCCCCTGGGTCTGGTGGTGCTGCTGGTCTTCTTCGCCTGGGAGCGGCACGCCGCGGGGCGCATCGAGCCGCTGGTGCACATGGACCTGTTCCTGGACCGTTCGTACGCGCTGGGCGTGCTGATCTCGCTGCTCTACTTCTCCGGATTCACCGCGGTCTTCTTCGTCTACACGCTCTACCTCCAGAACGGCCTGCACTACTCGGCGCTGCTGGCCGGGCTGGCCACCACGCCGTTCGCGCTCGGCTCGGCGCTGGCGGCGGCCGTGGGCGGACGGCTGGTGACCAGGTTCGGGCGGGCCATGGTCGCCTGGGGGCTGGTGGTGGTGGCGACCGGCCTGCTCACCACCATGCTCGCCGTGCATCTGGTGCCAGGGCCGCACGCCGGCTGGGTGGCCGCGCCGCCGCTGCTGCTGGCGGGCCTGGGCAGCGGCCTGGTGATCACCCCCAACCAGACGCTGACCCTCAGCGAGGTGCCCGTGGTGCGGGCCGGGAGCGCGGGCGGCGTGCTCCAGACCTGCCAGCGCATCGGCTCGGCGGCGGGCATCGCCGCGGTCGGCGCGGGGTACTTCGCCCACCTGGCCGCCTCCGGCGGCGACTGGGCGGCCTCCTTCCAGGTGGCCATGGTGATCTGCGCGTCCTTCGTGTTCGCCGCGCTGGCTGTCGCCCTTTACGACCTGTTTGGCCCAGGATCGCCCAGATACCGCCGTTCCTGAACCCACACCGGGTACGTCAAGTGAGGGAATCATCACTCGACGTGGCCGGAGGAATCGTGGGCGAGTCCAAGCGGATCAGGGACGCGGTACACAAGATCGCCGACAAGGTCGCGGAGGCCATGTCGAGCGGGGAACAGCGATCCCCCGGGCGGCCGAGCCCGCAGCCGCCGATGTTCGACGAACCCGTGGACCCACGGGAACCCCTGCCGCCCAAGCCCGACCAGGCCGCCCCGGAGCCGTACTCGCCGACCGGCCGCCCGCTCGACGCGCCGCCCACGGCGCAGGCCCAGCAGGGGCCGTACCTGACCACCGCGCAGGGCGTGCGCCTCCCGGACACCGACCACTCGCTGAAGGCGGGCGCGCGCGGCCCGGTGCTGCTCCAGGACCACCACCTGCGCGAGAAGCTCATGCACTTCGACCACGAGCGCATCCCCGAGCGGGTGGTGCACGCGCGCGGCGCCGGCGCCCACGGCATCTTCCAGGGGTACGGCACCGCCGGCCGCCTCACCAAGGCCGCCTTCCTGGCCAAGGACGCGGAGACCCCGGTCTTCGTGCGTTTCTCCACCGTGGTCGGCTCCCGGGGCTCCACCGACGCGGCCCGCGACACCCGCGGCTTCGCCACCAAGTTCTACACCTCGGAAGGCGTCTTCGACCTGGTCGGCAACAACATCCCGGTGTTCTTCATCCAGGACGCGATCAAGTTCCCGGACGTCATCCACGCCGCCAAACCCCACCCCGACCGGGAGATCCCGCAGGCGCAGACCGCGCACGACACCTTCTGGGACTTCGTCTCGCTGCACACCGAGGCCACCCACCACACCCTGTGGACCATGTCCGACCGGGGCATCCCCCGCTCGTTCCGGACCATGGAGGGCTTCGGCATCCACACCTTCCGGTTCGTGGACGCCACGGGCGGCACCTGCCTGGTGAAGTTCCACTGGAAGCCCAAGGCGGGGGTGCACTCGCTGGTCTGGGAGGAGGCGCAGCTGATCAGCGGCATGGACCCGGACTTCCACCGGCGGGACCTGGCCGACGCCATCGAGTCCGGCGCCTTCCCGCAATGGGAGCTGGGCGTGCAGGTCTTCCCCGATACCCCCGAGCAGACCTTCAACGGGATCGACCTGCTGGACCCGACGAAGATCGTGCCGGAGGAACTGGCCGAGGTACAGCCGATCGGGCTGCTCACCCTGAACGCCAACCCCAGCAACTTCTTCGCCGAGACCGAGCAGGTGGCCTTCCATCCGGGGCACCTGGTGCCCGGCATCGACATCACCGACGACCCGCTGCTGGCCGGACGGCTCTTCTCCTATCTGGACACCCAGCTCAGCCGGCTGGGCGGGCCCAACTTCGCGCAGATCCCGGTCAACCGGCCGCACGCCCCGGTCAACGACATGCTCAGGGACGGCATGCACCAGAGCGCCGTGCACACCGGGGTCGCGCCGTACCATCCCAACTCGCTGGACGCCGGGTGCCCGTTCCAGGCCGGGCAGGCGGTGGGCGGGTACGTGGAGACCCCCGTGCGGATCGCCCCCGCGGTCAAGGAGCGCGCGGTCCCGGCCTCCTTCTCCGACCACTTCAGCCAGCCCCGGATGTTCTGGCTCAGCCTGAGCCCGGTGGAGCGGGAGCACGTGATCGCCGCCTACACCTTCGAACTGGGCAAGGTGTACGAGCAGGTGATCAAGGAGCGGAACCTGACCGTGCTGGCCGAGATCGACCCGTACCTGTGCGAGCAGGTGGCGCTGGGGCTCGGGCTGCCGGCGCCCAAGACGGCGGGGGCGCCGCGCCCGGTGGAGCCCAGTGCGGCGCTGACCCAGCTGGGGCGGGCCTGGCCGACCGCCGGCCGGGTGATCGGGGTGATCGCCGATCCGGCCGGGGACGTGGGCATGGTGCAGAACGTACGGGAGCGGATCAGGGAGAACGGCATGATCCCGGTGGTGGTGGCCGCCACCGGGGGAGCACTGGAGAACGGCGGCGGCGAGGCGGTGGCCGTGCAGCGCAGCTTCGCCACCGCGCGCTCGGTCGAGTTCGACGCGCTGCTGCTGGCCGGGGCCCCGGCCCCCGGCCGGGACGCGTACGGCGCCAGGGACGCCAAGGCCGGGAACGGCGCCGGACACTCTCGGGTGGACCCCCGGGTGCTGCTCATGCTCAACGAGGCGTTCCGGCACGCCAAGCCGATCGGCGGCTGGGGCGCGGCGCCGGAGGCGTTCGCGATGGCGGGCATCCCGGCGGAGGCGCCCGGCGTGGTGATGGCCGACGACGGCGCTCGTGCGCTGGCCGAGACCATGCGCTATCTGGAACAGCACCGGGTCTGGGACCGCTTTCCCCCCGCCCGGGACCTGAGCCGCTGACCTGGTGTCAGCCGGTGGACGTGACCGAGTCGGAGGACCGCTCCTGGACCAGCTTCAGCAGGTGGCGGATGTCGTCGGCGGCGTGCTCGATGAAGGTGGCGATGTTCTCCTGCCGCATCGCCCAGGCCCGGTCCTCCACCGGCCCGCCGTCGGCGAGCAGATCGGTGGGCACCATCACCCGGGAGGAGCCCACGATGAACACGTCGCCGTAGTACTCCCAGTCGGCCTCCGTCCGAGTCGCCCAGGTGACCCCGTCGACTCCCCGCAGCCGATTTATGATCTCGTTCAGCTCGCTCACCCGGCCAGTCTGCCAGGGATCAATGCCGGAAATATGGTCTTGTGGGGTAAATATCGATACGGAGCGCGGTTGGTGATCATGAAATCGGAGAGCCGTACGCCTGCGGAAACCCGGGCATTCTTTGCGGAACGCGCAGGCACCTGGGAGGAGAAGTACCCCGACGACGAGCCCGCGTTCGCCACCGCCGTCGCCGCGCTGGCGCTCGCGCCGGGTTCGCTGGTGGTGGACGCCGGATGCGGGACGGCCCGGGCCTTCCCCTTGCTGCGGGCGGCGGTCGGCCCCGAGGGCCGGGTGCTCGGGGTGGACCTCACCCCGGAGATGATCCAGTCGGCCCGTGACCGGGGCCGGGGCGCGCTGGGCGGCCTGGTCATCGGGGACGCCGGCAGGCTGCCGCTGCCCGACGGGGTGGCCGCCGGCGTCCTGGCCGCCGGGCTGATCTCGCACGTGCCCGACTCGGGCGAGCTGCTGTGGGAACTGGCCCGGGTGACCATGCCCGGCGGACGGCTGGCGGTCTTCCACCCGGTCGGCCGCGCGGTGCTGGCGGCCCGCCACGGCCGGGAGCTGAGCCCGTCGGACGTACGGGCCGAGGAGAACCTGCGCCCGCTGCTGCACCGGGCCGGGTGGGCGCTGCTCGACTTCCACGACGCGGACGACCGTTATCTCGCGGTAGCCGAACGGGTGACCGGGTAGGCGGCAGGGCTGCGGTGTACTCAACGCCCGAGCAGGGTAGGTGACACAAATCGGGCAAAACGGGACATAGCACAGCAGCCATGCCACCGTGAAGGAGGAAGGTCATGAAAGCTGTCACCTGGCACGGAAAGCGCGACGTCCGGGTCGAAGAGGTGCCCGACCCCATCATGAAGGAATCCACCGACGCGATCATCAAGGTCACCACGGCCGGGATCTGCGGCTCCGACCTCCACCTGTACGAGGTCCTCGGCCCCTTCATGACGGAAGGCGACATCATCGGCCACGAGACCATGGGCGTGGTGACCGAGGTCGGCTCCGACGTCAAGCACATCAAGCCCGGCGACCGGGTGGTGATCCCGTTCAACATCTCCTGCGGGCACTGCTTCATGTGCGACCGCAAGCTGTACGCCCAGTGCGAGACCACCCAGGTCCGCGAGCACGGCACCGGCGCGGCCCTGTTCGGCTACTCCAAGCTGTACGGCCAGGTCCCCGGCGGCCAGGCCGAGTTCCTGCGGGTGCCGCAGGCCCAGTTCGGCCCGATCAAGATTCCCGAGGGCCCGCCGGACGACCGGTTCGTCTACCTCTCCGACGTACTGCCCACGGCCTGGCAGGCGGTCGAGTTCGCCGACATACCCGAGGGCGGAAGCGTCACCGTGCTCGGCCTCGGCCCGATCGGCCAGATGTGCTGCCGGATCGCCAAGCACCGCGGCTTCCGGGTGATCGGCGTGGACGGCGTCACCGACCGCCTGGCCATGGCCCGCCGCCACGGCGCGGAGACGGTGGACGCCCGCTCGGTGGAGAGCGTGCCGGAGGCCATCCGCCAGCTCACCGGCGGACGCGGCACCGACTCGGTCATCGACGCCGTCGGCATGGAGGCCCAGGGCTCCCCGATGGCCAAGCTCACCCAGACCCTCACCGGCCTGCTTCCGCACGCCCTGGCCGCGCCGCTGATGCACACCGCCGGCCTGGACCGGCTGGCCGCGCTCACCGCCGCCATCGAGATCGTCCGGCGCGGCGGCACCATCTCGGTGGTCGGCGTCTACGGCGGCGCGGCCGACCCGATGCCGCTGCTGCGCATCTTCGACAAGGGCATCACCCTGCGCATGGGCCAGGCCCATGTGCGGCGCTGGATCGACGACCTGATGCCCCTGGTCTCCGACGAGGCCGACCCGCTCGGCGTGATGGACCTGGCCACCCACCACCTGCCGCTGGAAGAGGCCCCGCGCGGCTACGAGATCTTCCAGAAGAAGCGGGACGGCGCGATCAAGGTTCTGCTCCGTCCCTGATCAGTCGTGGGTCAGAGCGCCCAGACCTGAAAGGACGGGCCGTCCCCTGGCAGGGTGAGCAGGCCGTCCCGGACGGTGGCCGCGCCGCCGCCGTACAGGTTGCGGGGCAGGTCGCCGGTGAGCGCGGCCGGCAACTCGACCGGCTCGTGCGGTGCGCGGGACGCCAGCACGAGCAGGCGTTCCCCTGCCGTCTCCCGCAGGTAGACCAGCGCGTCGTCACCGGTGTGCAGCCAGCGCAGGCCGCCGGTGCGCAGGGCCGGATGAGCGCGGCGGAGCGCGATCAGTTCGCGGTAGACCTCGTAGGTCGGCTCGGCGAAGCGCACCGGGTCGTCCCACGGCATCGGCACCCGGGCGTCCTCGCCGTTGCGGCCCTCCAGGCCCAGCTCATCGCCCATGAACATCATGGGCGTGCCCGGATAGGTGAACAGCAGCCCGGCCGCGACCGCCACCCGCTCGGCGGCGCCGAGGAAGGTGCGGATGCGCGGGCTGTCGTGCGAGCTGAGCAGGGTGACGTTGGCGTTGGTCGCCGCCCACGACACGCCCGCCGCGAAGGCACGCATGGTGGCCGCGGCGCGCCGCCCGGAGAGCGACCGCAGCGGCAGCGGGATCCCGGGAACGATCGGCCCCTCCTGGTACGGCGTCAGCCACGACCAGATCGGCTTGGCGAAACCGGCGTAGTTCATGATCCCCTGCCAGCCGTCGCCTGGCTGGTCCGGGGTGTAGTCGTGGAAGTGCTCGGCGAACAGGAAGGTCTCGGGAGGCATCGCCGCCCGCACCGCCCTGGCCACCTCGTGGTTGAGGTCGTCACCCCCCTGCCGCCCGGTCATGTTGGCCACGTCGATACGCCACCCGTCCAGTGCGTACGGCGGGCTCAGCCAGTGCCTGGTCACCTCCACCATGCGGGCCCGCAGCTCCGGCGAGGTCCAGTTGAGCTTCGGCAACGACGGCACGTCGAACCAGGCCACGTACCCGCCGTCCGGACGCAGGTAGTAGAAGGACGCCTCCGGCGACTCCCGGTCGGCCATCGCGGTGCGGAACCATTCGTGGGTGTCCCCGGAGTGGTTGGTGGTCAGGTCGCCGATCACCCGCATGCCCCGCCGGTGCGCGGCCTCGGTCAACGCCTGCAGCGCGGCGTCGCCGCCGAGCAGCGGATCCACTGTGTCGAAGGAGGTGGCGTTGTAGCGGTGGTTGGAGGCGGCCGGGAAGACCGGAGTCAGGTAGACCACGTCCACGCCCAGCTTGACCAGATAGTCCAGCCGGTCGGCGACACCGTACAGGTCACCGCCGTAGAACTGGGTCGCGGCGGAGGGCCCGCGATCCACCACAGGATCACCCCAGGCGGCCGGAACCGCCCACGACGGGGTCTCCAGATTCACCCGCCCGGAGCGAGCGAACCGGTCAGGAAAGATCTGATAGATGACCGCGTCATCCACCCAGGCCGGGGCTGCCCCATAGGTGGTGATCCGGAAGTCGGTGGCATCGGTCGGGTCGTGCTCGACCAGCCCCCCAGCGTGCAGCCAGGTGTGACCGAGGTCCCCCCGGTCGAGCAGGAAGCGGTATCGGGTGTCGGGGTTGTGCACCAGCAGGTCGGCCCGGAACCAGACATCGGTCCCATCGGTGCGGTCGACCACGGCCCGCGTGTACCGCGGCTCGCCGTCGTAGACCGAGCGCAGGTGGACGGATTGGACGGGGTAGTCGTGCGGGAGCCGTACCAGAACGGGCACCGTGTCGCCCAGCGAGGGGCGTTGCTCCGGAACATGCAGAGCGGAACCGTCGTGGTGCGGCGCGAGCGCGGCTTTCAACCTTTCACCGATCCTCTGAGAAGTCCGGAAACGATGTAACGCTGGAGGAAGCGGAACAGCAGCACGCTGGGGATGGCGCCGATCAGGGCGCCGGCGGCGAAGACGCCCCAGTTGGCGGAGAGGCGCTCGGAGATCAGGGTGTAGAGGCCCACTGCCAGGGTCTGCTTGGCGGGGGACTGGAGGATGATGCTGGCGACGAGGAACTCGTTGACTGTGTTGATGAAGGTCAGGAGGCCGATCACGGCCAGTACGGGGGCGCCCAGGCGCAGGATGATGGTGAAGAAGACCCGGGTGTGGGTGGCGCCGTCGACCTTGGCCGCGTCGTCCAGTTCGTGGGGGATGGAGTCGAAGAAACCCTTGATGAGGAAGGTGTTCACGCCCATCGCGCCGCCCAGGTAGACCATCACCAGGCCCCACTGGGTGCCCAGGCCGACGTCGGGGAAGACGCCTTTGATGCGGGCCATCAGCAGGAAGATCGCGACCGCTCCGAGCACCTGCGGGAACATCTGGACCAGCAGCAGCCCCAGCATGCCGAGCCGCCGCCCCCGGAACCGGAACCGGGAGAACGCGTACGCCGCGCTGGCCGCCAGCAGCACGGTGAGCACCGAGGTGGCGCCCGCGATGATCATCGTGTTGGTGAACCAGCGGGTGTACGGCAGCGTCGAGGTGGTGAACAGCTTCACGTAGTTGTCCAGCGAGGCCCCGTCGAACAGGGTCGCCGACGCGGTGAGCGTGCCGCGCGGGTTGACCGACGCGCTGATCACGAAGACCAGCGGGAAGAGCGCGAACACCAGGGCCAGCAGCCCCACCAGGTGCCGCCAGCCGGTGTTGGCGAACCAGGCCCTCATGCGTACGTCTCCTCAAGGGACCGGGTGCGGCGCAGCCCGAACGCGGAGATGCCGGCCACGATGACGAAGATCAGCGCGGACATGGCGGAGGCGAAGCCCCACTCCCGCCCGGCCCCGCCAAAGGCGATCTTGTACACCATGGAGATGAGCAGGTCGGTGCTGCCCAGCGTGATCGGCGCCTCCGGCAGGTTGGGCCCGCCCCCGGTGACGAAGTAGATCACCGTGAAGTTGTTGAAGTTGAACGCGAACGCCGCGATCAGCAGCGGCGCGGTGGACACCAGCAACAACGGCAGCGTGACCTGCCGGAAGTGCTGCCACGGCCCGGCCCCGTCGATCCGCGCGGCCTCGTTCAGCTCCGCCGGGATGGCCTGCAGCGCCCCGGTGCAGATCAGGAACATGTACGGGAACCCCAGCCACAGGTTGACCAGCAGCACACTGCCCTTGGCCAGCCAGGGATCGTTGAGCCACGGCACGTCGGCCCCGCCCAGCAGGGTCAGGTTGACGAACCCGAAGGTCTGGTTGAGCATGCCCGTCCAGACCAGCGCGGACAGGAACGACGGCACCGCGTACGGCAACACCAGCAGCGACCGGTAGACGTTGCGCCCCCGCATCCCGGGCTTGTTCAGCGCGAGCGCGAGCAGCAGCCCGAGCGCGAAGTTGAACAGCACCGAGAGCGCGGCGAACACGAACGTCCACAGGAAGACCGAGACGAAGGGACCGCGTAGCCGGGTGTCGGTGAGCACCCGGGCGAAGTTGTCGAAGCCGACGTTGACCGTCCAGCCCGGCGTCAGGTGGGTGCCGTCCGCGGCCTCGTAGTATCCCGCCGAACTGGCCTGGTAGACCTTGCCGCTCTCGACGTCGGTGAGCGTGTCGGCGGCGGGATCGTGGCGGAGGGTCGGCCGGGCCAGGAAACCGGTGACGCCGTCCTGGGTGCGCAGCGCGCCCTGCGCGCCGAGCGACACCCGCAGGGCCAGCACCTCCTCCTGCCGGGTGACCAGGTCGCGCAGCTGGAGCGTGCGGTAGCCCTCGACCTCGACGGCCTTGCCGCCGCCGTCCCTGACGATCCCCTCGGTGACCTCCTCGCCGCCCAGCGTCACCTTGCCCGCCGGGTCGGTGGCCAGCAACCGGAGGGTGCCGTCGCTCCCCGTGACCACCGCGACCTTGTACAGCGGGCTGTCCGGGATGCGCTTCTCCGAGACGGCCAGGATGTGCTCAAGCGCGCGAGGCTGGTCCAGGTTGTGACCGTCGCCCACGTTGGTGAACGCCGCCGCGGCGGTGTGGAAGACGATGTAGACCTGGAACACCAGCAGGAAGAGCAGGCCGGGCAGCAGGTACTTGCCCGCCGTCACCCGGCGGCTGAAGTACACGTAGTCGGCGGTCAGCGTGGCGAGCCCGACGAACCCGGCGATGCCCCAGTCGCCCACCGCGTACGCGGCGAGCACGCCGTACACCCCGAGCGCGTTGATCACGGCGAGCAGGGCGATCTTGACGATCAGCGCGGCCGTGGACGAGGGGGCATGGTCGGCCAGCCGCGGGCGGTGGACGCCGACGCGCCCACCGCCCGTCGTGGTCGATCCCACAATGTCAGCCGATCTTCGCGCGGATCTTCTCCGCGGCCTGCTTCATCAGCTTCTCCGGGTCGCCCTTGCCGAGCAGGATGTCACGCTCGGCGTGGCCGTACTCGGTCCAGACCGCGTCCATCGCGGGGATGCTGGGCAGCGGCTGGCCGATGTCGCCGGCGGCGCCGAACCCGGCGATGATCGGGTCGCTCTTGACCTGCTCGAAGACCGAGATCATGGCCGGCGGGCGCTTGCCGGTGTCGTACAGCTCCTTCATGACCTCGGGGGTGCCCAGGTAGTTGACCACGAAGTCGTTGGCGACCAGCTTGTTCTTGGCGTTGGCGGAGATCATGAAGCCCTGCACACCGACGAACGGCGCGGACGGCTGACCGCCCGCCGACGGGATCGGGTCCACGGCCAGCTGGATGCCCGCCTTCTGGACGTCCTCGGTGCTCCACGGCCCGGTGATCCAGTACGGCGACTTGCCAGTGGTGAACGCCTCCTTGGCGATGTCCAGCGTCAGGTCGGCCGACAGCAGCTTCTTCTTGCTCCACTCGCTCAGCGCCTTGGCGAACTTCAGGCCGCCGGCGTTGTCGATGAGCAGCTGGGACGGGTCGTAGCTGCCGTCCGGCTTGGTGGCGAAGACGCCGCTGCCGAAGGAGGCGTGCACCGGGTAGAAGTGGTACGGGTCACCCTCCGGCCCCACCTGCAGGCCCACCGGCACCGTAGCCTTCTTCTCCTTGACCAGCTTGAGCGCGTTGTCCATCAACGCGTTCCAGTCCTTGGGCGGCTCGGGGGCCAGCGCGGTGTTCCGGAAGAGCGCGATGTTCTCGATCGCGTACGGCAGGCCGTACAGCTGGCCGTCGTAGGAGAGCGCCTTGAGGGCCACGTCCTTGAACTGGGAGGCCTTGTCGCCCAGCTCGATGGGGGCGACGGCGCCGTTGGTGACCAGCTTGCCCAGCCAGTCGTGGGCGCCGATGACCACGTCGGGGCCCTCCCCGGCCGGCCCGGCGGTGACCAGGTTGTCGCGGATGTCGCCGAACTCCAGCTGCTGGACGGCGACCTGCACGCCCTTCTCGGTGGCGAACTTCTGCGCGATCTTCTGGATGATCGGGGACCGGGTGTCGTCGGCCCAGATGACCAGGTCCGCCTGGGCCCGCTTCACCGGGCCGTCGGTGGGTTCGACAATCGTGGTCGCGCCGGCGGACGGCGCGGACGTGGTGGCCGCGGCCGAGGGCGCCGCGGTCTCGCCGCCGCCTCCCCCGCAACCGGCGGTGAGCAGGAGAGTGACACCCGCGGCCAACGTTGAGACCGTGCCCAAACGCATGATTGGCTCCTAGGGGGGTTACAGGGCGGCTTCGCTGCCACCCGTTCTTGCGAAAGCCATGCAGCGCTTACGCTGCCGTCTTGCGAAAGCTAACCATGACTTTCGGCAAGTTTCTAGAGAGTTACTGACATGTTGCAACCAACTTGATACCGTCACGTCAGCCCCGGCCGGGTCAACCGCTCAACCCTCTAGCGTTCCCGGAGGACGAGATGGCCTTACGCAGACTAGCCGTGGCCGCAGGGGGATCATTGCTGCTCGCCTTGTCATCCGCCCAGACGCCCGCCATGGCCTCAGGGGACGCCTACCGGTTGCCGGAGAGAGCACCTCATGGTGGAAGGCGTTGCTGATCTTGCCGCCCCTTGGTGACCGTGATGTTCCTGCACGCCAGCCACCACCCACGCGCGGCCGCAGACCGAGCGGTCCAGCCGGGGCCTCGCCGTCCAGAGTCCGCCCCACCGAGGGCCTCGAAAGGCTCGGGGTCGGACATTCGCGGTGACTACGAACCTGATTTCGCATCAATCTTGGGAGCGCCAATCCGCCAAGCCCCGAACATTAGATGGCTTCAAGCTACATACTGTTGATGTGGCGGTTACCCAGCGGTGTAACAGTGATGTCGTTTACCAATGCGCGTTTCGGGTCGTGTGGTGCGCCAAGTATCGACGGCGAGTGCTCGGCGGCGGGGTCGAAAAACGCTTGATGGACCTCACTCGCGAGGTGACTGACGAGAAAGGGGCCCGACTTTTAGAGATGGAGGTCATGTCCGATCACGTCAGCCTGCTGGTCGAGGTCGATCCCCAATATGGGGTTCACCGTCTGGTCAAAGCGATCAAGGGCTATACCTCCCGTATGCTGCGCGAGGAGTTCCCAAGGCTGAAGTCTCAGCTGCCGACATTGTGGACGAACTCGTATTTCGTGGCCACAGTGGGCAGCATCTCGTCCGCTGCAATGAACCAGTACATCGAGCAGCAAAGAGGACGATAGATGCTGGTCGGTCGACGCTACCTGTTGAAGTTGACTCCCGCGCAGGAAAGGCTCGCTGAGCTGATCGGAGATGCTTGCCGAATCGTGTGGAATACCGGTTTGGAGCAACGCCGCATTTACCGGCAACGCGGTGCGTTCATCGGCTATGTGGAGCAGGCTCGGCAGATGGCGGCCGCTAAAAAGGATTTCCCATGGTTGGCTGAAGCACCCTCCCACGTTCTTCAGCAGACGCTCCTTGACCTGGACAGGGCATGTAAGAGGCATGGCACGAAAAGTATCCACTGGCGTTCTAAACGGAAGAACGAGCCGACCTTCCGGTTTCCTTACCCCAGGCACTTGCCGGTGGAGCGCGTCTCGCGTCGGTGGGGCAGGATTAGATTACCCAAGATAGGTTGGGTTCGATTCCGTTGGACGCGACCGCTCGGCGGCGAACTACGCAACGCCACCGTGGCCAGGGATCATGGACGGTGGTATGTCTCATTCTGTGTGGAGGATGGGCGGATGGAGTCCGCTCGAAATGGCAAACCGCCTGTTGGAGTAGATCGGGGTGTGGCTGTTGCGGTAGTTACGTCGAATGGATGGATGCGCGACCGTGAGTTCATTACATTGGGTGAGCGTAAGCGATTGATGCGACTTCAGCAGAAGCTCAGCCGCCAGAAGAAAGGGTCAAATCGGCGCGCCGATACCCGAATGAAGCTTGCCAAGCTGAACGCGCGCGTTCTAGAACGGCGCACTGACTTCATTACCTGGACTGCCAACCGGCTCACCCGTGACCACGGCCTGGTCGTTATCGAAGACTTGAAGATCGGCAACATGACCAGGAGCGCCAAGGGCAGCCTCGCTGAGCCCGGTCGCAAGGTTCGGCAGAAGGCCGGGCTCAACCGCGCGATATTGTCCAAGGGGTGGGGTGGCCTAGCCCTTCGACTGGAGCATAAGGCCCGCTACAACGGCTCTCGTATTCTGCGAGTGCCTCCTGCGTACACGTCGCAGCGCTGTTCAGCGTGTGGACAGGTGGACACGAAGTCCCGCGAGAGCCAAGCGGTCTTCGCCTGCACCACTTGTACTTACACCGGCAATGCTGACGTGAACGCAGCCGGGAACATCCTCGCCGCAGGGCTTGCGGTGTCAGTGCGTGGAGACCTAGCCACGGGGCAGTCTGAGAAGCGCCGACCTTCCGAAGGTGAGGCTGCGTGAGCGTCTCTCCCTGGAATCTCCGTGCGAATGCTCGGGGAGGAAGTCAAGATCTGGTAGACGACATGCAGGTGCATAGGGTCCCAGGCCCAGGTCATCTTCAAGATCAACACGACCACGGTGCCCGGGGAGAACATCCACATCGTGGGGAACATCCCGGAGCTGGGCTCCTGGGACGTCAACCAGTCCACCGAGGCCATGCACAACCCGAACTACCCGGTCTGGTTCCTGCCGGTCTCGGTGCCGGCGGGCACCACCATCCAGTTCAAGTTCCTCAGGAAGAACGGCGGATCGACCACCTGGGAGGGCGGCGCCAACCGGAGTTTCACCGTGCCGGCCGACACCCAGGGCAGCACGGACACCCCCGTCTACACATGGCAGCCATGAAAGGCCTATGAATTCCTTCTGTAAGAACTGTTAGACTTTCAGCATGAAAGTGACCTTGACGGAAGTCGCCGCTCGTGCTGGTGTCAGCGAGGCCACTGTCAGCCGGGTCCTCAACGCCAAGGCAGGCGTGGCCGAGGAGACCCGGGAACTGGTCCTGGCGGCTGTCGAGGAGCTCGGCTACGAGCGTCCGTTCAAGCCCGAGGCCCCGCGCAGAAGCGCGGGGCTGGTGGGCCTGGTCGTGCCCGAACTGGAAAACCCGATCTTCCCGTCCTTCGCCCAGGTGATCGGCACCCTGCTGGCCCAGCAGCGGTACACGCCGGTGCTCTGCACCCAGACCCCCGGCGGCATCAGCGAGGACGAGTACGTGGAGATGCTGCTGGAGCACAACACCGCGGGCATCATCTTCATCTCCGGCATGCACGCCGACACCCACGCCGACCCGGCCCGCTACAAGCGCCTGGTCGACCGCGGCCTGCCGATCGTCCTGGTCAACGGCTTCCTGCCGGGTCTGGACGTGCTCGCCATCTCGGCCGACGAGCGGTCCGCCATGCACCTGGCGGTGGAGCACCTGGCCTCGCTCGGCCACACCCGGATCGGCATGGCCATCGGCCCGGAGCGGTACGTGCCGGTGATCAGGAAGGTGGGCGGCTTCCTGGAGGCGGCCAAGGGCAGCCTCGGCGTGGATCTGTCCGACCTGGTGGAGCACACCACCTTCACCGTGGAGGGCGGCCAGGTCGCCGCCGCCCGGCTGATCGCCCGGGGGGCGACCGCGATCATCTGCGGCTCCGACATCATGGCCTACGGCGCGGTCCGGGGGGTGCGCGGCCTGGGGCTCAACGTGCCGCAGGACGTGTCGGTGGTCGGCTTCGACGACTCCTCGGTGACCGTCTTCTCCGACCCGCCGCTGACCACCCTGCGCCAGCCGGTGCAGGCCATGGGCACCGCCGCGGTGCGCGGCCTGATCGACGAGATCAACCAGCTCTCCCCGCCCCGCGGCGAGTTCGTTTTCCGTACCGAGCTACTGGCACGTTCCTCCACAGGCCCGGCACCCTCCGCGTAGGCCGTGCTTACCCGCTCCTGCCCGGTATGGCGAAAGCATTGCCGTGTCTTCAGATTCCCTCGGCGTGGCCTCGGGCAACGGTTGGGACATGGTGGAGTTCGACGATACGGTCTCCTTGCTGCGTGAAGGGTACGGCTGGCTGCCCAACCTGCGGCGGCGCAGCCCGGACGGAGTGGCCAGGACCCGCCTGCTCGGGCGCCGGGTGGTCGGCGTGTGCGGACCCGAGGCGGCCCGGTGGTTCGCCGACGAGCAGTTGGTCCGGCGTACCCGGCCGGATCACGGCTCCCCGCGTGCGGCGATGTTCCTGTCCCTGATCAACAACGACCAGCGGCTGGCCGGGCACACCGCGGAGTCCTGGGACGAGACGGTGAACGCCTGGACGCCCGGGCAGCTGGTGGTGATCTTCGACGAGGCGGCGAAGGTGCTCACCCGGGGCGCGTGCCGGTGGGCGGGCATTCCGGTGTCCCCGGCCGAGGTGCCGGCCCTGGCCGCCGAGCTGGTGGCGGTGGTGGACGGCTCGCTCGCCCCCAGCCTGCGGTACTGGCGGGCCAGGGCCGCCCGGCGGCGGTGCGAGGAGTGGTTCCGGCTGCGCATCGCGGACGTGTGGAGCGGCCGGCGGGAGGCGGCCTCCTGGTCCATCGTCTGCCGCCGGGACGAGGCGGGGCGCCCGCTCGATCCCGGGCTGGCCGCCGCCGAGCTGGTGAACGTGCTGCAGCCGACCGTGGCGCTGGCCTGGTTCGTGGCGTTCGCGGCGCATGCGATGCACCGGTGGCCGGACTGCCGGGAGCGGCTGACCGAACCGGGTGGTCCCGAGGGGTTCGTGAACGAGTTGCGGCGGTTCTATCCCTTCCTGCCGTTCCTGACGGGCAAGGCGATCCGGGACCTGCCGGTGGCGCGGGCGGGGAGCACGCTGCTGTTCGACGTGTACGGCTACAACCACGACCCCGAGCGCTGGGACCGGCCGTACCGCTTCGACCCGACGCGGAGGCAGGGTCCTGAACCGCACTGCCCGGGGGAGGCGGTCACCGTGCTGCTGCTGCGCACCCTGGTGACCCGGCTGGCCGCGCTGGAGTGGCGCATGCCGCACCAGAACCTGCACATCCCGCTGTCCCGGATCCCCACCCTCCCGGTGAGCGGCCTCATCCTCCAGCCGCTGCGCGGCCCCGCCATGGTGGAACCCGGCCGGGTAGCCGAATCCGGACGCCGGGGCAATTAGCACTCGGAGCATTGACACTTCTGCGTGTCTCATGTGAACCTTCGGGCGAAAGAAATCATAAGTCGGCTGATCGAGGACTAATTAGTTCAGCGTAGGTGCGGCGGCGCGCTCCTCTTCGAGTCAAGGAGTGGCGTATGTTAATGCCCAGAAATCCGATTTCTGCCTTATTTCGCACTTTATTAGCACTTGCTCTGATGACCGTGGGGCTCGCGGTCCTCCCGAGCAGCGCGTCGGCGGCGCCGCTCACCAAGGTCCTGGTCTTCTCCAAGACCGCGGGATTCCGGCACAGCTCCATCCCCAACGGGATCACGGCCATTCAGCAAGTCGGGGCGGCCAACGGGTTCTCGGTGACGGCCACCGAGGACGCGAACGCCTTCACCACCGCCAACCTGGCCCAGTACCAGGCCGTGATCTGGCTCTCCACCACCGGCGACGTCCTGAACGCCACCCAGCAGAGCGCCTTCCAGTCCTACATCGCCTCCGGCGGGGGCTACGTCGGCGTGCACGCGGCCGCCGACACCGAGTACGACTGGGCCTGGTACGGCGGCCTGGTCGGCGCCTACTTCCAGTCCCACCCGGCCACCCAGCAGGCCACCATCAAGGTGGAGGACCGGGCCAACCCGTCCACCTCGCACCTGCCGCCCACCTGGACCCGGACCGACGAGTGGTACAACTACCGCACCAACCCGCGTAACGCGGTGAAGGTCCTGGCCAGCCTCACCGAGTCCTCGTACTCCGGCGGCACCATGGGCGACCACCCGATCACCTGGTGCCAGGACTACCAGGGCGGCCGTGCCTGGTACACCGGCCTCGGCCACACCGAGGAGAGCTACGCCGACGCCAACTTCCGCACCATGCTGCTCGGCGGCATCCGGGTCGCGGCCAGGGCGGTCCCCGCGGACTGCAGGCCCGAGGTCGGCTACACCACGCTGATGGACGGCACCCAGGCCACCTTCGGCCAGTGGCGGATGGCCGGTCCAGGCGGCTTCACGTTGGCGAACGGCACCCTGACCTCGTTCGGCGGCATGGGCCTGCTCTGGTACCCGCTCTCCACCTTCGCCAACTACTCGCTGAAGGTCGACTGGATGATGCCGGGCGACGACAACGGCGGCGTCTTCATCGGCTTCCCCGACCCCGGCAACGACCCGTGGGGCCCGGTGAACGCCGGTCACGAGATCCAGATCGACGCCAGCGACGCCGACCCGAGCCGGACCACCGGCAGCGTCTACAGCTTCAAGGCGCCCGACACCGCGGCCAGAGACGCCGCGCTCAACCCGCCGGGCCAGTGGAACACCTACGAGATCGGGGTGCACGGCCAGCGGGTGGAGATCTGGCTGAACGGCGTCAAGATCAACGACTACACCAGCTCGCGGAACATCTCCAACGGCTACATCGGCGTGCAGAACGACGGCGGCGGTCTCGTCATCAACTACCGCAACATCCGCATCAAGACCGACGGCGGGCCGCCGCCCAACCCCACCGACATCGCGCAGGGCAAGCCGACCACCGCCTCCAGTGTGGAGAGCGGCAGCGCCCACGTGGCCGCCAACGCCACCGACGGCAACGCCGCCACCCGGTGGGGCAGCGCGTACGCCGACCCGCAGTGGATCCAGGTCGACCTCGGCCAGACGTACGACATCAGCAGGGTCCGCCTGAACTGGGAGGCCGCCTACGGCCGGGCCTACCAGATCCAGACCTCGCCCAACGGCAGCACCTGGACGAACATCTACTCGACCACCACCGGCGACGGCGGCGTGGACGACCTCACGCTCTCCGGAACCGGCCGGTACGTCCGGGTCTACGGAACCCAGCGCGCCCTCACCCAGTACGGCTACTCCCTCTGGGACCTGAACGTCTTCGGCACCCCGGCCGGCTCGACGCAACCGCTCTCCCGGAACAAGCCGGTCACGGTCTCCAGCGTGGAGCCGGGCAGCGCGCACGTCGGACCCAACGCGGTGGACGGCAACACCGCCACCCGTTGGGGCAGCGCCTACGCCGACCCGCAGTGGATCTACGTCGACCTGGGCGCCTCGTACAGCATCAGCCGGGTCCGGCTCAGCTGGGAGGCCGCCTACGGCAAGGCGTACCAGATCCAGACCTCACCCAACGCGAGCACCTGGACCACGGTCTACTCCACCACCACCGGCGACGGCGGCGTGGACGACGTCAACGTGACCGGCATCGGCCGTTACGTCCGCGTCTACGGCACCCAGCGCGGGCTGCCCCAGTACGGCTACTCCCTCTGGGAGTTCGACGTCTACGGCTCCTGACACCCCCCACGAACTTTTCTCTGGAGTGCACGTGTTCATTCGCCGCGCCCTTTCCGCGCTGCTGTTACCCATCCTGGCGGGCACCGCGCTCGCCACGCTCCCCGCGTCCCCCGCGGCCGCGGCCCCGCCCCCGACCAGCGGGTTCGAGAAGGTCAAGCTGGACGGCGGCCTGTCCATGGGCGAGCCGATCGAGCTGTCGGTGCTGCCGGACGGCAAGGTCCTCTACATCAACCGGGGCACCTCGGCCGGCGGCGGCCAGGTCCGCCTCTACAACCCGGCCACCCAGACCACCACGGTGGCGCTCACCCTCCAGCTGGACGCCCGTTTCGAGGACGGCCTGATCGGCATCACCCTGCACCCGCAGTTCGCCACCAACCGCTGGGTGTTCCTGTTCTACTCGCCGAAGGTGACCCCGCTGGTGAACCGCATCTCCCGGTTCACCTTCAACACCTCGACCAACGTGCTCGACCCGGCCGGCGAGGTCAAGATCATCGAATGGCCGACCGAGCGGAACCTCTGCTGCCACTCGGCCGGGTCGATGAGCTGGGATACCAACAACAACCTGTACTTCGCGGTGGGCGACAACACCAACTCCGGCGGTGACTCGGCGGGCATGGCGCCCATCGACGAGCGGACCAGCCGCGACCCGCAGTACGACGCCCAGCGCACCTCGGGCAACACCAACGACCTGCGGGGCAAGATCAACCGCATCCACCCGGAGAACGGCGGCGGCTACACCGTCCCGGCGGGGAACCTGTTCCCCGTGGGCACCACGTTGACCAAGCCCGAGATCTACATCATGGGCGTGCGGAACCCGTACCGGATCTGGGTCGACAAGAAGGCGAACAACACCCTGTACTGGGGCGAGGTCGGGCCGGACGCCGGGGCCACCATCCCGAACCGGGGCCCGGCGGCCTACGACGAGTTCAACCGGGCGACCGTTCCCGGCAACTACGGCTGGCCGTACTGCGGCGGGCCGAACGTGGCCTACAACGACTGGGACTTCGCGGCCAACGCGCCCAGGGGCTGGTTCCCCTGCGGCGGCAACACCGGGCCGGTGAACAACTCGCCGCGCAACACCGGCATGCAGCAGCTCCCGCCCACCAAGGGCGCGCTGGTCTGGGAGCAGCACGGCGGCAGCGTGGACTGGCCGGCCCTGGACAACCCGAACGGCTGCGGCTCGCCCAACCACACCGAGGTCTACCACTACGACCCGAACCTGGTCTCGGACGTGAAGTGGCCGCAGTACTACGACAACAAGCTGCTCATCTCCGAGTACTGCCGTAACTGGATCAAGGAGGTCCAGTTCAACAACGGCAACCCCGTCACCGGCACGCCGACCATCATCGAACCGGTCCTGGCGGGCATGAACCTCGTGCATCCCATCGACATGGAGTTCGGCCCGGACGGCTCGCTCTACCTGCTGGAGTACGGCAGCGGCTACTTCTCCGGAGCCGCCGACGCCGGCCTCTACAAGATCAATTACGTCCAGGGCGGCCGGGCCCCGATCGCCCAGGCCGGCGCCAGCGTGGACAACGGCCTGGCCCCGCTGACCGTGAACTTCTCCAGCGCGGGCAGCACCGACCCCGACGGCGACGCCATCACCTACGCCTGGGACTTCGACAACAACGGCACCACCGACTCCACGGCGGCCAACCCGTCCTTCACCTATACCACCGTGGGCGACAAGCGGGCCCGGCTGACCGTACGGGACCCGGGCGGGCGCACCGGCACGACGGTCATCCCGATCGTGGTCGGCAACAACCGGCCGGTGGTGAGCCTCAACGGCATCCCCGCGGGCGGTATGTACAGCTGGGGCGAGAACATCACCATGACCGCCTCGGCCACCGACGCCCAGGACGGCACGATCCCGTGCGGCTCGGTCATCGTCCGGGCCGCCCTCGGCCACCAGGAGCACGCGCACGAGGAGGGCGAGGGGACCGGGTGCGGGGCCACCTTCAACACCGGCCCGATCCACGCCGGCCTGGACGCGGTGCAGTTCTTCGTGTTCCGCGCCGGCTACACCGACCGGGGCGCGACCGGCACGGTACCGCTGACCGGCGAGCGGGAGATCACGGTCTGGCCCAAGCAGTGGCAGGCCGAGCACTTCGTGTCCATGAACGGCCCCCGGGTGGTCGACCAGGCCGCCGCCGAGGGCGGCAAGCGCCTCGGCGACATCCAGAACGGCGAGTGGGTCCGCCACCACGCGGTCAGCCTGAAGGGCATCACCGGCGTCAAGGCCCGGGTGAGCTCGGCCAACGCGGGCGGCGTGCTGTCCTTCCGTTTCGACTCCCCGACCGGCCCCGAGGTGGCCCGGCTGACCGTCGGCAGCACCGGCGGCTGGGACAACTACACCGAGGTCACCGCCCCGGTCACCAAGCCCGACGACAACACCCACGACCTGTACCTGGTGTTCACCGGCGCAACCGGGACCGCCCTGTACGACGTGGACAGCTACACCTTCACCGGCCCCGGCGTGAGCACACCCGGCGGCGGCAACCCCGGCGGCGACCTCGCCCAGGGCAAGCCGGTGACCGTGTCCAGCACCGAGGCGGGCGCCAACGTGGCGGCCAACGCGGTGGACGGCAACTCCGCCACCCGGTGGAGCAGCGCGTACGCCGACCCGCAGTGGATCCAGGTGGACCTGGGCGCGTCGTACGACCTCAACCGGGTCCGCCTGAACTGGGAGGCCGCCTACGGCCGGGCCTACCAGGTCCAGGTCTCCCCCAACGGCAGCACCTGGACCAACGTCTACTCCACCACCACGGGTGACGGCGGCGTGGACGACCTCACGGTCTCCGGAACCGGCCGGTACGTCCGGGTGTACGGCACCCAGCGCGCCCTCACCCAGTACGGCTACTCCCTCTGGGACCTGAACGTCTACGGCACCCCGGCCGGCGGGACCACCCTGCTCTCCCAGGGCCGCCAGGTCACCGTCTCCAGCACGGAGGCGGGCGCCAACGTCGCGGCCAACGCGGTGGACGGGAACACGGCCACCCGGTGGAGCAGCACGTACGCCGACCCGCAGTGGATCCAGGTGGACCTGGGCAGCTCCCGCACGATCAGCCGGGTCCGGCTGAACTGGGAGGCCGCCTACGGCAAGGCGTACCAGATCCAGACCTCACAGAACGCCTCGACCTGGACGGACGTCTACTCGACCACGACTGGCGACGGCGGCATCGACGACCTCACCGTGAACGGCACCGGACGGTACGTCCGGGTCTACGGCACCCAGCGTGGGCTGACCCAGTACGGCTACTCGCTCTGGGAGTTCGAGGTCTTCGGCACCTGATCCTTCCCCCAAACGGCCTCCACGGCGCCGCGCCCCTCCCCCCAAGTCCGGCGCCGTGGAGGCCCCTCTCAAGCCGGATACGCGTGGGTCTCCGCCGCCTTGACGGAGGCCCACACGTGCGTCCCGGGGGTGAGATCGAGCTCCGCCACGGCAGCCGGGGTGATGTCGGCGACGGCGGCGATCGGCCCCTCCAGGTGGATGCGCACGTTGTCCCCGTGCCGTTCCACGCCGTCGATCCTGGCCTCCCAGACGTTGCGCGGGGTGCCGTCCGGGCGGCTGCGGTAGAGGGCCACCGCGCTGGGGGAAAAGGCCACGAAGGCGGGCCCGTCCAGCGGTTCCGCGACGGTGAACACCACCCCGTCCACCTCGACCGCCCGGCCCTGCGCGGTGCCCCGGTAGAGGTTGAGGCCGACCAGGCGGGCCACGTAGTCGGTGCGCGGACGGCGGGCCACTTCGGCGGGCGTGCCCGCCTGCACCACCGCGCCGGCCTCGATCACGATCAGCCGGTCGGCCAGCACCATGGCGTCCAGCGGATCATGGGTGACCAGCACGGTGGCGCCTTCGAAGGCGTCCAGGTGGCGGCGGAGGTGGGCGCGGATCTCCAGCCGGGTGTGCGCGTCCAGCGCGGCCAGCGGTTCGTCCAGCAGGAGCAGCCGGGGGTGGATGGCCAGCGCCCTGGCCAGCGCGACCCGCTGGGCCTGCCCGCCGGAGAGCTGCCCGGGGCGGGCGCCCGTGTGCCCGGCCAGGCCGACCCGGGCCAGCCAGTCGGCGGCGGCGCGGCGGGCGGCGGCCTTGCCAGCGCCCTGGCAGCGCAGCCCGAAGGCCACGTTGTCCAGCGCGGACAGGTGCGGGAAGAGCAGGTAGTCCTGGAAGACCATGCCGATCGGCCGGTTCTCGGGAGGCAGCGCGCGCAGTTCCGCGCCGTCCAGGACGATCTCCCCCTCGGTGAGCCGGGTGAGCCCGGCCAGCAGGCGGAGCGCGGTGGTCTTCCCGGCGCCGTTGGGACCGAGCAGGGCGACCACCTCCCCCCAGGCCACGTCGAGGTCGAGGGTCAGGCGGAAGGCCGGCCGTACCAGGCGCAGGCGGGCGGACAGGCTCACGGGCTGGTCACCCACCGGTCCCGCAGGCTGGCCAGGATGACCACTGAGACCGCGAGCAACACCAGGCTGAGCACGATGGCGGCCTCGGGCTCGGTCTCCAGGGCCAGGTAGACGGCGAGCGGCATGGTCTGGGTGGTGCCGGGGAAGTTCCCGGCGAAGGTGATGGTGGCCCCGAACTCGCCGAGCGCCCGCGCCCAGCAGAGCACCGCCCCCGCGACCACGCCCGGCGCGACCAGCGGCAGGGTCACCCGGCGGAAGATCGTCCAGCGGGAGGCGCCGAGCGTGGCGGCGGCCTCCTCGAAGCGCGGGTCGGCGGCGCGCAGCGCGCCCTCCACGCTGATCACCAGGAACGGCATGGCCACGAACGCCTCCGCCACCACCACCCCGGCCGTGGTGAACGGCAGCGTCACCCCGAACGTGGACTCCAGCCACTGGCCGACCAGTCCGCGCCGGCCCAGCGCCAGCAGCAGCGCCACCCCTCCCACCACCGGCGGCAGCACCAGCGGCACGGTCACCAGCGCTCGGACCACCCGGCGTCCGGGGAAGGACAGCCGGGCCAGGCACCAGGCCAGTGGCACCCCGAGCACCAGGCAGATCGCCGTGGCCAGGGTGGCGGTGACCAGGGAGAGTCGCAGCGCCTCCAGCACCTGGGGTTCGGTGAGCCGCCGCCCGAGCGTGGACCAGGGAGCCCTGATCAGCAGCCCGGCCAGCGGCAGCACCAGGAACACCAGCCCCAGGACGGCGGGGAGCACCAGCACCCACGGCAGCCGTCCCGGAACTGAGGCACGCTCGCTCACGGCGCCTGGAAGCCCGCCTTGGTCAGCACGTCCTTACCCTGCGGGGACAGGACCAGCTCGACGAACTGCCGGGCCAGGTCGGACGCGGGGGCCTTGCTCAGGGGCGCGATCGGGTAGTCGTTGATGGCCTGGTCGGCCTCGGGGAAGGGGATGCCGGTGACCTTCCCGGCCGAGGCGATCACGTCGGTCTGGTAGACCAGCGCCGCGTCCACCTCACCCAGCTCCACCTTGGTCAGCGTAGCCTTGACGTCCTGCTCCAGGGTGACGGGGGTGACCTTCAGCCCGGCCGCGTCCAGCGCCTTGACCGCGGCGGCCCCGCAGGGCACCTGCTCGGCGCAGAGCGCGACCTTGACCTTCGGGTCGGTGAGGTCCTTGAGCGACTCGATCTTGGCGGGGTTGTCCGGCGGGACGGCGATCTGCAGTTTGTTCTTCACGAACACGGTCGGATTCGCGGCCAGGCCCGCGTCGGTGACGGTCTTCATGGTGGCCGGGCTGGCGGCGGCGAACACGTCGGCGGGCGCGCCCTGGGTGATCTGGGTGGCCAGGGTCGCGCTGGAGCCGAAGTTGAACTTCACGGTGGTCCCCGGGTGCGCGGCCTCGAAGGCCTTGCCCAGTTCGGTGAAGGTCTCGGTCAGGGAGGCCGCCGCGAACACGGTGGCCGCCGCGGCGGGGGCGCCGGCGGCGGGGGTGGCCGTCTCCTCGCCGGAGCCGCAGGCGGACACGGCTAAGACGGCGGCGAGGACCAGTCCGGATACGCGCCTGAACAAAGGGACCTCCTACGTACTCTGATCTGGGATCTCCACGACGACGTTGGTGGACTTGATCACCCCGATCGCGACGACCCCGGGCGCCAGACCCAGCTCGTCGGCGGCCTGGCGGCTCATCAGAGACGTGACCCGGTGCGGCCCGGCGGCGATCTCCACCTGCGCCATCACCGAATCCTTGATCACCTCGGTCACGATGCCGCGGAACCGGTTCCGCGCCGAGGACTGCCCTCCGCCGTTCCCAGGGTCGAGCTGGGCCCGCGCGAAGGCCGCCAGATCGGAGCCCTCCAGGACGCGGTGCCCGTTCTCGTCCCGGCGTGCCGGGACGCGACCCCCGTCCACCCAGCGACGCAGGGTGTCGGAGCTGACCCCGAGCAGCGCCGCCGCCTCACTGATCCGGAACGTCGTCACAAGACCTCACCTTACCCTTGCACATTCAAGGCAATACGGCCGCCCAACCTTGCAACAGCATCGTGATTCGGCATCCCAACCTGGCATTTGCCGATGGACTCCGGCAGCCGATCAGAAGTACCGCAGCCAGACGTAGATCCAGGCCAGCACGGTGCTCAGCAGCGTCACCAGGATGCCGTACCTGGTGAACTGCCAGAAGCTGATGCGGTGCCCGGTCCGGGCGGCGATGCCGAGGGCGACCACGTTCGGGCTGGCCGCCACCGCGGTGCCGTTGCCGCTGAAGTCGGCGCCGAGTGCGAAGGCCCACCAGAGCGCCTGGCCGGTCTGCGGATCGGGGGCGTGGGCCACCACACCCTCGACGACCGGGGCCATCGTGGCGGTGTAGGGGATGTTGTCGAAGAAGGCGCCGAGCGCGCTGGAGCCGAAGAGCAGCGCCGTCGCCGCCAGGAAGTACTCCCCGACGAAGGCGTCGGAAACCCAGCGTCCGGCGGTCTCGATGACACCGGTGTGGCTCAGGCCCGCCACCATGACGAACAGGCCCATGAAGAAGACCAGGGTGTGCCACTCGACCTCGCGCAGCACGTCCTCGATCTCGACCCTGGCCACCAGCACCATCACCCCGGCGCCGACCAGGGCCACGATCGAGGGCGCCACGTGCAACACGGCGTGCAGCGCGAACCCGGCCACCACCCCGGCGAGCACGACGAGGCAGCGCACCAGCAGGCGGGTGTCGGTGATCGCCCGCCGCTCGTCCAGCATCATCACCTCGGCCACCCGGTCCGCCCGGTACTCGAAGGACTTGCGGAACAGCAGCCGGGTGAACAGCACGAACAGCACGAAGATGATCGTCACCACCGGCGCCATGTGTACCAGGAAGTCGTTGAAGGTCAGCCCCGCCCGGCTGCCGATGATGATGTTGGGCGGGTCCCCGATGAGAGTCGCGGCCCCGCCGATGTTGGCGGCCAGCACCTCCGCGATCAGGTACGGCCTGGCCGAGATGCCCAGCCGGTCGCAGACCACCACGGTGACCGGCGCGACCAGCATGATCGTGGTCACGTTGTCCAGGAACGGCGAGGCGATGGCGGTGATCACCATGAACATCACCATCAGCCGGTACGGCTCGCCCTTGGCCTTCTTGGCCGCCCAGATGGCCAGGAAGTCGAAGATGCCGGTCTGTTTGATCACCCCAACGATGATCATCATGCCGAGCAGCAGGAAGATGACGTTCCAGTCGATGCCCTCGTGCTCGGAGTAGAAGACGTCCGACCCGGGAATCAGCCCGAGCACGGCCATCGCCCCGGCACCGATGAGCACCACCGCGACCTTGTTGGCCTTTTCGGTGGCGATGAAGTAGAAAGCGACAACGAAGATCGCGAGTGCGATCAGTCCGCTCATGGGGGCGAACCCGGCAGCGGGTCGGACTCACCCGGCGCGTCCAGCGCCAGGCTGGTGAGCAGCCGCTCCAGCGTGATCGCCCCGGTCAGCGCGCCGGTCCGGTCCACCACCGCGACCAGCGGCGTGCGCAGCCTGGCCATGAGCACGGCCACCTCCAGCAGGGTGGCGTCCGGCGGCACGGTCACCGGCTTGGCCGCGTGCCCGGGCAGGCAGTCCATCACGGTCAGGTGACCAAGACCACGCCAGAACAGGTCCGCATGCGGCTCGTCCACGGTTCGGGCCAGCGCCGACCCCTCCTGGAACGCCCCCGGCACCACGAGCCGGAGCACCTGGGTGTCGGGCAGCACCGTCACCGGCCGGGAGCGGTCGTCCACCACGATCAGGCCGGGCAGCCGCCCGAGCGCCATCACCCGGAGGGCCTTGGCCACCGGGTCGTGGAAGGTCACGGTCGGCAGGGTCACGGCGATGTCGCGTGCCCGCATCGTTTGCTCCTGTAGGTCGTGATCTGTGGTCCCTGACGAGCTCATGAGGTCACTCTCCTCCGCCGTACGGGTTCGCCCAGTCTGGGCAGTACCTGTCACCTGCGGCTATCAGGTCCCGCACCCATCTGCACGGGGGTAGGACATGCAGTGAGATGGGTGGCCGACCGGATGGACGGAACCGGCCCCGGCACGATGGGGTGGTGAAGATGAGCGAGCAGAGCACCCGTCCGAGCACGCCCGCACAGGCGCTGTTCCGTCGGCTGATCGTGATCAACGGGTTGGTGTTCACCACGGCCACGGCGGTGCTCGCCCTCTCCCCCGCCACCGTGTCCGCGCCGATCCTGCCCAAGGAGGTGCTCGTCCTGGGGGTCGGCCTGATCGTGATCCTGGCCGCCAACGCGCTGCTGCTGCGGCGCAGCCTGGCCCCGCTGAACGAGCTCACCGCGCTGATGCGCCGGGTCGACCTGCTGCAGACCGGGGACCGGCTGACCGAGAGCGGCAACGGCGACCTGACCGACCTGATCGCCACCTTCAACGCCATGCTCGACCGGCTGGAGGCCGAACGCGGGGCCAGCAGCGCGCACGCGCTGGCCGCCCAGGAGGGGGAACGGCAGCGCATCGCCCGCGAGCTGCACGACGAGATCGGGCAGAGCCTCACCGTGGTGCTGCTCTCCCTCAAACGCGCGGTGGACCAGGCCCCCGACCACCTGCGCGAACCCCTCCAGACGGTCCAGGAGTCGGTCAGGACCAGCCTGGACGAGGTCCGCCAGGTGGCCCGCCGCCTCCGGCCCGGCGTGCTGGAGGACCTCGGCCTGCACGCCGCGCTGATCGCCCTGGGCAGCGACTTCTCGGCGAGCAGCGGGGTGCGTCTGACCCGCAGGGTGGCCCACGACCTGCCGGAACTGAGCAGTGAGGTCGAGTTGGTGCTCTACCGGATCGCCCAGGAGAGCCTGACCAACGTGGCCCGCCACGCCGGGGCCGACCAGGTGACCCTCACGCTCACCGCCGCCGGCGGCGAGCTGATGCTGCGCATCGCCGACGACGGCCGCGGCGGGGCGGTGTCCACCGGGGCTGGCATCCGGGGCATGCGCGAACGAGCCCTGCTCATCGGCGCCCGCCTGACCATCACCTCACCCCCCGGCGGCGGCACCGACGTCCGCCTCACGGTCCCCCTCACCAGACGCACCACCGATCCCGCCCCTTCACCTGGCCCTTCACCGGACGCCTCACTGCGCCGAACCGGAGCTGACCTCTGATGCACCCGACTCGGATCCTGCTCGCCGACGACCACGCCCTGGTCCGGCACGGCCTGCGGCTGATCCTCGACGCCGAACCCGACCTCACCGTGGTCGCCGAGGCCGCCGACGGGGCAGAGGCGGTCGACGCCGCCGCCGCGGGAGACGTGGATCTGGCCATCCTGGACATCGCCATGCCCCGGATGACCGGCATCCAGGCGGCCCGCGAGATCAACCGCCGCGCCCCCGGCATCCGCATCCTGATCCTGTCCATGTACGACAACGAGCAGTACTTCTTCGAATCCCTCAAAGCGGGCGCCTCCGGCTACGTCCTCAAATCAGTGGCCGACCGCGACCTCCTGGAGGCCTGCCGCGCCGCCATGCGCGGCGAACCCTTCCTCTACCCCGGCGCGGTCACCGCCCTCATCCGCGACTACCTCCTCCGCGCCCGCCAGGGCGAACGCCTCCCCGACAACATCCTCACCCCCCGCGAGGAGGAGATCCTCAAACTGATCGCCGAAGGCAACTCCGCCCGCGAGATCGCCGAAACCCTGGTCATCAGCGTCAAGACGGTCGACCGCCACCGCGCCAACATCCTGGCGAAACTGGGCATGCGCGACCGTCTCGACCTGACCCGCTACGCCATCCGCGCGGGCCTCATCGAACCCTGAAATATCAGGGGATGGGGTGGTTGGCCACCCAGAAGGCGTCGGGGGTTCTCTTGAAGGCCACCGGCAGGGAGCTCCAGCCCGCCCCGCCGGTCAGCGCGGCATCGGACAGGCCGTCGCCGTCGAAGTCGCCGCCCGCCGCCTTGACCCCGGGAAGGGCGGCCCAGCGTTCGAAGTCACCTACGCTGTAGGTCCGCGAGTGGATGGTGTTGTAGGGCGGGACCACGTCCTGGCCGTACGCGGTGATCTGCGTCGTGTTCGAGTCTCCGACCACGAGCCAGTCGTCCCGCTTGCCCACCCCTACGTTGAAGTAGTAGTCCCCGGCCAGCGTCTGCGCACCGGGCTTGCTCGACAGAGTGTTCAGGTCAGACCTCGCCACCTGCGCCGTGAAGTCACCATTCCCCTTGGACAACAGGTTGTGGACGTCGCCGCCGTGGGTGTTGGAGCCGACCTGGGTCAGGTCAGCCCTGCCGTCTCCGTCGAAATCACCGCTGAGGATCTTGGCCTTCGGGTCGGAAACCCAGTCCAGCCACCACCTGTGCACCGGCCTGTTGGTAATGGTGAAGCTGTAGTTGGTGGTGGCGAAGGCGACCGGGAGCGTGGTCCAGTGGGCGGGGCCGGTGAGCATCAGATCGGTCAGGCCGTCCGCGTTGACGTCGCCCGCGGCCAGCTTGGCGGCCGGGTCACTGGCCCAGAGGAACCAGTCGCCGGGGGCGGAGTAGTTGACCACGTTGAAGGTCCCGTCGCCGTTGGACAGGGCCACCTTGACGACGTACCAGAACAGGTCCGGCCCGGTCATGATCAGGTCGGCTTTCTGGTCGCCGTTGACGTCCCCGACCGCGATCTTGGCTTTGGGCTCGGCGGCCCACGTCGCCCAGTTGGCCCCGATGGGCGCGTTGGTGACGTTGAAGGTCCCGTCACCGTTGGAGAACGCCACCGGCAGGCTGGACCAGCCATACGGCCCGGTCATGGCCAGGTCGTCGTACCCATCGTTGTTGAAGTCCCCCGCGTACACCTTCGCGGCTGGATCGGTGGCCCAGGTGGCCCAGTGGCTGACCATCGCGTTGGCCGGAGCGGCCCCGGCCACCGCCACGCCCGTGGTAGCGAGGGCGACCGCCACAGCGACCAGCCCACGCAGCATGCTCTTCTTCGACACGGCTACGACTTACCTTCCTGCTAAGAACGACAGAGTTCACCCAGAAACACCTCCCTTCATGGCGTTCCACAACGTTCCACGGCGTTCCATCGCGTTCCACACAGTCGCCCTCAGCACGGCGCTGTTGGGAGGCGGCGGTTCCAGGCGGGTGATCAGGAAAGTCGGCATCGGCTGAAAATTCCCCTGATTTACGCTCCGGCCAGCTTGGCCGCCTCGTCCTCTGACATTTGCTCCAGTTCGGCGGTGAGGAGGTCCTCGATTGCGTGGGCCAGGTCGGTCACTGTACGGCGGGTGAACAGGGTTCGGATTGGTATGTCCAGGTCGATGGTGGCGCGGAGGCGGGCGGCTACCCGGACGGCGATCAGGGAGTGGCCGCCGACGGTGAAGAAGTCGTCTCTGGCGCCGATTTTGTCCAGGCCGAGGACCTCTGACCAGATTTCGGCGACCAGGCGTTCGGCGTCGGTGGAGGGCTCGACGTAGGCGGCGGCGCGGTCGGGGACGGGGTCGGGGAGGGACTTGCGGTCGATCTTGCCGCTGATGGTCAGGGGGAGGGTGGGGAGTCTGGTCCAGAGGGCGGGCATCATGTACTGCGGGAGTGTGCGTTCCAGCTGCTCACGGACTTCGGTGAGGTCGGCGGGGCCCACGACGTACGCGATGAGGATCTCGCCGCGGGCCACCACGGCGGCCTGGGTCACGCCGGGGCAGGCCAGGATGGCGGCCTCGATTTCGCCGGGTTCGATGCGGAAGCCGCGGACCTTGAGCTGGTTGTCGAGGCGGCCGAGGAATTCGATCTGGCCGTCGGCGCGCCAGCGGGCGCGGTCGCCGGTGCGGTAGAGGCGACCTCCGCCGAAGGGGTCGGGCACGAATCGTTCGGCGGTGAGGCCGGGCCTGCGGTGGTAGCCGGTGGCCACGCCCGCGCCGCCGATCAGGAGTTCGCCGGGCACGCCGGTGGGGGCGATCTCACCGGCCGCGTCCAGCACGTACACCTGGGTGTTGGCGATCGGCGCGCCGATCCGGGGGTCCCCGGGGTCGGCCGGGACCTCCCAGGTGGTGGACCAGATCGTGGTCTCGGTGGGGCCGTACACGTTGAGCAGTCGGCGCAGACGGGGGCGCAGGTCGCGGGCGAGTTCGTCCGGGAGGGCCTCGCCGCCGACCAAGCCGGTGATGGCGGGGTCGGCGAAACCGGCTTCGATGAGCACCCGCCAGCCGGAGGGGGTGGCCTGGATGTGGGTGATGCCGGTGTCCTTGATCAGGGCCAGTTGGGCGGCGCCGTCTACAGCGCTGTCCCGGTCGACGATCACCGCACGGCCGCCGGTGATGAGCGGGAGGTAGAGCTCCAGGGCCGAGATGTCGAAGGAGACGGAGGACAGGACCATCCACACGTGCTCCGGCCCGACAGCCAGCAGGTCGTTGAAGCCGACCAGCAGGTTGACCAGGGCGGAATGCGGGATCACGACACCCTTGGGGCGGCCGGTGGAGCCGGAGGTGTAGAGCAGGTAGGCCGGATCGTCAGGGCCACCACGACCAGGCTGGGCCTCTCCAGGGCTCTTCGCATCCTCGTCCTGGGGATGAGCGGCGTGGCCGGCCGGTGGAGCCGCCATCGCCTCGGCCAGATCCACCGTGGGGAGGTCGTCGGGCAGCCGGTCGCGCAGGGTGGGCTCGGTGAGGGCGAGCGCCGCCCCCGAGTCCGCCACCAGGTACGCGATGCGCGCCTCCGGGTTCTCCGGGTCGATGGGCAGGTAGGCCGCCCCCGTCCTGAGCACGCCGAGCAGGGCGGGCAGCAGCGCCGCCGACCGGTTCAGGCAGAGCGCGACCACCGTTCCCGGCCCGGCTCCCTCGGCGGCCAGCCGTCCGGCTACCCGTCCCGCGGCGGTGTCCAACTCCCGGTAGGTGAGGGTGACGCCACCGATCGCGGCGACGGCGTCAGGTGTGCGTGCCACCTGGGCCTGGAAGAGGCTGAGCAGGGTGGCCGGTTCGGGCAGCGGGCGGCCGGTGGCGTTCCACGCACGGACCAACTGGTCCCGCTCGGCCGCGTCGAGCAGGGGTAGCCGGGAGAGCTGAGCGGTGGGCTCGGCCGCGATGCCGTGCAGCAGCACCTGGAAACGCTCGAACAGCGAGGCGACGGTGGCCCGGTCGAACAGTTCGGTGCTGTAGCGGACGATGGCCGCCAGTTCGCCGCTGTCGTCGCCCGCCCACCACAGGTCGACGGTGAGGTCGTTGCGTACCCAGTGCCAGCCGTGTGGGAACGGCGTCGCCAGCAGCCCGCCGACGGAGTGCGTGCGCTCCAGTTCGGTGGCGTGCAGGGTGAGGGTGGTCTGGTAGAAGGGCGTGGTGCTGAGGTCGCGGCCGACGTCGAGTTCGTCGACCAGTCGCTCGAAGGGCACCGTACGGCGGGTCAGCGCGCCGAGCAGGGCGAGCTTGGTCCGCCGGAGGAACTCGGTGAAGGCCGGGTCGCCGGACAGGTCGCCGCGGAGCACGAGCATGCCGGAGAGGTTGGCCACCAGGTTCTTGGCCTGGTCGGTGTCCCGGCCCGCGTCGGGCACGCCGACGCAGAGGTCATCCTGGCCGGTGTGGCGGGCCAGCAGGACCTGGTACGCGGCGAGCAGCACGGTGAAGAGCGTGCACCGTTCGCGTTTGGCCAGCTCGGCCAGTGCGGCGGCGAGCGGGGCGGCGATCCGGAAGGCGATCTCGTCACCGTAGCCCCGGCGTTCGGCCGGGCGAGGGTGGTCGGTCGGCAACTCCAGGGTGGGCGGGTCGGCCAGCCGGTCCACCCAGTAGGCCAGGTCCTTGGGGTTCACCTCGGGCGGTGGCGGGATCTCCAGGGGAAGCGGGGGCGGTGCCGTACCTTCGTAGCACGCGGTGAAGTCGGACATGAGCACGTCGAGGGACCAGCCGTCGGCGGCGATGTGGTGGAGGACGAAGGCGAGCACGTGCACGTCCGGGGCCAGGCTGAGCACGGTGACCCGGAAGGGGATCTCGGCGCCGAGGTCGAAGGGCCGGTTGGTGCGTTCGGCGACCAGCCGTACGGCTTCCGCCTCGTCAGCTTCCAGCCACTCCATCGGGACCGGGGCGGGTGGGTCCACCACGGCCACGGGGCCGCCGTCCACCTCGGGGAAACGGGTGCGCAGGGTGGCGTGCCGGGCCGAGACGGCGGTCACCGCGCGTGCCAGGGCGTCGCGGTCGAGGGGACCGGTGAGCCGCCGCACCCGGTGCAGGTTGAAGGAGGCGTCCGCGGGGTCGAAGCGCTGCAGGAACCAGACGCGCAGCTGAGCGGGGGTCATGCCGTCTCTCCAATGATCAGTTTGCGGCCGAGCGCCAGCTGTTCTGCGCGGGTCAGCAGGTGCCGCGCCGAGTAGGCGACCTGGCGTCCCGCCAGTTCCTCGACGGCCTCGGCGGCGACGGTCAGGCCGTCGGCGGCGGTGCAGAGCGCGGTGGCGCGGCGGCGGGTCTCCGCGTCGGCCAGAGCGTCCGAGATCAGAGAGGCGATCTCGGGGACGTTCCACCGCTGCTCCGGCAGCCAGGAGCCGAGCCCGGCCGCGCTGAGCCTGGCGCCGTTCTCCGAGCGGTCGAAGCCGTGCGCCAGCACCACCTGGGGCGTGCCCGCGGCCACCCCGCGGATCATGGTGCCGATGCCGCCGTGGTGCACCACCGCCCCCACCCGGGGCATCACCTGGGGGAACGGCAGCCGGGGGAACCAGCGCATGCCGTCCGGCAGCCGTGCCGGCACCAGATCCCGGTGGCGTACGGCGAGCAGGGCCGGACGCCCCGCCAACTGGCACGCCTCGACGGCGACCTCGTAGAACCGCCGGTGCAGCATGCGCCCGGTTCCCCCGGTGACCAGCACTGCTCCCTGGTCGAGGAGTTCGGCCGCCTCCGGCGGCAGTTCGGTGCCCTCGGTGTCGTCGCCGAGCGGCGCCCCCATCAGCCGGACCCGGCGCGGCGCCGGGGTGCCCGCCTTGTCGAACCATTCCGGCCAGAGCGCCAGATCCAGGTGGGCGGAGGCGAACCAGGCCGTCCAGTCGCCCACCGGGGGCAGGCCGAGACCCGCCCTGATGGCGTTCAGCCGGTCGGCCATCGTGGTCTGGTACATGTGCGCGATGCCGCGCTCCGACATGTACTGGATGGGGGTGACCGCCACCCAGACGGCCGGCGCGTCCAGGGCCTCGGCCGCGAAGAGCGTGGACATGGCGGTGGTGTGCCGCCCGACCAGGACGGTCTCGCCCGGGACATACCGTTCCATCATCCGGCCCGCCTCGAAGGCGATCTGCTCGAACAGGCCGTTCCGCTCGTAGTAGGCCCGCCACCGCTCCAGCCCGGCGGCCAGCAGCGGCGGGGTGTCCGCCAGGTTCCGTTCGTACGCCTCCGGCGTGTCGATGGCCGTGAACGACAGCCCGGCACGCTCGGCGGTCGGCCCGAAGGGGGCGTGGGTCAGCATCTCCACCTCGTGCCCGCGTTCCCTGAGGACCCGGCCGAGGGCCACGAACGGCAGCACGTCGCCGTGGCTGCCGTGGGTGGCCATGATCACCCTCACTGGCGGTCCTGCCCGCCAAGCAGCGCCCGGATCTCGCCGCCCGGCAGGCGGTCCACCTCGGCGAGCAGGTCGGCCACGTCCTCCTCCTCGCGGCTCTCCTGGATCGCCCTGGCCGCCGCCGCGACCGTGAGATCCTCGGCGAAGAGCACCTCGATCGGCAGCGAGACGCCGAACTCGCTCTCCACCCGGGCCAGGAACTGCACCATCGCCAGCGACTGCCCGCCGAGTTCGAAGAAATCGTCGGACGGTGAGCTGACCTCGACGCCGAGGATCTCGCGCCAGAGCCGCATGACCTGCTGTTCGTTCACGACTTGCCCTCCGTGGTGCGGCTTTGCAGAAGCTGGTATCCGAGCACGTCGTCTGGGGTGGCGTCGGGGACGGTGTGGTCGAACTGCCACAGGCCGCGCAGCCGGGTGGCCACCAGCACGCTGACCGCCATGACCAGGCCGAACAGCAGGTACATGAAGGCGATGCCGCGCCCTTCCCCGGTGCCGATCAGCGCGCCGACCGTGTCGGCCAGCGCGCCGCCCTCGGCCAGCAGCGGCTCGAAGAAGGCAGTGCCGTACGGGGCGACCAGTCCGAACCCGATGGGCAGGGTGGAGAAGGCGACCAACTGGTTGAGGGCGAAGACCCGGCCGTGGAACCGCTGCGGCACCTTGACCTGGATGATCGTCGCGTAGATGCCGTTCAGCAGGGTCAGCGAGGCGAACATGCCGAACACGCCGACCGCGATCACCGCCAGGTTCTCCCTGGCTCCGACGACCAGCGCGAACAGCGCCAGCGACAGGGTGGCCAGCAACTGGCCGCGCAGCCGCAGCCGCCGGGGTCCTCCCCACAGGGTCATGGTCAGGCCGCTGAGGAAGACGCCGAGCCCGCCGAAGAAGGTGACCCTGCCCACGTCGGAGAGTTCGGCGAAGGAGAGCACGAGCGGGGAGACCAGCAGGAAGAGCGGGGACATGAACAGGTTGACCACGGCGAAGAAGAGCAGCATGCGCCGGATGCCGAGATGGCCCCAGGTGTACCGGAAGCCCTGCACCATCTCGGTGAGCACGCTTTCCCGGCGCTGGTGCGGCATGGTCCGGGGGAACTTGATCACCAGGACGACGGTGATCGCCACCGTGTAGCTGACCACGTCGATGACGAGGATGCCGCCCAGCCCGATCACCGACAGCAGCCCGGCCGCGGCGAGCGGCACCACCAGCTGGGACACGCCGGTGGCCATGCCGACCACGCCGTTGGCGTGGCCGAGGAAGCGTTTGGGCACCAGCTGCGGGATGGCCGAGGTGTAGGCCACCCGCTGGAAGGTGAGCGACATGGAGAGCACCACCAGCAGCGGGTAGATCTGCCAGATCTGGAGGTTGTCCGTCCAGACCAGCAGTCCCAGGATCAGCTGGGTGGACCCGGCGGCCGCGTCGCTGATGGCCAGCACCTTCCGCCGGTTGAACCGGTCGACCACGGCCCCGGCCAGCGGGGCCACCAGCAGGCCCGGCACCAGGCCGAGCACCGAGAAGAGCGCGAAGTTGGCCAGCGAGCCGGTGGTCAGGTAGATCCAGATCGGGATGGCGAACTCGGTCAGCGCCGAGCCGGTCATCGAGACCAGCTGCCCGGCCGCCAGCATCAGGAAGCGCCGCATGCTGGGCGGTGGCCCCACCTCGGGTACGGCTCCCGCCGCGCCGCCGGCCCGCCTGGACAGTCCCTGCAGCCACCAGGTCTCCTGGCCGGTCTGCCGCTCGATCGTGGCCGTGTCGTCCGCCGCGATGGCCGGATGCACGGTGGTCACGATGGCGGCCAGCTCCTCCGCCCGATATTTCAGGAAATAGTGGGCGGCTTCATCGAGGACCACGCAGCCGGCCACCGGGGAGAGGCAGTGCCACTCCCGGTACCGCTCCTGGTAGTACTCCATGATCGGGTCCCGCTCCCCGGCCACCGCGATCACCGGCGCCCGCAACTGCTCGGCCCCCTCCTCGAAGAGCTTCGCGAAGTACCGCTCGGCCTCCCGGGTGCCGCGCCGCCGGTTGCCGACGATGAGCTCAAGCTCTTCCTGCTCGAACTCCGAGACGTCCAGACCCGCCGCGACCAGCCCGTTCACCCGGGCCTGGTCACCGCCGAGGTCCTCCAGCCACTCCCCGACCCTGGCGAAGGCCCCGCGCGGCCGGGCGAACGGGAAGACTCCGCCCAGGTAGATGGCCTCGATCTCGCGCCCCTTGGCCTCCAGCCGCCGGGCGATCTCGGCGCAGAGCGTGGTGCCGACGCCGCAGTGGCCGTACAGGACCAGCGGGCCCTGCACGGTGGCGATGATCTCGGTGGCGCACTCCTCGGCCACCTCGAGCAGCGGCCTGGGCTGCTCGCCCAGCTCGTGGCCGGGTACGCCGATGGAGTAGAGCGCCCAGTCCTCGGGCATCGCGTCCGCGAGCGGCTTGTAGATGACCGCGCTGCCCCCGCCGTACGGCGCGCAGACCAGGGTGGCGGTGGTGGCCCGTGCGGGGGTGAGCCGGTGGAGCAGGCCGCCAGAGGAGTCGCCGCCGGAGTCGATCAACCGGGCCAGCTCGCGTACGGTCGGATACTTGAACAGCTCCATCAGGGTGACCGTGTGCCCGGCCTTCCGCAGCCGGGCCACCACCTGCATGGCCAGCAGCGAGTGCCCGCCCAGGTCGAAGAAGTCGTCCAGCGCGCCGACCCGGTCCAGGCCCAGCACGGCGGCCCAGATCTCCGCGACCGTCTCCTCCACCGGCGTGGCCGGCGGGGTGAACTCGCCCTCCCGGGTGTCGCCGGGGTCGGGCAGCGCGGCCCGGTCCACCTTGCCGTGCGACTTCAGCGGCAGCCGGTCCAGCCAGACGTACCGGACGGGGACCATGTAGTCGGGTAACCGCTCCTTCAGCCAGGCGCGCAGGTCGGCGCCTGCCTCCTCCTCACCCACCAGGTAGGCCACCAGGCGCTGGCCGCGCAGCTCCACCACGGTGAGCGCGACGGCGGGGTGCTCGGCCAGCACGGTCTCCACCTCGCCGAGTTCGACCCGGTAGCCGCGGACCTTGACCTGGAGGTCGCGGCGGCCCAGGAACTGCAGCGCGCCGTCCGGGAGCCAGCGGCCCAGGTCGCCGGTGCGGTAGACGCGGGCGCCTGGCCTGCCGTACGGGTCAGGGAGGAACTTCTCGGCGGTGAGGCCGGGGCGGCCGAGGTAGCCGACGGCGAGGCGGTCGCCGCCCAGGTAGATCTCCCCTGGCACCCCGGCGGGGACCGGGCGCATGCGCTCGTCCAGGACGTAGACCCGGGCCCCGGGGAGCGGGCGGCCGATGGGCAGCGTGGCCTGGCCGCTCTGGCCGCGTGGCACGGCGAAGGTGGTGACGCCGACGGTGGCCTCGGTGGGGCCGTAGTGGTTGATCACCGTGCAGTGTTCGGCCAGCTCGCTGGCCCAGCCGACGGTGGACGCCTCGCCGCCCAGGATGAGCAGCCTGGCCGGGAGGAGTTCGGCGGGGTCGGCCTCGGCGAGCAGGGCGGCCAGGTGGGACGGAGTGATCTTGAGGTAGTCCGGCCGGGCCCGCCGGAAGTAGGCGAGCAGGTCGGGGGCGGCGGTGCGGGACGGGATCAGGTGCAGGCAGCCGCCGGTCATCAGCGACAGGTAGAAGACCGTGACGCCGAAGTCGAAGGCGAGCGACTGTGGCAGCGCGTACACGCCGCCGGGCTCGACGGCGAAGCGTTCGCGCACCCCGGCCAGGTAGACCAGCACCTCACGGTGGCGGACGGCGACGCCCTTCGGCCGTCCGGTGGTGCCCGAGGTGTAGATCACGTACGCCAGGTCGTCGGCGGTGACCCCGCTGTCCACGGGGGTGTCCGGGCAGTCGGGGGCGTCCGGGGGGATCTGCGTGACGTCCACCGGCAGGGACCCCACCGCGATCCGCACCCCCGCGTCCGCGACCATGTACGCCAGCCGCTCGGCCGGTTGCTCCGGATCCAGCGGCACGTACGCCGCCCCCGACTTGAGCACCCCGAGCAGCGCGACCGCCAGTTCGGCGGACTGCTCCAGCGCCACCGCGACCCGGTCGCCGGGATGTACGCCGAGCTCGCGGAGCCGGTGCGCGAGCCGGTTGGCGCGCCGCTCCAGGTCGGCGTAGCTCACCGTGTCGGCGTCGAAGACGACGGCGGGGGCATCCGGCCTGGCGGAGTCGACCAGGTCGTGCAGGAGCTCGGCGGGCAGCGGCCGGGGTGCGCTGGACTCGCCGAGGGTCAGTACATGGGCGGTCTCCTCCCGGGGCACCCAGTCCAGTTCGGAGAGCCGCCTATGGGGATTGGCCACGATGCTCTGGAGCAGGGTGCGCAGCGAGTCGGCCAGCCGGGCGACGCTCTCCGGCAGGAACAGGTCGGGGTTGTAGATGAACGTCCCGTCCAGTTCCCCCTCGGCCTCCCACAGGTAGAGCGCCAGGTCGAACCGGCTCACCTCGATGTCCATGCCGAACGGCGAGACATCCAGGCCCAGCGACTCCGCACCCTGGGCCACGTAGTTCTGCAGCGCGAACATCACCTGGAAGACCGCCGAGCGGCTGACGTCCCGCTCCACCTTGAGCTCGTTGACCAGCTGGTCGAAGGGCGTCTCCTGGTGGGAGTAGGCGTCCAGGCAGTCGTCGCGTACCTGGATGAGGAACTCGGTGAAGGTCGGGTCGCCGTCCAGGTCGGCGCGCATGGCCAGGGTGTTGACGAACATGCCGGCCATGCCGTCCAGCTCGGGCAGGCCGCGCCCGCTCACCGGGCTGCCGACGGCGAAGTCCCGCTGCCCGGACCAGCGGCCCAGCAGCACCTGGAGGGCCGCCAGCAGCGCCATGTACGGCGTGGCCCCGTGGCTCGCGCTCAGCTCCGCGATCCCGGCGGTGATCCCCGCGTCCAGGTGCAGACCGTGGCCCCGCCCGGCGGTGGTCTGCTCGGGCGGCCGGGGGAAGTCGGCGGGCAACTCCAGCGGGGGCACGCCCTTGAGCCGCTCCGACCAGTACCGCAGGTCCCGCTGGTAGGCCGGGGTGCCCTCGCGCTCACGCTGCCAGATCGCGTGGTCGCCGTACTGCACGGGCAGCGGGCGCAGCGGGGACTCCCGGCCCTCCCGGAACGCGGCGTGCAGCTGGATCAGTTCACGGAGCAGGATCTCCCCGGACCAGCCGTCGGTGATCGCGTGATGCGCGGACATCAGCAGCACGTGGTCACCAGGGGCGAGCCGGATCAGCAGCACCCGGAGCAGCCCGCCGGCGGTCAGGTCGAAGGTACGGGCCAGCTGGGCCGAGACCAGCTGTCTCGCCTCCTCCTCGGAACCGGCCGTGACCAGCAGGAACTCGGTGGACGGCTGGTCGTCCACGACCACCTGGGGCAGCCCGTCCTCGGAGGTGACCAAGCGCATGCGCAGGCTCTCGTGGCGCCGGGTCACCTCGGCGACCGCCTGGCGGAAGGCGTCCTCGTCCAGGTCACCGCCGAGCCGGACGACGAACGGGATGGTGTACGCCGTGGTGCCTGGCCGGTACTGCTCCAGGAACCAGAGGCGCTCCTGGGCCCGCGAGAGCGGCGGGGTGGTGCCGGGTGGTCGTGGGGTGACGGTCGTGGCAGCGGTTCTGCGTTGCAGTCGCTGGGCGAGAAGAGCCTGTTTGGCCGGGGACAGACTGGTCACTTGCACTCCGAGTGGTCGGTCACAACGCGCTGCCGTCGACTCGGGATGAGCAGCACGATTGACGCGCTCCCCGTCCGTCGCGATGGATGGGAACGCTCCCACGCCGGTTGAAGGCTAGATTTCGCCGCAGACGGCGGTCAAGCATTCACGCATATTTCATTACGATTCATGCTTTATCGGACGTGTCCATGAAATGGCCTGCACTTTCACCTTTGAATGGTGTGCGAGGGTGCTCGACGCTTGACACGGAACCGGGCGGCCGGGGTGCGCTCCCGGTCGCCCTCCCGCTCTGATTCAGGCTTTACAGCAGGTCAGAGGCAGCTGTTGACGGCACTCGTACCGAACGAGCCGACCATCGGGCGCCCGCGTCGTCGACGGTTCTTTCGATTCCCCTGGTGCCCGAGAGCGTGACGGTGATCGTGTTCCGGAAACGCGCGTTCGGTGTCTTGAGCTCCTCGATACCCGGTCCGCGGGAATATCCACGCCTTGATTGAAGAACGAATAGGCGCACATTCCGATCGTCTCGTGGTTGCCTGTCGGGCCGGCTCGGGGATCTCACAGCGACTGGTCCGAGGCGGCACAGACCCGGGGTGAGCGGCAGGTGCTCATCGGCCGGCAGGCGCAGGTTGATCTTCAGGGGGCTGTCGCCCGGATGATCCGGATTTTAACTATCACCCCGTCTCTCGTCCCGACTTAACGGGGAGTAATCGGACATGTCCTGTTTGTGAGGGGGAGTTGGGGATGAGAATCGCTCTACTGGTGAGCGGGGCGCTCGTGCTGACCGGCTGCGCGGCGCTGACTGGGTCGAAACATGATGGCAAGCAGGAGGCCAAGGCGGCGGCCAAACAGGCGGCCAAACCGGTGAACGCGGCGGCAGCCGCCGCGAAGGTGAAGGCCAACGAACTGGGGCAGGTCCCGGTGCTCATGTACCACCGCATCGTCGAGAAGCCCACCACACAGGACGACCGCACACCGGCGGACTTCCGCGCCGAGCTGGAGCGCCTGGCCCGTGAGGACTATGTGCCGGTCACCGCGGCCGAGTACGTGACAGGCAAGATCGACATCCCGGCGGGCAAACACCCGGTGGTGCTCACCTTCGACGACTCCTCGCCCTCCCAGCTCACCCTGGACGGCGCCGGCACCCCGAAGGCCGACACGGCGGTGGCCATCCTCCGCGAGGTGGCCGCCAAGCACCCCGGCTTCCGGCCGGTCGCCACCTTCTACGTGACCCGTGACATGTTCGGCGAACCCCGCCCCAACATCCAGGCGCAGCTGGTCTCCTGGCTCCGGCAGAACGGCTTCGACCTCGGCAACCACACCAAGGACCACCACAGCCTCGGGGGCAAGTCCCAGGAGGCGGTGGCCTCGGACGTGGTGGACGGGCACGAGCTGATCACCAAGCTGAACGGCGGAACCCCGGTCACCATCGCCCTGCCGTACGGGATCCAGCCCCGGCAGAAGGAATGGGCGCTGAAGGGGAAGAAGGGGTCGGTCTCCTACGACTACGGCGGGGAGTTCCTGGCCGGCTACACCCCCGCGCCGTCGCCGTTCAGCAAGGAGTTCGACCCGACCTCGATCCCGCGGATCCGGTCCGGGGACAAGAAGGGGGACTGCTCGCAGTTCTGCTCGTCGGCCTGGCTGGACCGGCTGAAGGAGATGCCGGGCGAGCGCTACACCTCGGACGGCAACCCCAAGACCGTGGCGATGCCGAAGTTCCAGCAGACCATGCTGGCGGCGAAGTTCGCTTCCCGGGCACTCGGTTACTGATTAGTTGGAGGTACGGAAGGTGACCGCGGCCGCCTCGTCCTCCTGGCGGTCGCGTACGCACTTGGCCAGGGTGAAGGTCGAGGTCACCGCGTAGAACACGCCGACGGCAAGGAAGGCCCGGACCCAGGCGTCCACCGGGAGGTAGGCGATGCCCACGGTGAGGGCGGCGAGGGAGAGCACGAAGGACAGCACGGCCTGCAGGAAGAACGCCCGAGTTGAGGCGTTTCGGGATGGTCTGTTCATGCCGCCCATCGTGCCGGGCCCGCCGGCCCCGCCGCCTGAGCTGGACTACTCAAGTTACTGGTGAGTAGTAGTCGCGATTCGCCCATGAAACCCGGGTTTTTCCATGATCATGTACGTCGGCGTGCCCAACTTGATGGCGGCCGGATGACAACTTAAGGTTGTCTTATGGAGCCATCAGAGTTACTGGCGCGGGCGCGGTCACGTGCCGCCAACCCCTCTGACCCGCTGGACACCCTGGCCGCGGCGCGACTCCTCAGCGAGGAGCTCAACCGGGACGCTGACGCGCTGCTCGACCTGGCGGTCCACGACGCCCGCGCGGCGGGCACCTCGTGGACCGCGATCGGGGACCGGCTCGGGGTCTCCAAGCAGGCCGCCAGGAAACGCTTCGCCAAGCCCTTCAAGCACCCCTTCGCCGCCCGGCGCACCCGCAGGGAAGCGGCCTGCTCGTTCTGCCGGAAGCCGCCAGGGCCGCGGGTGCACATGGTGCACGGCGAGGCCGGGCGCATCTGCGCCGACTGCGTGGCGCTGGCGGGGGAGATCGTCGCGGACCTGAAGGCGAAGTCGCGGAACTGATCACGTGACGGTGAGGCGCCGCTGGTAGCGGTCCTCCCGCCAGAGTTCCTTGCCGAGCACCTCGGCCAGCATGTCGGCGGCGTCGTAGACGTCCACGTACCGGTTGTAGAGCGGGGCGAAGCCGAAGCGCATGATGTCCGGGGCGCGGAAGTCGCCGTGCACGCCGCGGTCGATCAGCGCGCGCATGATGGGGTAGCTGTGCTCGTGCCGGAAGCACACCTGGCTGCCCCGTTCGACCGGGTCGCGCGGGGTGGCCAGTTCCAGGCCGAGTCCCTCGGTGAGCGCGATGAACAGTTCGGTGAGGGCCACACTCTTGGCCCGGATCGAGCGCATGTCCACCTTCGCCCAGATCTCCAGGGAGGCGTTGAGCGCGGCAAAGGAGATCACCGGGGGGCTGCCGACCGCGAACCGGCGTACGCCGTCGGCCGGGCGGTAGTCGGGTTCGAAGTCGAACGGCGCGGCATGGCCGTGCCAGCCGGAGATCGCGTTCCTGGCCGCCTCCTGGTGCTGGGCCGCCACGTACAGGTAGGCGGGGGCGCCGGGGCCGCCGTTGAGGTACTTGTACGTGCAGCCCACCGCGAAGTCCACCCCGGTCACGTCCACCGGGAGGGCGCCGGTGCTGTGGCAGAGGTCCCAGACGACCAGGGCGCCGGCCGCCCTGACCTGCTCGGTGATGGCGGTCATGTCGCGGATCGCGCCGGTGCGGTAGTCCACGTGCGAGATGAGCACCACCGCCACGTCCGGGCCGAGCACGTCGGCCAGGCTCCGCTCGGGGCCGGTCTCGCGGATCTCACGGTCGAAGGTGGCGGCGACGCCCTGCACGACGTACCGGTCGGTGGGGAACTCCCCGGCGTCGCAGACGATCACTCGGCGGTCCGGGCGGAGGCGGAGCGCGGCGGAGAGCACCTTGAAGATGGAGATGGAGGTGGAGTCGCCCGCGAGCACCTCGCCCGGGGCCGCGCCGATCAGCTGGCCGATGCGGTCGCCGGTGCTCTGCGGCAGGTCCCACCAGCCCGCGGTGTTCCAGCTGGCGCCCAGGTGCCGGCCCCACTCCACGCCCACCGTGTGAGCCACCCGTTCCACCGCGCGTTTGGGCAGCGCGCCCAGCGAGTTGCCGAGCAGATAGACCACCCCGTCGGGGAGCACGAACTCGTCCCGGTAGTCACGCAGGGGGTCGGCGGCGTCGAGCGCGGCACAGCCGGCGCGGGTGATACTCATGGCCCCATCATTCCCGTAAATTTCACGACTCGGCCAGTGTGAAGGTGCCATAACCTGCCCGGAAAACCGGACGAAAACCTATGATCACATCTCGTGGCCGTTGAGCGGTGCGGTAACGGAGCGTCACAGATCATCGGGGCCGGGCGACCACGGAGCGTTAGGTCACCCGGAGATCACGGTAGCCGCGTTCCGTGTCTTCCGACCCGGCGGTTTCCGCCTCCCCCACCGCCACAACCAGGAGCGGGAGGAGATTGCACGATGCCCTTCCCGCATCCTTTCCGAGCCGCCACCTTCCTGTCACTTCTGCGACTTTCGCCGTGCGAGACAGCGGAGGGTGACACGATCTTCCAGCGAGCCAAAAGGACACAGTCATGTTGCTGGCATGGCGTATGTGGGGACATATCATTCTTTTCAGCCTTTTGGCGGCCCCGGTGGTCCTCCTGACCGCCTATTTGATGGCCAGACAACGCGCTAGTTCGGGCACGCCGCACCCCTTCCGGACAGCCTTCGCGGACGTGCTGATGGTTGCCGGAACCCTCCCCTGGCTGTGGATGATCCTTACTCCGGGTGCTCGTTCGACGCCGGAGCGGTGGACAAGCCTGGTCCCGCTGCGCGATCTTCACGTGCTGACGCAGGGGCCTTTCGGGGTTCTGGTGGTGCAGGTCGGAGGCAATCTGTTGGTCTTCGCCGCGCTCGGCGCGTTGCTCCCGATCAGATCGGCGCGGCTGGCCCGGCTCACCGCCGTGGCGGCCGTCGCGGCGGCGGCGTCGCTCACCGTTGAAGTACTTCAGTACGTCCTAGCCCTGCACCGAGTGTCGTCGATCGATGACGTTCTGCTGAACGTAACGGGGGCCGTGCTAGCCGCGATCATGACTAAGCGTTGGTGGGCTCCACCAATACCGGAGGGGACCGTTCCACAATAACGGTCCGGATTAATACCCCAAGATCGCAACATCCGCCCACTTCGCAAAAAATAGCCCCGGGACCAACCCACGACTCTGTGCGATCGTGGACAAGACGGGGCAAGTTCTCTGGAGACGCTAACTCCCCGTCGGTGACAGAGGGTGATCAAACGTGACGGAATCCCCGGTGCATCACGAGCCCCCCATCTACCGGCGTATCGCCGACGGTCTGCGTAGCCAGATCCTGTCCGGCGAACTCCGGGACGGGGATCGGCTACCGGGCGAGAACGCACTCATGGCCGAGTACGGCATCGCGCGTGCCACCGCACGGCAGGCGCTTGCCGTACTGATCAATGAGGGTTTGGCAGTGCCGCGGCGAGGATCGGGGGTCTATGTGAGGCTATTTCGGCCTATCAGACGACATGGTTCACGGCGGCTCTCCCGCGAACAGTGGGGACAGGGCCGGGCGATCTGGGATTCGGACACCAGAGGTCGCGCGTACACGGTGGACGAGGTCCACATCGAGCGTCTCACCGCGGCCGAGGAGATCGGGCGGGTGCTCGACACCGACGAGGTCTGGGTCCGGCGACGGCGTTATTCGGTGGACAACCGTCCTGTCCAGCTGGCCGCGTCCCACTTTCCGGCCGACCTGGTGGAGGGAACCGCGATCACCCTCCCCGACACCGGGCCCGGCGGCGTCTACGCCCGGTTGGGCGACCTCGGTTACTCTCCGGTGCATTTCACCGAGGAGGTACGGGCCCGGATGCCGTCACCCACGGAAACAGAGTTACTCCGGTTGCCGGCGGGCAACCCGATCCTGATCGTGGCACGTACGGCGTACTCCGCAGGAGGGATTCCGGTCGAGGTCAACGAGATGACTATGGACGCCGCCGCCTATGTACTCCAGTACGACTTTGACGCCTGAGTCAAGTTGACATGTCGGACGATAGGTGGACCTGTCCGTCCCGATCATTGATTTCTCTAGAGATGTCGCGCACCTTGTGGGTGAGACGTCAAGCCAACTGGCCCAGATCGGCATGGGTCGCGGGTGAAGGTGCCCGGGCGTCTCGGCGAGGGAAAGGTGGGCGGATGTCCTTTGACCGGCATCTTGCCGAGATTGCCCGCGAATATCCGGAATGGACAATCTGGCGGAGCGACGCGGGGCGGTGGTGGGCCACCCGGCACCACCCCCTCACCCCCGCTCAACGAGAGGCCGGCTGCGCGATGACCATCGACGCGGACGAACCGGAGGAGCTGCGCGAACAACTCGAAGAACAGGAGGAACGTGCCAAATCCGCCGACCCTTAAACCCCACCCTTGAACCACAGAAGCCCCCGACCCAATCGGGGGCGGGGGCTTCTGTGCTGATTGCTGTGTCATTGCGATGCTGCGCATCGCGGCGAGTGCGCACTGTGTGATGGCGATGCTGCGCATCGCGGCGAGTGCGCTCACGTCCGGTGCCTTCCCTCCTCCGCTCTGGTCGCTGCGCTCCCGGCGCTCCGTCAGTCCAGGCACCGGCGCGCACTCGCGGGCAAGTGGCTTCGTCATAAGCCTTGAATGCCGTTGATGGAGGAGATCTCAAGACCCCCGTGGAGGCGCGTCCACTGGTGCCAGCCGCATAGAGCGCCTTCACGGGTACCAAACCCCTCCTCCACGCGACAGGGAGCCCATGGGCTTGCGGGCTACCTGTCGTGTACTTCGGCGGCCTGGTGGCGGCTGGCCTTTGAGATGTAGCGGTCTGGGGTTTGGGCGAAGCTGGCTTGGTCGGAGTCGGTGAGATCGCGGAGGGGGCGGGCGGGGGTGCCGGCGGCCAGGACGCCGGAGGGGATGTGGGTGCCGGGGGTGACGACGGAGCCGGCGGCTATGAGGGTGCCGGCGCCTATTCGGGAGCCGTTGAGGAGGATGGCGCCTATGCCGATCAAGGCGCCGGATTCGATGTGGGCGCCGTGGATGGTGGCTTTGTGGCCCACGGAGACGCGCGGTTCCAGGATTGCGGGGTAGCCGGGGTCGGCGTGGAGGCAGCAGAGGTCCTGGATGTTGGAGTCAGCCCCTATTTCTATGCGTTCGTCGTCGGCGCGGAGGACGGAGTTGTACCAGATGTTGACGCGGGGGCCGAGGGTGACCTGACCGACGACGACAGCGGTGGGGGCCAGCCAGGCGGTTGGATCGATTGAAGGGATGGCGTTGTCGTCGAGGGCGGCTATGTAGGGCATTGGATCACGATCTCACGAGTTGTTATTAGCGCTATACGGGGTGTATTGGATATTTCCGCAAGGAGGTGGGGCGTTCAGGTTGCGGTCGGGGTCGGATAGCAGGAAAGTCGTGTCCTGACCTGCATACCGCCTTTCGACTCCCCCAGGGCTCTCATGACGAACCAGACTGATCACTTCCCCGAACTCTTGAGCGACGACTCTTTCGAGGTCGTCATGCGTGGTTACAGCCGCCGCCAGGTGCACGACTGGATCAACCGTAGCCGCAACCAGATCCGTGACCTGGAGGAGCGGCTGGCCAGGACCATCGACCAGGCCGAGCAGAGCAGGCTGGAACTGGCCGACGCGCGGCGGAAGCTGACCGAGGCCCCCCAGAACCCGGACGAGCTCGGCGAGCGGCTGAGCCAGATCCTCAAGCTCGCGCACGAGGAGGCGGCGGCCAACAAGGAGGCCTCCCAGAACGACGCCAGCCGCATGCGGGACGCGGCGCAGGCCGAGGCCGAGCGGGTGGTGGCGGCGGCCAAGGAGCAGGCCGAGTCGATCCGGACCGCCGCGCAGGAGGAGGCCGAGCGGCGCATCCACGACGCGACCGCCTCCGCCGAGCGGCTGCTCTCCCAGGCGGGGGCCGAGGCCGAGGAGAAGGTGGCGACCGCCAACGCCGAGGCCGAGGAGACCCTGCGGGACGCGCGCGGCGAGGCCGAGCGGCGGGTGACGACGGCCACGATGGAGGCCGAGCGGCTGGTGTCCGAGGCGCAGTCGCTGGCGCACTCCACCCTCACCTCCGCCCAGCAGCGGGCCAGCACGCTGGACGAGCACACCGGGCGCCGGGTGGTCTACCTGACCGACACCCACACCGAGGTGGTCCGGCGGCTGAACGAGATCGGCGCGGTGCTCGGCGACCTGCTTCAGCGGGAGAACTCGGCCGGGCCGCTGATCGACGAGGCCGCGGTGCTGCCGCCGGCCCCGTCGGTGACCGACCCCGGGTTCAACGGCGAGGAGGCGGCCACGGCCAGCGCGGTACGGAAGACGACCCCGCCCGCCCCGGCCCAGGACCGCTCCCCGGTGGCCGAGCTGGCCCGGCCGAAGCCGGTGGAGGCCGTCGAGCCGCCCGCGTACGAGAGCGTCGAGGAGCCGGACGTCCGGGTGACGATCGACCACCGCGGCCCGATCCGCGAGCCCGAGCCGTTCCACCCGGCCGTCCAGAGCGAGGACGGCGACCCGATGGCCCGCCCGTAACGCCACCGGAGGAAAGCCTCCGACCGGTCAGCGAGCGAAAGCCGAACCGCACGTCACCGAGCGCCCGTCCTACCCGGCGGGCGCTCGCCGCTGTCAGCCCACCCAGGCGCCGGTCGTGAAATTACCGACGTTGATGGCCATGACGGGGGCTGCGATCGACACGTACGCCATGAAGACCCATGGACGGCGCGCTCCGGTGATCCCCACCGAGATGTACAGCGGCCACCAGAGCAGGGAAGCGCGGCCCACGGACATGTAGAACGAGGACATGGCCAGCAGGGCGACCGCCTGGGGGGCCAGATAGCCGAACTCGGCCCAGCGGCGGCGGACCACCTGCCAGATGATGAGCAGGACGAGGACGAAGGCGGCGAGGATCTCCTCCCGGTAGGAGGTCTGCAGGACGCCTTCCTCCAGGGAGCGGTTCCAGGTGTTGACGAGCACCTGCCAGGGCCACTCCGCGTACCGTCCCCAGTACTCGGCCTCGACGTTCTTCCAGGCCATCCAGTCGCCCGTACGGTTCCACTGGTAGATCATGTACGCCAGCACGGGCAATCCGGGCACGGCCAGCCACGGCAGCTTCTTCCAGCCACCGGGAGAGCGCAGGCCGTTCTCCGCGACCAGGAACATCACCGCGAGACCGAGGGCCAGGAAGAGCCCGGAGATGCGGATCGAGGCGGCCAGAGCGGCCAGCACGGCGGCCCACCCCCACCGGCCGCGCCGGGCCATCAGCCAGGCGGGGATGGCCAGCGCGAGGAACGGGGCCTCGGAGTAGCCGGCGAGCATGAAGACGGCGAACGGGCTCAGGAAGAAGGCCAGGACCGTCCAGGTGCCGGTGCCGGGGCGGTAGGAGTCGCTGAGCCGGGACAGGGTGACCGCCACGATCGCGCTGCCGACCAGGGAGACCAGCACGATGGCCAGGCTCCAGTCGTCGATGAACCAGTGCAGGTCGCGCAGGAGGAGCGGCAGCCCGGGGAAGAAGGCGGCGAGCTTGGGCGCGTCGGTCATCCCGGGCGCGCCGTCGTAGCCGTACTGGGCGATGATGATGAAGTTGTCGGAGTCCCAGGGCGTCAGCCGGTCGAGCAGCGGCGCCTCGGTACGGCCGGGGGCGGCCAGCACCATGTAGATGTAGGTCGCCACATGCCAGAAGAACCAGATGAGCAGGGCCGTGCGGTCGCCCGGAGTGCCCAGCCACCTCGGCAGGGTACGGGTCGGCGCGGTCTCTGTCAGGTCCTCAGCCTGCCGGGTCTCGGTCACGAAGGACATCGAAGTAGATTGCCCGCGCACGTGCCAAGGGCATTCGGGTCCCGATTCGCAGGTCATCGCCGTTTACGCAGGTGAGAGTAGTGAAACTTTCACCGGCTATGTCCCTGCGAGTCCGGATATTGGGACGGGCAAAGCCCGGTGGAAGTTCTACGATTGCCGCGTGCCATGGGATGGTTTCGCCGCGATGGAGCGCGACGTGCGCGCCATGGTCGCCGATCCCCGGTGGCCGCTGACCCCGGCCCCGAGCCGGGCCGAGGCGATCTCCCGGCGCGCCCTGGTCACCCCGGACGGCACCTGCTGGCTGTTCGGCGCGTACGCCCGGTGGTACCGGCTGGACCGGGACGGCCAGTGGCACCTGGCCGCGCCCCCGGCCGCCCAGGCGCCCCGGCTGGCCGCCCGCCCGGCCGCCATCGCGGTGCCGTACTGGCTGGTGCCGACCGGGCCGGACTTCTCGGTGGACCGGGGCTCCACCCAGGCGTTCGTGGGGCCCGACGTGCCGCGCGAGGTGGTGGAGGGCGTGCGGGCGCTGATGGTGGCCCACCGGGGGCTGCGCAGGGAGGACTTCCCGCTCGCCTCGGGCGCGTTCCGGCACGTCTTCGCCGCCGAGGTGGCCAGCACGGTGGCCACCGTCTGGGGCACCGTGATGTGGTGCGCGTACGCCCCGGCCTTCGACGGCAACGAGCAGATGCTGTCGATGTTCGGCGAGTTCCTGGCCCGCCCGCTGCCCGGCGACGACTGGGTGCGCTGGCTGCCCCCGGTGTCCCTCACCGACCTGGTGGACCTGTACGCCGAGCGCAGCCGCTCCGGCGCCCCCGAGGCGGGCCTGCGGCTGGTCCGGCTGATGGCGGAGACGGCCACCGCGCTCCGCGCCGACCCCCGGTTCCGGCCGCGCGCCGACGCCCTGGTGGCCATGGTGCAGCCGCTGGCCACCCAGCCCTGGCTGGACCACACCGCGCTGCGCTCCGGCGCGGTGGCGCAGACCTGGCTGCTGCGCTGCCCGCCCAACCTGGCCGCCGCCGCACTCGCCGAGGTCTCCCCCGGCGATCATTTCCGGCATGTCCTGTACGACCTGGTGGAGGCGCTGGCGTACGTGGCGGAGCAGGGCGAGGACCCGCGCATGGTGGCGGCGGCGCTGCTGGCGGCGGACGTGAACGCGGTCACCGCCGAGGCGGTGACCTACCTGTACCCGTGGATGGACGACGAGCTGCGCCAGGCGCTCTACATCGCGCTGGCCGACCAGGGCCACCCGCTGCGGGACTGGTGGCCGGTGGACGGGCGGCTGCCGGAGCGGCTCACCCCGCCGGACAGGTCCACCGCCGCCGCGCTGCTCGGCTCGGCGTACGCGACCGGCCTGGCCTGGTGCGAGCTGGCGGGGGCGACCCCGCCGGAGACGGGTTTCCCGGTGACGGCGGCGGTCGGCCAGTGCCTGACGCACACCCGGGACGACCCGCCGCCGGAGCCGACCACGACGCCCCGCGAACGGATCACCAACGAGACCACATCCGACTGGCTCTACCACAACTAACCGGATAGGTCCCTCTTACCCCACAAATAGGGATATTTCATCCTTTAGCAATAAGGCCGCGCGGACCTCGGAGAATTCATCGAATTGTGATCTCAGAATCCGGGAAATGGTCAGTGGAGGGGCGCCCGCCGGCAGGAATGGTCCCGATGGGCCATGTCGCGGAAAGACACACGGACGTAACCTCGATGTGGGTGTGGGCTGCGGAAGGAAGGACGACGCGGTGGGGCACGACGACCTGGACTCTCGGGTCCATGACCGTGTCGCGTTGGACGAGATCGCGCTCTACGCCGAGGTGCTGGCGGCCGTGAACTACACGGATGACCGACTGACCTTGGAGGAGCTCGACAACGCGCTCGGGTTGCGGACTTCGGCGAGACGCTGAGGTTCACGCTGAAGTTCGTTCGCGGAACTGATCCCGGACTCCCTGAGGGGTCCGGGATAGTTTTTTGGGCCCCCGTGGTCACCCGGGGCCTGACCGGGCGGCCTGTGGACCGTGCCCGGACTAGTCCTTCTATCACACCCGGGAGCGAAGTCCGTACATGAGCTCCTGCCAGCGCGCCGCCACCGCGGGCCCCGCGTGCGCGGCCGCGGTCTCCAGGGCGCCGGACGCCAGCGTCCTGCGCCGCCGCTCATCGTCCACCAGAGCGAGCAGAGCGCCCGCGTACGCCTCCGTCTCGCCCTCCCCCTGCTGGACCAGCACGCTGTCCCTTCCGGGCCGTACGAAGTCACTCAGGCCGCGCGGGCCGTCGAAGCCGACCACGGGCACGCCGCAGCCGAGCGCCTCCACCACGGTCATGCCGAGCACCTCGTCCCTGGACGGCACGGCCACGATGGACGCCTTGGCGAACTCGCCAGGCAGGTCCGGCGTGGTGCCCATGAAGTAGACGTGGTTGTGCAGGCTCAACTCGGCCACCAGGGCGCGCAGCCGCTTCTCCTCCGAGCCGGAGCCGTACAGCCGCAGCCGCCAGTCGGGGCGCTTGTCGGCCACCACGGCGAAGGCCCTGATCAGCCGGTCGAACGCCTTGGGGGCCACCCAGCGCCCGCCCGCGCTGATGATGCGGTTGTCCATCCTGGACCGCGGCCAGGGGCCGGCCGGGAGCGCGTCGGGGATGGTGTGCACCGAGAGATCGTCGTCCAGCAGGCGGGACCACTCCTCGCGGCCGTTCTCGGTGTTGGTGACCACCGCGTCCAGGCGCGGATAGTACCTTCGGACCGGTCCAGGTATGGCGGGTCTGGTCCACTCGCGGGCGATCCGGACCACCTCGCGCGGCGCGTACCTGGCGGACTGCACGCTGAGCCCCGGGCGGGCGGTGACCAGCACGTCGGCCCTGAGCGCGCGCAGCGCCCGCCAGAGGGCCACCTCGGTGCGGACCTGGCCGCGCGGCAGCAGGTGGCGGCCGGGGCGGGCGTCCACCAGGTAACGCAGCCGGACACGGCCGTCGACCGGGAAGAACGGGGTGTCCCTGGTGCGCTTGACGCTGATGATCTCTACGTCCTGCCGCTCGGCGAGCGCGGCGGCCAGGTTGAGGGTCGCCCTGACGTCACCGCGCATACCGTACGCGGAGGGCATCAGGAAGGTGACCTTCACGCGCCGACCTCGAGCTGGAGCTGGTCGTTGGCGGTGTAGCTGGGTTTGATCGGCACGCCGTCCACCCGGGTGGCCGGGTAGTGCACCCGGCGGCGTTTGCCCTCCACGTCGTCCAGGCTGGCGCCGAGCGGCAGCGGGCGGTCCAGGCCGTCCACCTCCAGGGAGGGCTCCCAGACCCCGGCCGCGTCCGGGGTGGCGGCCAGCACGTCGACCAGGGAGAGCGCGGCGTGGAACCGCACGCCCTGGACGGTGGCCAGGACCGTCACGGTGGTGTCGCTGTGCCGGAGGGCCAGCCGGGCGGGGTGGTGCCGGTCGTCGTCGTCGAGGCCGGTGTAGGCGAGCAGGCCGGTCACCTCGAACCGGCCCTCGCGGAACCAGACCGCGCGCACGTCGGCGACCGGGCCCGCTTCGCTGATCTTGATGGCCAGGAAGCCGTTGAGGGTGCGGTAGGCGCGGTAGGCCATGGTGCGGCGGCCCAGCGCGTACGCGTCGAGGCGGTCCAGGGAGAAGCCGGGGTCCACGCTGCGCATGCGGGTGCGCGGGCCGTTCTCCTGCAGGTAGGCGTCCCACCGGCCGGGCACCAGGGAAAGCGGCGCCAGCGAGACCGCCACGCTGGCCTCACGGGCGCGGCGGCCGGGGGTGCCGAGCATGACCCGGCGTTCCACTCCGCTGCCGCGATGCCGGAGCACCAGCTGGGTGCCCGCGGCGAGGGGCTCATCGATCGCCATCCGCAGGGAGAGCACGTCGGCCAGCGTCACTTCGGCGTCGGTGACGACCACACCCACCGTCCAGCCCCCTCCCCGTTGATTGAGCCAACGTTGAGGTTACCGTGATTTTCCCGTTATGTGGAGAAAGAAGAGCGTGGGAATTACCCGCACACAACTCTCTGACCTGGCCCCCTACAGCCAGTGTTCCCACATGGTCAGCCTTTTACCGACTTGATCAATAGCTGGGCCACGTCGACCACTTCCACCGATTCCTTGGCCGCCCCGGCGTTCTTCTTCTCGTTGATCGCATCGCCCAGCATCACCAGACAGAACGGGCAAGCCGTGGAAACGGTGTCCGGATCGGTGGTCAGCGCCTCCTCCACCCGCTCGGTGTTGATGCGCTTGCCGATGCGCTCCTCCATCCACATCCGGGCACCGCCCGCGCCGCAGCAGAAGCCACGGTCCTTGCACCGGTGCATCTCCTGCGCCTGGATGCCGGGCACCTTGGCCATGATGTCGCGAGGCTGGGCGTAGACCTTGTTGTGACGGCCGAGGAAGCACGGGTCGTGGTAGGTGATCTTCTCCTCGATCGGGGTGACCGGCACCAGCCGCCCGGTGTCCACCAGATGGGACAGCAGCTGGGTGTGGTGCACCACCTCGTAGGTGCCGCCCAGCTGCGGGTACTCGTTGGCCAGGGTGTTGAAGCAGTGCGGGCAGGTGGCCACGATCTTCTTGACCCCGGCCTCGTTGAGGGTCTCGATGTTCTGCTGGGCCAGCATGTTGAACAGGAACTCCATGCCCAGCCGGCGGGCCGGGTCACCCGTGCAGGCCTCCATCGGGCCGAGCACCGCGAACTTGACCCCGGCGATGTGCAGCAGCTCGGCCACCGCCTTGGTGGTGCGCTTGGCCCGGTCCTCCAGCGCGCCGGCGCAGCCGACCCAGAACAGGTACTCGGCGTCGGCGGGCATCTTGTCCTCCACGACCTCGACCTCGAAGTCGAGCTCGGCGATCCAGTCGGCGCGCTTCATCTCCGACATGCCCCACGGGTTGCCCTTGTTCTCCAGGTTCTTCAGCATCACCCCCGCCTCCGACGGGAACGACGACTCGATCATCACCTGGTAGCGGCGCATGTCCAGGATGTGGTCGATGTGCTCGATGTCCACCGGGCACTGCTCGACACAGGCGCCGCAGTTCGTACACGACCACAGCACGTCCGGGTGGATCACCCCGTCCTCGCCCACCAGCGGCTTGTCCAGCAGGGCCAGCACGTCCTCGCCCTGCTTGGCCCGCTCCTCCTGACCCATCAGCAGATACGGCGCGATCGCGAAAGCGTGGTCACGCTGGTCCAGGATGAGCATCTTCGGCGACAGCGGCTTGTCGGTGTTCCAGGCCGGGCACTGGGACTGGCAACGCCCGCACTCGGTGCAGGTGTAGAAGTCCAGGAAGCCCTTCCAGGTGGTGTCGGCGATCGTGCCCCGGCCGAACACGTCGACCTCGGGGTCGGCCTCCTCGAAGTCCAGCAGCTTGCCGCCGCTGCGCATCGGCTGGGCGGGGCCGTTGCCGTCGGGGCGGCGGGAGAACAGCACGTTGAGCGGCGCGGTGAAGATGTGCAGGTGCTTGGAGTGCACGACGATGATCAGGAAGACCAGCATGACGCCGATGTGCAGCAGCAGCCCGATCTCCTCCAGCACCATGCTGGTGGGCAGGATCTGGGCCACCGCGTCGGAGACGAAGGCGCCGGAGGCGTAGGGGGAGTTGCCGGTGTTGACCGCGGCGCCGCGGAACAGGAACATCGTCCAGATCACGTTGAAGATCATGAACAGGATCAGCCAGGCGCCGCCCAGGTGGGATCCGGAGAACCGGGACCGCCGGCCGAGCTTCGCGGGAGCGTTCTTGATCCGGATGACCGCGAAGGCGATCAGGCCGATCAGGGCGGCCAGCGCGATGAAGTCCTGGAGGAAGCCGAGGACCGGCCAGGTGCCGATCAGCGGGATGTGGAAGTTCGGCCGCCCGGTCACCATGCCCTGGATGAGCGCGCCGTACGCCTCGATGTAGACGGTCAGCAGGATGATGAACGCCCACATGACGAAGAAGTGCGCCACCCCCGAGGGCGTCCACTTGAGCAGCTTCTTCTGCCCGAACACCTCACTCAGCTGGGCCTTGATCTCCGGCACCAGGTTCTGGCGCAGGTAGGCGACACGTTCGGGCGCGGGCTGGCCGACGGTGGCCAGCCGGTACAGGAACAGCACCCGCCGGGCCGCCACGGCAACCGTCACGACCGTCATGACCAGCCCGATTATCGCTACCCAGAGCACAGGTCCTCCTTGTCCGGCACAACACACCCACGTTATCCCAGACCATAGAACAAAGCTCTGTACCGCCCTCGCTCAGGGGTCCAGGTAGCGCTGGATGGTCGGCGCGAGCAGCGCGACCAGCTCCTCCGGGTCCGCCGAGGCGACCGGCTCCAGCTTGATGATGTAGCGGGCCATCACGATCCCGAACAGCTGGGCGAAGGCCGCCTCCATCCGGATCAGCGGAACCCCCAGCGCCTCCCCCACCCGGCCAAGCAAGGCCCCCGTCAGGAACTCGCGGACCATGGCCGCGGTCGGTTCGTGGGACATCGCGGTCCGGATCAGCCCGATCACCGTCTCCCTGGCCTGCGGGTCGGCGGTGAACGCCAGCACGAACCGGATCAGCCGCTCCCCCGCGGCTTCCCGCGGCCCGCTGACGATCAGCGGCACGGCCACCGCCGGGTCTATGGGCAGCCGCATGGCCGCCACGAAGACGCCCTGCTTGGTGTCGAAGTAGTGGTGGACCAGGGCGGGATCGACCCCCGCCTCGCGGGCGATGCCCCGGATGGTGGCCTTGTCGAAGCCCTTCTCCGCGAAGACCGCCCGCGCCGCGACCAGGATCTCGCCACGGGTGTCGGTGGAACCTGGGCGGCGGCCGGTGCGACGGCTCACCGGCCCTCCCCCTCGGTCAGCCCGACGGCGAGTTGTTTGAGCTCCTTGAGATCGTCCGGCTCGGCCACCGCGACGGGCGGGTCGGTCGGCTCCGGCGTCAGCGGCTTGCGGCCGACCGCGAGGTAGACCCGCATCGGGATGGTCAGGTCGCCGTCCGGGAAGACCCGGAGCAGCTCGCCGCGCTCCCGGTCGATCAACCGGTCCGCGTGCGCCAGGTTCAGCGCCGCCACGTACGAATGGGAGCGCAGGTCGGTCAGGAAGTCCTCCAGCTGAATCCGGCGGATCCAGTGCACCCAGCGCTCGGCCACCGGCAGGCCGGCCGCGGCCATGGCGGCCCCGATCGGGGGCATGCTCCAGCCGGGCAGGGCGGGACCGGTGTAGCCGGGGCAGTCGGCCAGCCGGACCTGGCAGGCGGCCAGCCAGTCGGCCTTGCCGGCGTCCACCGTGTTCCACCAGCCGGCGATGGCCCCGCCGGGGCGGACCACCCGGATCGCCTCGGCGATGGAGACCGTGCGGTCCAGCCAGTGCCAGGACTGGGCGTAGGTGACCAGGTCGGCCAGGTCGTCGCGGAGCGGCAGCGCGTTGCCGTCGGCCAGCAGCGCGGCGCCCTCGCTGCGGGAGCGCAGGTAGGCCAGCATGCGACCGGCCCGGTCCACGGCCACCACCCGGACGCCCCGGTCCAGCAGGCCGCGGGTGGAGATGCCGGTGCCGGCGCCCACGTCCACCGCGAGCGCGCCCTCGAAGCGCACCCCCGACAGCTCGCCCAGCGCGGCATACAGGGCAGGCGGGTACTCCGGGCGCGCGGCGTCGTAGGCCTCGGCCACCCGGTCGACGTCGAAGACGAGGTGGCTCATCTGCGGGTTCTGTGGATTCTGCGGGTTCTCATCTGTGTGTTCTCATTCGGCGGCCCTCACTTGGCGGCGCTCATCTGGCGGCCGAGGAGGCGGCGAAGTGGAGCCGGGCGAAGGCCAGCGCCTCAGCGAGATCGTCGATCCGCTCGGCGCGGCCGACCGCCTTCCTCGTGTTGATCTCCAGCACGATGAGGCCACCATAACCCGCGGTGGCCAGGCGCTCCAGCATCTGCGCGCACGGCTGGGTGCCCCTGCCGGGGACCAGGTGCTCGTCCTTGTTGGTGCCGGTGCCGTCGGCCAGGTGCAGGTGGGCCAGCCGGTCGCCCAGCTTGGCGGCCATCTCCATGGCGTCGGAACCGGACACGGCGGTGTGCGACAGGTCCAGGGTGACCTCGGGGAAGTCGTGGTTGACCGGGTTCCAGTCCGGCGCGTACGGCACCACCTCGCCGCCCCGGGCGCGCAGCGGGAACATGTTCTCCACCGCGAACACCACGTCGCTCTCCTCCCGCATCCTGGCCAGGCCGACCTCGAAGTCCCTGGCGTAGTCGCGCTGCCAGCGGAACGGCGGGTGCACCACCACGGTCCGCGCGCCCAGCCGCTGGGCGGCCTTCCTGGCCCGTTCCAGCTTGGCCCACGGGTCGCGCCCCCAGACCCGCTGGGTGACCAGCAGGCAGGGCGCGTGGATGGCCAGCACCGGCAGTTGGTAGTGGTCGCGGAGTCGCTCCAGAACGTCGATGTCCTGGCTGACCGGGTCCTGACCGACCATGATCTCGACTCCGTCGTACCCGAGACGGGACGCGAGCTCGAAGGCGTCGGGCGTGCGTTCGGGGTAGACCGAGGCGGTGGACAAGGCGATCTTGGCATCCGGGACCCGCACGGTCGCCGGCTCTTCCCTACCGATATAGGTTCGCTCACCGGACGCCGCGCGCTCATTGGCTCGCTCGCTCACAGTCCCAGACTAAGCGGGGGTCGGCCGAAGCGGGCCGTCGGCACGAGGTACACGACATATCGTGGCGCCATGCCGCGCATTCCGCAGGGGGCCATCCCCAGCCCGAACATCTGGCACCACCCGCAGGTCTACGAGCTGGAGAACCGGGCCATCGATCCCGACAAGGCCGTGGAGAAGGCCATCCGCGAGGTACGCCCCTGGGACGGCGGCACCGTGCTGGACATCGGCTGCGGCACCGGCTACCACCTGCCGGAGTACGCGGCGAGCGCGACCCGGGTGATCGGTGTGGAGCCCCATCCCGAACTGGTCGAGCTGGCCGTCCGGCGCTGCCGTCCGCTGGCCAACGTCCAGGTGTGCACGGCCACCGCGCAGGCGCTGCCGGTGCCGGACGCGAGTGTGGACGTGGCGGTGGCCCGGTGGGCGTACTTCTTCGGTCCCGGGTGCGAGCCGGGGCTGCGTGAGCTGTCCCGGGTGCTGCGGCGGGGCGGGGCCGCCTTCGTGGTGGACGTGGACGCCGCCAAGGGGGCCTTCGGGGCGTGGTTCCTGGCCAGCGTGCCGAGTTACTCCGTACCGGCCGTGGAGGACTTCTGGTCGCGGCGGGGGTGGCAGCGGCGGGAGCTGGACCTGCGTATGGCGTTCAGCTCGCGGGCGGATCTGGAGGCGGTGCTGCGGATCGAGTTCACGCCGCGGGTGGCGGCGCGGGCCATCAGGGAGACTGCCGGGCTGGAGATCGCGTATCCGGCCGTGTTGCGGTGGCGGCGGTACTGAGAATGTCGGGGGCGGCCGGTAGCCTCCCGGCGTGAGCAAAGCTGCGAAGCCGTCGTACCGGTGCGGCGAGTGCGGGTGGGTCACCGTCAAGTGGGTGGGCCGGTGCGGCGAGTGCCAGGCCTGGGGCACCGTCGAGGAGTCCGGCACCCGGCAGGGCGTGACCGTGGTCAAGGGAGGCGCGGTCACCGCGCCCGCCGTGCCGATCGGGCAGGTCAAGGCCGAGACGGCGCATGCCCGGCCGACCGGCGTGGGCGAGCTGGACCGGGTGCTCGGCGGCGGCCTGGTGCCCGGCGCGGTGGTGCTGCTGGCCGGCGAGCCGGGCATCGGCAAGTCGACGCTGCTGCTGGAGGCGGCCGCCAAGACCGCGCGGCACGAGACGGTGCTGTACGTGACGGGAGAGGAGTCGGCGGCCCAGGTCCGGCTGCGGGCCGACCGCATCGGGGCGGTGCAGGACCGGTTGTACCTGGCGGCGGAGACCGATCTCGGGGCGCTGGTCACCCATGTGGAGAAGGTGCAGCCGCGGCTGCTGATCGTGGACTCGGTGCAGACCATCGGGTCGGCCGAGGCGACCGGGGTGCCCGGCGGGGTCACCCAGGTCCGGGAGGTGGCCGGGAACCTGACCCGGCTGGCCAAGGAGCGCGGCATGGCCACCGTGCTGGTCGGCCACGTCACCAAGGACGGCTCCATCGCCGGGCCCCGGGTGCTGGAGCACCTGGTGGACGTGGTGCTGCACTTCGAGGGCGACCGGAACTCGCGGCTGCGCATGGTCCGGGCGATCAAGAACAGGTTCGGGCCGATCGAGGAGGTCGGCTGCTTCGACCTGCACGAGCGGGGCATCACCGGGATCACCGACCCGAGCGGGTTGTTCGTGTCCCGGCATCCAGAGCCGGTGCCCGGCACCTGTGTGACCGTCACCATCGAGGGCACCCGGCCGATCCCGGCCGAGTTGCAGGCCCTGGTCGGCCCGACCGAGGCGCCGCAGCCCCGGCGGACCTCCTCCGGCCTGGACTCCTACCGGGTGGCCATGGTGCTGGCCGTGCTGGAACGGCGGCTGAACGCCAAGATCGGCAAATGCGACGTGTTCACCGCGACCGTGGGCGGCATCCGGCTCACCGACCCTGCGGTGGACCTGGCGCTGATGCTCTCGGTGGTCAGCGCGGCCGGGGACAAGCCGCTGCCGCACGGGCTGGTCGCGCTCGGCGAGGTCGGCCTGGCCGGGGAGTTAAGGCCGGTCAGGGACGTGCGACGGCGGCTGGCCGAGGCGGCGCGGCTGGGCTTCACCCGGGCGCTGGTGCCCGCCGGCTCGCTGGCCGGGGAGACGTTGCGGCTGGACCCGCCGCCAGGCCGGAGCGACGCGGTGGCGGTCCGCGACCGGGGCGGCGTGCGGACCACGCCGAACTTCTCGCCCGGTTTCGACGTTACCGAGGCGGAGAACGTTTGGGATGCCTTGACGCACATCCGGTGAGCAACCGGTTACGCCGTTGACCCGCTCCCCGCCCTGAAAACGGGGATTCCCGTGCCGTTTACGCGGCAGCTCGCGGCGCGCCGCGAGCTATGGAACGGGGTGCTTGACGCTTCACCGACCCGGGCAACCCCGAGTCTCCACGCCCTGAGACGACCGGCCCGGCCGCCTGTCCTCTGGCCTTGATGCATTTTGCGGCGTTCACGTCGGCGTGCTCGGTATGCCCGCAGGTGGTGCAGCGGAAGAGGGCTTGGCTCTCGCGGCTCTTCGCGTCCGCCTTCCCGCAGGCTGGAGCCGAGCATGTCTGGGACGTGTAGGCAGCAGGAACCTTTCCGATGACGCAGCCGGTATAGCGGGCCTTGGACCGCAACGCGACCTCCAGCCCATACCAGGCCTTATCCAAGATCGCCTTATTGAGGCCGGACTTTTGAGCGACTCGCGAACCCGGCTCCTCGACCGTGCCGGACGCCGAGGCGGTCATGCCACGGACGCCCAGATCCTCCAAGACGATGTGCCCGTAGTCGCGGGTGAGCCGGTGCGCGGTCTGGGCGTTGAAGTCCGCCCGGCGCCACCGAACCCGCCGCATGATCTCCCCCACCTCGCCGGCCACCACCTTGCGCCGGGCCGAGCCCTTCTTCGCACGGGCCAACCGGCGTTGCAGCCGCAGACACCGCTCCGCCTCACCGGCCGACAGGTAGCCCAGATCGGCCTCGCGGCCGGCCTTTTCCTCCTTCGGGGGCACCGGTGAGGACACGCCGGACTCGCCGGCATGGCGGCGGTCGAAGAACTCCCCGTCGGAGGTGACGGCAGCCGTCACCACCCCCCGGTCCACCCCCACCACCTGGTCGGGGCGCGCATGCCTGTCCATTCGCGTGATGCCGTCCTCGACCAGGAACGAGACGAACCAGTGCTTACCGTCGCGCGAGATGGTCGCGGACTTCACGGTCTCGCCCAGCGGGCGCGACATGCGGAACCTCACCCACCCGAACTTGGGCAGGAACACTCGCCCCCACTTGCGGTTGATCTTCTCGACCGGGATGTGCCTGGCGGTCGGGTACCGAAACGACGGCGTCCACTTCGCCTTGCTCTTCCAGCGGACCTTCCAGGTGCCGTGCCTGCGGCACGCCTCGTCCAAATCCTTGAGCGTCTGCTGGATGACCTGGGCGGGAGCGTCGGCCAGCCAGGTGAACTCGCCCTTGGCGTCGGCGAGTTGCCCGCACTGCTCGGCGTAGCCGATGGAGGCGCCCCTGCGCCGATAGGCGCGGCGCTGTTCCAGGCCGGTGTTCCACACCGACCGGCAGATCCCGGCCACCCGCTCGGCGAACAGCTTCTGCCCGAAGTCCAACTCCAGCCGGTACTTACGCCCCGTCAGCATGCGAACACCTCCCTTGCCGCCTGCCGCCCACATCTCACAGACTCGAACACGTTAGCATCTGGTCTATGGCTCAGGATGCCGAATTTCGGCGTGGTAGACATGTGTTTTTCGCGATGCATGTCCATCTGGTCTTCGTGACCAAATATCGCGGGAACGTCTTCGATAACGAGATGCTGCGCCGCTGCGAAGAAATCATGATCGAGGTGTGCGACGGCTTCGAGGCCGAGCTACGCGAGTTCAACGGCGAAGACGATCACGTTCATCTGCTGGTCCACTACCCGCCCAAAGTCGCCATCAGCAAACTGGTCAACTCGTTGAAGGGCGTGTCCTCGCACTACCTGCGCAAGGAGTTCACCGGCCGGGTCAACCGCGCGGTCATGGACGGCCAGTTTTGGTCCCCCAGCTACTTCGCCGCCTCCTGCGGCGGAGCCCCACCGACCATCATCAAGGCCTACATCGAACAGCAACGCCGCCCAGCCTGAGGTTCTGGGTCCGCACTTCGCGCTCCGGGACGGGGACCGCATTCGTCCATGGCCTGAAAGCCGAGGGCTTTCTGCGGACCTTCGGTAAACTGGACCGCGCCATGGGTCTGTGGAGAGACCGTCTGGGCGCGAGACCAGCGGGGGTCACTGACGTGCATGACAGCAAGGGACTGGAGGAGCGCCGCAGAACCACCCTGGCCGCGCTCGCCCCCGGGACGGCTCTGCGCGACGGGCTGGAGCGCATCCTGCGCGGCCACACCGGCGGCCTGATCGTGCTCGGTTACGACAAGGCCGTGGAGGAGCTCTGCACCGGCGGTTTCGAGCTGGACGTGGAGTTCGCCGCCACCCGGCTCAGGGAGCTGGCCAAAATGGACGGGGCCATCGTGCTCAACGGGGAGGACCTGCGGATCGTGCGGGCGGCGGTGCACCTGGTGCCCGACCCGGCCATCCCCACCGACGAGTCCGGCACCCGGCACCGGACCGCGCAGCGGGTGGCCCGGCAGACCGGCCACCCGGTCATCGCGATCAGCAAGTCGATGCGGATCATCGCGCTCTACCTGGGCGGGATTCGGTACGTGCTGGAGGAGTCGGCCGCCATCCTGTCCAAGGCCAACCAGGCGCTGGCCACCCTGGAGCGGTACAAGCTCCGCCTGGACGAGGTGTCCGGCACGCTCTCCGCGCTGGAGATCGAGGACCTGGTCACCGTGCGGGACGTGACCGCCGTGGTGCAGCGCCTGGAGATGGTCCGCCGGATCGCCGGCGAGATCGAGGAGTACGTGGTGGAGCTCGGCACCGACGGGCGGCTGATCTCGCTCCAGCTGGACGAGCTGGTCGGGGGGGTCGAGGAGGATCGGGCGCTGATCGTCAGGGACTACCTGCCCAACGGGAACGGGCGGCGGCCGCGCCGGTTCGAGGACGCGGTGCGGGATCTGGACGGGCTCTCCTCGCTCGACCTGCTCGACCTCACGACCGTCTCGCAGATCCTCGGCTACAGCGGTCCTGACGCGCTGGACGGGCCGGTGAGCCCGCGCGGCTTCCGGCTGCTGGCCCGGGTGCCGCGCCTGCCGAGCACCATCGTCGATCGTCTGGTGGACCATTTCGGGAGCCTGCAGAAGCTGCTGGCCGCCAGTACCGACGATCTTCAGGTGGTCGGCGGGGTGGGCGAGACCCGGGCCCGCACCGTGCGCGAAGGGCTCTCCCGGCTGGCCGAGTCCTCCATCCTCGAGCGGTACGTCTAGCGGGTTCAGCGCAGTTCGAAGACATTGCGGGCGCTGCGGAGGGTGCCCACCCTGGCCACGGCCGCGTAGGTGCCCTTGGCTGCGGCCTGACGCTTGGCGGTGCAGTCCACGCCCGAGTGGTGGCGGTCCCACTGGATGTCCCGTACGTACGGCACGCCGAGGCGGAGCATCTGGCGGTCGGTGCCCTCGCCGCTCACGCAGTCCGCCGTGGACCAGACTCGTTCGCCTCCCGAGGTGACGCGCATCTCCAGTGCCCGTGGGCCGAGATCCACCACGCACGGCACCGGCCCGATGTTCACCACGGTCAGCAGGAACCCCGGGTTGAGTCCCGCGCCGTAACTCTGCTGGCTTCCCCGCAGGCTGAGCACCAGGTCATCGAGCCGGCACTCCTCTCCCGGCTTCCGCTGCACGGCCGACGGTCTGAGACTCGGCTTCGCCGACGGCGCCCCCGACTGCTGCGCACTTCCCGACGCCTGGCTTCCCGATGCCTGGTTTCCTGACGCCTGACTTCCTGACGCCTGGCTACCCGACGCCTGATTGCCCGAGGCCTGGCTACCCGACGGCTGGGGCGTGGCCGCCGGTGACGGCAACGACACCGCCATCGCGTCCGCGGTCCCCGGCCCCGGCTTCGCACTGCTCACCGGCTTGTCCGACCCCGTCGCACAAGCCCAGGCCACCACCGCCACCACCACAAGCATGCCGGTCAACACCGACACCCGCCGACGCCAGTAGACGTCCGCCCCCTCCACACCACCACGGAACGTGTCCGGATCCATACGCACAGTATGGAGAGTCGTGGTCCCCCCAGTAGACTCGCCTCGCCGAAGAGATCAATATCCGTCCCCCACCCCATCCCCAATCCAACGCCCACCCCTCTAAACACCCCACAAACCCACCCAAAACCCCTGCTCACCCTACTTCTCCCACCCACCCACCCTTCTGACCCCTCCGGGTCCGGGCCCGGCTCCGCCGGGACGGATGGTTGCTGTGGAACTCTCACCGGCCCTACGGCGAGCGTGCGGAGGGGACGTCTCAGCCGCCGTACAGTTCCTCGATCTGCTTGGCGTAGTCGCGCATCACGAGGTTGCGCTTCACCTTGAGGGACGGGGTGAGGTGGCCGGATTCCTCGGTGAGGTCGTTTTCCAGGATGATGAACTTCTTGATCTGCTCGGCCTTGGAGACCATGCGGTTGGCGTTGTCGATGGCCGCCTGGACCTCTGTGCGGAGTTCCTCGTCGGAGAGGGTGACCTGGGCCATCGCCTCGGGGTCGAGGGTGACCAGCGCGCCGATGAACGGGCGGTCGTCGCCGACCACCATGACCTGGCTGATCAGGCGGTGCGCCCGGATGCTGTCCTCCAGCGGCCCGGGGGCCACGTTCTTCCCGGCCGCCGTGACCAGGATCTCCTTCTTCCGCCCGGTGATCTTGAGGTAGCCGTCCTTGTCGAGCTCCCCGACGTCCCCGGTGTGGAACCACCCGTCAGAATCGATCACTTCCCGGGTGGCGGCCTCGTTGTTCCAGTACCCCTTGAAGACGTGCCGCCCCTTGACCAGGATCTCCCCGTCGTCGTCGATCCCGATGGTCACCCCGGGGAACGGCTTCCCGACCGTGCCCACCTTGTTGGCCCCGGGAATGTTCACGGTCGACGGCGCGGAGGTCTCCGTCAGCCCCCAGCCTTCGAACACCTCGATGCCGACCCCGCGGAAGAAGTGCCCGAGCCGCTCACCCAGCGCCGACCCGCCGGACACGGCCGCCGACAGCCGGCCCCCGGTCGCCGCCCGCAGCTTGGTGTAGACGAGCCGGTCGAACAGGGCGTGCTTGAGCCGCAGCCCGAGCCCGGCCCCGCCCGCGCTCTCCGCCTTGCTCCACTCGATCGCGGTGGCCGCCGCGGCGTGGAAGATCTTCCCCTTGCCCTCGCCGGTGGCCTTCTGCTCGGCGCCGTTGTAGACCTTCTCGAACACCCGGGGCACACCGAGCAGGAAGGTCGGCTTGAAGCTCTGCAGGTCGGGCGCGACGTTCTTCATGTTCGGGGTGTGCGCCAGCACCGTCCGCGTCTCCAGCAGCACGATCTGCACCATCCGCGCGAAGCTGTGCGCCAGCGGCAGGAAGAGCAGCGCGGCCCGCCCGTCCACCGTGAACAGCCGCTCCAACGGCCCGAAGGCCACGTTCCTGGCGGTGAACACCAGGTTGTCGTGGGTGATCTCGCAGCCCTTGGGCAGCCCGGTGGTGCCCGAGGTGTAGATGATGGTGGCCAGGTCGTGGCCGCCCCGCGCGGTGCGCCGCTCGGTCAGCGTCTCCTCGCTCACCTCGGCGCCGGACTCGGCCAGCGCGTCCAGCCCGCCGCCCTCGATGTTCCAGATCATCGGCAGGTCGGGGGCCGCCTCGCGGACCGTCTCCTCGTGCGCGGCGGTCTCCACGAAGGCCGCCTTGGCGCCGCTGTCGGAGAGGATCCACTTGACCTGCTCGACCGAGCTGGTCTCGTAGATGGGCACGCCGACGCCGCCGGCCGCCCAGATCGCGTAGTCGACGACCGTCCACTCGTACCGGGTGCGGGACATCAGCGCGATCCGGTCGCCGGGCTGGATCCCCGCCGCGATCAGGCCGCGGGCCACGCCGGCCACCGCGTCCCGGAACTCGGCGGCGCTGACCGCCACCCATTCCTCGCCGACCTTGCGGCTGATGCAGGGAGCGCCGGGTTCTTCGGCGCCCCGCTGGAACACCGTGTCGGCGCAGTTGGCCGACAGGGGGACGTCCACCAGCACGGGAACGCTGTACTCGCGCACAGTTACTCCTTCGGGGCACCGCTGGGTAAATTTGCACCGGACGCTACCCTGAGAAGTTACGCATTGGTAGGTCCGTCACCCAGGCGTTATCCGGGCAATTTCACGCTATCAGCGCCACTGTCGCCCATGACCCCGCGACGCGCACCGTGTCGGAAGCCTCCGGTTACCATGAGCGCCATGCGGGTGCACGTGGTCAGCGACGTCCACGGCAGAACCGATGCGCTGGCCCGTGCCGGCGAGGGCGCCGACGCCCTGGTCTGCCTGGGTGATCTCATACTCTTCATCGACTACGCCGACCACGCGCAGGGCATCTTCCCCTCGCTGTTCGGCGCCGAGCGGGCCACCGAGTTCATCCGGCTGCGCACCGCCGGCCGGTTCGACGAGGCCCGCGCGATGTCGGCCACGCTCTGGGCCGCCCTCGGCGGCGACCCCCGCGAGCACATCGAGCGCGCGGTCCGCGCCCAGTACACCGAGATCTTCGCCGCGATGCCCCGGCCCGCGTACCTGACCTACGGCAACGTGGACGTCCCCCGGCTCTGGGGTGAGTACGTCCAGGACGGCCACCACGTGCTGGACGGGCAGACGGCCGAGATCGGCGGGCTCACCTTCGGGTTCGTGGGGGGCGGGCTGCACACGCCGTACCGGACGCCGTACGAGATCGACGAGGAGGAGTTCGCGGCGAAGGTCGAGGCGGTCGGCGCGGTGGACGTGCTCTGCGCGCACATCCCGCCCGCCGTGCCCGAGCTGCTGTACGACACCGTGGCCCGGCGCTTCGAGCGCGGCAGCGAGGCCATCCTGGCGGCCATCCGGCGCACCCAGCCCCGGTACGCGCTCTTCGGCCACGTGCACCAGCCGCTGGTGCCGCGTACCAGGATCGGGCGCACCGAATGCGTGAACGTTGGGCATTTCCGGCGCCGTGGCACACCGTACGTTCTTGAATGGTGAAGTACGGTTAGGCCATGGCTGACCGCACCACGTCGAGCATCACGATCGGCGCCGCCCCCGAGAAGATCATGGCCGTGATCGCCGACTTCGAGGCGTACCCGGAATGGGCCGGTCAGATGAAGTCGGCCCGGATCCTCACCACCGACGCGGCCGGCCGCCCGGAGACCGTGCGCTTCGTCCTGGACGCGGGTGTGATCAGCGACGAGTACACCCTCCGCTACGACTGGGACGGCGAGACCGGGGTCTCCTGGCACATCGCCGACGGCGGGCGCATGGTGTCCGGCCTGACCGGCAGCTACCGGTTGAATCCCCGCAACAGCGACACCGAGGTCGTCTACGAGCTCGCGGTCGACCTGAAAGTGCCGATGATCGGCATGATCAAGCGCAAGGCCGAGAAGGTCATCGTCGACACGGCTCTGAAAGGGCTGAAGAAACGCGTCGAACGCGCATGAGGGTCCTGCTCTTCACGGGGAAGGGCGGCGTCGGCAAGACCACGGCCGCCGCGGCGACCGCCACGCTGGCCGCCAGGCGCGGGCTGAAGACCCTGGTGGTCTCCACCGACACCGCCCACTCGCTGGCCGACGCCCTCGACGCGCCGCCCGCCGTCGAGCCGGTGGAGGCCGCCCCCGGCCTCTACCTCCAGCAGGTCGACACCCAGCGCGCGATGGAACGCCACTGGGGTGACCTCCAGGAGTACGCGCGCACGGCCTTCCACGAGCTCGGCCTGGACGAGATCACCTCCGAGGAGGTGACCGTGCTGCCCGGCGCCGAGGAGATCATCGCCCTGCTTGAGCTGCGCGAGCAGGCCCGCGCCGGCCGCTGGGACGTGATCGTCGTGGACTGCGCGCCCACCGCGGAGACGCTGCGCCTGCTCGCCCTGCCCGAGGTGCTGGACTGGCACGTCAACCGGTTGCTCCCGGTCGGCCGCCGCCTGGTGAAGGCGCTCGGGCCGATCTTCCGCCATGTCGCCAAGGTGAGCGCCCCCGAGGAGAAGGTGATCTCCGCGGGGGAGCGGCTGCACCGCGGCCTGATGGCCGTGCGCGAACTGCTCACCGGCGACAACGCCTCGGTGCGCCTGGTGCTCACCCCCGAGGCGGTGGTGGTCGCCGAGGCCCGCCGCACCCTGACCTCCCTGAGCCTGTACGGCTACCGCGTGGACGCCGTGATCGCCAACCGGGTCTTCCCCGCCGATGGGGCCGACGAGTGGCGCTCCCGCTGGGTGGCGGCCCAGGCCCGGCAGCTGGCCGAGGTGCACGAGTCGTTCGCCCCGCTGCCCGTGCTGCGGGCGCCGTACCTGGCGGCCGAACCCGTCGGCGTGGCCGCGCTGGCCGAGGTCGGCGTCGAGCTGTACGGCACGCACGACCCGTTCGGCCCACCCGTCGCCGAGCCCCCGATGCGGATCACCGCCGACGAGCTGGTGCTCCGGCTGCCGCTGGCCGACCGCTCGGAGGTCGACCTGGCCCGCAAGCGCGACGAGCTGATCGTCACCGCCGGGTCGTACCGCCGCATCATCGCGCTGCCCGCCGCGCTGGCCCGGCGAACGGTGGCTTCGGCGGCGCTCCAGGACGGCTGCCTCCGGGTAACGTTCGAGATATGACGGAAAGCAATGATCGGCCGGATCCGCTCGGGGCGGCGGCCGATGAGGCGAAACGCCTGTTCGACTCACTGCAGCAGCGGGTCGGCCGGGAGATCGGGAAGGGCTTCGTCCGCGGGGCCGGCAGCGGGTTCGGCGGCATGTTCGCCCCGCCACCCCCTACCACGCGTCAAGAAGATGTGTGGGCGGAGGCGGTTTCCGGGCATGATCACGAGGAGTACATCTGCCGGGCCTGCCCGGTCTGCCGGGTGATCGCCGCGCGCAAGGAGAAGGATGCGCGGGGTGACGTCACCGACCACCTGATCGCGGCGGGGGGCGAACTGCTCGCCGCCTTCCGGCAGGCGGTCGACGCCCTGCAGGGCCCGCCCGCACCCCGGCGGCCGGATGACCCGAAAGTAGAGCACATCGACTTGGGCTGATCTCCGGAAGAGGGACCTATGGCGCTGACCATCGGCATTGACATCGGCGGAACGAAGGTCGCGGCCGGGGTGGTGGACGAGGACGGCAAGATCCTGGAGAGCCTGCAACGCCCCACTCCCGCCGACAATCCCGAGCTGGTCGCCGGAACCGTCGCCGAGGTGGTCAAGGACCTGGCCTCCCGGCACGAGGTGGAGGCGGTCGGCGTCGGCGCCGCGGGGTTCGTGGACGAGACCCGGTCCATCGTCAGGTTCGCCCCCAACCTGGCCTGGCGCGAGGAGCCCTTGCAGCGCAAGGTGGCCGAACTGGTCGGGCTGCCGGTGGTGGTGGAGAACGACGCCAACGCCACCGTCTGGGGGGAGTACCGGTTCGGCGCCGGGCGCGGCGAGACGCACGTGGTGTGCGTGACCGTCGGCACCGGCATCGGCGGCGGGGTCGTGCTGGACGGCGCGCTCTACCGGGGCCGGTGGGGCATGGGCGGCGAGCTCGGCCACATGCAGACCGTGCCGGAGGGCAAGCTCTGCGGCTGCGGCAACCTCGGCTGCTGGGAGCAGTACGCCAGCGGCAACGCCCTGGTCGCCGAGGCCCGGCGGCTGGCCACCGCCGACCCCGGCCGGGCGGCCACCCTGCTGGCCATCGCCGGAGGGACCCCCGAGCAGATCGACGGCGCCGAGATCACCGACGCCGCCCGGGACGGGGACCCGGTCGCCCTGGAGGCCTTCGACTGGCTGGCCGGCTGGCTCGCCCAGGGCCTGGCCGACCTGGCCGCCGTGCTCGACCCCGGCTGCTTCATCATGGGCGGAGGCGTGTCCCGCGCCGCCGACCTCTGGCTGGACCGGGTCCGGGAGCGGTACGCGGAAAAGCTCACCGGCCGGGGCCACCGGCCACTGGCCGCGATCCGGACCGCCGAACTGGGCCCGGCCGCGGGGCTGGTCGGGGCCGCCGATCTGGCGCGCATGCCCTGATGGTCGGGGTCTGATGATCAGGGTCGCGTCCTACAACGTGCGCGGCCTGCGAGACGATCGCGCGGCGCTGGCCAGGGTCATCGCCGCCCTCCGGGCTGACGTGCTCTGCCTCCAGGAGGTGCCGCTGCGGCGGGGGCCGCTCGAGGCCGTCACCGGCATGCGGCTGGTGATCGGGCGGAAGGTGGCCGTGCTGGTCGCCGACGGCGTGACAGTGCTGTACGCCGGGTGGCACCGGCTGCGCTGGTTCCCCGGTCTGGAGCGGCGGGCGGTGGCCGTCGCGGTGGTGGAGGCCGCGGGGCTGCGGCTGGCGGTCGGTTCGGTCCATCTCGACCTGCACCAGGGGGCCAGGGTCGCGCACGCCCCCGAGGTGCTCGCCCGGGTCGAGGCGGCGGCCGCGCGGTTCGGGGCGCTGCCGGTGCTGGCGGGGGACGTCAACGAGCAGCCGGGGCAGCCCTGCTGGCGGTATCTGGCCGGGCGGCTGACCGACGCGTACGCGGTGGCGCCGCGCGGCGACGGGTGCACGTTCCCTTCTCGACGACCGGACAAGCGCATCGACGCGATCTTCGTTGGGCCGGGACTGGCGGTACGGGCCTGTGGCACCACCGACCCGGCCCCCACCCCCGATGACCTGCGCAGAGCCACCGACCACCTGCCGGTGGTGGCGGAAATAGACCAACTGCGGGAATAAATCAGACCGAGGCTTCTGATCCGAATTACGGTCTCTCGCCCCCTGGCCGCCCGCCGACCCGTACGATTTGCTCATGCCCCGCTGCCTGACCCGGCGCGTGGTGCCGTTGAGCGCGCTTCTCGTCGGTCTGTCGGCCGGTAACCTCCCCCATGCGATTCCGACCGCGCACGCGCAACCGCACCCCGCCGCCCCCGCGAGCACCGCCGACGAGACCGTACGGCGGGCCGGCGACGCGCGCCTGGGCAGCAGCGGCTCCCTCGCCGACGTCACCGCCGTGTCCGAAACCAACATTTGGGCCGTCGGACAGGAGGGCCTCTGGGACGTCTGGCGGAACCGCGGAGTGGTCACCCACTGGGACGGCCGGTCCTGGACCGAGGTGAGCGCCCGGGGGGACGTGACCGGGGTCGGGGCGCTGCGCTCGATCAGCGCGGTCTCGGCCGGTGAGCTCTGGGTGGTCGGGGACGGGCACGACGGCATGCCGTACGTCGGGAAGGGGGGCCCGGGCGGGTTCGACCGGGTGGCGGTGCCGGCGGTGCGCGGCGGGGACTGGCTGCGGGGCGTCGCCGCGCAGCCGGGCAAGGTGGTCGCGGTCGGCAGCCGGGCCGGGAAGAGCCTGATCGCCACCGGCGCCGGGGCGTGGACCGCCGTGCTCGGGCCGCCGGGCGCGCTGCACGGGGTGGCCCTGAAGGGCAAGGACGGCTGGGCGGTCGGCGACACCGGCACCCGGCCGCTGGTGATGCGGCTGACCGGCTCCGGCTGGAAGCAGGTGTCGGCGCCGAACGTGCCCGGCGGCTACCTGCGGGACGTCTACCTGCAGAGCGGCAGGCGGGCGGTCGCGGTGGGCGCGGTCTTCCAGGGCGACGAGAACGTCGAGCCGCTGATCATGCGCTGGGACGGCAAACGCTGGACCCGCGACAAGCTACCCATCCCCGAGGCCGAGCTGTACGGGGTGAGCGGGGACGGCAAGGGCCGCTACTGGGCCTCCGGCTACGACCCGGCCAATCCGGGGGAGGCGTTCCTGCTCAAGTACACCGGCGGCCGGTGGGAGCCGCTGCGCGGCGAGCCCGCCGAGGAGGGGCGGCTGGTGCGCATGCGGGCGGTGACCCGGACCGGCGAGCTGACCATGGCGGTCGGGCACGCCTTCGGCGCCGACGGCCGCTACGACGACCTGGTGGAATCCTTCGGACCCGCCACCCAGCGGTGACCCGGTCCTAGACGACGGCTCCGTCGTCCCAGCCGGAATCCCCGGGAGGACCGTCCCCCATCCGGACCACCAATGCGACGAACCCGCCGATGAACGCGGCCACCGCAGTGAAGACGATCCACGGGTCCATCGGCCAGCGGAGCAGGGCCGCGAGCAGTAAATAGGCCGGTCCGCCGAACAGCGCCAGCCAGGACACCTTGGTGATGGCGTCCGCCTTGGGCAGCGGCGGCGGCGGGGGCGGCACGTAGTGGTCGCCGTCGTCCGCGACCTCCGGCTGGTCGGTGCTCTCCGGCTCGTCGGGTTCCCCGGGCTCAGGCTCGGCCCCGGCGGCCACGTTCTCCCGGTCCGGCCATGGCTGATCCGCCGAGCTGTCCTCGGGGGTCTCGTTGTAGGAGGCGACGATCTGACGCCAGACCTCGTCCTCATCACTCTGTGGCGTCACATCGATCCCAGGTCACAAGTCCTTCGTCAAGGGTACAGACGCATGGACGCGGATGAAGTCGAGGCTCCCCGAGAAGATCGCGGGGGCATCGTTGTCCAGGGTGGCGACGTGGTAGCTGTCCGCGCATTCCCTGACCTCCAGGTTGTCTCCCATTCTGGCCCGCAGGAACGCCACGCTGGCCGGTTTCACCACATGATCTTCCGGACTGTGAAAGACCAGCACCGGCTGGGTGATCTTCTCGACTTCGGACTGCACGAGCTTCCAGAGCCGGGGCAGCGTGGCCGCGGCGCGGACCGGGGTGCGATCGTAGCCCAGCTCGTGCTCGCCGGGCTTCTTGATATCGCTGGCGATGCCCGGCACCGACGGCAGCACCCACTTGAGCACCGGGGCGAGCAGCAGCAGCGGGTTGTCGTTGACCACCGAGGGGTTCACCACGACGACGCCGCGGATGGCGTCCCCGTGCACCTCGGCCAGGCGCAACGCCATCGCGCCGCCCATCGACAGGCCCATCACGAACACCTCGGCGCAGGTGGCCTTCAGCTCGGCGTAGGCGCGGTCGAGTTCGGCGTACCAGTCCTCCCAGCGGGTGCGGTTCATCTCCTGCCAGGTGGTCCCGTGGCCGGGCAGGCGGGGGAGCGCGACGGTCAGCCCGGCCTCGGCCAGGTGCTCGGCCCACGGGCGGAGCGACTGCGGCGACCCGGTGAAGCCATGGCAGAGCAGCACTCCGATCGGTCCGCCCTCATGGTGGTACGGCTCGGCGCCGGGCAGCAATGGCATGTGTCCTCCAGAATTGGCAAGGATTGCCCGATAGTCGCACGTTAGGCCTCGGTCGTGCGAGGGGGCCAGCCGTGCGAAGATGACTGCACCGTGAAAACCAGGTAAGGGGTGCGCCGAGTGTTCTACTGGGTGGTGAAGGCCATCCTGTGGCCGTTCCTTCACTTCGTGTTCCGTCCGTGGGCGGAGGGTGTGGAGAACGTGCCGAAGGAGGGTCCGGTCATCCTGGCGGGGAACCACCTGTCCTTCGCCGACCACTTCTTCGGGGCGCTCTTCCTGCCGCGCAAGGTCATCTCGCTCGGCAAGTCGGACTACTTCACCGGCAGCGGGATCAAGGGGCTGATCAGCCGGGCCTTCTTCTCCGGGGTCGGGACCGTGCCCATCGACCGTTCGGGTGGCAAGGCCAGCGAGGCGGCGCTCCGCACCGGCCTGCGCGTCCTCGGCGAGGGCAATGTCCTGGGCATCTACCCCGAGGGTACCCGTTCCCCCGACGGCCGCCTCTACAAGGGCAAGACCGGTGTCGCCCGACTGGCCCTTGAGTCCCGGGCGCCCGTCATCCCCTGGGCCATGGTCAACACATTCGAGATGATGCCGCCCGGCCGCGTCATCCCCAAGTTCGGCATCCGCCCCGGCGTCAGGTACGGCAAGCCCCTCGACTTCTCCCGCTACTACGGCATGGAGAACGACTTCCTGGTGCTCCGCGCGGTCACCGACGAGATCATGTACGCGCTGATGGAGCTCTCCGGCCAGGAGTACGTGGACAAGTACGCGGCCAGCGCCAAGATCGAACTGATCCGCGCCGCCCGCGAGAGCCAGGGCTAGGGGCGCCAATCGCCCTGTCGTCCGCCAGGTCGGCCGGAGATGGCGGGAGCAGGGGATCAAGCGAGTCGGGAGATTGCCGAGAGCGGGCTGGGCAGATCACCCGCCGCTCTCGGCGCGCTAATCCCGTCGAGTCACTACTTGGTCATCAGCCTGGGGGGCATTGGCAGGAGCGGGCTGAACGGCCCACAGCCAACACCCGCACCGAGCACGTTCGGGTCGAACGCGGTCGCAGGGACGACGCACGTCGTGGTCTGCACCGCCTGGGTGCCCGTGACAGGGTCCCTGGTCAGGATCGTCACCCGCAGAGTGTCGACACCCAGCACGGGGCCGGTGACGTCGACCGTGGCGCACACCACGTTCGCGGGGATGGCGACCCCGGCGGTGGCCGTCGCATTGTTGGTTTGAGTGAGCTGAATCCATGGTGTGACACGCACCGAGTCGCCGATATGGAGCTGGCCGAGGCGCGGGACATAGGCGGTGATCACCCGGCCGGCCTCGTCGACGGCCGTGTCGAGACACGCGGTCGGGCCGGGCTGTCCCGGGATGCCCGGCTCGCCCTTCTCGCCGGGCCAGCCACGCGGGCCCCGCTTACCGGGGTAGCCCCGCGGGCCGCGAGGACCGGGCGTGGACTGGTAGCTCTTCTTCTTTTTGACCCACGGCAGATCCAGCATCCAGTCCGGCGGGCCGTCAGTGGAGGCCACCTCTGGGGTGGACGGAGTAGTCCGCACTTCGGCCGCCTGAGCCGCCACCTGCCCCGTCAGCGCGACTCCCATGACGGTCGCCACGACGGCGCACCGCAGGAATCGACGATTTATGAGCAGGTTCCCCAGGAGCCTGCTTTCGCGAGGAATCAATTGATGTCCCCTCATATTGGAGTCCGACTCTCATGCATCATCTATTGATGCATGCCAGGGGATACCCCACCCCTTGTCGGTAAATCTCAACTCCACTCGCGGGACAGGCAAACAATCATCACTCGCCCACATTGTCCCGAAATTTCCCACTATGCAGAAATATGCTGGGAAATGTGGGGGGCGATAAATAGACGTCGATAAATGGTCAGGGACCCCGAAACTCGGGGTCCCTGAATAGTGGGAATCAGCGTTTCCAGAAGGGGCGGCGGGTCCGGGAAGGCGGGGCCACCGGGGTTGGAGTGGTGTCCTCGGTCAGCCGGGTCAGGACATCCAGCGTGTGCTGCCAGAGGCGGGGAAGGTCGAAGTCCGGCCGTTCCGCCCACTGGAGCTCGGAGGCCAGGGTCAGCAGGTCGGGGTGGTTGCTCGCCATCTGGGCGAGGACCTTGAGGCGGCTGGCCAGATCGGACAGGTAGCGGCGGCGTTCGGGGTCGGGCCGGGTGCCCGCGGCGCGCAGCCGGGCGAGCTCCTCGACGAGGAGGGCGCGCGCGCCGTTCAGGGGCGGACGCACGGCCTGCTCACGCCCGGGGTGGGGGAGGAGGACGTCGCCGGACCGCTTGCGGGAGCCTGGGCCGGCCGATTCGGCGGCCGGCTGGGCCACCGGCGGGGGCGGCGGAGACATCGGGGCCGGGAACGCCTGGCCCGGGAACGCCTGGGCCGCGAACGGGGCGCCCGGGCGCCCCGCGGGCCGGGGCTTGGGCGCCGCCGCAGGCGCCGGGGGCGGGGCGCTCGGGGGCAGGGCGGCTTCGCCGAACCCCTCGTCGGCGGCGGCGAAGGCGGCACGCATCATCATGGGCGCGGCGGCCGGGGCGGCTCCCGCAGCGACCGGCGACATCGGCTCCCAGCCGGACGGCTGCTCGACCGGCTGGATCACGTGGTGTTCCGGCCTGCCGTCGGCGACCACCCGGGAGTCCACGGCCACGAACGAGGTGAACCGGCAGAGCACGCCGTAGCGGAGCGAGACGCGGACGATCTCCGGCTCCAGTTGCCGGGCGCCGATCGTGTACCGATCCTCCAGCCGCCGGAGCTCACCCCGCGCCCAGACCGCGCGGATCGAGGGCGCCTGGACGGTCCGCCCCGCGATGGTCTGCTCCCACGGCTTGCCCTCCGCCGAGGTCCCCCGTACGGCGATCGCCGGTTCGGCCCCGGTGCCCCGGTACCGGCCCCACACCTGGAGCGGAACCCCGGGGTAGAAGGACCCGACATGGCTGACGGTCTCCTCGGCGAGGTCGAGGTCGAGACCGGCCAGGGTCAGGTCGGTGACCAGCGGGGAGCCGATCCGGCGGTGGATGTGCTCCATCGCCTCGTCCAGCCGGTCCTCCGACTCGACCAGCTCGCACCGCCCGGAACCGAGCAGCGCCAGCCGCCCGAGGAAGCCCGCGTTCACCGCCCGGTCGATGCCCACCGCGTGGACGCGGATGCCGTCGACCCGGGCCCCCACCCGTTCCACGATCTCGTCCTCGTTGCCTACCTGCCCGTCGGTGACCAGGACCATGACCCGGTCCCGTTCCCGGTCGGCGAGCAGGTCCAGCGCCATCTCCATCGGGGCGAGGATCTCGGTACCGCCCCGGTCGTTCAGCCGGGCCAGGTGCTCGACCGCCCGGAAGCGGTTGCGGTCGGTGGCCGCCACCAGCCCCTCGCCGGGGAAGGCGAGCTCCACCACGTGGTCGAAGGAGAGCACCGCGAAACGGTCCCGCGAGGTCAGCGTGTCCACGATCCGCGCGGCGGCCCGGCGGGCGGCGACCATCTTCCAGCCGCCCATGCTCCCGGAGCGGTCCAGCAGCAGTACCACGTCGCGGGGCGCCGGCAGCGCCGTCACGTCGGCGGGCGGCATGACCGTCAGCGCGAAGGTGCCCTCGGTCCCCTCCTCGTCCGGGGCGAGCGCGAGCGAGGTGGAGGCGTCGAACCCGAAGCGCAGGATGAAGTCCCGGTCCAGCCGCTCACCCGGCCGGAGGCTGACGGTGACCGTCTCCCCCTCGGCCGTGTCCACCGTGTGCAGGCTGGACTGGATCTCGCGCAGGGCCAGGCCGGCCGGGTCGATGACGGTGGTCAGCGCGAGCCGTACCGGACTGGGGAAGCCGGGCAGCAGGACCGGCGGGGTGATCCGGGAGGCGTCGGGGACGGCGTCGGTGTCCGGTGCGACGCCGGATCCGGACGGGGCGCCGTCCAGGGGTGCGCCGGGGATGTACCGCGGGGCGACCACCAGCGGGAAGCGGAATTCGGCCGAGCCGTCCTCGTACGGCAGGGGCTGGCTGAGCGCCAGGCGCACGGTCACCCGCTCGCCGGGCACGATGTTGCCGACCCGGATGGCGAACACGTCCGGCCGGTCCTCCTCGGCGATGGCCGCGCGGCGGCCCTCCGCCAGGGCGCGGTCGTAGTCGGCCCTGGCCTCCCCGCGCTCCTTGAGCAGGCCCTCCACCACGTGGCCGTCGGCCTCCATGGTGAACTCGGTGACGGCGGCCCGCGGCGGCAGCGGGAACACGTACGTCGCCTCCAGCGCGACCTCGTAGGGGTTGCGGAACCCCTGCGCGACCAGCACCCCGGCGGTCAGGCCGCTGATCGTCGCGGTCACCTCGACGCTCTCCAGCGGCAGGTTGCCCTTCTCGGTCTCCAGCGCGCCGAGCCCCGCGCCGGTGACCGGCACGCAGGCCTCCGGCCGGAGCGGAGTGATCGGAACGGTCATGACGGTGTCCCTTCGGAAGCGGTGACTGCTGGTGGGGTGATCAGGCCCAGGTCGGCCAGCGCGCGCAGGAGGGGCTGCGCGGCGACCGTCACGGCGGCCAGGTCGGTCTGCGACGGTGCCCGGGTGGCACCGTCCAGGACCAGGGCCACTCCTGGGGCAATCCGCACACCGTGCATCAGGGTGGCTTCTGGCGCCGGTACGGATGGCGCCCGTACGGAGGGGGGCTCCGCGGAGTTCACCTCGGCGCGGGTGGCGGGTGCGCGGGTGGGAGCCGCGGCCCAGAAACGTTCCAGGGAGGGTGGGGAGGCATGTTCGGGTTCAGGCGGGTAGCTGGGGTCGGAGAGATCCGCGTTGGGGAGATTCGCGATCGTCTGGAGGGTTGCGTTGGGTGCTCCGGTCAGTTCGAGCTGGATGTCCGCGATGGACCGGCCGGCCGCCTGGCGGCGTTTGACCGCCACCAGCTGGAGCAGGTGGCGCGGGCCGTACAGGGCGACCCGGCCGCGCCGGGCCAGGGGCGGGTCGAGCAGGCCGATCGTGGCGTACCACCGGATGAGGCGTTCGTTGGGCACATCGCGGACCCGGCCGTTGACGCGCGCCTCGGTGCCCAGCACCTCTGCCGCGCGCTCGGCCAGCTCGCCGATGGTCCAGGTCTCGTCCATACCCTCACAATGACACTGTCACGATGACAGTGTCAACTTCGGAAGAGGTGTCCCAGGTTTCGGGTTGTACCTAACAGTCCATCTCGATGGGAGGAATTCGCTTTATGGCTCCGATAACCAGCCTTCTGACTCCCGAGAACAAGAAGATCACCGGTACCGCCCTGCAGGGCGCGCTGGTCGAACTCATCGATCTGGCGCTGCTCGCCAAGCAGGCCCACTGGAATGTGACCGGACGGTTCTTCCGCTCCATCCACCTGCAGCTGGACGACATCGTCAAACTGGCCCGCAAGTACGCCGACGCGGTCGCCGAACGCGCCGCGGCCATCGGCGTCCATCCGGACGGGCGGGCGGCCACCGTCGCCCACGACAGCCACGTGCCGCACCTGGACGCCGGCGCGATCGAGGACGGCAAGGTCATCGCCGTGATGACCGACATCCTGGAGTCGATCATCCGCCGGATGCGGGAGCGCATCGAGGCCACCGAGCGTCCCGACCCGGTCACCCAGGACCTGCTGATCTCCATCACCGAGAAGCTCGAAGAGCAGCACTGGATGTTCCAGGCCCAGCGCTAAAGCAGGCGTCTGGCCAGTTCGGCGATGGGCGGGTCCGAGGCGAGCAGGGAGCGCAGAGGCTCCCACCGGCTCGCCTCGGCCGGTCCTGGCAGTACCTTCCGCGACGCCTCGCCGAACTCGCCCGTCCCGGCCGCCCGTTCGAGCACGCCGAGCACCGTCCCGCCCTGCGGGCACTCCCTGGCCAGCACCGACAGCAGCTGCGGCCAGCGGACGGCGAGGGCGGCCAGCTTGGCGACCTCGGCGTCGGTGGCCGGGCGGGCGCCGGCCAGTTGCTGGCGGTAGGTCACGAACGAGTAGAAGCGGAAGACGTTCACATAGCGCTTGAGCTCCCGGGGATTGCTGGCCGACAGCGCGGGGAGCGCCGCCTCGATGGCGCGGTAGGCGTTCTCGTCGCTGTAGAGGTCGTCGAAGACCCGGTCGGCGGCGGCCCTGGTCTCCACAGAAAGGCCGCCGAGGGCCTTCTCCCCGGGAGTGGCGCCCAGTCCTTCCTGCGCCGCGCGGGCGATCGCGTCGAGCGTGCCGGCCCGCGGGCGGCGGGCCCGGATCGCCCGTTCGATCCGGGCCACCAGCTCGTGGTCCAGGGCGCCCCCGGTGGCGGCCCGCGGTTCCGGGATCGCCACCTTGGGCGCTTCGTGCACCCCCATCAGCGCCCGTACGTACGAGGGCAGTTCGGTGTCGTCGTCCAGCAACGGCACTGAGAGCGGCAGCTGCACGATCTTCTCGAGGAACCGCCACCCGATCCCCTCCCGCAGGCTCTCCGGCATGGCCTCGGCCAGCTCCCGGTACGCCTGCTCCACGTGCGCCGCCACCACCTCCGGCTCCATGGCCAGCAGGAACACGCAGTCCGGGAACTCCCCGGCGAGAAAGAGGTTGATCGCCTCGATCACCTGGGCCACCGTGCTGGACGAACACCGGTCCAGGTCGTCCACGAACACCACCAGCGGCCGTTCCACCGAGGCCACCAGCCCGAGCACGTGCCGCATGTCGGTCTGCACCAGGTGCAGGAAACCGGCCCGCGCCCGGTAACCGGGCTCGCTCACCAGGTCGGCGGCGAACTCCGGGGCGGGCGCGAACAGGTCGGGCGGCCGGACCAGCGTGGTGAACGCGGTGTCCGCGGACTCGGTCAGGAACCGCGCCAGCCGTACCCAGCCGGTGACCACGGCCCCGAGCGCGCCCCCCGAGGCGATGACGGCCGCGCCGCCCTCCAGCGCGGGCAGCAGCGGGCTGGCCATCAGGGAGGCCCCCGCCAGTAGCAGCGCCCCGGCCAGCCCGAGCAGGGCCGGGGCCAGGCGCAGCACGATCAGCCGGTAGGCGCGGCGGCGCACCGCCTCCCGGTCCACCCGGGCCAGGTTGAGCCGGAGCCAGAACCGCTCCCGCTCTCCCCGGGGCAGCCGCTCGGTGACCTGGGTGATGATCTCGTGGGCCAGCCCGGCCCAGATCTGCTCCCCGTTCTGGTACATCCACGGGTTGAACCACACGGTGGGCCGCCACCCGGTCATCCCGGGCACGCCCTCCGGCAGCGGCTCCGGCGGTCGTTTGGCCCAGGTGCGGACCTCCGCGTTGGTGACCCGGTCCGGCGTCGCCGCCGCCCGGGGCCAGAACCGGGTGACCAGGGCGAGCAGCGGGGACGGCGGCCGCGCGGGCAGCGGCCTGGGCAGCCGGATGGGACCGGGTGACCCGGTGGCCGCCCCCGGGTCCAGATCGTTCTGGATCATCCGCATCAGCGAGGTCTTGCCGGTGCCCCACGGACCCTTGATCCCGATGGTCAGCGGCGGCCGGGTCTCCGGATGGCGGATGAAGGCGGCCACCGCCTCCGCGTACACCCGGTGGCCGAGCTCGTCGTCGATGGTCCACCGGTCGGAGGTGAGCCGGGCCCGCGGCGGCATGCTGCGCCGTCCGGCCCGCCAGCGGCGCAGCACGCCGCCGGCCTCGTCCTGTTCGGCGGGGGTGAGCAGCGCCCGCCCGACCTCGGCCACGCTCGGATGCGCGAACGGGGTGCCCCGGCCGAGCAGCCGCCACCCGGCCAGCTCCTCGCGCGCCGCCGTCTCGCCCACCAGCAGCTGGGCCACCTCGGGGGTGAGCTCCTCGTCCTCGCCCAGCAGCGCCGCCCGCCGGAGCAGGGCCTGGGCGGCGGGGCCGAGCTGCTCGTCGTACACCCGGGTGACCAGCCGGTCCGGCGCGGCGGGTCCGGCGCCGAGCCGCTCCAGCAGCGGGGCCAGCTCGGGCGGGAGGCTTTCCGGCCCGTTGGCGGCGGGGACCGCCACCGGGATGCCCAGGCCCTCGGCCGAGGTGAACAGGTGCGGCTGGAACTCGGCGTCCTCGCCGAACACGGCCAGCGCGTGGGCCAGCAGGTCGCCGACCGTGATCACGCCGTCCCGGTCCAGGTCGGCCTCGCCCGCCAGCAGGCCCCCGGCCACCACGTCGGTCAGCGACGGGCTGCCCGGCCGTACCTCGGCGCCGACGGCCAGGCCGGTGGTGAGGGCGGCGGCGGCCACCCCCGCCGGGGTGAGCAGCGCGCTGACCGCGGGTTCGTCCTCGCTGACGCTGCCGATCCAGCCGAAGTCCACCAGCATCAGCAGCGCGGCCGCCTCGGAGTTCCCCGCGGTGGCCCCGAACCGGCTGATCAGCGCGGTGAAGTCGGCGCCGCGCCACCCGGCGGTGCGCGGCCAGCGCACCAGCAGCAGGTCGCCGGGCCTGCCTGCCGCCAGGAAGTCGTCCAGCCGCCGGTGGTCCAGGCTGTCCCTGCTGGGCTGCGCCTGGACCTCGAAGCCGCAGCCGCGCAGCGCGCTGACCAGACGGCGTTCCGGCGAGGGCCGTCCCGGCTCGTCCGGGTCGAGGAAGACCAGGGCCTTACGCCTGGTGATGGTGGGTGCGGAGAGGGTGCTGATCATCGAGGGATCACGGTAGAAGCCGTTCACCGCCACGCGTCCGACGGTTTGCGCAAAGTTTGAGCGCAAGAACCGTGCGGATTCCCCGGGTGTTCATGCGGGTTCGATCGACTGGCGACTCTCGTGGCGCGTAGCGTGCCGTAGTGGGAGGAGATTATGTTGCGCCGCACGTTCGTCCGTTCGGGGGCTCTCGCCGCGCTCACCGGCTCTCTTTGGCGGTCCGCCTGCTCGGCTCCCGCCCCTGCGTCAGGGCCGCGTCCCACCCCGGCGACCAGCACCACGACCAGCGCCCTCGGCCCGGTGGGTTACGGCGAGCTCCAGACGCCCGACGTCAACTCCATCCGCCTGGCCAAGGGTTTCACCAGCCGGGTGGTCGGCCGTTCTGGGGAGCGCGTCGGCGGCCTGACCTGGCATCCCGCCCCCGACGGCGGGGCCTGCTTCGCCGACGGCGACGGCTGGATCTACGTCTCCAACTCCGAGGTCCCGGTGATCGGCGGCGTCTCCGCGCTCCGGTTCGGCCCGGACGGCACGATCAAGACCGGCTACCGCATCCTGTCCGGCACCGACCGCAACTGCGCCGGCGGCGCCACCCCCTGGAACACCTGGCTCTCCTGCGAGGAGACCGCCCGGGGCCGGGTCTTCGAGTGCGACCCGTACGGCTACCGCGCCGCCGCCCCCCGGCTGGCCATGGGCCGGTTCAAGCACGAGGCCGCCGCCTGCGACCCGGACCGTGAGGTCGTCTACCTGACCGAGGACGAGCCCACCGGCTGCTTCTACCGGTTCCGCCCGCAGGACTGGGGCGACCTGACCACGGGCGTGCTGGAGGTGATGGTCGGCGACGGTCCGGGCCCGGTGCGCTGGCGCCGGGTGCCCAACCCCGCCGCCACCGACGAGCCCACCCGGGACCAGGTGGAGGGCGCGCTGCGCTTCAACGGCGGCGAGGGCTGCTACTACTCGGGCGGCTTCTGCTACTTCACCACCAAGGGCGACAACCGGGTCTGGGCCTACGACGCCGACAACCGCCGGCTGTCGGTCCTGTACGACGCCGACGCCCCGCTGAACGGCGTGGACAACGTGTACGTGAGCCGCTCCGGCGACCTGTTCGTGGCCGAGGACGGCGGCAACATGGAGATCAACATCATCACCGCCGACGGCATCGTGAGCCCGTTCCTCCGGCTGGTCGGCCACGGCAAGTCGGAGATCACCGGGCTGGCCTTCTCCCCGGAGGGCGACCGCCTCTACTTCTCCTCCCAGCGCGGCACCACGGGCTCCAACCGCTCGGGCGTGACCTACGAGGTGACCGGGCCGTTCCGGACCTAGAGCGGCCGTTCCCAGTACTCCTCGTTGAACCCCGCTCCGGGCTCGGCGCCGGTCAGCTTGAACCCCGCCCCGTCGTAGATCCGCCGGGCGGCGGTCAGGTTGTCCCTGGTCCACAGCATGATGTCGCGGTATCCCGCGTCCCTGGCGAAGGCCAGGCACTCCTGGACCAAACGGGCGCCGATGCCCATGCCCCGGGCCGAGGGCTCCACCAGCAGCAGCCGGAGCTGGGCGGTGGTATCCGACTTGCGCACGCAGAAGACGCAGCCGACCCGGCGGCCGTCCACCTCGGCGATCCAGCCGGCCTGGCCGGGGTCGGTGAGATGGTCCAGGTAGTCGGCGCTGATCCGGGCCACCAGCGCCTCGAAGTCGGGGCCCCAGCCGTACTCCCTGGCGTACAGGGCGCCGTGCCGGTGCACCACCCAGCCGAGGTCGCCGGGGCGCGGCGGGCGCAGCACGTACGGCAGGGGGAGGGGGCGCTCGCCGAGGATCTCACGGATGGCGGCCATGGCGCCGACCAGGCGGGCGCGGTCCTCCTCGGCCAGCCCGTCCAGCAGGGTCCGCACCTCGGCGTCGGAGCGCTCGTCCAGCTGGGCGAAGGTCTCCCGGCCCTGCGGGGTGAGCGCGGCCACCTGGCGCCGGGCGTCGGCGACCGAGCGCTCCCGCCGGACCAGGCCGTCGCCCTCCAGCCGGGTCAGCACCCGGCTCAGGTAGCCGCCGTCCAGCCCGAGCTCCCGCTTGATCTCGCCTACCTCGACCTCGCCGTCCTCCCGGCCGGCGTCCCGGTCGGCATCGTGGCGGTTGAGCTCGAACAGCACGCGTGCCTCGGTGAGCGAGTAGGGCGAGTTGTGCATCCCGGACCGGAGCATGCCGATCACCGCCGTGTAGAAGCGGTTGAATGCCCGGACCTCCGCGACCATATCCATTGCTCTCCTCAATGGAATCATTGACTGGGGCAACGATACACCGAAATGTTCCGGCGGTGGGCTATGGTGCGGGCCTGTCGGTCCGATCAAGGAGTGTGGCGTGGCGATTCACATCGGCGGTTATACACCGGAGACCGGGGGTTCGGGATCCGGCATCACCGTGGCTGAGCAGGGCCCGGACGGGGCTCTGACCGTGGTCGGCACCATCCCCGCCGCCGGTCCCTCCTTCCTGGCCGGCCATCCGAAACTTTCACTCCTGTACGCGGTGAGCGAGGTCGAGGCCGGCACCGTCACCCTCTTCGCCGGCGGCCGGTTCACCGTCTCCCGACCCACCGGCGGCGCCTCGCCCTGCCACCTGGCCGTGGACCCCGCCGGGGAGTGGCTCGCGGTCGCCAACTACGCCGACGGCGTGGTCAGCCTGCACCGGCTGGACGACGAAGGCCGCTTCGACGGCCCCTCTCTGGCCTTCGCGGGCGACGGCTCCGGCCCGGACCTCGACCGCCAGCTGGGCCCCCACGCCCACCAGGCCGTCTTCGGCCCCGACGGAGTGCTGCACGTCACCGACCTGGGCGCCGACGAGATCCGGCGCTACCGGGTGCGGGACCGGATCGACGTCCTGCCCCCGGTACGGCTCACGCCGGGCAGCGGCCCCCGCCACCTGGCCTGCTCGGGCACCGCCTGGTACGTGGCAGGCGAGCTGGACGGCCAGGTCAGGGCGTACGACCTGGACTGGCGGGAGACGGGCGCGGCGGCGGCGAGCGCGGTGGCGGGGGTGCGCAACTACCCCTCGCACCTGGAGCTCCACAACGGCCTGCTCTACGTGGCCAACCGCGGCCCCAACACGATCACCGTCCTCGACCCGGCCACGCTGACCTCGCTGGCGGAGGTCCCCACCGGCGGCGACTGGCCCCGGCATTTCGGATTTGTCGGGAAATATCTGTATGTGGCCAATCAGGGGTCGGGGCAGGTCACCGTGTTCGCCCTCCGGGACGGCATTCCCGAGCCGACCGGGGACGAGCTCAAGGTCGGCTCGCCCACCTGCGTGATCGCGGACCCGGACCCTGACCCCTACCCCGGCTCAGACCCACTCGCGTGAGCGTTCGACGGCGCGCCGCCACAGCTCGTAGGCGGCGCCGTCGGCCTGCCCCGGCTCGAACCGCCGGTCCAGCTTCCAGGTGTCCCGCAGTTCCTCCGGCGAGGACCAGACCCCGGTGCCCAGACCGGCCAGGAACGCCGCCCCCAGCGCGGTCGTCTCCTGCACCACCGGCCGCTCCACCGGGATGCCCAGCTGGTCGGCCTGGATCTGCATGAGCAGGTCGTTGGCGCTGCCGCCGCCGTCCGCCTTCATGATCGTGATGTCCATCGCGGCCACGATGTCCCGCACCTCGAAGGCGATCGCCTCCAGGGTGGCCCGCACCAGGTGGGCCCGGGTGCTGCCCCGGGTCAGCCCGAGGATCGTGCCCCGCGCCCTTGGGTCCCAGTGCGGGGCGCCGAGACCGGTCAGCGCGGGCACGAACACCACCCCGCCGGAGTCCGGCACCGAGCGCGCCAGCTCCTCAGACTCGGCCGCCGAGGCGATCACGCCAAGACCGTCCCTGAGCCACTGCACGGCAGCGCCGGTGACGAAGATCGCGCCCTCCAGCGCGTACGTGCGGGCACCCGACGGGTCCTCCCAGGCGACCGTGGTGAGCAGTCCCGCCTCCGAGCGCACCTGCTCTGAACCGGTGTTGACCAGCACGAACGAGCCGGTGCCGTAGGTGCACTTGACGTCGCCGGGGGAGAAGCAGGTCTGCCCGAACAGCGCCGCCTGCTGGTCGCCGGCCAGCCCGCTGATCGGCAGGTCCAGGCCGAGAAAGGCGTCCGGATCGGTCCGTCCGACCTCCCCCCAGTTGGGGACCAGTTCCGGGAGGGCGTGGAATGGAACCTTGAAGAGCTCGCAGAGCTCCTGCGACCAGGTCCCGGTCGTGATGTCGTACAGGAGGGTCCGTGACGCGTTGGACGGATCGGTCACATGCCGCGCGCCGCCCGTGAGCCGCGCGATGAGGTAGGAGTCCACCGTGCCGATCGCCGGGTCGCCGGGCACCGGCTCGTGCTCGGCCAGCCAGGTGAGCTTGGTTCCGGTGAAATAAGGGTCCAGCCGCAATCCCGTGAGTTCCGTCACACGCGGCTCGTGCCCGGCCTCCCGGAGCCGGGTGCAGATGGCCGCGGAACGCCGGTCCTGCCAGACGATCGCCGGTCGCGGCGCGGCCAGCGTGTCCCGGTCCCAGAGCACCGCCGTCTCCCGCTGGTTGGTGAGACCGACGCACCGGGGTACGGTGCTTGCCTGGTCAAGCGCGGTACGGCAGGCTGCGAGCGTCGCCCGCCAGATCTCCTCGGGCCGGTGTTCGACCCACCCGGGAGCCGGAAAGTGCTGAGCGAACTCCGCGTAGCCGCGGGCCTCGACACGCCCGTCCTCGGTCACCACGAGGGCGGTCACCCCGGTCGTACCAGCGTCTATGGCCAAAACACCCACGTAGCCTCACTTTATGGTCTAGACCATTGTTGTCAGCAGGAGGCAGAATGCCTCCGGCAGGGTCCTGACCCAGTCTGGCCGCGTTAACACATATGGAGGAACCCGACATGCGTATTGGAGTGCTCACCGGCGGTGGGGACTGTCCCGGCCTGAACGCGGTGATCCGCGCCGTGGTGCGGAAGGGTGAAGGGGTCTACGGCCACGAGTTCGTCGGATTCCGGGACGGCTGGCGCGGTCCGCTCGAAGGCGAGACCATGACCCTGGACACCAAGGCCGTGCGTGGCATCCTGCCGCGCGGCGGCACGATCCTGGGCTCGTCCCGGACCAACCCGATAAAGATCGAAGGTGGCGTCGAGCGCATCAAGGAGAACCTTGAGTCGCACGAGGTGGACGCGCTGATCGCCATCGGCGGTGAGGACACCCTCGGCGTGGCCAAGCAGCTCTACGACCGCGGCGTGCGGGTCGTGGGCGTGCCCAAGACCATCGACAACGACCTGAACGCCACCGACTACACCTTCGGCTTCGACACCGCCGTCAACATCGCCATGGAGGCGATCGACCGGCTGCACACCACCGCCGAGTCCCACCACCGCGCGCTGATCTGCGAGGTCATGGGCCGCCACGCGGGCTGGATCGCGCTGCACGCCGGCATGGCCGCCGGGGCGAACGTCATCCTCATCCCGGAGAAGCCGTTCGACATCGACAAGGTCTGCGAGTACGTGGAGTCCCGCTTCAAGACCAAGTACTCGCCGATCATCGTGGTCGCCGAGGGCGCCCACCCGATCGAGGGCCAGATGGCCGTCCAGACCGGCGAGCTCGACGCCTTCGGCCACGTGCGGCTCGGCGGCGTCGGCGAGCGGCTGGCCGCCGAGATCGAGCGCCGCACCGGCAAGGAGGCCCGCACCACCGTGCTCGGCCACATCCAGCGCGGCGGCACTCCGACCGCGTACGACCGGGTGCTGGCCACCCGCTTCGGCCTGGGTGCGATCACCGCCGTGCACGACGGCGACTGGGGCAAGATGGTCGCCCTCCAGGGCACCGAGATCGTCCGCGTCGGCCTGGACGCCGCCACGGCCGAGCTCAAGGTCGTCCCGCCGCACCGCTACGAGGAGGCCGAGGTCTTCTTCGGCTAAAGGTTTATTGGGCTGAGAGCCTTCTGCGGCTGATCGGCCCCGTCCGGATACGGCCCGCGCATTGGAGCGCGGGCCGTTTTCAGTTCGTGGGACTTTCACGCTGGGACTCTTAGTCGCGGCGACGTGACCGGCCTTTGTCATACTTCTGGGCAACCGGTAGGGGGAGGCGCGCCGATGGGCATCGAAGGGCCGTTCTGGCGGGCCATCGCGGTCTTCCGGATCGCCTCCGTGGTGTACGCGGCGGTGCTGCTGCTCCGGGCGGGCGGGTACGCGCACCCGGTGACCGGATGGATCGTCATCGGGGTGATGGCGTTCTGGACCGGGATCGCCACCCTGGCCTACGCGCAACCGGGTGTGCGCGGCTGGCCGCTGCTGGTGCTGGACCTGCTCACGGCCGTCGGGTGCCTGCTGGCCACGCCGTACGTGCAGGGGTCGCTGGCCACCCCCGGCACCATGCCGATCACCGCCACCTGGGTGGCCGCGCCGGTGCTGGCCTGGGGCGTGCACAAGGGACGGCGGGCCGGGGCGGTGTCCGCGGCCCTGGTGTCCGCGGCGGACCTGTGGCTGCGCGCGCCTGGCTTCGACCTGGCGACGGTGCCCGTCAACGGCGCCGTGCTGCTCTTCATGGCCGGGGTCGTCATCGGGCACGTGGCCCAGCTGGCCAAGCAGGCCGAGGCGCGCATGCAGCGGGCGGTGGAGATCGAGGCCGCCGGACGGGAGCGGGAGCGGCTGGCCCGGGGCATCCACGACTCGGTGCTCCAGGTGCTGGCGCTGGTGCAGCGGCGCGGCGCGGAGATCGGCGGGGAGGCGGCCGAGCTGGGACGGCTGGCGGGGGAGCAGGAGGCCGTGCTCCGCGAGCTGGTCCGCTCCGGGCCCCGCCCCGAGCGCGCCCCCCGGCGGCGGCTGATACCGGCCCGCCGCCCCGCTTCGGCGGCGCCGCAGGACCTCGCCGACCTGTCCGACGCCCTCCGCCGGTACGGCTCCGCCCGGGTCACCGTGGCCACGCCCGCCGAACCTGTCACCCTGCCCCGCCGTACCGTGGAGGAACTGGTGGCCGCGGTGGGCAACGCGCTGGACAACGTACGGCGGCACTGCGGACCGCGGGCGCGGGCCTGGATCCTGGTGGAGGACGCGGGGGAGCGGGCGATCGTGACCGTGCGGGACGACGGGCCCGGCATCCCCGAGGGCCGGCTGGCCGAGGCGGCGGCGGAGGGACGGCTGGGCGTCTCGCAGTCCATCCAGGGCCGGATCGCCGATCTCGGCGGCACGGTCTCCATCCTGTCCTCCCCGGACGGCACGGAGATCGAGATGTCGGTGCCCTCGGGGCTATCGTGACTGGCATGAGGGTCATGGTGGTGGACGACCACCCGATGTGGCGGGAAGGTGTCGCGCGCGACCTCGCCGAGGCCGGGTACGAGATCGTCGCCACCACCGGGGAGGGCCGCCAGGCGCTGCGCATCGCGGCGGCGGTCCGGCCCGAGCTGGTGGTGCTCGATCTGCAGCTGCCGGATCTGCCCGGGGTGGAGGTGGCCAGGGGGCTGGGAGCCTCCGAGCATCCGCCGCGGGTGCTGGTCCTGTCGGCCAGTGGCGAGCAGGACGACGTCCTGGAGGCGGTCAAGGCTGGCGCGTCCGGATATCTGGTGAAATCGGCGAGCCGGGAGGAGTTCCTGGACGCCGTCAAGCGCACCGCCGACGGAGACGCGGTCTTCACGCCCGGCCTGGCCGGGCTCGTGCTCGGCGAGTACCGGCGCCTGGCCGCGCGGCCCGCCACCACCCCCGAGGACGACGGCCCCCGCCTGACCGACCGGGAGACCGAGGTGCTCCGGCTGGTCGCCAAGGGCCTGTCCTACCGGCAGATCGCCGAGCGCCTGGTGCTCTCCCACCGCACGGTCCAGAACCACGTGCAGAACACGCTCAGCAAACTTCAGCTGCACAACCGGGTGGAACTGGTCAGGTACGCGATCGAGAAGGGTTTGGCCGACCTCGACGGGTGACTAGAGTGGATGGGTTCCCGTGTTGCCGATGGCCGGGAACTCCCTCGGCTCAGCGCAGACGCGAGTTCTGGGGTTCTGAATTCGGGTCGAGGTCCGGGTTTGGTCCCGTCGCGCGCCCCCTGGCCGGGGACCGTCACACCCCTCGGAGGACTGCCGCGATGACCATGACCGCGCTGGGCGAGCCCTGTGTGCTGCTCAAGCTGGGGGAGATCGTCCTGAAAGGGCGGAATCGCGAGGTCTTCGAGCAGCGGTTGCGGGCCAACATCAAGTTCGCGCTCAAGGACCACGAGGTCGATCTCCGGCAGCGGCACGGCGTGATCGCGATCTTCCTGCCCGCGGGCACCGGTGTGGACGTGGCCGAGACGATCGCCACCCGGGTGGCCGAGGTGCCCGGCATCGTGCTGGTGCACCTGGCCTGGCGGGTGGCCAAGGAGCCGTCCGTGGTGGTCAAGGCCGCGCTGGAACTGGTCAGGGAGACCCCCGAGGTCGCCAGGCGGGCCCGCTTCGCGGTCCGCTCCCGCCGCCGCGACAAGCGTTTCCCGCTCCGCTCCAACGAACTCGACCACCTGGTCGGCGGCGAACTCGCCGACGCCTACGGCCTGCCCGTCGACCTGAAGAACCCCGAACTCACCGTCTTCGTCGAGGTGGACAGGGACGAGGTCTTCCTCTTCACCGACGGCCGCCCCGGCCAGGGCGGGCTGCCGGTCGGCTCCAGCGGTCGCGGCGTGGCGCTGATGTCCGGCGGCATCGACTCGCCGGTCGCCGCCTACCGCATGATGCGCCGCGGCGTCCGGGTGGACTTCCTGCACTTCTCCGGCATCCCGTTCACCACCACCGAGTCCATCTACAAGGCGTACGCGCTGGCCCGCCGCCTCGACGCCTTCCAGGGCAGATCCCGGCTCTGGGTCGTCCCCTTCGGCAAGGCCCAGCAGTCCATCCGCGCCTCCGGCCAGGACCGCCTCGCGATGATCGCCCAGCGCCGCCTGATGCTCAAGACCGCCGCCGAGGTGGCCCGCCGCCAGAAGGCCAGCGCCCTCATCACCGGCGACTCCCTCGGCCAGGTCTCCTCCCAAACCATGGCCAACATCGTCGCCCAGAACAGCGCCACCGACCTCCCGATCCTCCGCCCCCTCATCGGCCTCGACAAACGCGAGGTAATCGCCGAAGCCCGCCGAATCGGCACCCTCCAAATCTCCGAACTCCCCGACGAGGACTGCTGCACCCTCCTCGCCGCCCGCAACCCCGAACTCGCCGCCAAAATCGAAGACCTCAAGGCCATCGAACGCCGCCTCGACGCGGAAGAGCTGGCCGTCCAACTCGCCGACTCCATGCAGGCTTACAAGCTGGATTGACACGTTGGGCCCATGGCCTTGGCCGCTCTGTGCGCTCTGGTCGTTGTTCGGCAGTTCGTAGGCGGGCTGCCGGATCGCGAGGGCATGGCGATCCGGCAGATCCAACAGCGAGGTGGTATATGAGGATCCTTATCTGCCAGCGAAGGGGGACGGGTGCATCCCGCGGACACGAAATATGCCGAGTTGGTTAAGGCTGGCCTGCCGTCCCAGTTCTGCCTCACCTGGTGCGAGGAGCACGATCTCGATGAGGTCGCCCGTCGGTTCGGTGCCGACGTCGAGACGGGGCTGTGGGCCGATGAGGACGATATCGAGGAACTGGAGGAGGAGTATCCAGCCGAGTTGCTTCAACTCGTCGCAGTCGGCGACTGGACGGTCGCGCTCGAACCCGGTGGATTCCAGGGGTCTAGAAGCGTCGTCATGGAGGCGCTGTCCGTCGGCACACGGGCCTTCAGCGTCTACTGGAACGTCGAATTGGACAGTGCTGTCAGTTACGCCGTGGACGGTGTGGTGCGGACCACCTTCGATCTTGTCGAGGTTGAGGGGCGGACCGGGGCGGATCCCTCAGCGTTGGACCCGCTTCTCCGGGAGGTCGGCCTGCGTGCGGGACTGACGGTTCCGGAACTCAAGGCCCGCTCTCTGGCATTGGGCGAGAGGCTCAGCGGAGCCCTCCTCATACCCGACTGGCTGCGCCATCCACGGTACGTCTTCAAGATCGTCAACCCGCTCCCCGACGAACTCGTCCCGTTCGCCTACCGCTATCCGCGTGCGCCCTTCTTGGACGAGCCGGAGTTCGCGCGCATCCTCGCCGACCCGTCGCCCAGCATGGCGGCAGCTGTTACCAGGCAGGTCGCGGTCACAGTGATCGCGATCGCGGCGATCGAGGATCCGCTGGCAGAAGAGGTGCTGAGGCTGCTCGACCATGGTGAGCGCTCCACCGGAGAACGCGAAAGGCTGCGCGAACTCCTGATCCAGGATGCCGGGGCGCTGATGGAACAGGCGAAGCTGCTCGGTGACGGACTTGAGGCGGAACGGCTAACCCTCGCAGGCAAGGCCCTGCTCGTCTTGGACCGCACGCTGGAGCCCCTCCCTACGGAGGCTGCGCGGTCGTCCGCACGGATGGCGCGAGGTCTGCACGTACCGGACCGGGCGAGTTACATGCGACTGGTGGTCCTGGGCAACGTGATTGAGCGTATCAGCCAGTATGTGGACTGACCGCACCTCGGGCGCAGAGCATGTCAAATCGCTCTTTACTTCCTTGTGGATCAAATGTGAAGATCGCTTCGATATTCCACAGTGATCAGAAGGAAGGTCGGGGTGGATCCAATTTCCCGAGATCATGGAACGTTACGTCATCGCTACCGTCAGCTCAGGCTCGTGGTCGCGGCAAGCCTGGCCGCATCCCTGATCGTTCCCGTCCCCGCCGTCGCTGAGCCACCTTCTCCATCCACGGCGATGGCCACGGGAAGCCCGAACAACCCGGTGAGCATCGCGGAGCAGGAGGCGAAGCGACAGAACAAGCGAATCGAGATCGAGAGCTATCGATCGGAAACCGCGACCACGTTCGCCAATCCCGACGGAAAGACGCTCCACACCGAGGTGCACTCCGCACCGATTCGGATCAAGAAAGACGGCACCTGGCACGCGATCGACACCACGTTGGTGGAAGAGGGCGGTCTCATCCGGCCCAAGGTGGCCCAGAGCGACCTGATGTTGTCCCCGGGTGGTGACACCCAACTCATCAAAATCAAGGGCGAGCAGGGCTGGGCAGTCATAGCCGCTCCAAACAAGCTGCCGAAGGTAGAGCTGAAGGGCAACACGGCAACTTACCGTAACGCGTACGGGGCCAACGCTGATCTAGTCATCACCGTCACGCCTACGGGGTTCCGGCAGGAGATCGTGATCCGCCAACGCCCCGGAAAGGACCTCAAGCTGAGAGTCCCGGTCGATCTGCCCAATGGACTGAAGTTCGACAAGCGATCCACCCCATCGGTGCTGAGCAACGACGGCAGAAAACTCGTGGACCTGCCCGGCGCGACCATGATCGACGCCAAGGCGATGGCTGACCCCGAGAGCGGCAGGGTAGGAAGCGCTTCCGCGAGCATTGAACAGACGGCCCAGGGCGACACCGTGGTGTTGACCGCGAAGGCCGACTTCCTCGCTGACCCTGCTGTGACCTACCCCGTTACCGTGATGACGGCCTCCGACACCTGGGTTGGTGCTGGCGTCCCCGCTGACACCTTCGTCAGCCACAGCTATCCCAGCGGTTTGAGCAACAGCTCGTTGGACCGGATAATCGCCGGGCGGTCTAACTCCGGGACGGTCACCTGGCGTGGCTATGTCCGCTTCGATTTCCCGGATGAGCTGTTGGGCGGCACCGTCATCAACGGCGACTTACGGCTGTGGAACCACCGATCCCACACGTGCGATGACAACATCAGTCCCGGCATCGTAGCGCGAATGATCACTGGCGACTGGACCGTCTCCAGCCTGACCTTGGCCAATCAACCTTCCGTGACCTCAACGGGACAGGTGGGCATCAAGGGTGCCTACGACGAAATCAGCTGTCCAGAGGGCGAAGGCGAACTGTGGTATTCGATCGAACAGATGGTCCAAAGCTGGATGAACGGTACACCTCACCGCGGCGTTCAGTTCAGCTCGGCCAGCGAAACCGTGAGCCAGAACTGGCGCTGGTACCGTTCGTCCGAATACGGTGGCTATGAAACCTACCCCGCCACTCCCCGCGGCCCCGTTCTGATCATTGACTATGAACCGGACGTAATTGAACAAGATGTCGTAATTCCCACAGAACTCGATAATCTTACCATCGAAGGGCCAATCTCGTACGAGGACGCGATTGCCGGACAGCTGGAAATCGACTCCGGCCCACCAGCAGCTCCTGAGGTGACACCGGAACAGGTCCAGGCTCTCATGGAGCAGGCGACCGACACTTACGAAGTCAACCCTGACGATTTGGTCCCAGAAGAGGAGGATCCAACTCCTGACCAAACGCCGCCGTCCGTCATTGACACGGTTCCGTTGGCTACAGCCACCGAAGTCGGCACTGACACCATCATCCAGGCGACCTTCGACGAGCCGGTGTCGGGGGTGTCGGTCAGTGTCAAGAATGAGGATGGGGCGACGGTGCCCGGGGAATCCGCCATGGCCGGCGAAGAAAAGACGATCGTATTCACACCAAGCCAACCTCTTGCGGCGAACACCGCTTATACGGTGGAAGTGAATGGAGCTCAGGATGCCGAGGGCAATGTCCTTGCCGCTCCATACATCTGGTCTTTCACCACGGCAGGAGCCTCGGCAAGCCCGACGCCCACTCCCACGGAATCACCGACCGAGCAAGAGGTTTCGTTACCGCTCCAAACGGACATGTGGATCGACAGTTGGGGTTCGGTGGAAGCCGACGGATCTACTCTGTGGGCTGGTACATACCGCTACGAATCCAGCCAGATCATCGAGCGAACGTATCTGAAGTTCGATACTTCGTCCTTGGTCGGCAAGACCATCACCGATGCGAAGCTGGAGCTGTGGAACACACAGGCCTACGGCTGTGGTAACAGCGCATCAGGCATCAAGGCGCAGCGGGTAACCGCAGTGTGGAGCGCCGGTACTCTCAACTGGAATAATCAGCCCGCTGCCACGACCGGTGGTGAAGTATCAACCAGAGATCCTGGTGAATGCTCTGGAACGACACCGGCTGATGACTCCGCTGTCTGGAGCTGGCCGTTAACCGAGATCGTACAGAGTTGGGCGTCTGGTCAGAGTAACTACGGCCTGGTGTTACGCGGGGCCGACGAGTCCGCCTCCGCTCCCGAATATGATCGCGGCTGGGAAGCCAGCGAGGCCGAGCCTGCTACACGCCCGCCCCGGCTAACGGTGAAATTCGTCGATGGCACTGCTCCCAGTCCGACCTCGACGTCCACTCCGACCCCGGGTCCCGGAACCGACACAACTCCTCCCACCGTCGTCGAGGTCACTCCAGCCGACGGGGCCGAGAACGTGTCGCCCAATACACAGGTTCGAGTGACCTTCAGCGAATCTGTGACCAATGCGAGCCTCTCGTTGGTGGACGTGTTCACCGAAAGCGAGGTTCCGGGCAGTATGTCGATGAACGCCGCCGGTACGGTGCTCACGTTCACCCCGCATGACCCACTGGACTTCATCTACTACGCTGATGTCAGCGGAGCACGAGATGCGGCGGGCAATGTCATGCAGCCATTCTCCTGGTCATTCGCGGTGTTCTCCTGGATGAGTGCCAAGTCGAATTATCCGGCTACTGCTAAAGCCTCCGAAGTCACACCGAACGTGAGCAAGGCCTGGACCCGATCGGTCGATCAAAAAGGCGCCGAGGTCGTTACGTCCACCACACCCCAACTCATTGCGAGGGTGGCCGATCCGTTACACCGCAATGCCACAGTAGAGTTCCATGTCGAACATGATCCAAAGGAGCGGTCACAAGGCAGAGGCCTTATCTGGTCCGGATCCGCGCCCAACGTCCCTGCTACGGGAACGGGAATCGCCCAGGTCCCTGAAGGAAAACTGAAAGATGGGTGGAAGGTACGCTGGCGCAGCCGCGCGGTAATCGGCAGCACCGCAGGGCCATGGTCTGGCTGGGAAAGCATGGCCGTCCGGGAGGAGAAAACCGTCGCCGGTGTGGACAGGACGCCACCGGCCGGACTCTCCAGCGGAGATACGGTCGCGGCTGCGGCGCCCAAGACCTTCCCTTACTACCGGGTCGACTGGAGCACGTGCTACACCGACCTGCTGGCCCAGGTCAAACGGGAGCGACCCGGGGGGACATGGGCGGTAGGCCACACCACCAACCCCTACAACTGGTGCGCCGCAAAAGGATACGGTTTTCCGGTTTACAAATTGGTGACGAATGCGAGGACGGGCGAAGTAATCAGTGAGGAATTTCGGGGCCAAGTCGAGTTCAACCTCGCTGCCCGCATCTACACTTATGCCGGGGGCAAGGCAGGATCAGCCAACGCCGAGACCGATAGGCCATCGGGGAAGAACAGTCGTGACATCACTTTCACGTGGCGGATCACCGGTGTTCGCTACCGAGGCGACCTGTCATACTTCACCCCGATGACTCTCAGAGCGGGCATCGCCGTGAGCAGCAAATGTCAGGTCAACGATGGCCCCCAGCACAACGGGACTCCTGGCAAGAATGCACTCTTCACCGAGTGGGTAACCAACGCCGAGGCGGAATGGACTATCCGCGCCCCCAAGAGCCTCGGAACGGGAAGGAGTCTGTTAAGCGAATGCACGATCATCCCCACCCTGAGCTTCGCTTCACCCAGAACCATCACTACCCCTGGTGGTGACGTTTCGCGGGACATTTCTATTCAGCACCCGGTCATCAGATGTGACACCGCAGCCCTGATCGAGAAGTACACCGGTGGCTGTGTCCTTACCGATGTCAGCCCGGTGCTGATATTCGACGCAACCAGGATTGCCGGCATAAAGGAATCGGCCAAACACGTTTGGGATGCGTACTATCATACCGAGTGGACCTATCCGATAATGAGCGGAAAAAAGGTCCCCGGTCGCGCACCTCATGGCGTCCTTCATCGCATCGTCGATGGCGCCGTGCCCGGTCTGGAGGATCCAGATGAGGCGCCGAGTGGGACAATCTCGAAAAACAGAGCATATTCGATCAGTAAATGCCGGGAGAAGTGGCCCAGTGTAAAGCCGAAGGAAGAGGGGCTGGACTGCGACGAGTTCCCGTTCGCCAGCACAAAAGAAGGGTCGTTGTCGTCCGGCGGAAACTTCTCAGCCAGGTATATCGGTTACTCTGACAACCGCAAATCAGGCAACCAGTTGGGTCTCTTCTACCAACAAATGCGGAGACTCGGTAATGACCCGTTCTGGGTGTTCACCAACCCGCTTCCCGCAGAACGGGACCAGATGCCTCCTCGCTGGCCGTAACCGTATGACGTGAAACGTGGCCCGCCTGAGTCAGGCGGGCCACGTTCTATTGCCCCGAGCAACTCAGACGAGCGACTGCGGAGGGCGAGCACTCTGACACAGGGTCTGGCTGACCAGGGTTCGGTTCATCAGAGGGGAGAACGTTTGCATTGTTTGGGCGAGGGCGGGGAGGTCCTCGGTTACCAGGGCCTGGGGGCCGTCGCAGAGGGCCTGTTCGGGGTGAGGGTGGACATCGATGATTACGCCGTCGGCGCCTACGGCGAGGGCGGCGCGGGTGAGGGGGAGGACCAGGTCGCGACGGCCGCCCGAGTGGGAGGGGTCGATGATGACCGGGAGGTGGGAGAGGCGCTGGGCGACCGGGACGGCGGAGACGTCCAGGGTGTTGCGGGTGGCGGTTTCGAAGGTGCGGATGCCTCGTTCGCAGAGGACGATGTCGAGGTTGCCGCGCTGGGCGATGTATTCGGCCGACATCAGCCACTCGTCGATGGTGCCGCTCATGCCGCGCTTGAGCATGACCGGCTTGCCGGCCTTGCCGACCGCCTGGAGGAGGGCGAAGTTCTGGGTGTTGCGGGTGCCGACCTGGAGCATGTCGGCGTAGGAGGCGACCAGGGGGACGTCGTGGGCGTCCACGACCTCGGTGACGATCGGGAGGCCGGTCTGCTCGCGTACGTCGGCGAGGATGCGCAGGCCCGCCTCGCCCAGGCCCTGGAAAGCGTACGGGGAGGTGCGCGGCTTGAAGGCGCCCCCGCGCAGGAGGGTGGCGCCGGCCGCCTTGGCCATCTCGGCCGCCGCCAGGGTCTGCTGGGGTGTCTCCACCGCGCACGGGCCGGCTATCAGGGTGACCGTCTCCGGTCCGATCGGCACCCCGCCCACCCGCACGGTCGACCGTTCCGGATGATTCTCCCGGCTCACCAGCTTGTACGGGGTCGACACCCGCATTACCTCGGCGACGCCACGTTGCCCGCCGAGATTGAGCGCCGCGAACCGCTCCACGTCCCCGATCAGCCCGATGATCGTACGGCTGACGCCGCGCGACACGAACGCCTCGCCGCCCGCCGCCCCCACCAGGCCGACGATCGCCTCAATGTCCTCCGGGGTTGCCGTCGGTGTCATCACGATGACCATGTCTGTCTCCTGTTCGTCCCTTGTCCCGAGGGGTGTCTGAAAGTTTCATGAAACGCCGGAAGCCCCGGGTCCTGATGGACCCGGGGCTTCCGTTTCGCCACTGGTTGCTAGCGCAACAAGCGATGGCGACCGGTCCCTACGGGTCCGTCGCCATAGCTAAAGGAGAAGGCGCTAAGCACGCCCAAAATATACCGCACCGTGAGCCCTGGGTACCCAGCGGCGGGCGGTGTGACGACGGATGGCAGGATGAGCGGGTGGCGGAGAATCCAGTGGCGGCGCATCCCGAGGAGGAGAACCGGCTGCCTCCGGGTCAGTACATTCCGCGTGGCAGGCCCGTCATCCACTACGGGAGGGTTCCGGCGTTCCGGCCGTTCACCTGGCGCTTCCAGGTTTTCGGGGCGACCGCGAGCGGTGAGACGCACGCCTTCACGTGGGAGGAGTTCACGGCGCTGCCCCAGACCGACGTGGTGGCCGACTTCCACTGTGTGACCAAGTTCTCAATCATGGGCAACGAGTGGGCGGGCGTCCCCGCCTGCGCCCTCCTGTCGGCCGTGCCGCCTGCCCCCGGTGTCCGCCACGTCATGATCTGGGCCGAGTACGGCTACAGCGCCAACCTCCGCATGACCGACTTCGACCGCGAAACCACCCTCTTCGCCACCGAACTCGACGGCAAGCCCCTCACCCCCGAACGCGGCTACCCCGTCCGCATCGTCGTCCCCCACCTGTACGCCTGGAAAAGCGTCAAATGGGTCCGCGCCATCGAGTACCTAACCGAAGACCGCCGCGGCTTCTGGGAAGACCGCGGCTACCACAACATCGCCGACCCCTGGCGCGAACAGCGCTACTCCTACCAGGAAGACCCCGGCGACGGCCCGTCGTGAACTAGCGGGGTGGGGACGATTCCCGCGCGTGCGGGGACGACGACTTCTGGGACCTGGACCAACTCCGCTGGCCAGGACGATCCCCGCGCGTGCGGGGCCGACGCGAGAACCCGCGGCCCTCGCAGGAACTGGTCAGGACGATCCCCGCGTGTGCGGGGCCGACCTGTGGCAAGAGATCGAACTCATCCTCGACTACTTCCGAGCCGTAGGTCGGCCTGGTTGCTCTTTGTGGCCAGAATGATGTGGATAGTTGGCATATGCCGCGCTGAGCCCAGTGCCGTTCGACGCGTCCGGGCGACCGTTCGTCGTAACCGGCTCCACTCCTGTGATTACTAGTCGTAGTCTTCTCCCTCGTGCGCCTCTGATCCGGTCACACGGGGGATGGCCGGATCAGGGCCGCAGTTTCTTCAGGAGGGCGATGTCCTCGCGGTGTTTGTCTGCTTTGCCGGGTGTTTCGATACAGAGGGGGACGCCGTCCGCCACAGGGTGGCGCATCAACTCGGTGAAGGCCCGCTCCCCGATCTGCCCGGCGCCGATGTTCTCGTGCCGGTCCCGTTTGGACCCGCACGCGTCCTTGCAGTCGTTGGCGTGGAACATCTTCAAGCGCCCAGGCGCGACCTGGTGGAGTTCCTCCAGCATGCGAGCGACCCCGCCCGGAGCGGCCAGATCGTGCCCGGCGGCGAAGGCGTGGCAGGTGTCCAGGCAGACCCCGACCTTGGGGTGGGACTCCAGCGCCTCAAGATAGGGCCCCAGATCCTGCACGGTCGCGCACAACATCTGCCCCTGCCCGGCCATCGGCTCAAGCAGCAGATCGGGCCCGTCCTCCGGGATCTCGTCCAGCAACGGCAGCAGATGGTCGTGCACCTGCCGCAGCGCCGCCTCCCGGGTCTGGCTCACCGCCGACCCGGTGTGCACCACCACTCCGGCCGCCCCGATCTCGGCCCCGCGTCGCAGCCCGTGCCGGACCACCGCGACGGAACCGGTCAGCGTGGCCTCGGTCGGCGACCCGAAGTTGACCAGGTAGTTGACGTGCACGAAGACCGGCATCCCGGCCTCCCTGAGCTTGGCGTCCTCCCGCGGATCGCCCTCGCCGAGAGCCCAGCCGCGCGGATTGGAGACGAACACCTGCACCATCTCGGCGCCGATCTCGGCCGCGTACTTCAACCCGGCGGTGGCAAGACCCCCGGCCACGGGCACGTGCCCGCCAATGGGATTCCCTGTCATAGCGCACCCCAGCGTAGTTGGAGCAAGCTACAAAACCGGCCAGGCGACAGGCACGCAGGATGGGAGTTCCGGTTCCTGGCACCCGCCACCCCCACCGGTGTCTACTTGCTGCCATGCGCGATCTCGGCCGTTCCGACCTGCTCGCCTGCTGCGCGTCCACCCGGTGGGCCGACGCGGTGGCGGCGCATCAGCCGTACCGGACGCTCGCCGAGCTGACCGAGGCGAGCGAGCGGGCGCTCGCCGAAACGGACTGGCCGGACGTGCTGGAGGCGCTGGCCGCGCACCCCCGGATCGGGGATCGTGACGAAGGGGGCGACCGGGAGGCCGCCTGGTCGCGCGCCGAGCAGTCCGGTACGGCGCACGCCGACGCCGCCCTGCTGGAGGCGCTGCGCCAGGGCAACCAGGCCTACGAGCGAAGGTTCGGCCACGTCTACCTGATCTGCGCCACCGGAAGGTCCGCCGGGGAGATGCTCGACCTCCTGCTGGCCCGGCTGGCCAATGACGAGGAAGTGGAGCGCAAGATCGTCCGGGACGAGCTCGCCAAGATCGTCAAACTCCGTCTGGTCAAGCTGTGGGAGGGCCGATGACACTTTCGACGCATGTGCTCGACACCGCGCTCGGGCGCCCGGCCAAGGACGTGTTCGTCCGGCTCTCCTGCCGGGCGGCGCACGGGTTCGTGCCGCTGGCCGAGGGCCGTACCGACGAGGACGGCCGGATCAGGGAGTGGTCGCCGCTGGGCCGGGGCTGGACCGGCGAGCTGGACCCGGCCACCTACCGGCTGGTCTTCGACACGGCCGGCTACCTGGGCGAGGAGGCGTTCTTCCCCGAGGTGAGCATCGTCTTCACGATCGACGACGCCGGCGAGCACCACCACATCCCGCTGCTGCTCAGTCCTTTCGGCTACTCGACCTATCGGGGGAGTTAGGTTGTTCGTTCTGGGCCCCAACCGGTACGGCAAGGCCGAGACCCGGGTGGTCCGCGTCACCAAGCACGGCGACGCCCACCACATCAAGGATCTCAACGTCAGCACCGCGCTGTCCGGCGACATGACCGAGGTGCACCTGTCCGGCGACAACGGCGCCGTGCTGCCCACCGACACGCAGAAGAACACCGTGTACGCCTTCGCCAAGAAGCACGGCGTCGGCGCCGCCGAGGACTTCGCCCTGCTGCTGGCCCGGCACTTCGTGGACTCCCAGCCCGCCGTCCGGCACGCGCGGGTGGCCATCGAGGAGTATGCCTGGGAGCGGCGTGGCGGCCAGTCCTTCGTCCGCTCCGGCCGGGAGACCCGCACCTGCGTGGCCCACTACGACGGGGAACGCTCCTGGGTGGTGTCCGGTCTGACCGACCTGGTGGTGCTCAACACCACCAACTCCGAGTTCTGGGGCTTCGCCAGGGACGAGTACACCACCCTCCAGGAGACCCACGACCGGATCCTGGCCACCGCCGTCACCGCGACCTGGCGCCACTCCGGGCTCTCCGACTGGGACAAGTCCTACGAGAAGGCCCGCCAGGCGCTGCTGGCCGCCTTCGCCGACACCTACAGCCTCTCCCTCCAGCAGACCCTGTACGCGATGGGCTCCCGGGTGCTCACCGACTGCCCCGAGATCTGCGAGGTACGGCTGGCGCTGCCCAACAAGCACCACTTCCTGGTGGACCTGTCCCCGTTCGGCCTGGAAAACGACGGCGAGGTCTTCTACGCCGCCGACCGGCCGTACGGGCTGATCGAGGGCACGGTGGCACGCGAGGACGCGCCCCCCGCCGGACCGGCCTGGGAGTAGCGGCATGGACTTCCTGCGCCCCGTCACCTGGGCCGACGCACTGGCCGCCAAGGCCGAGCACCCGGCGGCCACCCCCATCCAGGGCGGCACCGACGTGATGGTGGAGATCAACCTCGACAAGGGCCGCCCGTCCGCGCTGCTTGACCTCAACCCCGTGGCCGAACTCCAGGACTGGGACGAGTCGGACGGCTGGTTCCGGATCGGGGCCGGGGTCAGCTACACCCGGGTCATCACCGAGCTCGGGGCCTGGCTGCCGGGGCTGGCCCAGGCTTCCCGGACGGTCGGGTCGCCGCAGATCCGCAACCGGGGGACGGTGGCCGGGAACCTCGGGGCGGCCTCCCCGGCCGGGGACAGCCACCCGCCGCTGCTGGCCTCCGGCGCGATGGTGGAGGCCGAGTCGGTGCGCGGCACCCGGCTCATCCCGATCGGCGAGTTCTACACCGGGGTGAAGCGGAACGCGCTCGCCCCCGACGAGCTGATCCGCGCGGTGCGGGTGCCCCGCGCGGACGGCCCGCAGTACTTCTCCAAGATCGGCACCAGGAACGCGATGGTCATCGCGGTCTGCTCGTTCGGCCTCGCGCTGCACCCGGGCAGGCGGGAGGTCGGGACCGGCATCGGCTCGGCCGCGCCGACCCCGCGCCGCGCCCCGGAGGCCGAGCGTTTCCTGGCCGGGGAGCTGGACTGGGAGGGGCGCACCGCGCCGTCGCCGGAGGCCGTGCGGCGGTTCGGCGAGCTGGTCGTCCAGGCCGCCTCGCCCATCGACGACGTGCGCGGCACCCGCGACTACCGGCTGCACGCGCTGGCCGTGATGGCCCGCCGTACCCTCGGCTGGGCCTGGGCGGAGTACAAGGGGGAATGATGCGGGTCAACGTGACCGTCAACGGCGAGAAACTGACCGCCGGCGACGTGTGGCCGGGCGAGAGCCTGCTGTACGTGCTGCGCGAGCGGCTCGGCCTGCCGGGCGCCAAGAACGCCTGCGAGCAGGGCGAGTGCGGCTCCTGCACGGTCTACCTGGACGGCACGCCGGTCTGCGCCTGCCTGGTCGCGGCCGGGCAGGCGGAGGGCCGCGAGGTGGTGACCGTGGAGGGCCTGGCCGACGGAGACCGGCTCGACCCCGTGCAGCGGGCCTTCGTGGAGTGCGGGGCCGTGCAGTGCGGGTTCTGCACCCCGGGGCTGATCGTGCAGGCGCACGCGCTGATCGCGGCCACCCCCGGGGTCCCGGCGGACGCCGAGATCCGGGAGGCGCTGGCCGGGAACCTCTGCCGGTGCACCGGCTACGAGAAGATCCTCGACGCGGTACGGCTGGCCGCCGCCCGGAAGGCCGCCCCGTGATCGTCATCGAGAACGTGTACGTGGCGCCGGTCGCCGGGGCCGAGATCCCCGCCGGGCACATCGCGGTGGACGGGGACCGCATCGTGGCCGTGGGGCCGGGGCCGTACGAGGGGGAAGGGGAGCGGATCGACGGGCGGGGCTGCCTGGCCACGCCCGGCCTGGTCAACACCCACCACCACCTGTACCAGTGGGCCTCGCAGGGGGTGACGCCGGACGGCACGCTCTTCGAGTGGCTGGTCGCCAGCTACCCGATCTGGGCGCGGATGGACGCCGAGGTGGTGCACGGCGCGGCCACCGCGGGGCTGGCCTGGCTGGCGAAGTCGGGGTGTACGACCACCTCCGACCACCACTACATCTTCCCCAAGGGCCGGGGGGACCTGTTCGACGCGGAGATCCAGGCCGCGCGGGAGGTCGGGCTGCGGTTTCATCCCGGGCGCGGGTCGATGGACCGGGGGCGGTCGCAGGGCGGGCTCCCGCCGGACTCGGTGGTCGAGACGTTCGACGAGATCCTGGCCGAGACCGAGGCCGCCGTCCGGAAATATCACGACCCGTCCTTCGGGTCGATGCTTCGCATCGCCGTCGCCCCCTGCTCGCCGTTCTCGGTCAGCGGGCGGCTGATGACCGAGAGCGCCGAACTCGCCCGCAGGCTCGGCGTGCGCCTGCACACCCACGGCGCGGAGACCCTCGACGAGGACGAGCACTGCAGGGAGCAGTTCGGCATGCTGCCCGTCGAGTACCTGGAGTCGCTCGGCTGGCTCGGGCCCGACGTGTGGCTGGCGCACTGCGTGCACCTCACCGACGCCGACCTCCGGCGCTTCGCCGAGACCGGGACCGGCACCGCGCACTGCCCCACCTCCAACGGGCGGCTGGGCGCCGGCATCGCCCGGGTCAGCGAGCTGCTCCGGGCCGGGGCGCCAGTGGGGCTCGGCGTGGACGGGGCCGCCTCCAGCGAGATGACGGCGCTGGCGGGGGAGCTCAGGATGGCCCTGCTGATGCAGCGCGCCCGGTACGGCCCGGAGGCGCTGACCGCGCGGCAGGCGCTGGAGATCGCCACCCTGGGCGGGGCGCGCTGCCTCGGGCGGGAGACGGAGATCGGGACCCTGGAGGCAGGGAAGCTCGCCGACATCGCGCTCTGGCGGGTGGACGGGTTCTACGCGGCGGTGGACGATCCGGTGGTCGCCCTGGCGTACGGGCGGACGCCGCCGCTGGCGCGGTTGCTGGTCGGGGGGCGGACCGTCGTCGAGGACGGGGAGCTGCGCACGGTGGGCGACCTGGCGGCGGCCGAGGCCGGGGCGCGGGCGCACCGGCGGTTGGCCCAGGCCTGATCGTGTGTGGCCGGTCCGTGCGGGGGCGGGATGATGGAGGGTCACTGCCGCCCAGTCTGAGGTTGTCGCCATGAGGGGTCACGTTGTCGTCGCGCCGGACAAGTTCAAGGGGTCGTTGACCGCGCCGGAGGTGGCCGCGCATCTGGTGGCCGGGCTGGGGGAGGCGCCGAGCGTGGTGCTGCCCGTGGCCGACGGGGGTGACGGGACCGTGGACGCGGTGGTCGCCTGCGGGTTCTCGCGGGTTTCCGTGGAGGTGGCGGGGCCGACCGGGGAACGGGTGCTCGCCTCGTACGCGGTGCTGGGGGAGACGGCCGTCGTCGAGATGGCGGAGGCGTCGGGGCTGCGGCGGTTGCCCGGGGGGCCTGCGGCGTTGCGGGCCGACAGCTTCGGGACGGGGGAGCTGATCGCGCACGCGGTTCGGGGCGGGGCTCGGAAGATCGTGCTCGGGCTCGGGGGGAGCGCCTGCACTGACGGAGGGACGGGGCTGGTCCGGGCCCTGGGGGTACGGTTCCTGGACGCCTCGGGGAACGACCTGCCGCCCGGCGGGGGCGCGTTGCGCGACCTCGCCACCATCGACATTTCCGGATTTATGGCGGGGATTCGCGAAATTTCGCGAAATGAGGGGCATGCGCATGCGGTGGACGCGGTGGCCGGGCTGGAGTTCGTCGTGGCCAGTGACGTGGACAATCCGCTGCTCGGCCCGTACGGCGCCGCCGCCGTCTACGGTCCGCAGAAGGGCGCGTCCGCCGAGGAGGTGAAGGCGCTGGAGGCCGGGCTGGCCCGGCTGGCCGCCGTCGCGGTGCACACCCACGGCCTGGCCGGGTCGGTGGAGCACGACGGCGTCGTCCGCAGCATGGGCGTGGCCGGCCAGCCGGGTGCGGGGGCCGCCGGGGGGACCGGCTTCGCGGCCCTGGCCTTCCTGCACGCCGAGATCCGGCCCGGCATCGCCTACCTGCTCGACCTGCTCGGCTTCGACGACCACGTCAGGGACGCCCGCCTGGTGATCACGGGGGAGGGCTCGCTGGACGAGCAGTCCCTGCGCGGCAAGGCCCCCATCGGCGTCGCCACCGCCGCCGCGCGGTACGGGGTGCCGGTGGTGGCCGTGTGCGGACGCCGTACCCTCCCCGACGAGGAACTCCGCAAAGCGGGCATCGAGGCCGCGTACGCGCTGACCGACCTCGAACCCGACGTCGCCGTCTGCATGAGCAACCCCGGCCCGCTACTGGAAAGGCTGGCCGCGACCATCGCCGCCGCGCATCTGGAGGATTCGGGTGAGTGACTACGAGCTTGTCCTGCGGTCGCGGCGGGTGGTGACGCCGGAGGGGGAGCGTGCGCTGGCGGTGGCTGTACGGGACGGGCGGATCGCGGCGCTCGGCGCCTACGACGAGCCGATGCCCGCCCGTACGGAGGTCGATCTCGGGGCGGTGGCCTTGCTGCCGGGGCTGGTGGACACGCACGTGCACGTCAACGAGCCCGGGCGTACGCACTGGGAGGGGTTCGCCTCGGCGACCAGGGCGGCGGCGGCCGGTGGGGTGACCACCATCGTGGACATGCCGCTCAACTCGCTGCCGCCGACCACCACCGTGGCGGCGCTGGAGGTCAAGAAGAAGGCGGCCGAGGGCCAGTGCCTGGTCGACGTCGGGTTCTGGGGTGGCGCGATTCCCGGCAATCTCGACGATCTGGTCCCGCTCTTCGAGGCCGGGGTGTTCGGGGTCAAGTGTTTCCTTTCCCCCTCGGGGGTGGACGAGTTCCCCGCCCTCGACTCCCCCCAGCTCCTGGAGGTCATGACCCGGCTGGCCGCCGTCGACGGGCTGCTGATCGTGCACGCCGAGGACCCGGCGACGCTCACCGACCCCCTCGGCCCGACATATCCGGAATTCCTGTCATCGCGGACCCCGGACGCCGAGCGGAAGGCCGTCGAACGGGTCATCGACGCCGCCCGCCGGACCGGCGCCCGCGCCCACATCGTGCACGTCTCCGCGGGTTCCTGCGTCGAACCCCTCCGGCAGGCCCAGGACTCCGGCGTCCGCATCACCGCCGAGACCTGCCCCCACTACCTGACCCTCACCGCCGAAGAGGCCACCACCCCCGCCTTCAAGTGCTGCCCGCCGATCCGGGAGGCCGCCAACCGCGACACCCTCTGGCAGGCCCTCGCCGACGGCACCCTGATCGGCGTCGTCTCCGACCATTCCCCTTGCCCCGCCGATCTCAAGTCCCTCGCCGCCCCCGACTTCGCCACCGCCTGGGGCGGCATCGCCTCCCTCCAGCTCGGCCTGCCCGTCATCTGGACCGAGGCCAGTTCCCGTGGGTACGGCCTGCGCGACGTCGTCCGATGGATGGCCGAGGGCCCGGCCGCGCTCGTCGGCCTGGACACCCGGAAGGGGAGGATCCAGCTCGGCCACGACGCCGACCTGGTCGCCTTCGACGACACGGCGACGTTCACCGTGGACGCGGATTCGCTCCACCACAAGAACCCCGTGACCCCCTACCACGGGCGCACGCTCACGGGGATTGTCCGGACCACGTGGTTGCGGGGCCGGGAGGTGCTCGGCGGGAGATCGAAGGCGGGTTTGCGTGGGGACTCGGAAGCGGACTTCGGCGGGGGTTCGAAGGCGGGCGTTGACACCGCTCACCTCCCGATCGCCGATACCCCCCACGGGGTATTTCTCAACGCACGCGACTGATGCGAGGTAAGTGGTGACGGATTTCCTGAAATTTCCGGATTTGGCACTGCGGACTTACGGCGGGGCCGTGATCGCGGCCAACGACGAGTCGTTCGCCGAGCGGGAAGCCCTGATCCGGCCGGGACCGTCCGTCTTCAACCCCCACACCTTCGGCGCCAAGGGCCAGATCTACGACGGCTGGGAGACCCGCCGCCGCCGCACCCCCGGCTCCGACTGGGCCATCGTCCGCCTCGGTATGCCCGGAGTGATCAAAGGCCTCGTCATCGACACCGCCTGGTTCAAGGGCAACTACCCGCCGTACGCGTCCGTCGACGCCTGCGCCGCGCCCGGCCCGCTGGCTCCTGACGAGCTCACCGACTGGGTGGAAATCCTCCCCAGACACCCCCTGAAAGGCGACGCCGCCCACGAGTTCGAGGTGCGGAACCCCCGCCGTTTCACCCACGTCCGCCTCAACATCTACCCGGACGGCGGCGTGGCCCGCCTCCGCGTCCACGGCGAGGTCGTCCCCGACCCCCGCTTCCTCACCGGCCTCACCATCGACCTGGCCGCCCTCGAGAACGGCGCCCTGGTCACCGCCTGCTCCAACGAGTTCTACTCCGCCCCCAACAACGTGATCGCCCCCGGCCGCCCCCGCAACCAGTCAGAAGGCTGGGAAACCGCCCGCCGCCGCGACGACGGCAACGACTGGCTCATCGTCCGCCTGGCCGCCCCCGGCCGCGTCGCCGTCGCCGAACTCGACACCACCAACCTCCTCCACAACGCCCCCGGCTGGGCCACCCTCTCCGCCACCACGGCCGCGACCCCCGACTCCGCCACCTGGTTCCCCCTCCTCCCCAAAACCCCCCTCCAGCCCGACACCCTCCACCGCTTCCGCCTCGACCACCCCACCCCCATCACCCACGCCCGCCTCGACATCCACCCAGACGGCGGCCTCTCCCGCCTCCGCCTCCTCGGCACCCTCCCCCCAGAATCCGAACAGGCCCTCACCGCCCGCTTCGACGCCCTGACCACCTGACATTCAGGAAACGAACACCGCCAAGTGGGGGAGCACTTCCTCAGCCGCCTTCACCACCGCGGCCGCTTTAGGGAGATCGTCGCGGATGCCGTCCTCGTCGATCCAGGTGGTCTCGGTCGGGTATTCGATCTCATGGCGGGTCGCCCGGATCCGGTCAACCGGCCGCAGAATCGCACCCATCGAGGCCCCGAACTGAGCCCGCGTCGCGTGCTGAACGGCCAGATGCCCGCCAGTGGTTGTCGCGCGGAGGCCCTGGACTTGCAGGAGTGCCGCAAGTGACTTGCGTACCGCGTCATGCAGCGCGGCATAGGCGAGATGGGGATCGGTACTCGCGAGAGCCTCAGCGCTGATCAGGTGCTGCCGTGCCGTGACGAGAAGGCGCTCGGCCAACTGGACATCCGCGACTACCCGGGTGAGTTCCCGCCGTTGGAGCATCGTGAGGATCTCTTCGCGTCCCCGTGGCCAACTCATGGCAGACCCTTCAGGGGGATCTCGATCCTGGGCCGGTCATGGAGTTCGCGGACGAAACCGTCCTCGTTGGCGGTCCACCGTGCGGGGGTGATGACAACGGTGTTGACCTCGCGGCCGAGCCGGGATCGTGCCCGGGCCGAGGCGTCGTGCAGATCATCGCGATCCGGCCGCCCAACGACGAGCAGGTCGATGTCGACGGGCGCCGGTCCGGGCTCTCCCTGCACCCGCGCCGCCCAGGAACCGAATATCGCCGCCTTCTCGACTCCGTCAAGCTCCGCCAGTTCTTCGGCGAGGACCTGCAACGGACCCAGCGTGACGGTGACGAGATCGCGCAGTGGCCGGTAGAACGGGGCATCCTGATTCGGCCTGACCAGCTTGGTACGCCCGACGTGTCTGCTGACCAGGATCCCGGCCGCTTCCAGCCGCGCCACTTCCCGCGCCATCGTGCCGGTGTCGGTGTCCGCGGCGGCAGCGAGATCGCTGACGGAATGCTCCTGATCGCTCACGTAGGTGCAGGTCAGAACCGCACAGGTGATCCGCGAACGGAAGATTGGGAAGACGGGAGGCGGTGGCTGTCGCATGCCTGGATCCTCCAGCAGAGGCATGCGTGACGGATCAATCACGCTCAGCATTTTACTGTCATAAGCCCAGGATATTCTGCGCTAATGACAGGATACCTGGGCCACCAGCTTCTGGGGGAGCTGATCGCGAAGCATGACTAGATCGGTCATTCCGTCCAATTCTTGGGTGAAAGCCTAACTTGGGTGACAATTAGGTCGCTTTCGGTGACGGTAAGTAACTGTTCAGAGTCACGTCGCGATCGAGTCTCACGGGAGAGACCATGACCTTCACCATGCAGCCCATGGGCATGCAGATGCCGCACCAGTACGGCCAGCAGCCGGGGCTTCAGCAGCAGGCCCCGTACGGTCACCAATATGGCCAGCAGCCCTACGGTCAGCAGGGGATGTCTCCCATGGGGATGGGGGGTGGTTTCCTCGGCGGCATGTTCTCTCCGTTCCAGACCCAGCAGATCCCGCCCATGATGGGCGGCTCCTTCGGCGGCCCGCAGATGTCGATGCTGGGGCAGCAACAGGGCCAGCAGGGCATGATGCCGATGGGCGGCGGCCTCATGGGCCTGGTCGGTCGCGAGGTGGAGAGGGCCATGGGTGGCTCCGGGACCATGGGCGAGCGGATCGGCTCGACCCTGGAGAGTGTCATCGGCATGTTCAACTACCCGGGCCAGCAGGGCATGGGGATGCAGCCGCAGCAGTCGATGTTCCCCTTCCAGGCCGGGCAGATCTCCCCGATGGAGCATGTGACCAACCCACCGAGCTTCTGGAACAAGGTGGCCCAGTGCGGGATGCAGTGCGGCCTATCCGCCGTCCGTCAGATCCTGGCCAGCATCCCGGACCCGCAGTCCATGCAGCAGATGCAGATGCCCCAGATGCCACAGATGCCCCAGATGATGCAGATGCCGCAAATGATGCAGATGCCGCAGATGCAGCCGGGCCAGATGTCCGCCGGGATCAGGTAGGGGTCGGCGACATGGGACCGATGGCCGGCCTGGGTCAGTGGCCGCAGATGATGAGGAACGGGTCGTACGCCGCCGGACCGGGGATGGGTCCGGCCCCGGCGGGACCGGCTCTGATGCAGTGCGCCGTGGCGCTCCAGCAGCTGTACGGATGGTTGCAGGCGGCCATCCCGCAGGCCCCGCAGTACGCGGGCGCCGTACCGCTCGCCGTGGAGGCGGTCCGTCTCTACCGGAACGGGCAACCGGAGGCCTGCCTGGCCCAGATCCAGGCGGTGTTCGACTTCATCGGCAGAGGCGGCCAGCCCTACCTGCCGCCCCGGTGACCGGCTCGTCCAACGATCCCGGGCCGGCCGCCAGCCGGTCCGGGCGTGAGCCGTACATCATCGGCGGCCAGGACCCCGGGCTGCTCGCGGAACTGGCCGAGCGGTTCCGCGAAGACCCCGAGGTGACGATCCGCCGGATCCTCGGCGCCCCGGACCGGCCGACCCTGCTCGCGGTGGACCTGCCCCCGGCCCGCGCCGAGGCACTCCGGGCACAGTACGGCAATCGCCTGACGATCGAACCGGACATCCCAGTCGAGATGTTCTGAACTGCCAGAACCTCGCCTTCGAAACACCCGCCAGCAAAGCCCGCGAGAAACGCCACCAGAACGCCGCCCAACATGATCTTCAGGAGAGTCAGCACGCCATGATCGGCAACGGTAATTCCAAGGACAAACAGCCACGCCCCCGCCCGGGCGGCCGTCCGAAGGCGAAACAGGAGCCGGTGCGCCCCAGAGCCCGCCGCTACATGGCCACGGTCCTTCCCCAGCCCTACCTGCAGGCCCAGGGTCTGGGAGCTCCGGCCATCGACTCCGACACCCTGCACGACCTGCTGGACCGCGACCCCCAGGTCGAGGTGCGCAGAAGACTGGAAGTCCCGGACCGGGTGGGCATGATGGCGACCGGCGGCGTCGCGGTGGGCAGCGTGGTGATCGCCGACATGACCGCGCAGCACGCGGCGGCACTCCGCCAGCAGCTTCCCCAGGTGCACATCGAACGTGACCGCCTGCTCACCTACACCGCCGTCGTCTCTCCCGCCCCCCGCAGGGAGACCCGCCGCCAGCTGGTCCTGCCCGTCGGCGTCGACGCCACCTTCACCTTCCTGGTGACCGACGCCGACGGAACGCCGATCCCCGACGCCACCATCCTGGTCAACGGCTACCTCTGGCCCGCCCAGGCCGTCACCGGCCAGGACGGCCGCGCCACGGTCACCATGACCGGCGAAACCCCCGAGTCCATCGCCAGCGTCCAGGTCAAACCCCTCAGCGGCCACTGGAGCCAGCTCATCGACCGCCCGGCCCTGAACCAGGCCGGCGACAACCTGATCGTCCTGAAGCGGCTGTCGGACACGCTGCCCGGCTTCCCGGACAAGCAGGTCTTCGGCTGGGGCCAGCAGGCCATGCAGCTGCACCGGCTGCCGCCGAACTTCCGCGGCGCGGGCGCCAGGATCGCCATCATCGACTCGGGCGCCTCCGTCGAGCACCCCGACCTGGTCTCCCGGATCGCCGACGGGATCGACCTGGTCAACCGCCAGGAGGCCGGGTGGCAGGTGGACACCGTGCACCACGGCTCCCACTGCGCCGGGGTCATCACCGGCGCCGACAACCAGCAGGGCATCGTCGGCTTCGCCGTGGAGGCGGAGGTACACGTCTGCAAGATCTTCCCGGGCGGCCGGCTCAGCGACCTCATCGAGGCGCTGGACTACTGCATCACCAAAGAGATCGACGTCATCAACCTCAGCCTGGGCACCAAGGAGTTCTCCCCGCTGGTCGCGGTCAAGATCGAGGAGGCCCGCAACGCCGGGGTAGCCTGCGTCGTCGCCGCGGGCAACGACGGCGGGCCCGTGAATTTCCCCGGCAACATGCCCACCGTGCTCGCGGTGTCGGCGATCGGCCGTGCCGGGACCTTCCCCGCCGACAGCGCGCACGCCGACGTGGTCCGCCAGCCGCAGACCACCGAAGGCTTCTTCTCGCCCGCGTTCACCTGTTTCGGCCCCGAGATCGACGTGTGCGCCCCCGGCGTCGCCGTCCTGTCGGCGATCCCGCCGGACCAGTACGCGGCCTGGGACGGCACCTCCATGGCCGCCCCCCACGTCACCGGCCTGGCCGCCCTCATCGTGGCCCACCACGGCGAGTTCCAGAGCCTGTTCAGGAACCGGGACGCCCGCCGCGTCGAGCGCCTCTTCCAGATCATCAAAGCCAGCTGCACGCCGCTGAACCTGGGCGATCCATCCCGCATCGGGGCGGGCCTGCCCGACGCGATGCGCGCGCTGGCCTCCGCGATGAACGGCGCCGGGGTGCACCCGGAACAGCCCATGGACCAGCTCACCCAGGAGATGGTCGCGGCGGGCCTGCTCGTTATGCCCGCCGCCTTCCCTGCGGTGCAGGATCCCATGGCGGCGCTGGCCGTACTCCATCGGGAGATGGTCGCGGCGGGCCTGCCCGTCCCGTGACCGGGACGGGCAGGCGCGTCAGTGCCAGATGGTGATGCGGGACCCCATGGGCACCTGGCCCAGGGGGTTCTGCCCGATCACCCGCCGGGACCCGACCACCTTCTTGACCTTGACGCTGAAACCGGCCGCCTTGAGCTCGCGCTCAGCGTCCTTGACGTCCTTGAAGCGCACGTCGGGCACGACCACGAAGTCCGGGGTGGCGATGGAGTCGTCGGTCTCCCACGGCCACTTCCAGCCCTGCTCGGGGCCGCGGGACACGGTCAGGCAGATCCGGCCGGCGGGCTCGACCTCGCTGCCGCCCGCCGGATCCTGGGCGATCACCGTACCGACGGGGTTGTCGTCGATGACCTCGTTGACGCAGCCGCCCGTGAAGCCCTTGCCGGTCAGGAACTGCTCGGCCTGGTCCCGCATCATGCCGGTGACGTCGGGGGCGAGCAGCCCCGCGCTGATCACCAGGATGATCGAGGAGCCCTTGCGCACCCGCTTGCCCACCTCGGGCTCGGTGCGCACCGCGCTGCCCCGGGCGATCTTGTCGTTGGCGCTCTTGCGCACCCGGGACACGCTCAGCCCGGCCTCGGAGATCTTCAGACGGGCGTCGGCCTCGCTGAGGTTCTCCACCTTGGGCACGACCACCGTCTCCGGCCCGTCCGAGGCGAACAGCGTGAGCACCGAGCCCTTCTCGACCTCGGCCCCCTGGCCCGGCTGGGTCTCCAGCACCATGCCCTTGGGCACCTTGGCGTCGAACCGCGCCTCGCCGATCCGGACGTCGAAGCCCTGGCGGCGGGCCGACTGCTCGGCCTGCTTGACGTCCTGGTTGAGCAGGTCAGGCACGATGGTGTAGCGGTCCTGGGCGAAGTACCACCCGCTGAACGCGATCCCGGCCAGCATGACCACCGCCAGCCCGACCACGAACCAGACGGGCCGGAAGCCCTTCCGTACCCGGGCCGCGGGCGGCTCGGCGGCCGGCAGGTCCAGCGACGGCTGGACCATCGTGTGCGCGGGCGCCGCGGGCGGGCGGGTCGCGTACGCGCCCGTCTGGTAGGGCTGCGCCGCGTGCGGACCGGTCTTCTCCCGGGGCAGCCCCCGGTGCGCCTCGACCGCCGCCACCAGCATCGCGGCCGCGTCGGCAGGCCGCCGGTCCGGCTCCTTGGCCGTGGCCGACAGCACCAGCGCGTCCAGGGCCGGCGGGGTCTCCGGGGCCAGCGTCGAGGGCGCGGGCACGCTGTCGTGCACGTGCCGGTAGGCGATCGACATGGGCGACTCGCCCTCGTACGGCTGATGCCCGGTGAGCAGCTCGAACAGCACGATGCCCGCCGCGTACACGTCGGCCCGGACGTCGGCCGTCCCCGAGGTCACCTGCTCGGGCGACATGTAGCCGATCGTCCCGATCATCATGCCCGACTTGGTCTGGTTGCTCGCCTCGATGGCCCGCGCCAGCCCGAAGTCGACCACCTTGACCCGGCCGTCCTCGGTGAGCAGCACGTTCTCCGGCTTCACGTCCCGGTGGACCATGCCCGCCTGGTGGGCGGCGCCGAGCGCGGCCAGCACCGGGATCATGATCTCCAGCGCCTCGCGGGCCGGCAGGCGCCCGCGCTCCCGCAGGACGTCGCGGAGCGTGCGCCCCGGGAAGTACTCCATCGACAGGTAGACGTGGTCGCCGTCGGTCCCCTGATCGAAGACCTGCACCACGTTGGGGTGCGACAGCGAGGCGACCGACTTCGCCTCGCCGATGAAACGGCGGACGAACTGCGGGTCCTCGGCCAGCGAGCGGTGCATCACCTTTACGGCGACCAGACGGTCGAGCCGGACGTCCAGAGCCAGGTAGACGGAGGCCATGCCGCCCCGGGCGATCCGGGACTCGACACGATAACGCCCGTCGAGCGTATGCCCTACGAGCGGGTCGGTTAGCGTCGTGTCCACGGGCCAGAGTTTACGGGTGATTTGCCACCGACCGGGCTGGCGAATCCCAAACCGATACCCTTTACCACCTTTACCGCGGCTCACCCGTCACTTGGACCGCTCCCGTCCCGTGCGGGCGATGGAGCCTCCCGTGCGGGCGAGGACGCCTCAGCGTACCGCCGTTTCGGAATGCGCCCCGCCAGCCGCGCCGCGCGCCCCGCGCCCACCGCGTCCCGCATCGCGGCGGCCATCAGCTCCGGCCGCCTGGCCCGGGTCACCGCGGTCGCCAGCAGCACCGCGTCGCAGCCCAGCTCCATGGCGAGCGCGGCGTCGCTGGCGGTGCCGATCCCGGCGTCCAGGATCACCGGCACCCCCGCCGATTCCACGATCAGCTCGATGTTGTGCGGGTTCCTGATCCCGAGACCGGAGCCGATCGGCGCGCCGAGCGGCATCACCGCGGCACATCCGGCCTGCTCCAGACGGCGCGCCAGGATCGGGTCGTCCCCGATGTACGGCAGCACGGTGAACCCGTCCGCGACCAGCCTCTCCGCGGCGTCGAAGGTCTCGATCGGGTCCGGCAGCAGGGTGCGCTCGTCGGCGATGACCTCCAGTTTGACCCAGGAGGTGCCGAGCGCCTCCCGGGCCAGCCGGGCGGTCAGCACCGCCTCGCCCGCGGTGTAGCACCCGGCCGTGTTCGGCAGCACCCGGATGTCCCTGGCCCGCAGCACGTCCAGCACCGAGCCCCTGGCGGCTGGGTCGAGCCGCCGCATGGCCACGGTGGTCAGCTCGGTCCCCGAGGCGGCCAGCGCCCGGTCCAGGACCTCCAGGGACGGCGCTCCGCCGGTGCCCATGATCAGCCGGGAGGCGAACTTCTCCCCGCCGATCACCAGCGCGTCCTCGCCCATGGTCACCCTCCCTGCACCGCGGTCAGCACTTCGATCCGGTCTCCCTCGGCCAGCTGCGTGGTGTCCCAGGCGCCCCGGCTGACCACCTCGTCGTTGACCGCGACCGCCACTCCGGCGGCCTGCCCGGTCAGGGTACGTACGGCGGCCCCCACCGTGGCTCCGTCCGGCAGCTCGTGGCCGCTGCCGTTGATCATCACTTTCATCGTGGCCCCTTAGCCGTGGGAGAGTCGAGGGAGAGGAAGCGGTTCGGGTCGCAGGCGTCGAGCAGGGCGGGCGGGGTCTCGCCGGTCAGCAGGCCGGCCATGGCCTCGGCGGTGACCGGGGAGAGCAGCACGCCGGCCCGGTGGTGGCCGGTCGCGACGTACCGGCCGGGAGACAGGGCTCCGATGAGGGGCAGGTTGTCGGGGGTGCCGGGGCGGAATCCGACGGCGGTCTCGGCCAGTTCCAGTTCCGCCACCCCGGGGACCAGCTCGTGGGCGTCCCTGAGCAGTTCGTACACGCCTCCGGCGGTGACCCGGGCGTCGAAGCCGAGCTCCTCCATGGTGGCCCCCACGGTGATCTCGCCGTCCTCGCGGGGCACCAGGTACACCGGCGAGCCGTGCACCCGGCCGCGCACGCAGGCCGACAGGAACCCGCCGGGCCCGCGCAGCCGCAGGATCTGGCCCTTGACCGGCCGGACGGGCAGGCCGGGCAGCAGTTCGGGGGAGCGCGCCCCGCAGGCCACCACCACCCTCTCCGCCCGCAGCACGCCTTCTGCCAGCCGTACGCCTTCGGGGAGCAGCTCTAACGCCCTGGCGGCGACGAACGACGCGCCCGCCCGGGTGAGCGCGGCGCACAGCGCGGTGACCAGCCTGCGCGGGTTGACCCAGGCGTCGTCCCTGGCCAGCAGCCCGCCCCGCACGGCGGGGGACAACATCGGCTCCCACTTGCGGCACTCCCGCCCGGTCAGCCGCTCCACCCGCAGACCGAGCGTCTCCTCGAAGGCGGCCAGGTCGTCCAGCTGGGCCATGTCGTCGGACCCGTAGCCGATGTCCAGGGTGCCGTCGGTGCGGTAGTCCACCCGCAGGCCGGAGTCACGTTCCAACTCGGCGGCGAAGCCCGGCCACCGCTCCAGGGACGCCAGGCCCAGCCGGAGCAACGGCTCCTCGGTGTAGGTCACCTCGCTGACGGGGGCGAGCATCCCGGCGGAGGCGTGGGTAGCCCCGCCGCCGGGGTCCGGATCGACGATTACGACCCGCAACCCGCGCCGGGCCGTACGCCAGGCGATGGACAGACCCACCACCCCGGCCCCGATAACGGCCAGGTCGAAATCAGTCGAAAACTCGAAATATGCGGATTTGTGCACACCGCGCTCCCTTCGCCGGCATTACCCGGATCAGGTGTGATAGCGGTCGAGAACCTGGAGAGTTCTCCTCTCAGCCCGGTCAGCCGGACTCCCGCGCGTCTTACGCCCCCCAGCTTAGTGGTGAACCACCCCGTCACGCACAACACGGTATTTACGATCTGTGCGACCTACTTACCCAATTTGTTACCCAATCTCCATTGGCGGGTGCCCCTATCGGCAATCTAGGGTCAGGGCGTGGATCACGTCGTGGTGGTGGGGGCCGGCCTGGCCGGCGTACGGAGCATCGAGGCATTGAGGGCCCACGGGTTCGCGGGCCGCATCACGCTCGTCGGGGAGGAGATCCATCGGCCCTATGACCGGCCGCCGCTTTCCAAGGCGGTGCTGCTGGGGGACGCCGATTCCACCGTGGTGGACTCCGACCTGGACGCGCTGGACGTCACACTCCGCCTGGGCACGGCCGCCAAGGGCCTGCGCGAGGGCGTGCTGGAGACCACGGATGGGGAGCTCCAGTTCGACGGCCTGGTGGTGGCCACCGGCGCCACCCCGATCCGGCTCAGGGGGGAGGGCAGGCAGCACGTCCTGCGGACCATCGACGACGCGCTGGCGCTCCGCGCCGAACTGGTCCCCGGGGCCAGGGTGGCGATCGTCGGCGCCGGCTGGATCGGCGCCGAGGTGGCGACCGCCGCCGCCAGGGCCGGCTGCCGGGTCACCGTCGTGGAGGCCGGCCCCGCGCCGCTCTCCGGCGCCATCCCGGTCGGCGCCCACACCGTCCCCTGGTACGCCGAGGTGGGCGTGGAACTGCTGCTCGACACCAAGGTGGGCACCGTCGACCCCGACGGCCTGACCCTGCTCTCCGGCGACCGCGTCCCGGCCGACGTGGTGGTCACCGGCATCGGCGTGCGCCCGGCGGTGAACTGGCTGGAGGGCTCCGACGTGGAGCTGGACAACGGCGTGCTGGTCGACGAGCACCTGCGCACCTTCGACCCCAGCGTGGTCGCGGTCGGCGACTGCGCCAACTGGTGGTCGCGCAGGTTCCGCCGCCGCATGCGGGTCGAGCACTGGGACAACGCGCTCGGCGCCCCCGACGTGGCCGCCGCCACCCTACTGGGGGAGAACGCCGTCTACGACCCGGTGCCGTACTTCTGGTCCGAGCAGTTCGGCCGCATGGTCCAGTACGCCGGGCACCACGAGGGCGGGCGGCTGGTGCTGCGCGGTGACCCCGAGGCCGACCCCAAGTGGGCGGCCTGCTGGGTCACCGACGACCACCGGCTCACCGCCATCCTCACCGTCGACCGCCCGCGCGACCTGGTACAGGGCCGCCGCCTGGTGGAGGGGCGGCAGCGGGTGGACGTGGCCAGGCTGGCCGACCCAAGCCTGACCTTGCGTGACTGCACCGTGGCGTAATCGAGGTGTTTCGTGGCGGGCACCATGTGGTAATGGTGGTTTCGTGACACTTACTGTTGCGCAGATCGACCGAGAGACCGACCAGCTGGTGGGGGAGTGGCTCACGCTTTCGGTGGTCGCGAAGAAGCTGGGCCTGAGCATCGGCCGGGCCAAGCAGCTCCTGAAGGACAAGAAGCTCGTCGGCGTCCGCAGAGGCGGAGGCGAGCCGCAGATCCCGGCGGTCTTCCTGGCCGGTGACGACGTGATCAAGGGTCTACCGGGCACCCTGACCGTGCTCTCGGACGCCGGCTTCGACGAGGTCGAGTCCATCCGCTGGCTCTTCACCGCGGATGAGTCCCTGCCCGGCGCGCCCATCGACGCGATCGTCGCGGGCCGCCACACCGAGGTCAAGCGGAGGGCACAGGCCCTGGGCTTCTGAACCACCGGGGCGTGGCATTGTTGGTCGGGTGAGCGAACACCCCCGGCGGCGGCTCGAACGCGCCCACCTCTACCTGTGCACCGACGGCCGGCGGGAGCGCGGCGACCTGGACGAGTTCCTCGACGCCGCCCTCTCCGGCGGGGTGGACATCCTCCAGCTCAGGGAGAAGGGGCTGGAGGCACGGGAGGAGTTGGCGCTGCTCGAACGCTTCCGTGCGGCCTGCGACCGCCACGGCGCGCTGCTCGCGGTCAACGACCGGGCCGACGTCGCCTACGCGGCGGCGGCCGCCGGTTTCGGCCCCGACGTGCTCCACCTCGGCCAGGACGACCTGCCGGTGTCGGCTGCCCGGGACATCCTCGGTCCGGACGTCCTGATCGGCCGGTCCACGCACGCGACCACCGAGGCCGACGCTGCGGACACCGAACCCGGCGTGGACTACTTCTGCTGCGGCCCGGTTTGGCCCACCCCTACCAAACCGGGCCGCCCAGCCCCGGGCCTCGCGCTGCTCCGGCACGCCGCCGGCCTGTCCCGCCCGTGGTTCGCGATCGGCGGCATCGACCTCGGCAACCTGGCGGAGGTGCTCGCCACCGGCGCCCGCCGGGTGGTCGTGGTGCGCGCCATCACCGAGGCAGAGGATCCCGCGGCCGCCGCCGCCGAGTTCCAGCGGCGGCTGGCTCCTCAGTCGATCTCGAAGTAGCCGTCGTCGGCCGACTCCAGGCTGAGCGGCGGGTACTCGCGCCGCCAGAAGGCAAGCCAGGCGTGCGCCAGTTCCTCGCCCTGCCGGGTCAGCTCGGGCGGGAGAGCCCGCGCGCGCTCCTGGCCGGGATCGCGGAGCCACCGCTCGTCCAGCCGGAGCTCCGGCGGGGTCCAGCGGGTGCCGTCCGGCAGGCCCTCCGCGTAGCAGGAGATCAGGGTCACGGCCTTGGCGAGCGCACCGGCGGCGCCGGCCAGGTGCCGTTTCCAGCAGGTGTTCCAGTCCCGTTCGAGGCCGGTGACGACGGCGATCGGGCCGCCGATGGCCGTGCGGGCCTCGCGGCGGCGTTCCACCAACCGGCGATGCCGGGTCTCCAGCGGGGAGCCGGACTCCCGGAGCTCCAGCCCTGGGCCCAGGGCGGCGAGCTCGTTCGCCAGGGTCCGGTAGTCGCGCAACGCCTCCGCCAGGAACGGGACGGCCTTCTCGTAGGCCAGCCGGATCTCGGTGAGTTCCCTGGTCAGGCTGCCGAGCAGGTCCCGCTGCACGGCGTCGAGGGAGTCCTGGAGCCGCCTGGCGAACTCCGGGTCGGCGGGGAACGGCCGGGCGTTCCCCTCCGACGCCCCCATGGCACGCGCCGCCGCGCAGGTCAGCGAATCAATCGTCCAGTCCTGCCGCGCCGGACACGCGGTGCTTCCTTTCCCCATCGGCCCTACGCCCTCCCTCGTACGCCGCTGTGCGGCTCAGCATGAGGGAGTCCGGCGCGGCGAATCCCATCAGAAAAGGGAATGCCGCGATTTGGTGCTCGGCTAGGTCCTGCGCGCGGTGGCCGCCACGGCCAGGGCGGCCAGGGCCTCCCTGGCGTCGGTGGCGAGGTCGGTGGACTCCAGGGCCTCCAGCGCGTCCGTCAGGTAGCGGGCGATCATGTCCTCGCAGTACGCCAGCGCTCCGGTCTCCTCGATCACCGTGCGGAGCCGGGCCACCCCGTCGGCGTCCAGCTTGGGGTCGCCGAGCAGGAACCGCACCTCGTAGGCCTGGCCGGGGGAGGCGGCGGCCAGGGTGCGGGCGATGAGCATGGTGCGCTTGCCCTCGCGGAGGTCGTCCCCGGCGGGTTTGCCGGTTTCGGTGGGGTCGCCGAACACGCCGAGGACGTCGTCGCGCAGTTGGAAGGCGATGCCGACCTTCTGGCCGTACTCCGCGCAGAACCGGTCGATCCACGGCTCGCGGGCGCGGGCGGCCAGCACCATGCCCAGGCGCAGCGGATGCTCCACCGAGTACTTGCCGCTCTTGTACAGGGCGACCCGGAGCGCGCTGTCGAAGGTGTTCTTGCCGTGGGCCTGTTCCAGCAGGTCCAGGTACTGGCCGCTCATCAGCTCGGTCAGCATGTGGTCGAAGACCGGCTGGGCGGCGGCCATCGACTCGCCCGGCAGGCGGCTGGTCCGCCACATCTCGCCGGACCAGATCAGCAGCAGGTTACCGAGCAGGATGGCGGCGCCCTCGCCGAACTGGAGGGCCGAGCCGCTCCACTCCGCGTCCAGGTGCAGCTTCTCGAACCGGCGGTGCGCGGACGGCATGCCCCGGCGCAGGTCGCTGGAGTCCATCACGTCGTCGTGCACCAGCGCGCTGGCCTGGAGCAGTTCCAGGGCGGCCGCGGCCTGGTGGATGCCCGGTTCGTCCCCGCCGCCCGCGGCGCGCCAGCCCCAGTAGCAGAAGGCCGGCCGCAGGCGTTTGCCGCCGGCCAGGAAGTCCTCGGCCGCCGACAGCACCGCGATCAGATCGGGATCGTCGAACACGGGTCGCTGACGGTCCAGAAAACGCTGGAGGGCACGGTCCACCTCGGGGCGGATGCGTTCCAGCGGTGCGGTGACATTTGTCATGTAAAGAGAGTATCTGTCGTTGATCCTTACGCTGGGCCTGCGGGGCCTGTGGGGCAGATGATCATGAATTTGATCATGAGACGAGATCTTGCCCGCGAGGATGCCCCCTGTAGCCTGGGGGCTATGGCTCTAGGACTTCCGTCACGATTCCCCGACCGTGCGCCGACGGTCCGGGAACTACTCGCCGCTGGCGAGCGGTCCTTCTCGTTCGAGTTCCTCCCGCCGAAGACCGACGAGGGGGAACGGCAGCTGTGGCGGGCCATCCGGGAACTGGAGGCCCTGCAGCCCACCTTCGTCTCCGTCACCTACGGCGCGGGCGGCAGCAACCGGGACCGCACCGTGTCCATCGTGGAGCGCCTGGCCCACACCACCACGCTCACCCCGGTGGCGCACTTCACCGCCGTCAACCACTCGATCCGGGAGCTGCGGCACCTGGTGGGGCGGTTCGCCGACGCGGGCGTGCGGAACATCCTGGCGGTCAGGGGCGACCCGCCCGGCGACCCGATGGGCGAATGGGTCAAGCATCCCGAAGGGGTGGCGTACGCGGAAGATCTGGTCCGGCTGATCCGGCAGTCCGGTGACTTCTGCGTGGGGGTCGCGGCCTTCCCTTACAAGCATCCGCGGTCACCGACGATCGAGTCGGACACCGAATTCTTTGTACAAAAATGCCGTGCCGGTGCGGATTATGCGATCACCCAGATGTTCTTCCGGGCCGAGGACTACCTCCGGCTCAGGGACCGGGTGGCCGCGCAGGGCTGTGACACGCCGATCATTCCCGGCATCATGCCGGTCACCCAGATGAGCACGATCGCCCGCTCCGAGCAGCTGTCGGGAGCGCCGTTCCCGCCGGAGGTGGCGGTCCGGTTCGAGGCCGTGGCCGAGGATCCGGAGGCGGTCCGCCGGCTGGGCATCGAGCACGCGGCCGAACTCTGCCAGACGCTGCTGGACGAAGGCGCCCCCGGGATCCACTTCATCACCTTCAACCGGTCGAGCGCGACCAGGGAGGTCTACCAGGCGCTGACGCCGGCCGTCGTCTAACGCTTCAGGGGATCCAGGGGCAGGCGGGTGCCGGCGATGGCGTAGGTCTCGTAGCCGCCTGGGAAGACGAACTCCGACATCAGGTCCAGGAAGCCGATGCTGCGGTAGAGGTGGCGGGCCGCCGTGGGCGCGTCGTGCGTCGACAGGACGGCGGTCCGCTCCCGGCGGCCCTCGCAGATCGTGTGGATCATCTGGCGGCCGATGCGGTTGCCCTGGTAGTCCGGGTGGACGTGGATCTCGGCGAGCTCCAGGGCGTTGCCGAACCAGTCGTCGGCGATCACCGGCCCGGCCCGTTCCAGCAGCGCCCGGCGTACCACGTCATGCCACCACTGGCCGGGGGCGCCGCGGAAGCCGTACGCGAAGCCCACGATGGCCGGAGCCTCGGCGAACACGCACACGAAATCCGGATATGTCGCGTGATTGCGCATGATCGCCATGCGACCGGAGAGCTGGTCGGGCGGGGGTCGCATGGCCGCTGTGTAGATGTCGATCACGGCATCCAGCGCCGCGACGAATGCATCCGGCCCACACCGCCGCAATTCGATCACAATTCGCACCCTAGCAGTGCCCGCACCGTCCGATCGGTGCTCCGCAGTAAAGCAAGCAATTGCTTGACATTCTGAGGTGCCCCCTTCTAAGGTCAAGGTGTCGGGCAGGACGGTGCCGTGGCTCCGGTTCCCGCTCAGACGCCCTCTCGATCTGCTGGTGTACTCACCGATTTGGAAGTGGCGGGATGGTTGCTGTGACGCATGAGGCGCATGAGCATGTGTCTGGTGAGTTGTTCCGATCGGTGTTCCGGCACCATCCGGCGGGGGTCACCGTGGTGACCTTCGACTCGCCGAACGGGCCGGTGGGCTTCACCGCGACCTCGGTCGTCTCGGTGTCGCTCGAACCGCCGTTGCTGTCGTTCGCCATCGCCCAGACCTCCTCAAGTCTGGACGCGCTCTCCCAAGCCGACACCGCGCTGGTGCACTGGCTGGACGCCGGGCAGTCGCACCTGGCCACCCGGTTCGCCCGCAGCGCCGGTGAGCGCTTCAGCGACCCCCGGTCGTGGAGCCCGCTGCCGTCCGGCGAGCCGTTGCTGAACGGGGTCTCGACCTGGGCGCGGTGCCGCCTGGCCGACCGCTTCGCGGCCGGCGACCACACCATCGTCATCGGCCTGGTGGTGGAGGCGAACGTGAACGGCGCCGCCGAGAACCCGCTGGTCTACGTGGACGGCCGCTACCACGAGGTGGCGCCGATCATCGAGCGGTCTCAGCTCAGGTCCCGGCGCGCGTAGCGCTCGAACCGTTCGGGCAGCGGGAACGCCGCCGCCGTGGCGGCGCCCGCCACCCGCACCTGGCGGGTGTCCAGCAGCCAGGTGCCGTCCACCCTGACCAGGGTGTCGATGTACCGCCCCCAGATGTGCAGCTGCCCGCCGTCGGCGGCGCTTTCGTGCCAGGCGTAGACGTAGCTGACGGCCGAGGCGGCGTCGCCGGAGAGCGTCACCCGGATGTTGGACAGGTGATGGTTGGTGGCCCGGTACCGGCCCAGCCGGTCGGCGAACAGGGCGCGCAGTTGCTCCTTGCCGGCGAAGACCGCGCCGTTGCCGTAGTCGAAGGAGGCGCCCTTGGTGAAGATGGCCACCAACTCGTCCACCTCGGCGCGGTCCACCAGGTCGCAGTAGGCCAGCAGCACGTCGGTGACCGCCGCCCGGTCCACCAGAAGCTCGCTCATCGGGCCACCTCATCCTTCCGGTCGTCCGCGAAGCCGCGGAGGATGTCGCTCAGCCGGTCGTCCTCGACCGGCCACGGGTAGTAGGAGGAGATCCGGTCCAGCCGCCCGCCGAACCGCTCCCGGCAGAGCTTCGGCATCTCCTCGGGCCGCCCCAGCACCGCGATGTGCCCGAGCAGCGTGTCGTCGATCAGGTCACCCATCTGGTCCCACTCACCGGCGCGGGACAGCGCCTGGAGTTCGGGCTGGAGTTCCTCGTAACCGACGCCGGCCAGGACACGCCGGTAGGCCGGGGTGGAGGCGTAGAACGCGATCTGCTCGCGGGTCTTCCGCCTCATCGCCTCGAACTGTTCCTCGGTGTCACCCATCACCATGAAGATCGGGCAGTACAGGGTGACCTCGGACCGCTCCCGCGACCCCGCCGCCAGACCCCGGTCCAGCGCGGGCAGGGTGACCTCGTCCAGGTACGCCGTGGTGGTCATGCCGTGCAGGATCAGCCCGTCGCACAGCTCCCCGCCCAGCTCCGTCATGCGGTCACCGACGGCCGCGATCATCACGGGGATGGGCAGTTCGTGGTGATTCGGCGTGAACACCGGCGACATGAGGGTGTGCCGGTAGTGCGGGCCCTCGTAGTTCAGCCGGGACCCGGTGCGCCAGGCCGTCCAGATCGCGTCCAGCGCGGTGAGGAAGTCGCGCATGCGCGCCACCGGACTGCTCCACGGCATCGAGAAACGCCGCTCGACGTGCGCCTGGATCTGGGTGCCCAGGCCCATCACGAACCGCCCGCCGGACAGCGCGGCCAGATCCCACCCCAGGTACGCGGTGGACATCGGGTTACGCGCGAACGCCACCGCGATGGCCGTGCCGACCGTAGTGCGCTCGGTGGCCAGCAACGCCGCCTGCGCCTGGAGGAAGGCGTCGGTCACGCTCTCGCTGGCCCACACCCCGTCGAAGCCGACCCGCTCGGCCCAGGCCGCGGACGGGCCGCAGACCGCGGCGGAGGAGCCGATCAGGCCAAGGTCGATCTTCATCGCGCGTCCTTCGGTAGTCCCAGCACGCGCTCGCCCACGGCGTTGCGCATGATCTCATCGGTGCCGCCGCCGACCCGCAGCCCTGGCAGGCCCAGGAGCAGCTCGGACCAGGCGTAGGTGCCCCACTCGCCGGTGTCGGCGACCAGCGAGGCGCCCAGCGCGTCGGCGGCGATGTCGCCGGCCCGGCGCAGCAGGTCGGTGAGGATGAGCTTGGTCACGGCCAGCTCGGGGCCGGGCGTCCCCCCGGCCAGCATGCGGGCCGTGGTCTCGCGCGCCGCCCAGCTCCGGATGTGCAGGTCGGCCAGGGCGTCCCTGATCCGGGCGTCCCCGGCCGCGCCGGTGTGCCGCACCAGATCGGTCAGCCGGGCGAGCAGCGCCTCGTCGAGGCCGCTCTCCAGGCCGATAGCGCCGCGCTCGTTGAGCAGCACGTCGACCACCACCCGCCAGCCCCCGTCCACCGCGCCGAGGCGGTGGTCGTCGGGCACGTACACGTCGGTGAGGAACACCTCGTCGAAGGAGGCCCCGCCGGTGAGCTGCCGGATCGGGCGGATCTCCACCCCGGGCGCCCGCATGTCCACCAGGAAGGTGGAGAGCCCGGCGTGCTTGGGCGCGTCCCGGTCGGTACGGGCGATGCACAGCCCCAGGTCGCTGTAGTGGGCGCCGGAGCTCCAGACCTTCTGCCCGTTGAGCACCCACCCGTCGCCCTGCCGCTCCGCCCTGGTGGCCAGACCGGCCAGGTCGGAGCCCGCGCCCGGTTCGGAGAAGAGCTGGCAGGCCAGCAGCTCGGCGCTGCGGAGCCGCCGCAGGTAGGCGTCCTTGAGGAACTCCGAGCCGTGGGCCAGCAGCACCGGGCAGAACGTCGAGACGCTGAACCGGGTGTAGCCGTCGTCGGGGAGCTGGTAACGGGACTCCAGCTCGCGGAACGCGGTGGCGTACGCGGCGGGCAGGTCCCGTCCGCCGTACTGGGCGGGACCGTTGATCCAGGCCAGCCCCGCCCGGTCGAGGGCGGCCCGGTACGCCTTGAGCGCGGCGATCTCCTCCGCCTCGCCCTCGGCCCGCTCGGCCACCACCGAGACCCGGTCGTCGCCCTGGCCCCAGACCGGCCGGCCGGTCTCACCGGAGCGGCGGGGGGCGTAGGAGTCGAGGAACGCGCCCGCCTCGCGGCGGAACTCCTCCTCCGACAGCGGTTCAAGCCGGTTCATGGTCCTCCCACCTGGGCGTGTTTGCCCTCACCGTCCGGGCGCGGCTATGCTAGCAAAGCAATCGCTTGATTTACATTGCGGGACGGGCGCCGGGGATCATCACCGGGGCCGAAGGAGCCTTGATGACCCGAAAACTAACCGGAATCACCTCTTATGGCGTCTATGTCCCGTTCTACCGTCTCAACCGGGGTGACATCGGCACCTCCCTCGGCCTGCCCGGGCTGACCGGCGCACGCCCGGTGGCCGGGTACGACGAGGACAGCACCACCCTCGCGGTGGAAGCCGCCCGCCGCACCCTGCGCCGCATCCCCGGCTTCGCCCCCGCCGAACTCTGGTTCGCCACCTCCCGCCCCGCCTACCTGGAGCGGAGCAACGCCTCGGCGATCGCCATGGCGCTCGGCCTGCCCGAGGAACTGGCCGCCTACGACGCGGGCGGCGCCATCAGGTCCGGCGCGGGCGCCTTCCGTGCCGCCCTGCGCGCCCCCGCCGTCGTCACCCTGGCCGACCTCCGGTACGGGCTGCCCGGCTCGGAGGACGAACTGCTCGGCGCGGACGCCGCCGCGGCCTTCACCACCGGGGAGAACCCCGTCGCCGAACTGCTCGGCGGCGCGTCCCGCACCATGGAACTGCTGGACCGCTGGCGCACCCCCGGCGCGATCCGCACCCGCACCTGGGAGGAGCGGTTCGGCGTCGAGGAGTACCTGGAGGTCGTCCAGGCGGTGGCCGAGGCGGCTGCCAAGGAGGCCGGCCTGGAGCCGTCCGAGATCGACCACGTCGTGATCAGCGGTCCGCACACCCGGGCCGTACGGGAGGCCCGCCGCCGTTTCGACCCGGCGCGCCTGGCGGCCGGGCTCGCCGACGACCTGGGTTACGCGGGCACGGCCGACTTCGGCGTACGGCTCTGCGCCGTGCTCGACCGGGCGGAACCGGGGCAGAGCATTCTGGCCGTGCTGGCCGCCGACGGCGCCGACGCGTTCGTGTTCCGCGCCACGCCCGAACTCGCCGCCTACCGGGCACAGGGCGCGGAACGGCCCGGCGGGGTGCTGCCGCTCGGTTACCCCGACTACCTCACCTGGCGGGGCCTGCTGGACCGGGAGCCGCCCCGGCGGCCGGAGGTCAAGTCGCCGGCCCCGCCCGCCTCCTGGCGGAACATGCGCTGGAAGTTCTCCTTCACCGCCGCGCGGTGCGCCGCCTGTGGGATCCGCAACCTGCCCCCGCGCCGGATCTGCCTCGGCTGCGGCGCGGTGGACCAGGGTGAGCCCGTGGCCATGCGGGACGTGCGCGGCACGGTCGCGACCTTCACCGACGACTGGCTCTCGGAGTCGGTGCAGCTCCCGGCCAAGGTGGTGGCCGTGGACTTCGACGGCGGCGGCCGCTTCGAGTTCGAGATGACCGACGCCCCCGGGCGCGAGGTGGCCATCGGGGACCGGGTGGCGCCCGTGTTCCGGCTGGCGAGCGTCGCGTCCAACGACATACGCAACTACATCTGGAAGGTCCGCCCCCACGAGGAGGAGTCCTGATGCCCGCCCACGCCCTGCGGAACCCGGTCGCCATCGTCGGCATGAGCTGCACCCGCTTCGGTGAGCTCTGGGACCGGAACGTCGACGACCTGCTGGTGGAGGCCACCCTCGGCGCGGTGGGCAGCGTGCCGGGGCTGGAACTGGGCCAGGTGGACGCCTTCTGGCTGGGCACGATGACCTCCGGCGTCTCCGGCCTCACGCTGACCCGGCCGATGAACATCGCCGACCGCCCGGTCACCCGGGTGGAGAACATGTGCGCCACCGGCTCGGAGGCGTTCCGCAACGCCTGCTTCGCGGTCTCCTCCGGCGCGTACGACGTGGTGATGGCGGTGGGCGGCGAGAAGCTGAAGGACTTCGGCTTCTCCGGCCTGGAGATGCCCAGCGTGCCAGGGGACGGCACGTCCCCGAACCTGAGCGCGCCCGCCATGTACTCGATGATCGTCCCCTCCTACGCCCGCCGCTACGGCCTCACCGAGGAGCAGGTCAAGGAGGCGATGACGCACATCGCCTGGCGCAACCACGCCAACGGCGCGCGCAACCCGAGGGCGCAGTTCCGCAAGAGCGTGCCCAAGGAGGTCATCGCCCGCGCCCCCGCGATCGCCGGGCGGCTGAGCGTCTTCGACAGCTCCGGCGTGGCCGACGGCGCGGCGGCGGCGGTGATCGTCCGCGCCGAGGACGCCCACAAGTACACCGACCGCCCGCTGTACGTGCACGGCCTCGCCCTCAGCGCGGGCGCGGCGACCGGCCGCAACGACGACCGGTACGACTACTCCGACCTGCCCGAGGTGGTCAACTCCAGCCAGGTCGCCTACGCGCAGGCCGGGATCACCGACCCCGCCACCCAGATCTCCATGGCCGAGGTGCACGACTGCTTCACCCCGACCGAGCTGGTGCTGATGGAGGAACTCGGCTTCTCGCCACGCGGCCAGGGGTGGAAGGACGTCCTGGCCGGCAGGTACGACCTGGGCGGCGCGCTCCCGGTCAACCCCGACGGCGGCCTGAAGAGCTTCGGCCACCCGGTGGGCGCCAGCGGCCTGCGCATGCTCTTCGAGATGTGGCTCCAGTTCCGGGGCGAGGCCGGGGATCGCCAAGTCGCCAATCCCGCCTTCGGGCTGGTGCAGAATCAAGGAGGCAGTCCCGGCGCGCTCGTGAGCGCCGTCTCGATCGTCTCCGATCGAGCGCCCTGATCCCGAGCCGTCGTTATCCCCGATCCGTTGTTCAGTTGAGGTAGGACACTAGATGACCCCTCCAGGAAAGACCACCAAGAGCGCCGCAGGGACCCGTCGCAAGTCGACCGGGTCGCCCATCGGGCAGGCGCGCAAGGAGAGCGTGCTGCTGGCCGCGGCCAAGGTCTTCGCCGAGAAGGGCTTCTCCAGTGCGACGGTGCGCGACGTCGCCGACGAGGCGGGCATGCTCTCGGGCAGCCTGTACTACTACTTCGACTCCAAAGAGGCGATCGTCGAGCAGGTGCTCGCGGACTATCTGAACACGGTGATCAGGGAGTACCGCGCGGCGGTCGCCGAGGCCACCGGCCCGGCCGAGGCGCTGCGCGGGCTGATGGCGCGGGCGCTGCTGAGCGTGGCCCGCAACCGTCATCAGGTGCTGATCCTGCAGAACGACTGGCACTACGTGGTGGACTTCCCAGGCGTCGCCCGCGGCCAGGACGAGATCGCTCAGATCTGGATGGACGTCATCGAAGAGGGCATGCGGGCGGGCGTCTTCCGCCGCGAGTTCAGCGCGCGCATGGTGTACCGGACGGTGATGGGCGCCGTGCAGGCCATCATCCGCTGGTTCGACCCCGACGGGCCGATCACCATCGACGAGGTCATCGAGATCGAGACCGAGCTGCTCCTGAACGGGGTGAACGTCCCCGCCCGCTGACCCCGCAGGCCGGGTCTCCCGGCCAGGGGGATAGCTGCTCCAAGAATGAAGCAATTGCTTGCTCGAAAGGATCCGTATGAGGGAGGACGCGACGCTCCGCGCCGAGTTCGCGGCGGCCGTGGGCCGGTTTCTGGACGCCCGCAGCCCCGTCGAGGTCAGCCGGGGCTCCCTCGGCGGTCCCGGCGAGCCCCTCTGGCGGGCCCTGGCCGAGGAACTCGGCCTGCACGGCCTGCTGCTGCCGGAGGAGGCGGGCGGCCAGGGCGGGTCCGTCGCCGACCTGGGCGCCGCGCTGGTCGAGGCCGGCCGGGTCGGGCTGCCCGCCTCGCTGCTGGTCACGGCCGGGCTGGCGGTGCCTCTGCTGGCCCGGACCGGCCTGGAGCACAACCACGACTTGCTGGCGGAGATCGTGGCCGGGCGCGCGGCGGTCGCGCCGGCCCTGCACGAGGACTCCGCCGGGGTGGACCTGGACTCCCCGGGCACCAAGGGCGAGAGCCGCGTCTCCGGCCGGAAACAGTTCGTGGCGGCGGGCGCGGTGGCCACCCACTTCATCGTGCTCACCGGCACCGCCCTGGTCCTGGTCGAGCAGGGCGCGCCCGGGCTGGCCGTGGCGCCCATGCCCGCCCTGGACCCCGGCCGCGGACTGGCCGAGGTCACCCTGGACGGCACGCCCGCGCGCGTGCTGGCCGAGGGCGACCAGGCCCGTGCCCTGGCGGGCCGGGCGTTCACCGAAGGGGCGCTGCTGACCGCCGCGGACGCCCTCGGCATCGGCGAGCGCGCCCTGGCGCTGGCCGTCGACTACGCCAAAACCCGCACCCAGTTCGGCCGCCCCATCGGCGCCTTCCAGGCGATCAAGCACAAGCTCGCCGACATGTACGCGGAGATCCAGACCGCCAGATCGGCGGTGGAGGCCGCCCTCGACCAGGCGGCCGCCGAGGAACCGGGCTGGGAGCACACCGCCTCCATGGCCAAGGCCCGCGCCGGCGACGCCGTGCTGCACGTGGTACGCGAGGCCATCCAGGTGCACGGCGGCATCGGCTTCACCTGGGAGCACGAGCTCTCCCACCACTTCCGCCGCGCGCTGACCGACGTCGCCCTCTTCGGCACCCCCGCCCACCACCGCGACCTCGTTGCCCGCGCCCTCGGAATGTGACGCGCAGCCTGAACGGAGAACCACCCATGCCCCTGGACCCCGCCTACCTCGGCAGCACGGTCGGCCCATTCACCACCGAGTGGACGGACCGCGACACGCTGCTCTACGCGCTCGCCGTGGGGGCCGGATCGGCGGACCCCGGCGCGGAGCTCCAGTTCACCACGGAACACAGCGAGGGCGTCGCCCAGCAGGTCATCCCCAGCTTCGGCGTGCTCATCGGCCACCATGGCGGGCTACCCGAGATCGGCACGTACGACCCCGGCAAGGCCGTACACGCAGAACAGCACTTCCGCCTGGAACGCCCGCTGCCCCCCGCGGGCAGGGCGGTCTCCACGGTGACCGTCACCGACATGTGGGACAAGGGCAGGGATGCCCTGGTCTGGACCGAGACCCGCACCACCGACGCCGCCACCGGCGACCTGCTCATGGTCGCCCGCTCCTGCGCCTATCTGGGCGGAGCCGGGGGCTTCGGCGGGGAACGCGGCCCCCGGGTGGAGTGGGCCGCGCCGGACCGTGAGCCGGACACCGTGCTGCGCCTGGCCACCCGGCCCGACCAGGCCCTGCTGTACCGCCTCACGGGCGACCGCAACCCGCTCCACTCCGACCCGGCCTTCGCCACCAGGTACGGCTTCGCCCGTCCGATCCTGCACGGCCTGTGCACCTACGGCATGACCGCGCGCGCCATCGTGAACGGCCTGTGCGACGGGGACGCCACCCGGCTGCTCGGCATGTCCGGGCGGTTCTCCCGGCCGGTGCTGCCGGGGGAGACCCTCACCGTGGCCCTCTGGCGGGACGGCGCGCAGGTACGCTTCCTGACCTCGACGGACGCGGGCACGGTCATCGACAGGGGCGAGGCCGTCCTCGACAGTCTCGGTCCGATAAACCCCCGCTGAGACCCCTTGCCTGTCCGTTCTCACTCCCCACATAATCAAGCAGTTGCTTTAAAAGCAAGCATTTGCTTTACAGCAATCGGGGGTCCGGATGTTGGGGGCCTAACCCAGGAGGGTGCAACGTGTTCCGTCAATCCACCGCACGGAGAGGACGCCTGGCCGTCATCGGCGCGGCCCTGTCCGCCGTCATGATTCTCACCTCGTGCGGCTCGTCCGGCGGCGACACCGCCGAGGGCGCCCCGTCCGCGCAGGGCCAGGGCCAGGTCTACAAGGTCGGCTTCCCCGCCCTGCTCAGCGGCGCCGCCGCGTTCGCGGGCAAGCCCATCGCCCAGGGCGCGGAAGTCGCCGTGGAGGAGATCAACGAAACCGGGTTCCTCGGCCAGGGCTCCACCGTCGAGCTCAAGATCGAGGACATCAAGTCCGACCCGGCCAAGGCCATCGCCCTCTACCGCCAGTACGCCACCGACGGCGCGGTGGGCGTGCTCTGCTGCGGCCTGTCCAACGAGGCGGGCGCGCTGGCCCCGGTCATCCGGCAGAGCAAGGTGCCCGCCATCGTCACCTCCGCCATCCTGGACGGCCTGGCCTCCCCGCCGAGCCTGTTCCGCCCGGTCGTGCTGCCCTCCTCCCCGGGCGGCGTGTACGACAAGTTCGTGGACAGCATGGCCAAGGCGGAGGGCTACAAGACCGCCGTGGTGGTCGTGAACGGCGACGTGGACGCCATGGTGGCCGACGGCAAGGTCTGGGCGGCGGCGATGGAGCGCAACGGCGTCAAGGTGCTCCAGACCGTGGCGGTCGGTTCGGCCGACCGGGACTTCACCGCGCCGGCCACGCAGATCGAGGCGCTGGCCCCGGACGTGGTGGTGGCGAGCACGCTCGGCACGCCGACCGCGCTGCTGGCCCGCTCGCTCCGCGACCGCGGCTACGACAAGCGCATCCTGTCCAGCTACGGCGCCTCCGGGCCCGCGCTGTTCGACGCCGGCGGCTCCGGCCTGGCCGGGCTGGCCTTCGCCACCCCGTTCGCGGCCGACCACCCGGTCAACGACACGGCCAGGAAGTTCACCGAGCGGTACACGGCGAAGTTCAACGCCGCCCCCGACATGTTCGCCGCCCAGGGCTACACCGCGATGTGGCTGCTGGCGCTGGGCATGAAGAACGCCGGCGCCTCGCCCACCCCCGAGTCGGTCGGCCAGGGCCTCTCCCAGGTCACCACCCAGGAGTCGGTCTACGGCAACCTCAGGTACGAAGGCGGCCAGGCGATCCTCGATTCGCCCGGCGTCTACCTGGAGTGGACCAAGGACGGCAAGTTCAGCGAACTGAGCAACGGCAGCTGACGTGGTCGCATACGGCATAGCCTGCGACATCACCGGCGCAGACCCCGGCCTGCTCGGGCGGATCGAGGCCAGCGCCTCGGCCGCCGAGCAGGCGGGGTTCGCCTCCTGGTGGGCCGGCGGCGACCGCGAACAGGTCGCCTCCGGCGGGCACGACGCGGTGCTCACACTCCAGTGCGCGGCCCGGGCCACCGAGCGGCTGGGGCTGCGGCTCAGCGGGGACGTGCCGGTGGTGCGCAGCCCGGCCGTACGGGCCAAGCAGGTCGCCTCGCTGGACTGGTTCAGCCAGGGGCGGCTGGAGTACGGGCTGGACCTCGGCCCCGTACCGGACGCACTTCGCGACCAGGATGACGATCTGGATGCGGCGGCCGAGCACCTGGCCGCCATGCGGGCCCTGTGGTCCCAGCGCCGGGCGGTCTTCGAGGGCGAGCGGGTCGCGTTCCGCGGCGCGATAGCCCTGCCTCGCCCGGCCAAGATGCGGGTGCATGTGCGCCATGGCGACCGGCCGGTGCTTGACCTGCTCGCCCAGCAGGCCGATGGCTGGCTCGGCTGGCTGGTCCCGGCCGAGGAGCTGCCCGTGACGCTCGGCGAATTGAACGAGGCGCTCGCCGAAGCCGGGGAGGCGGAGGTCAGGCGCACTTGGCTGGTGGCCGCCGCCGAGTTCGCCCGGGCCAAGGAACTGCTGGCCAAGGAGCCCTCTCTGGGCGTGGACGAGCTGGTCGCCGTGTTCGGCGAGCTGCCCGCGCCCGAGCGGGTGCGCGAGCTGGCGTGAGCCGTACGGAACGAAAGGAGCGGCGGTGGAGATCGGCCTGGTTGACCTGTTCGACGGGTCGGCGCAACGGGATCCCGCGTACATGCGGGCGTTCGCGCTGACCGCCGAGGAGGCCGGGTTCTCCTCGTTGTGGCTGCCCGAGCATCTGGTCTTCTTCGAGGAGTACGAGTCGGCCTATCCCTATCCGGCCGCGCCGAACCCGGCCAACCCGGAGGTGTCCGAAGTGCACACCTACGGGGACGCCGCCGCGTCCGCGCCCCGGGTGGAGGCGGCCGTGGAGCAGGGGCTGCTCGAAGTGCTCCAGACCGCGGCCGAACTGTGCCGGCACACCACGCGGCTGCGGATCGGCTCCTCGGTGCTGCTGCTGCCGTTGCGGAACCCGCGCCTGCTCGTCGGCGAGCTGGCCACGCTCGACCTGCTCACCGGCGGGCGCTTCGACCTGGGCGTCGGGGTCGGCTGGTCGGCGGAGGAGTACGCCGCCGCCGGGGTGCCCTTCGCCGAGCGCGGCGCCCGCTTCGAGCGGAACCTGGCCGCCATTCCCGAACTGTGGGGGAAACAGGAGATCGGGCGCCCCTTGCCGCGCGTCCTGGTGGGCGGCCACTCCCGCCCGGCCATCCGCCGCGCCGCCAGGTACGCCACCGGCTGGTACCCCTGGAACCTCACCACCGGCGAATTCGCCCACCACCTGGCCGAGATCGAGGCCGGGCTGCGCGAGCACGGTCGGCCCCGCGAGGACTTCCATATCATCGCCGGGCTCCGCTTCCACGGCAGCCCCGCCGAACTCCGCCCGACCGTCGAGCGGTACCTGGAACTCGGCGCGGACGGCGTGAACCTCTCCCTGCGGATGACCCCCGAGACCTATCCCGAGACCATGCGCGAGGTCTCCCGAGCGCTGGGACTGGCGGCATGAACGACATCGAGGAGTTCCGGACACAGGCGCGGGACTGGCTGACCGCGCACGTGCCGAAGGAGCCGCTCGGCTCCTGGACCAGCCCCGAGGGCTTCGCCCAGCACCGCGCCTGGGAACGGGTGCTGTTCGAGGGCGGGTACGCCGCCGTCGACTGGCCCGAGGAGTACGGCGGGCGCGGCGCCGACCTGTTCCACACCATCGCCTTCGCCGAGGAGTACTACCGCGCCAAGGCCCCCGCCCGGATCAACATGGGCGGCCTCTACCTGCTCGGCCCGATCCTCATGCGGTACGGCACCGAGGAGCAGCGCCGCCGCTGGATCCCCCGGATGCTGTCCTGCGAGGACATCTGGTGCCAGGGCTTCAGCGAGCCCGACTCCGGCTCCGACCTGGCCTCGCTGCGCACCCAGGCGGTCCGCGAGGGCGACGAGTTCGTCGTCAACGGCCAGAAGATCTGGACGTCGTTCGGCGGCTTCGCCGACTGGATCTTCGCCCTGGTGCGGACCGATCCCGAGGCGGGCCGGGAGAACAAGCACCGGGGGATCACCTTCCTCTGCGTGGACCTGCGTACTCCGGGCGTGGAGGTGCGCCCGCTGGCCATGGTTGACGGCACCAAGGCGTTCGCCGAGGTGTTCTTCACCGACGTACGGGTGCCGGTGGCCAACGTGGTCGGGGAGGTCGGCGACGGCTGGCGGGTGGCGATGTCCACCCTCGGCTTCGAGCGCGGGGCCGTCTTCGGCGACCACGCCAAGTACTCCGCCGACGTGGCGTCCTTCGCCTCGCTGGTGCTGGCCTGTGGCCTGGAGTCCGACGCGCTCGCCCTGGACGAGCTGGGGCGGCTGTTCGTGGAGACCGAGGTGTACCGGGCCAACGTGTACCGGCTGGCCGCCCTCGCCGAGCAGGGCACCGACCTGGACCTACGGGCCAGCGTCAACAAGCTCTACTGGACCGAGACCCAGCACCACATCTTCGCGGCCGGGCTGGACCTAATGGGTGCTTTGTCCCCACTTGGATACGATTCATCCGTAATGCGTAATACGCTCTCCCCGCGTGCTTTTGAGGCGTGGGCCGACTGGCACCACCGCTACTGGTACGCCCGGGCCGCCATGATCTTCGGCGGCACCTCGGAGATCCAGCGGAACATCATCAGCGAACGCCTGCTCGGCCTGCCCAGGGAGCCCCGGCGATGAACGTCCCCCTCGACGAAGATCAGCGTGAACTGCTCAAGCTCACCCGCCGCCTCCTGGAGGAGCACGCGAGCGAGGATCACCTGCGCCGCCGGATGAACCTGGACGCCGCCCACGATCCGGATCTGTGGCGGCGACTGGCCGACCTCGGCCTGATCTCCCTGGTGCTGGACGAACGCTGGGGCGGAGTCGGCCTGGGCGAACACGTACTGGCCCCCGTCCTGCACCTGCTGGGCGAGTTCGCCGTCCCCGAACCCTTCCTGGAAACCGTGGTGGCCGCCCTCCTCATCCAGGAGGCGTGCCCCGAGGAGTTCGCGGCGGCCTGGCTGCCGCGTATTGCCTCCGGCGACGCCGTGGTGGCCTTGTCGTTCGGGGCCCGTACGCCGGTCGTGCCTTATGCGGCTTCGGCGGATCTGGTGCTGGTATGCGATGGCGGCGTGGCCGCCGTCGAGACGGCGCCCAACGGCCCCGGCGGAGCCGGGTCCGGACCCGAAGGGTCAGAAGGGTGGGTGGGTGGGACGACAACCGCAAGTTCGGCGAAGCCGCCGGGTGGTCTTGGTCGTGGAGCCATTGGAGGAAGGACTGCGCGTCGGCGCGGGAGCTGCCTGGGGGTTTGGGGCGGCCGTTGGCGTAGGTGAAGAAGGTGCGGGGGAAGTCGGGGCCGAGGGTGGCCACGACGTCGGGGAGAGCCGCCGCGACCAGGCCACGGCGTTTGGCGATCAGGCTGTGGGACTGGACGCGGAGGCGTACCGGGTCGAAGCCCGGAGGGTTGGGAGCACCCGCGACCAGGGCGGCGAGCAGGTCGCGCTGCGCGTCCGCCAGGCGACGGCGTGGGTCATCGTTCATGGGCGGATCCTCGTCCACGGCGTTCCGTTGTTCACCGGGGCTTCATGGATGCTGCTCACTGGGGCTTCATGGCGGCTGCTCACCAGGGGTCCATGGAAACTGTTCGCCGGGGATCCATGGAAACTGCTCACCGGGGCTTCATGGCGGTGCGGATCTTGTCGAGTTCGGCGGCGAGGGTGGCGTCGCTGGGGTAGTTGTCGTCCCATTCGAGGAGGACCCCCGGTGGGCGTACCCGGGCGCAGAGTTCGGTCAGCACGTCGAGGATGGCGTCGGGGACGGCGGCGGTGTGGGTGTCGTGCCAGATGCCGTCGTGGCTGTGGCCGCCGGCCACGTGGACGTAGGCCAGTTCGGCGAGCGGGAGCCGGTCCAGGGCGTCCCGGGCGTCCGAGCCCAGGTTGACCTCGTTGGTGTAGAGGTTGGCGACGTCGATCAGGAGTTTGATCCCAGTACGTTCGACAAGTTCGCCAAGAAAGTCCGCCTCGGTGAGTTCGTCGTCGGGCCAGCCGAAGAGAGCGGCCACGTTCTCCAGGGCAAGCGGCACCGGCAAACAGTCCTGAGCAATCCGAATGTTCTCCACGACGACGTCAAGAGCGTCCCGGGTACGCGGAACAGGCAGCAGATGCCCAGCCTCCATACCGTCCCCACGGACGAAGGCGAGATGCTCACTGACCAGGGGCGCATCCAGAGCCTCCGCACAGGCCGCCAAATGCTCAAGTCGCGAAATTTCGGGCCTGTCGGCCCCACCGATCCCGAGCGCGACACCATGCGGAATCACCGGAACCCCCCGCCCCCGCAACACCCGCAACGACTCCGGAACCCGCCCCGGCCGAACGCCTTCCGCGATCACCTCGACGAACTCCACCCCAGCCAGCCGCTCCACGGTCAGATCGATCTCCGCCCGCCAGCCGATACCAACCCCGAGCTCAACCCCCCCACCCGATTCCACACGACCGCCGGATTCCACACGACCGCTCAGCGCCGGATCAGCCGCCACCGCATCCACCACCACCACAACCGCCGCCCCCGCAGCTACTGCCACCCCCACAACTCGACCCACCCCCGCCGAAGTCACCCCCGCCGATCCCGCCGCCGAAGTCCCCGCCGCCGATCCCGCCCCCGAAGTCCCCGTACCCACCGGAATCACCACCCCCGGTGGACCCGCCACAGGCACCGGCCGCACACCCCCCGGCCTGGCTGCCGACGTACTTGCCCTCCTCCCGCGAGATCTCCCCCGCGATCCCAGGATCGATCTCGCTGAGCCCGTACAACGCCACCGCCCCGGCCACCGCCGCGTACGCCGCCGTACCCACCTGCACCGGCGCCTGGTGATGGACGTGATGGTCGTTTTCCCACACATGCGGCGAGTAGGACGACCCAGACCCCCGCCGGTACTGACCGCGTGCGTTGACCAGCATCTCCCGCCCCGCGTTGGTCAGCAGATTGCGCAGGGTCTGCCGATGCACCAGATAGGTGATCAACCCGTACAGCGCAACCGGCACGAGGAGAACCAACCCCAAGATGTTCCCCACCGACACAGGCACGAAGAAGATGATCGACACCACCCCACCGACCCAGGAGACGTCGGCCAGCACGACCAGCCACCCAAGGGATCGGTTGATCCCCCGCGCCTGGGTGAGCGCACTGTCGGGAACCAGATAGGCCCGCCCCACCAGCCGGTGCATCACCCCGGTCATCGCGGGCCCCCACGCCACGGCCCGCCGCACCTCACTCGCCGTACGCCCACCGGGCACCGCGGCAAGATCGAGGATCTCCTGCTCCAGCGCCTCCCGCGCCCCGCCGGCCCCGGCGACGGTGGCCAGCCGCCCACCCCGGGAGACCCGCAGCTTGCCCTGCGCGCTGAGCATCGCGATGGCCGTGTTCACCGCCCGCCGCGGCCCACCGGCCAGATAGGCCAGCTCGTAGGCGTCCAGCCCGGCCGAACCGAGCACATGGGAGACCCGCACCCGCCGATGTTCGCGCCGCAGCCGCGACGCGGTGGAGAAGATGGCCACCGCGATGACGATCGCGGGGACGAGAAGCACGAACTCCATGTCGCCTCCTGGGGGACTCCCCTCTGACAGGTAGACGATTCCACGCCCCAGGAAGTTTCACCACATTCGGTACGGCTCACGCCTGGCGGGACGTGAGCCGTACCGGACGAATCGGAACACCCGGCGACGCTGGCGGGCGTTCCAGTCAGGGGATCAGCCCAGCCGGGCCACCAGCGCGTCGTACTCGTCCCAGAGTTCACGCGGCAGTTTGCTGCCGAAGGTGGCGAAGTGCTCGGGAATCAGCGCCGCCTCCTCCCGCCAGACCTCGCGGTCCACGGTGAGCAGCAGTTCCAGGTCGGCCGGGCTGATGTCCAGCCCTTCGGTGTCCAGTTCGGCGGGAAGCAGCCCGATCGGCGTCTGGACCGCCTCGGCCTCGCCGTTGAGCCGCTCCACGATCCACTTGAGGACCCGGCTGTTCTCCCCGAACCCGGGCCACACGAACCGGCCGGCGTCGTCCTTCCGGAACCAGTTGACGTAGTAGATGCGCGGCAGCCGGGCTCCGGGCGTGCGCCCGACGCGCAGCCAGTGGCCGAAGTAGTCGCCCATGTGGTAGCCGCAGAACGGCAGCATGGCGAACGGGTCCCGGCGCAGCTCGCCGACCTTGCCCTCGGCGGCCGCGGTCTTCTCCGAGGCCACGTTGGCACCGAGAAAGACGCCCTGCGCCCAGCTGAACGACTCGGTCACCAGCGGTACGGCGGTGGCGCGGCGCCCGCCGAACAGGATCGCCGAGATGGGCACGCCGTCCGGGTTCTGCCACTCCTTGGCGATGGTCGGGCACTGCTCGGCCGGGGTGGTGAAGCGGGCGTTCGGGTGTGCGGCGGGCTCGGGCGAGTCCGGGGTCCAGGAGCGGCCGCGCCAGTCGGTCAGGTGCGCGGGCGGCTCGTCGGTCAAGCCCTCCCACCAGACGTCGCCGTCGTCGGTGAGCGCGACGTTGGTGAAGATGCTGTTGCCCCAGAGCGTCTTGATCGCGTTGGCGTTGGTGGTCTGGCCGGTGCCCGGGGCCACGCCGAAGAAGCCCGCCTCGGGGTTGATGGCGTAGAGCCGGCCGTCGGGGCCGAAGCGCATCCAGGCGATGTCGTCGCCGATGGTCTCCACCTTCCAGCCGGGGATGGTCGGCTGGAGCATGGCCAGGTTGGTCTTGCCGCAGGCGGACGGGAAGGCGGCCGCCACGTACCTGGCCTCACCCTTGGGCGGGGTGAGCTTGAGGATCAGCATGTGCTCGGCCAGCCAGCCCTCGTCCCTGGCCATGGTGCTGGCGATGCGGAGCGCGTAGCACTTCTTGCCCAGCAGGGCGTTGCCGCCGTAGCCGGAGCCGTACGACCAGATCTCCCTGGTCTCCGGGAAGTGGCTGATGTACTTGGTCTGGTTGCACGGCCAGGGCACGTCGGCCTGGCCCGGCTCCAGCGGGGCGCCGACCGAGTGCACGGCCTTGACGAAATCGCCCCGCTCCTCGATCAGGCGGAGCGCGTCCTCCCCCATCCGGGTCATCACCCGCATGGATACCGCCACGTACGCCGAGTCGGTGATCTCCACGCCGAGCTGCGAGATGCTGCCGCCCAGGGGGCCCATGCAGAACGGGACGACGTACATGGTCCGCCCGCGCATGCAGCCCCGGAAGAGCTTGCCGAAGGTGGCGCGCATCTCGGCGGGCGCGATCCAGTTGTTGGTCGGGCCGGCGTCTTCCTCGCGCTCGGAGCAGATGAAGGTACGGTCCTCCACCCGGGCCACGTCGCTCGGGTCTGAGGCCGCGTGGAAGCTGTTGGGCCGCTGGATCAGCCGCGTGAGGGTGCCCTGGTCGACCAGGAGGTTGGTGAGCCGGGTCCACTCCGCCTCGGAGCCGTCACACCATTCGATCCGGTCCGGCTCGGTCAGTTCGGCGATCTCGGTCACCCAGTCCGCCAGACCCGCGTGACTGGTCGGGTGGCGCGCTATGTCAGAAATGACGGACATCCGGGACGGCTCCTTTGTCTCGCAGGGGCCAAATCATCATTGACGATTCACACGCAATCCATCCAATTGGCATAGACCAGTGCGATTTTACCGTCTCCGCAGGCGTCAAGACGCAGGTCAGAGCCGCTGCGACGCCCAAAATCCGGCCCGATTCAAAGAAAAACGCCGTCCCCCTTACCAAGATTTTCCGGCCTGCCTATTGGTATAGGCCAATGGCGGTGGTCCAGACCTTTTTTGGTAATGGTTTAGTCCACTACGTCGGGCCCCTCGGCCCGGACCCGATCCACGTGCTGAAGGGCATCCCGCAGGTCAGCGAGCCAGGTGTCGGTGTGTTTGCCGACCAGGCGGACGCACCAGGCCAGCGCGTCGGAGCGGCTGCGCGCGACACCTGCGGCGACAAGTGTGTCGAGCGTCTGCCGTTCGGGCTGCCGGAGCCGGGTCATCACCGGCACCGAAAGAGTGGTGAACATCACTGTCTCGGGTCCGACCGTGACCCCCCAGGAGACCTTCCGGCGGAACCGGTGCTCGGCCTCCCTGGCGATGTCGATCCGGCGCTCCCGGGTCTCCTCGCGGAAACGCTCGACGTACCCCTCAAGGGCGGCGGCGCGCTCGACCTCGGGCAGGTCGTCGACGACGGTCAGCGGCGGGAGCGCACCGAGCACGGTGATCTCCTCGCGGTCCAGCACGATCTCCGGGCGTTCGGTGAACCAGCCCTCGGGGAGCCGCCCGGTGAACCAGCCTTTCAGCTGTTCCTCTGCATTCATGTAATCAACATTACATCGATTACGCCCGCGAGCAAGAGATTGACGGTGACTAGTTTTTGAGAGTTACTATCAATTCATGCTGACTTCCAGATGGTGGGCTCTCTCAGCCCTCGTGCTCAGCGTCCTGGTCATCGGACTGGACGCGACCGTGCTCAACGTGGCGCTCCCCACGCTCGCCGTGGACCTCGGCGCCTCCACCGGCGACCTGCAGTGGATCGTCGACGCGTACCTGGTGACCTTCGCCGCGCTGCTGCTGCCGGCCGGGGTCTTCGGCGACCGGCTGGGCCGCAAGCGGCTGCTGGTGGCCGGGCTGGCGGCGTTCGGCGTGGCCTCGGCCGTGGCCATGCTGGCCGGGAGCATCGGCTGGCTGATCGCGGCCCGGGCGCTGATGGGGGCCGGGGCGGCGCTCATCATGCCGCTGTCCACCGCGATCCTGCCGAGCATCTTCCCGGCCGCGGAGCGGGCCAAGGCCATCGCGGTCACCACGGCCGGGATGGCGATCGGCCTGCCGCTCGGACCGATCGTCGGCGGCTACCTGCTCGACCACTTCTGGTGGGGGTCGATCTTCCTGATCAACCTGCCCGCCGTCGCGATCGCGCTGCTCGCCGTGGTGGTGCTGGTCCCGGAGTCCCGCGACCCGGCCTCCCCCCGGCTGGACGTTCCGGGCACGCTGCTGTCGGTCACCGGGCTGGCCGCGCTGGTCTTCGGCGTGATCCAGGCGCCCGCCGACGGCTGGGGCTCGGCCCGGGTGCTGACGCCACTGCTGGCCGGTACGGCGCTGCTGGTCGTCTTCGTGCTGGTCGAGATGCGGTCGAGGGCCCCGATGATGGACCTCAGCCTGTTCCGGGACCGGGTCTTCCTGTGGGGCTCGGTGGCCGCCTCGCTGGTCTCGCTGGGCATGATGGGCGTGCTCTTCGTGGTGCCGCTCTACCTGCAGGCGGTGCTGGGCTTCGACGCGATGGCCACCGGGCTGCGCATCGTGCCGATGATCGTCGGCCTGATGGCGGGCGGGCTGGCCGGGGAGCGCCTGCTCAAGGTGGCCCGGCTGCGGCCGATCATGACCGCCGGGCTGCTGCTGCTCGCGGCCGGTCTAGCTCTCGGCGCCCTGCTGCCCGGCTCGTACGGGTACACGGCCGTGTGGCTGACAGTCGCGGGCGCCGGGGTGGGCCTGACCATGGTCCCCGCCATGGACGGCGTGCTGGCGACGCTGCCCGAGGACCGGACCGGCATGGGCACCGGGGTGCTCCAGACCCTCCGGCAGACCGGCGGGGCCTTCGGGGTCGCCGGGCTCGGCAGCCTGCTCTCCGCCGTGTACGTCGGTGACCTGCCGTCCGGGGCGCCCTCGGCGGTGCGGGAGTCGGTGGCGGCCGGTGTCCGGGTTCCGGAGTTCGCCGAGGCGGCGCGGGCGGCGTTCGGGGCGGCCATGGACGCGGTGCTCTGGAGTTGCGGGGCGGCGGCCGTGCTCAGTGCGGCGCTGGTGGCGCTGTTCCTGCGTGGCGGGACCGTCAGGAAGGCGGGAGAATCGGTGCATGAGCTCGCCGGGACTGCGTGAACGGAAGAAGGCCAGGACTCGGCGGACGATCCAGGAACAGGCCCTGCGATTGTTCGCCGAGCAGGGCTACGAGGCGACCACGATCGAGCAGATCGCGGAGGCGTCCGAAATCTCGCCGAGCACGATCTTCCGATATTTCCCGACCAAGGAAGACATCGTTCTCCAGGACGACTACGACCCGCTCTTGATAGACCTGCTGGCCGCCCAGCCCCGGGAGAAACCGCCCCTCCGCGCCCTTCGCGACAGCTTCCGTGACGCCCTGGACCAAGTCCCTGAAGCCGAACAGCAAGAAATCCTGGGCCGCGCCAAACTCCAGATCACCGTTCCCGCCATCCGCGCCCGCCTGATCCAGAACATGATGAGCACCATGGATCTCCTGGCCGACACCATCGCCAGACGCGAAGGCGCCGACCCCACCGGTCTCCCCATCCGGACGCTGGTCGGCGCGACGATGGGCGCCCTCCTCCCCGCCATGTACGAGTGGGTCGAAACCGACGGCGCCCGCCCCCTGGCCGACATGATCGACGACGCCATCGCCCTGCTTGAGGAGGGGCTACCGATCAGGTGAGTTCGGCTTTGAGCGCGGCGGGAGTGGTCACGGGGAGGCGGCAGGTGAACTGGCGGCACACGTAGGCGGCGGGCGCGCCGTCGATGGTGGTGCGGTGCTGGAGGAGGGGAACCGGGGACTGGCCGTCGCCGAGGGCGATGACCAGGCCGGGGTTGGTGGACATGAGGCCGGTGCGATGGAGGGCCTGGGTGCCGGGGTCGTCGAGGGGGCCGATGATGGCCAGTTCGAGGGGGCCGGCGAGGGCGGCCTGGGCGACGGCGAGGCCCCAGCCGGCGAAGCGGGCGTAGGCGGAGGCGAGGACCGAGACTGCGCCCAGGGCGTTCTCCGCGGCTTCTCGGTGCGGCGTGGAGCCGGTGAGAGCGGCGTAGGTGAGGAGGGCACCGGCGGCGGCGAACTGGCCCGAGGGCGTCGCGTTGTCGGTGGGGTCCTTGGGGCGCTGGAAAAGGGAGCTGGCGTCGTCGGCGGTGTCGTAGAAGCCGCCCTCGCCGTCGGGGAAGCGGGCCAGGAGGGTGTCGAGGAGTTCGCCGGCCAGGGTGAACCATTGCGATTCGCCGGTGACGGAGTAGAGGCCGAGGAGCCCCTCGGCGACGTCGGCGTAGTCTTCCAGCACTCCGGCGTTGGCGCCGACCTGACCGGCGCGGGAGGTGCGGGCGAGGCGGACCTCCGAGCCGGTCCGGGATACGTGGAGGTCGGCCAGCAGGGTGGCGGCGGTGCGGGCCGCGTCGATCAGGTCAGGCCGGTCGAACAGGGCGCCGGTCTCGGCGAGGGCGACGATGGCCAGGCCGTTCCAGGCGGCGACCACCTTGTCGTCGCGGCCTGGGCGTACCCGGGTCTCCCGGACGGCCAGGAGTGCGGCGCGTACGCGGTCGAAGCGGTCGCGGTCGTCGGGGTCGTGGAGGAGTTGAAGGACCGAGGTGCCGTGTTCGAAGGTGCCGGTGACCTCGAAGAGCTGGGTGGCCCAGGCGCCGTCCTCCTCGCCGAGGATCTCGGTCAGCTGGCCGGGAGTCCAGACGTAGAAGCGGCCCTCCTCGCCCTCGCTGTCGGCGTCCAGGGCGGAGGCGAAGCCGCCCTCCGGGGTGCGCATCTCGCGGAGCAGCCAGTCGGCCGTCTCCAGGGCCACCCGCCGGGCGAGCACCGAGCCGGTCGAGCGCCACCAGTGCGCGTACACGCGCAGCAGGAGCGCGTTGTCGTACAGCATCTTCTCGAAGTGCGGCACGACCCAGGCGACGTCGACGCTGTACCGGGCGAAGCCGCCGCCGAGCTGGTCGTAGATCCCGCCCCGGGCCATCGCGTCCAGTGTCTTCTCGGCCATGGCGAGGGCTTTGCCCGTGCCGACCCGGAGCAGGAACTCCAGGACCATCGACGGCGGGAACTTGGGCGCGCGCCCGAAACCGCCCCGGGTGGCGTCGAACGTCTTCGCCAGATCCTCCACCGCCTCCGCCACGATCTCCGGCCCCGGCAGCGGCCCCTGCGGCAGCCCGGCGCGCAGGTTGAGGGCGTCCACCACCTTCGCCCCCTGCGCCAGCACGTTCTCCCGCTCCTCCGCCCAGGCCTGCGCGACCCCCGCCAGCAACCGGCGGAACTGCGCGGGAGGAAAATACGTCCCCGCGTAGAAGGGATTGCCCTCCGGCGTGGCGAACACCGTCATCGGCCACCCGCCCTGACCGCTCATCGCCTGGGTGGCCGCCATGTAGACCGCGTCCACATCCGGCCGCTCCTCCCGGTCCACCTTCACGTTGACGAAGTGCCGGTTCATGACGTCGGCGATGGCCTGGTCCTCGAACGACTCGTGTGCCATCACATGGCACCAGTGACAGGCCGAATACCCGACAGAGATCAGCAGCGGCACGTCCCGCCGCCGTGCCTCCGCGAACGCCTCGTCCCCCCACTCGAACCAGTGCACCGGGTTGTCGGCATGCTGCAGCAGATAGGGACTGGTCGCACCGGTCAACCGGTTCACAAAACCTCCAGAGCAGGCGTCAATTCCATCATCTCCGGGCCGCGCGAGTGCCCGGGACCGGGGGATGTATTCGGGAGACGGCGGGCGTAGGCTCACGGAACGTGGCTGCGGGAGCCGTCTGGCACGGTTGGGCCGGGCAGCGGGTGGCCGGCGGAGGAGGCTGCGTGGGCGTGGATGTGGACTTTGCCGTCAGGCATGCCGGGCGGATGGCGGAGGATCTGACCCGGCGGGATGTGGCGCGGGCGCTGCTCGCGGTGCCGACCGGCCAGGCCCTGGTGTCCCTGCCGGACCTGCGGCGCGAGCTGCTGGCGGCGGGCAACCCGCTCTCGGCCGCGTTCTGGGAGTCGGCCAAGAGCACCCTGGCCCGGATCGAGTCGGGCCTGGCCACGGTCGGGGACGTGCAGCGCTGGCTGGAGTCCACCGGCACCGAGCCGATCCTGCTGACCCGCAGCTACTTCGTCTGGCCGGACGAGGGCGAGCGCGGCCCCGTGGCCGGCGAGATGTACGACCGGCTGGTGGCGCACCTGGAGGCCCAGCTGGCCTGTGGCCTGATCGACCCGGACGCGCTGGCCCAGGGCGACGCCGCCGCCCGGGAGGCGTACGAGGACCTTCAGGAGAAGTGGCTGGCCACCCCGCTGCCGGACGGCCGGGTGCCCAGCGTGGCGGTCAGCGACGAGCAGGACGAGGAGCTCTACGCGGCCTGGGACGAGGAGGAGGCGTTCGCCCTCGGCGAGCTCCGGCGCACCCTGGCCGAGCTGCCAGAGCCGCCGCTGCCGGCCACCGACCTGAAGGCCGCCGCCGGGCGGCTCCGGCGCACCCTGGTCACCCCCGGCTTCCCTGGCAACGTGCTGCGCGCCTGCGCCGGCCTGGACGAGCACGGCACCCTGCCGGACGGCGACGAGGACCTCTGGCTGGCGGTGGCGGCCGGGATCACCGCCCCCATCTCCGACCTGCCGGACGAGCAGGACGCGGCCCGCTTCTTCGACCTGGACGGCGAGCTCAGCCACGAGGACTCGGTGCTCGCCTCGCTCTGCGCCATCCACCACGCCGACTGGCTGGCCGCGGTCACCGCGCTGGCCCGGTACGGTCCCGGCGTGCTCGCCTCGCCCGAGCGCATCGCCCGGTTCATCGCCGACTCCGAGGACGCCGACCCCGACGAGGAGGACCCGGAGGACCTGGAGGCGACCGAGATGCTGTTCACGGCCGTCACCCCGCTCTGGGCGCACCTGGGCATCGTGGACAAGGCCGAGGTGCTGACACCGCTCGGCTGGTGGGGGCTGCCCAAGGCACTGGAGCGCGCCTGGTCCCCGGAGGGCTAAGCGTCCCCGGAAAGCCAGAGGCAGGGCTTAGGCGATCTCGTTCTGGTAGTCGGGGGCGACCAGGTCCGCGTACTCCGGGTGGCGCTTGATGTAGCCCGCGATGAACGGGCAGAGCGGCGCGACCGGCAGCCCCCGTTCCCGGGCGCCGTCCAGCGCGCCCTTGGCCAGGCGACCGCCCAGGCCCTGCCCCTCGTACTTCCCGGAGATCTCGGTGTGCGTGAAGACGATCTTGCCGGGACGGAGCCGGTACTGCGCGAACCCGGCCACCTCGCCGTCAACGACGATCTCGTACCGCGACTGCGCAGGGTTGTCGGCGACGGTGGCCTGAGTCACTTCTTGTCCTTCTCGTGCGGGACCTGGATCTTCGAGATCTGCCGGTTCATCGACTTGATCAGGAAGAACAGTGCGACGGCTATACCGAACACGACCAGGAACCCGAGGAGTCCCGGCCCGTATTCGGCAGCGGCCGGAGTAGCGAGTGTGTACACCCTTGCGAGTCTAGGAGCAGGCGGGCGTGGCCTCGGTAACGGGCACCCCGGCGAACAGATCGTCCTCCGGCAGCGTGGTGTCCACCAGGGAGCGGGCGAGGTGGTAGTCCTCGGTCGGCCAGAACTCCTGCTGGATCTCCCGGGGGCAGACGAAGAAGAATCCGTCCGGGTCCACCTGGGTGGCGTGCGCGAGCAGCGCCTGGTCGCGGGTCTCGAAGTAGTCGGCGCACGGCACCTTGGTGGTCACCGCCCACTTCTGCGGCCGGTCCTCCCAGCGGGAGATCCAGTCCGCGTACGGCGAGCCGATGCCGCGGGCGCTCATCGCCTCGTGCAGGGCCTCGAACCGCTCCTTGGAGAAGCCCATGTGGTAGTAGAGCTTGAGCGGCTGCCAGGGCTCCCCGGCCTCCGGGTAGCGGTCGGGGTCGCCGGCCGCCTCAAACGCCTCCACCGAGACACGGTTGGTCATGATGTGGTCGGGGTGCGGGTAGCCGCCGTTGTCGTCGTAGGTCAGGATCACATGCGGCCGGAACTCGCGGACGGCCGCCACCAGCGGGGCCGCGGCGGTCTCCAGGGACTGCACCGCGAAGCAGCCGTCGGGCAGCGGCTCGCTCTCGTCCTCGGGCAGCCCGGAGTCGACGAAGCCCAGGAACCGCTGGCGCACACCGAGGATCTCCCTGGCCCGCTCCATCTCCTGGCGGCGCACCTCGGCGATGTTCTCGAGAATGTCCGGCCGGTCCATCTTCGGATTGAGAATGGAGCCGCGCTCGCCCCCCGTACAGGTCACCACGAGCACGTCCACCCCTTCGGCGGCGTAGCGGGCCATGGTGGCGGCACCTTTGCTCGACTCGTCGTCGGGGTGCGCGTGGACGGCCATCAGCCGGAGTGGCGCGATCTCGGCAGCGCTCACCGGGTCTCCTCAGGTTCTGGGCAGCTGGTCAGAAAGGTTAGCTTCATTCCAAGGGCGGAACCCCCGCCCGCCACAATTGTGCTCGTCCCCACCGACAGTTCGGTGGCCGCCACGGACAACGCCGCGAGACCGCAGGGAGATTCCTCATGTCGTCAGGCACCCGTCCCGGGCCCGTGCTCGGCACCCCGGCCGACTTTCCCGAGCGACCCCCGGCCGGGCGTATGCGTTTCGTGGCGTACGCGGTGATCGGCCTGCTGACCGCCATCATGGCCGGCGGCTGGGGGTACGTGGTGCTCACCGCCCGGGGCAACCCCGAGGTGCGGGCCGATGTGCTCACCTTCGACGCCGGCGCGGCGGATTCCGCGGCGATAACCTTCGTGGTGCACAAGCCCGCCGACCGCGAGGCCAGGTGCCTGGTGCGGGCCATCGACACCCACCATGTCGAGGTGGGCACCCGCGAGATAACCGTCCCCGCGGGGCAAGCCGAAGTCTCATTCGCCGAGCGCGTGCGGACCAGCGCGCAAGCCACGGCCGTACACGTTCAGTATTGCAATCTCGTATAGTGGAATCTTTGGGGAAGCGTTCGAAGGCGTTAACTTCCACGTCTTTCGACTCACCTAGGGAAGCAAGGAGAACCCGCGTGGCCGTCTCCCAGAACGAATCCGTCACCTGGCTGACGCAGGAGGCGTACGACCGCCTCAAAGAGGAGTACGACCGCCTTTCTGGCCCGGGTCGGATCGAGATCGCCAAGAAGATCGAAGCCGCCCGCGAGGAGGGCGACCTCAAGGAGAACGGCGGTTACCACGCCGCCAAGGACGAGCAGGGCAAGATGGAGGCTCGTATCTTCCATCTCCGCCAGATCCTGGACAACGCCAAGGTCGGTGAGGCCCCGCGCACCGAGGGTGTGGTCGGGCCCGGCATGACGGTGACCATCCGGTTCGTGGGCGACGAGGATGAGGTGACCTTCTTGCTGGCGTCCCGCGAGGAGAGCGGCGCCCCCATCGACGTCTACTCGCCCAACTCCCCGCTCGGCGCCGCCATCAACGGCAAGAAGCTGGGTGACAAGGCGACGTACACCATGCCGAACGGGCGGTCGATCACCGTTGAGGTGCTCGAGGCCGTGCCGTACATCGGCAACTGATCTTTCGAAATCCGCCGGAGCGGGGAGGCTCCGGCGGATTTCGCCTTTTTCGATCCGATTGCGGGATCGGGGGTTGGTACGGCAGTCTCGTGACTCGGGTCGGTGAGGGGAGTGGTGGCGTGTTCGACAGGTTACTGTCGGAGGCGCGCCAGGATTTGGCCTACCGGCCGCGCCTGCTGCCCCGAGTGTCCCGGCTGATCTGGCTGTCCCGGCGGCGGCCGTTGCGGCGGCCCTGGGTTTGGCGGCGGAGTCTGCCGCTGCTGGTCGTGTTGCTGGTCTCGGTGCTTTCGGCGGACATTCTCGTACTGATCCGGATGGATTCCTCCGAACGGGCGCCGGTGGCCACCCCGCAACGGCCCAGGAACGACTTCGTCGCCTCGGAGCAGGAACTGCGGGCCGAGGTGCCGCCGGTGGCACCGGTGGCGCCGGTGGCGCCGTTGAACGGGCTGGTCAAGCCGCACCTGTTCGTGGTGGCCAACGAGGCGTTGCCGGCCGAGACGGTGGCCAGGATCCGGGCCATTCAGGGGGTCGCCGGGGTTGAGGTGACCGATGCCACCAAGGTCGAGGTGGACGGGCGGCAGGTGCCGACCATCGGGGTGGAGCCTTCGACCTTCCGGGCGTACACCCCCAAACCCGTGGCCGAGTCGGACGAGCTCTGGGCGAACGTGGCCAGTGGGGCCATGGTGGTCTCGTTCGAGCTGGGCAACGACGGCGGGCTGAAGCTCGGGTCGGACGTGACCAGCGGCGGGCATCCGCTCCGGATCGGCGGATACGCCACGGTCGGCATGGGGTCCATCGCGGCCCTGGTGTCCCGGCAGACCGGGCGCACGCTGGGGTTGCGGGAGGGCAACGGGCTCGTGGTGAGCGCGCCCAAGGTGAACTCCGTCCAGCTGCGCCGCACCCTGCTCAAGCTGCTGCCGAAGGGCAGCCAGGTGGCCACCATCAACCCCGTGCTGCCCAAGCCGCAGCGGCGTACGGTCTGGCCCGCCTCCGCCTTCATGAACCCCGACCAGACCCGCGCCGCGCTGCTGGCCGCGCGGGACAAGCTGGGCCGCCCGTACGTGTGGGGCGCCGAGGGCCCCGACAGCTTCGACTGCTCCGGCCTGGTCCAGTGGGCCTACCGCCAGGCCGGCGTCATCATGCCCCGGGTGGCCGCCCAGCAGTGGGCCAGCGGCCCCCAGATCCCCCTCTCCCAGGCCCAGCCCGGCGACCTCCTCTTCTGGCGCAACGACCCCACCAACCCCGGCTACATCTCCCACGTGGCCATCTACTGGGGCAACGACCAGATGCTCCACGCTCCCCGAACCGGCGACGTCGTCAAAATCGCCAAAATCAACCTCCGGAACCTGGCCGGCGTGGTCCGGGTGAGCCCGGGCATCTCCGCCCGCGTCCGCTGACACCCCCGGCGCGGCAGGGCGGCGTGGTAGCTTCGTCTGTCGGGATGTGACTCACGGTGAGGGCCTGTCCATGACACCCCGGTTGGCCGCTGGCGCGTTGGCAGGGATGGTGGCGGGACTGTTGCTCGCCCTGCCGGGGGTGGCGCGGGCGGAGGTCAGCCCGGTGCGGATCGTCATCCTGGTGGACGAGTCGGGGAGCCTGTCGGCCGTCGATCTTCAGGCGGAGAAGGCGGCGGCGGCCTCGATCGCGGTGGGCGAGCTGTCCGCGCGGTCGGAGATCGCGGTGATCGGGTTCGGCAGCGCGAACCAGGCGGGCCAGTCGCCGCTCGACCCCGTCTGCGACCTGACCGAGCTCGCCGACGACACGGCCCGTCAGTACCTGCTGAACTGCATCGGCGACCTGCGGCGGCGGGAGACCCAGGAGGGCAACGACACCGACTACGTCACCGCGATCTCCCAGGCGCTGTCCATCATGGATCGGCGGACCGACGGCGTCGAGCGGCGGAACGTGGTCTTCCTGCTCACCGACGGGAAGCTCGACGTGCGGAACAGCCCGAGCTGGGGTTCTGTACCGGACCAGCGCACCGCGAACGCCGACCGGGAGCTCACCGAGACGCTGCTGCCCCGGGCCGTCGCCGGCAGGACCCAGATCTGGGCGCTCGGGTTCGGCGCGGTCGACCCGGTCGCCCTCCAGCGGGTGACCAGCGGCGCCTACCAGACGGCCTGCAACAGCCGCCCGGAATCCAAGCCGCAGGTCACCATCATCGGCGACTCCGCCGATGTGCCGGACGCGCTGCAACGCATGTTCGCCGCGGCCCGCTGCGCCGCTGACGTCTCCACCTCCACGCATGCGCTCGGCACCGGCGCCACGGTCGATCTGACGGTGGAGATACCTCCGATCAGCACCGACGGCGCGATCACGGTGGTCAAACGCGATCCCCGGATCCGGGTGGACTTCCTCGACCCCGAAGGTCGCCAGGTGCCGAAGACCGGGGAGTTCAACGGCTCGGTCTTCAACATCACCGGCGAACGGGGAACGGTCGAGACCTTACAGATCAAGGATCCGCAGCCGGGTAAGTGGACGGTACGGGTGACCTCCGGCCCGGACATCCCAGAAAAGGACGTGCAGGCGATCGCGCTCTGGCAGGGAGCGCTGAGGATCGCGAGTCTGCTCGACCCTCCGTTGCCCGGCGCCGGTGATCGGGCGGTCGCGCGGGTACGGCTGCTGGGGCGGAACGGAATGGTCATCGACGGAGACACCGCGAAAGACCTGAACGTCCGGGCGCAGCTCACCGGCGACGGTTTCACCACGGTGAACCTCGCCCTGCGCGATGACGGCCGACAACCGGACGCCACCGCGGGCGACGGCCAGTACGCGGGGTACGTCACGATTCCCCGCACCGCGACCGGGTCTCTCACGCTGCGCGGCACCGCCGCCGCGGCAGGTGTCGTCGGCGACTCGGTCCCCTACTACGCGCGGGTCGCGACCGGCTCGCAACGGATCGCGGCACACATCCAGGTCGATCAGGACACGGTCCCGCCGGGCGGCTCGATAACCGGCACGGTCACCGCCGAGAGCACCCTGACCAGGCCCGTCGCCCTCCGGCTGTCGCTCTTCCTCGACAATCCGGGCATCGGGGCCACCATCGATTTGTCACCCCACCAGCTGCCCGCCGGAGGCACCACCGAGTTCGGTTTCACCGTGCGCATCCCCGCCGGCACCGCCCTGGGCCCCATGTCGGGAACGATCCGCCTGACCGACGCCTCCGCTCCCCCGGCGTCCACCGGTCCCCCGCCGACCTCCACGGCCTCGCCGATCCCCACGACCGCCGCGGAGGTGTATGCGGAGACCTATCTCGGAGTGGAGATCGGCTACCCGCCGACCTTATGGGAACGCTATTGGTGGGAGTTCCTGATCGCGGCGCTGGCGGTCGCCGCCGGGGCCGCCTACCTGGTCACCGCGCGGCTGCGAACACGTGCGGCGGCGCGTGACGTCCAGGGTCTCACCCTCTTCCTGACCGGTCCCGACGGAGAGATCAGCCGGCTCCGCGCCCCGGCCGTACCGGCGGGGGAGTTTCCTTTCGTCGTCCGCGACGACCCGCCCCGCCTCGACCGGCCACGCAGCACCGACGCCATCTATCTGGCCCGGCGCACCGGCAGCAGCCTGACCGTCGCCACCCCCGATGGCAAGCACCTGGTGCTCAGGCCTGACGAGGAGATCCCGCTCGCCCCCGACTTCTCGCTCGCGTACAGCGAAACCCGGCTCCACGAGTTCCAGCGCGACGCATTTCGCGACTGATATCGCGACTATTTCGGCACGGCGTGTTACATCGGAGACGCGCGATGCGATGTATCCAGCGGAGTAATCGGCGAAGTCGAAACCGACAACAGCGACGTACGGCTGTGGAGTGTGCTTGTTCAACCTGTCGCGAACGGGCCCTCCGTTCCGGAATGAGCTGGTACCGGCCCCACCGGACCAGCACCAACCCGTGCCCACCGCACCGAACCCCGAACTGTTCGGCCACCTGATAGAACCCGTCAAGTTCGTGTTCTCGTGGGCCGGACTCATGCCCATCGCCATCATCATCAGCGGCCGTTTCATCGCCGAGCTGATGAAACTCTCCGGTCGGCGGACCTATTTCTTCCAGATCAAGATTCCGCGGTTCATCGGCATCTTCGCCAAAGACGACGAGGTGGTCTTCGGTTTCGGGGCTTTCATCGTCACCCTGCTCACCGTCGGACTGGTCGGCGGCCGGGGCAGCTACGAGATGTTCCGGGAACGCTTCGGACTGGATCTGGGCCAGTTCACCTCCACCTGCGTGCTGAGCGCGCTCACCACCGTCGCGATCACCACGGTGATCCTGCTCGCCAACCGCGCGGCCGGCGCCCTGCGCCGCAAGACCGACCCCACCCTCCAGGAGCACCAGCAGATGATCGAGGACCTGGCCGCGAAGCGCGCCCGGCCCGTCCCGCCCGGTCAGGACGAAGGAGACAACCCGTGACCGGCAGCCGTAGTGTCGCGATCGTCTCCGGCAAGGGCGGCTCCGGCAAGACCATGATCGCCACCGAGATCGGCCGGATCTTCGCCGACGTGGGCAGCACGATCCTCATCGACGGCGACACCGCCACGGCCGGTCTGTCCTACTTTCTGGTGCTGAAGTACGTACGGAACATCCAGCGCGGCTACTCCACGTACGCCTTGAGCGACGACCCGCCCCCACTCACCGACCTGCTCCTGGACCTGCCCGCCCCGCACCCCTGGCCCTGGCGGTTCCTCCCGATCGGCGACCACCGCCGCCTCGCCCTCCGGTTCCTGGGCACGGAGTCCACCCATCTGCGCGAGTTCCTCGGCCCGGTCATCGCCCGCGCCACCGACGAGGCCGAGTACGTGGTGGTCGACTGCCGGGGCGGCATCGACGACGAGTCGGTCGCGGTGTGCGCCGTGGTGGACGACATCATCCTGGTCGTCGAAGCCGACGCCACCTCCTTCCAGGCGTCCAGCCACGTCGTGGACGTGCTCACCGCCCAGGGCCTGGCCCACAAGCTCCGCGGCTTCATCATCAACAAGGCCATCGAGGACCCCACGGCGGTGGCCAGGAACGGCCCCGTCACCTTCGGCACGCAGTACCTGAGCGCCGTGCCCTTCGACCTGGAGGCCAGCCGGGCGTTCCTGATCAGCGAGCTGACCGACCGTTACTCGATCTTCGCCATCCACGTCCGCGAGGCGCTCTCCAAGGCGTACCCCGAGCTGATCAGGCCGTCCCAGGCGCGCATCTGGACCCGGGAGGACTACAGCGACCTGAACGTCCTGACCCCCGAGTCCGCCCGGGGCGGCGTGCTCCTGGGCGGCGCCATGGCCACCGCCGGGGTCACCTGCGCCGTGGGCCTGGCCACCGGGACCCTGCCGAGCACCCTCCCGTGGCTGATCGGGCTCATCGCCGTGCTGACCGTCATCGGCATAGCGGGCACCATCGAACCCCTCCGCCGGATATTCGGCAGGATGGTCCGCCTGCTCTACCGCGGGTTCCGCAGGAAGGGCGTCTAGAACTCGAAGCGGGACGGGCGGGCGGCCGGTTCGGCGGTGCGTACGTCGATGTTGTCCGGGGGCCTGTTGTCGGGGTTGCCCGACTGGTCAGGGTCCTCGTTCGGGGTGGGTTCGTCGGAGGGTGGGGGTGTGTCCGGGTTCTCGGTGGTTTTCTCGGGGGCCGGGGTGGAGATCTGTTCGGATTCTCCGGGGGTGGGGGTTTTGCTTGGTTCGTTGCGCCAGTCGCGGCTGTTGTCGTAGGAGCGGTCGTTCCAGGAGTCGTAGATGGTGGGCTCGGGGAACTCCTTGACGGGTTCGCCGTCCATGGCGGCGGTCATGAAGCTCTTCCAGATCTGGGCGGGGAGGGTGCCGCCGTAGAGGGCGCCATAACCGGGCACGGTGACGGGCTTGTTGTCGTCGCGGAACATGTTGACGGCCACCGAGAGCTGGGGGACGTAGCCGGTGAACCAGACCGCGGCGGACTCGTCGGTGGTGCCGGTCTTACCGGCCACGGGGCGGTCCCAGAGGCGGGCGCCGGTGCCGGTGCCGCCAGTGACGACCTGCTGGAGGGCGTAGGTGGTGTCGGCGGCCGTGTCGGCGCTGAACGCCCGTACGCCGAGCGGGTTGATGGTGCGGGTCTGGCCGTTGGCGGTGGTGACGGAGAGGATCACGTGGGCCGGGTGGTGGATGCCGTCGGCCGCGAAGGTGGCGTACGCGGAGGCCTGCTGCACCGCGCTCACCGAGGCGACCCCGAGCGGGAAGGTGGGCGCCGACTCGTGCTGGACGAGCTGGCCGGCCGGGATCCCGGCGGCCTCGGCGGCCCGGGCCACCTTGTCCAGGCCCACCTTCTGGCCGAGGTCCACGAACGCGGTGTTGACCGAGTACCGGGTCGCCTGGATCAGGTCCACCGACCCGTACGAGGTGTCCCCGGAGTTCGGAATGGTGGCCGAGGCGATGCGCATCGGCGAGTTGCCGTTCACCCGGGTGTACAGGCCCATGCCGTCCTCCAGCGCGGCGGCCAGCGTGTACGCCTTGAACGTGGACCCCGCCTGCACCTTGGCGTCGAAGGCGTTGTTCCACTCGGTGGCGTTGTAGTCCCGGCCCCCGTAGAACGCGACGACCTCCCCCGTGGCCGGATCCACCGCCGCGAGCCCGGCCCGGACCTTCTTCGGCGTGTCGTCCGGCAGCACGGTCTTGACCGCCTCCTCGGCCAGCCCCATGAGCTTCTTGTCGAAGGTCGTGGTGATCTTCAACCCGCCCTGGTTGATGTGCTCGTCGCTGTAGCCCAGCCGGTTGAGCTCGGCCCGTACCTGCGCGAGCATGTAGCCCTTCTGCCCGCCCAGCGAGAGCGGCGCCTTCTGCTTGACCAGCGTGGGGAACTCGAGCGCGGCGGCCAGCTCGGGGGTGAGCGCCTTGGTCTGCACCATCCCGGTCACCACGCCCTGCCAGCGCGCCCGGACCGCCTCCAGGTCCGTCCCCTGGGGGTTGGCGAAGCGGGTCGGCTGCTGGATCACGGCGGCCAGGTAGGCGCCCTCGGCGGCGGTCAGCCGGGACACGTCCTTGTTGAAGTAGGCCAGCGAGGCGGCCTGCACCCCGTACGCCCCTCGGCCGAAGTAGATCGTGTTCAGGTACTGCTCCAGCACCCAGTCCTTGGACTTGGAGCGGTCCACCTTCAGGGAGATCATGATCTCCTTGAGCTTGCGGACCACCGTGCGTTCCTGGCTGAGGCCGCTGTAGTAGTTGCGCACCATCTGCTGGGTGATGGTCGAGCCGCCCTGCAACTGCTTGCCGGTGATCGTGGACCACATGGCCCGCGCCGTACCCGACAGCGAAACGCCGGTGTCCTGGTAGAACGTCCGGTTCTCGGCGGCGATGACGGCGTTGCGGACGTCCTTCGGCACGCTGGTGAGCGGCACGTTCTTCCGGTTCACCCCCTGGGTGGCCAGCACCGTCTTGCCGTCCCGATAGTAGATGACCGAGCCCTGGGCGGTGGCCAGCTCCTGGGTGGTGTCCGGGATCGGGGTGAGCGCCCAGACCACCGCGAGCAGTCCCACCACGCCGGCGATTGTGGCGCCGCCGACGATGAGCACGGTACGGAGGATCCGCCGGGGTCTGGCCGCCCTGCTGTTGATCCCCTGAGTGCTGTCCTCGCCGCTAAGCACGCGATCCCCCATACCTCTCGCAGGCGTTCACGCTAGACGATAGATAACGGTGCTTGGGACATTGCAGCTACCTTGCGGCTATCGTCCACTACCGTTGCGCGGCCTTGACCAACGGCAGGGTGCGGTATGGCACGGGGGTGTCCAGAGCGATCACGGACTCGGTCCGCACCACCCCCGGCACCTCCACGATCAGGTCGATCACCCGCTGCAGGTCGGCGTTGCTCCGGGCCACGACCCGGCAGAGCATGTCGTACCCACCGGTGATCGTGTGTACCTCCAGGACCTCGGGGATCAGCGCCAGCCGGTCGGCCACCGGGTCGTGGCCGGCCATCTGCCGGATCTGCAGGGTGACGAAGGCGGTCACCCCGTAGCCGAGGGCCGGCGGGTCGATGCGCGGGCCGTACCCGGTGATCACGCCGCGCGCGGCCAGCCGGTCCAGGCGGGCCTGCACGGTGCCGCGGGCCACGTTCAGCCGCCGGGAACACTCCAGCACCCCGACTCGCGGCTCTTCCTCCAGTAACGCGATAAGCCGGACATCCAGCTGGTCAACGCTCACACCGATTCTCCATGGTTCACGGCCTTCACTATGCATATTGTCCACTATTTCAGGTGACTGTTGCGCAGGTTGGACACCACGTCGGAAAGTGGCCGCATGACTGACGATGTATTCCCGGTTCATGGCATGGACGCGGTGGTGTTCGCCGTCGGCAACGCCAAGCAGGCCGCGCACTACTACTCGACCGCGTTCGGCATGCGGCTGGTGGCCTACAAGGGCCCCGAGACCGGCAGCCGGGACGAGGTCGCCTACGTGCTCGCCTCCGGCGCCGCCCGGTTCGAGCTGCGCGGGGCCGTGGTGCCCGACACCGACCTGGCCAGGCACGTCACCGCGCACGGCGACGGGGTGATCGACCTGGCCCTGGACGTTCCCGACGTGGAGACCGCCTACGAGCACGCGCTGGCCCAGGGCGCGGTCGGCCTGGCGGAGCCGTACGTGGTGGAGGACGAGCACGGGAAGGTGCTGCTGGCGGCGATCGCCACCTACGGGGAGACCCGGCACACCCTGATCGACCGGTCCAACTACACGGGGCCGTACCTGCCGGGGTACGTGGCGGCCGAGCCCATCGTGGAGCCCGGCAAGCGGCTGTTCCAGGCCATCGACCACTGCGTGGGCAACGTCGAGCGCATGGACGAGTGGGTGGAGTTCTACGAGCGGGTGATGGGGTTCACCCGGATGGCCGAGTTCATCGGCGACGACATCGCCACCGAGTACTCGGCGCTGATGTCCAAGGTGGTCGCCAACGGCAGCAGGAAGGTGAAGTTCCCGCTCAACGAGCCGGCCGCCGGGAAGCGCAAGTCGCAGATCGACGAGTACCTGGAGTTCTACGGCGGCCCCGGCGTGCAGCACATCGCGCTGGCCACCGGCGACATCCTGAGCACCGTGGACCGCATGCGCGCGGCCGGGGTGGAGTTCCTGGAGACGCCCGACTCCTACTACGACGATCCGGAGCTGCGGGCTCGGATCGGGCAGGTGCGGGCGCCGGTGGAGGAGCTGAAGAAGCGCCGCATCCTGGTCGACCGGGACGAGGACGGCTATCTCCTGCAGATCTTCACCAAGCCCGTCCAGGACCGGCCGACCGTGTTCTTCGAGTTCATCGAGCGGCATGGTTCGCTCGGCTTCGGGAAGGGCAACTTCAAGGCGCTGTTCGAGGCGATCGAGCGGGAGCAGGAGCTGCGCGGCAATCTGTAGGCGGGTCCTTTACTTTTTGACGGCTTTGCCCCAGCGGGTCCGGGGCGATCACGGGTACATGGGATCTCCGCACCCGCCACCGGGCGAGCCGAACGAGCGACCGGACCCTAACCAGGGACCCCTCCTGGGACCCGACCCGAAACCCATTCCGGGCCCCGACCCAGGGCCGATCCCCGGTCCGCTACCGGGCCCGGACCCGGGACCGCCACCCGGTCCGGGCCCCCGGCAGGAGCCCCTGTGGACGCCCCCCGCCCACGGTCACCCGTACGGCGAGCCGCTGCCGCCGCTGGCCGGCCGGGGGCGGCGGCTGGCGGCGGGCGTCCTCGACCTGATCATTCTCGGCATCATCACCAGCCCGCTCACCTACGACAGCTGGACGGCGGCCTCTCAGCTCACGAAATACTCCCAGTTCACGACCAGTGACTACTTCTGGACGCTGGTGGTCACGTTCCTCTACTTCTGGCTGCTGCACGGCTACTGGCACGGCCAGACCCTGGGCAAGCGCCTGCTCGGCATCCGCGTCGTCCCGGAGACCGGCGGTCGTATCGTCCCCGGCCAGGCCGCGATCCGCTCGGCGGTCCTGTCCATCGTGTATCTCACCTGCTGTCTGAGCTTCGTGGACCTCGTCTGGATTCTTTTCGACCCGCGAAAGCAGGCACTCCATGACAAAGCCGCCCGGACCCTGGTGGTAGACGCCCGAAGCTGACGGTCCTCTCGCGTAGGGTGTGCCGACAGGGTTCGGGACGCGGAGGGGATACGTCAACGCATGCGACGCCTGATCGGCACGGTGTCCGGGGTTTTCGCACTGGTGGCCTGCTCGGCCTCCAACGGCGCGAGTACGGCGCCCTCCTCCCCCGCCGCACCGCCCAGCGCCTCTTCGCCGTCCGTCGCCCGTTCCGCTTCCGCGGCGACGGCGGGGACCACGGGGATCGGGGATCCCTACTTTCCGGGTGACGGCAACGGGGGCTACGACGTAACCCACTATTCGCTGGCGCTGGCGTACGATCCGGGGCGCAAGCACCTGGGGGGCACGGCCACCGTGGAGGCCAAGGCCGTACAGAATCTGTCGCAGTTCAACATGGACCTGCACGGGTTCACCGTGAGCAAGGTGACCGTGGACGGGGCCGACGCCCAGTTCGACCGCAAGGGCGACGAGCTGACCGTCTACACCGACCTGGACGACCAGGACGACTTCAAGGTCACCGTGGCCTACGCGGGCACCCCCGAACCGGTCAGGGGCTCCGCCAACCTGGGCACCTACGGGTTCGTGCCGACCGCGGACGGCTCCTTCGTGACCAGCGAGCCGAACGGCGCCAAGACCTGGTTCCCGAGCAACGACCACCCCGCCGACAAGGCCACCTTCGACTTCCGGCTGACCGTGCCCGAGGGGGTGACCGCGATCGCCAACGGCGAGCTGACCGCCCCGCCGAAGACCGAGGGCGGGCAGACCACCTTCCTCTGGCGGGAGAGCCACCCGATGGCGACCTACCTGGCCACCATGACCACCGGCAAGTTCAGCGTGCGCACCGGCGACTCCCCGGGTGGCATCCCGGTCTACGCGGCCACCGACCCGCGCTACGACGGCGTCCTGGACAACCTGTTCACCGAGTCCGGCAAGATCACCGACCACTGGTCCAAGGTCTTCGGACCCTACCCGTTCAAATCCACCGGTGGCGTGGTGGACGACTTCGACGCCGGTTACGCGCTGGAGAACCAGACCAAGCCCATCTACGGCGGCTTCGAGCCGGACCAGAGCATCATCGCGCACGAGCTGGCCCACCAGTGGTTCGGCAACAGCCTGAGCATCACCCGCTGGAAGGACCTCTGGCTGAACGAGGGCTTCGCCACCTACGCCGAGTGGCTCTGGGCCGAGGACAACGGCCAGGCCACCGCCCAGAACGCCTTCGACCAGGCGTACGCCAACGCCACCGACGCGCTCTGGGACTACCCGCCCGGCGAGACCCGGCCGGACGACCTGTTCAACGCCTCGGTGTACATCCGCGGCGCGATGGCCCTGCACGCGCTCCGGGTGGCCATCGGGGACGACAAGTTCTTCCCCATGCTCAAGAAGTGGGTGGCCGACCACAAGTACGGCAACGTGACCACCGAGGAGTTCATCGAACTGGCCGAGCAGACCGCCGGGCGGCAGCTGGGCGACCTGTTCGACGCCTGGCTGTTCGAGCGGACCAGGCCCCCGAAGGTGGGCTAGTTGAACATCAGCTTGTAGCCGTCCCTGCGCAGCGCCCCGAGCACCTCGTCGCAGTGGGTCGGACCGCGGGTCTCCAGTTGGAGCAGCACCTCGGCCTCGTCCAGCGGCAGCCGGGAGCCGACCCGCTCGTGCACCACGTCCAGCACGTTGGCACGCAGCTCGGCCAGGCGTCCCAGCAGCGCGGCCAGCGCGCCCGGCCGGTCGCTGAGCCGGATCCGGAACGCCAGGTACCGCCCGGAGGCGGCCAGGCCGTGCCGGAGCAGCTTGGCCAGCAGCAGCGGGTCGATGTTGCCGCCGGAGAGCACCGCCACCACCGGGGCCTCGAAGGCGTGCGGCTGGTCCAGCAGGGCGGCCACCCCGGCCACCCCGGCCGGCTCCACCACGATCTTCGCCCGCTCCAGGCAGAGCAGCAGCGCCCGGGAGAGCGACTCCTCCGAGACCGTGACCACCTGGTCCACCAGGTAGTGGATCAGCTCGAACGGCAGGTCCCCCGGCCGCCCGACCGCGATGCCGTCGGCCATCGTGAAGGCCGGTTCGACCATCACCGGATGCCCGGCGGCCAGCGACTCGGGGTAGGCGGCGGCCCGCTCGGCCTGCACCCCGACGATGCGCACCCCGGGCCGCAGCTGCTTGACCGCCAGCGCGACCCCGGCGGCCAGGCCGCCGCCACCGATGGCCAGCACGATGGTGCCGGTCTCCGGGAGCTGCTCCAGGATCTCCAGGCCCACCGTGCCCTGGCCGGCGATCACGTCCGGATGGTCGAACGGGTGGATGAAGATCGCGCCGGTCTCGGCCGCGTGCGCCTTGGCGGCCTGGAGCGCGGCGTCCACGGTGTGCCCGGCGAAGATCACGTCGGCGCCGTAGCCCCGGGTGGCCTCGACCTTGGGCAGCGGGGCACCCTCCGGCATGTAGACCGTGGACTTGGCGCCCAGCAGTCCCGAGCCGAAGGCCACCCCCTGGGCGTGGTTGCCCGCGCTGGCCGCGACCACGCCGCGGGCGCGTTCCTCGTCGGTCAGCCGGGCGATCCGCACGTACGCGCCGCGGACCTTGAACGACCCGGCACGCTGGAGGTTCTCGCACTTGAGGTAGATCGGGCCACCGACAATCTCCGACAGCACCCGGGAGCGCACGACCGGCGTCTGCACGGTCACCCCGGTCAGTAACCTGCGCGCGGCGACAACGTCCTCGTACGTCACCTGGGGAACAACCATGGCTCCATCTTCCCAGGTCCTCAGGTGGCGGTGGAGAACACCAGGACGCAGGCGGTGAAGCCGTGCACGTGGTTGTGGCCCCCCACCGGGCCCACCTCGCCGGCCGCGAAGAAACCCGCCACCCCGATCGGGCCGAGCGTGTCGCGCAGGGCCAGCGCGTCGTGGTCGGGGGTGCCGAACATGGCCGAGCCCCGGCCGTTGCAGGAGAACAGCAGCGCGCCGTGGGCCCGGCCGCCCTCCTCCACGTGGGCGTCCAGCAGCTCGTACAGGTCCTCGTCGGCGGTCTCGGCGTCGCGGACCTGGAAGCGCACGGTACGGCCGACCTCCACCACGTCGCCGATGGCCACCGCCTCCCGCTCCGGGTCGATGCCGAGCACGCCCCTGATCAGGAAGTCGCCGCGTTCGTGGCGTTCGGCGTACTCGTTCATGGCGATGCCGATCTGCAGCCCGGCGGCGACCAGCTCGCGGTCCTCCTCGTTGAGCGCGCTGACGATGTCCTCCAGCCGGGCCAGGGCGGGCTGCCCGGCCAGCTCAAGCAGCAGGTTGTCCTCGGCGCGGGTGACCACCATGGTCGGGCCGATCGGGCGGCAGCCCTGGCTGACCACGGTGCTGACCTGGAGCGGGCCGCTGATCATGACGCCGATGGCGCCCTCGGTGTAGACCTCGCCGTCGGCGAAGAGCCGGACCGAGCCGCGGCCCTGCAGGCCGTTGGCCAGGCCGCCGATGATCGGCAGGTTGCCGAGCACCTCCCCCGAATGCTCCACGAAGGCGTCGGTGGGGAAGCTGTACGGATCGGCCAGCATGATCGCCACCTGGTCGTCCGCCTCCCGCTCCGGCAGGCCGACCACCACGAACCGGTCCTCGGCCCGCAGCGACTCCAGCGCGAACGTCTTGACCCGGGCGTCGCCAAGCGAGGCCGCCCAGGCGCTCACCGCGGGGGTCAGTTCGATCCCCTGCGCGTCACCGATCACGCCGGTGGCGCTGCATCCGATCACCGCCGCGTCCCCGGCCAGTTCCATCGCCCGCCGCCCGGCCCGGGCGACGTCCTCGCCGTCCTCACCGCAGATGAAGAAGCAGACCAGATCCGCCGGTCCGGACAGACCGGACAGGGCGCGCCGGATGGCGGACTCCGCACTCTCCACCAGGTTGGGCCCGACGGCGAGCCCGTCGGCGAACCGGCTCGTCATGACCGCCATCGCTCGCCCCCTCTACATACGGATAAATCCTGCTATCTCTGGTCGATGCATTTCATAGCTCTCATGCCCGATTCTCCCCAATCCATCGGAGGGAAACGCTCCCCATTCGTCACTGAATGGTCAAGATCCGCATGTCAATCAGATGCGGGTGTTGCGTCCGCGACGTAGGCTCAATCCCGTGCACAAATCGCCCGCACCTGCTCCGTCTCCCAGCACTCTTCGTGAACTACGCGAGAGTGGACATGTTCACCGGTCGGTAAAGGCCGAGATCCGGGCGAACCTGCTGGCCCGGCTGCGCACCGGCGAGACCAGGTTCCCGGGCATCGTCGGGTTCGACGAAACCGTGCTGCCGCACCTGGAACGCGCCCTCATCGCCGGTCACGACCTGGTGCTGCTCGGCGAGCGCGGCCAGGGCAAGACCCGGCTGATCCGCACCGTGATCGGGCTGCTCGACGAGTGGACCCCGGTGATCCAGGGCTGCGAGATCAACGACCATCCGTTTGCGCCGGTCTGCGCCCGCTGCCGCGGCCTGGCCGAGGACGAGATCAAGGTCGTCTGGAAGCACCGCACCGAGCGGTACGGCGAGAAGCTGGCCACCCCGGACACCTCGGTGGGCGACCTGATCGGCGACGTGGACCCCATCAAACTCGCCGAAGGGCGGACCCTGGGCGACCCCGAGACCGTGCACTACGGCCTGGTGCCGCGCACCAACCGAGGCGTGTTCTCCGTCAACGAACTGCCCGACCTGGCGGAACGCATCCAGGTCGCGCTCCTGAACGTGCTGGAGGAGCGCGACATCCAGGTCCGCGGCTACACGCTGCGGCTGCCGCTGGACATCCTGCTGATCGCCAGCGCCAACCCGGAGGACTACACCAACCGGGGCCGGATCATCACCCCGCTCAAGGACCGGTTCGGCGCGGAGGTCCGCACCCACTACCCCAGCAGCATCGAGGACGAACTGGCCCTGATCCGCCAGGAGGTCATCCCCGACATCGGCGCCGACGTGCCCGAGCACCTGGTCGAGGTGATCGCCAGGTTCACCCGGCTGGTCCGCGACTCCACCGCGGTGGACACCCGGTCCGGCGTCTCCGCCCGCTTCTCCATCGCCGCCGCCGAGACCGCCGCCGCGTCGGCGGTGCGCCGGGCCGCGCTGACCGGCGAGGAGCGCCCGGTGGCCCGGGTCTGCGACCTGCCCGGCGTGGTCTACACGCTGCGCGGCAAGGTGGAGTTCGAGGTCAGCGAGGAGGGCCGGGAGGTGGAGGTGCTGGCGCACCTGCTCCGCCGGGCCACCGCGGAGACCTTCCGGTCCACCCTGGGCGGCCTGGAGCTGGGCGCGCTGCTGGACAAGTTCGCCGAGGGCGCCCAGATCGAGTCCGGCGAGCTGGTCTCGGCCACCGAACTGCTGCGCCGGATCGGCCCGGTGGACGGCCTGGCCAAGATCATGTCCCGGCTGGGCATGGGCGAGGGCGACGAGTCCCCCGGCCACGCCGCCGCCGCCCTGGAGTTCGCGCTGGAGGGCCTGTACCTGATGCGCCGCCTCTCCAAGGACGACGTCGCGGGGGGTTCGGTCTACCGGACATGACCAGCTACCGCTACGGCGAATACCAGGACGGCCCCGACCCGCTCGCGCCCCCGTACGACGTGCGCGCCGCGCTGGACGAGATGGGCGACGCCATTCTGTCCGGTTCCACCCCCCTGGACGCCCTGCGCGATCTGTTCAAACGCGGCCTGCCCGACGCCCAGGACCGGCGCGGCCTGGACGACCTGCTCCGCCAGGTACGCGAGCGCCGCCGCCGGTTGCGGGAGAACACCCGGCTGGACGGCACCCTGGAGCGGGCCCGCGCCCTGCTGGACAAGGCCATCGGCCAGGAGCGCGCCCAGCTCTTCCCCGACCCCTCCGACGACGCCCGGTTCCGCGAGGCCCAGCTGGACGCGCTGCCGGCCGACACCGCCAGGGCCATCCAGGAGCTGGACTCCTACGACTGGCGCTCGGCCGCCGCCCGGCAGACCTTCGAGGAGCTGCGCGACCTGCTCCGCCGGGAGATCCTGGACAGCCAGTTCCGGGGCATGCGGGACGCGCTGGCCAACCCCGACCCGGCCGCCATGGAACGGGTCCGGCAGATGATGGCGGACCTGAACGACATGCTGGACCGGGACGCCCGGGGCGAGCACACCCAGCAGGATTTCGACGACTTCATGCGGAAATACGGGGATATGTTTCCCGAGAATCCGCGGAACCTCGAAGAGCTGGTGGACCAGCTCGCCCGGCGGGCCGCCGCCGCCCAGCGGCTGCTGGCCTCGCTCACCCCGCAGCAGCGCGAGGAGCTGGCCGGGCTGATCGGGCAGACGCTGGAGCAGGCCGGTCTCGCCGAGCAGATGCGCCGCCTCGGCGACGCCCTCTACGCCCGCCGCCCCGACCTGTCCTGGAGCTCCCCCGAGCGGGTGAGCGGCGAGGACCCGATGGGCATGGGCGACGCGGTGAGCTCCCTGCAGGAGCTGGCCGACCTGAGCGAACTGGAGGCCGCCCTCCGCCAGGACTACCCGGGCGCCCGCCTGGACGACATCGACGAGGCCGCGGTACGGCGGGCCCTCGGCCGCTCCGGCGTCGACGACCTGGCCGCGCTCCGCCGCATCGAACGGGAGCTGGAAGCCCAGGGCTACCTCCGGCGCCACCGGGGCAAACTCGAACTCACCCCCAAGGCCGTACGGCGCCTGGGCGAGACAGCGCTCCGCCGGGTCTTCGCCTCCCTGGACTCCAGCCGCCGCGGCGACCACGACCAGCGGGACGCGGGGGCGGCGGGGGAGCTCACCGGGGCCTCCCGGCCCTGGCGGTTCGGGGACGAGCAGCCCATCGACGTGGTCCGTACCGTGATCAACGGGGTACGGCGGGGCGGCGACGGCGGCCGGGTCCGGCTCTCGGTGGACGACTTCGAGGTGGCCGAGACCGAGCGCCGCACCGCCGCCGCGGTCTGCCTGCTGGTGGACCTGTCGTACTCGATGGCCCTGCGCGGCACCTGGGCGGCGGCCAAGCAGACCGCGCTCGCCCTCCAGGCCCTGGTGGCCGGCAAGTTCCCGCAGGACGCGGTGCAGATCATCGGCTTCTCCAACTACGCCAGGGTGCTCCAGCCGGACGAGCTGGCCGGGCTGGAGTGGGACATGGTGCAGGGCACCAACCTGCACCACGCGCTGCTCATCGCCGGGCGGCACCTGGACCGGCACCCGGACTTCGAGCCGGTGGTGCTGGTGGTCACCGACGGGGAGCCGACCGCGCACCTGATGCGCAACGGGGTGCCCCGGTTCGAGTGGCCGCCCTCCCGGGAGACCCTGGAGCTCACCCTGGCCGAGGTGGACAAGATGACCCGGCGCCGGGCCACCATGAACGTCTTCATGCTCGCCGCCGACGACCGGCTCCGCGACTTCGTCAACGAACTGGCCCGGCGCAACGGCGGCCGGGTCTTCGCCCCCGACCCGGACCGGCTGGGCGAGTACGTGGTGAACGACTTCCTCCGGGCCCGCCGCCGGACCTAACCGTAAAGTCAGCCTTACTAACCGTCAGGCGTAGACAAGCCTGACGGAACTCTCACAACCGAGGGTTCAAATACCCTCATAAGGTTCGGTCACAGCGTGTCCCGGCGACCTGTCGGAGCGTCGGCGGGGCCATCTCCCCTGGAGCCGAACATGTTCTACACAGCGATCATTCTGGTCAGCCTGCTGATGGTACTGATGGCGATCAGCGCCTTCATCCTCGTAGTCCACAGCATCCGCCGGGAGGACCGCCGGCGCTCCCTGACCCACAACCCGCGCGGACCTCTCGCCTACGGCACCCGTCGGATGCTCGGCTTCAGCGTGGACCACTCCGGCTGCGAGGCGCGCCCGGACCACGCCTGCCCGGCCTGCCTGGAACTGACGGTCTGACGAACCGGCAGGGTTCCGTACGCCTGACGGGAGCCGCACGGAATCCAAGCCGGACAGTTATCGAGGACGGGCGACCTTCGCCGGAGCCAAGCAGCCGAGCCAAGCAGACGAGCCAAGCAGCCGGGGTGAAGCTGCCGGAGTGATCCAACAGGCGATACCCTCGGGCGCATGTCGTTCTCCGACAAAGTGCTGCTCTGGCTGCACATAGGCTTCGCGATCTTCGCCATCGGCCCGCTCACGGCCGTGACCAGCTACATTCCCCGATACATCCGGGCGCGCGACCTCAACGTGCTCCGCTTCCTGAAGCGGGCGGGCCGCCTGTTCGGGGCGCTGACGCTGCTGGTCTTCCTGTTCGGCGCCGTACTCGGCGGTAGCGCCCTGGGCCAGGTCTACCTGACGGTCTCGATGACGCTGTTCATCGTGGCCGTGCTGCTACTGGTGATCATCGACCGGGATCTGAGCAAGGCCATCCGGGTTCTCGGCAACGACAACCCGGATGACGACGCGAAGGCCCAGACCGCGCGGATCGCCGCCCTGGGCGGGGTCACCGCGCTGATCTGGCTGGTGATCCTGTTCCTGATGGTCTTCTACCAGCCGAGCTAACCCAGAGCCTGGGTCAGGTCGGCGAGCAGGTCGTCCACGGTCTCGATGCCGACCGAGAGGCGTACCAGGTCGGCGGGGACCTCCAGCGGCGAGCCCGCGGCCGAGGCGTGGGTCATGCGGCCGGGGTGCTCGATCAGGGACTCCACCCCGCCGAGGGACTCGCCCAGCGTGAACAGCTTCGCCCGGTTGCAGACCGCCACGGCGGCCTCCTCGCCTCCGGCCACCCGGAACGACACCATGCCGCCGAACCGCCGCATCTGCTTGGCGGCCACCTCGTGCCCGGGATGCCTCGGGAGCCCCGGGTAGAGCACCTGGGTCACCTTCGGGTGGGCCAGCAGCAGCTCGGCCACCCGCTCGGCGTTGTCGCAGTGCTTGTCCATCCTGACTGCCAGGGTCTTCAGCCCGCGCAGCGTGAGCCAGGCGTCGAAGGGCCCGGCCACCGCGCCCATCGCGTTCTGGTGGTAGGCCAGCCGCTCCCCCAGCTCCGCCGACCGGGCCACCAGTGCGCCCCCGACCACGTCGGAGTGCCCACCCACGTACTTGGTGGTGGAGTGCACCACCACATCGGCCCCGAGCCCCAACGGCTGCTGCAGGTACGGCGAGGCGAAGGTGTTGTCCACCACCAGCAGCGCCCCCGCCTCGTGCGCCACCGAGGCCAGCGCGGTGATGTCGGCGATCCCCAGCAGCGGATTGGTGGGCGTCTCCACCCAGATCACCCGCGTCTCCGGCCGCACGGCCGCCCGCACCGCGTCCACGTCGTGCAACGGAACCGGCTGGTAGGCCAGCCCCCACGCCTCCAGCACCCGGGCGAAGAGCCGGTACGTGCCGCCATAGGCGTCATTGGGAATCAACACGTGGTCACCGGGACGGCACACCGCCCGGAGCAGCGTGTCCTCAGCCGCCAGCCCAGAAGCGAACGCCAGCCCGCGAACGCCCCCCTCAACGGCGGCCAGCGCCTCCTCCAACGCGGTCCTGGTCGGGTTGGCCGACCGGCTGTACTCATAACCGGCCCGCAGCCCACCCACGCCGTCCTGCTTGTAGGTGGACACGGCGTAGATAGGTGGGACGACGGCCCCGGTCGTGGGATCGGCGTCCTGGCCCGCGTGAATGGCCAGGGTCTCAAAGCCTTCAGTCATGTTCCTGAGGGTAGTGGGCCTGGCGAGCCGCGAATTCCACCGACTATCGGCCGAATGGTCGATGCCGTTCTCTTAAGGGTGCCCCTACGCTCGGCGTTCGTGGGGGACACGTTCATCTCGTGGCTGCGGCGGCTCAGCGAGTTCGCCCTCCTTGGGCTGGTCGCCCTCATTCTGCTGCTGGACACCGTGTTCGCCATTCCACGGGGCGGTGTCCAGGCCGTGCTGACCCCGGCGGCCGGCCTGGTCGGGCTGGTGGCGGTACTGCTCCGCCGCCGGAGCCAGACCGCCGCGATGGTCACCGTTCTGGTGGCGTCTCTGCTGGTGACGGCGGTGGCGGCCAAGCAGTTCGACATTCCCGCCATGGCCGAGGGCGGGGCGCTGATGGTGCTGACCATCAGCGTGCTCCGCTGGGTGCGGCCCCTCGGCAAGGCGATCGCGCTGGCCGTGGCGGCCCTGATCACCCTGCAACTGGCCGCCGGGCTCCGGGTGCGCGGCTTCGCCGACCCCTTCGAGTTACTGTTCTTCGCCGGCTGGCTGACCGCCACCGCGATCGGCGGCTACCTGCGCCTGCAACGCGTCCGCCGGGAGGCCGCCGTGGAGGCGGTGCGCCGCGCCGAGCGCCTGGACCTGGCCCGCGAGCTGCACGACCTGGTCGCCCACCACATCACCGGCATCGTGGTCCAGGCCCAGGCCGCCCGCACGGTGGCCGAGATGCGCCCCGACGCCGTGCTGCCCGCGCTGGACGCCATCGCCACCGCCGGGAGCGAGGCGCTCACCTCGATGCGCCGCCTGGTCGGCGTGCTCAGGGACGACACCGAGGCCTCCCGCAGCCCCGGGGTCACCCTCGCCGACCTTCGAGCCCTGGTCGAGCGGTTCTCGACACAGGGCCCGAAGGCCACCTTCGACATCGGCCACGGCGTCACCGACCTGGCGCTCCCGCCTGAGGTCCGCACCGCCCTGCACCGCGTACTCCAGGAGTCGCTCACCAACATCCGCCGCCACGCCCCCGGCGCGGCCTGGGTGGAGGCCACCCTCAGCGCCCCCACCGGCCGCATCCGGCTCCGCGTCCGCAACCCCGGCTCCCCCAGCGACCCGGGCCTGTCCCGGCTGGGCGGCGGCTTCGGCCTGGTCGGCATGGCCGAACGGGTCCGCAGCCTGGGCGGCAGCCTGATCGCGGGCCCGGACGGCGACGGCGTCTGGGAGGTCACCGCCGACTTCCCGCTACCGGCCCGCCCGCAGTGACCTCAGTGGTTGGCCAGGTAGCTGAGCAGGTCCTGCCGGGTCAGCAGCCCGACCGGCTTGCCGTCGTCGAGCACCACCGCCGCGTCGGCCTTCTCCAGCGCGTCCACCGCCCGGGAGACCGGCTCACCAGATCCGATCATGGGCAGCGGCGCCGACATGTGGTCGCCCAGCGGGTCCTCGGCCCGTACCTTGCCCCGGTAGAGCCCTTCCAGCAGGTCGCGCTCCACGATCGACCCGACCACCTCGGCCGCCATGACCGGCGGCTCCTCCTTCATCACCGGCAGCTGGGAGACGCTGTACTCGCGCATGATGGAGATCGCGGTGCCCACCGACTCGTGCGGGTGTACGTGCACGAACTCCGGCAGCCCCTCGCCCTTGTGGCCGAGCACGTCCCCGGCGGTGCCCTCGTCGGCGGCGGTGGACAGGAACCCGTAGTCGGCCATCCACTCGTCATTGAAGATCTTGGACAGGTAGCCGCGCCCGCTGTCCGGCAGCAGCACCACCACCACGTCGTCGGGCCCGGCCCGCTCGGCCACCCGCAGCGCCGCCACCACGGCCATCCCGCAGGAGCCGCCGACCAGCAGCGCCTCCTCCCTGGCCAGCCGCCGGGTCATGCCGAAGGAGTCCTTGTCGGAGACCGCGATGATCTCGTCGCAGATGGTGGTGTCGTAGGTGGCCGGCCAGATGTCCTCGCCGACGCCCTCCACCAGGTACGGCCGCCCGGACCCACCCGAGTAGACCGACCCCTCCGGGTCGGCGCCGATGATCTTCACCCGGCCGCCGGAGACTTCCTTGAGGTACCGCCCGGTCCCGCTGATCGTGCCCCCGGTGCCCACTCCGGCCACGAAGTGGGTGACCCGTCCGTCGGTCTGCTCCCAGATCTCCGGCCCGGTGGAGTGGTAGTGACTGGCCGGGTTCTCCGGGTTGGAGTACTGGTCGGGCTTCCAGGCGTTCGGCACGTCCCTGGCCAGCCGGTCCGACACCGAGTAGTACGAGTCGGGGTGGTCAGGCGAGACCGCCGTCGGGCAGACCACCACCTCCGCCCCGTACGCCCGGAGCACCGCGATCTTGTCCTGGGCCACCTTGTCCGGGCAGACGAACAGGCACTTGTAGCCACGTTCCTGCGCCACGATGGCCAGCCCCACCCCCGTGTTCCCCGAGGTGGGCTCCACGATGGTGCCCCCGGGCACGAGCGCCCCGCTGCGCTCGGCCGCCTCGATCATCCGCAGCGCGATCCGGTCCTTCACCGAGCCGCCGGGATTGAAGTACTCCACCTTGGCCACCACCTGGGCGGGCACATCCGCCGCCACCTTGCGCAGCCGTACGAGCGGGGTGTTGCCCATCAGCTCGATCAGGGAGTTGTGTACGCGCACCGCGAGATCACCTTTGTCCTCTGCGTTGTTGCCACAAACTGTAGCCACAAGCGTTCTTACCGAAGCTTTGTCAGCCTGCCGTATGCCGACGTCCCGATTGGGTGGCCGGAACTCGGCTAGTTTCAGTCTCACACCGTATCGGGGGAGGTCGGGCGTGTTCTGGACTCCGGGCGCGGCCAGGGCGGCCCGCCGTATCGCCACCGCCGCGGTGCTCGGCGGGGGCGGTCTGACCGCGCTGGGCGCGGCCACCTACGGCCTGCTGCTCGCCGAGGCCGTGCTGGCCCGGCGCATCGTCGGCCAGCCGCACGGCGAGGACGGCCCGCCCTCCGACGGTCTGTACGGGGCGGAGTTCGAGGGCGCCCCGATCCGGATGGTCATGCTGGGCGACTCCACCTCGGTCGGCCTGGGCATGTCCTCCCCCGACCAGACCCCCGCGGTGAGCCTCGCCAACGGCCTGGCGGCGGTGGCGGAACGTCCGGTCCGGCTGACCGTGGTCGGCCAGTCGGGCGCCGCCTCGACGGACCTGGCGGTCCAGGTGGACCACGCGCTGCTCGCCCACCCCGAGATCTCGGTGATCTTCGTCGGCGCCAACGATGTGATCACCCAGACGCTGCCGGCCCAGGCCGTACGGCACCTGCAGAAGGCGGTGCGGCGGTTGCGGGAGGCCGGGTCGGAGGTGGTGGTGGGGACCTGCCCGGATCTGGGCACGGTCCGGCCGATCGGGCAGCCGCTGCGCTGGGTGACCCGGCGGTGGAGCCGGCAGCTGGCGGCGGCGCAGACCGTCGCGGTGGTGGAGGCGGGCGGGCGCACGGTCTCCTTCGCCGACCTGCTCGGCCCGGAATTCATGTCATTTCCGGCAGAAATGTTCGGACCGGATCGTTTCCATCCATCTGCCCGAGGTTACCTACAGGCTGCGTACACGGTGCTACCGTCAGTATGCGCCGCGCTCGGGTTGTGGCCGGAACCAGAGCCCGAACGCGTCGAAGGCTCGCAATACCTTCTGGCGGCGATGGCCGTGGAGGAGCCCGGCACCGAGGTCACGGCGACCCGCGTCGCCGGTCGAGCAGTCGGCCCCCACGGGCGGTGGGCGACCTTGCTCCGCCGGAGACAGGGAACGCGCCGATCGGGAACCCTGCCCGATCACACCTGATCGCCGACACTCTCCGCGCTGGATCCGTCACCCCCTGTAGGAGTTGACTGATGATCCGGCGCACAATCGCCCCGCTTGCCCTCACTCTGCTGGCCAACGGCGCCCTGACCGCCTGCGCCGGCAGCGACGCCGCCTCCGCCTTCCCGACCTGGCAGAACAGCCAGCTGAACGTGGTCAGCCGGGTGACCTCGGGAGCCGGGGTGGCGGCCGCCACCTCGCTCCGCCCGGACGGCTCGCTGGAGACCGTCGCACTCGACCTGGCCAGTGGGAAGAAGTTGTGGTCCGCCCCGGCCACCATGGCCGGGCGGCTGCCGGGCATGGGCGTGCAGCCGCCGGCCACCGTGGAGCTGCCCGGCGGGCAGGCCGTGGTGGCAGCGGTCGATCCGGTCAAAGGGGGCCGGTGGCCGGCCGCGCTGGTGGCCAGGGACGGCAAGACCGGGCGGCAGAAATGGTCCCGTCCGGTGCACTCGACCTTCGGGCCGCAGCGCTGCGGAGCGTACCTGTGCCTGTCGGAGCACACCGCGCTGGCGGGGGCCCGCATGATGGTGCTGGACCCGCTGACCGGAAAGCCCGCGTGGCGGCTGCCCGGAATCGCCGAGGTGGAGTGGTCGGACGCCAACCGGGTGGTGGTGCTGCGGCTGGCGGCCAATCCGGTGCTGGAGGCGTACGAGCTGAAGACCGGCAAAGCCGTCTGGCAGCTGCCGATCGAGCAGGCGCTGGGCGAGGGCATCGACCTGTCCGGCGGCTGGGCGTTCGGGGCGACCGGCGACAAGCTCGTCGGCTACGTCGCGCCGTACACCAACCAGCGCACCAAGCGCACCTCCTCCTTCGGCCTGTTCTCGGTACGGCTGGCGGACGGCATGGTCGACTGGATGCGCCCCTCGGTGGTCCGGGTCTACCCAAGCGGCAACCCGGCCTACGCCCCCGTGGTGCGCCCGGTCGACCAGCAGGGCCAGTACGGCGGCTTCGCCCGTTTGGACGGCGAGTCCGGCCGGGTGCTCGGGCAGATCACCGCCACCCAGGTGCCCGGCTCCGGCTGGTGGCTGGCCTTCCCCGCCAAGATGGAGCAGCTCGGCTTCCTCAAGCACAACCAGCCCAGCACCGTCTACGACCTGGTCACCGGCAGCCGCAGGGAGGCCGAGGGGGTGCACGGCTGGTCGTTCTGCGTGACCGACCCACAGCCGCTCAAGCTGGCCGGCGGCATCACGCCCGGGTTCTACTCGATCGCCGCGCTCTGCGAGTTCGACCTGGCCAGCGGCAAGCGGGTGACCAACACGGCGGTGGCCCCGCCGTCCTGGTTCACCGGCAGCCAGGGCGGCTGGCGGCTCTGGCGCGACGAGAAGGGCGCGCTCAACGCCGTCAAGGACGCCACCGCGAGCTCTCCCGGCATGTACGGGTGACCGTACAAAGTTCTGTTCATCGGCCCCCTGGGGACGGCTGTCGAACTACCGTTGGGTAACCTCCGAGTGGAGCCCATCAGCCAACCCCAGGAGAGCCACATGCCCGAGGCCGTCATCGTCGCGACCGCCCGCTCCCCCATCGGCCGCGCCTTCAAGGGGTCGCTCAAGGACATCCGTCCCGACGACCTGACCGTGCAGATGATCCAGGCGGCGCTGGCCAAGGTGCCGCAACTCGACCCGGCCACCATCGACGACCTCATGCTGGGCTGCGGCCTGCCGGGCGGCGAGCAGGGCTTCAACATGGCCCGGGTGGTCTCGGTGCTGCTCGGCCTGGACGGGGTGCCCGGCACGACGGTCAACCGGTACTGTTCCTCCTCGCTGCAGACCACCCGGATGGCCTTCCACGCGATCAAGGCCGGGGAGGGCGACATCTTCGTGTCGGCCGGGGTCGAGTGCGTCTCCCGGTTCGTCAAGGGCACGGCCGACTCGCTGCCGGACACCGAGAACGAGCTCTTCCAGACCGCCAAGGGCCGTACCGAGGCGAACGCGGCGGGCGGCAAGGGCCCGTGGCACGACCCGCGCGAGGACGGCGAGCTGCCCGACGTCTACATCGCGATGGGCCAGACCGCCGAGAACGTGGCCTCGCTGACGGGCGTCTCCCGCCGCGAGCAGGACGAGTTCGGCGTACGCTCCCAGAACCTGGCCGAGAAGGCGCTCGCCAACGGCTTCTGGGAGCGCGACATCACCCCCGTCACGCTCCCCGACGGCACCGTGGTCAGCAAGGACGACGGCCCGCGCCCGGGCACCACGTACGAGGCGGTCTCCGCGCTCAAGCCCGTCTTCCGGCCGGACGGCACGGTCACCGCCGGCAACTGCTGCCCGCTCAACGACGGCGCCGCCGCGGTGATCGTGATGAGCGACACCAAGGCCGCCGAGCTGGGCATCACCCCGCTCGCCCGGGTCGTCTCCACCGCGGTCAGCGGCCTCTCCCCCGAGATCATGGGCCTGGGCCCGGTCGAGGCCTCCCGTAAGGCGCTGGCCAAGGCCGGCATGGCCATCGGCGACGTGGACCTGGTCGAGATCAACGAGGCGTTCGCGGCCCAGGTCATCCCCTCCTACCAGGAGCTCGGCATCGACCTGGACCGCCTCAACGTCAACGGCGGGGCCATCGCGGTGGGCCACCCGTTCGGCATGACCGGCGCCCGGATCACCACCACGCTGCTCAACGGCCTCCAGTTCCACGACAAGACGATCGGCCTGGAGACCATGTGCGTGGGCGGCGGCCAGGGCATGGCCATGATCGTCGAGCGCCTTTAACCGTGGCGGTCGGGACCGGCCTTGACGACCTGGATACGCAGCAGCACGCGCCGGTCCCGCACCATGGCCTCGCGGTAGTCGTCCCAGTCGGGGTGCTCGCCGCTGATGTCCCGGTAGTACTGGACGAGCGGCTCCATCGCCTCCGGTAGGCGCAGAATCTCCGCCACACCCTCGATCTGCACCCACGGGCCGTAGAAGCCGTCGTTCATCACGGTGAGGAAGACCTGGGGGTTGGCGCGCACGTTCCGGGCCTTGACGGCGGTCTCCCGGGTGCTGATCACGATATGCCCGTCGCCGTCGGCGCCCACCGTCACCGGGGACATCTGGGGGCGGCCGTCCGGATGCCAGGTCAGCAGCACCGCGCGGTGGTTGGCCCGGACGAAGTCGATAGCCTTGGCTGGATCCATGAGATCCATCATGCCGTCACATGGCAATGCGCCCGCGCCGGACCCGGCACGGGCGCATTGCTGTTTATTGTCGGACTTAGAAGAAGTGGTGGCGTCGGCGCCGCTCGTGCTCCAGGACGATGGCGGCGGCGTAGCCGTGGGTCAGCCCGTGCTCGTCGGCGAGCCAGTTGGCCCGCTCTTCACAACGTAGGAACGCCGGGCCGTTGTCGATGGCTTGGAACCACTCGGGGAGTTCGCGACCGGTGATGGACGGGACGCGGGCGATGAGCTTGATCTGGGTCTCCGGTGAGTGGTTCAACGACATGGGCACCTCCACGGATAAGACTCCTTTGGCACGACACTGCCTCACAGTTCAGGGCTTGACAAGACCCCAATAGGCATCCATTCGTTACGAGATGTTGATCTTCCGTTGCCCTGGGTGTCGCTTTCCCCAAAAAACAAGCGCCTCCCGACCGTCGGGAGGCGCCGTTCTTTTGGGATTTTTTCCGGTGATCAGTCGTCACCGCTGAAGTAGCTCAGCAGCCGGAGCACCTCAAGGTAGATCCAGACCAGGCTCAGCGTCAGCCCGAACGCCATCAGCCAGGAGTACTTCTCCGGCACGCCCGACCGCACACCTTCGTCGATCTGGTCGAAGTCGAGCAGCAGGAAGAAGCAGCCCAGCAGGATCATGCCCACGCTGAACGCGATCGCCAGCGGACCACCCGACCGCAGGCCGAGCCCGCCGTCGATGAAGAAGCTCGCGATGAAGTTGATCAGAATCAGGCCGAGCGCGGCGAACGCGGCCCCGATCACGAACTTGGTGAACTTCGGCGTCGGCCGGAAAATCTTCAGCGCGTAGACCGAGAGCGTCCCGAGGAACGCCATCATCGTGCCGATCACCGCTTGCAGCACGATCCCGTTGAACCGGGCCTCGAAGAAGTTGCTGATGATCCCGAGGAAGATGCCCTCGAAGACCGCGTATCCCAGGATGAGCGCCGGGTTGGCGCTCTGCCGGAAGGAAACGACCAGCCCCAGCACCATCGCGATCAGGGCGGCCCCGATCCCGATCCCGATGCCCCACCCCGAGTACCAGGCAATCCCCGCGGCCACGATCACCGTGCCCAGCGTGAAGAAGCCCTTCATGACGACGTCGTCCATCGTCATGGTCCGGTAGCCCGGCGGCTGCGACGGCGGCGCGTACGCCGGCGCGTTGTACATCTCGTTCAACTGCTGCGCACTCGGCGCCGGCCCCGACCACGCCTGCTGGCCGACGCCCCCACGCCGACTGAATATCGGGTTTCTACTCTCCACCGCTTCCTCCACGACGCGGGCTACATGATCAGCACACTGCCTGTAATGCTCCCTTGGGATCGCACACCCCGCAAGAGCAAGCAGGCAGCACACCCTCAACGACCGGCGCCGCACCCGAGTTCCCGTAATGGTCGTCTTCGTACTGCGCGATCAACCGCCGGGACCGGTGTTCTGGATCGGAGCGCCGTCCCCCGTGGTGGGCAGATCGCCGCGGCGGACCGGAGTGTGCGGGGGCGACGGCGCACCAGGAGTGAAGACGGCAGTACGCGCTCCGGCGACAGCGGCCTTGAGCGTCGCCCGATCCACATCCTCAAGCCGTCCCGCCAGCTTGATGAGGTGGTCGCCGTGGACGGCGACGTACTCGTGACGGCCGCCACCCTCCCGGTACCAGCCAACCTCGTCACGCTCACACCGGACCGGCGCAGTCAGCGGTTCCATGTCCGTCACGGGGAGGCCGGCGCACAGCTCATCCGTCATGACACCACGATCGATCCTGAGCTGCACCTGCCGCCCGTCCTTCGCGACATAGAAGGCCCCGAACCCCTCATCGCCTATGACGCCGACCGACTGCTCGGCAATTTCGTACCCCTTCACCACAACCACGTACATCAGGTCCGGCGCCACGCCCTGACGGTAAGCCTGATCAAGCGCAGCCTGGCTGAGCGGCCCCGAGCCCCGCCCCACCAGAAGAGCCCGGCCAAGAACCACCAACACAATGATCAGAATGCCGACCCCGACGAACACCAGTACGACACGTGTCATGAGAGTACTTTCCACCCCACCGATAGAAGCCGCGAGAGGCACCCAGCGCCTTCCCAAGCCAGCCGATTGGTTCGACGTTTCTTGATCTTGAAAACTTCGGCCCGTATTTGGCCGGAACAGCCCCAGAACGCCGTCTACGTGCCCCACACGACCGGATAGAACGACGACAGCCTGTGACTGCGAAACCGCTGGTCACAGGCTGTTCTTCTTAGTCACAGATTGTGCCCCCGGCGGGAGTCGAACCCGCACAACAGCCCTTTTAAGGGGCTTGCCTCTGCCATTGGGCTACGGGGGCGCCGCGATCATACGTCACGGAGCGCACATCTGTAACTGGTGTGACTTTACGCCGCAACTCCCCCTTCGGCCGAGCATGTACGGCATGCGAAGTCCCTGTCCTGTCGAGAAAAATGTGCCGGTCCAGGTGGGCGGCAGGAGGACGGGCGAGAGGGGTTTCGCGGGCAGGGTTGGGAACGGTGAGTAACCGGGATGAAAGGGGATGAAAGCGATCAGACCGGTTGCGGTGTGAGGGGGCATAGGGGGGTGGGCAGGGGGAAGTGCCGCCGGGCCGGTGGCGGTGAAGGTGGGGGCTGTGTGATTTGGGGGGTGCGGGACGGGAAACACGGGTGGGTCTCCGGGGGGAACCGGGGGAGGGCGGGGGATGGGGTGGTTGAGGGGTGGGAGTCGGCGGGCGGTGATAGGTGCTGCGGTAATTGTCCGTGTTGGCGGTAAGACGTCAACATCCGCCCCCCTACTAGTCCCATAACGGAAAGAACGGCCACGCCGAGGAGGGGTCGGTCGTGACCGTGGAAGGGGCCGATGGGACGGCCCACGCCAGGAAGGAGGCGTGAGCCGTACCGGGATGAGTCAGCGCTTGTCGGGGGTGGCGGCCGCGCGGAACTCCTCGCGAGGGTTCTCGATCTCACCGAGGGAGACGGTCTCTCGCTTGAAGAACAGCGACAGCGTCCAGTCGACCAGCACCCGGACCTTGCGGTTCGTCGTCGGCACCCTGGACAGATGGTACGTGCGGTGCATGAACCACGCAGGGAATCCGCGAAGCTTTACCCCGTACACGTTGGCGACGCCCTGGTAGAGGCCCAGCCCGGCGACCGAACCGGCGTACCGGTGGCGGTAGTCGCGCAGCGGGCGCCCGCGCAGGGACGCGGTGATGTTGTCGCCCAGGACCTTGGCCTGCCGGACCGCGTGCTGGGCGTTGGGCGCGCAGTACTCGCCGGGCTTGGTGAGGTCGGGGACGCCGGCGACGTCGCCGGCGGCGAAGGCGTCCTTGGTGCCGGTGATGGTCAGGCGCGTGGTGGTCATCAGGCGGCCCCGCTCGTCCAGCGGCAGGTCGCCGGAGTTGACGATCCGGGAGGGTTTGACGCCGGCCGTCCAGACGATGGTGGCGGACTCGAACTCGTCGCCGTCGGAGGTCTTGACCAGGCCGCCCTCGCAGGAGTTCAGCAGGGTCTTCATCTTGAGCTCGATGCCCCGGCCGCGGAGTTCCTCCGCGGTCCACTCGCCCATCTCCGGGCCGACCTCGGGCAGGATGCGGTCGCTGGCCTCGATCAGCACCCAGCGCATGTCCTCGCGCCGGATGGTGCTGTAGTACTGGACGGCGTCCACGGCCATGTCCTCAAGCTCGCCGAGGAGTTCGATGCCGGCGAAACCGCCGCCGACCACGACGAAGGTGAGCGCGCGGCTGCGTACCGCCGGATCGGTGGAGGATTCGGCGCGGTCGAGCAGGCCGAGCACGCGGTTGCGGAGCGCGATGGACTCGGCGATCGTCTTGAAGCCGATGGCGGCGTCGCGCAGGCCCGGGATGGGCAGGGTGCGGGAGATCGATCCGGCGGCCATCACCAGGATGTCGTAGCTGATCTCGATGGGTTCCCCGGCCACCGGTTCGAAGGTGAGGCTGCGCTCGCCATGGTGGATCTTGGAAACCCGGCCGTTGAGCACGCGGACCCTGGGCAGCACCCGGCGGAGCGGGATCACCACGTGCCGCGGGGAGATGTTGCCGGCCGCCGTCTCGGGGAGGAACGGCTGGTAGGTCATGTACGACTGGGGATCCATGATGGTGATCCTGACCGTTCCGGCCTTGAGCTCGCGGCGGAGGGTGCGCTGCAGGCGGAGTGCGGTGTACATGCCCACGTATCCACCGCCGACGATGACGATGTGCTTCGACTTGAGGTTCACCGTAGGTGCCCTTCGTGCCTCGTCGTTGGTCTCTCAGTTTGTGAAAGCATTCACAAGGCTACGTTATTCCGCTGAGCCGGGATCAACCGGCCCATAGCATCAGGTACCCAGTTCGGCGGCACGCATGAAGACCGCGTCCAACATGGCGGCGGTGACCCTGCCGGTGAAGGTGTTCTGCTGGCTGGGGTGGTAGCAGCCCAGCAGGGTGGCCTGGCCGATCGGCACCTCGGCGCCGTGCCCGAAGGCGGGGCGCCGGGGCGGCAGCGGGTATCCGGCGGTACGGAGCGCCGGCCAGATCGCCTGCCACGCGTACCCGCCGAGCGCGACGATCACCCGGGGCGAGGTCAGCTGGAGTTCCCGCAGCAGCCAGGGCGCGCAGGTGTCCCGCTCCTCGACGGTCGGCTTGTTGGCCGGGGGCGCGCACCGCACCGCCGCCACCACCCTGGCCCGTACCAGCCGCTGCCCGTCCCCGGCGTGCGTGCTGGTCTCCTGTACGGCCAGCCCCGCCCGGTACAGCGACGCGAACAGCCAGTCCCCGCTGCGATCCCCGGTGAAGATCCGCCCGGTACGGTTCCCCCCGTGCGCGGCGGGCGCCAGCCCCACGATCAGCACCCGCGGATCGTCGTCCCCCCACCCGGGAACCGGCCGCCCCCAGTACGTCTCCCCGGCGAACGCCTTCCGCCGGACCTCCGCGACCTCCTCCCGCCAGGTCACCAGCCGGGGACAGGCCCGGCACACCGACTCCCTGGCCACCAGCTCCGGCAGCGTACGGCTCCCGCCCGCGAGCTCACGCACCTGCGCCGCGCCGGTGGCCACCGGAGTCTGCGGCGTGGCGGGATCCTCGGGCCAGCCGGAACCGGGGGGTACGAAACTCATAGTCCTATCGTGGCCGGTTCCGCAGCGGCACGTCACGGATGATGGCCCAGGCCAACGCCAGACCGACCGCGAAGGTCCCCAGACCCACCGCCAGCCCCAGCGGCAGGCTCTCCTGGAGGTCCAACCGGAGTCTGTTCAGCATCGTCAGGAACAGGAAAGGGATGCGCAGGTCGGTGCCGAGTGCTCCCGAACTCACCAGCACCATCGCGATCCCCACCGGGATGGTCACCACCCCGCCGCCTTCCCAGCGGTAGAAGCCGGCGCCCATCAGCGCGCCCGCCACCGTCCACACCAGGAACTCGATCGCGTACTCGGCGAAGATCAGGCCGATCTCGGACGTGGATCCGAACAGATGGTCCCGCGAAATGCCCTGCGGCCAGCCCGCCACCCCGTGGAGCACGTTCTCCAGCAGGTACCCGAGCGTGATGAGCACCGACAGGAAGGGCGCGAAGAGCGTGATCGTCACTGCCGCCTGCGCGCCGAACTGGCGGCGGGTCTGCCCGTGCGCGATGTACATCGGCAGATACTCGCGGGCCAGTGCCACCCCGGTGAACAGCGCGTAGAAGCGGGCCAGTTGCGAAGCCGGATCCCACACGCTGCCGGAGACCTGGCCGAACACGGCTATCCCCGCCGTGATCGCGCCCACCAGCAGCAGGAAGCCCACCCACAGCAGGATGGCGAACACCATGTTGGCCGCGAGTAACCGGGTCGGGAATTTCATCGCGGACCTCCCGTCAGATGCACGAACAGATCCTCCATCGCGACCGGTCCCAGCTCCAGGCCCGCCGCCTCGGCCCGGCGCCGCCGCTCCTCGTCCAGCGCGCCGTACACCAGCACGGACTTGGTGCCGCCCAGGTGGCGGCTGTCCAGCACCGTCAGGCCCTCGGTGAACGCGTCCACCGAGGCGGCCGCGCCCGTGATCGCCGTGCCGCGCGCGAGCAGCGCCTGTGTCTCCTCCTGCACCACCACCCGGCCCGCGTCGATGATCACCACTTTCTCCAGCAGCGGGCTCACCTCCTCGATCAGATGACTGGACAGAATGATCGTCCGTGGCCTGGCCATGTAGTCGGCCAGCAGCACGTCGTAGAACGCCTGCCGGGAGGGCACGTCCATGCCCAGGTGGGACTCGTCGAACATGGTCAGCGGTGCCCGCCCGGCCAGCCCGATGATCACCCCGAACGCCGAGCGCTGCCCCTTCGACATCGCCTTCACCGACATCTTGCGGGTCAGCGCGAACCGCTCCAGCAGCTCGCTCGCGAACTTGGCGTCCCAGTCGGGACGCAGCCACTCGGCGAAGAACAGCGCGTCGTCGACCGTGCCCAGATCCACCGTCTCGCCTTCGTCCCGGATCAGGCTGATCCGGGAGGTGACGGCCGTGTTCTCGAACACCGGCTCGCCGCCGATCCGCACCTCGCCCGCGCTCTGCCGCCGGAAGGCCGCCAGCACCGACAGCAGGCTCGTCTTGCCCGACCCGTTCCGCCCGAGCAGACCGTGGATCTTGTTCGGCTCCAGGGAGAGCGTCACCCCGTCCAGCGCCGTCGTCTCCCCGTAGCGCAGGACGAGGTCCCGCACCTCGACCCTCATCGTGCCCCCAGTTCGTTGATCCGCTGGACGACCTCGCCCAGCGGGATGCCGATCGTCTTGGCCTCGGTCACCATCGGGTCCACCACCTCCGCGAAGAAGGTCTCCCGGCGAGCGGCCCGCAGGTTCTCCCGGGCGTCCGGGCTGACGAACATGCCGATACCTCGCTTCTTGTAGAGCACGCCCTCGTCCACGAGCTGCTGGAACGCCTTGGCCGCCGTCGCCGGGTTGATCCGGTAGTAGGCCGCGTACTGGTTGGTGGACATGATCTGCTCGTCGCCTTTGATCTGCTCGCTCAGCACGTCCGCCTTGATGCGGTCGGCGATCTGCCGGTAGATCGGGCTCCGGTCGTCGAACATGGCACCTCGCTGGTTCATTACTTCAGTAATGAACCATAGGGCCGACGGTCGAAGGCGTCAACGCGGTCGGAGGCGGACAGAGTTGGGTACATCACCGCGCATGTCGATCCCCCCGATGGCCGGACCCGCGTTCGACGCCGACCCGTACCCCGCCTACGACTGGCTGCGGCGCCACGCGCCGGTCTCCAAGGTGCCGCTGCCCGGCTGTGAGGCATGGCTGGTCACCAGGTACGCGGACGCGGTGGCCGCGCTCACCCATCCCGCGCTGGCCAAGGACCCGGCGAAGGGCTCCCCGGAGTGGCAGGCCGCCAGCCTGGGGCTGCCGCTGGACCACCGTCCCTCGCTGGCCCGGCACATGATCAACACCGATCCGCCGGACCATTCCCGGTTACGGCGGCTGGTCAGCGCCGCGTTCACGCCTCGCCGGATCGCGGGGCTGCGGGATCGGGCCCAGCAGGTCACCGACGAACTGCTGGCCAAACTGGACGGCAAGGACGAGGCCGACCTGATCGCCGATCTGGCGTACCCGCTGCCCATCACGATCATCTGCGACCTGCTCGGGGTGCCGGAGGGCGATCGGGCCACCTTCCACCATCACGCGTCGGTGATCGACTCGGCGGCGGCCTCGGAGGTGGGGGCGATCACCGCGGCCACCGACGCGCTGGAGGAGTTCCTCACCGACCTGGTGGCCGCCAAGCGCACCCATCCCGGTGACGATCTCCTCACCGAGCTGGTGAAGCGGCCGGACATCAGCCTCGACGAGCTCACCTCGACCGCGTTCCTGTTGCTCATCGCGGGTCACGAGACGACGGTCGCGCTGATCGGGAACGGCATGCTGGCGCTGCTCCGCCATCCGTCCCAGTTGGCCGCCGTACGGGAGGACCCGGCCATCCTGCCGGACGTGGTCGACGAGATGCTCCGCTATGACGGCCCTTTGCGGAATGCGACCTGGCGTTTCCCCACCGAACCCGTGGTCATCGGCGGGCAGGAGATGCTCCCCGGCGAGCCGATCCTGATCGCGCTGCTGTCCGCCAACCGCGACCCGGAGGCCTTTCCCGACCCGGACGAGTTCCGGCCGGGCCGGCACGGGGAGCCCCATCTCGCTTTCGGCCGCGGTGCGCACTACTGCATCGGCGCAGCCCTCGCCAAAATCGAGGGCGAAGCAGCCATTGGCACCCTGCTCCGGAAATTTCCGGATATCGCCTTGGCTGCCGATCCGGCCACCCTCACCTGGTGGCCCAGCGCCATCATGCGCGGCCTCTTCTCCCTTCCCGTACGGCTACGCTGACCCGCGCTCCGCTCACGACTTCGACGGGCTGGGCTTCGCCGGACTGGGTGAAGGCGAGAGAGTAGGCGACGGGGAAGGCGAAGGACTCGGGCACGGGGTCGGCTGAGGTCTGCCGGGAACCGGATAGCCGTTCTCATCGAGCGGCCACAGATGGCTACGGGGAGTCAGCGGCAGCGGGTAGGTGTCGGCCGGCATTCCCTCCAGGCAGCTGCGATCAATCTGGTATCCATACATTTCCGGATCCAGGGTGATCGGCCGCCCCTCCTGGTCGTAGAGCCGCACCCCCGTCAGCGGAGTGCCGTCCTTCGCGTACGGAAAGATGTTGTAGACCCCATTCCAGAAGCCCGCCCCCTCCGTCAGCTTCACCGCCGACACACCAGCCACCGGCCCCGCGTCGTGGTTCCATTCGGCGATCTGGACCATGCCCACCAGCACAACCAAGCCCGCCAAAACGTTGACCCCAGCCAGGCCCACGCGTCGCAACCGCGCGCCCCGGGGCCGCCGCCCCACCCAGACCGACACCCAGATCGCGGCCAGCGTGAACAGCCACGCCCCGATGCTCTCCGGCACGTACTGCACGCTCCCCGTGGAGAACGACACCAGCAGCAGCCCGATCGCATACCCCCGCAGAACCCACCAGGCCGGGCGTAACTCCGGCAGGAACCCCACCGCCTGCCGATAGGGCGCAAACCGCGTCATCCGCCCATGCAGCCCCACCATCCGGGCCTGCGCCCGCGTCCGCAGCCCCACCTGGGCCTCTGAGCCCCCCTCGGCCCCCCGCGCCCCATAAGCGACCCGAAGCTCCGCCGCGTACACCTCCGGCGATCCCAGCCGCTCCTCCAGCGGCACCCCCGACTCCGCGGCCACCTCGGCGAGATGGTCGTCCAGATCCTCGACGAGCTCCTCCAGATCGGCCGGCGGCAGATCGGCGAGCGCGTCCCGCACAGCCTGCGCGTACTCGTTGGGAGTCATCACGCCCGCGCCTCCTTCAGCAGGTCGCTCATGGTCGCGGCAAAGGCCGCCCAGGTCTTGGCGGAACTGGCCAGTTGCGCCCGCCCCACACTGTTGAGCCCGTAGTACTTCCGATGCGGCCCCTCGTCCGAAGCCACCACGTACGAAGTGAGCGCTCCCGCCCGGAAGAGCCGCCGGAGCGTCCCATACACGGAGGCGTCCCCCACCTCCTCCAGCCCGGCTTCCCTGAGCCGGCGGACCACGTCGTAGCCGTAACTGTCGCGCTCGTTGAGCACGGCAAGCACAGCGAGGTCGAGCACACCCTTAAGAAGCTGGCTGCTATCCACGGAATGAACAGTACTGCGCAATGCGCACTACCGGCAACCGCGCACTAGGTGCCGCAGTCCGGCGCCGCCGCGAAATCAGGCCCACCGTCGGGGCGCCGGTGCCGTCGGAGACGACACTGGAGACGGGCTCACCGGCCGCCACCGCACCGGTGGAGGAACCCGACAGCAGGCGCGGGGTCCAGCCCAGGTACTCGGGGCCGATCGTCTTGGCCGGGTCGCCGGTCGCCACGAACTGGCTGGCCTGGCCGACCACGGCCCAGAAGTCACCGGCCGGGATCTCGTCCGGAAGACGGGTGTCGGTCACCGTCACGGTCGGCAGGGTGCCGGTGAACTGACGTGCGGCGGCGTCCGAGCCGTTGTCGGTCAGGGCCACGCCGTTGTTGTCGGCCACGGTCATCGACACCTCACCCGGAACACGGATGGGCTCGATGTTCACCGAGATGTCGATGCCGTCGTCGGGGCCTTCGCCCGCCATCGCGGGCGAGGAGGCCAGCCCGGCGAGCGCCAGGCCGAGCACCGACGCGGCCAGAATCTGAGAGGTCCTGCTGAATTTCACGTTGTTGCTCCATTTGAGGGGCGGGGCCGGCGAACGGCCGGTGGCCGGCCTGCTGCTCGGGTACGGCAACATCCCCGCCGAACGCATCACCGAGGGTCTCCGGCTCCTTCGCCGCGAATTCCGACCGAACTCACCGCTCGGTAAACCAGGCAGCGAGACTCCGGATTCTTCGCAGGGCCCCGGCTAATGAACCCGGTGAGCTGGACGCGGGCAATCCCGTGCGTCATTCTTCGACGATGGCGAGTATTGCGGACGGAAGCGCGGCCACCACTGATGAGAAGCCTCGAGGTTGGCTGCGGGGGCGACTATTTCTTTTCGTTACGGCGCTTGTGGCGCTGATCGGCTGGTACTACGCCAGCGTTCCTTACCCCTACTTCGAGCAGTCCGTCTTCGCTCTCCTGGCATGGACGGTAATCACCCTGGCGTGGATCGTTCGCTTGCTGGTCGCGGCATTTCGCAACAAGCGGATCGCGGCCCTCAACTGGTTACTCGTTCCAGTGATCTTCGTGGTGTACGTCACCGTGCACTATACGGAGGCGCCATTCTGGGTGCGGTTCAAGCTTTCAGAGAGCAGTCTTGAACGTTATGCGATCGATCTCGCGCGCGGCGACCAGAAGTACGGCTGTGAGTGGGTAGGGCTGTACTACGTCTGCGGGGCGTACGACTCGCAATGGGGTGGTTTCGTTTCCGGCGGAGCCGAGGCGATTCCCGGAGGCGCCCAGGTGATGGTCACCGACTGGCCGCTCATGGTGTCGCGAGGGTTTCTCTGGCTTCCCGATGGCCGGCAACCTCCGGACGAGGTCTGGTGCGAGGAGTACAGGCATTTGTCAGGCCCCTGGTGGGCTTGCCGGTCTTGGGACGGCGTCTGAATCAGACAGGGTTTGCCAAACAAACGCCTAAAGGAGCGACCAGGCGATTCCGTCGAGGATGTCGTGTTCGCTGACCAGGACGTCGGGGAATTCGTAGCGGCGGATGATTCGGTCCAGGATCAGGGCGCCCGCGCTGATGACGTCGACCCGGCCGGGGTGCATCACCGGGATCGCGGCGCGTTCCTCGGCGGTCATGGTCGGCAGTAGGGCCGCGATCTCGTGGACCTGGGGGGCTGGGATTCGGGAGTGGTGGATCTTTTCGGAGTCGTACGCGGGGAGGTCGAGGGCGATTCCGGCGACTGTGGTCACTGAGCCTGCGAGGCCGATCAGGGTGCGGGCGCGGCGGACGGGGACGGTCTCCTCGACACGGTCGAGGGCGCTTTCGATGTCGCTGATCACGTCGGGGACGGACAGGCCGGAGGGGCCGGTGTGGCGTTCGGTCAGGCGGACGCAGCCGATGTCGACGGAGAGGGCGGCGTCTACCGTGGTGGTTCCGACGACGAATTCGGTGGAGCCGCCGCCGATGTCCACCACCAGGTACGGGGGCTCGGCGTCCCCTGCGGAGCGGGTGGCTCCGGCGAAGGAGAGGGCGGCTTCCTCGGCGCCGGTGATGACCTCGGGTGGGACGCCGAAGATGTCCACGACACCGGACACGAAATCGTCGCGGTTGGCCGCGTCTCGGGTGGCTGAGGTGGCTACGACGCGGGTTGGGACTCCTTCGCCGATGAGCGAGGCGTAGCCGCGCATGGCCTGGAAGGTGCGCTCCAGGGCCTCTGGGGCCAGGCGGCCGGTGCGGTCGACGCCCTGGCCCAGGCGGACGATCTGCATTCGGCGTTCGATGTCGAGGAGGGTGTCTCCGGACCACTCGGCCAGGAGCAGGCGGACCGAATTGGTTCCGCAGTCGATCGCGGCCACTCGCTTAGTCACGGCAGCACGGCCCTTCCGCCCACCATTCGGGCAACATGTCCAAAGCCTCGCGGCCGAACGGGTTGATGCCGGGAACGGCCAGTTCGTGTCCGACGAGGGCGTGCAGGCATTTCACGCGGTCAGGCATACCCCCTGCGGTCTGCATGTCCCGCGGCAGGGGCTCAAGAGCGTCCTCCGCCGCCGCCTTGTCCCGGCGGGAAACGTAGTCCTCGTGGGCGGTGCGGTAGGCGGCGGCCAGGTCGGGGTCCTCGGCCAGGCGCGCGGTCATCTCGCGCATCAGGCCGGACGCCTCCAGGGTGCCGATCGCCGAGGCCGCCTTGGGGCAGGTCAGATAGAACAAGGTCGGAAACGGGGAGCCGTCAGGCAGCCGGGGCGCGGTTTCCACCACGTCCGGCAGTCCACAGGGACAGCGATGCGCAACCGCGCGAACGCCCCGTGGCTCGCGCCCCAATTGGGCCGCCACCGCCCGCAGATCGGATGGATCAACGCTCACTGAAACCGCCACCGCGCATAGAAGATTTGATTGCCGTGATTCTCCCACCCACCCACCCTGGTGACCCCCAGGTCCGG
>NZ_JAHCST010000040.1 GCF_018476525.1 Acrocarpospora catenulata
ACACGGTAATGGAGGGGGCGGGTGGGTGGGAGGACCAGGGCGAACCGAATGCCACGCATCGACGTGGAAGTCGGCCACTGCGGCGGAGCCGGGTCAGGCTGGAGGTCAGTAATGGGCCGGGGGTGGGGGGACCACGGTGAACCGAATGCCACGCATCGACGCGGTAGGTGGCTGCTTCGGCGGAGCCGGGCTGACCGGAGGTGGCGAAGTAGGGGCTGACCGGAGGTGGGAGTGTGGCGGCCATCGTTGGGGTCGGGGCTGTTGGGAGGGTGGGTTGTGGGGGCTGCTCAAGTTGTGGGATGACCAGGTTGTTTGTGGAAGGCAGGGCTGACGGTGGATGTTTCTGCCTGGCGGTTGGGGGGTGTGCCGTCGTCGCAGCTGACCGTGATGAGGGCGGCCAGGGCGGTGATCGCCCAGAGGGCCGCTTTGGTCGCTGTCCTGGTCATGGGGATTGGCTACCCGTTAGCGGGAGGGATAGGCCTGGAGATTTCCGCACATGCCGGGTTTGGGTTCTGGGGTGAGGCGGGTGACGGCTGCCTCGCGTAGATGGGTGGGGTCGCCGGAGCGGAGGGCGGTGAGGTGGGCGCCGGTGGTTAGGGCGGACTTTAGGGGGCCTTCGCGCCAGCGGTGTTCGAAGGTGTCGAGGCGGGGGGTGATGATCCGGGTGGCGCGGGTGAGGAAGTCGTCGAAGCCGCCCTCTTTTAAGGTGATAAATCCGGAGATGGCTAGGTCGCGGCGGGCGCGGACGTCGCCGGAGGCCGCCTCGGCGTACCGGACGGGGTCGTCCAGGACGGACGGTGGGAAGGTGAAGACGGCGTCGCCGGCCTCGGGCAGGCCGCTGTTCTGCATGAGAACGATGATCCGCAGGTCACCACCGTTGATCAGCCGGTGCACGGTGCCGGGAGTGAACCACACGACCACCCCGGGTTCCAGCGGAGTCTCCTGGAAGCCCGACCAGGTCAGGGTCTGCACACTGCCGGAACCGCCGATGACGACGTACGTCTCGGCACAGAGCGTGTGCATATGAGGCGAACCCCCACAAAGCCCATCCGCCGTAGGCCAGTCATAAACCGATAAATCCGAAATGCCTACACCGAACACAGATAGTCCTTCTCCGAAGTGCCTACACCGAATACGGATGGTCCTTCTCCGAAGTGCCTACATGGGACACGGATGCTCCTTCGCGTACGCCTCCAGCCGCGCCCGATCCCAAGCCCCGCACCCCACCACCACGCGATAACGCAACGAGAGCGTCCCCCCAGCCGGCAGCACCAACTCCTCGTCGAACGCGATCGACGGATTGACCGCCGCGAACGGCGTGTTCCGGACGAACCACAGCGTGGGTTGCGCGCTCATGAACAGCAGCGTGGACGACCGGTCCACCTCGTCATGGGCTCCCACATAGGCCAGCCAGTCCGACGGCCGCCCCATCATCGACGGCCCGTCGCCGTGCGAGGCGATCACCGTCCCGTGCTCGAAGGACCGCGGCCCGCGCCAGAACAGCCCGCAGTAGCCCGCCAGCGGCCGCCCGTTGGTGGTCGGGCTGCCGAAGACCAGATCGTCCCCGCGCACGTTGGTGAGGGCGGTGGCGAACTCCAGCGCCCAGGAGTCCTCCTCGACGTCCACCACGGCGAAGGACCGTGCCTCGTCCACCCAGTGCTCCCCGGATTGGGTGTGCCAGCTCAGCGCCTCACCCACCCGCCGCCCGCCGGACGAAGTCCGCTGCCCGGAGGTGACCAGCCCACGTCGCGACTCGTCCACCCGAAGCTCGCCGGTGTCGGTCCGCCCGGCCGGCGACTCGCCCACCCCGTGGTCCCCGGCCTCGGACTCCCGGTCGTCGTCGAAACTTTCATGCCGCATCGTGCCGTTGTTGGGGAGATCCACATAGCCCCCCTCGGCCCGCACATAACTCCCCCCACCCCAGAAGTTCTCCCCAGACAAATCCGACACGGTCATCGCCAAACCCTTGTGCCAACGATGATCGTGCGGCCGATAAGCGCTGACCACATCCCCAGCAAGCGTCCGAATCGGATGAAAATACGGCTTAGGCGACTCAAAAACCGGCATATCCGGCTGATACGCGTAGCGCAGGATCTCCACCCCGCGCTCTTCAAAGATCAGTTCCATGGCCCCCGTCCAGCCGATGATAAAAGGGATGATCGACGGTCAACTCACTCCGCGCCACCGGCCGCCCACTCACCGCCGCCGCGTACAACCCGGTGATCAGCTCCAGCGCCCTGCGCCCCTCCCGCCCGCTCATCGGCGGCGCCTCCCCGCGCTCGAACGCGTCCAGCACCTCCGCCAACTGCGCCTCATGCGAGGAGGGCACATCCTCAGAAGGCGGATCCCAGAGCGGCGAGGTGGAACTCCAGTCCGTGTTGCGGTAGCCATACAGATGACGTAACTCCACCGTCCCCCCGGTGAAGTCGAATCGCAGGTAACTCTCCTCCCGAGGCGAGAGCACGCTGTTGACCACCGAGACCATCGCCCCCGACTCGAAGCGCACCACCGCCATGGACACGTCCTCGGTCTCCACCCGCCGGTCCAGCGTCCCGGTCATCGCCCGGATCTCCGCCCAGTCCCCGAGCACCGAGAGCATCAGGTCCATCTGGTGAATGCCGTGCCCCATGGTCGGCCCACCCCCCTCGGTCGCCCACCGCCCCCGCCAGGGCACCTCGTAGTAGGCGTGGTCCCGGTACCAGGCCGTCACACAGAGCCCCACCAGCGGCCGCCCCAGCGAGGGCGCGAGGTCCCGCAGATGCCGCGCCCCCGACCCGAACCGATGCTGGGACACCACCGAGGCGTAGGCGTCCAGTTCGGCGGCGGCGATCAGGTCGTACTCGGCCAGACTCAGGCAGGCCGGTTTCTCGATCCACACCCAGGCCCCCGCCCGCAGGCACTCCACGGCCTGCGCCGCGTGCAGGTGCGGGGGCGTGCACAGATGCACCAGATTGGGCCGCTCCCCATCCAGCATGGCCGCCAGCGAGGTGTACGCCGCGGGGATGCCGTGCTCGGCGCAGAACGCTTTCACGCGCGCCTCGTCCACGTCCACCGCGGCCACAACCGAAGCCCGGTGCGCCTGCGCGCGGAGCGCGGGGACGTGGCACACGCCCGCGATGCCACCCGTCCCGACGATCGCCACCCGGATCATGAGAGTTACCCCCGAAAGGTGTAACCGGGAGGACGCCCACGCTCCCAGGGGCGCCCTCCCGGGGTCAACTGTTATTTCACGAGGACGGTGGTGAGGGAACGTGGCTGAAGGGTCAGGGATCGGTGCGGCCCGAAGCCGGGCAGTGCGGACGGCGCCAGCGAGTTTCCACCATCGGTCAGGTAGAGGGTGGCCTTGCCGGGCTTGGTCTTGAGCGTCGTGTTCACCGCCGTCGTCGCGGTGTTGAGGATCTCCACGACCTCCGAGCCGTCCTTGTTCCTGAACGCCGACACCTTCAGCGCCGGGTCGCTCGCCGAGATGCCCAGGCGCGCCGCCTCCGGCCGGATGAACCGGCTGTAGGCGGCCAGCGCCCACAGGCGCTTGGACACCGAGTAGGTCTGGTTGGGCACGTCCACCTGGAGCAGCGCCCTGGTCGCCCCGCGCGAGGCGCCGAACCAGTAGACGTAGGCGTTGGCGTTGCCCAGGACCAGCGCGTCGTGCACGGCCGAGGCGATGGTGAAGCCGTCCCAGCCGCTGCCGTCGTCCCAGTTGACGTTCCAGGTGTCGCCGTTGGGGTTCCACTCCGACATCCACACCGAGCGCCTGGTGGGCTGCGGCCCGTCCACGGGGCTGGCGTAGGTGTGGCCGGCGTACACGTCCACGTACCTGCGGGCCACCGGGTCGGCCTCCACTGCCGCCGTGTACGCCTTCTGCTCGGTCCAGCCGAAGGAGTCACAGCAGACCAGGTTGAGCCCGGCCTTCCTGGCGTACGGGCCCATCACCCTGACCATCTCGGCGGCCTGCGCGGGGGTGAACCGCATGGAGGCGTAGGTGGCCGTCCAGTCGGGCTCGTTGGTGAACCCGATGTCGGTGATCTTGATGCCCTCCTGCTTGTAGAACTTGGCGTACTGCACCAGGTACCGGGCGTAGGCCGCCCGCCAGTCCTGGCCGTCCGCGCAGGTCACGCCGGTCAGGCCGCAGAGGCTGCCGCCGTTGTTCTCCGACTCGTTGTCCTTCATGTAGTAGGGCGCGCTCCAGGCGTCGGCGTAGAACCGCTGCACGCCGTACCGCTTGGCCTCCTTGGCCAGCCAGACCTGGCTGCCGTCGTCGCCGTCCCAGCGGTAGTTCGGGGGCGCGTCGGGGCCGCCCGGGTCCTGCGGCTGGATGGACCACATCAGGTCGTACGGGCTGTCTGTGGCCGAGGAGCCGATGCCCAGGCGCAGGATGCTCAGCCCCGCGCCCTTCTCCTTGCTGAGCCAGAGATCGAGGATCTCCCGCTGCTGCTGCGGGGAGAGCTGGCGGATCAGCTCGTTCCGCCGGAACGCCTGCGAGAAGCCGAATCCGTCGATCTTCTGATGAATGTTTCGGTGTTCCACCTCAATCCGGGAAGCGCTTTCCGCCTGTGCCGGAACGAGCCCGGCCAAGGGAAAGGCCAACACCGGAACGAGTAGTGCCTTGTGACGTCGCGACATGCGGAAACCCGCTTTCCGAAAGTTTCACAAGATTACCGAGACTTTTCGTGTCACGTAACGTAGATGTTGCCCCGGAACGGCGTCAACCCATGGGTCCGCTCAAAGCACCCAGGCTCAAAGCACCCAGGCGTAGAGCCAGGTGACGAAGATGATGCCCAGACCGGCGGGCACGATGGAGACGGCCGGCGCCCGCAGCCGGAACGCGGCCACCACCGACAACGCCGCCGAGGCGACGGCGAGCAGGCCGTACCAGACCAGGGCCGGCGGCAGGCCGAAGGCCAGCGGCAGCGGATTGCCCGACATGCCGGACAGGCTCAGCGCGGCCAGTCCGCCGAACGCCAGCCCGGTCAGGCCCGCCAGCGCGGTCACCCAGCCCCCGCGCCGCACCGTCAGCACCCCGCCGGCCAACTGGAGCACCGAGGCGAGCAGGAACAGCCCCAGCGGCGCCAGCAGCCAGGGCGCGGCCTGGAGCGTGTACCCGGCGGTGGTCGGGTGCAGCGCCCCCGGCGCCATGATCGGGTACGGCGCACGCCCCGGATCGCAGGGCGCGGGCGCCTGAGGATCGTCCAGGAACGCCGTCACCGTACGGCGCCCGCAGTCGCTCCCCAGGAACACGCCGTGGCTCACCCCCGCGAACTCGGTGAAACGGGCGTTGGGCAGCGTTCCGGCGGCCTCCGCGGCGCTCTCCGGCGGGGTGGTGGGGTCGTACTGGCCGCCGAGCACCAGCACCGGCGCCTCGGTGGCCGAGTTGTCCGGACCGGCCGCGGACAGCTGCCACCGGTCGCAGACGGTGGCGTCCGTCGCCACGGTCAGCAGGCTGCGGTCGGCGAAGGTGTTGCGCGGCGCCTCGTCCTGGCACTGCACCGCGTAGTACTGCCCCAGCTCGTGGCTGACCAGCGCGGCGCCCGCCTCGTCCAGCAGCGGCTGGATCAGCGAGTAGTCGCCGTCCGCGATGCCGTCCACCACCACCGGCACCACGGGCAGCAGCGCGGTCTCGCGCATCGCCTCGCCGAGCAGGGTGATCACGTCGTTGCCGTCCAGGGTGACGGTCACCCGCCGCCCGGTGACCGGGTCGTGGGTCTCCAGCACGGCGGGCCGCCTGTTCAGGCGCTCGGTCATGGCGCGGAACCGGTCGCCGATGCCGAGCTTGTCCACCGCGCCGCGCAGCGCGGGCGCGGCCTGGTCGTACCAGGCGGCCTGTTCCGGGAGGTAGGAGTCGAGCACCACGGTCCGGGTGCCCGCCGGGTCCAGGGTGGCGGCCAGCAGCATGGAGCGGCTGGAGTAGCTGACCCCGAACAGGTTCCACTGCGGGTAGCCGAGCGCCCTGCGCAGGTCGCCCACGTCGGCGGCGATCTCGCGGGTCCGGTAGCCCTTCAGGTCGGCGGTGAGCCGGGCCCGGCAGACGTCGGCCGCCGCGGTGATGCCCTCGTCGCCCGGCCGGGTCAGCCCGGCCACGATGCCGGTGGCGATCTCCGGGCAGTGCAGCCGCGGCTCTGAGTAGCGCCCGCCGCGCTGCTCGATCACCACCACGTCCCGGCCCGGCGCCAGGTCGGCCAGAGCTCCGATCAATGGCAGCGAGGCAGAGCCGGGCCCGCCGCTGCTGTAGACCACCGGATCGGCCCGGGTCCCGTCGCCCTTGTGCACGGCGAAGGCGACCTTGATGGTGGAGGTGCCGAACACGTCCCTGCGCTCGGGCACGATCAGGAAGCCACAGGTGGTGCCCGCCGGTACGAGGGCGGGGCAGTCACGGCGCTCGACGGCGGCTTCGGTGGCGTGCGCCGGCGCCGCCAGGCCGAGTGACCCGAGTACCGACAGGGTCACGGTCAAGAGCGTCATCCACCCGCGCACTGCTCCGCCTCACTGCCCAATCCGTACTGATCGGAGATCTCCGGTCGACTCGGAGAATTCCGACGATCACCAGGCAGCCACCCTAGCGTTCCCGGCCGAGTAACAGCTCCACAACGACCGTTGATCCGGTCGTAAAGCCGATGTAACCTCCGTGCCATCGCTAGAAACTATCGGCTGAATATCGAAAGTTTCAAAGACCGACCCCGTGTGGCGTGGGTAGCCCCCCGCTGTCCCGCTGTCGCGATGAGACGGAAGGGATCCACAAATATGTCGTTCTCTCGACGCGGCGTGCTGTCAGTCGCAGCCGCCGCGCTCTTCCTTGCCGGTTGTGGCTCATCTGGGAGCGAGACGCCCCAGGGTGGCGGTGGAAGCGGCGCGGCGCAAGAGAAGGTCACCATCGAGTGGTGGCACATCCAGAACATCGAGCCGATGAAGCCGGTCTGGGACCAGCTGGCCAAGGACTACATGGCCGCGCACCCGAACGTCACGATCAACATCACGGCCCTGGAGAATGAAGCTTTCAAGGCCAAGATGACCACGGTCGCCCAGTCCGGCGAGTCGCCCGACATCTACCAGACCTGGGGCGGCGGCGTGCTCAAGCAGCAGGCCGACGCGGGCATCGCCAAGGACATCACCGCCGACGTCGCCTCCTGGATCGACACCATCACCCCCGCCGCGTCCGCCGCCTACAAGCTGGACGGCAAGGTCTACGGCATTCCGTACGACATCGGCATGGTCGGCTTCTGGTACAACAAGGCGCTGTTCGCCAAGGCCGGGATCGAGGGGACGCCGGCCACCTGGGGCGAGTTCATCGACGACGTCAAGAAGCTCAAGGCGGCGGGCATCACCCCGCTGTCGCTGGCCGGCAAGGCCAAGTGGCCCGGCCACTACTACTGGGCCTACCTGGCGATGCGGATCGGCGGCCTGCCCGCGCTGAAGGAGGCCTCGGTCTCCAAGTCCTTCGAGAACCCCGACTTCATCGCGGCCGGCCAGAAGCTCAAGGAGCTCTCCGACCTCCAGCCGTTCCAGAAGGGCTTCCTCGGCGCCCCGTACGACACCCCTGAGGGCCAGGCCGCGACCATGGGCAACGCCAAGGCCGCCATGGAGCTGATGGGCCAGTGGGCGCCCAACGTGCAGCGGGACACCTCCAAGGACCTCGGTGACGACCTCGGCTTCTTCCCGTTCCCCTCGGTCGAGGGCGGTAAGGGCGCCGGCACCGACGCGTTCGGCGGCGGCGGCGGCTTCGCGGTCGGCGGCGACGCGCCGCCGGAGGCGGTGGACTTCCTGAAGTTCATCACCTCCGCGGACAGCGTCCGCAAGACGGTCGGCACCGGCGTCATCCTCCCGGTCGTCAAGGGCGTCGAGGACGCGGTCACCGACCCGCGCGGCAAGATGGTGGCCGACTCGCTGGCCCAGGCGACCGACTTCCAGCTCTACCTCGACCAGGCCTACCCGCCGGCGGTCGGGGCGCAGGTCAACGACAGCGTGGCCGAGCTCATCGCGGGGACCAAGTCTCCGGAAGAGGTCGTGAAGGCCATCACCGAAGTGGCGCAGTCGGAGTAACGGCAGAGTGGCTACGACGAGAGGACCGGAGGGGATGACCTCCCCTCCGGCTCCGCCCCGAGTGCGGTCGCGTCACGCGACCGCGTCGTCGCCACGCGACCCGGCGGCGGCGGGCGAATCGCCCGCCGCTCGCCGGCGTCGCAACTGGGTGACGATCATCCTGTTCCTGCTACCCGCTATCGTGCTGTTCGGCCTGCTGGTTCTGGCGCCCATCGCGCTGGCCATGTACTCCAGTTTCTTCAAGTGGAACGGCTTCGGTCTCGTCCCGACGAACTTCATCGGGTTCGAGAACTTCACCCGGATGCTGAATGACAAGATCGTCATCGGCGACCTGTGGCGCGGCCTGAGCCTGATCGGGTTCTCCCTGCTCATCCAGCTGCCGCTGTCGCTGGCGATCGCGCTCCTGCTCAACCAGAAGATGCGCGGCCGCGCGGTCTACCGGCTGATCTTCTTCGCGCCGTACGTGCTGTCCGAAGTCATCACGGCCGTGCTGTTCACCATGATCCTCTCGCCGGGCCGCGGCCTGGCCAACGAACTGCTCGGGCTGATCGGAATCTCGGAGTCCACCTTCCTGTCCGAGCCCGACACGGTGATGTACGCGCTGTTCATCGTGATGACCTGGAAGTACTTCGGGTTCCACATGATCTTGTACTTGGCCGGCCGACAGTCCATCCCCAACGAACTGATCGAGGCGGCCCAGATCGACGGCGCGGGCGCATGGAAGACCTTCCGCCATGTCACGCTGCCGCTGCTCGGCCCCACCATCCGGATCACCATCTTCCTGTCGGTGATCTACACCGTCCAGCTGTTCGACCTGGTCTACGTGCTCACCGGCGGCGGCCCCGTGCACGCCTCGGAAACGCTGGGCGTGACCATGTACGAGTTCGGCTTCAGACGCTTCCAGGTGGGCTACGCCAGCGCCATCAGCGTGGTGATGTTCCTGCTCAGCCTCATCTTCGCGCTCGGCTACCAGCGATTCGTCATGCGCAGGGACACCGAGGGCGCCATCACCAACATGCGAGCCGCCCGATGAGCATGCACGCGCGGGACAAGCCCGCGGTTCAGGTCGCCAAGCCGATCGCCCTGCACACCGTGACCATCGTGATCGGCGCGTTCGTCCTGATCCCGATCCTGTACGGCGTGCTGGGCGGCTTCAAGACCAACCAGCAGCTGTCCACCAACCCGATTGGTCTGCCCGACCCCTGGGTGCCGTCCAACTACACCGACGTGCTGGCCTCGGGCAGCTTCTGGCTCCAGCTCTGGAACAGCGTGTTCATCGCGGTCGCCACGACCGTCATCACGGTCGGTGTCGCGGCGCTGGCGGCGTTCGTGTTCGCCAGGTTCGCCTTCCGCGGCCGGGAGCTGGTGTTCACGATCTTCGCGTCGGGCCTGATGTTCCCGTTCGCCGTGGCGATCCTCCCGCTCTTCATCCTGCTGCGCTTCTTCGGGCTGCTGAACAACCCGCTCGGGGTGATCCTGCCGCAGGCCGCGTTCGGCCTGGCGCTGACGATCATCATCCTGCGGCAGTTCTTCCGGTCCATCCCGGGGGAGATCGAGGAGGCGGCGATCCTGGACGGCTGCACCCCGTTCGGGTTCTTCTGGCGGATCCTGCTGCCGATGGCCCGGCCGGCCCTGGCCACCGTCTCGGTGCTGGCCATGGTCAGCAGCTGGAACAACTTCATGCTCCCGCTGGTGGTGTTCAACGACCCGGGTCTGTGGACCCTGCCGGTCGGCGTGCAGCAGTTCCAGGGGCAGTTCTCCGCCGACACGGCCAGGATCCTCGCCTACGTGGTACTCGCGATGGTGCCGGCGCTCGCCTTCTACTCGATCGCCGAGCGCCAGCTCATCGGCGGTCTCACAGCGGGTGCGACGAAAGGATAGGCGAGGGCGATGCCGTGCTTTCGCGGACCACCAGGTCGGTCGCCAGCTCCACCCGCCGGGCCTCGGTGGTCTCGCCGCGGCCCATCGCCAGCACCATCCGGGTGGCCAGGTCGGCCATCTCCTGGAGCGGCTGCCGCACGGTGGTGAGCGGGGGCCAGGCCGACCGGGCCAGCGGCAGGTCGTCGAAGCCGACCACGCTCAGGTCCTCGGGCACCTTCAGGCCGCGCTGGCGCGCGGCCTCGAAGACCCCGAAGGCCTGCATGTCGCTCCCGGCGAAGATCGCGGTGGGCGGGTCGGGCAGCGAGAGCAGCGCGTGACCCTGGTCGTGGCCGGAGTCCACCAGGAAGTCGCCGTGCCGGATCAGCTCCGGCGCGACCGGCACCCCGGCGGTCTCCAGGGCCGCCCGGTAGCCGTCGATGCGGGCCCGGCTGCAGAGCATGTCGCTGGGCCCGCCGATCATCCCGATCCGGCGGTGGCCGAGCTCCAGCAGGTGACGGGTGGCCGACAGGCCGCCGTGCCAGTTGGTGGCCCCCACCGAGGCGACACCGTGCGCCGGCTCGCCCTCCGGGTCGACCACCACGAACGGCATGGATCGGGCGCTCAGCTGGCCCTGCAGCCCGGCCGACAACCGCGAGGCGACGATGACGACGCCGTCGGTGCGCCGGGCGGCGATGCGCTCCAGCCAGTCCCGCCCTGGACCGGCATGGGTGTGCAGCACCGAGATGACCACACTGGCCTCGGCCTCGCGGGCGGCGGTCTCGGCGCCGCGCACGATCTCCATGGCCCAGGGGCTCTCGATCTCCGCGAACACCAGGTCGATCAGCCCCACCGGGCCGTCTCCCGGGCTGACCCGGCGCTGATATCCGTGCTTGTGGAGGAGACGCTCCACCCTCTGGCGGGTCTCCGGGGCGACTTCGGGACGGCCGTTGATGACCTTGGAGACGGTGGGGACGGAGACCCCGGCCTCCTCGGCGATCACGGCGATCGTCACTCGCCTTTTCGATGGCATGGAACGGATCATAGCCGAAAACTTTCGGCCTCGCTTCCCCAGGTCGGATCGGGGTCTGGAACCGCTCCCATCTGCTGTTGACGTGTTACCTGCTGGCTATCTATTCTGCCATTTGCGAAATATTCGGTTAATGTCCGAAACTTTCATAGACTTTTTCACCCCAGGAGCCTCGATGCCCGCGTTGCGCGTGACCGGATCCCACCTCACCGACCCGGCTGGACAGCCGGTACGACTCCGCGGCGTCGGCCTCGGCGGTTGGCTCAACATGGAAAATTTCATTACCGGCTACTCGGCCAACGAGTCCGCGATGCGTACCGCGGTCCGGGACGTGCTGGGCGATGAGCGGTATGAGGTGTTCTTCGACCGGCTGCTCACCTCGTTCTTCGACGCGGCCGACGCCGACCTGCTGCGCGACATGGGCACCAACTGCGTCCGCGTTCCGGTGAACTACCACCACTTCGAGTCCGACGAGCGGCCCTTCGAGATCATCGAGCAGGGCTTCCGGCACCTGGACCGGGTGATCGGGCTGCTGGCCGAGCGCGGCATCTACAGCGTGATCGACCTGCACGCGCTGCCCGGCGCGCAGAACCAGCACTGGCACTCCGACAACCCCACCCACGTGGCCGACTTCTGGCAGCACCGGCACTTCCAGGACCGCGCGGTGCACCTGTGGGAGGCGATGGCCGACCGGTACAAGGACAATCCCTGGGTGGCCGGCTACAACCCCATCAACGAGCCCGGCGACGTGCGCGGCCAGGTGATCGGCCCGTTCTACGACCGGCTGGTCAAGGCGATCCGCGCGGTCGACCCCGGCCACGTGCTCTTCCTGGACGGCAACACCTACTCCACCGACTTCTCCATCTTCCGCGAGGTGTACGAGAACACCGTCTTCGTCTGCCACGACTACGCCCTGGCCGGGTTCGCGCACGGGGGCCCCTACCCCGGCTACACCAGGGGCGAGTGGGTGGACCGGAGCACCCTGGAGGAGGCCTTCGAGCGGCGCACCGCGTTCCAGCGGGAGACCGGCACCCCGATCTGGGTGGGCGAGTTCGGGCCGGTCTACACGGGCAACCCGGAGATCGACGCGCAGCGCTACCAGGTGCTCAGGGACCAGCTGGAGATCTTCGAGGCCCACGCGGCCGGGTGGTCCATCTGGACGTACAAGGACGTCGGGCTCCAGGGGCTGGTGTCGGCGGGCGGGCCGTACATGGAGCGGTTCGGGGACTTCATCGCCAAGAAGAAGCGGCTGGGCGCGGACCGGTGGGGCTCCACCATGGAGGAGTCGGCCGACGACCTGGCGCCGCTGCACCGGCTGATGGACACCGAGTTCCCGTCCTGGGACCCCTACCCGTGGGGCGCCCGCTACCAGATCGACGATCTGCTCCGGCACATCCTGATCGCCCAGGCCCTGGTCCCCGAGTACGCCGAGCTGTTCCGCGGCTGCTCGGAAGAGGAACTTGTGGCGCTGGCCGACTCCTTCGCGCTGGCCAACTGCGGGCGGCGGCAGCCCCTGATCGACCTGCTCACCGAGAGCATCGCCGCCAATCCCTGATATCCCAACCTGACCTCTGGGAGCTCCCCCATGCGCACCCCCCGACCCTGGGTGTTCACTGCCTTCTTGGGCTTGATGGCACTGTTAGCCGGGCTGCTCACGCCGCCCGCGCTGGCGGCGCCCACCACCATCGCCACTTACACCTTCGAGAGCGGCACCCAGGGCTGGGCGCCGCGCGGTGGCGGGGTCTTGGTGGTCACCACCACCGACGCCTTCCACTCCGGGGCGCAGGCCCTCCAGGTCAGCGGCCGGTCGGCCAACTGGCAGGGCACCTCGATCACCCCGCCGTTCGAGAAGGGCATCACCTACAACGTCACCGCCTGGGCCAGGGCGCTGCCCGGCCAGCCGTCCTCCACGGTGGCGCTGACCATGGAGCGCACCCCGTCCGGGGGCAGCACCACCTACGAGCGCGTCGCCGCGGCCACGGTGACCGACGCCGGCTGGGTGGAGCTCACCGGGGCGTACTCCTACTCGGTGGACTCCACGCTCAACCTGTACTTCGAGAGCTCCGGGGACACCGTCGCGTTCTACCTGGACGACGTGGTGATCACGTCCGACTCCGACCCGGCCACCTCCGGCCTGGTCACCGACTTCGAGACCGGCACCGCCCAGGGCTGGGCGGCGCGCGGCTCCGCCACCCTCGCCGCCGCCACCGACGCGGCCCACACCGGCTCGTACGGCCTGTCGGCCACCAACCGGTCGGCCTCCTGGGACGGCCCGGCCCGCAACATCCTCGGCAAGATGGCCAAGGGCAACAAGTACGCCCTGGAGGTCTGGGTGCGCTCGGCCGCCGCGCAGAACCTGGGCCTGTCCATCGAGCGGCGGATCGGCGGCACCCCCAGCTACGAGCGCGTGGTCGCCCCGGTGGCGGTCACCCCCGGCGTGTGGACCAAGCTGTCGGGGACGTACACGCTCGCCCACGACCACGACTTCCTCAGCGTGTACGTCGAGTCCGACAGCGGCACCCTGCCCTTCGAACTGGACGACTTCTCGCTCACCTACATCCAGCCCAAGCCCATCCAGACCGACATCCCGTCGCTGAAGGACACCGTGCCGTTCGCCCTCGGCGCGGCCTTCTACCGGGGCGCCACGCTGGGCGAGCACGCCAAGCTGATCAAGAAGCACTACGGCAGCGTCACCCCGGGCAACGCGCTCAAGTGGGACGCCACCGAGCCCACCGAGGGCGACTTCACCTTCGCCGAAGGCGACGCCCTGGTGGACTTCGCCACCTCCAACGGCCTGGCGTTCCGCGGCCACACCCTGGTCTGGCACAGCCAGACCCCCGACTGGGTGTTCGCCGGGGCGACCAAGGAGATCCTGCTCCAGCGCATCGAGAACCACATCCGCGCCGTGATGGGCCGCTACAAGGGCCGGATCGGCACCTGGGACGTGGTCAACGAGGTCATCGACGAGAACCAGCCGGACGGCCTGCGCCGCTCGCCCTGGTTCAACATCGCCGGCCTGGACTACATCAGGACCGCCTTCCGGGTCGCCCGTGAGGTGGACCCGGACGCGACGCTGGTCTTCAACGACTACAACACCGAGTTCCCGCGCAAGCGCGAGGCCATGTTCAAGGTGGTCAAGCAGCTGCGGGCGGAGGGCGTGCCGATCGACGCGGTCGGCCACCAGCTGCACGTCAACATCGAGCAGGCGCCGGCCTCCTGGATCGAGGAGAGCATCCAGCGCTTCGCCCAGCTGGGCGTCAAGCAGCAGGTCACCGAGCTGGACGTGAGCGTCTACACCGACTTCGTGTCCAGCTACGCCACCGTCCCGGCCGAAGTGCTGGCCGAGCAGGGACACCGGTACAAGGAGATCTTCGACGTCTTCCGTCGGCAGGCGGCCAAGCTGGACTCGGTGACGATCTGGGGCGTGGCCGACGACGCCACCTGGCTCTCCTCGTTCCCGATCACCCGGCTCAACCCGCCCCTGCCGTTCGACGACGAGCTCCAGGCCAAGCCGGCCTTCTGGGGCATCGCCGACCCGGCCAAGCTGCCGCCGCTGACCCGCCGCCTGAACGCGCCCGCCGCGAACATCGAGGTGGACGGCAAGCGCGAGGTGGAGTGGGACTACCTGCCGGACGCCCCGATCGCCCGGTCCGGCAACCTGTCGGCCGGCGTCCAGGCCCGCAGCACCTCCGGCGGCCTGTACGTGCTGGCCGAGGTGACCGACCCGACCAACAACAGCGCCGACGCGGTCACCTTCACGGCGGGCGGCAAGTCGTACAAGGTCCAGCGGAACGGCTCGCACGCCTCGGGCTTCAAGGCGGACGCCAAGAAGACCGACACCGGCTACCGGGTGGAAGCCAAGCTCCCGTCCGGCTCGGCCACCGGCCTGACCGTCGCGGTGAAGGACGCGGGCGGGCCGGAGATCACCTGGAACGGCGTGGTCGCCGTGCTGCCCGCGATCAAGTCGACCTGCGCGCCGAAGGGCGTCCCCGTGATCGACGGGGTGGTCGACTCGGCCTGGAACAAGGCCGGCGAGATCACCACGGGCACCTGGGTGCAGAGCACCTCGGGGGCCACCGCCAAGGTGAAGGCGATGTGGAACAACGGCACCCTGTACGTCCTGGCCCGGGTCACCGATCCGGTGCTCAGCGAGGAGTCGCCCAACGCGTACGAGCAGGACTCGGTGGAGATCTTCGTGGACCCGGAGAACAACAAGACCAAGGGCTACGACGATGACGACGGCCAGTACCGGATCAGCTTCACCGGACGGCAGACCATCGGCGGCACCTTCGACGCCTTCGGGATCCGGGACAACCTGACCAGCGCCGTGAAGCGCACCGCCACCGGCTACGTCGTGGAGGCCGCGATCAAGCTGCCCACGGTCACCCTGGCCAAGGACAAGCTGCTCGGCTTCGACGTCCAGGTCAACGACGCCACGGGCGCCAGCCGTACGGCGGCCGTGACCTGGAACGACCCGACCGGGCAAAGTTACTTCAACACCTCTCGCTGGGGTGTTCTCCAATTAGCCAAGTAAAAGTGTTCAAATAAATACAGTTACCGGGCTCCGCCCCTTCCGCAGCGTCGCGGAGCCCGGTAATACGGGCGGAGGGTCGTGTTCCGTAATCCAGTGTTGCCGGGGTTCCATCCGGACCCGTCGGTCTGCCGGGTGGGGGAGGACTACTACCTGGTCACCTCCTCCTTCGAGTGGTTTCCCGGCGTGCCGATCTTCCACAGCACGGACCTGGTCAACTGGCGGCAGCTGGGGCACGTCCTCGACCGTCCCGGCCAGCTCGACCTGGACGGGGTACGTCCCTCCGCCGGCATCTTCGCGCCCACCATCCGCCACCACGACGGGGTGTTCTACATGATCACCACGTTGATGGAGGAGGCGGGCAACTTCCTGGTCACCGCCACCGACCCGGCCGGGCCGTGGAGCGACCCGGTCTGGTTCCCGGAGACCCGCGGCTTCGACCCGTCGCTCTTCTTCGACGACGACGGCCGGGCCTGGATGTGCGGCACCCGGGAGAAAGACGGCAAGCGCTACGACGGCGACACCGAGATCTGGCTCCGCGAACTCGACCTGGCCACCCTCAAGCTGGTCGGCGAGGAGCACGTGATCTGGGAGCCCGTGCAGCGCATGGGCATCTGGGCGGAGGGCCCGCACATCTACCTGGTGGACGGGCGCTACTACCTGCTCGCCTCGGAGGGCGGCACGGCCGAGGACCACGCCGTCATGGTGGCCAGGGCCGACCAGATCACCGGCCCTTACCTGCCGAACCCGCGCAATCCAATCCTCACGCACCGGCACCTGGGGTTGCGTTACCCCATCACAAGCACCGGGCATCCCGACCTGGTCCAGACACAGGATGGCGAGTGGTGGTCGGTGCTACTCGCCACCCGCCCGTACGGCGGCTCCGCCCATGGCCCTGCCACCATGGCGGCGGTACGCGCCGAGAGCGGGTACAACCTGGGCCGGGAGACCTTCCTCACCAGCGTGCGCTGGGAGGACGGCTGGCCTGTCTACGACATGGTCGGATTCGAGATGCCCGGCCCAGCCCTACCCGCCGTGCCCTGGCCGGCCGACCCGTCCTGCGACCACTTCGACGCCGCCGCGCTCGGTCCCGTCTGGAACCACCTGCGGACCCCGCGTGAGCCGTACTGGAGCCTGTCCGAGCAGGGCCTGACCCTGGCCCTGCGTCCCGAGTCGCCGACGGAGTGGGCCAACCCCAGCCTGGTCGCGCGGCGGCAGCAGCACCAGGACTTCGTGGCGTACACGGTGCTCCGCTTCGACCCGGCAGGGGCGGAGCAGGCCGGTCTCGCGCTGATCCAGAACGATCAGTTCCAGATCAGGCTCTTCCGGTCGGTCCGCGGCCTGGAACTGGTCCGCCGGGCCGGCGGCGAGGACACCGTGGTGGCCACCGCCGGGGTCGCGGGGGAGCGGGTCTTCCTCGGCGTGCAGGCCACCGGGCAGGACTACGCGTTCCGCTACGCGGTCGAGCCGGGGGAGTGGCGGGAGCTGGGCGAGCCGCTGGACGGGCGCATCCTCAGCTCCACCACCGCCGGCGGGTTCATCGGCGCCATGATCGCCCTGTACGCCACCTCCAACGGCACGCCGAGCGGGAACACGGCTACCTTCGGCTGGTTCGACTACCGGGGGCTCTGACCCAGGTAGCGCCGGAACCAGTCGATCATCCGCTCGCTCCGGTCGATGCGGCGGTCCAGCCTGGCGGTGTCGGTGAGCGAGTGGCTGGAGTCCGGGTAGAGCACGTACTCGACGGTACGGCCCTGCCGGCGCAGCGCCACGAACATCTGCTCGGCGTCCGAGGGTGGGCAGCGCAGATCCTGCTCGCCCTGGAGCAGCAACAAAGGTGTCCTGATATTTCCGACGTGTCGTAGCGGGGAGATCTGCCAGAGGCGGGCCACGCCCTCCGGCGTCCAGACCTCGCCCAGCCCGGAGTCCACGTCGTAGACGGCCCCCAGGTCGCAGGCCCCGAAGTCGGAGACCTGGTTGGTGACCCCGTTCTGGCTGACCGCCGCCGCGAACCGGCCGGAGGTGCCGATCAGCCAGTTGGTCAGGAAACCGCCGTAGGAGTTGCCGTAGCAGCCGAGCCGGGCGGGGTCGGCCCAGCCCCGGGCGATCAGGTCGTCCAGCACCGCGTGGCAGTCCGCCGCGTCCGGCTCACCCCAGTTCGCGCCGAGTGCCGCGCCGAAGGCGTACCCGCGGTGGAAGGAGCCCCGGATGTTCGGGCGTACCACCAGGAACCCGGCGGCGGCCAGCAGCAGCGCGTCGGTGTCCGGCGCCACCGGCCAGGCCCAGGCGGGCCCGCCGTGCAACTGGAGTACGGCCGGGAGCGGCTCCTCCGCCCACCCCGGCGGGGCCACCAGGAAGACCTGCACGTCGCCGATCTCCAGCTCCCGCTGTACCGGAGGCTTGAAGCCCGCCAACCAGGTTCCACCGGACCGCAGCAGCAGCTCACGTTCCGGGGCGAGCCGGTACAGATCCGGCCGCGCCGCCCCGCCGAAACTCGCGATCGCGCAGACCGTGCCGCCTCCGGCGGCCAGCGCGTGCACCACCGGATCCAGCGCCGGCGGGGTCAGCTCGGTCAGCTGCTCGCCGACCCGGTAGGCGATCTCCCGGCCGTTGTCGCAGACCACCGTGAACCGTTCATCGGAGGTGGGCGCCTGACCGGCGAACCGGTCCAGGTGGCCGGTGAGCGAGATCGCGGGCTGCCCCGGCCGGGTCAGCCAGAGCTGCTCGTTCTCGAAGTCGTCCGGCCGCCGGGAGGGCGGGGCGACACAGACCACGCCGCCGTCCGGGTCGTAGGAGAACCGCGACACGGGACCGTCCACCCAACTGGCCCTGGCGACCGGACCGCCCGCCAGCGGCACCTCGTAGACCTGCGGGTGGGGATCCAGGTCCGCATTTTCCCGGGGGTCGGCGATAAATCCCACTTTCGTGCCACAAGGGGCGGCGCGGAGGCAGGAGGCCCACCAGTCGCCCTCGGTCAGCCGGACCGGGGACGAACCCGGCCGGACCAGGTGCACGTGCGTCGGGTACAGGCGCAGTCCGTGCCCGTCCTCCCGCCAGTCCAGGCGGCGGATCACGCGGGCGGTGCCGTCGCCGTCCAGCACCGGAGAGCCCTCGTCCGCGGCGAGCACGGCGAACCCGCCGTCCAGCCAGGCGAACTCGGTGACCCCGCGCGGAAACGCGGTGACCCTGGTGGCCGGGCCGCCGGTGACGGGCCGGGTGTGCACCTGGTCCCGGTACAGGTACGCCAGCGTGGCCCCGTCCGGGGAGAACCGCGGGCTGGACGCCTCGGCGGCGATCATCCGGGCCCGTCCCCCGGCCGTCGGCACGGTCAGCAGCCGGTGCCGTTCCCGCCCCCGCACCACCCGCCGCTCCACCACGGCCGCCAGCGACCCGTCGGGCGCGACGTCCAACTCGGTCAGCAGCCGGTCACCGGCCAGGTCGCGCGGGCGCATGGTGGCAGGCTATTCAATCTCTATTGTCAAGGTAAAGAGCGGTGTGTTTGAGTTGCGGCTCAGGAAAGGGAGGTGCCATGGAAGCGGTGCGCTGTGCCCGGCTGGTGGACGTGGTGGCCGGGGAGGTGCGCCAGGACCAGGTGGTCCTGATCGATGGCGAACGGGTGGCCGAGGTGCGGCCCGCCGCCGCCTACCACGGCCCCGTGCTGGACCTCGGGGACGTCACCGTGACGCCGGGTCTGATCGACCTGCACACCCACCTGGTCGGGGTGGCGGCCTGCGGCGACTACGCCCAGGAGCTCAAGTACAGCGCCGCCCAGCAGGTCCTGGCGGGGGTCCCCAACGCCAGGGACACCCTCCTGGCCGGGTTCACCACCGTACGGGACCTGGGCACCTTCCGGGCCTTCCTGGACGTGGCCCTGCGGGACGCCGTCGACGCCGGGCACATCCTCGGGCCCCGGATGGCGGTCGCGGGGGCGTACGTCACCGTCAAGGGCGGCGGCGGCATGGTCACCGGCCTGGCCCCCGACATCGAGCTGCCCCGCGAGTTCCGGTTCGGCCAGACCTCCGGCGTGGACGACATCAGGGAACGGGTCCGCGAGATCGTCTTCCACGGCGCCGACCTGATCAAGGTGATCGCCACCGGCGCCGTACTGGCCAACGGCACCGTGCCCGGCGCCCCCGAGCTCACCGAGGCCCAACTCCGCGCCGCCGTCGAGGAGGCCGCCTGGTACGGCCGGCATGTGGCCGCCCACGCGCACGGCGCCGAGGGCATCAAACGGGCCATCCTGGCCGGCGTGCGCTCCATCGAGCACGCCTGCTTCCTCGACGACGAGGGCATCCAGCTCATGCTGGACCACGGCACCTACCTCTCCGCCGACATCTGGTGGGCCGACTGGATCACCGAGGTCGGCCCCTCCCAGGGGTACGACGCCGAACAACTCCGCAAGAACGACGAGACCGCCGAAGCTCAGCGCATCGCCTTCGCCAAGGCCGTCCAGGCGGGGGTCCTCATCGGCTTCGGCACCGACGCCGGAGGCTTCCCCCACGGTCTCCAGGCCCGCCAGCTCGCCACCATGGTCGAGTACGGCATGACCCCCCTCGACGCCATCCGCGCCGCCACCCTGACCAGCGCGGAGTGCATGGGCTGGGAGGACAGAGTGGGCTCCCTCACCCCAGGCCGCTACGCCGACCTCATCGCCATCCCCGGCCCCCTAGACATCCTGAAATTTCAGGACGTGTGCTTCGTAATGAAGGGCGGAACCGTGGTCAAGCACCTCCCGGCCCGTCCGTGACCGCCTTCATAGGTGCGTCCGTGAGTGCGTTCGTGATCTCGCCCGTAACCTCTGACCCCGCCCGTGAGCTCTCCCCATGAGCCGTAGCTACCTGGCGGGCATCGCCGCCCTGGTCGGCGTCACCGCCATCTGGGGTTCCACGTTCCCGCTGACCAAGGACCTCCTGCTCCGCCTCCCGGTCGCCGACCTGTTCGCCGTACGGTTCGCGCTGGCGGCGGCCACCCTGCTCGCCCTCCGCCCCCGCGCCCTGCGCGGCCTGCCCCGGCGCACCTGGCTGACCGGGGTGGCCCTCGGCCTGGTCTACGGGGCCGCCCTGCTGGTGCAGACCTTCGCCCTGATCGAGCTGCCCTCATCGGTCTCGGGATTCGTGACCGGCTCGTACCTGGTGATGACACCGCTGCTGGCCCTGCTCTGGACCCGGGTGGCCCCCTCCCGCCGCACCTGGTCCGCGGTGGCCCTGGCCACCGCCGGAATGGCGGCTTTCACCCTGCTCAGCGGCCCAGGCGGCGCAGGCGCGATCGCGGCGGGCCCGGTGCTGCTCACGCTGTTCTCCGCACTCCTGTACGCGCTGCACATCGTGGCCCTCGGCCGCTGGTCCATCCCGGCCGAGGCGTACCCCCTGTCAGTGATCCAGATCCTCACCCTGACCGCCATCACCGGCCTGTCCGCCACCCCCGGCGGCATCGCCCTGCCCACCTCGCCCGGCGACTGGGCCGGGGTGCTCTACCTGGCCACCATCGCCGGAGCGCTCACCTTCCTGGCCCAGACCTGGGCCCAGGCCCACGTTCCCCCCACCGCCGCCGCCGTCCTCATCTCCGCCGAACCCCTCTGGGCCACCGCCTTCGCCGCGACCCTGTACGCCGAGCCCGTCACCTGGCCGGTCCTGATCGGCGGCGCCTGCGTCATCACCGCCATGATCCTGGTCGCCTGGCCGGGCCGGGAGACCCCCGGCCGACCCCCCGAGGAGCCCGCGTCGACCGGCGCCGGAACCCGCACTCGCTCTTGATCTACTCGAGACCCCGGGGAGGTGATGAAGTGGCCGCTGAGGGCGCTGTTTCGCGGTAATGTCTGGCCGCGTGGCGCGTCCATGCGGCCCTGTTTTCCGCTGTGTACCTGGAAGCGGGCTGCGCTTAGTCTGAACTCATCCGGCAATGCATGGAGTCTCCAGTGCCCGAGATTTTCGATGTCGCCGTCGTCGGCGGTGGGGTGATCGGCAGCGCGGTCGCCTACGACCTCAGCGCCGCAGGGCAGAGTGTGATCCTGTTCGACGCGGCCGAGGACCTCGGTCTTGCCGCCTCGGACGCGGCCATGGGCGGCATCCTCACCCAGACCGAGATGGCCTGCCTCGGCCCGCTGAGCACCGTCATCCGCCGCAGCCGCGACATCTACGAGCCGTGGCTCGACAGGCTCCAGCACGCCACCGGCCAGGAGGTGCACGTCCTGGAGGGCGGCGACATCCAGGTCGCCCTGGACCGCCAGGAGATGGACCGGCTGCACACCGAGATGGCGCCGAAGTGGCTGCAGGCGCCCTTCGAGGTGCGCGAGCTCACCGCCGCCGAGGCCAGGGAGCTGGAGCCGCTGCTCAGCGACCAGGTGGTGGGCGGCTTCCTGCTCCGTGAGGAACTGGCACTGGACCCGCGCGAGCTGATGGTCGCGCTCCGCGGCGCGCTGGCCCGCTCCACCGCCGAGGTCCGGGTCGCCACCCGGGTCGCCCACGTCCGGTCCGGCCCCGGACACGCCGAAGTCGAACTGAGCGACGGCTCCGTCATCGAGGCCGGGACCGTGGTGGTCGCCGCGGGACACCAGAGCGGCAGGCTGCTGCCCGCGCTGGCCGATCTGATCTTCCCCATCAAGGGCGAGGCGTTCGACCTGCGCCCGCCGGGCTACACCACCTACCCGCTCAACCACCACGTGTTCGCCGAGATCACCTATGGCGACGAGCGGGGGTATCCGTACCTGGTGCCGCGCCACGACGGCCGCGTGGCGGCCGGGGTGACCTACGAGGAGCACGTCCACGACGACGCGCCCACCCCGAAGGGCCGGGACTCGATCCGCGCCTGGACGAGCACGCTCATGCCGGCCACGGCCGACTGGCCGTTGGAGCGGCACTGGGCGGGCCTGCGTCCCGCCTCCCCCGACCACATCCCGGTCATCGGTTACCTGGACGAGCACCGGCGGCTGCTGGCCGCCACCGGCCACTCCGGCCTCGGGGTGACGCTGGCACCGGTCACCGCCGAGATGGTCGCCGGCCTGGTGCTCGGGAGCACCGGGGCGGAGAGGCTGGAGGAGCGGCTGTACATCTGCCGCCCCGGCCGCACGTTCAACTCGGCGGAGCTGACGCCAGCGCCCACAGTTCGTTGAACCGGTCGCTGCGCCGGCGTACCCGCGGCTGCTCCAGGATCAGCAGGGTACGGACGAACGTGTGGGTGATCAGCTCGCCCACCGCCTGGGTGCTGGACGGCATGATCTCGTAGCTGACCACGCCGTCGAAGACGATGAAGTCGTCCACGCCCAGGGCCGTGCTGAGCCGGTCCGCGGTGAGCACCCGGACGTGCACGCCCGCCTCGCTGTGCATCCGGATGATCTCCCGGAACGTATCCGACTTCAGCCGTTTCGGGTCATCCACGTAGAAGATACGGCGGATGGCCACCCCGGCTCTGACCCGCTCCCGCTGGATCTCCAGGTACCGCTGGCCCGCATCGGTGGTCCAGAATCCGCCGGTGAACTCGCCGGGACCCTGGTCCACCACCGCCAGGCTGAGCGCGTCGATGCTGCTCTCCGCGTTCCTGGCCAGCCCGAGCAGCCAGTCCCGGTCCTCGCCCTCGTAGGTGACGTCGCCCTCGCCCAGCTCGCGCAGGAGAATCGAGATCCGTTCGACCTCGCTCTGCGCGAACTTCTGCACCAGGGTGGGCATGTCCCCGTCCACCCTGGTGGCGTTCCGCACCAGCTGGGTCACCAGGTCGATCTGCACCGCGGACTGCTCGACCAGGGCGAACAGCTCGGATGCCTCGTCGATCCGGGCCAGCCCGTCGCGCAGCTCGCGCCGGATGGCGTCATTCTGCTTCTCCAGCGCGATCAGATGCTGCACCACGAACGCCACCGAGGCGGTGAACAGGGAGATGAGGATGCTGAACGCCTTCTGATCTTCCAGGCTGTCGCTCTGGAACAACTCCGCCAGCCCCCATGCCGCGAGGCCGAAGAAGAAGCTGATCAGGATCTTTATCAGCGAGGGGTTGAGGATGTCGACGTCGAACCTGGGCTTCTGCGGCTTCTGCTCGGGCATGAGTCATCCATCCGTCTCAAACGGGATTTGTCTCGCGCAGGAGTAAGGCCAGCGTGTTGACCGCGAACTGGTCGCGGACCCGCTCGACCAGGGACTGCCACTGCCGGGTGAAGCCGGGAGCCAGCTCCAGGCTCTCCCACAGCGGGGCAAGCGACGGGTGGATCCGCGCGCCGGGCATCCACAGGTGCAACAGTGCGTCCACGGCGGGAGCGAGCCGGGCCGACACCTCGGCCCTGGGGGCCGCGCCGATGCGCGCCCGCTCCACGATGACCAGCAGCGTGGTCAGCAGCCAGTCGTGCAGCGCCAGATCCTCACACAGGTCCAGGACGGCGGTGCTGAACTCGCCCTCATAGGTGATCCGGACCCGCCGCTCCACGCCCTCGCCGAGCACGAAGCGCACCCCCGGCTCGCCGGAGGCGGCGACCCAGCGCAGCCGGGTCTGCGTGCTGCGGAACGGCGAGGCGCGGTCCAGCGACTCGGCGGCCTGGACCGTGTCCATCAGCCGGTCGCTGATGGAACCGACGTCCAGGTGCTCTCCGGGGAGGCCGAACGCCAGGAACCCGTCGGCCAGATCCGCCGCCGCGGCCTTGCCCAGCACCTCGATCACGCCCGGTCTGGCCAGGTAGTGCGACCACGGCAGCCGGTGGCCGGTCTCGGCCTTGGTCACCCGTACGTACGAGGAGCTCTGCACCACCCGGCCGCCGGTGATCGAGCACCGGGAGACCACCGTGCCGACGCCGCGGATCTTGGCCTGGGCGGCCGACGGGAGCAGGCAGTCCACGCCGGTGAGCAGGTCGGGGGAGAGGGCATGCAGGATCGGCCGCCGGGAGATCCGCACCCGCTCGCCGGCCAGCAGCCCGAGCACCGACGACAGGTCGCTCTCCGGGACCTCGGCCGAGTTCTGCAGCAGACCCGTCCGGACTTCCCCCATGATCAGCATGTCGCCTCCGGGCGTCCGCGGCTCAGAGCAATCAGAGAAAGACGTAGGAGACGCGGTCGACGAGCTGCTCCGCCAGTCGCAACCTTTCGTCGGCGCTGCGCTCCTGGACCTGGCCGAGCACCTCCGGATCCACCGACACCTGGCTGAGAATGGTCCGCACCGCCAGCTCCACCTGGAGGAACCGGGTGGAGAGGACCGACATGGTGGTGTAGGCGCTGAACGGCGTGGCCGCCGGATTCAGCCGCACCACGGGCGGCAGCTCGTCCCAGTCCGCCGGAAAGGCGTCTCCGGCGGACACCGGCTGGACCGGCAGTTCCCCCTCGTTGCGCAGCAGCCCGAGCCGGAGCAGCTGCCACACCGACGCCAGGAACGGGCACGACCAGACCCGGCCGTCCGGCCCGTCCTTCCACAGCTCGACGTCCACGAAGATGGAGTGCCCGCGCTTGGCGTTCTGGCTCGGCGGCTCCCAGCGCAGCGGGCCGCGCATCGCCTGCCCCGATCTGGGCATGGGGGACCGGACGCCGTTGGCCAGCCACCCGGTCTCGCTGGTGGAACGCCGCCAGCCCCGGGTGTCCGGCGGCGGGTCGGGAACCAGCCGGTCCGCCACCAGCTTGGCCAGCGGAACCCCGTCGGCCGACACACAGGCCGACTCTCTGGCCAGGTAGTCGATGGTCAGGCCGTTGTCGTCGGCGGCCTTCCTGATCATCGGCACCACCTCGGCCGGGGTGCTGAACCGGCCGAAGCAGTCGTCGATCAGGAAACAGGTGCTGACCCTGGCCCGGCCGCCGGGCACCCGGGCCCGCCAGTCCCGCCTGACCGTCTCCAGCCAGGGGGTGACCAGGGCGAACTGCTCACGGAGCCGGTCCGCCCCGAGTTGGTAATCCTCCAGGTACAGGTGTCCGACCTCGACCGAGACGTGGGACAGCGGCGCTGACTTGATCTGGCGTTCCGCCGTCACCTCGCTGAAGGTCGTCACAAGCCCTCCCAGGCGGCGTCATCGACGATCTTCTTGGCCAGCTCGTCGAAGGCCACCACGGTCTCCACGTTGGCGATCATGGTGCCCTGCACGTCCTCGTCGGTGATCAGTTGCTCCCGCCACTGGAGCACCGGGTCCAGCGGAACCTTGCCCAGCATCGAGGTGCGCCCGACGCCGTGCCGGGAGGCCAGTTCGCGCAGCTCCCGGTCGAACTCGCTCAGCCAGGTCTTCTGGGTGTCCCGCAGGCCGTCCAGTTCGGCCGCGCCCGGGTCCAGCACGGCGGTGCGGACGAACCGGATGCGGTCCGCCAGCAAGGCCCGGTGGTGGCCGTGCGCCTCGCCCGCGTCCAGCAGGCCGTGGGTGCCGGTGACCAGGCCGTCGGCGGCGAGGATGTGCTGCCTGGTCCAGCGGTGGAAGACCAGCCAGCGACAGGGGATCTTGGGCAGCCGCGCGGTGGCGGCCAGCGCCAGCAGCGCCGCGTGCGAACGCCCGGCGCTCAGGTCGACCATGACCAGGTCGAACTGCTCCTGCAGCTTGGCGAACAGGCGGACGCAGCGTTCCACCATCTCGCCCTCGAAGGTGGGGAACTCAGCGCCGCCCTCGTCGCCGGGGAAGAGCACCATCTGCCCGGCTCCAGGCGGCTTGCTGCGCAGCGCGTCCCGGTCCGACTCGACCCACACGTCGATCCGGGTGGGCTCGGCGATCTCGCCTTCCAGGTAGCGGTGCAGGCCGCCCTTGAGGGTCCCGCGCGCGGCGCCGGACACCCGGAAGATGGCGCCGACCGTGGGCGAGCCGAAGTCGAAGTCCAGATAGCAGACGTCCTGGCCCTGCAGCGCCCGCCGGTAGACGATGTTGCTGCTGGTCACCGAGCGCCCGGTGCCACCCTTGTCGGAGATGGCGAACACCAGCATCGTTACATCGCCTCCGAGGCGTTCTCGCGGGCCGCCGCGAGCCGGTCGAGTTCCAGCAGCGCCTCGTTGATCAGCGCCAGCGCGCTGGCCGGGCGCTCACTCATGATCGCTCGGGCCCGGGTGAGCCCGGCCGCCACCGTGGTGATGCTGGACTGCGCCCGCTGGCCGGGCTGGCGGGGCCGGATCACCTGCTCGCGGTTGAGCAGGTGCTCGGCCTCGGCGAGCAGCTCGCCGGTCAGGTCCACCAGCTGCTGGCTGCGCAGCGGCGACTCGCGCGAGGTCAGGGCGATGGTGACCAGGAACTCCACGACGCGCTCGGTGAAGTACCAGGAGACCTCGGACTGGGACTCGCTCACCTCGGCGTAGACGTTGGAGGCGTCGTCCCAGAGGCCCTTCAGCGGCAGCCGGAAGAAACGGCGCTCCTCGATGTGGTCCCAGATCTGGTCGGCCAGGCTGTGCAGGCGCTCCCTGGTCCGGGTGCTCTGGGCGATCGAGGCCACCCAGATGGTCCGCTTCAGCAACGTGATCGCGAAGTCGGACACCTGCCAGACCAGCTGGGGCCCGAGCTCCTCGCTGCCGACCAGAGTGACCTTGACCCCGGGATGGTGCAGCGCGACCGCACTGCGGTCGGTCGCCACCGGGCGGCGGGTGATCCGGGCGCTCTTGGCCAGCTCCTCCAGCACCCCGGCCACCCGCCCGAGGTCCACGTCGCCGGCCCGGGAGCGGACCAGGTACTGCACCACCATGGCGGTGACGCCCAGGCTGTAGTAGTCGGACTCCTTGCCGTCCGTGGTCCGCCAGGGGATGTCCTCCAGCGGCCAGCGACCCTTGCCGAAGGTGGCGATGGTCCGCCAGTAGTTCTGGGTGATGTCCCAGCGGCGCTGCAGCGCGTTGGCCAGCTGCTGCTGATCGTCGTTGAGCAGACCGAGCACGCGGGTTCGTTCCGACCACAGGTCCACCAGGCCGACCAGCGCGTTCACGGTGAAGTAGAGGAAGGGATTCTCGGGGGCGACGCCCTTGGGCTGGATGCCCACCTGCAGGTCGGTCACCACCTCCGGCGCGTTCTGCACGATGCCCCAGGCCCAGCCGCACTCGAAGAGCAGGTTGGGGTTGTCCAGCTCCACCTGGGCGCCGGAGCCGATGGTCAGGTCGCGCAGGCCCGCCCGGACCTCCGAGAGGCTCTTCTGGAGTTCTTCCTGGATGCGGCGCTCATGCACCTTGGTCTGGTTGGCGGTCCTGAGCAGGGCCTTGCCCTGCGAGGAGCCCGGTTCGAACACGTTGACGGTGAAGCTGCGGAGCAGGCCGACCATGGCGGCCGACAGCCGGTTGCTGGCCCGGACCTCCAGGTCGCTGATCTTCTGGTGCAGCTCCTCCCGCCTGACGCTGGACCGGAACACCTTGAGGAAACCGAGTGTGCCGAGCATCAGCGTGATGCTCATCGAGTAGGAGTCGACCACGTCGAGGGCGCGCTGCTGTGGCGTGATCTCCTCGCCGGACTCCAGCGACAGGAAGTAGCTGCCGCCGGCGAAGATCGGGCGGCCGTCGGTGTCGGTGTAGGAGACCAGGTACTGGTCGATCAGGGCGAGCAGCCGTTTGGGGATCTCCACGCTGTCGCCCAGCTGGGTCAGCGAGTCCAGCACGTCGTCGGAGGTGGCGTCCGGGGTGTCCAGCCGGAACTCGGGGAGCTCGGAGGCCGGGTACATGAAGCAGAGCAACTGCTCGGCGTCGGAGATGGAGTTGGAGCCGTGCCGGCCGCCCCAGTGCCAGTCCTTGTTCTTGTCCCGCAGCGAGGCCCGGACGGCGGCACTCCAGATCTCCAGGAGTTGCTGGCGTGGTTGCAGTTTCACGCGGCCCCCTTGTACGAAGGCGCCGAAGCCTCCGGCGACAGTTTTCACATTTTGTCGATATGGGTGCGGCATTGCCCCGCAATCAATGCGCACCAACAACGAGCTTAGCCCTATATCGCGGATTGTGGGGGGAGCGGTAAATAGGTGATGGGACGCGCCCGGCGTAGTCCGCCGACCAGCCACAGCTCGGTACACTCGGTTCCGGGCGTATCCTTATGCCGGAGTCGGCGGCAGCCCAGCCTAAAACCGACATAGTTCTCGCGAAAGTACATTATGGGTGAAACGGGGAAGATTCTTGTGACCGGCACAGGAATCGACCAGACCCTGCTCCGTCCTCTGGTGGCGGCCGGAAACAACGTCGTCGTCCGGCCGGAACTGCTCACGCCCGCCGAACTGCAGAACGAGCTCCGCGACGCGGTGGCGTACCTGCACGGAGGCGAGGAGTACGCCGGTGGCGAGGCGCTGAGCACGGCGACCCGGCTGAAGGTGGTCGCCTTCATGGGGATCGGCTACGAGAGCTTCGTGGACGTGGACGCGGCCAAGGAGCTGGGCCTGCGGGTCACCTGGATCCCCGACCGCAGCCCCGACTCGGTCGCCGTCTTCACGCTCGGTCAGATCATCAACGCCGCCCTGCGCATCCGCTCCTGGCTGGATCTGCCCCAGCCGCCGAGGTGGTCGGAGGCCGAGCCGATGCCCAGCGAGCTGCGCGCGCGCCGGATCGGCATCGTCGGGCTCGGCTCGATCGGCACCCGGGTGGCCGAACTGCTCTACCCCGTGGGTTGTGAGATCTCCTATTTCAGCCGAAACCGCAAGGTGGCCGAGGGCAAACTCGGGCTGACCTATCGGACGTTGCCCGACCTGGCGGCCTGGTGCGACATTCTCGTCATCACGCTCCCGGAGAACCGGGACACGGTGAATATGATCGATTCCTCGGTTTTCGCGCTGATGCGAAAGGGCTCCGTTCTCGTCAATACCGCCAGGGCCGCGGTGGTCGAACCCGTCGCGCTGGAGAACGCGCTCCGGGACGGCACCATCAGCGTGGCCGTCATTGACGGTCACTACCGTGACGAATCCGTTAACGAGCGGCTCCGGTGCGGTTTCGCCGACCAGCTGCTCTGGACGCCGCACATCGCGGCGCACACCCGGCAGTCGATGGCGGCGATGGTGAATCAGGCGGTGCGCTCGGTGGTCCGGGCCCTGGAGGGCACGCCGGATGAGAATATAGCGGTCGGACAATAGCTGTAATTTCGGTTTACCAAAACTGAAATGACCCTGTCACGCCACGGTTGACAAAATATACGATGTCCGGGAGCGAGCCACATTATTTCCTGAGCGCTATCCGGATGGGGGTGGACGTGACGGCGACGGGGGCGAGTGTGCTCGTCGAGGCCCTGGCCCGCCACGGGGTGGATCTCGTCTTCGGCATACCGGGCACCCACAACGTGCCCATCTACCAGGAGCTCGCCGCCCGCGGCGTGCGGCTGATCACCCCCCGCCACGAGCAGGGCGCGGGATACGCCGCCGACGGGTACGCGCGAAGCACCGGCCGCCCCGGCGTGGTGCTGACCACCACCGGCCCCGGCGCGGTGAACGCGGCCACCGCGCTGGCCCAGGCCTACTCCAACTCCATCCCGATGCTGCTGATCTCGCCCGGCCTGCCCACCGACCATCCCCGGCAGGGGCGCGGCTACCTGCACGAGAGCAAGGACCAGTCGGCCGCGCTGCACGCGCTCTGCGCCTGGAGTCACCGGGTCGGCTCCACCCGGGAGATCCCGGCCGCCGTGGCCAGGGCGTTCGGCTCGTTCGCCGAGGGGCGGCCCAGGCCCGTGCACATCGAGATCCCCTACGACCTGCTGGACGCCCCGGCGGAGGTCCGGGTGATGGAGCCGTACCGGATCGTCTCCCGGCCGGCGGATCCGGGTGCGCTGGACGCGGCGGCGCGGTTGCTGGCCGGGGCGCGGCGGCCCGGATTCGTGCTGGGCGGCGGCGTGCAGCGCCCGCCGGGGCAGCCGGTGGGGGCGCTGGCGGTCACCCTGGCGGAGCGGCTGGGGGCGCGGATCGTGACCACCGTGAACGGCAAGGGCGCGGTGCCGGAGAGCCATCCGCTCGTGCTCGGCGCGATGCTGCACCTGGCCGGTGCCCGGGACTGGCTGGCCGGATGCGACGTGGTGCTCGCGGTGGGCACCGAACTCGGCTCCGCCGAGCTGTGGGTGGACGACTTCGCGCTCGGCGGGCGGCTGATCCGGGTGGACGTGGACCCCGGCCAGATGTACGGCGACCACGTGGCCGACGTGCCCGTGGTGGCCGACGCCGAGCTCGCGCTGCGCGGCCTGCTGGACCGAGTGACCCCCCGCGCGGCCCCTCCCGCCCCGGCCCCCGACCTGGCCGGGGAACTGAGGGACCTGACCCGGCGCTGGGAGGGCACCCTGGAGGCGCTGGGCCGGGCATTGCCCCCGGACGCCGTGGTGGTGGGCGACAACTCGATGGTGGTCTACCACGGCGCGCTGCTCGGCCTGCCGTTCGACCCGCCCGCCCGTTTCCTCTTCCCCTCCGGATTCGGCACGCTCGGATACGCGCTGCCCGCCGCCATCGGCGCCAAGCTGGCCGCGCCCGGCAGCCCCACCGTGGTGCTGACCGGTGACGGCGCCCTCCAGTTCTGCCTCCAGGATCTGGCCACGGCGGTCGAGCTGGAGCTCACCCTGCCCATCGTGGTCTCCGACAACGGCGGTTTCGGAGAGATCCGGGATGAGATGTCCCGCCGTCCGATGGCACCCGTCGCCGTCGAGCTGCCCGGCCCCGACCTGCTGGCCCTGGCCGCCGCGTACGGCGCGGGCGGCTGCCGTGCCGACACCCCGGAGGAGCTCTTCAAGGCCCTGGTCGCCGCCCTGAACAGCCCGCTGCCGACGCTGATCGTGGTCGCCGAGCGCTGACCAGGGCCTCAGAGCAGCTGGTCGGGTTCCAGGCCGAGTTCGGTGGCGGCCGCCGTGCGTACCAACTCGAACAACCGGGCCCGGGTGAGCATGCGCCGGTGCACGGTCACCTGTACGGTCAACCCGTCGATCAGGGACATCAGCCGCCAGGCCGCGCCCTCCGGATCCGGGCATTTGAACACGCCCTCCTGTGCGCCCGCGCGCAGGATCGCGCCGAGGGCGTCCTTCCAGCGCAGGTCGAGGCGGCGGGAGACCTCCTCCATGGCCTGGTTGCGCATGGATTCCGCCCAGGCGTCGATCCAGAGCGCCCAGGACTTGGACTTCCCGGCCACCGAGTACAGCTTGAGCATGGCCCGCAGCTTCTCCAGCGGGCCGCCGGCCGACTCCAGCAGGCTGGTCAGGTTGTCCAGGTCCCGCTCCGCCGCGTACGCGAAGGCCTGGGCGAACAGGTTCTCCTTGGTGTCGAAGTGGTAGAAGAGCAGCGCCTGGCTGACCCCGGCGGCCTGGGCGATGTCCACCGTGCGGGTGTGGCCGAACCCCTGTGCCGCGATCACCTCGCAGGCCACGCGGAGCAGGTCCTCCCGGCGCATGCGGCTAATTCCCCGTCCCACATCGGAAAACCCTAGCGCGCGGCCGGGATTCGCAACACGAATCGGGCGCCGGCGGCGCTCACCGCGGGGTCGCTGTCCTCGATGGTGAGGGTGCCGTCGTGGGTCTCCGCGATCTGGCGGGCGATGGCCAGGCCCAGGCCGGTGCCGCCGGAGTCGCGGTTGCGGGCCGCGTCCAGCCGGGTGAAACGCTGGAACACCAGCTCCCGTTTGTCGGGCGGGACCCCGGAGCCGTCGTCCAGCACCTCCAGCACCGCGGTGTCGCTCTCGCGGGCGACCCGGACCACGATCCGCGAGACCGCGTGCCGCTCGGCGTTGTCCACCAGGTTGGTGAGCACGCGGGCCAGCCGCAGCCGATCGCCGTGCACCACCACGCCGTTCGCCAGCTCCTGCACCACCTCCACCCGGCGGCGCCGCCGCCCCAGCTCGGTGGCGGCCAGCCGCCCCAGGTCGATCGGGTCGGTGCGGCCGGCCGCCCCCGCGTCCAGCCTGGCGATCTGCAGCAGGTCGGTGACCAGGGCCTGCAGGCGGTCCAGGCTGACCAGCAGGGCCGCCCCCGTGGTGGGCCAGTCGGCGTCCTGCGGGTGCAGCATCGCGCCCTCCACCTCGGCCCGCATCGCGGTCAGCGGGCTGCGCAGGTCGTGCGAGGCGTCGGAGGCGAACCGGCGCTGCTGCTCGACCGCCTCCTCCAGCCGGTCCAGGGTCTGGTTGGCGGTCTCGGCCATGCGCCGGATCTCGTCGTGGAACTTGGGCACCGGAACCCGGTGCCCAAGATCGGTGGCGGTGATGGCGCTCAGCTCGGCGCTGATCGCGTCGACCGGGGCGAGCGTGCGGCTCACCGTCAGGTACGTGCCGACCGCGGTGACACCCAGCACCAGGGCGGTGCCGGTGAGCAGTATGCCGACCAGGATGGAGTTGACGTACCAGGGGACATCGCCGTCGGCGGCGTAGATGATGTAGTCGCCGTCCGGCTGGTAGACCCGGAAGGCCACGATGAGCATGCAGGCGTCGAAGACGGGACTGTCGCAGACCACCTTGTCGGCGCGCACGCTGTCGCTGGCGGGCTGGAAGGTGGTCATGGGCGGGGCGCCCGCCAGGTTCGGGGTGGACGCCCCCACGGTCCTGTCGGGTTTGATCACCTGGATGCCGGCGATGGTCTGGTAGGGCAGCTTGGCCGTGAGGTCGTTCCTTTTCAGCACGTGCAGGGTTTTGAGCGCGGCCCGGACCACTTGTTCGGTGTTGTAGTGATAGGCGAGGTCGCGCACGCCGATCAGCGCGGTCACGCAGACGGCGATGCACATCAGCGCCATCACGGCGGTGGCGATCAGCGTCAGACGAGCCCGCACCGACCAGGTGTGCCAAGCGCTCAACCTCTCCCCCCGACCCAACCAGGTGATCACAATTGGTGGCAGGTCGGCCACTACGGGGAGTCAAGAATCGGCAAACGTCCCGATCTGCGGGAAGAAGCGCGCTAGCTGGGCAGCCACTCCACCGAAGTGGTGATCGCGTCCAGCACGTCGCCGATGGGCTCCACCCCGATGCCGGGGCCGGTGGGCACGTCCAGATGGCCGTCCCGCAGCTCGAACGGCGGGGTGATGTCGGTGGCGTAGTACCGCCGGGACGCCGAGGTGTCGCCCGGCAGCGTGAAGCCGGGCAGCGCCGCCAGCGCCACGTTGGCCGCCCGGCCGATGCCGGTCTCCAGCATGCCGCCGCACCAGACCGCGATGCCGTGGGCCCGGCACACGTCGTGGATGCGCCGCGCCTCCAGGTAACCGCCCACCCGGCCCGGCTTGATGTTCACGATCGAGCAGGCGCCCAGCGAGATTGCGGCGGCGGCGTGCGCGGCGGACTCGATCGACTCGTCCAGGCAGATGGGGGTCTTCAGCCGCCGGGCCAGCGTGGCGTGCTGCACCAGGTCGTCGTCGGCCAGCGGCTGCTCGATCAGCAGCAGGCCGAACGCGTCCAGCCTGGCCAGCTGCTGGGCGTCGGACAGCCGGTAGGCGGCGTTGGCGTCCACCTGGAGCAGGATGTCGCCGAAGCGCTCCCGCACCGCGCGCACCGGCTCCACGTCCCAGCCGGGCTCGATCTTGAGCTTGATCCGCTGGTAGCCCTCGGCCAGGTAGCCGTCCACCGCGCCGAGCAGCTCAGGGATGGAATCCATGATCCCCACCGAGACGCCGCACGGCACCCGGTCGGCGGCCGCCCCCAGGAACGCCGCCAGCGACTCACCGGCCGCCTTGAGCTGGGCGTCCAGCACGGCCGTCTCCAGCGCGGCCTTGGCCATCCGGTGGCCCTTGAAGGGTTCCAGGACCCGGCCCACCGCGTAGCCGTCCACGTGCGGGCGGGCGGTCAGGGCGGGCACCATGAACCTGCGCATCACGTCCGCGGCGCCGTCGGCGTACTCGGAGGAGTAGAGCGGCTCGGCCATCGCCACGCACTCGGCCCAGCCCTCCGCCTCCGGCGTCACCACCCGGACCAGCAGCACCTCCCGGGCGTGCTCGGTCCCGAACGAGGTACGGAACGGAGCCACCAGCGGCATCGCGATGCGCCGCAGCTCCACCCCCGTGATCTTCATAATCGCTCCACCACGTAGCCCCCGCGCGCGAACCCGGTCACGGTCGCGCCTTCCTCGAGCAGGCCCCCCAGCACCTCCCGTACGGCCATGCGCCAGGCCTTGGCCGTGCCGGGATCGGAGCGGCGGAGCCCTTCGATGTCCTCTGGCAATTCCACCAGAACCACCCGTCCCGTGGTGACCGCGGGCACCGGTTTGCCGGCCACCGCCGACAGGGCCCGGGCCGTGCCCGGGGGGATCGCCGGCTCCGGCCGTACCCCTGAGGCGGCCGCCGCCACCTGCGGCGCGGTCAGGCGCCAGACGGCGAGCACCCGGTCCGACTCGTCGCCGGCGTTCACCTCGTCGGCCATCGGGCCGTAGAACTCGGGCAGGTACTCCTCCGGCCGGGCGCCCAGCTTGGCCAGGTTGAAGTAGGCGTTGCGGCGGACCAGCGGGTCGAAGGTCCAGGCCACCCGGTCCAGGCCACGGTCGAGCGCCCAGGCGCGCTGGTGCAGCTTGAGGGCGAACCCCGCCCCCCTGCGGACCGCGCCGGTGACGTGCGAGTGCAGCGCCTGGCCGGCCGGGGCGGCCAGGAACGCCACCGAGGCGCCGACCAGCCGCTCCCCGTCGTACGCCCCGGCCACGTAGTTGCCGGAGTGGGACAGCGCGCACATCATCTCCACGCTGACGGGGGTGTCCGCCGGCTCGAAGTGCCAGATGTCGTCGAAGAGCTGGAGCACTCGGTGAAAGTCCGCGACCTCGGTCAGCTCGCGCAACTCGATCCCGCACGTCTGGGCCGCCCGCTCCGCCTGCTCCTGCGGTTGCGCCGTGGCCTGGCTCATGACCGCCTCCCTGGGACTCCGGACTCCGCCAGGACCGAGCTGATCAACGCGGCCAGCAGCCGCGCCCGCTCCGGCATCCAGTCCACCAGAACATGTTCGTCCGCGGCGTGCGCGCCTCCCCCCACCGCCCCCAGGCCGTCCAGGGTCGGGCAGCCCACCCCGGCGGTGAAGTTGCCGTCCGAGCCGCCTCCTACGGCCACCCCGGTCAGCGGCGTCAGGCCCAGCTCGGCGGCCAGCCGTACCGCCCGGTCGAACAGGTCGGCCGAGGCGGCGGCGTCGAACGGGGGCCGGTTGGGGCCGCCGAGCAGTTCCAGGGTCACTCCGGCCGCCCGCGGGGTCAGCGAGCGCATCAGCTCGTCCACCCGCAGCTGCGCCGCCAGGTCGGGCACCCGCACGTCCACCGCCACCCGCCCCTCCGCCGGCACCGTGTTGGTGCTGGTCCCGGCCGCGGCCAGGGTGGGCGTGACGGAGAGCAGCCCGGCCCGGGAGGAGGAGTCCACCCGGCTGGCGATCTCGGCGATGGCCAGGATCTGGTGGGCCAGCTCGACGCCCGCGTTGACGCCCTTCTCCGGTTCCAGGCCGGCATGCGCGGCCCGGCCGTGCACCAGCAGCTCGTACCGCGAAACGCCTTTCCTGGCGAGCTTGAGCGCGCCGCCCGGGGCGGCGGCCTCCATCACGAAGGTGGCGGCCAGGCCGCGCGCGGTCTGCTCGATCAGCGGCTGCGAGGTGGGCGAGCCGAGCTCCTCGTCGCCCACCACCAGCACCGTCACCCCGTCGAAGGAGGGCAGCGCGGCCAGCGCGTGGAAGGTCTGCACCAGCCCGGCCTTCATGTCGAACACGCCCGGCCCCCTGGCCACCCCGTCCCGGAGCGACCAGGGGATCTCGCGGAGCGTGCCGACCGGCCAGACCGTGTCGTGGTGGCCGAGCAGCAGCACCCGCGGCGTGCCGAAGGACCACCGCAGGTGCGGCACCCCGCCGATCTCCAGCAGCTCCGGTTCGGCCCCCAGCCGCCGCCGCCCGACCGCCGCCACCACCTTGGCGCTGCGGTCCAGCGCCTCGCGGTCGCTGGAGAAGGACTCGCAGCAGACCAGTTCCTCCAGGTCCGCCAGCATCTCGGCCAGGTTCACCGGGCCACCCCCAGTTCGGACCGCAGCAGCCGGAGCAGGTTGCCGCCCATGATCTTCTTGATCTCGTCCTCGGCGAAACCGTGCTTGAGCAGCGCCTCGGTGACCAGCGGCAGGCCGCGCGGGCCGTCCAGGCCGGGGATGGCGGCCATCGTGTCCAGGCCGCTGTAGGAGACCTCCTCGCAGCACGGCGGGGTCAGGTCCCGCATGACCTCCCGGATGAAGTCGGGGCCCAGGCCCACGTGGTCGATGCCGGCCACGCCCGCCACGTGCTCGATGTGGTCCACCAGGTGGTCGATGGTGACGTCCTGCGCGGACTCGGTGAGGAAGGCGGCCAGGAAGTTCACGCAGACCACGCCGCCGGTGGCGGCGATACCCCGGAGCTGGTCGTCGGTGAGGTTGCGGTGGTGGTCGCGGAGGGCGCGGGCCGAGGAGTGGGTGGCCAGCACCGGGCGGGTGGCCAGCTCCAGCACGTGCCCCACGCCGGCGGCGCCGAGGTGGGAGACGTCGAACAGCATGCCGAGCGACTCCATGACGCCCAGCGCCGCCACGCCGTGGCCGGTCAGCCGGGAACCGGTGGCGTCCTCGCCGCTGCCGTCGGCCAGCGCGGTCCGGCCCCAGTGCGCGATCGAGGCGATCCGCACGCCCAGCCGGAACAGGGTGGGGATCAGCTCCACGCTCGCGTCCAGGCCGGGCATGCTCTCCAGGGCCAGGACCAGGGCGATCCGGTCCTCGGCCAGGGCCTGGTCGATCGCGGGGCCGTCGGCGCAGAGCCGTACCGCGTCCTGGTTGCCCTCGGCCAGCACGTGGGCGCACTCGATCATGCGCAGCGTCTGGCGGAGCGCGCCCTCGGGGCGGTACTGATCGTCCACGAAGACCGGAAGCACCTGGAGGCGCACGCCGCCCTCGGTCAGCTGGGGCAGCCACCGTTCCCGGAAGAAGGAGGCCCAGGCTTGTGGCGGGCGCGCGGACACGGCCATCAGCAGGTCGTTGTGCGCGTCCGCGACGACCGTCTCGCGATGCAGGTCAGCGGGCATCGGAACTCCTTCACGGGGATCGTCTACCGGACGTTACTCCGCCGGACCCGCGCCCGGCGACGGCGGACGCCGTGCGGCGCCGGTAGGCCCGCATTCCCGGTACCCTCCCATCCGTGACGGAGACCACACTCGCGACGGTGATCGAGACGCTGGAGCGTGCCTACGACCCGGCCCATGCCGAACCCTGGGACGCGGTCGGCCTGGTCTGCGGGGATCCGGAGCAGCCCGTGACCCGCGTGCTGTTCGCGGTCGACCCGGTGGCGGCGGTCGTGGACGAGGCACTGGACTGGGGGGCCGACCTGATCGTCACCCACCACCCGCTCTACCTGAAGGGCACCACCACGGTCGCGGCGCACACCACCAAAGGCCGGGTGATCCACCGCCTGATCAAGGGCGACTGCGCCCTCTACACCGCGCACACCAACGCCGACGTGGCCGACCCCGGGGTCTCCGACGCGCTGGCCCGCGCCGTCGGCCTCACCTCCCCGCTCCGCCCGCTGGCGCCGCTGCCCGCCGCCCCCCGGCTCGGCCTCGGCCGCATCGGCACCCTGCCGGTCTCCATGAGCCTGGCCAAGTTCGCCGCCCTGGCCGCCCAGGGCCTGCCCCGCACGGCCGGCGGCCTGCGCGTGGCCGGCGACCTGGACCGCCTGGTCAAGACCGTCGCGGTCAGCGGCGGCGCCGGCGACTCCCTGCTCGGTACGGCCAGGGCCGCCGGCGTGGACGTCTTCCTCACCGCCGACCTGCGCCACCACCCGGCCAGCGAGTACGTGGAGAGCGGCGGCCCCGCACTGATCGACGCGGCGCACTGGGCGACCGAGTGGCCCTGGCTGGCCGAGGCGGCCGAGCGACTGACGTCCGCCCTGGCGGCGAAGGGTATAACTGTTGAAGTGCGTGTCTCGGACACGGTCACGGACGCTTGGACCACAACAGCACAGCGAGGACTGGGATGAAGGCTGCACCGGAAGCACAGAAGCGTCTCCTCGACCTGGCTGAGCAGGACGCGGCCCTCGACCGGCTGAAGCACCGCCGCCGCACCCTGCCGGAGCTGGCCGGGATCGAGGAGCAGTCCAAGAAGCTCGCCCAGGTCGCCACTCAGATCATCACCGCCGAGACCGAGGCCGCCGACCTGGGCAGGGACCAGGCCAAGGCCGAATCCGACGTGGACGCGGTGCGCCTGCGCGCCGAACGCGACCGCAAGCGCCTGGACTCCGGGCAGGTCTCCTCGCCCAAGGACCTGGCCAGCCTGCAGTCCGAGATCGCCTCCCTGCAGCGCCGCCAGGGTGACCTGGAGGAGGTCGTCCTGGAGATCATGGAGCGCCGGGAGGCGGCCGACACCAAGGTCGCCGACCTGCGGGCCGAGCGGGAGGAGTTGACCGCCGCGCTCGCGGTGGCCGAGACCCGCCGCGACGAGGCCTTCACCGAGATCGACAAGGAGAGCGCCGAGGTCGCCGACCGCCGCACCGCTCTCGCCGCCGAACTTCCCGCCGACCTGTTCGCCCTCTACGGGAAACTCCGCGAGTCCTCCGGCGTCGGGGCCGCCATGCTGCAGGGCGGGCGCTGCCTGGGCTGCCGGACCACGCTTTCCATCGCCGACCTTAACCAGATCAGGGCCGCCGCGCCCGACGAGGTCGTCCGCTGCGAGGAGTGCCGCCGCATCCTCGTCCGCACCGCCGAGTCGGGGCTGTGAGCGGCTCCTACGTCATCGAGGCCGACGGCGGCTCCCGGGGCAACCCCGGGCCCGCCGGATACGGCGCGGTGGTCAGAACGCCGTCCGGGGAGGTGCTCGCCGAGGCGGCCGAGTCGATCGGTGTGGCGACCAACAACGTCGCCGAGTACCGGGGGTTGATCGCGGGCCTGCGGGCCGTGCTCGACCTCGGGGGTGAGGGCAGCGCCGTCGAGGCGCGGATGGACTCCAAGCTGGTCATCGAGCAGATGGCCGGTCGCTGGAAGGTCAAGAACGAGGGGCTGCGGCCGCTCGCTCTGGAGGCGGGGGCGCTGGCCCGCCGCCTGCGCGTCACCTGGAAGTGGATCCCCCGCGAACGCAACACCCACGCCGACCGCCTCGCCAACGAGGCCATGGACGCCGCCGCCCGCGGCGAAACCTGGCATTCCACCAGCTTCTCCACCTCGGGTTCACACGTGACCACGGCGTTCACGACCTCCACCACCAGCAGCGCGTCATCCGCCGAATCGGCCACTCGTGAGCCGTTCACCGACTCGGGCGCGTCCGCCACTCCGAGCGGTTCGGGCGCGTCCGCCACTCCGAGCGGTTCGGGCGCGTCCGCCACTCCGAGCGGTTCGGGCGCGTCCGCCACTCCGAGCGGTTCGGCGGCGGGGGACACCACGGCCTTCGGCGACCTGGGATCAGTCGGCTCGGAGCCGGCCGGGACAGCCACGGCCGAGCGCCCGGCCGCCACTGAGCGTGCTGCCGCCACTGAGCGTCCTTCCGCCACCGAGGGCCCGGCCGTCGCCGGACGGGGTGGGCTTGGCTGGGGCCGGGCCACCCGGGTCGCCACCTCACTGCTGCTCCTCCGCCACGGGCAGACGGCCTTCTCCATCGAACGGCGTTTCTCCGGGGTGGGCGATCCGCCGCTGACCCCGGCCGGGGAGGCCCAGGCCGAGGCGGTGGCGGTACGCCTGGCGCGTGAGCCGTACCGGATCGACGCGATCGTCAGTTCACCGCTCACCCGCGCCCGCCAGACCGCGGACGCCGTAGCCGCCCGCGCCGGCCTCCCCGTCGAAATCGACAAGGAACTCCGCGAAACCGACTTCGGAGCCTGGGAAGGGCTCACCTTCGCCGAGATCCAGCAGCGCTGGCCGGACGAACTGGCCGCCTGGCTGGCCGACCCCGCCATCGCCCCACCCGGCGGCGAAAGCTTCGCCGTCACCGGCCGCCGCGTTGCGCACGCCCGCGACCGCATCCTCGCCACCCACCCAGGCCAGACCATCCTGGTCGTCTCCCACGTAACCCCCATCAAGCTCCTGATCCGGTACGTGCTGAACGCGCCCCCCGAGGCCCTCTACCGCATGCACCTGGACCTGGCCTGCCTGTCCACGATCGACTACTACGCCGACGGCCCGGCCGTCATGCGCACCTTCAACGACACCGCCCACCTACGCTGACCAGGCCTCCTCCTCGGACAGGGTCCATGGCGTCCACCCGATACGCCGCCCCTGGGGGTCTACGCTTGCCCATCACCAATTTCCCGTCAGCCACCGTCCGTGAAATTCGACCGGAACCCCCTTGGCGGCGTGCCTGGCGATCACTCAGCACCCACTACGCTGGGATACACGGCGGACGAGCCGGCCGGACGGCCGCGTCGGAGCCCCTCACCGGGCTCCGCCGAGGAAGGTCCGGGCTCCACAGGGCAGGGTGGTCGGTAACACCGACCCGGGGCGACCCGCGGGACAGTGCCACAGAAAACAAACCGCCCCCCTAACCAGGGGGTAAGGGTGAAACGGTGGTGTAAGAGACCACCAGCGCCCACGGTGACGTGGGCGGCTAGGTAAACCCCACCCGGAGCAAGGTCAAGAAGGATTGCCCCCGGGCATTCCGCGCGCGACATTCGAGGGCGGCCCGCCCGACGCCGCGCGGGTAGACCGCTTGAGACCACGAGCAATCGTGGCCCTAGATGGATGGCCGTCAGGTCCAACGACCTACAAAACCCGGCCTACAGGCCGACTCGTCCGCCCTTGATGCTTCCGAGCTGGCTGTTTGAGCTTTCATGACTTCATACGTAAGCGCCAGGCCAGCACGGCGTGGATCGCGAGGCGTCTCGCCTCGGCTTGAAGGTGCGGCGCTCACGGTGGCCCTACATCTGCTCGGCTGTCTGATCGTGGCTTTCCTTCAGTCCTGCTCCTTGGCTTGGGATTCCGTCCTGATCGCCTCTTCGGGCGTGGAATCGAGCGTAAGTTCGGTTTGTGGACCGTGCAGGCCGTTCCCTGCAGGTGAGGTACCTAGGTACTATGACCTCAGGAGGAAGCTATGACGATGCCCCACCCGGCCAAGCGGCAATCACCACTGAAAGTCGACCCGGCAACCGATGAGCTGATCTCCCAGGGAGCCCACTTCCTCGGGATGACCAAGAAAGACCTGGTCGCAACCGCTGTCCGTGTTTACCTGGATCAGCAGCGCGAACAGATTCGTCGCGGGATGCTCGAGTCGATGAAGGTCCTGGACGGCTCACTGTCCTCCAGTGTCTCCCTGCTAACCGGCCTCTCACCCGAGCGCATCAATGAACTCGGCGGCACTGGCGAATGGGAGGATTGACAACCCCGTGCACCGCGTCCGTCCTACACTGCGCGTCCTCCGCGATGATCTGAAGCTGTCCTTCCCGTCAGCACAGATCCCTTTGGACACGATGAGTCACCCTCTTCTGGACAAGGCTTCTGACCAGTTCACCGACCCTGGTGCCGCGCAGGAGCGCATTCGCGTCATCGATGATGTGGTGCTGTTCAAGGTAAAGGTGCAGCGCTGGCGGGGAGCCGTGTGGATCGATGACCCCGAGGCCGAGGTCTCTACATGGTTGGTCGCCGCAGGCACCCGCGAGGACGGCTCCAGCGATGACTTCTACGCCGCTCTGGGAACCGCCGGCGAAACGGCCCGTGCCCGTTACAACACCGAGCACAACCAAGCCTGACCACCAGCACCTACAGCGGCCACCTTCTGCCCACCCGCGACGACCATGACCGCTACCAGCTCGAAGCGGTCACCAGATTCGCTCTGCGTCTGAACTCCACCATTCGTGATCTCGCGCGTGGTTCCCTCCGCGACGGCCACGAACATGCCACTGACTTCCCCGGTTTCCGACTCGGCATCCTGATCCGCGCTGACAGCGGGAATGAAACCTACGCGGCGATCCGTATCACCGGCTCGGTTCCGGCCAACCTGACCGCAATGATCCTTGGTCGGGTTCCAGGTTGCGAGGCGGACGGCTGGTTCCCCGAGTACGCGCTACCGGAGCGCGATCTCTTGCCCGCCGAACAGGTTTGGTCCAACATCATGGATCCCAAGGGCGCCGCCGAACTCCTCGAAGAACCCTGACCGCCCAGGTACGGCGAGCCCTACAGCTCAGGCCGCACCTCCTGAGGCCGTGGACACACTGGCGAGTCAGATCAGGGCTCCGCAGGGCAGGGTGGTCGGTAATACCGACCCGGGGCGACCCGCGGGACAGTGCCACAGAAAACAAATTGAGACCGCGAGCAATCGTGGCCCTAGATGGATGGCCGTCAGGTCCAACGACCTACAAAACCCGGCCTACAGGCCGACTCGTCCGCCTTCCAAGTCTCTGAACTGCATAGATGTGCCCTCCTGGCAAGATACAACAGCCGGGAGGGCACAATCAGGGCACATCCTTAGTGACGCAGAGTGGCGGCGAACGCCGTGTCCGGTGCGTTCCGTGCTCGCTCGGTAGCGGTACGTTGCGGATCGAGGTCCTCGTCTTGGGCGTCGCCAGCGTGGGATGCCGGTCGATCGGCACGACTTGTTGGTTTATGGGTCATGCGGTCTGGATACGGGACTCGTTCACAGCGACCTGCACCGGGTCTTAAGCGCGGCTGGTTACGCGGCCCCCGCTGATGTCATCTCGGGCCAGAACTCCCGGTAGCGGCCGGAGTGGAAGACGAGCGGCTCCCCCTCGGCCCGCTGGTAGCTCTCCACCGCCCCGATGAAGATGTGGTGGTCGCCGCCGTTGTGGACGCGCTCCGTACGGCAGACGAAACTGGCCAGCGTCCCGGCGAGTATCGGCAGGGGAGTGCCGAGCAGTTCCACCCCGGCGAACTTGTCGGTCGAGGGCGTGGCGAAGCGCCTGGACAGGTGGTCCTGGTCGGCGGCCAGGACGTTGACGGCGAACCGCCCGGCCCGCAGGAAGAGCGGCGCGCTGGGCGCCCGGTTTGACAGGCACCAGAGCACCAGCGGCGGATCGAGCGAGACCGAAGTGAAGGAGTTGACGGTCACGCCGGCCCGCTCCCCGTCGTCGGTCACCGTCGTGATCACCGCCACCCCGGTCGCGAACTGCCCGAAGGCCTCACGGAGCAATCTCATGCCGCGACCCTGCCCAGGTAGGCCTCGGCTCGGCCGGCGTCCATGAACCAGTCGGCGTAGTCGGCCGGGTCGTCGAAGCCGTTGACGAATCGGGAGGCGATCTCCGGATGTTGTCCGGCGGCGCCCAGGAGCGCCAGGTGGTGGGGTTCGGCCGGCGCCAGCAGGGCGTTGGTCCAGTTCGTGACGTGCTGGGCCTGCGTCCAGAAGAGGTCGAAGGTCCGCCGCATCCAGTCCGCGTCGAACGGCTGCGCGCCCCGCTCCACGATGGCCCGCAGGTAGGTGGCGGCGCACTTGGCGGCGTTGTTGCTGCCCTGCCCGGTGATCGGGTCGTTGAGTACCACGACGTCGGCGACGCCGAGCACCGGTGCGCCGGAGGGCAGAACGGCGACAGGACGGCGAACCGTGGGGGCGAAGCGGCCGGTCAGGACCGCGTTGGCGTCGGTGAGCTCGATCCCGGCGCAGCGCTCGGCCTCCCACGGGAAGAAGGTTTCCAGGATCTGGCGGCTGCGCGCCAGATGCTCGGCGGGGCCGCGCACGTCGCCCCAGCAGTCCATGGGACCGCCTGGCACGCCCTCGAACACCATGATCTCGCAGGGGCCGGTGTGCGTGAGCGCGGGGAAGACGAAGTACTCGCCCACACCGGGGAGCAGATTGAAGCAGACCGCCGAGTGATCGGGGCGGGGGGCGAGACCGTTGACGTAGGTGACCGCCAGCGCGCGCTGCGGAGCGGCGTACGGGGAGCGTGCGGGGTCCCGCTCGAAGAGCGAGGCGATCTCGCCCTTCCCCGCGGCGACGAGGACCAGGTCGTACCGGGCGGCATAGCTCTCCAGGTCCTCCGGGGTGACGTCGTGCAGGACGAGCTTGCCGCCGAGCCGTTCGAACTCGCCCAGCCAGGCCGGCATCTTCAGCCGCTGGTCGACCGAGCGGGCCGGGACGTCCAGCCGCGCCGCCCAGTCGAGTGCTTTGCCGCCCTCCGGGCTCGGAACCGTGAGCGCGATGCCCTCGATGGGCGGGCAGAGGTCGGCCCACCAGTCCAGGCCGAGCTCACGCTCATGGGCCTGCGCGGTGCCGAACATGGCCTGGCCGGACATCACCCGGCCGTCGCGGATCGCCTCGGGGGTGCGGTTGGAGACCACGGTGACGTCGTAGCCGTGCTGGAGCAGGCCGATGGCCAGGTGGAGGCCGGCCTGGCCGGCGCCGACGATGAGGATGTCGCGCATGGTGGTGTGTTCCTTCGGTGTCAGGAGTGGAGGTTGCTTTCGGCGCCTGACAAGAAAGGTACGGCCGGCGCGTCCGCCCGAGCCATCCGCTGAGCGCGGATCTCATCCACCTGACGCCGAACCCCTGCGCAACGTCTCCGACGGCGGCAGCCCGTACCTCTCGCGGTACTGGGCGGCGAAACGTCCCTGGTGCAGGAAGCCCCATCGGGCGGCCACCGTGGTCACCGTGGCCCTGGCGGGATCGGCCATCCTGAGCTCGTCGTGCACCCGCGCCAGCCGTACCTGCCTGAGGTAGGCCATCGGGGTCAGGCCGAGATGCGCGCGGAAACCCTCCTGGAGAGAGCGGCTGCTGACCGCGACGGCGCCGGCGATGTCGGAGGTGGTGAGCGGGAGATGCGCGTGCCCTTCGGTGAACTCCATCGCCCGGCGCACGACCTTCGGCAGCGCGGCCGGCCTGGGCGCCGTCAGCCGCTCCAGGTAGTTGGAGGGCTGCATGGTCAGCAGCAGGGTGATCAGGGCGTTCTCCAGGTGCGCGATGGCCAGCGGATGGCCGGTCAGCCCGTCGTCGCGTTCGGCCTCTCTGACGAGCAGGTCGGCCATGTCCCGCCAGGACCGGGTCCAGCCCGTCGTCAGGTCCACGCCGAGGTCGAAGACGACCGGACCGTTGAGCTGTTCGCCGAGCATCTGCTCCAGTGAGCGCTCGATAGCGGTGCGCTCGAACTTGATCAACAACTGGGGGCAGCCGGCGGCCCAGCGCATGTCGAGGTGGCGGGTCGGCGAGGGCAGCGCGGCCAGCGACGGGGTGGAGACGATCTCCTTGTCGCCGGCGCGGATCAAGCTGCGGCCGGTGAGCGGGATCATGACCAGGAAGAATGTGTCGAGGTCGCCTGGTTCGATGTGCACGTCGGCCCCGTAGTCGAGGTAACTGACGCGGACCGAGCCGAGCTGGACGGAGTTGAACCGGGCTGACAGCAGATCCGCATCCCCGGCCAGGTCCAGCCGATGTGGGCAGAACACCTTGGCAACCTCGCCACGGACCTCGTCGAGGTCGGAGCTGGCGAAGACGGCACGATTGCTGAGGAGCACACCAGATGATCGCTGTTCTCGACCCCGGTGTTCCATGCAAAAGGACGCACAAGAGACCCTGCACCGCGTCAAAACGCGGCCACGATGGCCGGCGTTCGTGGCGAGGTCTTGGCCGTTAGGCCGGGTGGTCCGCGAAGAGCATGGTGGAAGCGGTCTGGCGGCACCAGTCGCGCCATTGCTGGGGTGTCCATCCGTACTCGCCGACGAGGGTCTGGTAGCTGGCAGGTCCCATGAGCATGAGCAGGATGTCGGTGGCCTGCTGTCGAGTCAGTCCAGGCTGTAGTGGTGCCTTCGCGGAGAGATGGTCGATGAACTGGGTCCAGGACTCCCGGCGTAGGTGTTCGTTGTGGGCGCGGATGCGGGCGGGTTCCGGGTCGTGGGAGGCTGCCTTGACGTAGTCGTCCAGGGGGGCGGTGCGGGCCAGCACGGCTGCGACGGCGTCGATGAGGATGCGCAGCGCTTCGTCGAGTTCCGGGGCGGCCATCATGGCCGCATACCAGGGCTGGTGCTCCGGTGGTGCGTCGGCGTCGCCGATGACCGCTCGTTCGTAGACGTTCTGCAGCAGTTCGGCCTTGGTCCGGAACGTGAAGTACAGGGTTTGTACGGCGACGCCTGCCTCCGCGGCGATGTCGGCCATCGTCGTCGCCGGGTAGCCCCGCTGGGTGAACAGCCGGTAGGCGGCATCGATCATCCGCGCCCTGGTCTGCGCCACCTTTTCCTGACGTTGTTGCCGTCCGGTCTTGACCTCGCCCATCTCCCGGCAAACAATACTGGACAACTCACTAGTGGCATCACTAGTGGAACCACTAGCGAAATATTTGGGAGGTTGACGATGAGTGTTGCGGCGGTGATCTCCGCCGGCGAGGGCGACGCGGTTCCCGCGCTCGGCATGGCGATGAAGGTGCGCCAACGCCACCTCGATGGGCTGTTCGTCGTGGAGGCGGTGATCGACCCTGATGTGATGATCTTTCCGCACACTCACTCCCGGGAGGACGAGTGTTCGTACCTGCTCTCCGGTGAACTGACGTACCTGATCGGCGACGACGTGCGGGTGGCGGTCGAGGGGTCTTACGTGGTGCGGCCGCGTGGCATGCGGCACGCCTTCTGGAACGCGACCGGAACGCCGGCGCGAATCATCGAGATGCACACGCCCGCTACCTTCGATGGCTTCTACGACCGGGTGGGCGCCATCCTCACCGGGTACGGTCTGGACACGGCCCAAGGACGAGCGGCGTTCGACGAGTTGAGCACCGAGTACGGCCTCGTCCAGCACTGGGACCTGATCCCCGAGCTGAACGACCGGTACGGGATTGGCCGACGATGAGCACGATCTTCGTCACCGGCGGGTCCGGGTTCATCGGCGCCGCGCTGCTCCCCGCGCTGAGCGCCGCCGGCCACCGCACCATCGCGCTGGCCCGCAGCGACCAGGCGGCCGACCGTTTCACCGCACTCGGCGCCACCCCGGTACGTGCCGACCTGTCCGGCCAGGACGCCCTGGCACACGCCCTGGCCGGCTGTGACGCGGTGATCCACGCTGCCGCGCGGATGCACGGCGGACGTCCCGCCGACTTCCACCGCGACAACGTCGCCGGCACCCGCAACCTGCTGGCCGCCGCACGATCCGCCGGGGTAAGCCGGTTCGTCCACCTTGGCGCGGCCGGCTGCCTCGTCGGCGGCCGTCATCCGATCCTCGACGCTGACGAGTCATGGTCACTGCACCAGCCCCGCTACTCGCCGTACCTGACCACCAAGACGATCAGCGACCAGGAGGTGCGCCGCGCCAACGCCACCGGTTTCACCACATGCGTGATCCGTCCCGGCTGGGTGTGGGGCGACGGTGACCCGATGTTCGAACAGATCGCCGCCGCCGCACTCGACGGCAAAATGGTGCTCATCGACGGTGGCCGGCACCCCGTTGTCACCTCACACCGGGACAACACCATCCGCGGCGTCCTCGCCGCCCTCGACCACGGCGCCGGAGGCGAGGCCTACTACGTGTTCGACGACGAGACCAGCACCATCGGCGAGTTCCTTACCGCGCTGCTGCGCACTCGGGAACTGCCGCCCCCGGTCCGCAGCATCCCGTACCCTCTGGCGCGGGCCGCGGCGAACGCCATGGAGTTCACCCATCGGCTTCTGCGTCGGCCCGGTGAGCCCCCGATCACCCGCCTGCTCGTCGAATTCAACGGCCGCCCCTTCGTCATCACCGATCGCAAGGCCCGCATCGAACTCGGCTACCGTCCCCTCACCACCCGCGCCGAAGGCCTCGCCCGCATGCGCGCCGTCGAACCATCACCCCAGGTCAGGGCGGACACGCCTCATGACGTCTGACACACGGGAGGAAACGACTGCGAAGCGCTGGCTCGCCATTCAGATCCGCGCCGATGACGGAATCGAAACCTACGCGGAGGTCCGCATCACCGGCTAGGCTCCTGCCGACCTGACCGCGATGATCCTGGGCCGGTTCCCGCACAGAGTCAGGTCAGCCGGGGGAGCAGCGAGCCATGCCTGATCGCGAGCCGACGATCCCGTCAACTCCGTCGCTTGTGATCAAGCTGACTGGCTGTGAACCTGCCTTCTGTTCGCAAGACCCCAGGTCATGGGCTCGTGGAATTTGAACCCGGCCCACGGGCTGACTCGTCCGCCTTTGTACCTTCTGGTCAGGGACTCCTTTGATCGCTAACTTGCTGAGTTGGCGCCCCGCTGTCTGCGCGATCACCGAGTGGAGTTGTTCAATCTCATCCCGATGGGCTGGCAGTAGCTTGCTGTCAAAGTTAAGGCTAGCCTTGAATTCGGGAGGACCTCGTGGCGTAGACGGTGAAGGTCACAGACGAGTACGCCGCCTGGTTCGGCACGCTCATCAAGGAGGATCTCGACTCGGCGGTTCAAGTCGCTCAAGCGGTAGCCGCGCTTCGCGAGGAGGGGCCGACGCTGGGCAGGCCGCTCGTCGACCGGCTCAAGGGCAGCTCCCTGCACCACCTCAAGGAACTGCGTCCGGGATCACGTGGGCGTTCGGAGATCAGGATCATCTTCGCCTTCGATCCCACCCGGGCGGCGCTGCTGTTGCTTGGTGGTGACAAGGCGGGGAACTGGGAACGGTGGTACAAGGAAAACATCCCCCTGGCCATCCAGCTCTACATTGACTACACCAGCGACGAAGAAGCGGAGTGAACATGCCGAAGAGGACGCCGAGGGACTGGGCCGACCTTGAGCGGGAGCTACACGAGGCCGGTGTCTCCCCTTCCGTGATCGAGGAAGGCGCAAGGAGGCTTCTCGCCGAAGCACGCGGTCATCAGCTTGCCGAGGCACGCAAGCACCTTGGGCTGGGACAAAAGGACGTCGCGACCATCATGGGTGTGAGCGTTTCCCGTGTCTCCCAGATCGAGCACGGTGAGGTCGCGTCTCTTGAGGTCATCGCCCGCTACGTGGAGGCGCTCGGAGCCCGCCTGGAGCTGGTCGTTGACTTCGGCGACCGAACGGTGCGCTTGCCGGTCAGCGAGAAGTCGCTGGATGCCGCCTGAGCGCTGGACGACCTGGGCAAGATCGTCGTGCAAAGCGGCTCAGAAATTTGACCAAGGCAGCTGACTTCGTCCTTGAGCCCGCCATGTCCCCTGGGTATCTGACGCATCTCCCGAATCGAGACCGCCATCTTCGCTCCAGCTGACGAGGCGAAGGAGGGCACATTGAGGGCATATCGCGCTGGAAGGCGTAGGCATACGATGACCAGCAATGTTGACTTTTCCGCAGTTCAGAAGCCCTTCTTTTTGCAAGATCCCAGATCATGGGCTCGCGGACTTTGAACCCGGCCCTACAAGCTGACTCGTCCGCCTTCAGCGCTTCTGAGGTGGCCGTCTTCGAAGGCGTCAACGACATCGGCGCCGCCGACACCACTGCGGTGGCCCAGTCGTAGGTCGCGGCTGACCTGATCGCGGCGTACGAGCAGATCATCCTGCGGGCGCATGCGCAGGGCATCTGCGTCTATGGTGCGACATCGACCGCCAGAGGCGATAGCCGACTCCGTACCGGCCAGGTTGTTCCAGCGCAGACCCCTGCCGCCGGGCTATGGCTTCAACCAACCACCCGGACGCCCGCCTGGGAGGGCGGGCGTCCGCTACGGCCGTTTATCGTCCGAACATCTCGACGAACGCTTCGGCGCCCTCCCGTAGGGCGTCGTCGATGGGCTGCCCTTTGCCTCGGTAGAACAATCGTCGGCCCACCAGGGCAGCTGCCCCGCCGGCCATTGACAGTTGGGCGTAGTGGGTGACGCGTTCGCGCAACCGCTCGCGGGGGACGACTTCGTCGATGATGCCGAGTTCGAGTGCTCGCGCTGCCGTGAAGGGCTGGCCCGTGAGGGCGTTTGTGATCGCTGCTTTTTCCGGGACCCGGCGGGCGGCGGCGACCTGCGCGATCATGGGCCAAGTACCGAGCGCCGCCTCTATGGTGCCGAGTCTGCTGCCTTCGACCGCGATCACGATATCGGCGGCGCACACGAGTCCGAAGCCGCCAGCGAGTGCGTCGCCGTTGACGGCGGCGAGGATCGGGGTGCGTGACCGGGGGAACTGGCCGAACAGGTCGACCGCCGCCGCCGCGAACGCCTTGGCGGTGCCGGTCTCGCGCAGTTTCGGCCCGTCTGCGCCGCCGCAGAAGTACTCGCCCTCCCCGGTGATGACGATGGCGCCGGTGCCGGCGTCCTCGTCTAACTCGACCAGAGTGCGATACAGGCGTGCCGTGAGGTCGGCGTCAAGGAGGTTCTTGGGCGGCCTGCGCAGCGTGACCCAGGCTACGCGGCCCTCTCGCCGCAGGTCGATCGGCATGGTTGTTCCGTTCATATGTTCCTCCGGTCTTCGGCGCTGGGTGTCGGGAGCCGTGGTCATCGTGCGACCTCGGTCAGGCCGGCCCCGGCGGATTGCAGCGCGTCCAGGGCCAGCAGGTCCGCTTCGGCGAGTCCGTGCCCGATGGTCGATGTGATCAACTGCTGAACCGCGGCGGCGAGCGGCATCGGCACCGCCAGATCACGGGCGGCGCCGAGTCCCAGGTCGAAGTCCTTGCGGAGCATCTCCATGGTGAACGTCGGCTCCCAGTCCCGGGTCGCCACCGCTTCGGCGCGGGTCCTGACCCAGGGAGAACCCAGGACCGTGCCGCCGAGGAACTCCAGGAAGGCGGCACGGTCGGTGCCGGCCTTCTCCGCCAGGGAGGTGACCTCCAGCAGCGCCTGAACCAGCACACCCAGGTAGAGGTTGTGGCACAGCTTCACCAGCCGGCTCTGCTCCCCCTCTCCGGCATGCACGACGGTCCCGGCGAGGACCGACAGCCACGGCCGGACGAACTCGTGTGTCGCGGCGGGGCCGGAGGTCACGATGCAGGCCGCGCCGGCCGCGACGACAGCCGGATTGCCGCTGACCGGCGCGGCGAGGAAGCCGCTTCCCGCCGCGCGGGCGGCCTCCCGTACGGCGCTGGAGGTCTCCACCGACACGGTCGAGCAGTCGACGAGGACGCCGGGACTCCGGGGCCCGGTGAGCACCCCTCCCGGGCCGTACGTCACGGCTACCAGGTCGGCCGGGCCGCCTACCGTGACGAACACGATGTCGCAGGCGCCGATCTCGGTCAGCGTGGCGGCCACGGCCGCCCCGCGTTCGGCCAGCGGGCCGGTGCGGGCGGCGGTGCGGTTCCATACGATCACTTCGTGGCCGGCGTCGAGGAGCCGGGCCGCGAGAGCGGTCCCCATCCGGCCGGTTCCGAGCCACCCCAGCCGCAGGCCGGTCGTCATCGGCCGGCCTCGTTCGCCGCGGTCGCGGGAAGGTCGACGCCGGCCCAGTAGCGGGTCCCCGCCACGTACAGCTGGTCGGCGGGGAAACGGGTGAGCAGGCGGCAGCCGTCCGCGGTGACCACCAGTTCCTCCTCGATCCGGGCGGCGGCGGAGCCGTCGGGAGTGGGCCAGTAGGTCTCGATCGCGAACACCATTCCCTCGACGAGCTCGATGGGGTGCTCCAGCGAGTGGTAGCGGCTCATCAGCGGCCGCTCCCACAGCCCGAGTCCGATCCCGTGGCAGTACTGCAGCCCGAAGGCTTCTTCTTCGGTGGCGAAACCGAACTCCCCGGCAGCCGGGAAGTGCCGGACGATGTCGGCGGAGCTCGCGCCCGGCCTGACTTCGGCGATGGCGTTGTCCATGTATTCGCGTGCCCGCTTGTAGGCGTCGCGCTGTGCGGGGTTGGCGCTGCCGACGTTCAGAGTGCGGTAGTAGCAGGTTCGGTAGCCGTTGTAGGAGTGGATGATGTCGAAGTACGCGGTGTCGCCGGGCCGGATGAAGCGGTCGGAGAAGACATGCGGGTGGGGGCTGCACCGCTCGCCGGAAATGGAGTTCACGGCCTCCACCTCCTCGGAGCCGTTCTCGTAGAGGAACCGGCTGACGAGCGCGACGCAGTCGTTCTCGCGGATGCCCGGCCGCAGGGCGCGGTAGAGCTCGTCGTACGCGCCGTCGACGAGGGCCGCCGAGTGGTCGAGCAGGGCGATCTCGTCGGCGGTCTTCACCGACCGGGCGTCGAGCATCAGGCTGTTGCCGTCCTCGACCCGCAGGCCCTCGCGTTCGAGCGCCCGCAGCACCGGCAGCTCCACGACGTCCACGCCGACCGGTTCATCCGCCAGCCCGTGCTCGCGCAGCAGGTTCGCCAGCCGGCGTGCGTTACCGGCCTCGATCCCCACGTTCTCCGGGACCGCGCCGCGCCACGTCGACAGACCGGCTCGCCAGTTGTCCTTCCCGAACCAGGGCGCGAACATCTGGTGGGTCCGCGCCGCCGAACCGATGTCCCACAGGATGGGGTCCTGTCCCCGCATGAGCAGAGCGCACCGGAAGAACTTGTCCCGGGCCCAGTTGCCGATGTGGGTCGCGGTCACGTACCGGATGTTGTTCATGTCGAACAGGATCAGCGCGCCGAGGTGGGACCTTTCGAGTTCGGCGCGGGCCTTGGCCAGCCGCTCGGCGCGCAGTCGGTCGAAGTCGACGCGTCGCTCCCAGTCGACTCCGCTGACCGCGCCCGGCGAGGCGACGGGAGCGGGTCCGTCGGTGGCCCGGTAGAAGGTGGGCAGGGTGGTGGACATGGGGGCGTCCTTCCGTTTGGATGCGGCGGGTCTCATACCGGGGAGTACTCACCGGGCGCCGCCGGCGCCGCGGTGGCGGCAGGGGGCGGGCCGGGGCGGCCGAGCAGGGCCCAGACGGCGTCGACCACCGATCGCGTCGACAGGCCGTACTTGTCGAACAGGTAGGCGGCGTCGAGCGAGCCCTCGGCGAAGACGTCGCGGATCCCCACCCGGCGCAGCGGCCGGCCGATCCCCGCTTCGGCCAGCGTTTCGGCGACCGCCGAGCCCAGGCCGCCGACCACCGAGTGGTTCTCCACGGTCACCACGGCCCGGCACTCCGCGGTGACGGCGCGGACGGTGCGCTCGTCGAGCGGTTTGACGACCGGGACATGGACCACCGACGCGGCGACGCCGTACTCCCCGAGCACCTCCGCCGCGGCGAGCACCGGGGCGAGCATCATGCCGGAGGTCAGCAGGGCGACATCCGCGCCCTCGGCCAGCACGTAGGCCCGGTCCAGCCGGAGGCGATGGTCGCCGGGGAAGATGACGGGGATCTCGCCGCGCTTGAGCCGTACGTACACCGGACCGGGCACCTCGGCGATCGCCTCGGCGACCTGGTCCGCCTCGACGGCGTCGGCGACGTCCACCACGGTCATGCCAGGGAGCGCGCGCATCAGGGCGACGTCGTCGATGGCCTGGTGGCTAGGCCCGCCAGGGGTGGAGACCCCCGGCATGAATCCGATGATGCGCACCGGGAGCCGCGGATAGGCGATCGCGTTGGCGATCTGGTCGTAGGGGCGTCGCGTCGCGAACACGCCGAAGGTGTGCACGAAGGGCTGGTGCCCCGACCGGGCGAGCGCTCCCGCCAAGCCCATCATGTGCGCCTCGGCCATCCCGGCGTGCACGAACCGCTCCGGCAGTCGATCACGGAACAGGTCGATCTCGCACTGGCGGGTGAGATCGCCGCTGAGGCACAGGATGTCCGTACGGCGCTCGGCGAGGCGCAGCAGTGCCCTGCCGTACGGCTTGAGCACCGTCGGATAGGGCGGGCGCCGGACCACCAGAGTCTCGGGTGTGGTCATCGAAGGGACTCCAGTTCCTCGGTCAGCTCCGCCACGGCGGCTTCGGCCAGCTCCGGCGGGAGCTTGATGAAATGTCCGTCCGCGTCGGGTGGCAGGCACCGCAGGCCGTGCACGGTCGACGTCCGGCAGACCAGCACCGACGGACGCGTGGTGTCGCGGCCGGCCTGGTCCAACGCCTCGGCGACGGCCGCCACATCGTGGCCGTCAAGATCGACTGCGTGCCACCCGAACGCGCGCCACTTGTCGGCTATCGGCTCGATGGTGGTGATCGAGTCGACCGGCCCGTCCACCTGCGAGTTGTTGGCGTCGAGCAGGACGGTGAGCCGGTCGAGGCGGTGGTGGCCGGCGAACATGGCCGCTTCCCACACCTGCCCCTCCTGCAGTTCTCCGTCGCTCACGAGCGCGAAGACACGGCCGTCGCGGCCGCGCATCCGGTCCGACAGGGCGAAGCCGGCCGCCGCCGACAGGCCCTGGCCGAGCGAGCCGCAGGTGTAGTCGAGGACCGGCGACCGCTCGGTGCCGATGGCCTCCACCACCGCGCCGTTTCTGCCGTAGGTCGCCAGGACGTCGTCGTCGATGAGGCCGAGCTCACCGGCGGCGGCGAAGGGAGCGATCACGTAGTGCCCGGGGCTGCAGACCAGACGGTCGACGCCGAACCGCAGGACGGTGAACACGGCCGCCACCTGCTCGGCGGCCGACAGCGCCTGGCCCAGATAGCCGAAGCCCTGGGGCGCGACCATCTGAACCGCCCGCAGCCGGATGGCCGTCGCGAGCCTTCGTGGATCCATGCTGGTCATGGGTTTCTTCCGATCGGTCAGGCGGCCGGACGGCCGGTGATGCGCTCGCCGATGCCGTAGTCGATCGCGAAGCGTTTCTGGCAGAGCTCGTCCAGCCGGCTGAGCAGGCGTTGGTGCGCCGGGTGCACCCAGTAGGCCGTCAGCCCTTCGGGGCCGGTCAGCCTGGCCAGGCAGGCGTGGGTGTAGCCCTCGGCGAGTCCGGAGGCGTTGGTGTTCTCGCCCCAGGTGAACTCGATCAGCTCCGGCAGGGTTCCCCTGACTCCCTCGCCGAAGGCCTGCAACTCTTCGGCGAGGGCGGCGACGTGCTCAGGAAAGGGTTTGAAGATCACGTAGTGCTCAAGCATGGTGTTCCTTCCGTCAAGAGGCGAGAGCGCCGAACGCACCGCGGTAGAAGAGCAGCGGCCCGTCCGTTCCGCCCGCCGCGAGATCGACGACGCGGCCGAGGACGATGAAGTGGTCACCCGCCTCGTGCACCGAATGCACTTCGCACTCGACGTGTGCCAGCGCGGACTCCAGGATGGGAGCCCCCGTCCGGCCGGGCCGCCAGGGGACGCCCTCGAACTTGGGACCGCCCGATTTCGCGAACTTCAGGCTGACGGCGTGCTGGGCGGAGTTGAGAATGTTGGCGCAGAAGACACCGCCGCGGGCGATGCGGGGCCAGGAGGTCGACGTACGTTGGGGGCAGACCAGGACCAGCGGCGGCTCCAGCGAGGCGCTCACCAGGGACTGCACGGTCATACCGACCGGTTCGCCGTCGTCGATGCCGGTGATCACGGCGACGCCGGTGCAGAAGTGCCCGAGCACCGACTTCATCGTTCGCACGTCGACGGTGGGGGCGAGTTCGATTATCCCGTCCGGATGTCCGGGTCGGGGAACGCCGGAGGCCGGCCCGGGATCGGCTGTGACCATCTCCATCTTTCTTCCTCATCGATCTGGTTGTCCAAGACGACCTCGCCGAGTACCGCGACGGTCCGCAGCGCCACCTGCAGTTCCACCCTCGGCAGGGCGGAGAGCTCCTTGCCGAGCAAGGTCTCGATCTTTTTGACCCGGTAGACGACGGTGTTGCGGTGGGTGTGCAGGTGGCGGGCCGTCTGCGCGACGCTGCGCTGGACTTCGAGATACTCCGCGAGCGTTTCGCGCAGTTCGCTCGCCCGGGGGCTGTCCTCGGCCAGCGGGCCGAGCATGCGCTGCACGAAGGAGCGGGCCAGCTCAAGATCACCGGTGAGGAGCGCGACGAGCTCCACATCCGCGTAGTCGCACAACCAGTCCAGGCGCGGCCCGGCGAGCGCGGCGACCCGTGCCGCGAGCAGGGCGCGTCCGTGACTGCTGCGGAACCCGGCCACGCCACGCGCCCGTCCGCCGAGCGCCATCCGCGCCCGCCGCGCGGGCAGCGGCGACTCCGCCAGGGAACGCAGCCCCTTGTAGACATTGCCGCCGCGGTCGGCGTGCCAGATGTGCACGGTGGAGGGACCGGTCCACCTCCGCAGCGAGGTGGCCCCGCCCAACCGGCGATCCAGCCGGTCGAGCGCGGCCTCGAGTTCGTCCTCGGCGCCGGCCTGGGCGTACGGCGCGTCGAGCCAGACCACCGACGCGACGTGCGCTCCGTCGAGCTGGTAGCCGAGCGCCGCCGAGACCTGGTTGGCGTCGACAACGGAACCCGAGAGGACGTTGTCGATCAGCTCGGCCCGGAGCGCCGCGGTGGAGCGGGACCAGCGCTGGGCCTCCAGGGAGTAACGCGCCACGATGTTCGCGCTGAACAGGTCGAAGCAACGGAACAGCAGTTCGTTCGCTGCCTGGGCGTCGGTGACCGGGAGGCCGCGGAGCTCGATCTCGGCGAGCACGCCACGGGTGATGATCTCCTGGCAGAGGTGGATCCCCCGGAGGACCGAGCCGAGCGGGATGCCTCGCCGTACGTACGACGTGGTGGCGTCCGCCGGCTCCGCACCGGGCCACAGCGCCTCGATGTCGCCGTGCAGGAACGCCCGCAGCATCGCCAGCGTCGTCGACTCGACGGCGCGACGCAGGAGTTGCTCGGCCGCGAGGTCACCGCCGAACGCGGGCAGATTCACGATGATGTGGTCAGCGGCACGGCGAGCGGTCACCACACCCCAGGCGACCGGTCCTGGGCCCAGCTCGGTGGCCGCGAGGGTCCTGGTCGGGGCATCGCTCAGCGGCTCGACCGGCTCACCCTCCGGGGGAGTCAGCTCAAGCAGCCAACGCGTCGCCGGCGTCCGCGGAAATGTCTCACCCACGTCGATGCCTCCTTTGGCCCGAACGGTGAAAGCGGTGGTCAGACGGCGATCGTAAGCGCGTCGTCGGCCCCGAGCAGCAGACGCCCGTAGACCTCCTTACCGATCTCGGGCGTGGCGAAGGCGTGTCGGCCCGCGGCGTTCGCGTCCCGCCAGATCCGCCCCAGCAGCCCGTCCTGAGTGAACGCCCCCGCGCCGTTCGCCGTCATGAGGACGTCGATGGCCTCCTTGCACAGGGTGACGGCGTGGCCCGTGTCCATGCGGATCCGGCCCCGCGCGCGTTCGTCCGGGTAGCTGTCCGCCGCGGCGAAGGCGTCGATGTCGTCGGCGGCCCGGGCCAGCAGCAGATGCGCGGCGTCGATGTTGCTCGCCGCCTGGGCGACCGCGAGGTGGTGGGTCGGAGAATTGCGGGCCTCGGTGTAGACGGTGTATCCCACCGATCGCGTCGGCAGCTTCTCCAGTGAGTAGTCGAGGGCCGCCTTGGCCAGCCCGATGGCAGGCGCCGCGAGAATCACGGTCCCCACCGGCAGGAACGAGGCGCGCGAGGCGGGCTCGGTGCGCGCGTACGGCGTGGCGTAGTTCCCCCTGGCCAGGTCATCGAAGGTCTGGATGCGGTGATCCGGAACGTAGGCGTCCTTCACGACGAGCGTGTTGCTGCCCGTGCCGCGCATGCCGAGCGTGAACCAGGTGTCCTTGACGGTCCAGTCCTTGGCCTCGACCAGACCCAGCGCCATCGTCGGCGTGCCGTCCGGGCCGTCGACCAGCATGCCGAGTGTCGCCCAGTCCGCGACGGCGTTGCCGGAGGCGTAGGGGTACTCGCCGGTGAGCAGGTAGCCACCCTCGACCTTCTCCCCAGTCCCGAGCTGGTGGCGCCGGGTCATGCCCGGGAAGAAGATGCCGCAGGCCTTGGCCTTCGGGTGGGCGCCCCAGATCTCGCGCTGGGCCTGCTCACTGTAGGTGACGGCGAACCAGGTGCATGCGTTGACCAGTGCCGCGCTCCACCCGGTCGAACCGTCCGCGCGGCCGAGCTCGATGAGCACTTCGATCATGGTTCGGGCGCTCGCGCCCGGACCGCCGAGCCGCGTGGGGACCATCAGGTTGAACAGCCCGGCTCCGTCGACGGCGTCGGTCACCGTCTTGGTGACCTGCCGGTCCTCCTGTCCCTGCGCGGCCTCGGACCGGATCAGGTCGAACAGGGCGCTCGCTCGCTGAACCGTCTCAACGTCCGGGCGCTGCGTTGAGGATGGGGTATTGGTCATCGAGTCCTCCGAAGATGGGTCAGCGTCCGCTACGGGGAAGTTCACTTTCACCAGCGGATGAAATGGATTGTGACCAGCGGCCGTTCTGCAGGTAAACGGGCTGTGATGACAGAGAACGCCACCGCTGTTGTGCCAGCCTGTTCCGGCCCCGCGGCCCCGGCGACCGGCGAGCCGCCCACCTTGACAGCGGCGTGACGCCGGACACACCATCACAGCCAGCCACCAACCACTGCGGGGCCACCGTGTCGATGTCGCTACAGCCGGAACGCCGTGGTGCCCGGTTGCTCGTCGTGTCGACCAGCGACCTCGACCACGCGCGTACGGTCGGCGCCCAGGCGTTCTTCCGCCACCGGCTGTCGACGACCGAGACCGACCGCCGGCCGGCGATCCGGATGCGGCTGGACGCCTGCGAGTTCGGCTCGGACATCACCGTGGGGCGGATCGGCTACGGGGCGCCGGTCCGGCTGGACTGCGGCCGGCTGGAGACCGGATACCAGATCAACATCCCGTTGTCCGGCCGCGTCCGTTCCCACTGCGGTGACCAGCAGCTCGCGGCGTCGCCGAAGGTCGCCGCCGTGTACACACCGGACCCGCGGTCCGCGATCGACCTGTGGAGCGCGGACTGCGTACAGCTCGGCGTCCGGTTCAGCCGCGCGGTGCTGGAACGCACGCTTGCCGAGCTGCTCAACCATCCCGTACGCCGGTCCGTCGCCTTCGACCACGCCTTCGACCTGGCCGACGGGTGTCGCCGGTCCTGGGCGGCACTCGCGCGGTCCGTCCTGGATCTCGGCACCGCACTGCCGGCGCCGGGGCGGGCGCAGCTCATGGAGCCCGTGATCCGCACCATCGTGACGTCGTTCCTGCACGCCGCCTGCCATGAGTACCGGGACGAGCTCGACGCGGAGCGGCCGGTGCTCGCCAGCGGTCTCCTCCGGCGCGCCACGCGGGAGATCGAGGAGCATCTGGACGAGCCGCTCGACCTGGCCGCGCTCGCCGTCTCGTGCGGGGTGAGCGTCCGCACGCTGCAGGGTCAGTTCGCACGGCAGCTCGGTGTCACGCCCACGGCCTACCGGCGCCAGCTCGCTCTCCAGTACGCGCACCGGGACCTGGTGCTGGCGGATCCCGCGCACGACACAGTCGCCGCCATCGCCTGCCGCTGGGGTTTCTACCATCTGGGACGGTTCGCCCGGGAGTACCGCGACCGGTTTGGCGTCACGCCGGTCGACACGTTGCGTACCGAGCCGACCTGACCCGCTGCGCGTAGTGGACATCCGCTGCGCGGACCGGATAGCCCCCGCCATTCCTCGTGTCTACCTTCCCCTTCATGCCGGACAACAACACGAGGGAGTCCGTTGTGAGGAATTCGCAGCCGACGGAACTGACGGAGTTCAACCCGATGGTGTCCCCGCACCGTGAGAACCCCCACCAGTTCTACACGTGGTCGCGGGCCGAGCAGCCGATCTGCTACAGCCCCGCGCTGAACGCGTACATGGTGACGCGCTACGACGACATCAAGACCATTGTTGACGATCCGGCGACCTTCTCGTCCGCCAACGCCATTCCGACCATGTGGACCAACCCGCCCGAGGTACTCGAAGCGCTGGGCGGACTGCTGCCGGAAGCCTCCACCGTCGTCAACACCGACGAGCCCGAACACGGCCCGCTGCGCCAGGTGCTCAACCACGCCTTCTCCGGCCGCCGAGTACGCCTGCAACTTCCCGCGATGAAGCAGCGCGCCAACGAGCTGATCGACGCGTTCCACCCGGGAGGCCGGGCGGACCTCGTCGGCCAGTACTCCGATCCCTACGTGCAACTCGTCGTCAGCCTGGTGTTCGGAATCCCGCGCGAGCACGTGGATCGGGTTCAGGCCTGGACCGACGACTACATGCTGTTGATGAATCCGCTCGCCCCGGTGGACGGGAAGGTGGAGGCAGCCCGCAGACTGCACGACTACCAGGCGTACGTGGCGGCGATGGCCGCGGACCGCCGCGCGAACCCGCGCGAGGACTTCATGTCCGACCTCGTCCACGGACGCGAGAACTTCCCGCCCGTGAGCCAGGGCGATCTGCACTACATGTTCCGCGGCCTCCGTTTCGCCGGCCACGACACCACCCGCGACCTGATGACCAGCGCGCTGCTCCTGATGCTCGGCGACGGCCGGCGACTCTGGGAAACAGCACTCGCCAACCGGGCGGTCCTGCCGCGGGTCATCGAAGAGACCCTGCGCCGGGACGCGCCGCACCGCGGCCTGATGCGGATCACCACCCGCGAGGTCGTCCTCAACGGCAACGCACTCCCCAAGGGCACCGCGCTGCTGCTGCTGTTCGGATCGGCCAACCGGGACGAGAGCAGGTTCGACGACCCCGACGGCGTGGACATCGACCGTCCCAACGTCCGCGAGCACCTGGCCTTCGGCAGCGGCATCCACCAGTGCCCCGGCTCCCAGCTCGCCCGCACCGAAGTACGCGTCGCCATCGAAACCCTGCTCGACCGGCTACCGGGACTCCGGCTCGCCGAGGGCTACGAACCCACCTACATCGCCAGCTACTTTTTCCGAGGACTCGAGCGCCTTGACGTCACCTGGTGATCGCACACCGCTGTCCGTTCGGGTCACCCAGGCACGGATGGAGGCGGCTGAAGTCCGCTCCTTCACTCTGCGCCGCACCAGCGGCGCCCCCCTGCCGGACTGGGCCGCGGGCGCCCACATCGACGTGCTGCTCCCCGACGGCCCCACCCGGCAGTACTCGCTGTGCGGTGAGCCGGGCACGACCGATCACTATCGCATCGGTGTGCTGCGAGAACGGGACGGCCGCGGTGGTTCCCGGTGGTTGCACGACGAGGTCACGGTCGGGGACGTGCTGCGGATACGCCGGCCGCGCAACCACTTCCGCCTCGAATCCGCGCCCGGCTACCTGTTCATCGCCGGTGGCATCGGCATAACCCCGATCCTCGCCATGATCCGCGAAGCGGAACACGCGGGCGCGGACTGGCGCCTGCGGTACGCCGGACGCTCCCTGGGCTCCATGGCGTTCGTGGACGAGCTCACGCGGTACGGCCGCCGGGTATCCATCCAGCCCGAAGACGAGTACGGCCGTCCGGACGTGCCCGCGCTCCTGGCCGCCGTCGGCCCGGACGAGCTGGTGTACGTCTGCGGGCCAACCGGCTTGATCGACGCCGTACGGAATGCGGCGGAGCGAGTCGGCCTCACCCGGCGGGTTCGGTACGAGCTGTTCTCGGCGCCGGTCATCGTTGCCGACGATGAGACGGTCGAGCAGGGGTTCGACGTCGAACTCCGCAACTCGGGCTTGGTGCTTCAGGTCCCACCCGACCGGTCGGTTCTCGATGTCGTCGTCGCCGCGGGCGTCAACGTGATCAGCGATTGCCAGGACGGTATCTGCGGCAGCTGCGAGACGGAGGTCATCGCCGGGGAACCCGACCACCGTGACCATGTCCTCACACCCGACGAGCAGCAGACCAACACCTGCATGATGATCTGCGTTTCACGCTCCCTGGGCCCGAGACTCGTCCTACGACTCTGATCACCGTTGATGTCGGGGGCGGCGCTTCAGGAGAGTTCGTACACCAGGGCGGTTTCCTTGCCGTACGGCGGGCCGGTGGGGTCCTGGCGTCTGGTCTGGACCCAGAGTCGGGTGGTGCCCGGCACGGGGGCGATGTCCGTGATGCGACCGCCCTCCCGCAAGGTGGATCTGGTCCACCTGCCGTCGCGCAGGTTGAGTACGTAGGGCGGGCCGGAGGCGGGGGCGGCGGCGATCCACAGGCCGCCCACCGGGTCCACCCGCACGGCCGTCAAGCCCGTTCTCACCACGTCCATGTCCACCTGCTCCCATCGGGTGCGGTCCCAGTGCAGCACGACCGGGCTGCCGCCGTCCGCCCAGTGGGGACCGACCGCCCACGCGTGGCCGTCCGGCCGCACAGCCAGGGCCAGCTGCTGAAGGTAGGCCCGTCCGCGGCACGGTTGACTCGCACACGGGTAGCGGACGTCCTTCCAGGACACGCCGTTCCAGTGCTGCATCCTTACCCTCTCCCCACGGCTCAGGACCCACACGTCCTCCGGTCCCGCCGCGGCGACTTTGATCAGGTCGAAATCGGCGGGAGGCCGGTGATGATGCCACGCGTTCCCGCTCCAGCGCAGCACATCGGAGGGCGCGCCGTCGGGGTCGAATTCGGTGACGAACCAGGCGTTGTCCCGGGAGTCGACCGCGATGTCGATCACTCCGGTCCACTGCGCGTTCCGGGACAGCCGATGCGTCCAGCGTCCACCGGAGAACCGCCACAGATGCTCTGTCTGGTCGCCGTACTTGTCGGAAACGCCGACGGCCGCCCAGATCGTCTCCCCGGACGGGGAGCCGCCGACTTCGAGCCACCAGCTCTTTGCGACCTGCGCGGGCAGCCGGGCGCGTTTCCAGGAGTTTCCGTCCCAGCGCAGCATCCCCCAGCCAGGCGCCGGCCCCTTCCTGACGAACAGTGACGCCCCGCCGCCCACTGCGGGGACCAGCCACAAGGGGGCGTCCCTGTCGTAGCCGTGGCCGGTGTACCTCAGGGTCCACCGGGATGACGACTCGACGGCGTGGCTTGCCGTTCGCCCGGCACCGTCCGGGGAGGTGTCGGCGGCCAGCGCACCCGCGCTCGCGACAACCAGGGCAGCGAGTACCCACGTAGTGGTACGCATGGTGCGAATGATCACACAAAGCTTCCCGTGTCTCCCAGATCGAGCACGGTGGGGTCGCCCGCTACGCGGAGGCGCTCGGAGCCCGCCTGGAGCTGGTCGTTGACTTAGGCGACCGAACGGTGCGCTTGCCGGTCAGCGAGAAGCCGCTGGATGCCGCCTGAGCGCTGGATGAACGGGGCAAGATCGTCGTGCAAGCGGCTCATAAATTTGACCAAGCCCGGCGAGGGCGAGTAGCCCACTGCGTGGCTGAACAGGCGATGCACACGAATGTGGTAGCCGTTTCCATCACTTCGCGGGCAAGTCGGCCACCGCCTAACCTTCCGATCTCCCTTCGAGTCTCTTGACCTCTTCGAGGAGGGCGGCATGCACCTGATGCCGCTCATAGCCGCGCATCACGACATCGAAGGCGAGTTCTCGTAGCTCATCGCTGGTGATCTCGTTTGCTTCGATTCTTGCCCAGAGTGCATCCACCTGCTGGCGGCTGTAGCCCCGAAGGACCACATCAAAGAGCTTGGCTCCCATCAGGCGAGTAGCCCCTTTCGCTGCGACGGATACGAGCTGATGCGCCCGTTATGCCTGTTCGACTGGTGTCCGGTGATGCTGGACAACTCCACGAGCAGCTTCATATGTGATCGCGATCCTCATCCAGGAAAGACGCGTGGTCAACACTCTGCACACGTTCCTGGATGCGCTTGCGAGCCGCTTGAGCGGGCAGTGACGATCTCCAAGCTGGCGGGTCGCGCTACCGTGCGTCCATGGAGGACGATGCGGCTCCGCCCCTGATAGCGAACCGATGGGCCGACGCTGTCGGCGAAGGTGGACACTTGGCCGAGGAAGAGATCTGCCGGTGTTTCGATCAGTACGAGGTGCGTCCGCCGCACGTGGTGCGCTTCCATGCGCAGCGTCAGGACACTGCGTCTTCTGGCTGGCAGCACCTGCTCGACCTCGTGGAAGAAGCGGCGGCTGACGGCCGAGAGGTGTTCCGGCCTCTGGCTGAGCTCAGCCCCGCCGAACGGCGTCAAATCATCACACTGCCACCGACCATCGCCAAGCTCACCGAGGTCAGACACCTCGTCCTCTACGGCAGCAACCTGCTGCGGATCCCGCCGGAGATCGGCGCAATGACCAACCTGCAGGAGTTCACCCCCTACACGTCGCATCGCCTGCACTGGTTCCCCTACGAGCTGACCAGGTGCCGACAACTGAAGGCCAGCACGGTCAGCACCCGTTCGCTGTACGGCAACTTCAAAGTTCGACCGCCGTTTCCTCCGTTGCAGTCGGGCAGAGCGGCGACCCGGGACCTCGACCTCATGAACCTCGACCCCACGATGTGGGGAACCGACGCGATCCAGGCATGCAGCGTCTGCGACCGGCTGATCGCCGAAGCCGGCCTCTACCAAGTCTGGATCTCTCTGTGGGTGGGCACCGACACGCTTCCTCTTCTGGTCAACGCCTGTTCGCTGGATTGCATCGATGCGCTGCCCACTCCTTCAGAGGGCTATGTGCCAACACCGCACACCGGTGGGGTCGGCATTGTTCAGCCGCGAGCCGATTACGCGTAGCGGGTCGGGGACACATTCGGGGCACATGGTTCTGGAAAACGGCGACAACAAAGAACCGAGACGCCGGCGGCCGCCCAGATCGTCTTCCGGATGGAGGAGGCGCCGATTTCGAGCGACCGGGTCTTCGCGACCTGAGCTGGCAGCCGGGTGCGTTTCTAGGAGCTTCAGCGCAGCATCGACCAGCCAGGAGCTGGCCTCTCCCTGCCGAACGGCGACGCCCCGCCCGCTCAACGAAAGTCAGCGCCTCCGGGTGCTCCCGCACCCACGCGCCGCGCCCGAAGAAGACCGAGCGGTTCCGCACCACGTCGGCCAGCCGACAGATCGTTTACACCCTCAGTCTGAGCCGGGAACGGCCATCTCGCCCAGAGCCGACCAGTCATCCTGGGGGATCACGAAGTTCACGATCTTCGGCGTGCGCACCAGGTGCGGTGGGAGCGTCAGTCGCGCGGTCTTGAAGTGCTCGGAGTTGACGTGCGCGGCGCCGGCATCAGCGTCCCGGAACGCCTCAACGAGGACGTACTCGTCGGGGTCGTCCAGACTGCGGGACCAATCGAACCAGAGGCAGCCGGGTTCCTTCCGCGTTGCGGCGGTGAAGTCGGCCGTGATCTGGGGCCAGCGGTCGGCGTCCTCGGGCCGGACCTGGAACTTGGCCGTGATGAAGATCATCAGTTCTCCTGCCTGGATCATGGCCCCGGGTGCGAGCCGTGGCCGGGGTTGCCGATTTCGTACTGCGTCATCCTGCGGTAGAGCGTTGCGCGGCCGATGCCGAGCATTTCCGCAGCCTAGGCGGCGGTGATGCCCGGCTGAGTGAGGCACCGGATGATCTCCAGGACGCCGGCACCCGGGTAGTCGGGGAGCGCGATCGGATCAGCGTCGCGACGCGCAGAGGCCTGGACGGCAGCAGCCAGTGATCGCTTCACCTTGAACCTCCTGGGGACGACGCCTCGTCGCGCCGGGGCCCTCAGGATAGGCGGCCCTCCAGGGTGTCCACGGTCGCAATATGAGACAGTCGGCTACTCACACTGCCCAAGCCGAGATCAACGGCATGGCAGGCGCATCCGCGTCACCCAGCCAACAGTGATCTGGGCGGAACCGCCCGACAAAGATATTCCTTGACACGAATATTCGTTGTGGAGAATACTTCTCTCCATGGACGCACTCCTCACCGCATTGGCCGACCCGGCCCGCTGGCAGCTCGTGAGCCTGTTGGCCCAGCGGCCCCGCTCGGTCGGCGTTCTCGCCCAGCTCGCCCAGGCGCGCCAGCCGCAGACGACCAAACACCTGCAGACCCTTGAGCGCGTCGGCGTCGTCACCTCCCAGCGCACCGGCCAGCGCCGCATCTATGCGCTCCAGCCGGTGCCCCTGCGGGAACTGGCGGCTGCGCTCAGCCGACTCGCCGACACCGCGGAGCAGAACGGCGGCCTGCGCGAGACCTACGACCGCCACGGGCTCAGCCTCCGCGCAGAGCGGCTCGCCGCGGAGGAGTCGGGGTGGGCCGACGGTCGCTCCTTCAGGTTCCTCCGGTCGCTGACGGGACGCCCCGAGCTGGTCTGGCGGCACCTGACCGAGACCGCCCTGCTCGCCCGTTGGTGGGCGCCCGACGACCTGCGCGTGTCCGAGCTCGTCTTCGAGGCGCGACCGGGTGGGCGGATCGTCCTGGAGTACCGCGATGCCGAGGACGCCGACGGCTCCGACCTGGTCGCCGGGCGCGCGGAGGGAGTCGTCGACGAGATGCGTCCCGGGGAGCGCCTCGCCTACCGGCTCTCCCCGCTGCTTCCCGACGGGGGCCTGGCCTTCACCGCCCACGTCGACCTCGCCCTCCGGCCCACCGGCACCGGCACCGACCTCGACGTCCACTACCGGATCACCGACAGCACAGTCGACTCCGCGGACTTCATCGCAGGCATCGAGATCGGCTTCGGCCAGAGCCTCGACAAGCTCGCGGCGACCCTCGCCGCGGGTTCCTCGAGCACCGACAACACCGAGCACGACACCGATACAAGGAGCACGAAATGACCAACTCGACCAGCCGCAGGGTGACCGCGAACCTGAACCTCACCCTTGACGGGCGGTACAACGGCCCCGGTGGGCCCAGCGATTTCGGTGCGTTCGCCCCGTATGTGACCACCGAGGTCGCGCGAGACCACATGACCCGCATGTGGGAGGGCGCGACGACGGCGCTGCTCGGACGGGGCAATGCCGAGGGATTCATGGGGTACTGGCCGTCGGTCGCCGAGAACGAGAACGCCGATCCACGTGATCGTGGATACGCGAAGTGGCTGGTCGACACAGAAAAGGTGGTCCTTTCGACCACCTTGACCGAAGCGCCGTGGGAACGCACCCGCGTGGTGAACGCCCCCGCCGCGGATGTCGTCATGAACCTCAAGACCACTGGTGAGGGCGACATCCTCGTCAACAGCAGCGCCAGCGTCATCAAGGCGCTCCTCTCGGCAGACCTGCTCGACCGGCTGTACCTCATGATCTTCCCCGAGATCGCCGGAGGTGGGCAGCGACTGTTCGACGACGGCCTGCCGGCTTCGAAGTGGACGCTCACCCATCAGGAGACCGGCGAGCTGGGCGAGATCGCCATGGTCTACGACCGCGCACGCTGAGCCGGCCGATCCCCAGCCTGATCCGAGGCTGACGCCCGGTGCCCTGAACTTCAACGGCGCATCGAGGAACGAGATCGCCAGGACCATGCCCAGCCACACAAAGCCGACCGCCACGACCATGGCGTCGGAAGGGTCACGGTTGCCTCAGTCCTCGATGCGGGCCTTGACGCAGCACCGGTCGGGTTCGGGATCCAGGCAAGCCGACACGGTGCCGCAGCCCAGTCCTTCGGCGACTCCCTGGACGAAGTCCCGGTTCAGCCCGCAAACCAGCGTCGTGTGCTTGCGGGCGAGTGAGTCGAACGGGCAATTGTTCAGCACGACGGCACCTGCTTCGATGTGCGGTTCATAGCCTTGACTGCCCAGCACCATGGCCACAGCGGCCAGCGGCTCGCGGGCATGCACGCCGTCCGCGGCGCCTCCGACAGCGCGTCCTTCCTCGCGTGCGACCTCGTGCAGCGCCTGCGGCAGCGGCACGCCCTCGGCGGCGCGGGTCACGGCGGCCGCGAGGATGTCGCCGACCAGGTCGTAGCGCCTGGGTGGTAGCGAAACGACGAACTCCCGCGTCCCGCGTCGGTACAGCTTGCTCGGTCGCCCGGCGCCCGGACCCGACTTCCCGCTCAGGCGCCGGTACTCGACCCCCAGCAACCCCTCGGAGACCAGTCGGTCGAGGTGGAAGTTCACGTTGTGCTGGGCGACGCCGAGGGCTGCGGCCGCCTGCTCACGGCCGACAGGCCTTGGCTGGGCGACCACGTACTCGTACAGGGCCCGGCGTGTGTCGTCGGCCAACGCGCCGATCCCGGCGGCCTGCGATCCCAGATCCATGCCCGAATTCTAAAACACAAGTCGCTTGACACAAGAACCTCGGCATTCTAATTTCGAGAAACTTCCGTTTTAGAAGCGAGGAGAGCAAACCATGGTCGAAGCCATGCAGACCGCTGCTGCCGGTGCCGGCGCCCGGCTCGGCGCAGACCGCGCCTCCCGCCTGCTACGCACCCTGCTCGCGGTGGGGGTCATCGAGATCGTGGCCGGGATCGTGGTCGCCCTCGCGCCTCGATTCGGCGGCCCTCTGGTCGCCGCGTGGCTGGCCGGCATCATCGTCAACCTGGTCACCATGGGTGAGTTCTCCGACGTAGCCCTGCGCGACGTCGGCCTGCTCGTGGCCGCGGTCGCGCTGACCCTGCTGGCCTGGGACCACCACAAGGACTCGGCGTGAGCTCGACGGCGGTGGCTCCACACTCGCAGGCGCGCGATCGCCGGCGGCCGCGCATCACGCCCACGCGGCCGGAGACCGACCCCGGGGCGGCCGAGAAGGCGGCCGTGGACCTCCTCACCGCCCTGGGCCTCGACCTCACCGACGAGAACCTCGTCGACACCCCACGGCGCATGGCGCACGCCCTGCTCGAGATGACCACTGCCTCCGACTTCGAACTCACCACCTTCCCCAACAGCGAGGGGTACGACGAACTCGTGCTGGTCCAGGGCATCCCCGTCCAGTCGCTGTGCGAGCACCACATGCTCCCCTTCGTCGGCCTCGCCCACGTCGGCTACCTGCCCGGAACACGCATCCTCGGCCTGTCGAAGTTCGCCCGCATGGTCGACTTCCACGCCCGACAACCACAGACCCAGGAACGGCTGACCCAGCGCATCGCCGACCACCTCCAACAGGGGCTGCAGCCGCGCGGAGTCGGCGTCGTCATCGAGGCCGAGCACGCCTGCATGAGCCTGCGCGGTGCCCGCGCCCCCGGCGCGCGCACCGTCACCTCCGCCCTCTTCGGCCACCTACGCGACGATCCACGAAGCCGCGCCGAGTTCCTCGCACTCACCAGGAGCAAGACATGAACATCGTCGTGATCGGAAGGAGGACTGGCCCACTGTTCGTGTCGCCGGCGTAGGCCTCCAGTTCGAAGATGCGGGCGGCGGCGTGCGGCCGGCAAAGTTCTGCAGGGCCGGCTTCCCCGGGGATGGGGAAGCCGGTCGGGTGTGTTCAGGGTGTCGGGCAGGGTTGTCCGGGAGTGGTGAGTGAGGCGTGGGCATGGCTCACGATGATGTCGATGCCGGCCACGGTGGTGATGTGGATGGCGTTGACGGCGATGCCCTTGCCTGCGCCGTACGGTGTGCGTTCGTTGATGACGATCCTGGCGACCAGTGGGATGTTGATCGTCTGGTTGACCGTGGGGTTGGTGATCGTGGCGCCGTTCACCTTCAGTTGGGTGAGGTGGACTGAGCCGGTGGTGGTTACAGCGCCGGTGGAGTCCTCGGTGGCGGCGGCCTCGGCCTTGATTTCCTTGGCGGTGACCAGGCCGCCGAGCAGGCTGAGGTCGGCTGTGGTGGCGCGGGCCTTGGCCGTACGCAGGCCCGCGGGCCCGGTGACGCCGGACGCCTCGGTGGTGATGATCCCGAGCGAGCCGAGCGTGGACAGGGTGGCGCCGGCGATCGTGGCGTCGTCGGAGCCGGGTGTCACCGTGCAGGACAGGTCCGACGGGGCCAGCGGGCCGATGTTGATCAGCGGGGCGTGGACCTTGCCGCCGTGCGCATGGGCGTCGAAGGAGAGGATCGGCGGCACGAAGGTCACCGAGGCGCAGCCCGGAGCGTTGATGCCCACGCGTTGAGAGACGTCCTGGGCACAGGTCGTGTACTCGCCGGCGGAGGAGGCGGTGACCTTGACCTCGACCGTGCAGCTTGTCGCGCCCGCGGCCAGCCCGCCCGCGACGGTCACCGTGCCGCCGCCCGCCGGTGCGGTGACGGCGGGAGCGGCGCAGGTCGTGACCGGTGCGCCCGCCGCGACCTTCAGCCCGTCGGGCAGCGCGACCTTGAACGACCACCCGTTCTTCTCGCGCAGGTCGCTGGTGTTGGTGACGGTGAGGATCAGCTTCGCCGACTGCCCCACCTCGGTCGAACCGGGGGAGTAGCCGACGTCGAGCTGCGGTGTGACGTCCAGGATGCGAACGTTGTCGAAGGCGGCGTCGTTGCCGATCCCGCTCGGCTGCAGGTTGACCAGCCGGATCCCGACCTGGGACCCGTTGAACAGCACGGGCGCGTCGCTGGTGTACGTGCCGACGGCGATCCCGCTCACGACCGTCCCGGGGTTGTCGCACGGGTCGATCGGGCTGCTGAACGTGGGGATCACCGTCGCCCCGTCCAGCAGATAGAACCCGAGCTTGGCATGGTTGGTGAAGCAGTTGACCGACGCCGCGTCGACGGAGAAGGTGATGAACCGGCTGGCGGCTCCGATGTCGATCGGATTGACGGTCTCCAACTGGACCTTGTTCGCCCCCGGACTGGCGCCGTTGGTGTACGCCGTCACCGCGTGGTTGGTCGCCGGATCGTTGCCCGCCCACTGCCCGAGAACTCCCGCGAGCTGCCGGACCGAACCCCAGAACCCGGCGCACGGCACGCCGATCGGTGGCGGCGCGGCCGGGTTCGACTGGCTGGCGATGATGCCGTTGCAGGCGGTTAGCCAGGCCGGGTCGGCCGTGTAGGTCGCGTTGACCGGAGCCGGTCCCGTGTAGCCGGTGACCAGAATGGGCGTCGCGCCCTGGCCGTTCTCGAATTCCTCGCTGAACACGATTCGGGGAGCGGCTGGAATTCCAGGTGTACCGGGATCCGCGATCGCCGGGGATGCCGCCACGGTCGCCGGGACCAGGGCGAGGACCGCCAGGCAGGCCATCCTCGTACCGACGGGGAAACGGAACTGAAATCTTCGCAAGGGTATTCCCTTCGGCGCATCCGATGATGTCGAGACATGGTGAACCGACAAAGGGGGGCCTTCAGTTCCTCTACAAATTCCCTGACGGATTTATCCTTGTCAAGAAAGTATGCGATTAATGGCATTTGTGCGTTTCGAGTTATCGTGTGCGCAATTATCGCGGGTCATTCCGGACGGCTCGGGCCTCGAACGCGGCGGGGGGTGACAGAGGCGACCAGGCCATGGTCGACGACCCGGACGGTGCGTGAACTAGATGACCTGGGGATCTGCGTACGGCGGCAGCGGTGGCCAGGTCGCTTGGCAGGCGGCTTGATCGCGTATTGCCGACCGCGGCGGGCGCCTGTCACTGTTGACCCCAGATGGGCGATCGGAGCGAGGGGGCACGGGTCGCAAGGCTCCGCAGGTGGAGAAGCGGCTGAGTTACGCGAAAGATCGTCGTAATGTCTTTGGCGAGAACGATAAGAGCTCTCGCAAGAAGATCCGGCTGACGGTGAGTGGGAAGCCTGGTATGTCGCGCCTTGAGGTCAAGCGTCACAGACCCTTCTGGGACCTGACGCAAGCACCAGTTGACTTAACCCACGCTGCCCGCGTTGGCGAGCGCGCTACTCAGGCGTTGAATTACCTGGAGGGGAGACGATCGCATGGCCCTGGTCTCCCGTAGTGACTGTGAGCTGAGTGTCCATGACGGGACGTTCCTCATTGTCGATGTAGCGGGCGCCTACGACCTCGATGATTTCTCCGCTGAAGGATGGTTCCGCGCGGCCATGAACTGCTGCTTGGTGTCTGCTGATGAAGGGTACGTGAGAATCACGCTTGAGTTTTGGGATGGCGCCCCCGAAGAACAGAACGAGTCGTGGGCGGACGTCGTTTCGGGGATTTTCCGATCCGAGGCAGGGGAGATCTGCGTGGCTGCACTGTACTCAGACGAGCAGGACGGTTTCCTGCTCCTCGGAGAGCCGGACCAAGCCTGGCATGTACGGGCTCACACCCGGTTGGATGACGAGGCGGACCCACAAGAGGAGTTTCTCTTCCAGTTCTGGCCGACCACATCAAGGGCCCGCCGTCGGCGACCGCGGCCCCGGCCGCCTGGCGTAGACGGGCCGTCAATTGAGCCCGGCCCGGGATCTGCGGCACGCACTCGGTGAACGACTTACGCGGACATTCCCCCGGTCGCACAGCCAGCGCCACTTGCGCCAGCGCAGCTGGCAGGACCGTCCTGGAACCCCAGCGTCCATCCCTCTGCGACCGCTCCTTCCCCGACTACGTCGCCTGCAACATCCTGGCCACCCAGCGCCTCACCATCATCGAAACCGCATCGCGTCGAAGATCATAGAGTCGGGGGCGGGACCGCTCGTTGCGCTGTGTCCGCCTGTACGGCGGGTGCCGCACTAAGATCGCGTCCCGTGCTTTCGGATGGTTTCTGGCGGATCATCAGGGTTGGATTAGTAGGTCTGGTTCTTGCGGCGGCGGTCGCGGGCCTGGTGTTCGGCGACGCCTGGCTCTGGGTGGCCGTCGAATGGTCGCCGCCGGTCTATGTGGAGTGGTTCGCGCCCGACGGGTTTGACACCCCGACGGCTGTGGCGCTGCTCGTGGCCGCCCTGGTGAAGGCCGGGCTCCTGTGGCTGATCCTGCGTGCCCCCGTGCCTGGACCGCTGGACCGCCGGGCGAAGGCGCTGCGCCGACTGCTGTATCTGGCGGTGGCGTACACCCTCGTGCTGTGGTACCCGATCGCGCTGCTCCCCGACGCGGTCGATGCGGCATTCCAGCTCGCGCTGTGGACCGCGATCGACGTCCTCTACCTGCTCGTTATCCGCTGGCGGTCCCGCATGCTGCGCGCGGCGGCCGGAGCGATGTTCGCGGTCGAGCTGGCCGGGATGGCCAACCAACTGCTCGACGAACTCGACCTCCCAGAGCTTGGATCGGGCGACATCATCGGACTGGGCTTGATGTTGGGTGGAGTGGCGGCGATCATCATCACGGTCGTCGGGCAGCGGCGTGACGGCCGGTGGAGCCGCGGCACGCAGGTCGCCGGGTGGTTGTCGGTGGGTGTCTGCGCGCTGGCGATCCCGTTCAACATTCTCTTGGGAATGATCTCCAGCGGCCATCTGGCGATGCTGATCATGATGGACGCGGTGGGGCTCGTCAGCACCGTGTGGATCGCGGCGACCGCCCGTGAACTGCCAGCTGAGGGCCTCCCGGCGGACCTTCCGCCCGCGCGTCGGCGCGTGATCCGCGTCGCGGTGGCGACCGTGGCCGTACTGCCGATCATCGCACTGATCCACCCGGAGCAGACCCCGCACCTTACCTACACCGGCTGGTCGATGGACTGCTATGACCGGCCCAGCTTCGGCGACCTGAAACCTGCGGAACGCGACGCCGCGTTCCTGTGCCGGGCGCGGAGCACAGAGGGCGGGGTCCCGCCCATGTTCCCGGACAGCCTGTCGGACCAGGAGATCCTCGCGTACGGGCGGGCGCTGTGCCGTACAAAGGACCGCGACGAGCAAGAGGCGATTCTGACGCGGGCCGGGAGCGCGCGGCCCGCCTGGGGCGCGGACCTGTGGGACCTCGTCTACGTCTGCCCGGAGATCGTCGGCGCAACCCATCCCGAGCTGCTGCGGTCGACCACGGAGACGGAGGCGGCGAACGCCGCCTACATCGCCGAGGAGAATGCGAAATGTCGCGACCCGTGGCCCCGGACGAAGGGTGTTGTCCAGGCCACGGCCAAATACTTCCTGTTCGTCGACGGCGATCCGGGCTATCTGGTCCACGACCCCGAAGACGAAGCGGCCGACCAGGCGGTGGAGCAGGCGATGGACAGGGTCTACGACGACAGCACCCGCATCGGGGTGGCCGGCAGCGCGGTGCTCATCGGGCACGTCGAAGACGTCAGTGATCTGTGCCTTACCGTGAAGGCCTTCCGCGCCGCGCCGCCACGGCGGACGGCCGGGTGGGATCAGGTCAACGAGGTGCCGATCGTCAGCCGCAGCGGCCGGCTCACCGTGCCGGAGATGGGCGAGGGCGGAGACGTGGGCGCGGGTGCCCCGATGCCGAACCTGGCGATCGCGGGGAAGGGCCACTACCGGCTCCGTGTCTACGTACGGGTCGACGATGCAGGGGAGGAACAGCACCTGGTCGTCGTGTTCCCGGGTACGTCGAGGAAGAGGCTCAAGCTGAAGCCGTGAGCGGTGGCGGGGCGCACACTCTCCTCGGGCGGCCGGAGACAGCCACCCGGACAGATCGAGGGCCGCGCCGCCCGGACGGTGGTCGACTGGCTGGACGCGCACGGCGCGGTGTGGAAAGACCAGGTGGCCTACGCCGCGATCGACATGTGCACGATCTTGTGGATGAACGGAATGATCAGGTCCGTAGTTGATGTCGGTTGCGCATCCGGAGATGTCCCCGATGAGATGGTCGTGGGCCGCTTCACCGGGGACATGGCGGTTCAGACCGTCCGGGATAGCCCTCTTCGTTCGCTGAAGGCAAGTAGGCCGGCCGCGGCCAGAAGGAGTCCGGCCCCGCCTGCGGAGATCAGGGTGAGCTGTTCACCGAACAAGAGCACGCCGAGGATCGCCGCGCCGACCGGCTCGATCATGGTGATCACCGATGCGGTCGTGGCGCGCAACGCGGTGGCCCCGGTGAAGAACAGCCCGTAGGCCAGCGCGGTGGGAACCGCGCCGAGGTAGGCGATGAGCGTCCAGGATGCCAGTGCCTCCTCCGCCGGGAACAGCCCTTGCGCGAGGGCGAGCGGTAGCAGGCACAGGCCGCCGATGGTGAAGCCGCACATCGCGGTGGTGTACGGATCGGTGGGCGCGGTCCGGCCGAGCAGGGTCACTGCCGAGTAACCGGCCGCTGAGACCAGTGCCCAGGCGACACCGGCCGGGGAGAAGCCGAGCAGGCCGTCGCCCATGGTCAGTATGGTCAGGCCGGTTACGGCGGTGAGAACGGCCGCCATGGCGCCCCCGCTCAGGTGCTCGCGCAGGAGGACGCGGGCGCCGATGGCCACCAGGACGGGGGTGGAACCAGCCGTGATCACGGTGGCCACAGCCAGGCCCGACTCGCTGATCGCCGCGAAGTAGGCCGTCTGGCACACGGCCATCGCCACTCCCGTAACCAGAGCGCGGCCCGGGGCTGGCAGGTCCTTTCGACGGAGGAGGCGTGAGACTGACAGGAGGATTGCGGCGCCGATGGCGAAGCGCCAGAAAGAGACCGTGATGGGGCCGATCCCGCCAAAGCGGTCGAGCAGGGTGCCTGCGGCACCTCCGGTACCCCAGGCGGTCGCCGCGATTGACACGTACAGCAGTCCTTGCCGTACGGAGACATGCGTCATGGAGATCTCTCCGGTGGAAAGTGGTCGTCAATGGCCGCGTGTACGCGGGCAGCAACCACTCACCGAGCCGCATCGGCCCGGTTTCCGAAGGAGAGAAGCCGCCCGCTAGAACGCGGGCGGCGGAGAGACGACGAATCTCGGCACGGGCCAAACGTAACGGGATCTTTGAACCTCGGTCTACCGAATGGCGGATCCGTGGATGAGCTACGGACAGGTGCGGCTGCTGCTGCCTGGGTGCGCTACCGCCGGCACCTGCTCTATCGGTACTCGCTGACCTGGGAGAAGCCGCGAGGTGGTCAGCTTCGGACCAGGACGCTGCCGTAGATGGTGAAGGCGTGGACCCGGACCACGGGGGGTGAGCCGATCGAGTTGCCCTTGCGGACGTCGACTTTCTTTCGGCCGAACACGGAGAAGCCGGTCAGTTCGACGCTGACTCCGTCGGGGACGATGATCTCGATGTCTCCGAAAGGGGCGGAAGCCTTGATCTGGACTTCACCAGAGGGGACGACGGCCTGCCGGAGGTCGAGCTCGATGTCGCCGAAGATCGTTGTGGGGGTGATGGTTCCTTCGGCCCGCCACCAGCCTGTACGGGTGATGCTCGCGAAGGTGGAGAAGATCTTCCGGGGCCGCTTGTCCGCGACGGGCGCGACACTCGATGACCGTTCGGGCAGGTCGCTGACCACCTCGGCCAGTTCTCCCTGGGTCCGGGAGTTGTAGGCCGCCTCGGTACGGGTGATCAGTTCCTCCAGGGTGAGCCGCCCCTCGGCCGAGGCGGTTCTCAGGCGCTCAACAACCGCGTCCCGCTCACTGTCGGATGCGCGGACGATCTCGCTGCCGCTCATGCCCGCGAGGCTACCTCGTGGCCCGGGAGAGCGCGCATCGCCGACGTGGGCCGCGGTCAACTGGACGTCTTCTCCGCGTCCGTGTCATCGGACGTCGGTTGCAGGATCGTCGGGGTCGTTCCCTCCGGGGTCAGGGCCTTGAGGGTCACCTTGATTCGCGGGACGGTGGTGCTGATCGGGCCGGGGGTGGTGGTGAAGGTAGTGGTGGTGATGGTGTCGGTTATGTAGGGGGCGGCGATGCCCAGGCGGGTGATGCGGCGGCTGGCTGCCGCCAGGTAGTGCCAGCGGCCGGAAGGGGCCCGCCACCAGGTGCCGGAGACGAGGTCGTGGTTGAGGCGGCTGCAGTTCCAGGTGTTGGTGGATTGGCCGGTGGGCAGGGCGGTGGTTTCGCGGGCGGCGGTGGCGAGGAGGATGGCGCGGGTGGTGCTGGTGCCGTCGGCGTTGGTGAAGCGGGTGCAGAACCAGCGGCCGGTGGCGTTTTCGGGGAGGGCGCCGGACCAGAACTCCCAGGCGGTCGCCGACTGGACCTCGGTGGCGGGGAAGGGCAGGGAGCAGCCCAGGTAGGCCCAGGCGATGAAGGCGGAGGTGTCGGAGTCGAGCGGGTGCGGGCCGGAGGTGAGGGCTGGGGCGGGCGGTGGCGGCTGGTGGGAGATGGCGGCCAGGGACAGGCGGCCGAAGTCGATCATCGTGTAGGGGAGGCCGGGCGCCACTTTCGGGGCCCGTAGCCGGATGATCGGCCCGCGCCAGCAGGGTCCGGTCTGTACGGGTGGAATGGGCGCGGTCACCCCGTCCGTGACGGCGATCGTGGCCCACCGGGCGCCGAGGCGGCTCAGCACCGCTGACGAGACCTCCGCCACCCAGGGTGGGAGCAGGTATCGGGAGCCAGAGAGCTTCAGCGGGCTGGCGGCGTCGGCTTTCTGGTGGGGTTCCGGGAAGAGTTCGAGTGAGGACACGCCCTGGCTCTCCGCGTAGCGGGCGATCCGGCCGGGGTCGCGCATCAGGACCACGATCCCGCCGTCCACGCCGCCTGCGTACAGGAGTTGGGGGTCGGCGGTGGGTGGGCCGGGGGAGACGCCGTAGAGGGTCTCCGGGTGGACGGCGCCCAGCCAGGCGCGCAGGGCGCGGCCGGTGACCTGGGGGTCGTCCTTGAGGGTGCCACGCGGTTCCCAGGCGCGGAGGTCCAGGGTGGTGGTGGTCTGCCAGGTGCCGGCGGCGACGCGGTGCAGAGTGAGGGCTGGGGCGGGGTTTCCGGTGGCGTCGTCCAGGGTGAGCCAGTACGGCACCGCCGCCACCAGGAGCGCCAGGAAGGCGGCGAACAGAGCGGCGCGGCGGCGCGGGGTGTGCCTGCCGTACACCCGGGCCAGGGTGGGATCGGCGGCGGGGCGGTGGTCGCCGGGGGCGAACTCGTCCTCCAGGGCGTCGACCAGGCCGAGCGCGACGGACGGCTCGGGCACCCCGGCGGCACCGAGCACCCGCCGGGCCTCCTCGGAGGGGAGCCCTTCCAGGCGGGTCAGCGCGTACGCGGCGCGGGCCGCCGGGGGCAGGGATTCCAGGGCGGCGGTGAACTCGTGGCCGTCGCTGCGCACGATGGCCGGGACCACCTCCAGCCGCCGGGGCAGCCCCGGCCAGGCGCGCGGCCGCTGCCGGAGCGCCCGGACGAGCACCTCCTGCCGGGCGGCGGACAGATCGCCGGGGTGGCGGTGCAGGGCCCGGGCGGCCAACCGGTGAGCCAGCGCCAGCCGCCACTCCCCGCCGCCTGCTGTCGGCCGCGATTCCCCGCCGCTCGACGGCAGTCGCCATTCCGTGCCGCTCGTCGGCCACCGTTCTCCGCCACTTGGTGGCTGCCGCCATTCCGTGCCGTTCGTTGGCCGTGGTTCCCTGCCCCTTGGTGGCTGCTGCCATTCCGTTGGCCGCCGTTCCCCGCCCTCCGGTGGCTGCCGCCACTCCCCGCGGCTCGGCAGCAGCCACCATTCCCCGCCATTCGGCGGCAGCGTCAGATACGCGAGCCAGACCAGGTCGCGGTAGGGCCGGGCCAGGGCGGAGTTCCCTTTGACGGACCTGCCCACAGAAGCCCCCTCACACAGCGGATGGTCGTCACGCGACGTAGTCGTGTGAACGCGGCTCGTGCATAGTAGAGCCGGCGCCGACCCGCAGGTGGGGATGCTCAGAAAGCGTCCAATTCATCCGCTAATGTGATGGTCCCACTGCTCCAGAATCCAGGCTTCCTTCTCCGGGTCGATGCCGTGCCGCAGGATCCGTCCGCCGAACGACCGCTCGGCCACCGGGATCTCCCGCAGCCAGGCCCAGGTGTCGCGTACGGTCTCGGCCACCGGCCGGCAGACCAGTCCTTCGGCGACGGCCTTGGCGGAGGAGGGCGTCCAGACCCCGGAGGTCACCGGTCCCCGCGGCAGCCAGAGCGGCAGCTCAGACCATGGCTCCACGCTGTGGGCGACCAGGAACTCGTCCTCCACCCAGACCAGCTCGGCGTCGGAGCCGGTTTCCGCCACGCACAGCCTCAGCCACTCTCCAAACGTGATGTTGCCCGGCTCGCCGGTGGTGAAGTACCGCCCGGTCGCGCCGCGTTCGGCCTGGTCCAGGGTAAAGGCGGCGATGTCACGTGCGTCGATGAGCTGCATCGGCAGGTCGGGGTCACCAGGCGCCAGCACCCGGCCGCCGCGCTCGATCCGGGTCAGCCACCAGGGCAAGCGGCCGACGTTCTCGTACGGGCCGAGGATCAGCCCCGGCTCGATGATGAGCACCTCGCCCTCGAAGAACTCCTCGACCGCGCGCTCACAACCGGCCTTGAGCACCCCGTACTCGCCGAAGCTCGCGTCGGCGTCCGGCGGGCACTCGTGCCGGGGGGCGCTCTCGTCCAGCCCGATCACACTCGGGAACCCCGGGATGGCGGAGATGCTGGAGATGAATGTGTAGTGCGGGGCGTGGCCGTTCAGCCGTCGTACCGCGTCCAGGACGACGGCGGGGGTGAAGCCGCAGACGTCGATGACCGCGTCCCACTCCTGCCCCTCGACCAGCCGGTCGAGGTCGGCCGGAACCTCGCGGTCACCGTGTACGGCGGTGACTCCGGGCAGGTCGGGGCTGCTCACCCCCCGGTTGAACGTCGTCACCTCGTGTCCCCGGCCGAGGGCGTCCGCCACGATCGCCCGTCCCAGGAACACTGATCCACCGATTACCAGAATTCTCATAACGCCATTTTTCGCGCCATGCGGTGAAGTGCAGCTGATAGTTCGCGATCAGCGGATCACCGCAGGGCTGAATCGTCCATCCGCGATGTCGAATTCATCCGTTGATGTGATAGTCCCACTGCTCCAGAATCCGGGCCTCCTTCTCCGGGTCGATGCCGTGCTGCAGGATCCGTCCGCCGAACGACCGCTCGGCCACCGGGATCTCCCGCAGCCAGGCCCAGGTGTCCCGTACGGTCTCCGTCATCGGCCGGCAGACCAGTCCTTCGGCGACGGCCTTGGCGGAGGAGGGCGTCCAGACCCCGGAGCTCTCCGAGGCCTGCGGCAGCCAGAGCGGCAGTTCGGTCCACGGTTTCACGCTGTGGGCGAGCAGGAACTCGTCCTCCACCCAGACCAGTTCGGCGTCGGAGCCGGTTTCCGCCACGCATAGCCCCAGCCATTCCCCGAACGTGATGTTGCCCGGCTCGCCGGTGGTGAAGTAGCGCCCGGTCGCGCCGCGTTCGGCCTGGTCCAGGGTGAAGGCGGCGATGTCGCGTGCGTCGATGAGCTGCATCGGCTGGTCGGGGTTCCCGGGCGCCAGCACCCGGCCGCCGCGCTCGATGCGGGTCAGCCACCAGGACTGGCGGTCGATGCTCTCGTGCGGGCCGAGGATCAGTCCCGGCTCGATGATGAGCACGCCGCCCTCGAAGAACTCCTCGACCGCACGTTCACAGCCGGCCTTGAGCACCCCGTAGTCACCGAAGCTTGCGTCGGCGTCTGGGGGGCATTCGTGCTGGGGGCAGCTCTCGTCCAGCCCGATCACGCTCCCGAACCCCGGGTAGGCGGAGATGCTGGAGATGAACGTGTAGTGCGGGACGTGGCCGTTCAGCCGTCGTACCGCGTCCAGGACGACGGCGGGGGTGAAGCCGCAGACGTCGATGACCGCGTCCCACTTCCGTCCCTCGACCAGCCGGTCGAGGTCGGCCGGAACCTCCCGGTCCCCGTGCACGGCGGTGACCTCGGGCAGGTCCGGGTTGCTCACCCCCCGGTTGAAGGTCGTCACCTCGTGCCCCCGGCGCAGGGCGTCCGCCACGATCGCCCGCCCCAGGAACACCGATCCACCGATTACCAGAATTCTCATAACGCCATTTTTCGCGCCATGTGCTGGAGTTTCGCCGACACTTCACGATCAGCGGATCACCGCAGGACTGAACCGGGCCTCGTCCAGGTCGTGCACCCGCGCGGTGGCGATGTCGAAGTACATGGCGGTAAGAGCGAGCTTCCCGGAACGTTCCAACTCCGCAATCATGGGATAACTGCGCAGGTTGTCCAGCTGTTGGATCACGTTGACCTGGCAGAGCCAGTCCAGCGGCTCCAGCCCTTCCTGCTCCGGCACCGCCGCCGACCGGGCCAGCGAGTGCCGCCCGTGCCGCAGCCACCGCCGCACCGCGTGCAGTTCCCGAGGGGTCTCCCCGAGCAGCGCCACCATCGCGCCGCACCCCGAGTGCCCGCAGACCGTGATGGTCCGCACCTCCAGCACCCGCACCGCGTACTCGATGGCCGCCTCCACCGAGTCGTCCCCCGGCGCCGACCGGTAGCGCGGCACGAGGTTGCCGATGTTCCGCACCGTGAACAGGTCGCCAGGACCGCTGGCCGTGATCAGCGCCGGCACGATCCGGGAGTCCGCGCAGGTGATGAAGAGATGCGAGGGCGTCTGCCGCCCCGCCAGACGGGTCAGCAGCGGCCGCACCAGCGGGGCCGTGCGCCGGTGGAACTCCCGCGTCCCGGCCAGCAGCTCAGGGCCCTGCTCCGGCGCGACAGGACGCCGCCGGTACGCCCACGGCAGGAACCACCGGTCCAGCCGCTGCGGCGACTTGAACGGGAAGACCCGGCTCCCGCTGGCCGCCGCCGTGTACCAGTCGTCGTGCAGTTCGTCGATGTCGATGGTGCCGCCGGTCCGCTCGTGGTCGAGACGCCAGGCGTGCAGCGTCTCGAACGCGGCGTGGTCCATGAAGTCCACGTGCAGGTCCAGGTCCACGGCGGCCCCCGGCGGGATGGCGCGCAGCGCCTCGGTCAGCCGGGGCACGCCCAGGAAGGTGAGCGAGCCGGTCACCGCCACCCGCCACCGGCGGCCGTTCTGCTCCAGGTCCACCGAGACCCGGGTCAGGCGGCGCAGCGCGATCAGCGCGCCCAGGCCGAGCCCGATCAGGATGCCCTCGGCCAGCCCGACCACCACGACCACGCCCATGGTGACGAAGTAGATCGGCATCTCGCCGTGCCCGCGCAGGTCCTTGGCGTTGCCCAGGTCCACCATCTTGACGCCGATGAACAGCAGCAGCGCGGCCAGCGCCTCCAGCGGGATGAGCCCGATGGCGGAGGCGAAGCAGATGGTGACCACCAGCACCCAGAACCCGTGCAGCACCGTCGACCAGCGGCTCCTGGCCCCGGCCCGCACGTTGGTGGTGGTACGCACGACCACGCCGGACACCGGCAGGCCGCCCAGCGCTCCCGACACCATGTTGGCCACGCCCTGCGCGGACAGCTCCCGGTCCAGGTCGGCCCGCGGCCCCCTGTGCATGCGGTCCGCCGCCACGCAGGTGAGCAGCGACTCCACCCCGGCCAGCACGGCCACCAGCAGCACCGCCCCCGCGATCGCGTGCCAGTCGCCCTGGGGCAGGACCGGCCCGGACAGGCCGAACCCGTGGGTCAGGTCCAGCCGGGTGAGATCCCAGCCGAGCGCGGCCGCGGTCAGCGCCGCCACGATCAGCGCCGCCAGCGGGGCGGGCACCACGTTCACCTTCGGCAGCCGCCCCCAGACCACCAGCACCGCGATGGTCAGCAACGAGACCAGTACCGCATGCCCGTGGATGTCCACGATCTGCGCCGGCAACTCGAGCAGGTTCTCCAGCGCCGAGCGCTGCGGTTGCCCGCCGAGCACGATGTGCAGCTGGGAGAGGGCGATCACCACGCCCACCCCGGCGAGCATGCCGTGCACCACGGCCGGGGAGACCGCCAGCGCCGCCCTGGCCACCCGGCAGACGCCGAGCAGCAGCTGGAGCAGCCCGGCCAGCAGCGTGATGGTGCAGGTGGCGCGCCAGCCGTACACCTGGACCAGCTCGGCCACCACCAGGGAGAGGCCGGCCGCCGGGCCGGACACCTGGACCACCGAGCCGCCCAGCGCGCCCGCCACGATGCCGCCCACGACCGCGGCCACCAGCCCGGCCGCCAGCGGGGCGCCGGAGGCGACCGCGATGCCGAGCGAGAGCGGCACCGCGACCAGGAAGACCACCAACGATGCGGGCAGATCGTGGCGGAGCACCGAGCGGAGATTACTGTTCGTGAGGGATCGGTTACGCCGGGTCATGCCGCGACCCTATGACACGTCCCGACCTGGTGCTAAGAAAGAGCGGGGAAAATCAGCGGTAATAGTCGGGATAGTCGGCCTCGGGACTGCGGTGGTTGCCGCGCCGCGAACCGGTCTGGGTGGACTCGGAGGCGGTGTTCCCGTAGAGCTCGTCGTAGGACGGCCAGCTGCCGCCGGTGTTCTGCTGCGGCCAGCCGCCACTCTGCGCGGCGCCCTGCTGCGCGGCGTAGCCGTTGCCGTTGGTGTCGTAGCCGGACGGGGTGTCGTAGCCGGCCGTCTGGTACGGCGAGACCGCCGGGGAGGACCCGGTCACCGAGTCGGAGTCGTCGATGGTCGCCCACCCGGCGCTCACCTCGTAGGAGGAGGAGCCGGTGGTCGCGTACGGATCCTGCTGGTAGCCGCCGTACCCGGTGTCGTACGAGGGGGTGGTGGGCAGCTGGTAGTTGCCCGAAGTGGACCAGGAGTCGTCCCGGCGCGGCGGCTCCGGATCATCCAGCACGTCACGCGGGGCGGACCAGGCCACGGGCGGCGGGGTCGCCGGGGCGGCGGGAGCGGCCGGGGGCGTCGGCGGGTAGTTCGGCTGCGACCAGGCGGACGGCTCCTGGTAGGCGGGCGGCTCCACGGTCGGGAACGAGCCGCTGGAGCTGTTGGCCAGGCTGTCGTACCCGCCGCGCGGGATCTCGAAGGCCCCGGTCGCCGGGATCGCCCCGGCCACCGCGTCGAAGGGGCCGCTGGTCCGCGGCGGCTCGTACGAGGTGGCCCGGGAGGTCTCGAAGGACCCGGTGGACGGGCCGGACAGGAAGGGCCCGGTGGACGGGGTGACCTCGAACGCGCCGGTCTCGAACGGCCCGGCGTAGTCGGAGCGGGGGGCGGCGGGCGTCATCGGCCCGGTGGAGGATCCGGCGGGGGATCCGGCGGGGGATCCGGGGAAGGGGCTGAGCGCGTCGGGGGTGGGCGCCGCGAAGGTGACCGTCTTCTGCTCGGCCACCGCCGAGGCGGGGGTCGCCCGGAGCGGCTCCACCAGGTCGGCCAGGCCGGAGGAGCCCACCGGTGCCGACAGGTTCTGCGGGTTGTGCGCGGCCATCCCGGCGGCGGCGATCCCGGAGACGCCGGCGGCGGCCGGACGCTGCGGGAGCGCGGCCTGCACGGTGGCGGCGTTGGGGTCGGCGGCGGCAGCCGGGACGTCGTCCTCGGCTTCGGTGGGCCG
>NZ_JAHCST010000041.1 GCF_018476525.1 Acrocarpospora catenulata
GGCCGCTGCCGGTGTCTGGACTGAACGGAGGGAGCGTAGCGACCGGAGAGAGGGAAGACACCGGCTGCGGAGCGGCCGGGCCGGCCCGCCGGAGGCGGGCCCAATGACTCAGTGTCCGCTCGGGGCGAGTTCGGTGGGCGAGGCCGATGCGGCCGGGCTCGGGGCGGGCTGGGCACCCGGGACCGGGGGCAGCGTGGCGAACTCGCGGCTGCGCGCGAGCACCGGGACGTCCATGATGATGTCGCCCGCGGTCTGGAACTTCAGGGTCAGCCGGAAGACCTCGCCGCCGAGCAGCGGGTTCTTCACACCGTCCACGGTCACCTGGGGCTGCGGGCGGCCGGTGGTGACCAGCGTGTGCGGGGCCACCTGGACCGGGGTGGAGAGCGTCGCGGAGGTGGCCTGCTGGGTATCCGGCGTGATGCCGACCAGCGTGTCGGGGGCGGCGTTCTCATTGGTGATGGCCAGGTAGAGCGGGACCGCGCCGCCCGCCGGGATACGACCGCCGGGGTCGGGGCCGAGCAGGAAGGCCTGGCTGATCCGGATGCCCTTCTCGCCGTACTGCTCACCGCTGATCAGGACCTGGGCTTCGGTCGGCGTGTACGGCAGATTGGTGTTGGCGTCCGTGCCGGCGCCGCAGGCGGCCAGCGCGGGTGCCGCGGCGAGGAACGCGGCTATGGCGATCACCGTGCGACGGCTGGTGCTGGTCACGGCTTGGGGTCTCCTTGTTACAGCGGACAGATAGAGCGGGATCACCCTATCGATCGTGGGGGTCCGTCCACGCACCGGGCTGGTTTGGCCTGATTTGGCAGGTCATCCCGTATGTCGGACATGCCGATTCACAGAGTCGACCGGTTGTCAAGTCCCAAAATGAGGCTTTGACCTGCAGTTATGGTGATTTCACTGTTCCGGGAGGCTGTTGACGCGTGGTACCCTGGAGTACAGCGGAAGGGGTACTTGTCACATGACTTTCCAGGTCGGCGACACGGTCGTCTACCCCCATCACGGGGCTGCTCGGATCGAAGCCATCACCACTCGGACGATTAAGGGTGAGGAAAAGACCTACCTGGTGCTGAAGGTCGACAAGGGCGACCTTACCGTCCAGGTGCCAGCGGAGAACGCCGAACTCGTCGGTGTGCGTGACGTCGTCGGCCAGGAAGGCCTTGAGCGCGTTTTCGACGTCCTGCGCATGCCGCACACGGAGGAGCCAACCAACTGGTCCCGCCGCTACAAGGCCAACCTGGAGAAGCTGGCGTCCGGCGACGTCAACAAGGTGGCCGAGGTCGTTCGTGACCTGTGGCGACGCGACCGGGAGCGCGGGCTCTCGGCGGGCGAGAAGCGCATGCTCGCCAAGGCCCGGCAGATTCTGGTCAGTGAGCTCGCTCTGGCGGAGAAGACCAACGAGGACAAGGCAGAGGCACTCCTTGACGAGGTGCTGAACTCCTGAACACGTTGCTTCCAAGGGTGGGCGTCGGTGTCGACGTCCACCCTTTTGCTGCCGGTCGTGAACTGCACCTGGCCGGCCTGTTCTGGCCCGGCGAGACCGGGCTTTCCGGCCACTCCGACGGCGACGCCGCCGCGCACGCCTGCTGCGACGCGTTACTCTCGGCGGCCGGCCTCGGCGACCTCGGCGGCCTGTTCGGCACCGCCGACCCGCGCTGGGCGGGCGCGTCCGGCGCCGCCCTGCTGGCCGAGGCCGCACGTAAGGTACGGGAGGCCGGGTTCCAGATCGGGAACGTGGCCGTGCAGATCATCGGCAACCGGCCCAAGCTGGCCCCCCGCCGGGCTGAGGCGGAGAAAGCCCTCGCGGCCGCGCTGGAGGCGCCGGTGAGCGTCAGCGCCACCACGACGGACGGGCTGGGCCTGACCGGGCGGGGCGAGGGCGTCGCGGCGGTGGCCACCGCGCTGGTGTTCGGAGGCTTTGGCCCGTTCCAAACAGGTTGATCCGATCGGCCAACCGGGGCCGTCGCAGGCGCGTCTCACATGCAGGCGGCGGCAACCTGTGACCAAGGCGCGGTAGCGGGTTGCCGCCTTCCGCATGCCGGTATCCGGTTTCGGGTATTTGTCCCCTTAAGGGGGATTTATCATGATCGGATCGATTATCAGCGCCATCGTGATCGGGGCCGTCATCGGTCTGCTGGCGCGGCTGATCCTGCCGGGGCGGCAGAACATCAGCCTGGGACTGACCGTCATCATCGGTATCGTCGCCGCCCTCCTGGGCACCCTGATCGCGTACTGGCTGGGCGTCGCCACCACCCGGGGCATCGACTGGTGGGAGCACATCATCCAGCTGGTGCTGGCGATCATCGGGGTGGGCGCGGTCTCGTCCCGGCGGCGGCCCAGCGGCACGCCGTAAGTTCGCGCCGAGAATCCGGGCGCCGAGGACTACTTATCTGCCGGGGGGTAGTTGGCCTGCCCTGAGGGTGCAAGTGACACCCCCAAGCGGAGGTCGATATGTCCATCGAGACCATTCTCGGCGCCATCGTCATCGGTGCGGTCATCGGCGCGCTGGGCCGGTTGTTCCTACCCGGGCGCCAGCCCATCGGCTGGATCCTCACCATCGTCGTCGGCATCGTCGCGGCGCTGATCGGCACCTGGCTCGCCCAGGGACTGGGCGTCGCCACCACGCCAGGGATCGACTGGATCGAACTCGTGCTGCAGATCGTGCTGGCGATGGTCGGTGTGGGTGTGGTGGCCGCCCTCCACGGCAGAACACGGGTGTGATCAGCTCTGCGGCGTGTGCACCGTCCCGGTGACCTCGCCCAGACCGACCCCCTGGGCGGACTTCGCGGTGATCCGTACCGTGTCGCCGTCCTCCAGGAAGACCCGCTCGCCTCCCTGCGGGAGGCGCAGCGGGTTCTTCCCGTTCCAGGTGAGCTCCAGCAGGGTGCCGGGGTCCTCCGGGCCGGAGATGGGGCCCGAGGTGAGCAGGTCGCCGGTGCGCAGCTGGGCGCCGCTCACTGTGGTGTGCGCCAGCAGCTGCGGCCCGGTCCAGTAGTGCAGGCCGAACGGCGGCCGGGAGATGGCCTCGCCGTTCAGGGCCACCTCCAGGGACAGGTCCAGGCCCCACGGCTGGTTGACCGTCAGGTAGCCGGGTGGCGGTGGCAGCTGCGGGGGCTGGCAGGTGCGGGCGTGCTCCAGCGCGTCCAGGGTGACCACCCAGGGGGAGACCGAGGTGGCGAAGGCGCGGCCGGTGAACGGGCCCAGCTCCTGGAACTCCCAGGACAGCAGGTCCTGGGCACGCCAGGTGTTGACCAGCACCACGCCGAACACGTGGTCGCGGAAGGCACCCGTGCCGACCGGATGGTTGGCGGGCACGCCCACGACGTAACCGATCTCCGGGCCGATGTCCAGCCGCCGGGTGGGGCCCACGTCGCTCTCGCCGCGCTGGCCGGACGGGCGGACGATCGGGGTGCCCGAGACCACCACGCTGCCGGAGCGGCCGTGGTGGGCGAGCGGCATCTGCCGCCAGTTCCGGCGGATCGGGTCCAGGGTGGGCGGGCGGAACATCCGGCCCAGGTTGGCGGTGTGGTCCAGTGAGCCCTGGAAGCACGCCAGATCGGAGACCGCGAACGGCAGGTGGAGCAGGATCTCGCGCATCGGGACCAGGGCGGGCAGCACGGCCGGGCGTGCCCTGGGGTCGGTGAGCAGCTCGGTCAGACGGGTCCTGGTCGCCGTCCACGCCGCACGGCCGGCCGACAGGAACCAGTTGAGGGTGCCGGCCGCGAACCAGTTCGCCTCCCGGGGGAGCAGGCCGGCGGTGCGGAGCAGGTCCAGGTCGAGCACGTGATCGCCGATGGCGACGCCCACCCTGGGCAGCTCGCCCCGCCGGGAGAAGACACCGAACGGGAGATTCGTGACCGGGAAGTCGCTGCCCTCGGGTATCCAGGCCCAGGACGTGATCGCCATGGCTGCCTCCTTCCCCTCATCGGGTCAGGAGGCCGTGCGGACCCGGTCAAGATTGCCCAATCAGCCGGGCGGGATCGGCGTACTCCGCATCCGGCCCAGCGGGGGCTCCGGATCGTACGGCTGGAGCCGCTCCTCCGGGTCGGCGGCGTCCAGGCCGTGGCCCGGGTCGGGGGACTCGCGGAGCTTGCGAAGCGGCTGGGTGTCGATGTCCGACTCCTCGCTCTTGGCCTCCGGGTCCTTGGCCTCCTCAGCCTTGGCCGCGGGTGTTTCGTCCGCGGCCTGCTGCTCGGCCTCGCCCGCCCAGTAGGAGGCGTCCTGCTGGTCGCGCCGCTCCTGCTCGGCGGGCTCCTCGTTGGCCGCGTCGGCGAAGGCCGGATCGTCCGGGGGTGTCTCGGGCTCCTCGTCGCCGTCCCGGTCGGTGGGGCGGGGGTGGACCAGGACGTCGCCCACGTTGGGGCGGATGAGGTCGCCCCAACGGGCCGGGCGTTTGGGCGGCTCGGGCTCCAGCGGGGGCGCCAGCTCGGGCGGGGCCACGGTCTCGGCCACCGGGCTGACCGGGACCGGGGGGACGTAGTCGGGCGGGGCCGCGGCCTCGGCGGAGACGTGAGGCTCGGAGACCTTGAGCTCGGGGGCCTTGGGCTCGGAGATTTCGGGTTCCGGGGGCGTTTGCCGTACTTCCGGGGGCGTTTGCCGTACCGAAACGGGTTTCGGTTGCTGGTGGTCGAACGGGACGAGTTCCTCGTCCTCGGCGTCGTCGTCCAGGTCGGCGCGGCGGGCGCGGGTGTGCTTGACCAGGACCAGCAGCAGCCACAGGCCGAGCAGCAGCATGACCCAGGGAAGCAGGGCGACCACGATCGCGGCCTGCCGGGGGTCGAAGGTGGCGGCGGTGGCGGTCGCCACCGTGGCCGCAGCGGCGCCGGCCAGCAGGACCGCCAGCATCGCTCCCACCTGAAAGCGGACCAGCAGGCGGCCGGTGCGCAGCAGCGGGACGGTGATCAGCGTCACCACCAGCAGCGCGTCGAACCCGGCCGGATAGAGGTAGGCCAGGCGCGGCTCGACGCCGCTCTGCATGGCCAGCACCCGCAGGTCCTCGAAGGAGAGCACGCAGGCCGCACCCGCGAGGATGGCGAGCGCGAGACCGGCCAGGCCGATGGCCAGACGGCGGAGCAGCAGCGGAATCCCGGCCGGGCCGGGAGCCGGGCGGGTGAAGGAACGGGCGGCCGGGCCTGCCGCCGCGGGGGGAGTCGCGTCCATGGCGTTTCGAGACTACCGACTCAGCCCTGGCCGGATGATTTATGACACGAGCGAAATGGCATGATCGGAGCCATGGCACACGTACCGCTGTCCGAGCGGGTCCGCGAACTGTTCGACGGGACCAACTTCGCCACCGTCTCCAGCGTGAACCTCGACGGGAGCCCGCAGGCGTCCGTGGTCTGGGTACGGACCGACGGCGACGACATCCTGTTCTCGACGGTCAAGGGCCGCCGCAAGCACCGGAACCTGGAACGCGATCCGCGTACCTCGATCCTGGTGGTGGATCCGTCTGATCCGTACGTGTACGCGGAGGTTCGCGGACGGGTGACGCTGACCGACGACCCGGCGGGGGACCTGATCCAGGAGCTGTCGCACAAATATCACGGGCGGCCGTTTGTGGAGGCCAACCCGGACAACCAGCGGGTGATCGTACGGATCAGCCCAGAGAAGGTGTATCTCCGGGGTTAGTGTGGTGTGCGACCGGCCGTACGAAGGTCGAAATGGGAGTGTTCACGGTCGGGTAAGTCGGCCTGTGCTGCCTGAGAAGGCGTTAGCCTTGCCTTCGTGAGCCTGAACCTCTACGACACCAGCACGCGTACGGTCCGTGAGTTCGTACCGGTCGAACCCGGCCGGGTCTCGATCTATCTGTGTGGTGCCACCGTTCAGGCCCCGCCGCATATCGGGCACATCCGCTCCGGCGTCAACTTCGACGTGCTCCGCCGCTGGCTCAGCCGCCAGGGCTACGACGTGACCTTCTGCCGGAACGTCACCGACCTCGACGACAAGATCATCCGGGTGGCCGCCGAGGAGGGCGTGCCCTGGTTCGTCGTCGCCGAGCGTAACCAGCGCGCCTTCACCTGGGCCTACGACCAGCTGGGCTGCCTGCCGCCCACGGTCGAGCCGCGCGCCATGGGCCACGTGCCGGAGATGGTGGAGCTCATGCACCGCCTGATCGACAAGGGTCATGCGTACGCGGCGGGTGGCGACGTCTACTTCGACGTGCTCTCCTACGCCGAGCGGTACGGGAAGCTCTCCAACCAGAAGCTGGAGAACATGCTCGCCGCCGGGGACACCGACGCCGACTCGGCCAAGCGCGACCCGCGCGACTTCGCGCTCTGGAAGGGCGAGAAGCCGGGCGAGCCCACCTGGCCCACCCCGTGGGGCCGCGGCCGCCCCGGCTGGCACCTGGAGTGCTCCGCGATGGCCACCAAGTACCTGGGCGGCACCTTCGACATCCACGGCGGCGGCGTCGACCTGATCTTCCCGCACCACGAGAACGAGATCGCCCAGTCCCAGGCGGCCGGCGACGGCTTCGCCCGCTACTGGCTGCACAACGGCATGCTCCAGCTGGGCGGCACCAAGATGAGCAAGTCGGTGGGCAACTCGCTGCTCATCCCCGACATGCTGCGCAAGGTCCGCGCCGTCGAGCTGCGCTACTACCTGATCTCCGCGCACTACCGCTCCGCCATCGACTACTCCGAAGAGGCCCTGCAGGAGTCGGCCGCCGGATACCGCCGTCTGGAGGGCTTCGTCACCCGGGCCGCCGAGGTGATCCACGACGTGGACGCCACCGCCCCGCTGCCCCAGGCGTTCACCGACGCCCTCAACGACGACCTCAACGTCTCCCAGGCGCTGGCCGTGGTGCACGAGGTGGTCAGGGAGGGCAATGTCGCGCTCTCCCAGGGCAACAAGGAGCAGGTCGCCCGGCTGCTCGCGGAGACCCAGACCATGCTGGGCGTGCTCGGCCTTGACCCGCGCTCGGAGCAGTGGCGCACCACCGGCGACTCCGGCCTGCGCGCGGTGGTCGACGCCCTGGTCGCGGTGGCCCTGGAGCAGCGTCAGGCGGCCCGCGCCCGCAAGGACTACGCCGCCGCCGACGCCATCCGCGACCAGCTGGCCGCCGCCGGCGTGGTCGTCGAGGACACCCCCCAGGGCCCGCGCTGGGAACTCGCGCGGTCCTAGGGAATCCAGGGCTACGGATAGGCTGGGCTTCATGGCGGCTGGGGGTAAGGCTTCGCGTAAGCCTTCGAAGAAGCAGGGTCCGACGCGGGGCACCGGAGGCAAGGTCCGGCGCTCCCTGGAGGGCAAGGGGGCGACCCCGCCTGCCGAGATGCGTCACTGGTACAAGGACAAGGCTCGCGCCGAACGCGTCGCCCGCGAGGAGCGCACGGGCACCAGCGGCCCGCGCCGCCCGGCGCCTTCCCGCGCCCGCAAGAGCGAGGACGCCCCCGAGTACATCGGCGGCCGCAACCCCGTCCTGGAGGCCCTCCGCGCCGGCGTGCCCGCCAGCGCCCTCTACGTCGGCCAGCGCCTCGAGAACGACGACCGCGTCAAGGAGTCCATCAAGATCGCGGCCGATCGCGGCATCGCGCTCCTGGAAGCCACCCGCGACAAACTCGACCGCCTGACCGAGGGCACCGTCCACCAGGGCCTGGCCCTCCAGATCCCGGCCTACGACTACCACCACCCCGACGACCTGATCGGCTACGCCCGCGACGCCGCCGAGTCCCCCCTCATCGTCGCCCTCGACGGCGTCACCGACCCACGCAACCTCGGCGCCATCGCCCGCTCCGCCACCGCCTTCGGCGCCCACGGTCTCCTGGTCCCATCCCGCCGCTCCGCCGGCGTCACCGCCGGCGCCTGGAAGACCTCCGCCGGCACCCTGGCCACCCTCCCCGTGGCCCGCGCCGCCAACCTCACCCAAACCCTCCAGTCCTACCGCGAAGCAGGCCTGTTCATCATCGGCCTCGACGGCGACTCCCCCCGCAACCTGGCCGACACCACCCTCGCCTCCGACCCCCTAGTCATCGTCGTCGGCTCCGAAGGCAAGGGCCTCTCCCGCCTAGTCCGCGAATCCTGCGACGAAATCCTCCGCATCCCCATGGCCACCGCCACCGAGTCCCTCAACGCCTCAGTAGCCGCCGCCATCACCCTCTACGAAATCTCCCGCCTCCGCCGCTCGTGACGCTCCCTCGCCGGTGCCGCTAGACTTGACGGGCTTGACACGCCGCCTTAGCTCAATCGGCAGAGCATCTGTCTTGTAAACAGAAGGTCTGGGGTTCGATTCCCCAAGGCGGCTCCCATGTAAGAAGCCCCTAACCAGCGGAGATCTGGCTAGGGGCTTTGTATTTGTCCTGACAATCTCGCGATCTTGCTAACACCCTTGCTAACAGGGCAGCTCAGGCGGCCTTAATCGCGTTCGCGAAGATGTCCGCCGCGCTCGCCATCTGTTCGCTAATCACGTGGGTGTATACGCGAAGCGTGATGGCAGGGTCGGAATGGCCGAGCCGCGCCGCCACCTGATGTGCCCCGCCTTCCGTGGAGCACTTTGGTTGACTTGTGTGCCATTGACCCCAGGAGAAGAGGCCGGCATGCCACGCAGGGGCTACCCTCCGGAGTTCCGTCGCAAGGTGTCGGATCTGGTAGAGGCGGGGCGTACGGTCCGGGACATCGCTCGTGATCTGGGGATCAGCGAGCAGACTGTCTATGTATGGCGCAAGCAGGACCTGATCGACAAGGGCCAGTTGCCCGGCGTCACTTCGAGCGAACAGGTCGAGCTGCCGGCCACCCACAATCGGATCCACGAACTGGAGACCGAGCTGGCCGTCACCAAGCGGGCGATCGAGCTGGTGCGAGGGGTGGTGCCCCCCAAATAAAGGTGATTCGAAGCAATCGCGGTGATGGCCGGCGAAGGCATGCCCGTCCAGGTCGCCTGCCGGGTGCTGGGCTACTTCGCCTGGCGCGGCCGATCGCCTTCGCCCCGCTCGCTGCGGCATGCCTGGTTGACCGAACGGATCAAGCAGATCCACGCTGCCTCCCGTGGCACCTACGGTGCTCGCCGCGTCCATGCTGAGCTCACCTTGGGCAGCGGCCTGATCGTCGCTCACTGCACTGTGAGATGCTCATGCGGCGCCACGGGATCTGCGGCCTGCCCGGCAATCGGCGCCGCCGCCCGATCCCGCAGGTGCCGACCGCTACTGACCTGGTCGACCGGGACTTCCACCGAGATGCGCCGAACAAGTTATGGGTTACCGACATCACCGAACATCCCACTCGGGAGGGCAAGGTCTGCTGCTCTGTCGTGCTGGATGTCTATTCCCGCCGTGTCGTCGGCTGGTTGATCGACTCAACCCAGACCGCGACGCTGGTCACCAACGCGCTCGGCATGGCCATTCAGAACCGGGCACAAGAGCCGGGCGGCCTGATCCACTCCGATCACGGGGTGCAGGGTGGATTCACCCGCCGCGCCCATGAGTCCGGCCTGGTGCCGTCGATGGGGTCGATCGGCGACTGCTTCGACAACGCGGTCATCGAGTCGTTCTGGGGGCGTATGCAGGTCGAAATGCTCATCCGACAACGGTGGAAGACCCGCATCGAACTCGCCAACGCGATCTTCGACTACCTTGAGATCTTCCGCAACCGGCAACGCCGTCACAGCGCCCTCGGGATGCGCACACCCATCGAATACGAGTTGCTTTACCCAACCCGCCAACCGGCATGAAGTCCAGCAACGTGACTCTACGCAACACGAGGCACATCAGATTCATCTCGGTGAGATGAGTGCTTCGTCGCGATGGAGCCGATCAGTCGTTGGACAGTGCCGTTCGCCAGTTATTGAAGCGTGATCGGAGCAGGCGAACCCCTGGCTCAGTCATGCCGTAGGCGAGGAATTCGCTTCGGGGTAGAGCTCCAGGGCGGAGAGCATCTGTGCGAAGACGGTTCGGTCGAAGCCGAGGTCGCGGGATGCGGCGAGGTCCAGTAGGCGTTCGCGGGTGAACCGGCCGCTGGTCAGAAGGGCGTCGATGTCTATGAAGTCACGGACCTCGGCTCGGGTGAAGAGGGCTTCGACCTTGCCTCCCGCGACGTCGTCGAGGTGGACGACAGGGCCGATCTCCATGGTGACCGGTGGATGTGAGCGAAGGTCGGCGGCCAGTTCCACTTTGCTGGTTCGGCCTGTGGCTGGCTGGGAGACAGTGAGTCGTACGAACTGGGGGCTGTCGACGTCAACTTTGATCACCAGGTCGTGTTCGATGTAGGCGTCGCAGATCTTCGTGACTCCCTCGGCGAAGTCGTTGCGGACGCTGGAGGTGAACAGGTCGATGTCCTCGCTGGGCCGCTGGAGCACGCCTTGAGCTTGTACGGCATACCCGCCAGCGAGAGCGAAACCATAATCGGCGGCTGCCTGCAGGGCTATTTGGGCCAGGAGACGGTGGAAGTCATCCATTAGGCGGCTTGGCGTTGAAGCTCGGGGAACCGGTCGAGCCACAGGGCGCGGACGCGGGGAGGCAAGATCAGTTGAGGCCAGAGTTCGCGCAGGAGCGAGGCGTTGAGGAAGCGTCGTAGGTCGTCAGGCGTGGCGCTTTCCCGGATCACTCGCATGTACAGCAGTCGTGCATCAGCGATCCGGTCTAGGTGGTAGCGGCGCTCTGGCCCCCAGTCGAGGTGTCTGGGAAGCGTGATGATACCCGCGACTGGCCCGGTGAGCTCTTCCAATGACGCGGGAACGACGTAAGGGCGGATCGCTCCGTATCCCCTGGCTTCCATGCTTCCAGTGTGACCGATTCAAGGCCAGTCGTCAGGTCGATCTTGCTAACACGGTTGCTAACAACAGCCCTGGACACGTGTGGACCGTCCCGGAGTGATCGTGACCGGGGCATTCTGACAGTTGTGGACGGCGATGGACGAGCTTGATTTCACTTGTAAACAGAAGGTCTGGGGTTCGATTCCCCAAGGCGGCTCCAATGCGAAAGCCCCTGACCAGTGGAGATCTGGGCAGGGGCTCTGTGTTCCGTCGTGACAATCTTGCTGACAGCGTGCCCGTCCTTGACGAGAGGCTGGTTCCGTGGGTGGATCACGCCGGTTGAGGGTGGCTCCGACTTCGACCCCAAGGGCCGCTCCGACGGCGAGGTCATGCGATTCTGGCGGTCGTTCATGACCGAGCTTTACCGGCACATCGGCGAGTACACCGACGTGCTGGCTCGTCCCGAAGCACCGAGGTTGTGCCATGCCGCCGACGTGCGGGTGGCTGCAGAAGGAGTTCTGATGGTACGGACTACCCCGCCGCGACCGGTTGATATCGCTTCCATATTCCCCGAGTTGGGTCCGCTGGCCAGGCAGGCGGTTCGGCTGCACCCACGCCCCGGGACACCGACGCCTTATGAGAGTTCCATCGGTGGCCCACTGCTCTGGCCCGCGAACGAGAAGTGGCCGGTCTGCACGGAAACGCACGATGATGGGGAGCTGCCGGTGTCGCTGGACGACGTGCGTAGACGTCGTGCCCTGCTGGAAGCGGCGTGGCTTCGGCCCCGTGGCCCCAAGGAGAACCTGCTCTCCCCAGACGAGCGGGTCTTATTGGACACATTGGAAGCAGGTCACCCTTCGGGCGGCGAGCCGAACGCCCTACTGCCCGTCGCGCAGCTCTATCTGCGCGACATCCCAGGGCTGCCCTGCCCCGATGGGGCGGATCTGCTCCAGGTGTTGTGGTGTCCCCTCGATCACGAAACCTCAATGCCTGCGGCCTGCCTGGTGTGGCGGGACGCCGCGAGCGTCGTCGATCCTCTGGTCAGTCCGCCCGAGCCGGCCGATGTCGATCACTACGGCAATTACGTCCCCGAACCTTGCATCCTTCATCCGGAGCCTGTCATCGAGTATCCGGCTCCGCTCGAGTTGCCAGAGGAACTCGCGGACCGTCTCGATGCCTGGGGCCGCGCGGAATGGGCCAAGAACCATCCGAAGGATGAAGACGATGAAGACGGCGACGCTTACTACCAGTTTGAGCTGTCGGTTGCCCCCGGATGGAAGCTCGGCGGGTGGGGGCCATGGAGCTTCAGCGACCCATGGCCCATGCTCTGCACCACCTGCAAGACCGAATGCCGGCCGCTACTGACCGCCAGCTCCGGTGAATGGGACGGTGGGAGCGGAAGCTGGATTCCCCTCGAAGACCGCGTACCACCGGCTGGACCAGTCGGCCTCCGCGAGCCCTCCGACCCTCCGATGGTCTCCATCGGTCGCGGCTACAACATGCAGATCTACATCTGCCCGGAGTCGTTCGACCACCCGCATCTGGAGAACATGCAGTGAGTCCTCTCAGCCTGCCCCGATCCGGGACAGCAGGGCAGATCATCCTGGTGTGGTAACCGTTGGCGATCTGACGCGGTGCTGGAAGGGAAATGCGCCCGTCCTCCGGGGACGGGCGCATTTCCGTGGGGTCACATGTCCACGACGGGGCTGCCGGGGAGGCAGCGGGCGGGGACCTCGTTGCCGTTGCAGCTCTTGAGGATGTGGATGATTTGGGGGTCGTGGTCGCTGGCTTGGTCGGAGAATTCGGCGTTGATGTGGACGACGCCGTAGGCGTAGCCCTTGATGGAGGGGCTGATGAGGATGTGGTCGAGGACCTGGGAGTTGCCGTCGAAGAGGTAGCTGTAGCGCTGGTCGGCGGGGAGGGTGTCGATCAGGGTCTTGAGTAGGGCGCCGTCGTCGGTGATCGTCTGGAGGGCGGGGCTGAACTGGTAGTCGTTCAGATCACCCAGGACGACGACGCGGGCGCGGCCGGCGGTCTTCGTGGCGAGGTCCTGGACGAAGTCGCGGACCTCGGTGGCCTGCTTGACGCGCTGGACCTCGCTGCCGCGGACCGGGGGCTGCACGGCTGCGGTCAGGGGGTGGTCGCCACCCTTGGAGTTGAAGTGGTTGGCGATGACGAACAGCTGCTTGTTTTCGTCGTCCAGGAACTCGCCGACGAGCGGCTTGCGGCTGGAGGTCCAGGCGTCGCTCGTCGGGTTGATCCGGCCGGGTGAGACCGACAGTGAGATCTGGTTGCTGTTCGGGTTGGCGTTCGGGTTATTGCTGACCACGGACACGGCCGTGTTGGCGTCGCCGCCGGGGCGGTCGACGAACGTCACGCGCGCGGGGTTGAACAGGAACACTTGGCGGATGTTGCCGCCGGGCTCGCCGCCGTCGGTGCCGTTGTTCGGGTCGATGGAGCGCCAATCGTACGCAGGTCCGCCTGCAGCCTGGATCGCCGCGATGAACTTCGTGACGGTCTCGTCGGCCGCGACGACGCCGTTGTTAGTGGCGCCGTTGTTGTCCTGGATCTCCTCCAAGGCGATGATGTCGGGCGCGCCGAGGTTGACGACGACCCCCTCGGCCAGCCGCGTGAACTTGGCGGCAGGGTTGGTGGCGGCGAGGTTCTCGACGTTGTAGGTGGCGACGGACAGATCGCCCTTCTTCTTCGGCGGGAGCACCTTCTGGCGCTTGAGGCCGCCCTCGGTGATCGTGCCCAGCTGGGTGGCCTGCAGGACGTACCCACCGAACGACTGGTAGTCGAGCACGCCGGTGGTGCCGGCGGCCAGTGTGGAGCCGACGTTGGCGGCGGGCGCGCCGTTCAGCGCGAGGATCATCAGGCGGCCGCTGTTCGGGTCGTCGTAGTTCTTGTAGACGGTACCGCCGCGTGGGGTCGGGTTCTGGCCGGGTTTGAGCGTCACCCACAGCTCGGAGAACTCGGTGTTGACCGGGCTGATCAGGCGGGTGTCCTGGGCGACGGTGATCCGCATGCCCTCGTGGACCTCCAGCCAGTCCAGCACGTACGAGGACGGCTCCAGCGGCTGGGCCTCAAGGCTGCCGCTCTTGGTGTACGCGTTGGGTAAGGCGACCGGGACGGCCGCGGGCAGCGTGTTGCCGCCGCTGAGCCTGGTGGCGGTGATCGTGCCGCCGAGTTCGGTGAGAGACTGTGCGCCGGCGGCCGGGCGGAACTCGGTAACGCGGCCGGAGACCAGGACGGAGTCCCCGATCGCGACCGTCGGTGAGGTCGAGCCGGTGAAGACGAACAGGCCCTCGCTGGTCAGCGGGTCGGCGTCGGGGGTCGGGTCCTGGAACCAGAAACCGCGCGCGTTACCCGTCACCCGGACGGCCGTGACGATGCCCGGGACGTTCGTGACGTTCTGCCCGACGATCGGGGAGATCCGGCCCGCGCCCTGGATGTCGTGGATGCGGACGGTGCCGGGGATGGGGTCGACGGGGCCGCCCGGGTCGTCCGCGGAGACCGTAGTGCCCGCGGAGTTGGTGGCCTTGGGCACGCCGGCGGTGAAGTCGGCGGCGTTGTTGTCGGTGTCGACCATCGCTCCGGAGCGGGCGGCGGCCGTGGTGTTCGTGAGCCCGGGCGCGGCGAGCGTCTCGACGTTGGCGGTGGCGCCGTAACCGACCAGGTCCTTGACGTTTGGAGCGGTCGCGCAGGAGATGCCGCAGCCCACTAAGGGGATCTGGGCCGTGACCAGGGCGACGACGCCGGAGGTGGCCGACATCGGGATCGTTCCAATGGCGTCGGGAGTCGGCAGGTTGAGGGTGCCACCGGCGCCTGCGGCCTGCTGGATGAGGTATCTGCCGTGCGCGGGGATGCTGCCGGTCAGCGTGGTCATCTGGAACACGGCGCCTGCGGCTGAGGCGTACTGGACGCTCCAGGTGGAGACGTCGATGGGGGCGCCGGTGGTGTTGGCCAGCTCGATGTAGTCGTTCTTGATGGTCGCTCCGGAATTGCCACCGCCGCCGTACACGGCGGAGATGACGACGTCGGTTGAGAGGGCGTTCGCGGGGCCGGGAAGTGCTGTCATGGTCGCCGCGGCCGTCAGCGGCAGGATCGCCGCCATGGTCAGCCGACGTACTCGGGGGGATGCCACAGGAGTTTGCTCCTAGATCGGTGGGTCTCTCCAGGAGCATGAGGCCATGAAATATCGCTTGAAAAGTAGCGTTATCGACTATTTGCCTATTCGTCAGATCTGTTCCGCCGTCGCGGCCGTCCAACCACAGGGCGTGGGTCGCGATACCGTGTTCGCGGTCCAGGTTCCTTTCGGGAGACGGGGTGGCGGCGCGCCCGGTCCTTCGTCATCACCCCTGGTCAGAGGCGGACCACACCCAATTCGAAGCCGTGATGGCCAAAATCGGTTTTCCGGCATAAGCGACAATCGCCTCGACTTCCGCTGAACCCGGACGAGGAGACCCTGCGTGGGCTGTAGGAGGTCTGTCTCTGGGAGACCAAGGGCGACCTGGGGGCAGTGATCAAGCGTAGAGGTCGTCAAGGGTGATCAGGCGCACGTCGCTCTCTGGTTCGGTGCCGAGTTCCTGGGTGAATCCGGCGCCCGAATAACACGTGAGCACCGTGTCACGGGTGTCGTACCCCTTGGTAGTGAGCAGGTCGCGTGCACGCCGGAGCCTGGCCACATGCTCGGCTCCCATGACCCTGTCCCACTTGACCTCGCCCAGTGAGAGAACCCGCCGCGGGCGCCCGTGATCCGCGGGCGCCAGAACAGCGACATCGACCTGGATCTGCGTGCGGTTGGCGGGATCGGGTACGACTCCACTCCCCACCTCGCCGGCCGCGGCATCGGCATGCAGGGCGTACTCGCGGCAGAGCACCTCGACATGGGGGCCGACGACCTGCGACAGGAAGCGTGCCCTGCTGCCCCGCCACACCGTCGCCGCGTCCCCGCGCTCCAGCCGCGCCCACTCCCTGACCATGATCGCCTGATAGAACGTGATGAGCGGTTCGGCCACCCGGTAGTAGCTCCGGTTCGGCCGGAAGAGATCGCGCTCCTTGACCAGGTGATGGCTGTCTTCCAGGACGCGGAGCGGGTGCGCGATCTCGTTGGACTTCCGCCCCACGTAGCCGGCGATCCCCCCTGACGTCGTGTTGCCGTCGGCGACGGCGGCGAGGACGGAGTGGTAGAGCGACGGGTCGCGGATCTCCATCTCCTCCGCCAACAGGTAGCGGGCCTCCCTGAACAACGGGACCTCGGCGTTCAACACGGATCTGATCACCCAGTCGTCGAGATCCGCCGGTCCGTCCGGGATATCGCCACGGACGAACTCCTTCCGGTAGGCGGGTGTCCCACCCACCACCGCGTGGACCTGGGCCGCCAGACGCGGGTCGTCGATTCCCCAGAAGCGGGCGGCCTGGCGGTAGTCGAAGGGCCTGATGACCATTTCCAGTCCCGCACGTCCACGTAGCGGAGCCGTACCGGACAACAACCCGCCCATCACCGACATCGCCGAACCGCAGAGCAGCACCCTGGCGGTGCTGGCGGCTCCGGAGCCGCCAGGACCCAGCTCCCGCTGGATGATCGAGGGAAGCTCCGGGGATGCCTTGACGAGATAGGGAAACTCGTCAAAAACGACGGGCACCGCCCGATCGCGCACGACACCGAAGAGGTAGGGGATGGCGTCGATCCAATCGCGGAAGGCCGGAACGGGCGCGCCGGTGAACCTGATCAGTTCGTCCGCGAAGAGGCGCAACGCCACCGCCTCCGTCACCTCGAGCGCGGGGAAGTAGATGCCGCCCATGCTGCTCGCCAATGCCTGCAGGAGATAACTCTTTCCCTGGCGGCGGCGGCCGCTCACCACACCGAGCCGAGCTCCCGGGCTACCTTCCGAAGCGAACGAGACCAGGCCCGCCCACTCTCGCTCACGGTCGAACACATGCTGAGGCTTCCGCATATGTCGAAGTATACTTGACCGAACTAAAGTTGACTCAACTATACTTCACAATCTCTTACGAGCTGTTGTGCCGGCCGCTCGCCCTCTCGGGTCGGGGGCGACGTACCGGAGACTGCTCCGGGTAGCCGAGGGTCAGCCGCGCGATCACCCGGCGACGCCGGGCATCGGCCGTCCGTCGAGCTTTCGCCCCCGTGGCTTGGCCGATCGTGTCGGCGTATCGTGCGGCGGCGACGGCGATCAGCTGGCCAGCACGGACCGGCGCGTGAGGTCTTCCGGGTTGATGTCGGCGATCTCCTGTAGCAGGCTGCGGGCGGTCTCCACTCGTTCTGCGTCGAACTGGTCGAAGATGCGAGTAGTGACCTGGTTGATCCTCTCTCGGAGGCTCGTGTAGCGGGTGGCGCCGGCCTGGGTCAGGGAGACCACGCTGTCGCGCGTCTCGATGAGCCCGGAGTTTTCCATGCCCGCGACGAGGTTCCGGGCGGCGGAGGCGTCCAATCCATTGGTTGCGAGTAGGTCTGTGATGACCTCCATGCGGATCGAGCCGCGTAGCCCGAGTGCGTTGAGGGTGAACCACTCCCGCATGTCGAGGTTTTCGGTGCTGAGGACCGCCGCGAGGGGAGCGGTCAGCGTGCGCTGGGCGAGCGCGAGGGCTGTGCCGAAGGGCAGCTTGGTTGCTTGTGCCATGATGTCCCTCCTAGATTAGACAGGTACCTGTCCAAGCTAGGAGAAAGACAGGAGCCTGTCAATCTTGTCGGTATCAGATACCCCTAAGCCGCTCGTTGGTCTGCTGCTCCGCCTGGCCGCCCAGCAATGGGGGTCCGATATGGATGCTGCGCTGCAGGCCCATGGAGTCGAGGGCCTCACCCCTGCGCATGCCCAGGTCATCCCCTTCGTTCCCCCGGAGGGGATCCAGGTCGGCGAGTTGGCACGGTTGGCCAAGGTGCGCAAACAGTCGATGGCGCAGTCCGTCGAGTTGCTGGTCGCCTCCGGATACGTGACGCGACGCCCTGACCCCAACGACGGCCGGGCCAGCCTGATCTTCCTCACCGACAAGGGCCGCGCACTCGGGCCGGCCTCGCGCAGCGCCGGCGATCAGGTCGAGGAGAACTGGGCTGCCGTCGTGGGTCGCGACGACATCGAACACCTGCGCCGGACCCTCATGCGTCTGCTCCAGTTCGGGTCTCATGACCAGTGACGCGTGATCCAAGCTGGTGGAGGACACCGCGCTAGCCCGCCCTGTTCAGTTCGTTCCGCTTCAGCCACGCGTTGATCGCCGTCGCGATGGTCTCGGGCTGGTCTTCCGGGGCGTGGTGGCCGGCTGGGCCGCAGTGTTCGATGTCGAGGTGGGTGATGTTGGCCGCGCACCAGGTGGCCATCTCCTCCCGGATCATTAGGGTCGGCGAACCTTCGAAGGTGAGCAGCAGTTTGGGGACCTCGTCGCTGGTGGCGAGCCACTTGTCGTACTGCTCGACGCGTTCGACCACGTCGGCGGGCCGGCCGTCGATCGGAGCGGAGCGCGCGAACTCCAGGAGCGGGCGGCGGCTTTCGCGGGTCGGGTACGGCGTCCGGTACGGTTCCTTCGCCTCCTCGCTCAGGGGCGTCAGCACACCTCCGGTGTAGGCCGTCTCCACCAGGAAGTTCTGGTCGAGCACCAGTTCCTCGCCTTTCGGCCCGCGTATCGCCGCCGTTCGGGTGCGTGCGGCCTCGGACAGGTCGCTGGAGGCCAACGGGCGGACGAAGGTCTCGAAGAAGGCCACGCCACGGGTACGGCCGGGGTGGCGTGCCGCCCAGTCGAAGGCGAGCGCCCCGCCCCAGTCGTGGCCGACCAGCACCACCTGCTCCAACTCCAGGCGGTCGAACCAGGCGTCCAGGTACCGGGCGTGGTCGGCGAAACGGTACGGCAGGTCGGGCTTGCCCGAACGGCCCATGCCGATGAGGTCGGGGGCGAGCGGGCGCACCGACTTGTCGATCGTGGGCAGCACGTTCCGCCACAGGTAGGAGGAATTGGGATTGCCGTGCAGGAAGACGACAGGTGTGCCGCTGCCGGTGTCCTCGTAGTACATCGTGGAGTCGAGCACGTCGATGACGGGCATGAGCTTCTCGCAATCATTCGTCTGACTAACGTTCGTGCCACTAACAAACGTATACCGTTAGTCCGACTAATGCAAAGCCCTAGGATCGGGGCGTGGCGCACACATCCCATTCCATGGACGAGCAGGCCGCTCCCGCCCGGTTGCGGAACCTGCCGAGCAGGCTGTTGGCACTGACCGCGATGTACGCCGACCGCGTGGTCAGCGAAGGGCTGGCCGGCGCGGACGCCCACAAGTGGCACTACGCGGTTCTCGTGACGTTGCAGGAGTCCGGCCCGGTGAGCCAGGCGGAACTGAGCCGCCGTACCGGCATCTACCGCAGCGACCTGGTCACCGTCATCAACGAGCTGGCCGACCGCGGCCATGTGGAGCGCACACCGGATCCCACCGACCGGCGCCGCAACGTCATCACCCTGACCGAGCAGGGCCGCCGCCACCTGCGCAGACTCGATGAACTGATCGCCGCCCTCCAGGACGAGGTGCTCCAGCCACTGAGCGAGCCCGAACGCGAGCAGCTCACCGAGCTCCTGGCCCGCCTCCTCCTCCACCATGGGAGATCCCTCAGCACCTGAGCCCGGCCACCTTCAGCCGTCAGTTGACCGCGCTGCTCGTAGGTTCTCGTGAGCGGTCTGGGCGCGGGCTTCGGCTTCTGGTGGTGATCCGAGAGTTACGCCCGCATTCGTGAGGATGCTCAGGTTGAGCTGCCAGGTGAAGCGCGAGCGATGCTGCCAGAGTTGGAACGCCTCGTCTACGTGGCGTTGGGCCTGGGTCGGGGTCAGGCCGGTCACCGTGCGGAGGTGGGCCAGGGCTTCCGTGTCTTTGCCCCGGATGGTGGCCAATCCGAAGTGTGTCGCTGTGTGGCAGTCGGTGCACAGGCAGATCAGGCGGCGGAGATGCTGGGTCATGGTGGCGTCGTCGTAGGCCCATCTTTCGTGGGCTTCGAGCCAGCGGCGCGTGTCACGGTCCTCGGCCCGTCCGCATGCCTCGCAGCGCTGTCCCGCGCGTCCCGTGATCATGCGCCGGAGCCGTTCCCAATCCTTCCCGCTGACACAGGTCCGGACGTTCGTGAACCAGCATGAGGAGGGTACGAGATCGACGAACAGTCCTGTTCCCCAGGAACGGTCTTCGCCGGGCAGTAGGTCCGGCACCGGGGGTGACGCCGCCCACCGATCGAGGCCGACTACGCCGGGGCGAGGTGCGTACCAGCGGCGTACCTGCGCGTCCCAGCGTGCTCCGAGCGCTTTCGCCTCGTCCTTCTGGCTGTACGGGACGTCGAGCCAGATCCGCTCTGCCATGTTTGTTCCTTGAGACGCCGGAATGATCGGTTAGGTCGCTGGGAGTGTTGCGCGTAGGCGGGTAATGGTGCGGAGGATCTCGTCGCGGTTTTTGGCTGACTTCAGCCAGGATGGGAGTCGGTCGAGCATGCTCATCGGGCCCGGGTTAGGGCCTCGTTCTCTCAGGCGTGCTGCGACGTAGGACTCCAGTAGGTCGAGGTGCTGGACGTTGTACGCCCAGAGAATGTGGCCACGGAAATTGGCTTGCAGCCATAAGGGAAGTCGGTAGAAGGGGTCGACCGGCGCGCCGATCAGGGACATGGGAGTGAGTTCGTCCTTGGACAGGCCGCAGGCTCCGCATCGGAGTCGCCGACGGGTGCGCGGAGTTCCGGTTCGGGGTTCGGGGGCGGAGGTGTCCTTCAGGACGACCGCGCAGGCATCGCAGGTGGGACAGCGGACCAGTACGTGATCGATGAACGCGTACACCCGAGTGAGCGGATCTTTGAACCGGTCCTCGCCGCTGGAATTCACTCGATTATCTTGCCTCCCGGCCGACTGGTTCGGTCTCGCCTGCCGAGCGCAGGGCGGCTTCCAGTAGCGACTGGGCGGTGGAGCACATCAGTTCGGTGGCCTCTTCGCGGGTGAGACCGGCGATGTCGGTGAGCCAGATCAGGGATTCGATGCCGGTGGCGGAGCGGATGGCGATGGCCAGGCGGCGGGTGTCGATCTGAGGGTGGAGAGGGGTCAGGGCGTCTTCGATCCAGGTGATGGCTCGGCCCTGGCGGAGTTCGGGGTCGGCGGGGGAGGGGTCCAGGGACATGCGGAGGGCCAGGCGGAGCTGGGGCTCCCATTCCAGGGTCAGGCGGGTGAAGGCGCGCATGACCAGGTCAAGGCGGGCGCGTACGTCGCTGGGTGGGTCAGGCGGGAGGAGGGAGGTCAGGTCGATTTCGGGGTGAGCGGCGTGGAGGAGGGCGCGTTGGTTGGGGAAGTAGCGGTAGGCCGTGGTGCGGGAGATGCCGGCGGCTTCGGCGACCTCTTCGACGGTGGGGTCGGCGCCTTCGGCGAGGAGGGCCCGGGCGGCGGTGAGCAGAGCGTTTCTGGTGCGGGACTTCTGCTGTCGGCGTCCGGTCTGCTCATATGGTACGGCCATGCCCATGATGGTACCGTCGTCCCATGAGCTACGATCCGGCGGTTACCGACCCCGATCTCTACAAGGTGGTCTTCGAGAACGATCGGGTGCGGGTGCTTGAGTACCGTGACCGCCCGGGTGATCGCACCCACCCCCACCGGCACCCCGACACGGTGATGTACACGCTCAGCTCGTTCCGCCGCCGGTTGACCGCCGAGGGCAGGCAGGTGGAGGTGGAACTCCCGGCCGGTCAGGTGCGGTGGGTGGGCGCGCAGGAACACGCGGGTGAGAACATCGGCCACACCGAGACCCATTCGCTTTTCATCGAACTCAAGGAGCCCGGCTCACAGTCGGCGGGTGACCACCTGGGTCCTCAGTCCTGAGTCCGCCGAAGTCGGGCAGGTCCACTGGGAGTGGACCTGCCCGGGAGGGTTACATCTCGGCTCCGCCGGACTCCATGACCGGCCGGACCTCGATGGCGGTGAAGCGGGCGTCGGGGATCATCGCCGCCAGTTCGGTGGCGCGGTTCAGGTCCTCGACGTCGATCACGTAGTAACCCGCCAGGAACTCCTTGGCCTCCACGTACGGGCCGTCGGTGATGGCCGGGACGTTGTCCCGGACGCGGACCGTGGTGGTGGCCGCCGGGTCGGCGAGGGCGGCGAAGCCCACCAGTTCGCCGGATTCCTTGGTCAGGGCGGTGAACTTGTCGTGCTCGGCGAAGATCGCCTGGCGGTCCTCCTCGGAGAGCGCGTCCAGGGCGGCCGGGTTCACGTGGATCATCAGCAGGTACTTCATCGTTGGCTCCTTCCGTGGTTCACAGGGTTGTCGGAGCCGGGACCCTACTCTCTACACGCCGCCGGAAATCAGTGCAGCGGCTTCGGGAGGCGGATGGTGACGATACGGCTCTTCACGCCGGAGTCGATCAGCCGGCCGTCGGGGCCGAAGTCGCCGAGGCCGAAGTCGTTGTCGTTGGCGACGACGAGGGTGCGCGGGTCGAGCAGCGCGACACCCTCCACCTTCCCGGGCAGCGTCGGGACCACCACCGACAGGTCGACGATCAGCTTCTTGGGAGCGGGCCGAACCGCGGAAAGATCGGTGAGGGCCTCCAGGGACGGGCTGGTGGCCGCGTCGTCGTACACCCCGCCGAGCAGGTTCTTCGCCTTGGCCAGGTCGATCTGGTAGATCCGGGCCACGTTGTCGGTGCGCTCGTCCACCAGCAGCCGCTGCCCGCCCACGTGCGCCAGCCCCGAGATCTTCATCTGGCTCTGGTCGCCGTTGACCTTCGGGTCGAAGGTGGTGACGTCCTCGAACTGGTAGGCGTACTCACCGGTCACCTTGCCGCGCCGCAGGTCGAAGGTGAGGATTCTGGCGATTCGCGACTTGTCGCCGGTGGCCTTGTCCGGGTTCTGCAGCGGGCTCTGCACGGCCAGGTAGAGCGTGTGACCGTTGATGGCCAGTCCTTCGAAGCCCCGGTTCTGCGGGCGCTTGGCCAGGATCGCGGGCAGCGTGTGGTGGACGGGGTAGTCGGCTCCTGTCAGGTTCAGCCCGGCGGGGACGTACCTGGCCAGCACCCGGCCGCGGGAGGAGACCCGCAGCAGCGACGGACTGTACTCCTCGACCAGCCAGAAGTCCCCGTTCGAGGCCTGGACGATGTCCTCGGTGTCGACCCCGCTCGGGTTGTACGGCAGCTGGGTCAGCCCGTCCCAGGTGTACGGAACCTCGTCGTGCCCCGCCTGGTTGGACATCCCGGTCACCGGCTTGCCGGACTGGCCGACCAGCGGGATGTACTTCTTGATCTCCACACCGAACCGGGTGGACACCTTCACGATGGCCGGGGCGAACTCGGGGATCGGGAAGGTGCGCCGCTTCTGGCCGTTGACCGTCGGCTGGCCGTTGGGCCCCCTGTCGGTGACCATCCAGAACTCGCCGCGCCGCTCGGCCGGGAACAGGCCGCTGCCGAGGCCGCCCAGCAGGATGCCGCGGTCGTTCTGGATGGAACTCTGGAGTTCGGCCAGCGGCACCGGCGGAATGGTGACGTCTTTCACGACCACCGGTGAACCGGTGGCGGCGTGCGCCGTACCGGGGCTGACCAGGGAGGCGGCGGCGAGGGCCAGGGCGGCGAGGGCGGGACGGAGCATCAGGCGGCCTTTCGCTCGTGCAGGAGCTTTCGGAACAGCGCCCTGAACCTAGTGACCACCGACGACAACCGCGTCGATCGCCGCTGAACACCAATGATATGGAAATTGTACGAAATGCGAATTCCGTCATAACGCGAGCTTGCCGGAAGGTTAATCAGAGGTTTTTGCGGAATATTGCACAGACCATTGGCGGGCTTGGATCTCCTATCATGAAGTCGCCGAATGAACGGGCTTTCCAAGAGGTGACCGATGTCGCGCGCCGAATCCCAGCAGGTGGGCGACTACCGGCTGATCACCCGAATCGGACAGGGCGGGCAGGGCGAGGTTTACCGGGCACAGTCCCCGGCGGGCGCCGAGGTCGCCGTCAAGATTCTGCACGCCATGTTCTCCGGCGACCCCGACGCCCGGCGGCGTTTCTTCCGCGAGGTGGAGCTGGCCCGCAGGGTCGCCCCGTTCTGTACGGCCCGGGTGCTCGACGTGGGCCTGCACGACAACCGGCCGTACATCGTCAGCGAGTACGTGCCCGGCCTGTCACTGACCAAGGTGGTCCAGCAGGACGGGCCCCGGACGGGCGGGGGCCTGGAGCGGCTGGCGGTCGCCACGGCCACCGCGCTGGCGGCCATCCACCGGGCCGGGGTGGTGCACCGCGACTTCAAGCCGAGCAACGTCATCATGGGCCCCGAGGGTCCGGTGGTCATCGACTTCGGGATCTCCCGGGCGCTGGACCACACGGTCGTCACCCAGTCCGGCACGATGGGCACGCCCGGCTACATGGCCCCGGAGCAGATCTCCTCCGGACAGGTCGGCCCGGCCGCCGACGTGTTCAGCTGGGCCGCCACCATCGTCTTCGCCGCCACCGGCCACCCGGCCTTCCCCGGCGACACCGTCCCGGTCCTGATCCACGGCATCCTGTACGGCGAGCCGAACCTGACCGGCCTTCCGGAGGGCCTGCGGCCGCTCATCGCCGCCTGCCTGGCCAAGGACCCGGAGCGCCGTCCCACCTTCGCCGCCATCGTGGCCACGCTGACCGGCGATTCCGCCCCGAATACCACTCCGAACGTCGCGAAGAACCCGGCTGAACCGGCCGGCACGGAGGTGGTTTCGGGCCCGCTCACCCTGCCGGCTCCCGAGCCGGTGACCACCCAGACGCGCAGAAGAGGCGTTCGGGCACCCGCGTTGATCGCAGTCGCGCTGGCGGTGGCCGTGGCCGTGGTGGCTGTCGTCCAGTTCTGGCCGGACGGCCAGGACAACACCGGTCCGGCCAGAAGCAGCACCACCCTGGAGGCATCACCAGGTTCGCCGAGCTCGGAGCGTACGGGCGCGGCGTTCGGCGCGCCGGTCGGCAAACCGGTCGCCGTGCACAAGAACGACGTGCGGGCCATCGCGCTGGGGCGGCTCGGCGACGAGCCGATCTCGGTCAGCGGGTCCGACGACAACACCGCCCGGGTCGTCGATCTGAACACCGGTAAGCAGCTGGGCCCGGCGCTCACCGGCCACACCGGGTGGGTCAGGGCCGTCGCCATCACCGAGCTGGACGGCGAGCAGGTGGCCGTGACCGGCAGCGACGACGGCACCGCGCTGGTCTGGAACCTCCGCACCCGGGAACGGGTCGGTGCGGCCATCCCGGGCAATCCGGGCGGTATCAAGGCGCTGGCCACCGGCGAGCTGGGCGGCGAGCCGATCGTGGTGACCGCCGGGGTGGACAAGGCGCTCCGGATCTGGAACCTCCGCACCCGCGAGCCGATCGGGCAGCCGCTGACCGGTCACCGGGGCACGGTCTGGGGGGTCGCGCTGGGCAGCCTGGACGGCACGCCGATCGCGGTCAGCGCGAGCGACGACGCAACCGTACGAGTCTGGGACCTGAACGCGCGGCAGCAGCTGGGCGCCAACATGACCGGCCACACCGGATGGGTGCGCTCGGTCGCCCTCGGCGCGCTGAACGGCACGCCCATCGCGCTGACCGGCGGCGAGGACAAGACCGCGCGGGTGTGGGACCTGACCACGCACAAGGAGCTCGGCAGCCCGCTGACCGGCCACACCGCCTGGGTCTGGTCGGTGGCCCTCGGCGAGATCGGCGGCACGCCCGTGGCGCTGACCGGCAGCGAGGACAACACCGCCAGAATCTGGGACCTCAACTCGCGCCGCCAGCTGGGCCCCCCGCTGACCGGCCACGACGACTGCGTCTGGACGGTCACCCTCGGCACCCTGGACGGCAGGCCGGTGGCCGTCACGGGCAGCAAGGACGAGACCATCCGGATCTGGGACCTGACGCCGCCGTTGCCGCCGCCCGTCGCGTGACCCCGGGGACGTACCTCGGAAACGAAGGTGCCATCCAGGCACGGGGAAATCGTCAAGAAGCCGCTGGCGGACCACGCTCGGTCACATAATGAAACGCAATGGATGCGGAAAGTGATCACCCTGTTGACGTCAGCGTGCTCGTCCCGGCGTTCAACTGCCGTGCGTACCTCGACCGGTGCCTGACCTCGCTGCTGGTCCAGCGGGTCAGCAAGGAGATCATCGTGGTGGACGACGGTTCCACCGACGACAGCCGATCCCTGCTGGACCTGTACGCCCGGTACCACCCCAACCTCACCGTCATCTACCAGGCCCACACCGGCACCCCGGCCAGCGGCCGCAACCGGGCGTTGTCGCGGGCCCGCGGCCGGTACGTGTACTTCTGCGACGCCGACGACTACCTCGGCCCGCAGGCCCTGGAGAAGCTGGTGGCCGCCGCCGACCGCACCCGTGCCGACATCGTGGTCGGCAAGGTGGCCGGTCACGGCCGCAAGGTTCCCATCTCGATGTTCCGGGCCAACGCCGACCGGATCACCCTGCTCGGCAGCACCGTCTACAACAGCCTCAACTGCTTCAAGCTCTTCCGCAGGTCGTTGCTGGACCGGCACCGCATCCGGTTCGACGAGACGCTCCGGATCGGCGAGGACATGGAGTTCACCGCGCACGCCTACTGCCACGCGGACGTGATCTCGGTGGTCGCCGACTACGACTGCTACCACCTGGTGGCCAGGGAGGACGGCACCAGCCTGATGCAGGAGCCGGGCAGCCGGGAGCCGCTCTCCTGGCTGCGCATGGTGCGCCAGCCGATCCGCCGGGTGGCCGAGCACGTGCCGCCAGGGGCGCTCCGCGACCACCTGCTGCTCCGCCACTTCACCTACGACATCCTGGCCCAGCTGGGCGAGCCGTTCCTCGGCGCCGACGAGTCCACCCGGGAGAAGATCGCCATCGAGGTGGCCGACCTCTGCGCCGAGTGGCTCACCGAGGGCGTGCGGACCCGGCTGAGCGCCACCGACCGCGCCCGCCTGGCCTCGCTGACCGACCCCGACCGCCTGGTACGGCTGGCGCGGGTGCAGACCGCCCCGCTGCGCCGCCGGCTGACCGGCCTGGAGTGGCAGGACGACCGGTTGCTGATCTCCGGAACCGTCGCGCTGGCGGGGTTCGACGGCGCGGTCGGCCTGCTGCTGCGGGAGCGTTCCCGGCGTACGGAGCTGACCGTCCCGGTCACCCAGGTGGCCGACCTGTTCAGCGCGTCGGTGGCGGTCGCCGGGCTGGCCACCGGGGTCTGGGACGTCTTCGTGGCGGTGGAGTGCGAGGGCATCCGCCGGATCGGGCGTTTGGGGCCCGACCGGGAGCGGCGTGGCGTCAGCCCGGTGCCGCGGTTCACCGGCGGGGTGGTGGCGCTGCCGTACCTGACCCGGCCGTACGGGAATCTCAGCCTGGACGTGGGCGGGCATGTGATGCGGGTGCCGGCCTCTGTGCGGTTGACCCACAGCGAGTGGGTGGAGCGGCGGTTACGCGTCGAGGGGCTGGTCACCGTGGGGGGCCGGCCGGGGGCCTCCGCGGTGCGGCGGCTGGTCTGGCGGGAGCGGCGGACCGGGCAGGAGCGGCTGGAGAACGCCCTGGCCACCGGGTCCCGGGCGTTCGTGGCCGAGACCCGTCCGCTGGGGCGGGGGATCTGGGACGCCTACCTGGAGCTGGACATGGGTGGGCCGACCGCGCGATTTCCGGTCAAGGTGACCGAGCCCAAGGCGCTGGAGCGCACCCGGATCTGGTGGAGCGGCCCGGTCCGGTGGACGGCCCGGCCGTACGCGACGGCGGTGGGGCACCGGCTGAGTGCGGCGGTGCGGCGGACCAGCGTGCTGGGGCTGGCGAGGCGGTGGTTGCGGCAGTGGCGGCGGTGACCCGACCGGTCACGCTCCGAACATGGGAACGTGTGCTCGAATGATGTGGTAGCCTGCAGGTGAAGTTCGAACAAACATTCGCTCCATCCGGTGCTTCGCTTAATGCGAATAATTCGCAACTGCTCTAATGTTGTGGCAAGAGTTCGCAAAACACGGAGGTCACTGCCGTGCACGTGCCTGATGGGTTCTTCACCGCGTCTGTGTCCGTGGCGGCGGGCGTGGTCGCCGCCGCCGGTGTCGGCGTCGCGCTGCGCAACGCCCGCCAGGAGCTGGACGACCGCGCCGCGCCGATGGCCGGCCTGGTGGCGGCATTCATCTTCGCCGTCCAGATGCTCAACTTCCCGGTGGCCGCCGGCACCAGCGGTCACCTGCTCGGCGGCGCGCTGGCCGCCATATTGGTCGGGCCCTACACGGCCGTGCTCTGTATGGCGGTGGTGCTGCTCGTGCAGGGCTTCTTCTTCGCCGACGGCGGGCTGACCGCGCTGGGCGTCAACATCACCCTGATGGGCATCGTCACGGCGGCCGTGGCCTGGGGGGTGTTCCGGCTGATCGTCCGGGCCGCGCCGGGGAACCGGGCGGCGGTGGTGGCGGGCTCGTTCGTGGCCGCCCTGGTGTCCGTGCCGGCCTCGGCGCTGACCTTCGCCGCGCTGTTCGCGGTGGGCGGCACCGCGCCGATCGACGCGGGCGCGGTGGCCGCGGCGATGGGCGGCGTACACGTGCTGATCGGCATCGGCGAGGGTCTGATCACCGCCGTCACCGTGAGCAGCGTGCTGGCCGTCCGGCCCGACCTGGTGTACGGCGCGCGTGGCCTGGCCAAGCCGCTGGTGCTCCGCACCGCCGACGGGGAGCGCGAGGTGGCCCCCCAGCCCGTGTCGCAGCCGGCCCCGGAGGGGCGCCCGTTCCGGCCCTTCCTGGTGGGCGCCGGGGTCGTGACGCTGCTGCTGGCCGGAGTGGTCAGCTTCTTCGCCTCCGGCGACCCCGACGGTCTGGAGCGGGTGGCCGAGGACAAGGGCTTCCTCGGCCAGGCCGGGGAGCACCAGTTCGGCGGGTTCGCGCTGGCCGACTACGGCGACGTGGGCGGCATCCCGGTCGGGGTGGCGGGCGTGATCGGCGTGCTGATCACGCTGGCCGTCGGGGTCGGCGTGGCCTATCTCGCTCGGCGGCGCAGGGCGAAGGCCGTCGCCTGACATGGGCTTGAGCACTGAAATCGGCAGGGGGCGCTGAGGTGGGCGCGGGGCATCACCATCAGCTCTACCGGCCGGGGGACACGCCCGTGCACCGGCTGCCTCCGCAGTGCAAGCTGCTGGCGGTGGTGGCCTTCGCGATCGTCGTGGTGGCCACCCCGCGGGAGCGGTTCTGGGCCTTCGGGGCGTATGCGGTGCTGCTGGCCGGGGTGGCGGTGGTGGCACGGGTGCCGCCCGGGTTCGTGATCCGGCGGATGGTCGTCGAATTGCCGTTCCTGCTGTTCGTCTTCGCCATTCCGGTTATCGGGCTGGGGGAGCGGGTCGAGGTCCTGGGGCTGGAGCTGAGCCGGGAGGGGCTCTGGGCGAGCTGGAACATCCTGGCCAAGGCGACCCTTGGGGTGGTGGCCTCGATCCTGCTGGCGGCCACCACCGAGCCCCGGGCGATGATTCTGGGCGCCCAGCGGCTCCGGGTGCCGCAGTTGCTGGTGCAGATCGCCATGTTCATGGTCAGGTATCTGGACGTCATCATGGACGAGACCCGGCGCATGCGGGTGGCCCGGGAGTCGCGTGGGTTCCGGGCCAGGGATCTGCGCCAGGCGCCGATTCTGGCCAAGTCGGCCGGGGCGCTGTTCATCCGGTCGTACGAGCGGGGAGAGCGGGTGCACCTGGCCATGCTGAGCCGGGGCTACACCGGCACCATGCCGGTTATTTCGGATATGTCGGCAGGGGTGCGGCAATGGCTCACCGCCGGGGCGCTGCCGCTGGCCGCGGCGGCCGTCGCCGTGCTGACCACCCTGCTCGCCCATCTGCCAGGGCTGGGGCTGACATGACGACCGCGGCCGAAGCGGGGGCCGAGATGAAGGTCAGGCGAGGGCGAGGGCGGAGATGACGCTGGAGGTTCGTGATCTGGCCTATGCCTATCCGGATGGGACGCAGGCGCTCTTCGGGGTGAATCTGTCGATTTCGCGTGGTGAGCGGGTGGCTCTGCTCGGTCCCAACGGGGCCGGGAAGACGACGCTGGTCATGCATCTGAACGGCATTCTCACCGCCGGCCACGGTTCGGTCCGGGTGGCGGGGCTGCCCGTGGAGAAGGGCAATCTTCAGGAGATCCGGCGCCGGGTCGGCCTGGTCTTCCAGGATCCCGACGACCAGCTCTTCCTGCCCACCGTGCGGGAGGATGTCGCGTTCGGCCCCGCCAATCTGGGCATCCGGGGGGCCGAGCTGGAGCGCCGGGTCACCGAGGCCCTGGCCAGGGTGGGCATGCTGGAGGTGATCGACCGGCCGCCGCACCACCTGTCCTTCGGCCAGCGCAGAAGGGTCGCGGTGGCCACCGTGCTGGCCATGGACCCGGAGATCCTGGTCCTGGACGAGCCCTCCTCCAACCTCGACCCCGCCTCCCGCCGCGAGCTGGCCGAGATCCTGCGCTCACTGGACGTGACGATCCTGATGGTGACCCACGATCTCCCCTACGCGCTGGAGCTCTGCGAGCGTTCGCTCATCCTCTCCGGGGGCACGATCGCCGCCGACGGCCCGACCCCGGACCTGCTGGGCAACCCCACGCTGCTCGCCGCACACCGCCTGGAACTGCCCTACGGGTTCGCGGTTCCGCAAGGCGTCCCGGATCAAGCACCTCACGCACGGTGATGCGGAAGTAAAGTGGGCCTCGCGAGGAGGTCCACCATGAAGCTGCGGCTCGCGCGGAGGTCACTCTCCGGTGCCGTCGTGGTCGCCGTCGAGGGCGAGCTCGACCTGTTCACCGCCCCCTTCCTGCGCGACGAGGTCCGCGACGCGATCAAACAGGACGGCGCCACCCTGGTGCTGGATCTCACCGCACTGTCGTTCATGGATTCCAGCGGCCTGAGCGTGCTCATCGAGGCCTGGCGGCTGGCCACCGGCGAGGGCGGCGGGGTGACGCTGGCCGCGCCGCAGGCCCCGGTGGCCCGGATTCTCCGTACCACGGGGCTGGACCGGCGGATCAAGGTGTACCCGGACGTCGACACGGCCATTTTGGGGCACCCCGAGTAGAACTTCATTCGGTTGGCAAGTTAGGGTCCGGCTATGGACCTGAAGGATGCAGCAGCAATCATCTCCGGCGGCGCCAGCGGTCTCGGTGAGGCGACCGCGCGTGAACTGGCCGGTATCGGCGCGACCGTGGTCATCGCCGACCTCAACGAGGAGCGCGGCAAGGCGCTCGCCGGTGAGCTCGGCGGGGTCTTCGTCCGCACCGACGTGGCGGACGAGGGTTCGGTGCAGGCCGCGGTGGACGCGGCGGTGGCCACCGGGCGGCCGCTCCGCGCGGTGATCAACAGCGCCGGGATCGGGTGGGCCTCCCGTACGGTCGGACGGGACGGTTCCCCGCACGACCTGGGCGCCTTCCGGAAAGTGATCGACGTCAACCTGATCGGGACCTTCAACCTGATGCGGATCGGCGCGTCGGCCATGGCGCGGACCGAGCCGGTGGGCGAGGACAAGGCGCGCGGTGTCGTGATCAACACGGCCTCGGTGGCGGGTATCGAGGGGCAGACCGGTCAGGTCGCCTACTCGGCCTCCAAGGGCGGCATCATCGGCATGACCCTTCCCGCGGCGCGGGACCTGTCGGTGATCGGGGTCCGGGTGCTGACCATCTGCCCCGGCATCATCGACACCCCGATCTACGGCTCCGGCCCGGAGGCGGACGCCTTCAAGGCGCAGCTGGCCGCGCCCGTGCCGTTCCCCAAGCGCATGGGCCGGGCCTCGGAGTTCGGGCACCTGGTCCGGACGCTGATCGAGAACGACTACATGAACGGCGAAGTCATCCGCTTCGACGGCGGCATCCGATTCCAGCCGAAGTGAGGTCCCCGATGTCCGACGAGGTCCTGGTAGAAAGCGACGGCGGGGTCGCCGTCATCACCATAAACCGGCCCAAGGCCAGAAACGCGGTGAACGGGGCGGTGGCCCGCGGCATCGCGGCGGCGATGGAGGAGCTGGACGGGCGGGCCGACGTGTCCGTCATCGTGCTTACCGGTGCGGGCGGCACGTTCTGCGCCGGGATGGACCTGAAGGCCTTCCTGACCGGGGATCTCCCGATCCTGGAGGGCCGGGGCTTCGGCGGCCTGGTCGAGTCGCCGCCGAAGAAGCCGCTGATCGCGGCGGTCGAGGGGTACGCGCTGGCGGGCGGCTTCGAGCTGGCCCTGGCGTGTGACCTGGTGATCGCCTCGGAGGAGGCCAAGTTCGGCCTGCCCGAGCCCAAGCGCGGCCTGGTCGCGGTGGGCGGGGGCGTGCTGCGGCTGCCCCGGCGCATTCCGTACCACGTGGCCATGGAGATGGCGCTGACCGGGGATCACTACCCGGCGGCCCGTCTGTACGAGCTGGGCCTGGTCAACCGGGTCACCCCGGCCGAGGGCGCGCTGGCGGAGGCGGTGGAACTGGCCAAGAACATCGCGGCCAACGCCCCGCTGGCCCTGGCCGCCACCAAGAAGATCATCGTCGAGTCCGTGGACTGGTCCCGGGAGGAGATGTTCGCCAAGCAGGGCGAGATCTCCGACCCGGTCTTCGGCTCCAAGGACGCGATGGAGGGCGCGGCGGCCTTCGCCGAGAAGCGCGCCCCGAACTGGAAGGGCGAATAGTCGGGTCTCCTGGGGGAAGTCCGCGTTCGTGGCCGGGAGTGCGTACCGTAAAGGCATGAGCGAAGGACTTCCCCCTACCGCCAGGGAGCGTACGGCCAGTCTGCTGGCCGGGGCGCTCGGCAGTGCCCTGGTCATGGTCTTCCTGGTCGGTGGCATGTGGCTGCTGGAGGTGATCGACTACGTCGGCGGGGGCAGTCTCGACAGGTACGGCATCGTGGCCCGGGATCCGGACGGCCTGGTCGGCATCCTGGCGGCGCCGTTCCTGCACGCGGGCTTCGGGCATCTGATCGCCAACTCGCTGCCGCTGCTGATCCTGGGATTCCTGGCGGCCATCCGGGGGCTGGGCAAGTTCTTCGGCGCGAGCCTGATCATCGTGCTGGTGAGCGGGATCGGGGTGTGGCTGATCGCGCCCCCGAACACGGTGACCATCGGCGCCAGCGGCCTCGTATTCGGATATTTCGGTTATGTAGTGGCGCGAGGGCTTTTCGATCGCCGGATGCTGGACATCGTCCTCGGCGTGGTGGTGGCCGGGATGTACTACTCGATAATTTTCGGGGTGCTTCCCGGACAGGCCGGAATCTCCTGGCAGGGCCACCTGTTCGGGCTCATCGGCGGAGTGCTGGCCGCCTGGCTGCTGCGCCGCAGACGAGAGAACTGACAGAATCATTCCTGTGAATTTGGGGCCCCTGGAACGTGCGATCATGGACGCGGTGTGGGACGCCAAGAAGTCCCTGCTTATCCGTGAAATCCAGGAGAAGCTCAACGAGGGCGCGACGAAGCCCCTGGCGTACACCACGATCCAGACCGTGGCCGAGCGCCTGGTTCGTAAAGGCCTGCTCAGCCGGGCCCCGGAACGCAAGGCGTTCCGGTACGGCGCGGCCCGCTCCCGCGCCGAGCACCTGACCGAGCGCATGCTCGGGGCGCTGGCCGAGAGCGAGGACCGCTCACCGGTGCTCAGCCGGTTCGCGCAGAGCGTCGACCTGGACGACGCCCTGCGCCTGCTGGACGAACTCGCCCGCCGCGCCGGGCGAGGCCCGGCCGGGCAGCCACCCGGCTGGGTGCCCCCACCCAGCCCGGGCGACAAGGAAACCGGCAAGGAAACCGGCGAGAACCGGGAAGGCTAGAGCCGCTCGACCACGTAGTCGACGCAGCCGGTCAGCGCCTCGATGTCGGCCGGGTCGATGGCCGGGAACATCGCGATCCGCAGCTGGTTGCGGCCGAGCTTCCGGTACGGCTCGGTGTCCACGATGCCGTTGGCGCGCAGCACCTTGGCCACCGCCGAGGCGTCCACCGTGTCGTCGAAGTCGATCGTGCCCACCACCTGCGAGCGCTTGGCCGGGTCGGTCACGAACGGCGTGGTGTACCCGGTCTTCTCCGCCCAGGTGTAGAGCCGGGTGGAGGAGTCGGCGGTGCGCGAGGTGGTCCAGGCCAGGCCGCCGTTGTCGTTCATCCAGTCGATCTGCTCGGCCAGCAGGAAGAGCGTCGCCACCGCCGGGGTGTTGTACGTCTGGTCCTTCGAGGAGTTGTCGATCGCGATCGGCAGGCTGAAGAACTCGGGAATGTACCGCCCGGAGCCGGCGATCTCCTCGACCCGGGCCAGCGCGGCCGGGGAGAACAGCGCCACCCAGAGCCCGCCGTCGGAGGCGAAGCTCTTCTGCGGCGCGAAGTAGTACACGTCGAAGTCCTCGGCCCGCACAGGCAGGCCGCCCGCGCCGCTGGTGGCGTCCACCAGCACCAGGGAGTCACCGGAGCCGACCCGGCGGATGGGCATGGCCACGCCGGTGGAGGTCTCGTTGTGGGTGAGGGCGTAGACGTCCACGCCGGCCTCCTCGACCGGCAGCGGGTGGTCGCCCGGGTCGGTGGCGATGACCGAGGGGTCGGCCAGCCAGGGCGCCTTCTTGGCGACCGCGCCGAACTTGGACGAGAACTCGCCGAAGTGCAGGTGCTGCGACTTCTCCCGGATCAGGCCGTGTGCGGCGATGTCCCAGAACGCGGTGGTTCCGCCGTTGCCGAGCACGACCTGGTACCCCTCGGGGAGGGAGAACAGGTCGGTCAGGCCGGAACGCACCCGGGCCACCAGGTTCTTCACGGGCTGCTGGCGGTGCGAGGTGCCCATCAGGCTCGCGCCCGGCCCGGCCAGGGCGGCGATCTGCTCGGGACGTACCTTGGAGGGCCCGCAGCCGAAGCGGCCGTCGGCGGGCTTGAGGTCAGCGGGTATCACGATGTCAGCCACTCGCCCAAGCGTACTGAGCGGCCCCCCTGATCCAGACCCCGGTCCGCATCATGAGATGTGTACGGACCGGGATCTTTGCTGCTTATTGGGGTGTTAGTGACCTCCGTCGGCCGGGTTTTTGTTCAGCGAAGGTGAGCAAATCCACACTCTGGTGTGGGGGCGCGTGATCGGCAGCGAGGGTAACGGCACGCGGCCGGATGTGCGGATGTCCGCTCACCTCCAACTGCGGCACCCCGCCGACCCCCCCGTCATCAGGAGAAGAGTCATCTCATGGGGTTGCCTGACGGGAGGATGTATGACAACCACAGTGCCACTAACTGTCCATCAGCTTCTCAATGAAATGCACGGATTCAGTGGCGTTCAAGGCGCGTGCCTGGACCTGTTCGAACGCTGCGGTGTACCGGCCGACATCCTTCGCGCTCTCGATCAGGTGCCCTCTTTCGAGCATCTCCACATAGACGATCCTCGGATCCTCGCCGTTGAACCCGAAAATGCAGAACGGAAAACCCATCGCCTGGTGCGGTCCGGCGCTGAAGGGCAGCACCAGCACTGTGGTGTTCTGCCGATCGGCATCGGTGAGAAGCCTTCTGAACTGCTCGCGCATGACCGTCGGGTCGCCGACGGACCGGCGCAGCGCCGCCTCGTCCAGGACGACGGTAAGCGCTGGCCCGTCCGGATCGGTGAGGATCCGCTGCCGGGTCATGCGCAATTCCACCTGCCGCTGTATCACGTCCAGCTTCGCGTCGGTTCGGGACAGCAGGCACGCGCGCGCGTAGTCGGGGGTCTGCAGCAATGCGTTCACGAGGCTGTTCTCGTAGATGAGGATGGAGGCCGCCTCATCTTCCAAGCTGAGTATGGTCTCGGTTCCCTCCTCCATGAGGTCGGAGTATCTGGACCACCAGCCCTTCTTGCGCGCCTCGCGCACCACCTGAAGCAGTTCCTCGCGGTGCGGCCCTTCGACGCCGTAAAGATCCAGCAAGTCTCGGGCGTCCTGGATGCGGACTGCCACTTGGTTGTTCTCGATACGGCTGATCTTGGCTGGCGAGCACTCGAGATGCTCGGCGACCTCCTCGAGGGTCCGTCGCGCGTTGGTGCGGAGCCGGTGTAGCTCGGCGGCGAGCCGACGTCGCTGCATCACGGGACTCCTACCTCTTGCCATCGTGCATCCCGCTTCCATGACCTTCGTCGTTCACTGTGTCGGATTCTGGATCATACATTCTGCAATTTTCATTCCGTCGGATCCATCCTATCTCTTGCAAGATCCTCCCTAGGTGAAGGAAAGCACATGTCTGTCCCGCAACGCCCCACTACGGGCGATTCCGGCAGAAGCGCAGAGCGCGTGTTGACGCTGGCCGCAGCGCTTTGCATGGCTCTTGGGTGGCCCGAAGGGGCTGTCATCTGCCTGCTCTCGGCCCTGGCCTGTGTCCTTCCGGCCCTGGTCAGATGGGTGTATCGGGTGAGCCGTAACTGGTGCCGCCGTCAGGATTCCGGTGCCGACCAGCCTGGGAACGACCCTTCCTCCTAGACCAGTCATGCCCAAATCCCCTCGCAAGTTGCAAATCTCTCTTTGAAAGGTTCATACTGCAAATCTCATCAAGCAAGTCCTAGGGGCCTACCCGGACACTCATGGATGAAGGGCCGCGATGGGGCAGAGTCCTGAAAGTCGCCATGAACGACGCAGAACGATCGGCGACATCCTCCGGAGGCACCGCGTCACCGCTTCCGTGGCCGCTGACGACGCCGGCGAAACCCTTGGCTGGTCACCGGAACGGCTCCACCGGGTGGAGAAGGGCCAGGCGGTCATTCGCATGGTCGAAGCCAGAAACCTGCTCCGCTTGTACGGCGTTGCCGACCAGCCTCTGCTGGATCTCGTGTCGCGTACCGATCATTGGTGGGCCAAGTACTCCGATCTCGTCGGGGAGTCCTTCGAGTCCTTGCTTGTCCTGGAGGACGGGGCGACCTGGCTGCGCACGCATCAGCCCAGCCTCGTCCCGGGGCTTCTCCAGACCGACAGGTACGCCTGGGAACTCATGACCACGCTCAGCGACCAGCCTCTGGAGGCGATAGCGCAGCGCGTTGAGGTGCGCGCGGCCCGCCGGGCCGTCCTGACCCGCGAACACCAGCCACTGCACCTTGCGGCCGTCATCGACGAGGCCGCGTTGCGGCGACCGGTGGGAGACACGTCGGTGATGCGGGAGCAGATCGAGTGGCTCATCGAAGCCGCGGGCCGCCCCAACGTCGAGATACGGGTCCGCACGCTGGACACGGGCCCGGACCTGGCGATGGGCTCCAGCTTCCACATCTTCGGCTTCGCGAACGGTGATCCGCCAGTAGCGCAGCAGGAGTTGCTGGATCGAGAACAGTTCACCGACCAGAGTGACGACGTTCAGCGGTACCTGCGGGCATTCGAGCACGCGACGGTGAGATCGCTGAATCCAGAGCAGTCGCTCGCCTTCATGACCACGCTCGTCCGCGCCTGAGAGACGCTCATGTCCCAATGTTCAGACCAACATGGACAGGGCGCCGTGACCGAGGGGGCCACGGCGCCCTGCTTCTTTCTCAGGAGTCACCTCAGGTCGAATTCACCCGCCCTGGTTCCCGCCAGGAAGGCCTCCCACTCACTCCGGGTGAACCGCAGCACCGGCCCTCGGCGGTCCTTCGAGTCCCGCACGAGGATCTCGTCGAGCACGAAGGCCACCTCTACGCAGTTGTTGTTGTCCGCACCCGAGTACGTGCTCTTCGTGAAAGCCGGCATCGGCCGCTGGCTACCGCTCATCGCGCTCATCTCCCTGGTCTTGAGGCTTTCGCCGCGTGTCACAGCAGGCTCGGCGGCAGAGGTGGGAGCGCTACGGGGGGCGGAACAGGGTGCTGCGCGACAGGAACTGCGACGACCCGAAAACGGAGGAACGAGTAATGACTGAGAACAACCTTCCCGTACTTCCCCAGCCGGACGTGCGCTTCCGTCTGTATGGCCCGACCGAGGTGACCTCGGATGGCCTTCCGGTGGACCTCGGTGAACCCAAGGTGCGGGCGTTGGTCGGCGCGCTGGCCCTGGCGGGCTCGAAACAGGTGCGGAGGGAGGAGTTGATGGCGTGGCTCTGGGAAGAGCCGCAGCCCGAGGGAGCGCGCGCCGAGTTCTACAAGGTGGTTTCCAAGACCCGGAAGCGACTGGAGAACCTCGGCTTCGACCTCAGGCGCGATGGATCGCTCTACCAGCTGGAGGTACCCGCCGACCGCGTGGACGTCCACGTTTTCCGGAGGGATACGCAACAGGCTCAGCAACTCCTCGGCAAGGACGATCACCAGGCCGTGAAACTGCTGCGCCGTGCGCTGGAACTGGCGAACGGCGACCTTATGGCCGACCTCGAGGGGCGCCGGATCGACGGGCTACGCCACCAAATGAACGAGACCCGCAGACTGGCCACCTTGAACATGGCCAAGGCACGCCTCCGGTTGGGACAGCATCACGAACTGATCGGCGACTTGACCGGCGAGCACATCCGGCATCCCGGTGACGAGATGATCGCCGAGCTGCTGATGACCACGCTGCACCGGGCGGGTCGTCAGGGCGACGCCCAGCGGGTCTACCGCGAGCTACGTCGCCGCTTGCAGGAGACGCTTGCCACCGACAACCTGCGACGTCTCGATGATCTGTACCAGCGCATGCTCAACCACGATCCCGAACTCGACCCTCCGGCTGAGGAGCCGGTGGACGCCGACGCGCCAGGGTCCGCGAAGGCCAAGGACGGCCCCGACGAGCAGGTACGGCGTGAGCGGCCGAAGACCACAGGGTCGGAGGTCCACATCGAGTTCAACAAGAAGGTCATCGCGCCTGGATCGGTGTTCGGCATCTCGAACACGTTCCGTACCTGAGCGAGGTGAGTGCCATGAATGGAGACGAGCAACGGCCGGAATCGGCCACGGCGGAACCTGAGGAACTGGCACCTGCGGCCGCAGCCAAGGCGATGCGGTTCAACCAGAGTGCGTTCACGACCTTCAACGGCCCGGTTCATGTCGATGGGGTCGCGGCCTTCGGCATTGCCAACGCGGTTTCGGGATCCGGTGCGCACCGGCTGGAAGGGCAGGTGCCGCCGGGTGTGATCAGGGATGCCTGCGACAAATACGCACGCCCAGAGAGCTACGCCTTCGCGCTGAAGGCCCTCCGCAGCGACCGGGTCATCGTCCTGTACGGCCCACGTGGCTCGGGCAAGCAGACAGGCGCACTCAACTTGACGCGCGAACTCGGCGATGACCGTGCTCTGATCATGCTGCGCCACGACCAGACTCTTGAGGATCTTGCCAAGCGCGACTACCGAAGCGGCGCCGCGTACCTCGTTCTGGGCTGGTCAGGCGCCGACGCGGATTCCGACGGCGTAGACGTCGCCATTCTCGCGCTGGCCGAGAAGATCCAGGGAGAAGAAGGCACCCATCTCATCATCACGAGTGAGCGGCCGATTTCAGCGCTCGTGGCGCAATTTCATTGGGAGCGTCCCACCCTGGAAAGCATCCTGTGCGCGTACGACGTGCGAGAGGTGGAGGTCGACAGGGAAGTTCTGGAGGAGCACAGCCTGGCGGATCTTGTCCTGTTCGCGCGCAATCTGGCGGACGGCATGGACCCCCAAACCTCACTCGGCGGGCTCGATCTGGCCAACCGGCGGAAGGTCGTGGCCTGGTTCGACTCCGAACCTACGCCCCATGAACTGCTTGAAGTGGCGGCTCTCGCCTTCCTCAACGGCTTACCGGAGAACAAATTCGAACCCTGGTTCGAGCGCTTGGCCGCTGCGATCATCCCTCCGCCGACTGAGGCTGAGGGACCGTTACAGCCGAAGGCGCTGTCCCAGACCAGGAAACGGGATGAGCGGTCGCTGATCACAGTCGTCAAACGCGCCGCCACTTCTCCGGAGGCCATCCCCGGCCAGACCAGACGTTGCGTGGAGTTCAAATCCCCGAGCTTCCGAGTCCATGTGATCGCCGAGTTGTGCGGTCGCTACCCCGAGAAGTTCTGGCGGCCGCTGTTCGGCTGGCTCAACGAGATCATCCGCACCCCTGATCCCGAAGTGCGCGACCTGGTCACCTACGGCCTGGCGCTACTCGCCGCACACGACTTCGACAGTGTGCGGGAAGAGTTTCTGCAGCCATGGTCCGCTGGAGAGTACGGTCTGCGGGCCTGGACGGCCGCGGCGAACGTGCTGTCCTACATGTGTTTCGACGACACAGTCGCGCCACTGGCACACAGGACCGCGATCAGGTGGTCGCGGAGCGAGAAGGTGCTGCGCCGATGCGCGGCAGCATTCGCGTTCTCTCATGCGGTCGGTGTGCTCTACCCGGCTGACGCGCTACGGCATCTCTGGCCGCTGTCCGAACGGTCCGAGACCGCGGAGAACGGCGCCGCGGCGATCGTTCTGCTGTACGTCACGCTCACTACTGCCGGCACCGGCGACAACAAGGTGGTCCTCAAGGACCTCATTTCGCGGATGCGTTGGCTCCGGCAGACCGATATGGCCAGGCTCGGACACACCATCGACATCGCTGTGAACGTGCTTGGAGTGCAACTGGAGGAGCGGTCGGTGTCGGCGGAACATCTGCGCGCGCAGTCGGCCGACGCTCCGATTTTCGGCGAGCTGTGGGCGCTGAGCGTGGTCAATCGCCCCAGACGCAGGGCGGTTTTCGCCGCCATTTTCGACATTCTCGCTGAGATCGACGACGGCGATGAGGACCTGCCGGGCGCGGCCATCACCGCGCTCAGAGCGGCGCTGCCCGTGCACGAGCGCCGTCCGTTCGCAGTCGAGTTCGTCAGATACGCAATGTCCCGGGCCCCAGAGGACACGCCGCGGTTTGTCTCTCGCATCACATCGACCTTCAAAAGGGAGCTCCGATGAGTACGTCATATCCGATCATCACGCAGGCCGCCCTCGGGTCGGCCGGCAAGCGCTGGGCCTTCGGGTTGGGCGCGCGAGTACGGGCAGCCGATGAGATTCCCAGTCCGCTCGCCCACGAGGCCGTTGTCCTCACCGACGGGGTCAACTACACCAGTAGCAAACACAAGCGTCTCGATCGGCGCGCCGCAGCCACGGTCAACGCCACCAGCTACTGCGTGGTGGACATGACACGCGACAAGCTGCTCCCCGTACAGCTCCCACTGCAGTCGAGTGGCCTGGACGAGTTCACACTGCGCGTCACCTTCGCCTGCACTGTCAACGACGAGATCGTTGTGGCGAAGGTCGGCCACCGGGATTTGACCGATGCCCTCCTGACGTACTTGAAGGGCTATCACAAGCTCTATCAGCTTGGTCTCCAGCACCCGATCGAGTCAGTGCACATCGTGCAAGAAGATGCCCAACTCGAACTCAGCGTCTATACGCATGCGTCACCGATGGTGCTGCTCGGCATGCAGGTTGAGCTGTCGAGCGTTGAGGTGCTTACTCCCGCAGGGGTTCTCGACGAGCAGCGCAAGCTGGAGGAGCGACTTCGCGAACACAAACGCAGGCAGCATGAGATCGACCTGGAGCGGGAGCTTCAGACCAAGCAACGCTCGTACGAGAGGGATGACAAGCTCGACGAGCACCGGTTCACCCGCGAACTTTCCCGTGAAGAGGGGGAGACCGAGCGTGAGCGATTGGAGCGGAAAGCCCGTGAATCGCGGATGATCCGCGATCACCAGCGTGAAGAATACGAGTTCGATCACGAACAGAGCCAGCGCGCGCTCGCCGCCAAACTCCGTCAGGCCAAGATGTTTGGCCAGGAGACCGCTGATGATCCGTACGCGGTGATCTCCTACGCTGTGGCGAGCGGCGAGTTGAACTCGACTGAGCTGATTCGCCGCCTTGACGAGGATGCCAGGCGGCGACGCGACGATGAACTGCGTGCGGAGCAAGCTCGGGAAGACAGAGTCAACCTTCGAATCGAACGCGAATGGGAATACGAACTCGACGAGCGCCGTCACCAACACGAGTTGGAACGGCGACAGCAGGAGATCGACGCGTCGGCTGCCGAACGTAGTAACGACCTGGAACGCGACCGGGTGCGACTCGACATCGAGCGGGAGTCCGACTCCAGGAACTGGGAAGCCACTCGGGAAGACCGTGCCTGGACGCGGAAGAATGAAAAGCTCCGCCTCGAACACGACATAGCCCTCGCCCAGCAGCAGATTGAGGCCAGCCGCCGAGACCAGGACCGGCAGTGGGAACAGGAGCAGGCGCGCCTCGCCCATGAGAGGGAGCTGCGGGCGCAGGAACTCGCTTCCAAGCGCGACGAGTACAGGTGGAGAGATGAGAAGGAGCAGAAGGCCTGGGAGCGCGAACAGAAGGCACGCGAGCAGGAGCGAGCAGAACGGCGTGAGGCCGAGAGCCGGAAGCTGAAGGCACAGATCGCGCAGACCTTGATCGAGCGCGGTCATGTCGATCACACAGGCATGGCGGATGTCATCCTCAGCGTCGTCCAGGACATCACGAACGCTTCTCCGCCGGGCGAGATCGTGCAAGAGGAGGTGCCCGAGATCGCCACTGCGGAGGTGGTCGAGGACAGCACGCTTCCGCCTCCCCACACCGGTTTGCCGGAGGAGGAGATCGGATGACCGAGATGACCGAGTCGATGGTCCGTGACACAAGCCAACATGACGGCGGCGGGCAGGGTGAGCCGCCACCTGTCCCGCTAAGGCGGAGATCAGGCCCGAGCCGCTTGCTCCGTGCTCTGATCGGCGTCCAAGAGAATGTGCTGGACTGGGTGCCGGAGGATCGCCCGAAATTCACCCGTACGGGTGCGATCGTGCTGTGCACCGCACTAATCGCCGGGCTGTCGATGTGGATCGTCCTCCATGAGTTCCTGCGAGCGTCGCTGCCGATGAGTATCGCAGGTGCGGCATTCTGGGCCATCGTGATCGGAGTCTTCGACAGCTGGCTGATCTCCAGTTCACACGGAGTGATCGGACGCGGTCGTTTCTGGGTGCTGGTGCCTCGACTGCTGATTTCGCTGCTGATCGGCATTCTGATTTCGGAGCCGGTAACGCTCAAGATCTTTGAATCGGCGGTCGTCGAACAGATCAAGGCGGACAACCAGGCGGCTGTGGAAAACGTGGGCAAGGGATATGGCAACTGCTATCCGAAGCCGACGGCGGGTGCGGACTGCGCTGCGTACAAGCTCAGCATCAGTGCACCGGACTCCACCGAGCTTGATCGGTACAAGGGTCAGCGCACACAACTGCAGGACGTGTTGAAGCCGCTGAACAAGAAACTCGACAAGTTGAATGCGGCCGTGGCCGAGGAATGCGGTGGGTTCAAGACGGCACACACCAGCGGCCTGGCCGGCCCTGGATGGCGTTGCGCGATGCGCAAGGAGCAGGTGAAGACGTTCCGCTCCGACCATGGCGTGGCAGAGAAAGAGGGACAACTCAACGACCTGAACAGGAAGATCACGACGTTGACCACCTCACTTGGGGTCAGCACCGTGAACTACGAGCGGGAGGTCACCCGGCAGATCGAGGCCAAAATGGCGGAAGAGAGAGACAAGCACGCCGCCACGCCGGGGATCCTTGAGCGGTTCGAGGCGCTCAGTTCGCTGGCCTCCAGGAGTTGGGCAGTCTGGTGGGCGCATCTGCTGCTCGCTGGACTACTCATTGTTATCGACTGCTACCCCGTGCTCACCAAGCTGATGAGTGCACCCAGTGCGTACGACCGCAGGATCGCAGCCCAATTGGAGAGCAAGGAGCGGCTGCACGACAACGACCTCCGGCTGAACGAACGACTGCGTACTGGCGATGGCGACGTGCGGCTGCATCAGGAGGAGGCGCGAATCCGACATGCGATGGAGGAGAGCGACTTCGACACGCGATTGCGGACCGCCAGGCGTGAGGCTGACCTGCGGGAGCGGATCGACGCCTTGATCGAGCAGGCCAAGCGAGCCCGCAGCGCCCGCCAATCGACCTTTGCTGAATGAGCCCGATTCGGCGGTTGAGTCGCGTCCCAGGGCAGCAGGCTCCCTTCCCCGTCCTGGGTGATCAGCCGTGAACATCCGGGCGGAATAAACCGACAATAAGCTCTTAAAGGGAAATATCAAGAAAAAATGGGCGGGGTGGGGATTGTGGGGGCGTTGATCGTTGGGGTGGCGCAGAATGGGGGCAACGAGGCGAAAGGGTGCGGATGATCGCGGCTGATCAGCGGCGGCTCCATGAGGTGGTCCAAGGGCTGTTGCGGCGGCCGTCGTTCTGGCGTGGCGATCCGCCGTTGCCGATCCTGCACCTGGTCGGGGAGGAGCGGGAGGCCGGCGAGGCCGCTCGGGCGCTGGCCGCGCCGTTCAAGGGCGGCCTGCCGTACGCGGCGCCGGAGGACGTCCGGGACGTGGTCGCGGTGGTGGACGCGCTGGCGGGGGAGAACGGCAACCTTGGCGCCTCGGTGAGCGGCTCGTTCCTGCCCGCCCCGAGGTTCCCGCTGGCGCAGTTCGTGCTCTGGGCCCGCGAGCAGCGTGAGAAGACCCCGGAGAACTGGACCGCCGCCTGGCCGCCCGCCCCCGAGTCCCGCCTGGGCCAGGAGGAGTTCCGGGCCCGGTACCGCAAATGGCGCTGGCAGCGGTACGGCGAGCAACGCGTCCGCCGTACCGCCGCGGACTTCGTGGTCCGGGCGGCCACCACCTGGGTGCCGGTGGGCATGGTGGTGGCGCTGCTGGCCGGGTGGGACGTGGTGGACCTGCTCTCGCTCATCCCCTGGGTGGCCGGTCTGGTGATCGCGGGGGCCGGCACCGCCGTCCAGGCCACGCTCTCCATCCGGGGCACCTTCTTCTCCGGCTGGTTCCGCCGCCACCAGTACGTGGGCCTGCGCCGCAGGCGCTTCGAGAGCCGCTACAAGTACGCCCTGCGCCTGTCCAACGCCCCCGTCGCCGAGCTGGACAAGCTGCTGGTGTACGCGATGGTGCAGGACCTCCGGCAGGCGTACCAGAAGTGGCTGATCCCCTGGCCGAGCTGGGGCCGGGGCTGGTACTGCCTGCTGGTGCTCCCGTCCGGGACCCGCTTCCTCGAGGTGCTCCGCCAGGTGATCGCGGAGACCGGCAGCTACCCGCCCATGCTGGTCATCGTGGGTGGCCCGGAGATGCCACTGGTGGTGCGGCCGGTCCCGCCGGTCCGCACTCTGGACCAGCTCCCCGAGGCCGTCGCCGAGTGGCGGGCCGCGCAGGAGCTCAAGGTTCCCGAGCTGTACGTCCCGGTGACGGTGGACGACGCCGAGACGACCGGGATAGGAGCCTTCCGGCCCAGCCCGTTACGCGCGTTCGGCTACTGGGCGGCGGTCGCCGTGCTGGCGTTCGGCCCGGTGGCGGTGGTCGGTCAGACCTGGATCGGCTGCGGTGGCGGGCTGCGCGAGGAGAACGCCCAGTGCGTGGGCCTCAGCGACGATCTCAGGGAGATCAACCCCGACCCGCTGCTGGTCCCCATCCTGGAGCGGATCGAGGAGCAGAACCGCGCGGTGACCGGCAACCAGCGGGTCATCACCGTCTTCTACCTGGGCCCGCTGACCTCCAAGGGGCACCGGGACGAACAGATCAGCGGCTCGGCCGGGGAACTGGCCGGTATCGCGGCCCGGCAGCTGGCCTACAACCGGCTGCGCACCTGGCAGATCCGGGTCGAGTTCGCCAACGCCGGGCAGAACTTCGTCAGCGCCGCGTACGCCGCCCAGATGATCAAGGATCGGGCGGCCGGGGACCCCAACGTGGCCGCGGCGATCGGCTTCGCCTGGAGCCGTACCGAGACCCAGCAGGCCATCCGCCTGCTCAGCGACGCGCACATGCCGATGCTGAGCACCACCAACACCGCCGACACCACCCCGCTGCTGAACGGCAGATCCCCCTCCCCGTCCTTCTTCCGGATGGCCGCCCCCAACTCCGCCCAGGCCAAGGCGGCCGAGTTCTGGCTGAGCAAGGGCCTGCCCGGCGGCAAGCCGGTGCCGGCGGAGCGGGTGGCCGTGCTGGTGGAGCTGGACGCGGCCAAGCGCGAGCTGTACAGCCAGGACCTGGCCAACGGCCTGACCGCCCCGCGCGACGGCGTGGCCCCGCCGTACGCCGCGGCCCGCAGGTACGAGTTCCAGGACCAGGACTCGCTGTCCGCCATCGTGGACCAGGCCTGCCAGGACGGCGCCCAGGTCCTCTTCTACACCGGCCGCGCCGGCTACCTGGACAACCTGATGGACACCAGGGAGCACCAGTGCGCGGACGGTGTGCGGGTGCTGGCCGGGGACGAGGTGACCGGCCGGGTGGCGCAGATCCTGGCCGACGGCTCGGCGGTCAACAACCCGGAGATCTCCTTCATCGCGCTCAACGACGCCCGCGCCGAGCAGTCCGGCAGCGGCGCCGTCAACGACTCCCAGCGGGAGATCGAGGCGTGGATCGGGCAGGTCGTCCGGCAGCGCGGCCCGGAGGTCTCCCGGGTGCACGCCCGCATGGGGTACGACGCGCTGCTCGCGGTCACCAGCGCCATCGACCAGATCAAGGCCACCACCGTGGACGACTCGGTGAACGTCGCCCAGAGCGTGGCCTACAACCTGCGCGGGCTCGGGGTGGACGGGCAGGTCCAGGGGGCGACCGGGAGTTTCTTCTTCTCCACCGACGCCAAGTTCCACACCGCGCTGCCCCGGGAGCTCTGGCTGTTCTCCAGCGAGCGGGGCGAGAAGGTGCCGCTGTTGCGCGGCAGGTGCACCGTGGACGAGAAGGCGCCGGGCACGGCGGAGCTGGCGGTCGGCTGCTCCCTCGACAAGGAGACGCCCGGCCGGTGACGCAATGACGCCCGCGGTCGGGACCACCGCGGGCGCATCACGTCAGAGAGAAGTATCAGTCGTTGCCGAGAACGTCGGCGGCGCCGGGCACGTCGGTGACCGAGCGCTGCGGGGGACCCACGTAGGTCGCGCTGGGGCGGACGAGCCTGCCCGTGCGCTTCTGCTCCAGGATGTGGGCGGCCCAGCCGGCCGTACGGGCGCAGGTGAACATCGCGGTGAACATGTGCGCCGGCACCTCGGCGAAGTCCAGGATGACCGCCGCCCAGTACTCCACGTTGGTGGCGAGCACCCGATCCGGCTTGCGCGCGTGCAACTCCTCAAGCGCGGCCGTCTCCAGCGCCGCCGCCACCTCGTACCGGGGGGCGCCCAGTTCCTTGGCGGTACGGCGGAGCACCCGGGCCCGCGGGTCCTCGGCCCGGTAGACCCGGTGGCCGAAGCCCATCAGGCGCTGGCCCTTGTCCAGTTCGCTCTGCACGTACTTGCGGGCGTCGCCGAGCTGCTCGACACCTTCGATCATGTGCAGCACCCGGGCGGGAGCCCCGCCGTGCAGCGGCCCGGACATCGCGCCGACCGCGCCGGACAGCGCGGCGGAGACGTCCGCGCCGGTGGAGGCGATCACCCGGGCGGTGAACGTGGAGGCGTTCATGCCGTGCTCGGCGGCCGAGACCCAGTACGCGTCGATGGCCTTGACGTGCCGGGGATCCGGCTCGCCCCGCCAGCGGGTCATGAAACGCTCCACGATGCTGGACGCCTCGTCCACCCGCTTCTGGGGAACCATCGGAAGGCCCAGACCACGGGCGGACTGCGCGACGAACGACAGCGCGGTCACCGAGGCGCGTGCGAGATCGTCGCGGGCCTGGGCGTCGTCGATGTCGAGCAGGGGCCGGAAGCCGTACGCGGGCGCCAGCATGGCCAGCGCGCTCTGCACGTCTACCCGGATGTCACCGGAATGGACAGGTACGGGGTAAGGCTCTGCCGGCGGGAGTCCCGGCAGAAACTCGTTGTCGACCAGCAGTCCCCACACGTTGCCGTAGGTGACGCGGCCGACCAACTCCTCGATGTCGACGCCCCGGTATCGCAGGGCGCCCCCTTCTTTGTCCGGTTCCGCGATCTCGGTCTCGAAAGCTACCACGCCCTCGAGACCGGGTTTGAAGTCGGACACTCTCGGCCGCCTCCCTCTCTTGTGAAGTCAAAAAGCCTTGATGTCGAGATACCGGCGGGTCAATTTAACCTCTCGTGGCGGCTGTGGTCGCCCCCCGGTCCCTCCAGAACACCATCACCCCAGGTAGGGGGTGCTGCGTCGGATCTCTGCCAAGCACGGGAGAATACCTTTCCGTGGACCGCTCTTCGCATCTCGCCGGGTTCCGGCGCGACTACCGGGGTGAGCCCCTGCTCGCCGTGGCCGACGACCCGGTGGCCCAGTTCACCGTCTGGTTCGCCGACGCGGTCGACGCCGGGCTGCCGGAACCCAATGCCATGATCCTGGCCACCTGCTCGGCCGGGGGTAGACCCTCGGCGCGGACAGTTCTGCTGAAAGGATTCGACGAGCAAGGTTTCACGTTCTTCACCAACTACGAGTCGCGCAAGGGCCGCGACCTGGCCGAGAACCCGCGCGCCTGCCTGGTCTTCCCGTGGCATCCGCTGCGCCGCCAGGTCCGGGTGGAGGGCCATGCCGTCCGCGTCTCCCGGGAGGAGTCCACGGCCTACTTCCACTCCCGGCCGTACGGCTCCCGCATCGCGGCCTGGGCCTCGCGGCAGTCGGCGGTGGTCAGGTCCAGAGAGGAACTGGACGCGCGCTACGCCGAACTGGCCGAGCGCTGGCCGGAGGATCCGCCGGTGCCTGACCACTGGGGCGGCTTCCGGGTGGTGCCGAACGAGCTGGAGTTCTGGCAGGGCCGGGACAACCGCATGCACGACCGCTTCCGCTACCGCCGCTCCGGCGACCGCTGGGTGATCGAACGTCTGGCCCCCTGAGTACCTGAATCTAGGTACATGGGAGGGTGCTGGGCGTGGGCAGAGTAAGTGAGTTGTTTCGCCGGCACATGGTGGACACCCGTCCGGTTCAGATCCTCGACTACCGCCGGCTGCTGGCCGGGCAGGCGGTGGGCTTCATCGGCTTCCAGCTCACCGCGGTCGCGGTCAGCGCCGAGGTGTACGCGCTCACCGGCTCCTCCTTCTGGGTCGGCCTGCTCGGCCCGGTGGCGCTGGTCCCGCTGGTGGTCTTCGGCCTGTGGGGCGGCGCCATCGCCGACGCCATGGACCGGCGCAGGCTGCTCCTGGCCAGCTCGGTGATCAGCTGGTCGGCCACGCTCACCCTGCTGGTCAACGCGGTCACCCTGAAGAGCATTTGGGTGATCATGGTGGCGGTGGCCGTGCAGTCCATGGGGTTCGCGGTCTCCTCGCCGACCAGGAACGCGATCGTGCCCCGGCTCGTCCCGGTCGAGCTGGTGCCCTCGGCCAACACCCTCAACTTCCTGTTCAGCAGCTTCTCCTCGGTGCTCGGCCCGCTGCTCGGCGGCGTCATCCTGGCCGGCGGCGGGTACGGCACCGCGTACCTGATCGACGCCGTGCTGTTCACCGCCGCGCTCTACGCCGCCTTCCGGCTGCCCCCGCTGGAGCCGCAGGGCGAGGTGACCGCCCCGGGCCCCCGCGCGGTGGCCGACGGCCTGCGCTACATCATGCGCACCCCGGTGGTGCTGATGTCCTTCCTGGTGGACATCATCGCGATGGCCTTCGCGCTGCCCCGGGCGCTCTACCCGGAGCTGACCGCGGTGCGCTTCGACGGCTCGGAGATCGCCTACGGCTGGCTGGCGGCGGCCATCCCGCTGGGCGCGGTGGTCGGCGGGGTCTTCTCCGGCTGGGTCGGCCGGGTACGAAGGCAGGGTGTCGCGCTCACCCTGGTGATCGCGGTCTGGGGGATCACCGTCGCCGGGGCCGGGCTGGCCGAGTCGCTGTGGCTGATCGTGTTACTGCTGGCCTTCGGCGGGTTCGCCGACCTGGTCTCGGCGGTCTGGCGGCAGACCATCCTCCAGACCTACGCCCGCGACTCGATGCGCGGCCGGTTGCAGGGCGTCTTCTTCGTCGTGGTGGCCGGCGGGCCGCGCCTGGGCGACCTGCGCGCGGGCAGCACCGCCTCGATGTTCGGGCTGGTGCCGGCCTGGGTCGGCGGAGGTCTGGTCTGCGCGGTGACGGTGGTGGTCGTGGGCCTGGCGGTGCCGTCGTTCCGGCGCTACCGGGTGCGCTCCTGAGATCGGCCGTCCGCAACGCTCCCCGGACATGGAAGGATTCAGGTCGCGCGCATGTTAGCAATCCTGCGCCGGATGATGCCGCCGGGACGGGCAGAAGCCGCTGGACGGGTCGTAGCATCGAGACAGACCGGGAGGAAAGACGTTGACCGCACACGGCCTGATCGACACGACGGAGATGTACCTCCGGACGATCTACGAGCTGGAAGAAGAAGGCATCGTCCCGCTGCGCGCGCGCATCGCCGAACGCCTTCAGCAGAGCGGCCCCACGGTCAGCCAGACGGTCGCGCGGATGGAGCGCGACGGTCTGGTCAAGGTGGAGGGGGACCGCCATCTCACCATGACCGATCTGGGCCGCACCCTGGCCATCCGGGTGATGCGCAAGCACCGCCTGGCCGAGTGCCTGCTCATCCAGGTGATCGGGATGCCCTGGGAGGAGGTGCACATCGAGGCCTGCCGCTGGGAGCACGTGATGTCGGACTCGGTGGAGACCCGGCTGGTCACGCTGCTGAACAACCCCAAAGTGTGCCCGCACGGGAACCCCATCCCGGGCCTGGAGGAGCTCAGCGACGAGGCGGCGGCCGGGCAAGGGTCCGGTTTGGCGGAATATGAGGCGGTCTCGCCCATGGCGGAGCTGGCTGGACCCCGGGATATACCCGTTGTGGTGCGCCGAATTAGCGAACAAGTGCAAAGCGACGCCGCTGTGATGCTTAAACTCAAGCAAGTTGGGATACAACCCGGACGCGAGGTCACGCTCGCGGCGAGCGACGACGGTGTGCGGGTGACAGGTGACGACGAAGCGGACAACACTCTCGCGGAGCTACCGCGCGACGTCGCCGCGCATGTTTTCGTCTCCCGGCGCTGATCCCAGCCGACTCAGGGACCCCCTCCTCTCCCATGAGCCCACCCGCTCTGTTTACTCTGGAGCACCCGTGGTCCATATCCCCCGAGGGGCGGTCGCTGGATGAAACGTTGGGGGGATCTGTCACAGGACGCCGCCGACCATCTCTCCGCAGGGTCAGTTCTCGACCATGCGGAGATGGCCGTCGTCGTCACTGATCGCTTCAGCAACGTCCTGTACTGGAACCCGTTCGCCGAACGGCTCTTCGGCCGGCCAGGGCTGGCCGGCGACAAGGACGACGTGTTCTCCCTGGGCATCATGGAGAAGGATCATCCGCTCGCCGTCGACCTGGCCAAGCACGTGCTCAGGGGCAACGTCTGGGAGGGCACCTTCGACGTGCTCCGGATGGACGGCACGATGATCTACGTCCGGGCCCAGGCGGTGCCGATGCGCCACCCGTCCGGCTCGGTCACCGGCATCGTGATCACCGCCCGCGAGGCGATGAAGAGCAACGAGCGGGAGAAGGACCGGTTCGGCCTGCTGGAGCGCATCGGCGAGCGGCTGGCCGGCTCGCTGTACGTGGAGGAGACGCTCAACCGGGTTGCCGAGATGCTGGTCCCGCAGTTCGCCGACCACTGCTTCATCGAGCTGATGGAGGGCGACCGGCTGATCCGCAAGGTGTCCACCCACGTGGGCGGCTGGACCCCGCCGCCGGACAGCTGGAAGCCGGTGGGCGCGGAGATCAGGTACCCGGCCGGCCACTACGGCGACGCCGCGCTGCGCCGCCAGGAGACCATCCTGGTCGAGGACTTCTCCCAGGTCAGCTACCCGTCGCCGAGCGAGGGCGCGGCCCGGGTGTGCGGCGAGATCGGGATGACCTCCGCCATCGTGGCGCCGCTCTGCGCCCGCGGCGAGACCCTCGGCCTGATGTATCTGGCCCTGTCCAACCTCACCGACCGCCGCTCGCCGCACTACGACGCCTTCGACCGCGACTTCGTCGGCGCCATCGCCACCCGGGTGGCGCTCGCCGTGGACAACGCGCTGCTGTTCGAGGAGGAGCGGCACACCGCCGAGTCCTTCCAGAAGCACCTGCTCCCGCGCGAGCTGCCCTCGCTGGACGGGCTGGAGATCGCCGTCCGGTACTACCCCGCCGCCCCGCTGGCCAGCCACGGCCAGGGCATCCAGACCCAGGTCGGCGGCGACTGGTACGACGTGATCCCGCTCTCGGCCGGCCGGGTCGGCATCGTCATCGGCGACGTGGAGGGCCGGGGGGCCAAGGCCGCCGCCGTGATGGGCCAGCTGCGGGCCGCGCTGCGCGCCTTCGCCCAGGACGACAAGCCGCCCGCCGACATCCTGGCCCGGCTGGACGAGTGGACCAGGATCGTGGCCGCCCCCGAGCACGACGACTTCGGCGCCGACGTCACCAACCCGCCGATGGTGACCTGCCAGTACCTGGTCTACGACGCCTGGTCCCGGCAGCTGTCGTTCGCCAACGCCGGCCACTCCCCGCCGCTGCTGATCGTGGACGGTGTCGTCACCGAGCTGGACATCACCTACGTGGGCCAGCCGCTCGGCGCCCGCGTCTCCGGCATGCACGCCGACCTGGTCTACAAGGAGGAGACCCGGACCCTGCCGCCGGGCGCCACCCTGCTGCTCTACACCGACGGCCTGGTCGACCGGCGCCCCACGCGCGGCACCGACGAGCCCGGGCTGTCGGAGGACGAGACCCTCCAGATCCTCTGCGACAAGGTCACCAAGATCGCCGGTGAGTCGGTGGAGCGCATCGCCGACGCCGCCACCATCGCGGTGCCGGGCGAGATCGACGACGACATGGCCATCCTGGTGGTCCGCTCGGCCGCCAACGAGCTGGAGTTCGAGAGCCGCGCCTTCCCGGCCCAGCCGATCATGGTCGGCGAGGCCAGGCGGATGGCCATGGAGGCCTTCGCCAGCTGGAACGTGCCTGACGAGCGGGCCGACCTGGCCTGCCTGCTGGTCTCCGAGGTGGTCACCAACGTGGTGCTGCACGCGGCCACGGTCAGCGCGCCGCGCCGCGAGCTCACCCTGGAGGGGCCGCCGCTGCCCTTCGACGAGGCGTGGGACGTGCCGGGCCTGGAGGAGGAGATCGCCGCCGTCGACAAGGAGTTCACGCTCCGGCTGCGACGCGGCAGGGACGCCATCTGGGTGGAGGTCTTCGACCAGGACCTGCGGCTGCCGCGGATCCGCAGCGCCGGGGAGAACGACGAGGGCGGCCGCGGGCTCTACCTGGTCGACCAGCTGGCCCGCCGATGGGGCTCGCGGCCCACCCCGGAGGGCAAGGCGGTCTGGTTCGAGATCCCGATCGGCGGCCGGTGAGGAAGCTGGTTCCCCCGCTGTTCGGGTGCTTGACTCGAAGGCATGGAGCTGGTTTACGAGCGCAGGGGGTCCGGGACGCCGCTGGTGCTGCTGCACGGGATCGGGCACCACTTGGCGGCCTGGGACCCCGTTCTTGACCTGCTGGCGCAGCGGCACGATGTGATCGCGGTGGATCTGTCCGGGTTCGGGGCTTCGCCGCCGTTGCCCGCCGGGCTGCCGTACAACGCGGAGACGCTGGCCGGCGCGGTGGAGCAGTTCTGGGGGCGGCTGGGCATCGCGGAGCCGCACGTGGCGGGGAACTCGCTGGGCGGGTACCTCGCGCTGGACATGGCCTCCCGGGGCGTGGTGCGGACGGCGACCGCGTTCTCCCCGGCCGGGTTCTGGTCCCGGTCCGAACTGCTCTACGCCCGTACGGCGTTGCGCGCGTTGCGCCGGGCTCCGTTCTGGGTGGCCCGGATGCTCGGGGCGAGACTGCTGCTCGCGCACCCGGAGCGGCTGCCGGAGGAGGCGTACGTGGCGGCCGTCGAGGCGCTGCGGCGGTCCGCCGGGTTCGACGGCACGCTGGACTCGTTCGCCTGGATGGCGCCCCCGGCCCCGCCGAAGGTGCCGATCACGGTGGCGTGGGGCGCCCATGATCGTTTGCTGCCCCGGTGGCAGGCGGTCAGGGCGGGGCGGTGGGCCCAGCAGCGGGTGGTGTTGCTGCGGGGGTGCGGGCATCTGCCGATGAGCGACGATCCCGAGCTGGTGGCTCAGGTGATCATGGATGGAGCGCGCGAACCGATCCGGCTAGGCGGTTGAGGTCCGGCCAGAGGCGCCGATGGGTCTCCGGGATGGTGATCCAGAGGATGCCCGGGCGGTCGGCGCCTGTGTCGACCGCGATGGCGGCGGCCAGTTCGAGGTTGGCCTTGCGGCCCGCGTCGCTCTTGGGCATGTGCATCTCGCGGACGATCATCCAGCCGTTCCTGATCGGCTGGGAGGCCACGTCCCGGCCCCGGGTGCCGCTGGGGAAGTTGTTGCGCTGCTTGTGGTCGAGCATCGCGACGGGGGGGCGTCGGGGAATTCCGGGTGCGCGGTCATTAGGGCCCGGTCGGTCGGTGAGAGCTCCGGATCCAGGATCGGCTTCATCGGAGGTTCTGGCCCCAGATCAGGAGCATGGCGATGATGAAGACGATCATCACACCAGCGTACGCGATGTTGCTCAGCCGAAAGAAGCGGCGGATGCGGTTGAGCAGCCAGGCGAACAGGAACGCCAAGAAAACCAGGAGAATCAGTCCGCTCCAGTCCATGCGCCCATTTTGACATCCTCCCTCCCTGAAGGGAGAGGAGTCCCCACGGTCACCCGCAGGGGTTCCTGTTTCATCGCCGGTCGCCCGCCCGAGAGGACTCTCGTTGAGGTCTTATACCTGCTCCGCAGGCGTTTTACCTCTCCGCCAGCCCGGCGGCGAGGATGTTCCTGGCCGCGTTGACGTCCCGGTCATGGGATGCGCCGCAGGCGCATTCCCATTCCCGGACGTTCAGCGGCATGGCTTCTTGCAGGGTCCCGCACGCCGAGCACAGCTTGCTCGAGGGGAACCAGCGGTCCACCGTCACCAGTTCCCGCCCATACCACTGCGCTTTGTACTCCAGCATCGACCGGAGTTCCCGCCAGGAGGCGTCGGAGATGGCGCGGGCGAGTTTGCGGTTGCGGACCATGTTGCGGACGGTCAGGTCTTCCACGGCGATCACTTGGTTCTCGCGAACGAGCCGGGTGGACAGTTTGTGCAGGAAGTCACGGCGACGGTCGGTGATCCGAGCGTAGATGCGGGCGACCTTCAGCCGTGCCCTGGCCCGGTTGGCGGACCCTTTGGTCGTGCGGGCCAGCGCCCGCTGCGCCTTGGCCAGCCTCGTGCGGTTGGCCCGCTCATGCCTGGGGTTGGTGATCTTCTCCCCGGTGGACAGCGTCACCAGGGCGGTGATTCCCGCGTCCACTCCGACCATGGCCTCTGCGGGGTCAAGCGGGCGGATCCTCTCCTCCACCAGGATCGAGATGAACCATCGTCCCGCCGCGTCCCTGGACACGGTGACCGTGGACGGACGCGCGCCCTCCGGCAGCGGACGCGACCACACGATGTCCAGCGGCGCGTCCATCTTGGCCAGGGTGAGCGCGCCGTCCCGCCAGCGGAAGGCCGAGCGGGTGTACTCGGCCGACAGCCGCGACTTCTTCCGCGACTTGAACACTGGATACCTGGCATGTTTGGCGAAGAAGTTCGCGAACGCCGCCTGAAGGTGGCGCAGTGCCTGCTGAAGCGGAACCGAGGAAACCTCGTTGAGGAACGCCAGCTCCTCGGTGCGCTTCCATTCCGTCAGCCGCCCAGAGGACTGCACGTAGGAGATCTTGCGGCCGTCCTGGGTGTAGGCGCGGGTGCGTTCTTCCAGGGCCTTGTTGTAAACCAGGCGCACGCACCCGAAGGTCCGGGCAAGCTCGGAAGCTTGCTCGGGGGTCGGGTGGAAGCGGTACTTGTAGGCCCGCTTCACGATCTGCGCCACGTCTCACACATTACTAGGCGATCAGTTAAGAAGTGGCCTGTTGTGGTAAACGGCGGGCGGCCTGACGGCGAACCGCCTGCCCCTGCCCTGCTCGGCAGGGTCCGATTCCCCCTGTCTGGGGGGGGGCTCCTCGGAGGCGTCTGATGAGCGGATTGATTGGAGCATGCCGGGCTTCGCAGAGGAACCTTGTGGGGGACCCGCGTCAGAAGCCGAACGAGCGGCCGATGATCTCCTTCATGATCTCGGTGGTGCCGCCGTAGATGGTCTGCACCCGGCTGTCCAGCCAGGCCCTGGCGACCGGATACTCGGTCATGTAGCCGTAGCCGCCGTGTAGCTGGACGCAGCGGTCGATCAGGCGGGTCTGGAGTTCGGTGGTCCACCACTTGGCCTTGGCGGCGTCCACGGCGGTGAACTCGCCGACGTTCAGGGCCAGGATGCAGCGGTCCACGTACAGGCGGGCGATGTCCATCTCGGTCTGGAGTTCGGCCAGGACGAAGCGGGTGTTCTGGAAGGAACCGATGTTCTGGCCGAACGCCTTGCGGCTCTTGCAGTACTCGATGGTGGCGGCGAGCACGGTCTCCGCGGCGGCCACCCCGCCGACCGCGATGCTCAGGCGCTCCTGGGGGAGGTTCTTCATCAGCTGGAAGAAGCCCTGGCCGTCCTCCTCGCCGAGGCGGTTGGCGGCCGGGACGCGGACGTTCTCGAAGAAGAGTTCGGCGGTGTCCTGGGCGTGCATGCCGACCTTGTCCAGGTTCCGGCCCCGGGAGAAGCCCTCCATGCCGCGTTCGACCACGAAGAGGGTGGTGCCGCGGGCGCCCGCCGACGGGTCGGTCTTGGTGACGGTGACCACCAGGTCGGAGTTGATGCCGTTGGTGATGAAGGTCTTCTGGCCGTTCAGGATGTAGTGGTCGCCGTCGCGTACGGCGGTGGTGCGGATGCCCTGGAGGTCGCTGCCGGCGCCGGGTTCGGTCATCGCGATGGCGGTGATCAGCTCGCCGGAGGCGAAGCCGGGGAGCCAGCGCTGCTTCTGCTCCTCGTTGGTCATGTCCGTGAAGTACGGGGCCATCACGTCGTTGTGGAGGGAGAAGCCGAGGCCGGTGGCGCCGATTCTCATGATCTCTTCGAGGATCACGGCGTTGTAGCGGAAGTCGGTGATTCCGGCGCCGCCGTACTCCTCGGGGACGCCGAAGCCGAACATGCCGAGTTCGCCCGCTGATTTCCAGACCTCGCGGGGGACGATGCCGTCCCGTTCCCATTGCTCGTGGTGGGGGGCCACCTCGCGGGCCAGGAACTCGCGTACGGTCTCGCGGAAGAGCTCATGCTCTTCGTCGAAGAGGTCACGCCGCATCGGGTACGCCTTCCGGGTCGGTTTACGGGTTCGGGACTCTTGCCGTGAACCAGAATACGATTCGGTTACGCGTCGGTACACCGGTCTGGGGGAGTACGTACCCGTTGAGGACGTCCCACGAGTGACCAAACGTCCCTAGGGTTACAACTGGGCGACACTCTGCCCAATGATGCGTAAGAGGCTGCTGGGACGGCACCATTGCCCATAAGATCTCGCCTGATTCATGTTTGAGTGGTCCGTTTTGGGCCGATCTTCGACCCTCGGAGCGTGCGGTGTTCAGGCGGCGATCAGTACTCCGGCAAACGACTATCGCTTCTGCCTTGGGCATCCTCGGCGGCTCGTTGTTCTTAGGTCCGTCGGCACAGGCGGTGGACACCGAAACCTGGAACTACACCTACACCTGCTCGAGCACCAAACCCGGGTCGCTGGTGGGTACGGGGGAGAAGCCGCTGAACGTCAAGATCTCCATCCCGAAGACCGTTACCCTGGGGCAGGCGTTTCAGGTCGGGTGGACGCTTGGCGACTCCCCGTTCATCTCGCCGGGGACCTACGTTAAAGGCTCGAAGCTCAAGGTCTCGGCTGGCGTTCACATGACGGGCTACTGGGATGGTGTCGGCGAGCTCGTATCAACGGGCACACTCACGACCGAGACCGACCTGTTCCCAGCCACGCCCATCAAGCTACCGACACTCACCTCCGGCTCTCACGTGACAGGCCGCGAAGGCGAGATCAGGGTCAAGCCGATCACGATCTCGGTGCAGTTCTCGCCGAAGTCTCTTGGCGAGGTCAACGACACTAAGGATCTCGTCGCCGACACGACAACGCCGCCGAGCCAGGACGGTCCGATCACTTACACAGGTAAGTGGACCTACGATGCGGGCCGTGGAACGGACCTCAAGGACTGGGTCGGCACCAAGCGTCCTTTCCGGAACGACGCGCACGAGACCCAGGACAAGACGGCGACGGCGACGATCGAGTTCGAGGGCACGGGTATCGAGTACATCGGTGAGCGCCATGCGCAGCTGGGCCCGGTGGACGCCGAAATCGTAGGTGTCCAGGATTCGCTGAAGAGGATTGACCCGTCGAAGAAGTCTGACGAGGTCAACGCGCCTCCTGTTGAGGCGGGTGCCCGATATGGCCACGAGGTGCTCTGGTCCAAGACGGGCCTGCCCTACGGGAAGTACGAAGCGAGGATCACATCCAAACTGGGCGACAACCAGTGGGCCGTGCTCGATAGCTTCAACGTGATCAGCGACGATTCGGGCGAGCCGCCCGCGTATTTCGACACCACCTGCACGCCTCCCGCCAACGTCGACGTCGCGACCGTGAAAGTAGTGAAGGCCTCGACCCCGTCGGCCAGCTCGACCCCGACCAACCACACCACCGTGTCGCCGACGCCGAGGCCGACCACGACGGTTACGGCCACGGTGACGCCGTCCTCTAGCACCAGTTCTTCGCCGCAGGTGGTTGTGACGCCTGTGGGTGGGGCGCAGACCGGGGAGATGGTGGTTGGTGGGCCCTCTGGGCGGGTCTATGTGTGGTTTGGGGTGGTTCTGCTGCTGGGGAGCGTAGGGGCAGGCTTGGTCTGGCGTAGGCGGCAGGCGGCGGTTCAGGCGACGTCGGAGTCGGACGGGTAAGGCCGGGGGTTCGGTCGGGATGGACGAGCTGGAGTCTGGTGCCGTACCGGCTGGGCCGGAGACACCCGCTTCGCCAGGGATGCCTGCTTCGGCAGGGACGCCTTTGCCAGGGGCGCCTTTGCCGGGGACACCTTCGGCAGGGACATCTGCTATGCCGGGGATACCGGCTGTGTCGGGGGCGCTCGCTGTGCCGGGGATGCCGGTGACGGGAGCGCCGGATGACGCGGATGTGCAGCGGCGGATGGCGCAGGAGTTGCGGCGGCGGAAGCTGAACAAGGCGTTGCCGGCGATCCTGATCGGGGGGTCGTTTGGTGGGATTGCGCTGATTATGGCGGGGTTGCTGGCGATCCTGTCGCCGGAGGATCCGGTGATCGAGGGGCCGTCGGGGCCGTACACGACGCCGATGGCGCAGGTGGAGCCGGGGGCGTTGCCGCCCACGGTGGGGCCGGGCGGGCCGGACGTGCCGTTGACGGCGGCGGCTCCGACGGCGCCGCCGCCGATTCCGGCGGTGGTGCCGGTGGATCCGATCGTGAGCACCGGGGCCGTGGTGCCGGCGAAGCTCGTCATTCCCCAGCTGGGGGTGAGCGCGCCGCTCCGTCAGGTGGGCGTGTTGCGCTCGGGAGAGGTGCAGGTCCCGCCGCTGAGCCAGCCGAAGGTGGCCGGGTGGTACAAGCTGGGCCCGGTGCCCGGCCAGCCCGGCCCGGCCGTGATCCTCGGGCATGTGACCACCCGCCGGGGGCCCGCCGTGTTCAGCCGGTTGCGCGAGGTCCGGCGCGGTAACAAGATCCAGGTCGTACGGACCGACGGTTCGGTGGCCGAGTTCACCGTGGACGGGGTCGAACAGGTCAGCAAGAACACCTTCCCGACCAAACGGGTATACGGCAGTCTGGATACTGCCGGGCTCCGCCTGATCACCTGCGGCGGTGTGTACAACCGCAAGACGGGCCACTACACGGACAACATCATCGTGTACGCGACCCTCAGCGCCACCAAGAACGCGTAGCCCCACCGAGTCTCGTCAGGCCCGAAAGTTAACCTGATTCTCAGGTTTCACTCGGAAATCTCCAGACATTTCTTGAAAAGCTAGTGCGCTATCTGGTTGGGACCTAGAGGAGCGGACGTGACGACGATCAGTGGACGAGGCCGGATCGCCGTCAGAGCCGCCGTCGCCGGACTGGCCGCCCTGTGCGGCCTGATCGCTCTTCCCGCGCTGGCTGCGGAGAAGACCACCAGAGTTCAGTACGCCTGTCCAGCGGACGGCCCGACATATCCGGTATCGGTGATCTTGGAGGGTCCCGACACCCCGACCCCGAACGGACCGGTAGCTGTCACCTGGCGTCTGGTCCCGGCGAGCCCCGCGACCGACGAGCCGGTCACGGAATCGCTGCTGACCGTTCCGGCATCCATCGCCGTCAGCGATCTGGTCATCGCCGAGGGCCAGGCCACGATCTCGGGCACGCCGATCGGCACCAACCCGGTGGCGCACGCGCCTGCCGGGACGATCACGGCGGGGACTGCCGTGCCCACCGAGGCCATCATGTCGCCCATTCCCGACATGGTCTTCACGTTCACTCCCACTGCCGTCGGCACGGTGAATGTCGTCGCGGGCAACTTTATGTTGAAGTTCTCCCCAACGGCCGGTGGGGACGTATCCACCTTGTACACCTGCAATCCGGTCAATGTCGCCTCGGCCGCTACCTTGGCCCTTGTGGTCTCCTCAGAGACCGCATCTCCATCCGAAACGGACGAGACCACGACCGCGACCACGACCGCCACCTCGACGGTGACCGCCACCGAAACCGTTGCGGAGACCGAGACCGTCACCGCCACGGCCACGATCTCCGAGACCAGCACGACCACCACCACCCAGACGTCGCAGGTGAAGCTGACCCCGGTGGGCGGCGCGCAGACCGGCGGAGGCGGGGATATCGGACCGGACGGCCGGACGATCATGCTGGTCGGAATCCTGCTCATCGCCACCGCCACCTGCGGTGGCCTGTTGCTCCGCGATCGGGTCAATCGTGACTGGTGAGCCTGATGAGACAGATTTCGGACTTGACTGTTAGGTTGAAGCTGTGTGGGTAATCGGTGACGGATGCATGGGATCCACGCGCACTCTGCGTGCTTAGTCCATAGGATCTGTACCGAACTGTGACCAAGGGCTGGCATGCTGGGCCAACCGTAAAACGGGCAGAGTATCTGAAATGGGAGAGAAGTCAGTGCTGAAGTTCAAGGCACGACGTCGTGTCGCCATCAGGACCGCCGTCGGCGTGATCAGCGCAGGACTTGTCTTCGGCGCGATCCCCCTGCTCGGCTCGGCCTCCGCCGACACCACCACGGTTTCCTACGACTGCACCGCCAGCGTGGGGGGCGGGACCGAGCAGAGTCCGACCCTCAACGCGACGTTAACCGGCACGGCGGTCACCGGAACAGGGATCCAGAAGATCGCCCTGACCTGGGTGCACGCCCAGGGCACCCCGCAGCTCACCGCACCGGTCGAAATCACCACCAGCGACCGGATCATCTACGAGGGCGTTCTGGTGATGACCGGCACGGCGCAGACCGCGACCGTCACCGCTACCGTGACTGCCCCTGCGGTCGCCGTGACCTCCGGCAGTGCGATGCCGCTGGCCACCATCATGGCCACCGCCAGCCCCACCGCGACGGGCATCTTCACCGTCAAGACCAACAACTTCACGCTTCGCATCGGCCCCGCGACCGGCCAGCCCACACACGTCTACACCTGCGTGATCGACACCACCGCCACCGCCGCCGCCGCGACCGTCACGGTCACCTCCGCGTCGGCCAGCACGACCCCGACGCCCACACCCACTCCGACGCCCACCGCGAGCACGCCCAGGCCGACCAGGACCGTCACCGCCACGGTCACCGCCGACGATGGCTCGCAGGTGACCAACACGCCGGGCGGCGGTGTGGCCACCGGTGGCGGCGGCGAACTCGGCCCCGACGCACGGGTGCTCATCATGACCGGCACCGCGCTCATCCTGGCCGCCATCTTCGGCGGGCTGGTGTTGCGCTCCCGTCGCGGCGCCGTACGCGACTAGGGCCGCCATGAGCATGCCGCCGGCGGGCCAGTACCCGGGCTACTACCCGCAGCCCGGGTACGAGGAGCAGCCTCGGCGGAGTGGCACGCAGCTGATCCGCGTGGTGCTGATCGTGGCGGCCGTCGCCGGGGTGCTCACGGTGGGGGCCGGGCTGCTGTTCTGGATGAGCGCCCCGGAGGAGTACACCGCGCCGACGCGCACCACGCTCAAGGCGCAGGCGGGCATGGTGCCGAGCGTCGGCCCCGGCGGCCCCGGTCAGCCGCTCACCCAGGCCGACCCGACCGCGCCGCCCCCGGTGGTGAGCCTGCCCCCGGCCCCGCCCATGCAGCCCGCCACGCCGAAGCGGCTGATCATCTCCCGGCTGGGCATCAACGCGCCGATCAGCTCGGTCGGGCTGGACAAGCAGGGCGCGATCCAGACCCCGCCGATCAGCAACCCCAACCTGGTCGGCTGGTACCGCGGCGGCCCGACCGCCGGGCAGGCCGGCCCCGCCGTGATGCTCGGCCACAAGGACACCCAGACCCGCAGCGCCGTCTTCAGCCGTCTGCACGAGCTCAGGTACGGCGACACGGTGGAGGTCATCCGCCAGGACGGCACGATCGCCGTCTTCACGGTGGGCGGCATCGAGCAGGCCGACAAGACCACCTTCCCCACCCAGCGCGTGTACGGCAACGCCGACGCCGCCGAGCTGCGCCTGATCACCTGTGGCGGCACGTACAACCGGTCCACGGGGCACTACGTGGACAACGTCATCGTGTACGCGACGATGACCGGCACCCGGCTGGCCAACTCCTGATCACAAAGACTGTCAATTAGGGCTATCGTGCTGCTCAACAAGAGGAGGAGCACACGTGGGCCTGCTATCCAATCTTCTGTTGCCGGGGCGGCTGCGGACTGGCCCCACGGTCCTGCTACCGGTGAAGCTGAAGCCGGACGTGCTGTTGGAGGCCGTGCAGCTGGCCGATCCGGGGGCCGCTCCCGACGGGGCCGAGCTGCTCGCCGCGGGCACCCGGATCCACGCGCCGCTGGAGCTCACCGCCGATCTGCTCAAGAAGCTGAGCATCCAGGACGAGGAGCGGCTCTGGGCGTACCGGGTGGTGGCCGAGCGGCCGTTGCCGATGGACTACTACGACAAGTACCTGGCGGCCGGGATCGCGTACCGGTTCGGCGGGTGGGCGCTCTGTGAGGGGTCGGCGGACGATCCCGCCGAGGACGCGGCGCGGCTGGCGGCGGTGTACCTGCCGGAGATGCCGGACAAGGAGGAACTGGCCGGTTTGCTCCGCGGGCTGCTGCGGCTTCCGGAGCCGGAGTCAGAGCCAGAGTCGGAGCCAGAGGCGGAGGCGGAGGAGCCCGCGCCGGCGGCCGAGGCCGAGACAGAAGCCGAGGCTTCGGACGACACCGAATCGGCCGCCGAGGACGCGCCCGAAAGCGAGGAGACCGGTGCGGCGGAGGAGTCCGCCGAGGTGACGGACGCCGCGGGTCTGGTCGAGGCCGCGGGTCTGGTCGAGAAGGACACCGGGCAGACGCTCGTGTTCACCGGTGCCGACATCCAGGTGACCGCCAGCTACGTGCCGCGTTTCCCCGCCGTGGTCGCGGGGCTCATGCCGTACGCGACCGAGGTGGTCAGGATCGCGGTGCGGGCGATCGAGGACGGCGGGCTGGTGGGGGACGACTACGTGCTCGAACCCGGAAGGGTGGCGCTGGCGCTGGGGAACGCGCTGGACGGGCCGGTTGTGGACGCCTGGGGGTTCCAGATCTTCGAGGCGGCGGATCTGCTGCCCGCCCGGCGGGAGGAGGCCGAACCGGCCAAGGCCGAGGAGGCGGGGCCGGAGAAGGCTGAGGAGGACGAGGAGGAGAAGCCCGACGAGGGCTGAGGATTCCAGATCCCGTAAAAGCAGCGAACAGGCGGATCTCCCGTGCGGAGAGATCCGCCTGTTCCTTTTGCTAGGGCTGAGGCGCTTTCACGTCATCAACCCGTCACATCGTTGCGTCAGCCGGTCACGTGCAGACGGTGGAACCGGTGGTGGTGACGGCCGAAGTGCCGGACGTGCCCGGTGTGGTGGACGTGACCGAAGTGGTGCACGTGCCCAACGTGGTGGTGGTGGCCGTGGTGGTGGTGGTGGCCGTGGTGGTGGTGGTGGCCCTGGTGGTGGTGATGGCCGTGGTGGTGGTGGTGGCCATGGTGGTGGTGCCAGCCATGGTGGTGGTGGCGGCCCTCGTGGTGGTGGCGGCCCTCGTGCTCGTGACGCTCAGCGTGGTGGAAGTGGTGGAAGGGACGGCGCTCGTTGATGCGGACGATGGAGTTCGCGTCGGCGTCGGCGTCGGACTTGGACGTGTTGTGGTTGTGGTTGTGGATACGGATCTTGTTGGCCTGCTCCTGCTGCTGCTCCTCCGCCTGAGCCTGGGCCTGCCACTCCTTCTGCTTCTCGAACTGCTCCTGCTCATTCTCATTCTCGTCGCCCCACGGGGCCGGCTCGGCGGCCGGAGCGGGCTGAGCCGGCGCCGCGTGAGCCGCCGAGGAGGTGGCGACCAGGGCCGCCATCGCCGGGATGAGCACGAAGCCGGCCGCCAGAGCCGTCTTGGCGGTCGAAGAGAACAGAACCTTCATACGACTTTCCTTCCCTATATGCAAGGATCGCAAAGGAATAGTAAGAATCCCTGTTCGATCCTGTGTTTCGTGCGGTGGTAAGTGGTTTTTCCTACCGATTCGGAGACTACTTCACGACATCGATGAATCGGAATGCTTGTCGCTTCGGCAAATGGTAAAAGCCACTCTATGTTCGCGCCTCGCCGTGAAACGCCAGGGACGTGTCGTCGGGCATTGAGTCGGCTGTTCGCATGTCATAGTGCCTTCGAGCCGGAAATTCCGGGTGTTCTCGTGGAGGTGGTCATGCGAGTAGGTTTCGGGATCGGTATGGGTGTGCTCACGGCCGTGTTCGCCGTGGGTCTCGGGGGCCTGTCCCAAGGGTTGGGCGCGGTTGCCCAGGCGGAGTCCGCGCCCAGGTCAGAGCCGCGATTCCAGGCCGGTGACGACGATCGTTACGAGTCGCGGCCGGCACCCCGGTCGTACTCCCGGTCGCAGAAGCGGTCGGAGAAGCGTTCGTACTCCCGGTCGGAATCCCGGTCGGAGGTCTCCGGTCCGCATGGGCGGACGGAGCGTTACTCCCGATCGGAGCGGTCGGAGTCGCGAGTGGTTCGCCCGTCCCGGGTGTCGGGTCACGTATTCCGGCAATTGCCGCGAATTTCGACATTTCACGGCTTGCGGCGGGCGGCTCCGGACAGCCACCCGTTCAAGCTGCCGGGAGGCGATATGGTCCATCCAAATCGGGCGCAAGTCGTATATATGCGACCGGGTGGGCGGCCTATCGCGGTATTGCCGAAACATCAGGTAAAGAATCCGACGTGGGTGCCCGTCGTGGAAACTCAGCCCGGCTGGACGCGCGTATTGTTGCCCAGCCGTCCGAACCATTCGACTGGCTGGCTTTACACGGCGGCCGGTGGGGTGAAGGTCGAGCACAATCCGTTCCACGTGATCGTGTCGCGCTCCAGGCACGCGCTCTCGGTGTTCAAGGGTCACCACAGGATCGGCACCTGGGCGGTGGCCGTCGGCGCGCCGCGCACGCCCACGCCGACCGGGCGCACCTTCATCATGGGCAACATGACCCCGCCGAACGCGGCGTACGGTCCCCGGATGATGCCGCTCGGCACGCACTCGGAGGTCCTGAAGACCTTCGACGGCGGTCCCGGCACGATCGCCTTCCACGGCTGGAACGACGCCAGCGTGTTCGGGAAGAGCGTCAGCAACGGGTGTGTCCGGGTGCCGGCGGCGGCGCAGCGGGTGCTGATGCGGCTGCCGCTCGGCACGAATGTGCTGATCACCCGCTGACCTACCGGAATGTCGGGAGTCTGGGGACTGTTGTAACCTGCTGCTGACCGAACAATGCTCGGTTTTCCTGGTTGGAGGGCGCTGTGGCAGAGGCGTACATCGTTGGGGCGGTTCGTACCGCGGTCGGCAAGAAGAAGGGCGGGCTCTCCGGGGTCCATCCGGTCGACCTCGCCGCGTACACACTGAAGGCGCTGGTCGAGCGGACCGGGGTGGACCCGGTAGCGGTCGACGACGTCATCATGGGCTGCGTGTCGCAGTTCGGGCCGCAGGCGATGGACATCGCGCGCAACGCCTGGCTGAGCGCGGGGCTGCCGGAGAGCGTGGCCGGGGTCACCATCGACCGGCAGTGCGGGTCCTCTCAGCAGGCCGTGCACTTCGCGGCGCAGGGGGTGCTGTCGGGGACGCAGGATCTGGTGGTCGCCTCCGGGGTGGAGTCGATGTCCATCGTGCCGATGGGGTCGAACATCACCGCGGCGCTGGAGAAGGGCATGCCCTTCCCGTTCGGGGACCTCTGGGTCGAGCGGTACGGGACGCAGGAGATCTCGCAGTTCCGGGGGGCGGAGCTGATGGCGGAGAAGTGGGGGCTCTCGCGGGAGGATCTTGAGCGGTACGCGTACGAGAGCCACCAGCGGGCGGCCAAGGCTGTCGCCAACGGGTACTTCCGGGAGCAGATCGTCGCGGTCAACGGGGTTGAGGACGACGAAGGGCCTCGGCCGGACACGACGCTGGAGAAGATGGCGGGGCTGAAGGCGTTGCGGGAGGGGGGCCGGCTTACCGCGGCCACCGCCTCGCAGATCTCGGATGGGGCGGGGGCGGTGCTGGTCGCTTCCGAGCAGGCCGTACGTGAGCACGGGCTGACGCCGCGGGCTCGGATCGTCACGCTGACGCTCAGTGGGGACGACCCGGTCTACATGCTCACGGCGCCCATCCCCGCTACTCGGAAGGCTCTCGCCAAGGCTGGTCTGTCCATCGACGACATCGATGCCATCGAGATCAACGAGGCGTTCGCTTCCGTGCCGCTGGCCTGGCTGGCCGAGATCGGTGCCGACCCCGGTCGTACCAACCCCAACGGTGGCGCCATCGCCCTCGGGCATCCGCTCGGCGGGACCGGGGCCATCCTGATGACCAAGCTCCTCCACGAACTGGAGCGCACCGGCGGCCGGTACGGCCTCCAGACGATGTGCGAGGGCGGCGGCCAGGCCAACGTCACCATTATCGAGCGCCTCTGACAAGCGTCTCCGGTGGACCCGAACGGCATCCCGTCTCGATGACGGGATGCCGTTCGGCGTTCGTTACCCGCGTTTCCGTTGGCGTGCAAGTCCGAACCCAATGAACTCCAAGTCATCCCGGATCCGTCCCGGGCCCGCTACCCCGCCTCGACCGTGGCGCCCACCCGGATCACCGGGAACTCGATGTGCACGGTGGTGCCCTCGCCCGGTGTGGAGGTGATCCAGCAGCGACCGCCGTGGGCGTCGGTGATGGCCTTGACGATGGACAGGCCCAGGCCGGCGCCGTCGGAGAGGCGTTCCTCGCCGCGGTGGAAGCGGTCGAAGGCGCGGGCGGCCTGTTCGGGGGACATGCCGGGGCCCTTGTCGGCGATTTCCAGCAGGACGCGGTCGCCGGTGCGGGAGAGGTGGACGAAGGCGGGGGTGCCGGGCGGGGTGTGGGCGCGCACGTTGGCCAGCAGGTTGACGACGATCTGGCGGATGCGGGCCTCGTCCACCACCGCCACCAGCGAGGACGGCGCGTCCACCAGGATGGGGGATTCGGGGTCGGTGGCGGTGGCGTCGGCGGCGGCTTCGCGGGCTACGGCGGTGAGGTCGGTCTCGGAGAGGGTGAGGGCGGCGCTGCGGTCCAGGCGGGCCAGTTCCAGCATCTCGGTGACGAGTTTGCCCATCCGGGTGGCCTCGTCCTCGATCCGGCCCATGACCTTGGGGAGCTCGTCGGCGGGGATGGCGCCCGCCCGGTAGAGCTCGGCGTACCCGCGCACCGCCGACAGGGGCGTGCGCAGCTCGTGGGAGGCGTCGGCGGCGAACCGGCGGACCCGGTCCTCGGAGGCCCAGCGGTCCTGGAAGGAGACGCTGATCCGGTCCAGCATGAGGTTGATCGCCGCACCCAGCCGCCCCACCTCGGAGGGCCCCTCCGGCATCCGCGCCGACAGGTCGCCCCCGCGGGCGATGCCCAGCGCCATCCGCGCCATCCGCCCGAGCGGTGCCAGGCCGCTCACGATCAGCAGCCGCCCGAGCAGCGCGAGCAGCGCGATCAGCAGCCCCCCGGTCACCAGCTCGGCGAGCAGCAGCCGCCGTACCGGATCCTCCACCCCGTCCAGCGGCACCGCCACGATCACCAGCCGGTTCCCGATCCTGGTCCGCGCCGCCGCCGCGATCATGTCCTTGCCCAGTTCGAAGACGCGGCCCGCCGAGGCGTGCGCGGTGAGCCGCTCCAGCCCGATGCCCTCCACCAGTCCCGGCACCGACTCGGCCTGCGGCGCGTCCCCGCTGACCAGCCTGGTCCGCTGGGTGTTCAGGTTGAGGGCGACCACCGCGAAGGTGGATCCGGTGAGCGCCTGGGTGAGGGTGTCGGTGGCCTCCACCCGGCGGGAGGCGGTGGCGGTGGCGGCCAGCAGCTGCCCCTCCAGCCGGTCGGACAGGTGCACCCGCAGCACCGCGGCGCTGACCAGCGACAGCACGACCAGGAGCAGCGAGCTGATGACGAGCAGTCCGGCCAGCAGGCGGGTGTGCAGCGACGACATCGCGGCTCAGGGCCGCAGCGCGTAACCGACCCCGCGCTGGGTGTGGATGAGCGGCGGGCCCAGCGGGTCCAGTTTGCGGCGCAGGTAGGAGATGTAGGTCTCCAGCACCTGGGAGGAGCCGCCGTATCCCCAGACCTGGTCGAGCAGCTGCCGTTTGGTGAGCACCATGCCCGGGTGTTCCATCAGGAAGGCGAGCAGCCGGAACTCGGTGGGGGACAGGTCCACCCGCACCCCGCCGCGCCGTACCTCCCAGCGGGCCTCGTCGAGTTCCAGGTCGGCGACGCGGAGCACGTCCCTGGACGGGCGTTCCTCGGCGTCCGGCACGGTGGTCCGGCGGAGCACCGCCCGGATCCTGGCCACCAGGGCCTCCACCGAGAACGGCTTGGTGACGTAGTCGTCCCCGCCCATGGTCAGCCCGCGTACGGTGTCGGAGACGGTGTCCCGCGCGGTAAGGAAGATCACCGGGGTCTGCGCGCCGTCGAACCGGATGCGCCGGCAGATCTCGAACCCGTCGATGTCGGGCAGCATGACGTCCAGCACGATCAGGTCGGGCCGACGCGCGGCGAACTCGCGCAGCGCGTCCCGCCCCGTGGCGACGGCGGTCACGGTGAACCCGTGGAACCGCAGCGCGACGTCGACGATGTCGCGGATGTTCGGCTCGTCCTCGACGACGAGGATCCTGGTCTCAGTCATGGGTGACATAAGTATGGGGCCTCCGGAACATCAGAAGCCCCATATGTCCTGATTTTCAGATGTAGCTCGGCCGCCGAGCCGCGTTCTCATGGCGCTCAGCAAAACCAAGCACGCTGGGTCAAGGGGTGGAGATAGGTGGGAAATCCATGAGAAGCGCTCAGTGGGGGACGCGCGCCACGCAGAACACCGTCTGCCCGAACGGCGGGCGGACAAAACGCTCGATGAACCGGGTGGTCGGCACCACGGTCCGGTCGTAGATCTTGACCAGGCGCGGGTCCGGGTAACCGACACCGCCGCGCCGCACCGCCAGCCACCAGGCGATGCCGCCGAGGAAGTTGATCGGCTTCAGCACCTCGGCCTCCAGCCCGGCGGCGGTCACGGTCCGGCCCAGGGTGGCCGGGGTGTACCGGGTGACGTGCCCGACCTTCCGGTCGAAGTCCCCGTACAGCTGCATGTAGCCGGGCACCCAGATGATGATCCGCCCTCCGGGCTGGGTCACCTCCGCCAGCGAGCGCAGCGCCGCCACATCCTCCTCGATGTGCTCCAGCACGTTCATCAGCACGACGGTGTCGACCTTCTCCGCCAGCGGGATCCGGGTCGGCAGGCCGAACTGGAGCACCCCGATGTCGTCCCGGTCCGCGAACCGCTTCTCCAGCTGCTCCACGCAGTACGGATCGAAGTCGCTCACCACCAGCCGGTCCAGCCGGGGCAGGAACTGCTCGGCGAAGTGCCCGAGCCCCGACCCGACCTCCAGCATCGACCGCCCGACGTGCGGGGCGACCATGTCGTACTCGTACTGCCGGTAGTTCCTGGCCTCGTCCCCCCCAAGGTGGTTCTCCAGGGCCTCGTCTCCGGCCGCCGGCTGAACTACTCGGTCATACCCAGACATGCGATCCTCGTTTACGGCGGTTTGGCGGTACGACGGAGTCTAGTGCCCCGCGACCCGCCGCCCACGCGGTTCGCTGCCAGATCGACCACCGAGGGTTACGATTTGTCAATGCCCGGCTTCGTCGGCCGCGGCCCGGAGATCGCCGAGATCACCCGGCTGCTGGCCCTGTCCCGCCTGGTCACGCTGACCGGAGTCGGCGGAATCGGAAAGTCCCGCCTGGCCGAAGAAGTGGCCGCCACGGCGAGTCCGGACTTTCCCGACGGAGCCCCCACCATCGACCTGTCCGAACTCCGCGACCCCGGCATGCTGGCCCAGACCGTCGCCGAGGCCCTGCGGCTGGACGCCGAAGAGGAGCTCCCCGGCCACCTGGCCGCCCGGCGCGTCCTCCTGATCCTGGACGGCGCCGACGCCGTGGTGGACGCCACCGCCCGGCTCACCGAGACCCTGCTCAGGGCCGCCCCCGGGCTGCGCGTCCTGGTCACCGGCCGCCAGGCCCTGGACGTGGCGGGCGAGCACCTGTTCGTGGTCCCCCCGATGACCAAGGCCGACGGCATCGCCCTGCTCAACGCCAGGGCCGGTCGGCACCTGGTGGAGGACGGCGGGCTCTGCGAACGGCTGGACGGTATCCCGCTCGCCATCGAACTGGCCGCCGACCGGCTCGCCGGCCGGTCCGTGGCGGAGATCGTCCGGGAACTGGACTTCGAGGCGGGCCGGTTCCAGCTGCTGGACGGCCTGCGCGCGGTGATCGGCCGCAGCCACGAGCTCTGCACCCCCGCCCAGCGCCTGCTCTGGGCCCGGCTGGCCGTCTTCTCCGGCTGCTTCGACCTGGCCGCCGCCGAGGAGGTCTGCCACGACCGCGCGATCCCCGCGCACCAGGTGCTCGACCTGATCGGCGGCCTGGTGGCCCGCTCGATCCTGACCCGCGAGGAGGGCTCCCGCTACCACATGCCGGAAACCGTCCGGGAGTACGGCGCCGAGTGGCTGCGCCGCCTGGGCGAGGAGGAGATCTTCCGGCTCCGCCGCCGGCACAAGAACTACTACCTGCGGATGGCCCGCCGCGGCGAGATCGAGTGGTTCGGCCCCGACCAGGCGGCCATCCTGGCCCGGACCCGGGCCGAGCACGGCAACCTGCGCAGTGCGCTGGACTTCTGCATGACCATCCCCGGCGAGGTGCGGGACGGCCTGGAGCTGGCCGCCGCGCTCTGGTTCTACTGGGTCGGCTGCGGCTACCTCGGCGAGGGGCGGCGCTGGCTGGAGCAGGGCCTGGCGCTGGACTCCTCGCCCACCCCCGAGCGGGCCCGGGCGCTGTGGGCCGGGGGTTACGTGGCGATCCTGCTGGGCGACCTGGGGCATGCCGTACGGATGCTGGAGGAGTGCCGGGACGGCGGCGACTCCCGGGTGCGGGCCCGGGCCACGCACCGGCTGGGCTGCGCGGCGCTGCTCAGCGACGAGCACGCCGAGGCCGTCCCGCTCTTCGAGGACGCCCTGGACCAGTACCAGTGGCTGGGCCTGCTGGACAGCCAGGTGCTGATGGGCCGGGTGGAACTGGCCATGGCGCTGGGCTTCGCCGGGCGGCTGGACGAGAGCGCCAGGCTCTGCCAGGAGGTCCGGGCCGAGTGCGCCGCGCACGGCGAACGCTGGGTGCTCTCCTACGTGCTGTTCGTCCAGGCGTACTGCATCTGGGCGGCCGGGGAGCCGGTCGAGGCGTCCCGGCTGGCCCGGGCCTCGCTGGAGATCAACCGGACCTTCAACGACCAGGTCGGCACCCTGCTCGGGGTGGAGCTGCTGGCCCTGGCGGTGGCCGACACCGGCGACCACGAGATGGCCGCGTTGCTCCAGGGCGCCGCCGACCGGCTCTGGCGCTCGGTCGGCCCGCCGCTGTTCGGCGCCCGCCACTTCGCCGCCCCGCTGGCCGACCGCGAGTCCCGCGGCCGGGCCGCGCTCGGCGATCCGCGGTATGAGGAGACGCTGTCCCGGGGACGCCGGATGGGGCTGGACAGCGCGTTAGAAATATCTTCCCGGGGAGTGGTTTTCTCCACAGACGTGGTCCAATCCCGGCCCTCCGCGTGATTTGCTCGTGGCCGTGGATCTGCCGGCCGAGACGAGCACCTTTGTAGGACGCGACACGGAACTGTCCGACGTCGGCCGATTAATCACCCGGGCCCGCCTGGTCACGCTGACCGGCCCCGGCGGGGTCGGCAAGACCCGCCTCGCCCTGCGCGCCGCCGCGGCGTTCGCCGCCGAGTCGGGCGGCTTGGGCGGCTCCGGCGGCGAGGTGGCCTTCGCCGAACTCGCCGCCGAGCGCAACGGCGACCTGCTGGGGCACGCCGTGGCCGCCGCGCTCGGCCTGCGCGAGCAGTCGGTCCGCCCACAGGCCGAGGTGCTCGCCGAGCACCTGGCCGGCCGGCCGGTGCTGATCGTGCTGGACACCTGCGAGCACCTGATCGACGCCGTCCGCGAGCTGGCCGGCCTGCTGCTGGCCGCCGCCCCCCAGGTCCGCCTGCTGGCCACCAGCCGCCAGCAGCTGGGTCTTGAGGCCGAGCGCGTCTACCGCGTCCACCCGCTCGGCGACGCCGACGCCCAGCGCCTCTTCTGCGAACGCGCCCGCGCCGTGCTCCCGCAGTTCACCCCCACCGACGCGGTGGTACGGCTCTGCGCCCGCCTGGAGGGCATCCCGCTCGCGCTGGAACTGGCCGCCAGGCGGCTGCGCGCGCTCTCCCCCGAGGAACTGGCCGACCGGCTGGACGACCGGTTCGCGCTGCTGGGGGGCGGCGGCCGTACCGGGCGGCACGACGGGCTGCGCTCAGCGGTCGGATGGAGCCACGAGCTGTGCACGCCCGAGGAGCGGCTGCTCTGGGCCCGGCTCTCGGTCTTCGCCGGGTCCTTCGACGTGGACGCGGCCGGGCAGGTCTGCGCCGACCACCGGCTCGGCAACGTGCCCGGCATCCTGGCCCGGCTGGCCGACAAGTCCATCGTGCAGGCCGACGACGACCGGTACCGCATGCTCGACACCATCCGCGAGTACGGCAGGGAGTGGCTGCGCGAACTCGGCGAGGAGGAGCAGCAGCTGCGCCGCCACCGCGACTACTACCTCACCCTGGCCAAGGAGGCCGACGCCGACTGGTTCGGCCCCAACCAGTTCACCTGGGCGCTCTGGGTGCGCTGCGAGATGCCCAACCTGCGGCTGGCCCTGGACCACAGCATCGCCAGCTCGGTCGGGCTCGAACTGGCCGGGGCGCTCTGGTTCGTCTGGTTCTGCCTCGGCGAGGTCCGGGAGGGGCGCTACTACCTGGACCGGGCGTTGGAACGTAACAGCAGGCCAGGACCGGCCAGGACCAAGGCGCTCTGGGCCGCCGCCTGGGTCTCCTTCGCCCAGGGCGACCTGGAGCCGGTCGCGCACCGCACCGCCGAGGCCAGCGAGGCCGCCGTGGCCCAGCAGGACTGGGCCGGCGCCGGGTACGCCTACCTCGGCCTGGGCGCCCTGGCCGCGGTGCAGGGCGACCCGGAGCGGGGCGGCGAGCTGATCGAGCGGGCCATCGGCTACTTCGACCAGGACGGCGGGCGGCACATGGGCCGCCTGGTGGCCGCCTCGGTGCTGGCGCTCACCCTGGTCATGCGCGGCCGCCCGGCCGGCGCGCTGACCGTGCTGGCCGAGCAGCGCGCCGAGTGCGAGCACGCCGGGGAGGTCTGGGCCAGGTCCAACGGCGAGACCGTGCGCTCGGGGGCCGAACTCGGCCTCGGCGACCCCCTCTCCGCCGACCAGCACGGCCGGACGGGGCTGCGCGCGCTCTGGCGGCTCGGCGACGTGATGGGCAGCGCGATGGCGGTGGACCAGCTGGCCATGACCGCCTCCGCGATCGGCGACCACCCGCGCGCCGCCCGGCTGCTCGGCGCCGGCCACCGCATCTGGACCACCTTCGGGCTCACCCAGTTCGGCTCGGCCAAGCTCGCCGTCTCCCGCCGGCAGGCCGAACTGCGGGCCAGAGCGGCCATCGGCGACGCCGCCTTCGAGCAGGCGTACGCCGACGGCGCGGAGTTCACCCCGGAACGCGCGGTCGGATACGCGCTGGGAGGGCTTCCCAATTCCCCGCACATGCGGTGGAATCTTCCAGCCGACTGATCCTTGTCTGTACCTGATCTGTACTGGGGAGCCCACCGCTGGAGGACGACGAGGCGATCGCCCGCGCACTGGGCGGCGACCTGGGCGCCTACGAGGTGCTCGTCGCCAGGTACAGTGCGGTCGCGCACCGGACCGCCCACCTGCTGGGGGCCGGGGCCGAGGCTGAGGACGTGGTGCAGGAGGCGTTCGTCAAGGCGTACCGGCATCTGGCGGGGTTCCGCCGGGATTCGGCGTTCAGGCCGTGGCTGCTGCGGATCGTCGCCAACGAGACGCACAACCTGACCCGGGGCAGGGGGCGGCGGGCCGAACTCGCCGTACGGCTCGGACAGGAGCCGGAGGGGAGCGGGCCCGAGGACCCCGCGGGGGCGGCGGTGGCCGCCGACCGGTCGGCGCGGTTGCTGGCGGCGGTGCGGGCCCTGCCTGATCGGGAACGTGAAGCGGTGGTTTGCCGGTATTTCCTGCAACTGTCGGAAGCGGAGACCGCCGAGGTGCTGGGTTGCCCGGTCGGCTCGGTCAAGTCCCGGACCTTCCGGGGGCTGCGGCGACTGCGGGAGGAGGTGGGCCGTGAACTCCTCTGAGAACAACTCCTTCGACGACCTGGAAGCCGAACTGCTGGCACTGGGCGCGATGATCGACGTCCCGCCGCCACCCGCCGATCTCGCCGCCACCGTACGGGCCCGGCTGCCCGAACCCGTGCCGTCCCGCCGCCCCCGGTGGACCGCCCGGCGGATCGCGGCCGTGCTCGCCGCGTTCCTGGTCGTGCTGGTGGCCGCCACCCCGCAGGGCCGGGCCGCCGTGGTCTCCGTGCTCCGCTTCGCCGGCGTCCAGATCAACGTGGAGGAGCAGCCGGGCCCTCTGCCCACCGGCCTGCCCTCGCCGTTGCCTGGCGAGCGCAGGGTCACCCTGGAACAGGCCCGTGCTCAGGTCACCTTCCCGCTGGCGACGCTGGCCGCGCTGCCCGCCCCCGACGACGTGCGCGTCGCCGACGGCGGCCGGGTCGTCTCGATGTTCTGGCCCGGGGTCCGCCTCGACCAGTACCACGGCATGCTCACCGACATCTGGCGCAAGGAACTCGGCCCGCCTTTCCCGGAGAGCACCTTCGTGAACGGGGTGACCGGCGTCTGGATCCCTCGGCAACACGGGCTGGAGTACCTCCCGGCCGGCGGCGGGCCACCGCAGCCGATGCGGCTGGCGGGCCCGACGTTGATTTGGCAGCGCGGCCAGGTCGGCATGCGCCTGGAGGGCCCGCCGACCCTGGCGGAGGCCCGCGTGATCGCGGACTCGGTGCGCTAACCCAGCCAGGCGTCGATCTCGCCCAGCAGCTCCTTGCGGAAGGTGTCCGGGGCGGCCGAGGCGCGCACCGACTGGCGGGCCAGCTCGGCCAGCTCCTGGTCGGTGCAGCCGTACACCTCCCGGGCCAGCGTGTACTGGGCGAGCAGGCGGTCGCCGAACAGCAGCGGGTCGTCGGCGCCCAGCGCGATCGGCACCCCGGCCTCGAAGAGCCGCCGGAGCGGCACGTCCTCGGGACGGTCCACCACGCCCAGGCCCACGTTGGAGAGCGGGCAGACCTCGCAGGCGATGCCCCGTGCCGCCAGGCGCTCCATCAGCCGGGGCTGCTCGGCCGCCCGCACGCCGTGCCCCACCCGGTCGGCCGCAAGGTCGTCCACACACTCGGCCACGCTCACCGCGCCCAGCAGCTCCCCGCCGTGCGGCACCGCCAGCAGCCCCGCCCGCTTGGCGATCCGGAACGCGGCGTCGAAGTCCCTGGCCCGGCCGCGGCGCTCGTCGTTGGAGAGGCCGAAACCGACCACGCCCTGGTCCACGTACCTGGTCGCCAGCCGGGCCAGCGTGCGCGCGTCCAGCGGGTGCCGGGTGCGGTTGGCCGCCACGATCACCGCGATGCCCACGCCGGTCGCCCGCTCGGCCGCCTTCGCCGCGTCCAGGACCAGCTCCAGGGTGGCGGTCAGGCCGCCGAACCGCTGCGCGTACCCGGACGGGTCCACCTGGATCTCCAGCCAGCGGGAGCCCTCCGCGGCCTCGTCCTCGGCCGCCTCCCTGAGCAGCCGGTAGACGTCCGCGGGGCGCCGGAGCACCGACCGGGCGATGTCGTACAGCCGCTGGAACCGGAACCAGCCGCGCTCGTCGGTGGCCCGCAGCCGGGGCGGCCAATCCTGCACCAGCGCGTCCGGCAGGTGCACCCCGTGCTCGGCGGCCAGCTCGATCAGCGTCGTGTGCCGCATCGAGCCGGTGAAGTGCAGGTGCAGGTGGGCTTTGGGAAGCCTGTCGAGACGGCGTGGCATCTCCATATCTTGCCGTACCCGCTCCTGGCCCCGGGCGCTCTTCAGCGCACCCGCTAGTGTGCCTCGGCCAGGAGTTTGGCCAGGCGGCTGACGCCCTCGGCGAGATCCTCGTCGCCCAGGGCGTAGGAGAGGCGGAAGTAGCCCGGGGTCCCGAACGCCTCACCGGGCACCAGGGCTACCTCGGCCTCCTCCAGGATCAGCTCCGCCAGCTCCGCCGTGCTGGCGGGCCGCTGCCCGCGCAGTTCCTTGCCGAGCAGCTCCTTGACCGACGGGTAGGCGTAGAACGCCCCGAGCGGCTCCGGGCAGACCACGCCGGGGATCTCGTTGAGCAGGCGGACCATGGTCTGCCGCCGCCGGTCGAACGCCTCCCGCATGGTGGCCACCGCCGACAGGTCCCCGCTCACCGCGGCCAGCGCCGCCGCCTGGGCCACGTTGCAGACGTTGGAGGTGGCGTGCGACTGAAGGTTGGTGGCCGCCTTCACCACGTCCTGCGGGCCGATCAGCCAGCCCACCCGCCAGCCGGTCATCGCGTACGTCTTGGCCACGCCGTTCAGCACCACGACCCGGTCGGCCAGCTCCGGCACGGCGGTGGCGATGCTCGCGAACTTGGCGTCCCCGTAGACCAGGTGCTCGTAGATCTCGTCGGTGACCACCCAGAGATCGTTCTCCAGCGCCCACCGGCCGATCTCGGCCACCTGGGCGGGCGAGTAGACCGCCCCGGTCGGGTTGGACGGGGACACGAAGAGCAGCACCTTGGTCCGCTCGGTCAGCTTCTCGGCCAGCTGCTCCACCGAGGCCAGGTAGCCGGTGCTCTCGTCGGTCACCACGTCCACCTGCACGCCCCCGGCCAGCTTGATCGCCTCCGGGTAGGTGGTCCAGTACGGCGCCACCACCAGCACCTCGTCGCCAGGGTCGAGCAGGGTGGCGAACGCCTCGTACACGGCCTGCTTGCCGCCGTTGGTGACCAGCACCCGGCCGGCGTCCACCTGGAACCCGGAGTCGCGGGCGGTCTTGTCGGCGATGGCCTGCTTCAGCTCGGGCAGGCCCCCGGCCGGGGTGTACTTGTGGAAGCGGGGCTCCCGGCAGGCCGCCACGGCCGCCTCCACGATGTAGTCCGGGGTCGGGAAGTCCGGTTCGCCGGCGCCGAAGCCGATCACCGGCCGGCCGGCCGCTTTCATCGCCTTCGCCTTCGCGTCCACGGCGAGGGTGGCGGATTCGGCGATGGCGGAGATGCGCGCGGAGACGCGCGCGGAGATTCGGCTCATGGAGTAATCGTTTCAGAACACTCCGCCGGGACCACCACGACATCCATCATCCGGACAGCCCATCGCGGTAACGTTGACCTGCGTGGACTTACTGGTTCGACGAAGCAGGCTTTCCCACGTACACTTCACCGACTAGTGGGCCACAACGCCGCAACGCAGGACCGGTAACGGTCGCTGTCAGGTAGGGTGGTGCACGGCTTAGGGCACTAGCGCAATTGGTAGCGCACCGGTCTCCAAAACCGGCGGTTGGGGGTTCGAGTCCCTCGTGCCCTGCGGAGTGCGGTCCGCGCACTACGGGCGAAAACGCCGCCGGTTGCGATGGACACGACGGATCAGGTGAGGACTGTGGCGATCGACACGCGCGGCGAGGCCGCAGCACAGCCAGGCAAGCCGAGCGGCGAGAAGAAGACCAAGCGCACCACTCCCGCACTTTTCTATCGGCAGGCCGTCGCCGAGCTGCGTAAGGTCATCTGGCCGACCCGGAGAGATCTGATCAACTACACCATCGTGGTTCTCGGGTTCTGCCTGATCATGGTGGGTATCGTGGCCGGGCTAGACTTCCTGCTGACGAAGGGTGTGCTCGCGGTCTTCGGTTCCTGACCGCGACCGCATCAGTTCACCTACGAAAGAGGAACAGTCACCGTGTCCGAGTCCCCGCTGTCGGCCGACGGCTCCCGCGCTGAGTGGGAAGACGAGACCGAAGAAGAGGTCGACGCGGCCGTCGAGCCGGAGACCGCGGCCGAGTCCGCTGACGATGCTGACGATGTCTCTGCCGTCGAGGCGAAGAACGCCGTCGACGAAGATGGTGACATCGTCCCCGACGTTGACCCGATCGAGGAATTCAAGCGTCAGCTCCGCGGCCAGTACGGCGAGTGGTATGTCATCCACTCCTACGCCGGCTACGAGAACCGCGTGAAACAGAACATCGAGAGCCGTACCGGGTCCCTCAACATGGAGGACTACATCTTCCAGGTCGAGGTGCCGACCCACACGGTCACCGAGTTCAAGGGCGGCAAGAAGACGCCGATCAAGGAGCGCGTGCTGCCCGGCTACGTCCTGGTCCGGATGGAGCTCACCGACGAGTCCTGGGCCGCCGTGCGGAACACCCCCGGCGTCACCGGCTTCGTCGGCCTGTCCAACAAGCCCAGTCCGCTCAACCTGGACGAGGTGGCCAAGCTGCTCGCGCCGGAGCCGACCGAGGAGGTCAAGAAGGCCTCCGCGAAGACGTCGGCTTCCACCGTCGAGTTCGAGATCGGCGAGTCCGTCACCGTCATGGACGGCCCGTTCGCCACGCTGCCCGCCTCGGTCAGCGAGATCAGCCCCGAGTCGCAGAAGCTCAAGGTGCTGGTGTCGATCTTCGGCCGGGAGACCCCGGTGGAGCTGTCGTTCAACCAGGTCTCGAAGATCTGACCGGGTCAAGTAGACTCGTCTAGTTCTCCCCGCTCCCCGCGGGGACGCCCCTGCCTGCCTTCAGGCAGGCATCGTGGGGCATCACGGAATAACAGAGGACCCGGAGAGAGTCATGCCTCCCAAGAAGAAGATCGCGGCGTTGGTGAAGGTCCAGCTGCCCGCTGGCCAGGCCACGCCCGCGCCGCCCGTCGGTACCGCGCTCGGTCCGCACGGCGTGAACATCATGGAGTTCGTCAAGCAGTACAACGCGGCCACCGAGGCGCAGCGGGGCAACATCATCCCCGTTGAGATCACCATCTTCGAGGACCGCAGCTTCACCTTCGTCACCAAGACGCCGCCGGCGCCCGAGCTGATCAAGAAGGCGCTCGGCCTGAAGAGCGGCTCCAACAACCCGCTCAAGACCAAGGTGGGCCAGCTCTCCCGGGAGCAGCTGCGGCAGATCGCCGAGACGAAGATGCCCGACCTGAACGCCAACGACATCGAGATGGCCGAGCGCATCATCGCCGGCACCGCCCGTTCCATGGGCATCACGATCGCCGACTGACAACCCCTGAACCCTGTGGAAGGGCCTCGCGCGGCCCACACCACGACCTCCATCTAGGAGCAGCAGTGAAGCGCAGCAAGAGCTGGAAGAACGCGGCCGCCCAGGTCGACCGCGAGAGTTTCCTTTCGCCCCTGGAGGGCGTCCGGGTGGCGAAGAAGACCGCCACCACCAAGTTCGACGCCACCGTCGAGGTGGCCCTGCGGCTGGGCGTCGACCCCCGCAAGGCCGACCAGATGGTCCGCGGCACCGTCAACCTCCCGCACGGCACCGGCAAGACCGCCCGGGTCCTGGTCTTCGCCACCGGTGACCGCGCCGAGGAGGCCCGCGCCGCGGGCGCCGACATCGTGGGCGCCGACGAGCTCATCGACGAGGTGGCCAAGGGCCGCCTCGACTTCGACGCCGTGGTCGCCACGCCGGACCTGATGGGCAAGGTCGGCCGCCTCGGCCGGGTGCTCGGTCCCCGTGGCCTGATGCCCAACCCGAAGACCGGCACGGTCACCCCCGCGGTCGGCAAGGCCGTCACCGAGATCAAGGGCGGCAAGATCGAGTTCCGCGTCGACCGCCACGCCAACCTCCACTTCATCATCGGCAAGGCGTCCTTCAACGAGCGCCAGCTGGTGGAGAACTACGCGGCCGCGCTGGACGAGGTGCTCAGGCTCAAGCCGTCCGCCGCCAAGGGCCGCTACCTGAAGAAGGTCACCTTCGCCACGTCCATGGGCCCCGGCATCCCGGTGGACCCCAACGTGACGCGCGCGCTGACCGCCGAGATCGACGAGTAAGCGGGCGCACGCCCGTATACGCGGCTCCCTTCCGGGTAACCGGAGGGGAGCCGTTTCGTTTGTGCGGGTTCCATGCAGATATCGCGTCGGCCCGCCCGCCGCGAGACGGGCGAACGTAGGCTCTGGGCGAAGAAAGGACGGAACCCATGCGCCGACTACTGGTGGCCACCTTAGCCGCCACCGCACTGATCGCCGGGGCCGGCTGCGGCACCACGACGGCCGAGCCCATCGGTGAGGTCCAGCTCTCAGCCGCTCAGGCCATGCAGGAGACCGCCAAGCGGGCCGAGGAGGTCACCTCCTACGCGGCCGACATCGTGGTGGACTTCAAGGACCCGCAGAACGGGACCGGGAACGTCAAGGGCACCATGCTCCTCCAGCAGAAGCCCGCGCTCGCCTCCGACATCAACCTCTCCCAGGTGACCTACGCCGGCCAGGCCCTGCCCGGCGGAGTCCGGGTGATCCTCGCGGACGAGGTCGCCTACGTGAAGCTGGACCTGCTCAAGACCCTCGTGGGCGCCACCAAGCCGTGGGTCAGGGTGGACCTGAAGCAGCTGGGCGACCAGGCCGGCGTCCAGCAGTTCCTGAGCCAGGCCCAGCAGATCGACCTGAAGTCCAGCGTGGCCCTGCTCACCGCGTCCAAGGACGTCAAGTCGGTCGGCAGCGAGACGGTGAGGGGCGTGCAGACCACGCACTACTCGGGCACCTTCCCGGTGGCCGAGGCGCTGAAGCTGCTTCCGCCCGAGTCGCAGGCCACGCTCAACGGGCAGCTGTCCTCGATCAAGGACATGAAGTTCGACACCTGGATCGACGAGGCCGGGCTGCCCCGGAAGATCCAGCTGAACGGCGCCGCCGAGGGCGGCACCTTCACCGCCGCACTGCTGTTCACCTCGTTCGACCAGCAGCTCTCGATCGCCGCACCTCCGGCCGACCAGGTGGGCGAACTGCCGAAGAACATGCCTGTGGCCGAGTAGCAACCGTCGTCAATCCTCCGCGGCTCGGCCGCCCCCCGGCGGCCGAGCCCGGCCGTGAAAGCTGATTTGGCGTCCGGGGGGTTGACAACGTACTCTGTTCACTGCCAAAGACCGCCGGTTGTCTGTGGGCCCTAGCTCGCAGACCGAAGGTTCCCGTGAGGGACGGCCCGCGTAGGTGTGGATGTGAGTTCGCGTTCTTTTCGTGAGCCCCGTGCGCCCTGCGCCGGGGCTTGTTTGTTTCTCCAGTCCTTCGCCGGCGGCATCATCTGGAAGGAGGGCCCATGGCGAAGTCGGAGAAGACCGGCGCGGTGGCCGAACTCCGCAGCGAGTTCGAAGGTTCCAGCGCCGCCGTTCTGACCGAGTACCGCGGTCTCACCGTCGCCCAGCTCAAGCAGCTGCGCGTGACGCTCAGTGGGAATGCGAAGTTCGCCGTGGCGAAGAACACGCTCACCAAGATCGCGGCCAACAGTGTCGGGATCACCGCTCTGGACGGGCTGCTCAAGGGCCCGACCGCGATCGCCTTTGTCAAGGGCGACGTGGTGGAGGCGGCCAAGGGTCTGCGTGAGTTCGCCAAGGCCAACCCCCTTCTGGTGATCAAGGGCGGGGTCGTCGACGGCAAGGCGATGACCCCGGACGAGATCTCCAAGCTGGCTGACCTTGAGTCCCGTGAGGTGCTCCTCGCGAAGCTGGCCGGCGCTCTGAAGGCCAAGCAGTCCCAGGCTGCCGCCACCTTCGCCGCGCTGCCCACGCAGATGGCTCGACTGGCCGAGGCTCTGCGCGTCAAGCGCGAAGAGGCCGGCGAGTAATTCGAAGGTCCGCGAAAGCGGGGGGAAACGCACACCGCGGTCCCTTAAACGTTTGTTAGTTAGATTCACTGGAGGAACACCATGGCGAAGCTCAGCACCGACGAGCTGCTGGAGACCTTCAAGGAGATGACCCTCCTTGAGCTGTCTGACTTCGTGAAGCTCTTCGAGGAGACCTTCGACGTCAAGGCCGCCGCCCCGGTCGCGGTCGCCGCCGCCCCCGGCGGTCCGGCCGCCGCCGTCGAGGAGGTCGAGGAGCAGGACGAGTTCGAGGTCATCCTGGAGGCCGCGGGCGACAAGAAGATCCAGGTCATCAAGGAGATCCGGACCCTCACCAGCCTCGGCCTCAAGGAGGCCAAGGACCTGGTGGACGGCGCTCCCAAGTCGGTCTTCGACGGCAAGGTCAACAAGGAGCAGGCGGAGAAGGCCAAGGCTGCCCTGGAGGGCGCCGGCGCCACCGTCACCGTCAAGTAGTCACCTGCTTGACGCATTGAATTAACGGAAAGAGCGGTTCGTCCCAGGTGCCGGGCGAGCCGCTCTTTTCGTGTTATTTCAGGGCAACCGGCCCGATAAGTCGTACTGTGAGGCGGAGCCGACTCTCCCCGGCAACCAACTCCCGTAGTCGTATGTGGGAATTGCCCGGCCGCGCCGGTGTCTGGACTGAACGGAGGGAGCGCAGCGACCGGAGAGAGGGAAGACACCGGCTGCGAAGCGGCCGGGCCGGGGGGGGGGGGGCGCG
>NZ_JAHCST010000042.1 GCF_018476525.1 Acrocarpospora catenulata
GCCCTTCCTCGTTGGGCGCTTGGCCAGTCGTTACCCCGCTCTTCACTCCGTACGCAGCCCGCGCCCCAGGCTCAGCGGTACCGGAGAAACCAAACCCGGACGAAACCTCGATACGCCGGGGCCCTGGCTGTTCATGTTGCGTATTGTGACGAAGCACATACGGCGATGAAGGGGAAATAGGGTTTCCTGCATGGGAGGAGACTTCACAAGAAGCTCCAGGCTCGCTCCTCCTTCGGGCTGTGACGCCGCAGCTTCCGAGCTCCTCAGGAAGCGTGCAGACGCTCCCTCTGCTGACGATTCCCCACCGGACCGACAGACTGGTGGCAACATCGCAATGGGGTTCGGCGTGGAGCGCGATGATCAACCAGGCTCGCACCGAACTGACCGCGTAAATCTGCCGAATTGGTCTTACGGACCAAGTGCAGTACAAGCGCCGTTCTAGCGCGCAGCCAGGCTCTGGGCGCAGCATCATGACGCATCATTGCCGAGTTCACTCAACAACTTGGCCGCTCTAGGGTCTGCAATTCCTGCCGCTCCTAGATACGCACGCACTGCTGCCTGGAATCGCTCGCGTACCAACCTTAGCTCAGGCACCGCTTCAATATAGGCCCCATCACAAGTGATCATCCGATCCACCACTTCATCAGCGGCACGAACAAGGGCACGAGCAGCGTCCACTACAAGCTGATCAGCCAGAAGAAAAAGTTCACCGACTAAAGCAGGCATTCTATTTAACGTCAAGTCAACGGCTACATCAAGCCCTTCCTCCCACCCCTTTAGCTCAGTAGCCGAGATAAGCTCTGCAACGCCTGCCGGCGGGACATCGTGAAACTCCGTAAAACCTGCCCCATAAAGCTGATCAAACACACGGCGGGACGGGATTTTCGGGCCAAGCGCCAATTCTTCTATCTTAAGGGACGCGGCCACTAGCAACTTAAATACCTGAAATCTCTGCTCAACCCAATAACGCTCTCGCTCGAAATTTCGTCGCTCACGCTCTGCTTGGCGCTGAAATATCTGAGTAAATATAGCCGCCCCAAGCGTCCCACCTATCCCAATAAGTGCGGTGAGAACTTGCGCTACGGAGGCGTCCATACGATCAAGGGTACTTAGCTAACGGGTTGTACGCCCGTCCAAAGGGCAGCCTCCGGCGGGACGCTCCGGCACCCGGTGATCGCCAAAGACCGCGCTCAGCGGCGCGGACCGCAGGTAGCTGAGGAAGGTAGCTGATCATCCGCCCGCCATCGACCCAGGACAAGCCGGGATGCGAGAATAAATGAACATCTCTCACATTAGACGTCTTTTGTCGTTTTCCGTTCCCGAAAGCCCCGATTGATCCACGGCGAGTTCAGGAAGGCTGAAAGATGAAGCAGGCCACGCCCGATCTCTGGGGCGTGGCCGATGGCTAGCGGACGGGGGCTTGGACCGCTGCCCGGCATCGTGGGCGGCGGTCCAGGTTCACTGATGTGGGTTAGCGGTGGGTAATCCACCAAATGGCCAGCTGGATCGGGGCGGCGGCCAGAGCTGCGGCCAGACCGCGTAGGGCGGCCATCAGCGCAATACGGGCCAGGCCGCGGTCGAGTCGTCGGTTGATCATAGATGCTCCTCACGGTGACCCCCGCCTCTCGAGTGGGTGCGGGGTGTTGACCGTGATTGAGCCGGTACGGACGGTTTTCCGGTTCGCCCTTGCTGCCAACTGCTCAGCGGGCAAGCTGGTGACCTCGAAGGGCGTGAACAAAAGGCTTTCCGGCTACGGTACGGATCGGATCTGGATCCGGATTCTCCTGGCCGGGGTGGTGCCGTCGGCAGGGATATGAGTGGGAGCGCGGTGTGAATCAGCAGCAGGACGCTACGGCCCGCTACGCGGCCGCTTTACGCGCCCTTCACCAGGCGGCGGGCAAACCAACCGGCGCCATACTCAAGCGCCAAGCCGCCGCCCAACAACCGGCGCTGAAGCTGTCAGAGACGTCCTGGAGCGACTGGCTCAACGGCAAGAACGTCCCCTCCAACGCCCAACTCGCTCAGTGGGTGATCACCTACCTGGCCGCGCGCACCCGCACCACCGCACCCGACTACGTTCCAACCCCTCCGGCTGCGTGGGAGGCTCTGCGCCAACAAGCGCTGACCGAACGCCGCCGGGGAACAGGTGCAGGCGGCCGCCCCCACGCCCTCCGCCCCGCGCGGCCCACACCGCTCACCGACGACGCGACCCCCGCCTCCCACGGCTTAGAGGGACTGATACACGTTCATCAGGGGCTGCCTCGTCACATGGGCGTGCATAAACCCATCGACGTGCCTGGCGCAACCACCGACCTGCCCGCCTATATCTCTCGTGACATCGACATCGGCCCCCGTAGTGTCCGCACCCTGATCCGTGCTGCCGCCGACAGCGGGCAGGGCGGGATGGTGCTACTGGTCGGCGGCTCCTCGGCGGGCAAGACCCGCTGTGCATATGAGGCCATCACCGCCGAAGTGCCGGACTGGTGGCTGCTTCACCCCGACAGCGCTGACCACATTGCCAAGGCCGCAGCCGCGCGTCCGGCGCGGCTGGTGGTATGGCTGGATGAACTCCAGCGCTATCTACCTGCCTTGACCGCAGCGACCGCCCGCCGCCTCATGTCAAGCGGCGCGGTACTGGTAGGCACGTTGTGGCCGGACCGCTACACCGCCTACACCACCAGGCCAGCCGGTGGCCAGCCCGATCCCTACGCTCTTGAACGTGAACTGGTCGGCTTGGCCGAGGTAATCGACGTCGCAGACAACTTCACTTCTGCCGAGCGCGCCCGTGCCCAAAAAATCGCCGAATCCGGCGATGCACGCATCACCTTGGCCTTAAAGTCCACCGATTACGGGTTGACCCAGGTCATCGCCGCTGCCCCACAACTGATCCAGCGATGGAGAAATGCCGCCGCCGCCGAAGCCGGCCCCTATGCCGCAGCAGTTCTGAACGCAGCAATCGACGCCACCCGCTTGGGCGTCCGCTCACCGTTGACCACCGACCTACTGCGCGCGGCCGCGCCTGGCTACTGCACCCTGCGCCAGCGCGCGACAGCACCATCGAACTGGTTTGAGGTCGCACTGGCGTATGCCACCACCACTCTCAATGGCGCGGCCTCCGCCTTGGCCCCCACCGCGCCGCCTGGCCCCATCGATCAGATGGGACAGATCCACGGCTACCTAGTTGCCGACTACCTTCAGCAGCAGGCTGGCGCCGAGCGCCGCTGGGCTATCGCGCCAGGGTCGCTGTGGCGGGCGCTGACCACCCATCTCACCGACGCTGACGATCAGCGGCTCGCCGCAGATGCGGCGATGAGTCGGTTGTTGTACTGCTTTGCCGAGCCACTATTTGCGGCGGCCGCCGACTCCGGCCGTGAACTGGCTGGCGCAGAGAATATCCTGCACCGTCTATACGCCCAGCAACAGCTGGCCCTTCTGCTGCACAAACAAGTCGACACCGACCGGCTCCAAGCCCGCTCTGACGCAGGCGACCTGCACGCCCGCGAGCAACTGGCCCTTCTGCTGCGCGAACAGGGCGACGCCGACCGGCTGCGAGCCCGCTCTGACGCAGGCGACTTATACGCTCGCGATCAACTAGCAGAGCTGCTACGCGAACAAGGCGACGCCGACCGGCTCCAAGCCCGCTCTGACGCAGGCGACTTATACGCTCGCGATCAACTAGCAGAGCTGCTACGCGAACAAGGCGACCTCGACCGGCTCCAAGCCCTCGCCGACGCCGACGCCAATACCAACGACTGGCACGCCTACGAACAACTGGTCATGCTGCTGCACGAACGCGGCGACCTCGACCGGCTCCAAGCCCTCGCCGACGCCGGCGACCGGTACGCCCTCGACCACCTAGCCGAGCTGCTGAGCGAACGCGATGACCTAAACGGCCTCCAAGCCCTCGCTGACGCCAAAGCCGACGACTGGGTCGTCCGCACTTACTTAGACGCGCTGCTGCACAAACGCAACTACTTTGCCCGGCTGCAAGCCGTAGCTGAGACTAACTCCGACGCTGGCCACCGGGTCTCCAGCCGACAGTTGGCCGAACTGCTTCGTAAACAGGGCGACCTTGACCAGCTGCAAGCCCTCGCAGACGAGAACGCCAACGACTGGATGGTCCGCCACCAACTGGCCGCGCTACTGCGAGAACGCGGGAACCTCGACGATCTCCAAGCCCTCGCCGATGCTGGCGACCGACAGGCCCGCGACCAGCTGGTGGAGCTGCTGTGGGAACGCGGCGACGCTGACGAACTCCGGGTCCGCGCCCTGGCAGGCGACACGTCCGCTGCCCGTCACTTGGTCGATGCTCTTCGGAAAAGTGGCCGGGCGGAGGAGGCAGAGCGCGTGCGGCGGTTCGGGTTACCAGCTCCGGAGTGAAGTCTGTCGATGGCGGAATTTTATAGCTGGTGCCAGCCACCCGCGCAGTCCCGCCACGCAGGCCTATCGGAAGAAGTGGACAACTCGCCATTGTCACGCCCGCACACCGCCGCGAGCGTGACACCGAACATGCATCGGGCTCCCGGCGCCCGCGAGTCCAAACGCGAGCCTTCCCACCAGCCCGACCGCCACCGCTTCCGCCCCTTTCGCTAGGTCGGCAGGTCCGAGGTGCAAAGACACCGCGCCTCTCCTGATCCCTCTGGACAGGGTCCCCACGACCCAAATCTGGCCAAATGCGGTCATTTAAGACCCTGGACCTTAATGTCGGCCGAGGGCTCCATCTGACACCTGCCCAATGGAGAGGCCCGCCTAGATGAGCTGAGCGTTTAGGCTGGTCAGCACCGCATCGTGAGCCGCAGGGGATGCGTGCTTCCTAACCCAATGCCGCCCCACGATTCGCCCTGGGCCGATCGAACGGTTAGCCGCAGTGACCATCCCCCCGGACACCGACCAATTGCGGAGCCAAGACCAGCTTCCACGTACGAGGATTCGCGTACGCAAGGTGGCCAGGTCGTGCCATGCGTCAGGTTCGAGGGCCTCGAATCTGTGACCGATGTTGCCGTTGACGGCTGGGTCAGCGGCCGATCCCGCGGACCAGTGTGGATAGGAATCGAATCGAGTCCTCGACGCGGTGCTTGATCGTGCGAAGGGTGGGGATGTCGAAGCGTCCTGCTGTGCCGTGTGTGCCCTTGTTGAACTGAGAGAACAGGTTCATCACGTCGTTGACGTTGGTCTCTATGAAGTCGCCCAGGGCCTCGTAGCCGACACCGTTCTGATCGAGCAGGTAACCGATCTTCTCGCGCCGCGCAACCGCCTTGCCGTCCGGTCCTCGCTCGCAGCTCGGTTTGGCCTGCAGCACTGCGGCGTCGGGAGCCTTCATGTTGATCAGTTCCACGATGACCTCGCGAGCGCTGGTGCAGAAGTGTCGCGCAGCGTCGGGGTTTCGCGGATTGATCGCGAAGAGGGCGCCCTCCCAGCGGTTGTGCAGGTCTTGTGACAGAGCGGACAGTTCGTCGTTGAGTGACGTTTCCTCGGTCTCCTCCACATCGGCGGCCGTCTCGCCCAGAAGGGCGTTAGCGACATGCGCGCTGTTGGCCGTCTCGGCTTCCGCCAAGTCGGCCAGCTCTTGCCCGCGCTCGTTCCACAGCGCGGACTGCTCGTCGACGTGGGAGTACGCGGTGTGCAGCGCGATGGTGGAGGCCTGCACCGTGACGTAGCGGGTCGTCGAGCGCTGGCGGTTGAGTCGCGCGATCTCGGTGTTGAGCCGCTGTCGATTGGAACGCACGCGCGCGTTGTACGCGCGTACGTCGCGGTTGTAGTCGTCGATGGCCTGCTTCACCTTGCGGTTGTGTGCCGCAGCGTCGCGGTTGTACTTGTCGACGGCCTGCTTCAGCTTACGGTTGGCGTCGCCGACCATGCGCTTGAACTGGGCAGGGGTGACCTTTCGTGGCAATTCAACCTCCGCGAGCAACGATAACGCCAGACGTACGACACAAACGGCGGGTAGCGCCGAGGTCCTTCCTATTTTCTGCGTCGCTCAGGATAGCTCTCCGGGCCGACAGCCCGGCCCCCACTATCGAGCGTGAGCGAACAAATCAGGACCACCTGCGATTCCAGAAGCTCCGATTTGCCCATCTGCGTAGCCAACCGACCAGATCGTGCCTGACATCCCACGACGTACAAATCGTCCTGCACGCCCTAAGCCAATGTCGGTGCCCGTGTCCCCACCCGTTGTCGACGCCGCAGGACGATTGCGTCCTGGGCCTCCTGCACCCCAGTTCGCCCCGTTCCAAACGGACGTACCAAGGTTCGCTTGAGGCGCCTTCGCCACCGGAGCGCCCCGCGATACGCCACCAGGTGTTGGCTGGGATCGGGCGACTTCGGGGTGAGTGGCCGGGTGCGACGATGCCGGTCGCCGGGGTTGCCGCGGTGGCAGCCAAGCGGGTTACGGCGGTGGCCTGTGTCCGGTCTGTCGTCTGCCGAGGCCGGGGCGGGTGGGGCCCTTTCCTGTCTGTACGGGAAGGCCCCTTTCCGTGGCTGCTCAGCTGTGTGATGAGGGCTCTCCCTCGGTTTGGACGGTGCCCCACCTGAATGTGAGGCCCTTCAGGAGTTCCTCGGTCGGCCTGATTCCGGTCAGGTGTTCGATGAGGAGGAACGCCGGTCCTCTGTAGAGGCGGGGAATCGACGGGTAGAGCTTGTCGATCTCGTCGATGACGTCGGCGAGTTCGGCGGGGGGATCCATGACGAAGGCGTCGTCGCCTCCGTAGAGGTATTTGATTTCGCCGTCTTCGCACCAGTAGAAGTCGTCGGTGTCCTCGACGCCGAGCGCGGTGTGGAAGACGAGGCGAGTTCCTTCGGAGAGCCGCGTGAGCAGTTCTTCCTCGATGCCGATCCAGTCGGGGTAGAAGATGATGCTCCAGTCACCTACGGAGGCGACTCCGAGGGGTTCCCCCCGGCGTGGCCAGTTGTCGGGTTCGTCAGGCAGGCGGGCGGGTTCGAAGGCTGCGTAGTGGCCGCCGAGGCGAGCCACGGCCTGTTCGGGAGTGGTGCGGAGGTAGATGAAGCCGTAGCACTCCTCGCCGTATTCGCCGGAGAGCCAGGAGACGTCGATGGGCTGCATGATCATGTCGTCATGGTGACAGCCGCTACCGACAGAAACGTGCCGCCCCGGGAGCGCAATCAACTTATCTCGCGGCCTGTGCTGTACATGCTCGCATTTCCCCCCCGTGGCCTGCTCGTCGAGGCAACGACAGTAGGAGCGCACCGGGGCCGACCGCAGCCATCAGAAGGCGACCGTAACCATCACAGCCGGCAGGTCACAGGCTTACCGCCTTGGAGGAAATCTCGCCCCAAGTGTGTCTCTGCCCAATGCTCGCCCAACCGATCGCTCAAGGCCGACCACGAATGACGTATTCGCTGGTCAGAGACTTGTCGGCGGACGTGTGAGGGTGCGCTTCCTAAACCTGGTGTCGTAGGTTCGATTCCTACCGGGACGGCCAACCTGTGACATCGGTTCTGAGAGCGGCGTCCAGGATATCCCCGAGCTCGCTGCCGTGCTGCGGGGACGAGATGGCCGTAGATCTTGTAAGTGATCTCAATGCTTTGGTGGCCGAGCCAGCGCGACACATCGGTGATCGGGATTCCCGCGGTCAGGGCGGTTGAGGCGAAGCAGTGCCGGAGCGAGTGGGGCGTGAATTCGGCCGGCAACCCCGCCTTGGCGACGGCGCGTGTGAAATCCTCCTGGTAGGTCCGGCGAGTCACCAGGGGCTTGCGTCGTCCCCCGAACAGGTACCCCTGGGCGCCGTCCCGTGATCGGCGAGGTGCTTGTCGATCACCTCCGACACGTACTGCGGTAGCGGTACATCGCGGTATTCGCCTTTTGTGCGGAACTTCAGCGGGCGGAGCCGTGCCTTCGTGTCCACCTGCTCCTGCACCCGCAGTGTCCGGCCATCCGATAGGCGGCAGGCCCTTTTTCACGGTCAGCGCCTCGCCGATCCGAAGCCCGCAGCCGAGCATCAGCCAGACCGTCGCGGCCCAGTCCGCAGGCAGCCCCCAGCGAGCGCCTCCACCGATCAGGATCGGGAAGGATGAACTCCTTCGTGTGCACCACTGCGGGAAGCTCGATGCGGACGCAGGGTGACTCGGCGAGTTTCTTGTCACGGACCGCCTCGTTGAAGATCGCGTTCACCACCAGGTGAGCTAAGTTGATCCGGCTGGCTCCCAGGCCTTTGCGCCGCATGGCCGTCACCAGGTTCTTGATGTCCTGACGGCGGACCAATGCTGAGAGACTTGCCGCCGAATGCGGGAAGAATGTGGATCCGCAGCACCGACTCGTAGGCCTCCACGCTGCTGTCGGCGATCAGGCTGGGAGACATGCCCGCACAGCTGGGTGGTCCGCTACCGGGCCGATGGCGGGCGCACCGGCGGACAGCGGGAGCGGAGCTTCGGTGGTCAGCCGCGACCCCTCCGGCCACGAGCAGGCGGTCACCGTCGATCGGATCGTGTCGGCGACCGGCTACCGCCCGGACCACGCCATCGCCTCGGAACTGCGCCTGGACCTCGACCCGATCCTCGGCTCCACCCGCCAGTTGGCTCCGCTGATCGACCCCAACCAGCACTCCTGTGGCACCGTCCCCGCCCACGGCGTCGACGAACTCGCCCACCCCGAGCCCGGCTACTACGCCGTCGGCGTCAAGAGCTACGGCCGCGCCCCGACCTTCCTGATGGCCACCGGCTACGAGCAGGTCCGCTCGGTGGCCGCCGCGCTGGCAGGCGACTGGGAGGCGGCCCACGACGTGCAGCTCGACCTGCCCGCTACCGGTATCTGCTCCTCCGCGCTCGCCGAGGCCCAGGAGCAACGAGTCTGCCTGGCCACCGTGATCAGCGGCGGCCTGCTGAGCACCCCGCTCGCGCTGACGACCGTGTCCGCCTCGGCTTCGGCCGAGGACGGCTGCTGCGGCTGAGCCGTAAGCACACCAGGAAGGAAGAGCACGAAAGATGTCCGAGGCGAACGCCGCGGCCCAGGAGGTGCTGGACTTGCTCTGCGGCCATAGCTCGCTGGACACCAACCGCTTGGACGAGGATCTGAAAGGCTGCCCCCTCATCGGCAGCTCCGGACGGGCCGTATGAGCGCCGTCTCCGAGACCGCCGCTCCTGTCTCGGGCGGAGGTCTGTCCGGCGGCCGGCGGATCGTCGCCGCGCTGGCCGTCACCCAGACCATCGGCTACGGCGTGCTGTACTACGCCTTCTCGGTCTTCCTCATCCCGATGAGCCGCGACCTGCACGTCGGCAGCGCCCAATCGCGGCCGCCCTGACCATCTCGATCCTCATCGCCGCGCTCTGCGCGCCTCTGGTCGGAAAGCTGCTGGACGCCCGCGGCGGCCGGGGACTGATGACCGCGGGCTCGGTGCTCGGCACGGTCGCCGTGCTCGCCTGGTCCCAGGTCCACGGTGCGCGCTCAGCTCCTCCAGTACGGCGTCCCCCTTCTCCGGTCGCCACCAGAGCGTCCTCCTGACCAGTACCGCTTCGCGCCTGATGTGCAGCGCGCCGCGCTTTACGGAGTGGTAGCGTCGTGGAGAGTTGTCGATCTGTCTGATAAGCGGCCGGAGCCCTTCATGAGCCTGGCAAGTGTCGACCTCAACCTGCTCGTCGCGCTGGACGCGCTGTTGACCGAGCGCAACGTCACGCGGGCGGCCAAGCGAACGTCGGTCGGGCAGCCTGCGATGAGCGCCTCACTGGCGAGACTGCGCAAACATTTCGATGATCCGCTGCTGGTGCGGGAAGGGCGGAGCCTGCAGCGGACGCCGCTCGCCGATACGCTGGTCGGGCCGGTGCGGGAGGCGCTGAGCGCCGCCGAGGCGGTTTTACTTCGCTCGCCCGGCTTCGACCCGGCGAAGGACAAGGCCGCGTTCACGATCATGGCGGCGGATTACGTCACGATAGTGCTCCTGAGCCCACTGCTGGAATCGATCGCCGGTACGGCGCCGCACATTCGAATCTGTATGCGTCCGGTCGATGCCGACTTCGCCGACCAGCTCCGCTCTGGAGCGGTCGACATGGTCATCATCCCGACCAAGCTCGCCGACCGGAAGTTTCCCTTCCCCCACGAGCCGCTGTTCACCGATCGCTACGTGCTGGTGGTCGATCGGAACAACCCTGACGTGCGCGATTCGGTGACACCCGAACAGGCCACCGCACTCCGGTACGTCGCCTTCAGCGGGGGAACCGTCTCACCGATCACCAACGTGGATCTGGAGGCGCTGAATGTGCACATTCCGGTGGAGCTGACGACGGAGAGCTTCGTGGTGCCGCTGCTCCTGCTCACCGGAACCCGGCTGGCCACCATCGCGCCGGAACGTCTGGCTCTCAAACTGGTCAGCATGGCACAGCTGCGGATCGTGGAATATCCGTTGTCGCTGAGCGCCATCCACGAAGCCATGTACTGGAACCCTCGCGACAACGACGACCTCGCGCACCAGTGGCTCCGCCGCCGGCTCATCGACACGGCTCGCAGCATCTGATTTCTCAACGATTCTCCTCCGCCCACGGGAGAATTACCTTCTCAAGCGCGTTCAGACCGTAGAAGAGAACGATGCTGATGACGCCGAGCAGGGCCATGGCGGCGAAGGCCAGCGGGGTGTCCGCGCTCGCGCCCGACTGCACGATGACGAAGCCGAGTCCGGCGTCGGCACCGACGAATTCCGCGATGACCGCGCCGATGACCGCCAACGAGATCGCCGTCTTGAGACCCACCATCACCTGCGGCAACGCGTACGGAAAACGGACTTTGAAAAACACCTGCAGACGGCTGGCGTCGTAGGAGCGGACCAGCTCGGTCAGCTCGGCGGGAGTGGATTTCAGGCCGGTGGCCGTTGAGATCACGATCGGGAAGAAACAGAGCAGGAACACCATGACGATCTTCGGAAACTGCCCGAAGCCCAGCCAGACCACAAGGATCGGCGCGATCGCAATCTTCGGTACGGCATTCACCGCGAGCAGCAGCGGATAAATCATCTTCTCAAGTAACCGCGAACTGGCGATCGACATCGCCGTGGAGATTCCGACGACGACCGCGACCGCAAACCCCTGCACCGTCTCCAGCAGGGTCACCCAGGTCTGCTCCAAGAGGAAGCCGGACTGGCCGACGAAGGCCTCGATCACGTCGTCCGGCGCGGGCACCAGGAACTTCTCGATCGAGAAGACGATCGTGGCCAGCCACCACAGGGCGACCAGGGCGACCAGGGCGATGACGGGGAGGCCCCAGTCCACCAGACGCCGCGTCGCCCTGGAGCCGATCCGCCGCGTCCGCGGCACGGCGGTCATCCGGCGCCCTCCGATGCCATCGGCGCCGGCATCAACAGCTCGTGCAGTTCGGCGCTGACCTCGGCGACTCGGTCCGCGTACGCGTTGCGCCCGAGTGTGCGCGGGCGTGGGATGTCCACGTCGATGATCTTGCGGAGCCGACCGGGCCGGGGGCTGAGCACCGCCACCCGGTCGGCGAGCAGCACCGCCTCCTCGATGGAGTGGGTGACGAAGACGATGGTCATCTCCTGCTCCATCCGGATGCGTTGCAGCTCTATCGACAGCTCCTCCCTGGTCAGCGCGTCGAGCGCGGAGAAGGGCTCGTCCATGAGCAGGACGAGGGGATCCTGGATCAGCGAACGGCACAGGGACGCGCGCTGCTGCATGCCGCCCGACAACTCGTGCGGCAGCCGCTTCTCGAAACCGGCGAGACCGACGAGTTCCAGCAGCTCATGGGCCCGCCGGCGCTTGGCCGCCCGGTCCAGGCGGAGAATCTCCACTGGGAGCAGGACATTGTCCAGCACCGTACGCCACGGCAGTAGGGCCGCACGCTGGAACATGAAGCTGACATCCTGCCGGGGTTTGCCCACCAGCTCACCGGCGACCGTGACCGTTCCCGACGAGGGCCGCAGCAGCCCGGCGACCATCCGCAACATGGTCGACTTGCCGCAGCCCGAGCGGCCCACGAGCGTCACCAGCTCGTTGCGGCGCACCTCAAGGGTGATGTCGTCCAGCGCGTGGACCTCACCCTGACGTCCGGCGAAGACGTGCGAGACGTGCGTGAGCTTGATCATGCCGCCTCGCCTAGCCCTGCGGCGTCAGGGACAGGTCGATGACCTGCTCGGGAGTCATTCCGGCCGGGATCGCACCCGAATCGGTGAGAAGCTTGATGTTCACCTCGACCTTGGCCTTGCTGACCGCGCCGATCGTCTGGCCCTGCGCGGTGACGTAGGGAGCCATCGCCCGTACCTCCGCGGCCGCGACCTCCGCGTTCTGGGTGGGCTGGTACTTCTTGAGGATCTCGCCGGATTCCTCGGGGTTGGCGATGGAGTACTCCAGGCCCTTGAACAGGGCGGCGGCGAACCTCTTGACCACCTCGGGCTTCTCCCTGGCCATGGTGTTCGAGGTCAGCAACGCGTTGCCGTACAGGTCGGGCAGGACCTCGCCGTACGGGAGGACGACGGCCTTCTTCCCCTGTGCGGCCTTCTCGATGAGCCCTCGGCCGACGACGAACTGGCCGATCGCGTCCACCGAGCCGCTCGCCAGCAGCTGCGGCAACGCGGGCGGGGCGCCCGGGACGAACTTGACCTTCGACGCGTCGACGCCGGCGGCCTTGGCGTAAACCGGGAAGGTCACCTGGACGGTGGAACCCGGCTGGTCGCCGATGGTCTTTCCCTCCAGGTCCTTCGGCGTTCTGATCCCGCCCTCCTCCAGCGCGATGATCGCGGCCAACGAGTTCTGGTGCACCATGCCGACGGCGATGACGGGCAGCTTCTCCTTGGCCATCGTGATCAGCGTGCCGGTGAAGTCGCCGATGCCGAAGTCGGCCCGGCCACCGGCCAGCAGCTTCATCGCGTCGACGGTGCCGGTGCCCGGCTTGATGTCGACGTTGAGCCCTGCGTCCTTGAAGTAGCCCTTCTCCAGCGCCACATAGGCGTACGCGTCGCGACCAAAAGTGTTGAACGAGGTCAGATAGCGGACGGTGTCGGCGGCTTGACCTTCGTCGCCGCCTCCTCCGCCGCCGCACGCGGCGACCATGAGCACGACGCCGGCGGCCCCGGCGATGCGGGTGAACCAGGTGGCCTTCATTGTTCCTCCTTGTCGTTCTCTCCCAGGCACTTGAGTTCGACCAGACGGCAGCGGTAGCGGTCCTCGCCACGGTTGGTGAGCATGTGGATCTCGCCGGGATCGCGGTAGACAACTCCCCCGACGGGCTCGTGCACCAGACGCGGGTCACCCCCGTGGATCGAGTCGATGCGGTTGTCCGCCGTCTCCAGGGCGATCACCAGGTAGGGGTTGAGGTGGTGGTGCCACGGCTGCGACCGGCCGGGCTCCAGCTCGATCTCCCAGACCCGCACCTGCTCGTTCTCGAAAACGATCTCCTGGCCGACGGGGCCCAGTTCGACGGGCTGCCCGTCGGGGCCGGGCACGGTCTTGGCGCTGGTCATGCCTTCTCCTCGAACTCCTCGAACTCCTCGAACTCCTCGAAACGGATCGGAGCGCATCCGGTGATGCGCTGATAAACGGCCGCGGCGACGTCCTCATCCGACGTGGAAGTAAAGGGCAGGATCGCGGCCACGTGCGCGTCGGGCCTGAGCAGGACAAGGGTGTCGGTGTCCACGCCGAACCGGCGGCGCACCCGGTCGGCGGGGTCGAACAGGGCTCGCTCACGCAGCCCTGAGTCGTGCGGCGCGTCCCAGCGGGAGACCGCGAAACGCCGCAGTGCGGGGCTGTCCTGAGCGGGCACCCGCGGGCGTCGCCGGGTGTCGGTGAAGTAGAGCGCGACGAAGGACTCGGCGGTGAGATCGTGCAGGTGAACCGGCCCTTCGGGGCCGAAGAGCGGCAGGTCGGGAGCGCGGTCGCCGGTGCGTACCGGCAGCGGGGCCGAACCGGTCCTGACCATCGACCAGTCGCCGGTGCCGTCGACGTCGAGGCGGACCCCGAGCAGACCGCGCGTGAACGCGTTGCCCCAGTTGCCGTCGGTCATCGCCGTGACGGCCTCGCCCTGCCGGCTCATGGCGGCGCGGGCCGCTTCGGCCATCTGGCCTGAACCCTTGATCGCGACTGGGGCCTGCTCCACCTCGTAGCCGGTGAGCAGCGACTCCTCCGCCCAGCCGCGCAGCACCCAGGCGAGCCGCCACGGCAGGTTGCACGCGTCGAGCACGCCGGTGTTGAGGCCGAGCGCCCACATCGGAGTGATCAGGTGCGCGGCGTCGCCCATGAGGAACACCCGGCCCGCACGCCACCGCCCGGCCACGCGGTGGTGGACGGAGTAGAGGTTGGTACCGAGCACCTCGATGCCCTCGACCTCACCGATGAACCGGATGGCCTTGTCGCGCAACTCCTCGTACGTCGGCTCGGCGGCCTCCTTGGGCAGGGGGTAGAGGAAGCGCCAGCAGTGCGGCTGACGGACCAGGACCACCCACTCGGAAGGGTCGGAGAAGTAGGCCAGGTAGGGGTAGTCGCGCGGGTTGGCGATATCCAGATCCACCTTGAGGTCGACCAGCACGTAGCGCTCGTCGAGCGTGTGCCCCTCCACCGTGATACCGAGCCGCTCACGCACCCGCGAGCGGCCGCCGTCGCAGGCCAGTAGATAGCGGGCCTTGACGTGCCGCTCGCCGTCCGGGGTGTCGAACGTCAACTCGACGTGGTCGTCGTGTTGTTCGAAGGTGGTCAGCCGGTGCGCCATGTGCAGGGTCGCCAGCTCACGCGCCACGAGGCGGTCACGCAGGACCGGTTCGAGTTGGTGCTGGGGGATGTTGATGACGAAGGGGAAGCGGGTGTCCTCGGTGAGGTCTCCCGTACGCACGCTCAGCGTGGGTTCGTTGGTGACCCGGTCGATCTCACCGATCTCGTCGATACGCAGCGAGGCGCGCAGCACGTCGGGCAGCACCCCGTACCGGTGCAGCACCTCCAGGGTGCGGGTGAGCACGGTGCCAGCCTTGGTGTCCAGCGAGAGCCGGTCGTCTTCCTCGAAGACGGCCACCGGCACGTCGTACCGGGTCAGTCCGAGGGCGGTGATCAGGCCGACCGGGCCCGCGCCCACCACCGCGACGGAAAGGGTCTCCCCGGTGGCGTCGAACCTGGCTCTCATGCTCCGACGCCTCTCCCGAATGCCCGGCAGTCGCATAACCAGTCGGCCCGCTGCGTCAGACCAATCACCGATTCCCCCAAACTGCTGTAGCGGACGACGCCTCTCTCAGGTGAAGGCGCGTCCGCCGTTGACGAAGAGGTTCTGGCCGGTCACGAAGTCCGAGCCGTGCCCGATCAGGTAGAGCATCGTGCCCACCAGGTCGTGCTGGGTCATCTCGCGTTTGAAGGCCCGCTCGTTGATGATCGCGGCGCCCATGGCGTCGTCCTGCCTGGCGACGTACGAGGCGTCGTGGGGCACGTAGCACGGCGAGATGGTGTTGACCGCGATGCCGTACTGAGCCACCTCGTGGGCGAGGGAGCGGGTGAGACCGACGATCGCCGACTTCGACGCGACGTAGTGCAGGAACATCGGCATCGCGGTCGGCACCACCATCGAGGACGTGTTAATGATCTTCCCGTAGCCCTGTTCGCGCATGACGGGAAAGACGGCCTTGCAGCACAGCCAGGTGCCGAGAACGTTCACGCGGAACGCCTTCTCCCACTCCTCGGCCGTGAGTTCGTCGAACGGCGCCTTCCGGACGGCGGTGAAGTAGGCGGCGTTGTTGATGAGGCCGTCGATGCGGCCCCACCTCTCGGCCACCTGCCCGGCCATCGCCTCGGCCGACTCCGGCGAGGCGACATCGACGTCGACCGCGAGGGCCTCGCCGCCGTTGTCCAAGATCTCGGTGACGGTGTCGGAGGGGTCGGCGATGTCGGCGATGGCCACCCGGTAACCGGCGGCGGCGAGAGCGTGGGAGTAGGTGCGGCCGATGCCCTTGGCACCACCGGTGACGATGACGACTTCACCATTCGGCTTGTTCAATGCGTTCTCCAAGAACCTGCCAAAGCGCATGCGTGCGACGCTCTGTGCGTACAGCGAAGTGCGTGCAGCGAAATGACCTGTACCGGTCGCTCAACCGATGATCCGGAAGCGTTTACCTGGCGAGCTGAGAAATGTGCCCTGCGGTGAACCTATGCGACGACGGGGAAGCACCGGAAACGATTGTCATCGATGGATGTCATCGCTGTGATCGATAAGCTCAGGACAGCCCGGGCTGTCTTTCACGTCCCATTCGATCTCGAGCCTCTTGAAGCCGCGCGCGAAGAAGATGGTGTCGCGCACGGCGGTGTCCTCGCCCGCGGCCATGCGGAGATTCGGCAACCGCTCGAACAGCCGGGGTAACGCGATCTTCAACTGCAGGCGGGCGAGCGGGGCGCCCAGGCAGGCATGGACTCCCTTTCCGAAGGCGACGTGGGTGGCTATGGAGTCGCGGGTGACATCGAAGACGTCGGACTCGCCGAAAACCTGCTCGTCACGGTTGGCCGACGCCCAGTGGACCATCAGGTGAGCGCCGGCCGGGATTGCCACGTCATTGAGCACGGTGTCCTTGCGGACGGTACGGAAAAGTCCCTGCGCGGGTGACTCGAAGCGCAGGATCTCCTCCACCATGGCCGGCACCAGGTCCGGGTCGTTCAGCACGGCCTGAAGCTGGTCCGAGTGCGCCAGCAATGTGGTGAGACCGTTGCCGATGCTGCGGGTGACGGTCACATGTCCGGCGATGAGGAGGTTGATCGTCACGCGCATGGCTTCCTCATGCCTGATGGGCTCGCCATCGGCCACGCGGGCGTCCAGCAGGCTCGACATGAGGTCCTCTCCCGCCTTGCCCACCCGCGATTGAAGCGCGTCCATGAAATACCGCTGCATCGTCACGACGTCGTGCGCGCGGGTGACGAGTTCCTCGACGCCGTCGGTCGCCTGCAGGATGCGCAACCAGCTGACGCTCCACCGATGCAGGGTGGGGATGTCGTCGCGGGGGATACCGAGCATGTCGGTGAGGGTGAACATCGGAAGATTCCACGCGAACCTCTCGATGATATCCGCGCGGCCGTCGCCGGCGAACTCGTCAATGAGAGCGTCGACGTTCTCCCGGATGCGGCCTTCCAGCTCGGCGACGCGCTTGGGGGTGAACGCCTTGCTGACCAGCAGGCGGAGCCTGCGGTGAACCTGCCCGTCGCTGTCGGTGAGCGTCGGCGCCATGGGCCGGCCCGTGGCGAGGACGTCCAGCACCGGCTGCGGAAGCGGTCGCACGGAGGCACGGACCGCGTTCTGGGAGGAGAAGGTCTCCGTGTCGCGTACGACCGCGAGCACGTCCTCGTACCGGCTGACGACCCACAGCCCGTGCGCCTCGGAGTAGAAGACCGGGGCCTCACGTCGCAGCCGAGCGTAAAGCGGATACGGATCCGCCAGTTGCTCCGGTGAGAGCGGGTCAAAGCGGATTGGGCAACTGGTCATGACGGACGCCACCTCCGATGTGACGGCATTCCTGGCAGCGCGGTGTTGAACCAGCGTATGTACGCGGGATCGATCTCCAGAAACGACTTTTATCAATGGGGTTCATCGATGGCTTCGATCCATCGAGCCGGTGGCGGCTTTCGTGTGGGTTGCGGATGATGTGTGCCATGCGGTTCCAGATCCTGGGTGTCACGCGGGCGTGGCGTGACGACGGGAGCGAGGTGGCGCTCGGCGGTCCGGCCCGGCGGGGACTGCTCGCGCTGCTGGCGATGCGGGCCGGCGCGGCGGTGTCCTCCGAGCGGCTGATCGACGATCTGTACGGCGAGCGGTTCTCCGACGGGTCGGCGCACGCCCTGCAGTCGCAGGTGTCGCGGCTGCGGCGGGCGCTGAACCCGGGGGCCGAGATCGAGTTCGTGCCCGGCGGCTACCGGCTGGCGGCAGGGCCGGAAGAGGTCGACGCGTACCGGTTCGAGCGGCTGGCGGACGAAGGCCGGCGAGTTCTGGCGGAGGGCGATCCCGCGCGGGCGGCGGAGTCGCTGCGCGAGGCGCTGGGCCTGTGGCGCGGTCCCGCGCTGGCCGACGCTGCCGACGCCGGGTCCGCGCGGGCCGAGGCGGCGCGGCTCGAAGAGCGCAGGCTCGGCGCGCTGGAGGACCGGATCGAGGCGGAGCTCCGGCAGGGCGGGCATCGGGGGGCCGTACCGGAGCTGCGGGAGTTGACCGCGTCGCATCCGCTGCGGGAACGGCTTGGGGGCCTGCTCATGCGCGCTGCGGGCCGACGGCAGGCAGGCCGAGGCACTCATGGTCTTCGAGGAGATCCGCCGGTCGCTCGCCGACGAGCTCGGCGCGGACCCCGGGCCGGAACTCGCCGCGATCCACCGTTCGCTGCTGCGCGGCGAGCCGGCCGCGCCCGGGCTCCCCGCCCGGCTTACCACCTTCGTGGGACGCGCGGACGACCTCGCGGCGGTCGCCGACCTGCTGGCCAGGACCCGCCTGGTCACCCTCGTGGGCGCCGGTGGCGTAGGCAAGACGCGCCTGGCCATCGAGGCGGCGGACACGGTGGCGGGGACGGCGCTCGAAGTGTGTCTGGTGGAGCTGGCCCGGGTGCGTGACGGCGCGGAGGTGCCCGCCGCCGTGCTCGGCGCGCTCGGGCTGCGGGACAGCGGCTTCCACGCCGGGCAGGCCGTTCCGGAGTCGCGGCTGGTGGCCGCCTGGACCAGCCGCCGGTGCTGTTGCTGCTGAACAACTGCGAGCATCTGGTCGACGCGGTGGCGGCGCTGGCCGAACGGCTGCTGAGACGCTGCCCCCTGCTGCGGGTGCTGGCGACCAGCCGGGAGCCGCTCGGCATCACCGGTGAGAGCCTGTGGCCGGTCCGCCCGCTCGCGCCGGATCCGGCCGCGCGGCTGTTCGCCGACCGGGCGGCCGCCGTACGGCCCGGCTTCATCGTGGACGAGGCCGCCTCCGCGACCGTACGGCGGATCTGCGACGGGCTGGACGGGCTGGCCCTCGCGATCGAGCTGGCGGCGGCGCGACTGCGCACGCTCGACGTCGAGGAGCTCGCGGCAAGGCTCAACGACCGCTTCGGGCTGCTGTCGCGGGGCAGCCGCACCGCCGATGCGCGGCACCGGACGCTGCGCGCGGTCGTGGCTGGTGAAGAGCAGTGCGCCCATGGCGGAGCGAAGGGCGGCATGCAAGGCGTGCCGGGAGTAGACGGCAGCGGCGAAGCTCCGCTTCGGGGTACCTTCGGCCGCTGATCGCAGCCTACAAAGGACCCTACGAGGTGTCCCCGATCTGAAACTGATCCGTGATCACGAGTGCTTGACGCGAAAACCGCACGTCGTGGCGCTGCCCATCTGTGCAGTGCCCTACCGGGGGCACCCAACGAAAGCGCCCGTGACTTGGGAAAACTCAGGCCACGGACGCTCTTCTACGTCCGGCTGCGTACGGCTAGAAATGATCGTTTGCGGGTGGCCGTGCCAAATGCGTCTTAAGTAGGATCCCGAGACGACAACGACACGCAAAACGCCACCTCCCTTGCCTCTACGACGCCCGCTGCAACGCCTTTGAACGCAAGGGCATCCGATCGTGTCCGGCCTACAGCCAAACTCCGGCGATCATGCCAAGCGCCGACAACTTGATCAGCCAATCTCCGGCGTGGATCACGGCTAGCCGGACGTGCTCTCATGGACGATGGCGCCCACCCATAACACCACCGGGAAGCCGAGCCACAGAGCCAGGCCCAGAGTCAGGCCACCGATCCAACCGCCGGCCTGGAGATGGATAGCGAGCCCGGACACCACGGCGGCCAGAACGAGGCAACGCCCGGCCTCGGCCGCGAACATCCACGGCTTCATGGTGGTGGTGGTTCCTCCCGCAGCGGCCAGTCGTTCGCCCAGGATCGCGTAGTAGAACCCGCCCAGGACGAACGTCGCAGTACCCGCGGCCACGACAAGCAGCACGAACTCAGGCATCGCAACCACCGGCGTTCATGGCCGAAGCGAGGGTGGTGAGACGTTCGCGCCACCACCGTTTCATGCGATCCCCCTCATCGGGGTTCGCGAGCCGGGCGTGTTCGACGGTGACCGTGCTGCGGGTCTCGCCTTTGGCGACGATTGTGACGTTCACGCGGGTTCCGTCGTCAGCCCAGTCGAAGCGCGCGGATCGTGGCCGGGTGGCGGCACGTTCGCGGAGGTCTGCGCCGGGCAGTCGGCGTTGACGTTCGGCGGGGTCGGCGAACACGGTGAAGAGCCGGTCGGCGGGGGCGTTCACGGTCCGGGTCACGGTGATGGCGAAGCCGTCGGCGCGCTGGCCGACGGCGCGTCCGCCTCGAGCGCGCTCGTAGCTCACTGTGACCGCCTGCGCGGCCCACGCCAGCGGCACGATGCCCAGCGAATCGGCGACCCATCGGGCGATCTCCCGGTGCGGCCGCTGATCCATCCCCGCGCCGTCGAGCAGATCAAACCACTCCTCCCAGCCACGCCCGGTCCGCTCCCGGATGGCCGCGTCGGAGGTCGCCAGCACAGGACCCTCGCGGTACGCGGGACTGGTCGCCGCGCCGTCAGCGGACCCCGTCCGCCCGCCGGTCGCCAGCAGGGCGGCACGTGCTGCGGAGTAGCTCTCACCGGTCTTGGCCATCCGTGTTCGGACGAGCCGTTTGAAAGACCTTCGCGCCGTCATCATCTGCTCCCTGTCCACGGCGGCGACCCACGACTCACGCTCGTGCGACCCCGCCGGAAAGGGGCGTATATGACCGGCGTCCCAAGGGCTCCAGCCCCCTTTGCTCCCGCATGACCGGCGGCGTGAGCACCGGAACCGGGAGTTGGGCGCAGGACGGCGCCGCCATCAACAATACGCGGCCACCCATCACCGCGGTACCACGCCCTCCCGGCTGCCGTGGGGTCAGTTCTACAACCACCACCGCGGACCTCGAAGTTCCAGTCGCCCAGATAGCCGGACAGCAGCAAAGTCTCACCGCAGAAGGGATGCTTCGCACTGCCGCACGGACCCCGATCGGCGCGACAACCGGCATCTGGGATTCGGCGGCGGCATCCATTACTGCTTCGGCGCGCCGCTGGCCAGGCTGGAGACGCAGATCGCGCTCACCGAGCTCACCCGCCGGCTGGCCGGGCCACGACTCGTGGTCGATCCGCCGCCGTACCGGCGCCCACCGAACCTGCGCGGACCCGAACACCTGCTCATCGACGTCGACCGCGTCATCGGCAGATAGCCAGAGGTAAGGTGCCGACCAAGCTGACAGCAGTGAGACCGAGATTCCTTGTCCGCGAATGCATTGACGTACTCAGCGAATGAATAAATCCGCACAAATAGCTACACGGGCCAAAAGCCTTCCGAAACGCCTTGGGTAGCAGTCTGGGGAGGAAGCCGATCGAAGAGGAGGTCGAGATGACCACCGAATCGGCAGAGCGGGTCTCGTGGTCGGGCCGCTACTTTGAGGACTTCTCCGTGGGCGACATGTACCGGCATCCGCTGGGGCGAACAGTGACCGCCACGGACAACGTATGGCAGGCCCTCCTGACCCAGAACACCATGCCGGTGCACTTCGATGCGCACTATGCGGCCCAGACCGAGTTCGGCCGGCGCCTGGTGGACTCGACGTTCACGTTGGCCCTGGTCACCGGTCAGAGCGTCACGGACGTCTCGCAACACGTGATGGCGAACCTCGGCTGGGACAAGGTGCGGCTGCCGAACCCGGTGTTCGAGGGCGACACGATCTACTCGCAGTCGGAGGTGCTGTCCGTCCGGGAGTCGCGCTCGCGCCACAATGTGGGCATCGTGACGGTCCGCACTATCGGTTTCAACCAGCGTGGTGAGATCGTCATCATCTTCGAGCGCACCATGATGATCTACCGACGGGGTCACGGACCCGACGTGACCGCTGTGCAGCCGGTGTGGGACGAGCGTGCGCAGCGGGCGATGCAGGGGCCATGAGGGCCAGATCGTGGCTCGGATCGGCGACACGACAGCAGTTGCGGTCCATCAGGAGGTGTCATGAACGTACCGACCGACGTGCTGGACTTGGTACGAGACGGCGCGGACCTGATCGTGCCGATCCACCACGGCGAACCGCATACTGTCATTGACGCTCTTGAGGCCCACGCCGACCGCTTGACCGGTGTTCGGATCCATCAGATGGATCCCGCCCGCGAACGCCCCTATATCAACGGCAAATACCCAGGGCGGCTGACCCATGTCAGCTATTACCTGGGGCCGGGATGTCGGCAGGCGTACTGGAACGGCACGTGTGAGCTCGTTCCGGCGCACTTCAGCGAGGTGCCCCTGCTGCTACGCGAGTACACCCGGCATTCCCTGGTCCTGGCCGCGTCGACCATGCCGGACGAGCACGGCTACTTCAGCCTGGGCACCAATGCCGACTACGTGGCCGCGTTCATCGGTGAGGTGCCGTTCTTCCTGGAGGCCAGCCCGCGAATGCCACGCACTTTCGGGCAGAACCAGATCCACGTCAGCCAGGTCGCCGGCTGGTGCGTCGCCGACTATCCCCTGCAGGAGACGATGCCGGCCGTACCCGACGACCGGGACACGCGCATCGCGGAACTGGTCGCCGAGCGCGTGCCGAACGGGGCATGCCTGCAGATCGGCGTCGGCCGCATCCCCAACGCGCTGCTGGCAGAGCTGGCGGGGCACCGCGATCTGGGCGTGCACACCGAGGCGATGTCCGACGGCGTCATGCACCTGGCGGAACAAGGCGTCGTCACCGGTACGCGTAAGAAGCACCAACGCAACAAGCATGTCGCCACCTTCTGCATCGGCACCCGGCGTTTCTTCGACTGGCTCGACGGCAACGCGTCGGTGGCCATGCTGCCGGTCGACTGGGTCAACGACCCACGAGTGGTGGCCCGCGAACCCGCCATGATGTCGATCAACGCCACCAGTGAGATCGACCTCATGGGCCAGGCGGCCAGCGAAACCATCGCGGGTCGTTACTGGTCGGGCTCGGGAGGGCAGGCTGACTTCGCCCGCGGCGCCATGTACTCCGACGGCGGGCAGGCGTTCCTGGTCACCCACGCGGCCACCAGCGACGGCACGAGCAGAATCAAGGTCCAACTCGGCCACGCCACCCCGGTCACCACGCTGAAGAACACCATCGACCACGTCGTCACCGAGTACGGCATCGCCGAGCTGAGGGGCCGCAGCATTTCCCAGCGCGCGGCCGCACTGATCGCCATCGCCCACCCCGATCATCGCGACCGGCTCACCCACGAGGCCCGCCACGCCGGGTTGTTGCACTGAACGCGTCCAGGAGGGAACCGGGCATGGACGATATCGCCATTCTCGACACCGACACCGCCCACCAGCGGCTATCCGCGGAGGTGCGCGAACTCTGTGACCGTTTCGGCGACGAATACTGGCGCGCCCGCGACCGTGAGCGGGCCTATCCGGAGGAGTTCGTACGCGCCCTCACCGAGGCCGGGTATCTGTCGGTCCTCATCCCGAAGGAGTACGGCGGGCTGGGGATGGGGGTCACTGAGGGAAGCATCATCCTGCAGGAAATCAACCGTTCCGGCGGGCACTCCGCCGCTTGCCACGCCCAGATGTACACCATGGCACCGTTGCTGCGGCACGGCAGCGAGGAGCAGAGACGGCGCTATCTGCCCGAGATCGCGACCGGCAGGCTGCGGCTGCAGGCATTCTCCATCACCGAGCCCGAGGCCGGCTCCAACACCACCCGGATCCACACCATGGCGGTGCGCGACGGCGAGGATTACGTGGTGACCGGCCACAAGAACTGGACCAGCCGGATCGCCCAGTCGGACCTTCTGATGCTGCTGGCCCGCACTCGCCCACTGGCGGAGGACCCCGCTGAACGGACCGAGGGCATCAGTCTCTTTCTCGTCGACCTGCGTCAGATCCGCGAGGAGCAGCCCGGCGCGCTGGTCGTCGAACCGGTCCGCACCATGTTCAACTACGCCACCAACCAGGTCTGGTACAAGGGTATGCGGATCCCCGCCGACAGCCTGATCGGCGAGGAGGGGCATGGATTCCGCTACGTCATCGACGGCTGGAACGCCGAACGCATCCTGCTGGCCTCCGAGGCCATCGGCGACGGGTACTGGTTCCTCGACCGGGCGATCGCCTACGCCAGGAAGCGTGACGTCTTCGGTCACCCCATCGGGGCCGACCAGGGCGTGCAGTTCCCGCTGGCCCGCGCCTACACCCAGGTCGCCGCGGCGGACCAGATGCGCACCCGCGCAGCCGCCCTGTTCGACAGCGGGCGGCACAGCGGAGCTGAGGCGAACACGGCCAAGTTCCTGGCGAGCGAGGCCAGCTGGCAGGCGGCCAACGTCTGCCTGGACATCCACGGCGGCAACGGGTTCGTGGACACCTGGAACGTCGAGCGAAAGTTCCGCGAGACCCGCCTCTACCAGGTCGCCCCTGTCAACAACAACCTGATCTTGGCCTTCCTCGGACAGCACGTCCTCGGACTGCCCCGCTCCTACTGAACGCTCACGATCGTGCTCACCGAGCGGCTACCAAGCCAACCGCCGAAGACAACCAGAACACGGGCGCTCCTCCACGTCCGGCTACAACTGATCGTTGGTGGATGGTCGCGTTCGGAAGCGTAGAGACTCCCCCGATTTCACAGCGTCGGTGTCACTTCGGCACGGTGGATCCAAACCTGGCTCCTTCGCCTGATTTTGGGAGACGCGGGAAGCCCAAGGTTCCATCCGTGAACGAGATGTACTGGCCGACCCTGATCACGCTTCGAGCCATCGGCGGCTCTGGAACCAATGACGAGATCACCAAGGGCGGTTTCAGCGAGGAGCAGCAGGCGGTGCCCCATGGAGACGGTCCCACGACAGAGCTTGAGTATCGGCTCGCGTGGGCGCGTTCGCACCTCAAGGGCATGGGACTCACCGTGAACAGCGCGCGGGCCGTTTGGTCGCTCACCGAACACGGCAGGACAGCAACCAAGGAAGATGTGCAGCAGGCACGGGTCGGGTGACAGCAGAACGCCAAGTTCCCGCCACGCAACCCGGAGCGCTCGACGCTGGAACACCTCCACTTGCGCGGCCGCCTCAGCATCCGGCAGCCTTCAGCCCTGCTGATGCTGTCGAACTGCCCGCTGCCGTCGAGACTTTTTGGCCACGCCGGCAATCTACCTGCGGGGTCCGACATCTCGTCCGCATTTATCGCGGTGGTCGGTAGATCGGAAGTCTTCGCTGTGAGTTCTGACCTGGATTGCGCCGAAGCGAAGTGGATCCTTAGCGAAGCATCGGACATGCTGCTCGGAACCGAGCGGACCAGCAGGTTGTGCAGCGCGATAGCGTCGGCTTCCAAACGGGCCAGCGCAGCGCCCGTGCAGAAGGGCAGGTCGCAGCTTCGCGACAGGTGGTTCTTGCATGATCTGGCGACCTTGGCCGGTAGCCCATGATCACATAGCCTGCCACCGAGCCTGACCTAGCGGGGCCTTGGAGGCCACCGAAGGCACTACCAAATGCCTCCCCGATCACCGTTCCAGAGAGGGCACAGCTGACGATTTCCGCAGGTCAGCACTGATGTTCAGCTCGCGAGTTCTCTTGCTTCCTAAACCTGGTGTCGTAGGTTCGATTCCTACCGGGGGCACCCACTAAACGAACCCATCACCTGCACAAACGCAAGTCCGGTGATCTACGGCCAGATACGGCCGATTACGGCCGTCCGGTCCGGCGGCGGCCAGCGCGTTCGAGGCCCAGTCGAGCAACTCCAGGCTCTCCCGGTACGGCCACGGCGACCGGAGCGCTGGGGCTGCGGTCAGCAGATCCTGATCGATCGGTCCATTGGCGAGCAGCCCGCGCCCGAGCCTCTCCCTGCCCACGGCGCCAGTGTGCCGGTTCCCGCCGCGACCGGGCGACCGAATATCGGCCCAGCCAGGCTCGATCCGGTGAACGATGCCCGGCGATGCCAGCGAAATACTGCATGTTTGGACTATCTGCTGCATTATTGTACTTTATTTCCGTGACCAACGATCCTTCGCCGCCGTCTGCCGGCCCGATGTCCCTGCTGTTCGACGTGTGGCTCGTCATGAGCCTCGCCTCCCGTCTGCTCGACGACGCACTGGCGGGCAGCGGCCTCACTGGGGACGACTTCGGTATGTATTCGCTGGTGCGCCGGTTCGGACCGGTCACTCCGAGCCAGCTCAGCCGATGGACGGGGATGGGCGCCACGACCGTCTCGGCGTACCTGAAGCGGATCGAAGCGCGCGGCCACGCCCAGCGGACGCCCAATCCGGCCGACCGCCGGTCGTACCTCATAGGGCTCAGCTCGGACGGCGTCGCCACGCACGACGCGGCGACGGCGGCCTTCCTTGCGGCGATGCACACCCTTGCACCGGCGTTTCAGCCGGATTCCCTCGACGAACGGCTCGCGTTGCAGCGCCTCGACACCGCGTTGCGCGACGCGACCGGCATGGATCCCCGCCCTTACACCGTGACCGGCGACATCGGAGAGAACGCCGAAAGCCGACGACTCTCCTACCGCGGCGAACCGCTGAACACCGAGCAGGAACGGCTCGTGCGGCACTACATCGACTTCGTACGGGCTCAGCCCGTCGACGATCGTCCTTAGGAAGGAACAGGACATGGCTCTCAATTACCGGCCCCGGTCGCATGATGACCCCAGTGGACAATCGCCGGTCGCGACCGACGACGGCATCGACGTGACGTCGATCAGGGCGGCGGTCACACACGTCATGCAGACATCGAAGATCCCCGGCCTGTCGCTTGCGGTCACCCGCCACGACCGGCTGCTGTATGCCGAGGGGTTCGGGCTGGCCGACCGCGCCGCTGACCGCCCCGCGACTCCCCACACCAGCTACCTGTGGTTCTCCTTGTCCAAGATCGTGACCGCCACCGCCGTGATGCGCTTGGCGGATGAGGGGCGTCTCGACCTTGACGCACCTGTGCGCGAGTACATCGCTGCCTATCCCGCTGTCACGCCGCAGCCACGGGTACGACAGTTGCTCAACCACACGGCCGGCTTGGCCAACCCACTGCCGATCCGCTGGGTGCGGCCCGCCACGGCCGCCGTCGATGACGAACCAGACGCGTTCCTGGCGCGCGTTCTGCGCAAGTACGGCAAGCCCCGGCATCCCGTTGGGGGCTCAGCACGCTACTCCAACCTCGGATATCTACTCGCGGCCGAGGTCGTCGCGGCGGTGGCGGGCCGGCCGTTCGAGCGGTACGTCACCCAGGCCGTACTGGCCCCGGCAGGTATGAGCGCCACCGGATACCAGTACGCGCCCGAAGCCGACATGGCCACCGGCTATGTTCGGGGGCCGCGCCTGCTCACGACCGTGCTCTCGGCGCTTCTGCCCCCCGGCATCGCCGGTGAGCGCCACGGCCACTACCTGAGCCTTCGTCCGTTCCTCGTCACCGGCGCAGGCTACGGCGGACTCGTCGGCAACGTCGTGGATGCGGCCCGCCTCGCCGCGGTCCATCTCGGCGACGGTGTCGCCATCAACGGGCAACGCCTCCTGTCCACGCAATCCGCCCGAGCGATGCGGCTAATACAGGCCCGCGGAAAGCCGTTCGACCATGGCATCGGCTGGTTCCGCAGGCCGGACCACCGCGGCAGCATGCCGGAGTTCGTCGAGCACTACGGCACAGGCGCGGGCTTCTGGAACGGCATGCGCCTCTACCCCGGCCTGGACCTCGCAATCACCGTCATGACCAACACCACGCACGCTTACGACATCCACACGCTGCTCACCGACATCATGCGCGCCGCTGGCCACCCGCCACGATAGGAGGCGGACCCGGTTCGCATGCACGTGCCCGGGTTGGGGTTCGGTGGCGAGATCCCGGCCGACGAGGCGCTTGAGTTTGGCGCGGACGCCTTCGACGGCGTTCTTCCCGAGGTCGGGTAACCCACGACTGCTATGGCTGGGCCAGTTGCCAGAGCGCTGCTGAGGACCACAGGATCGCGACGAGAGTGACCAGGGTGCCGCCGGCGAGTGGCAATGCCCAGCCGGGTAGGTGCCTGCTGCGGACGATGAGTACCTTCGCGGCGAATGCGCCATAGAAGAAGCAGCCGGCGAGGGAGTGCAGGGCGACCCGGGCGCTGTCCGTCTGCACTCCGTAAGCGGTGATGCAGTGGTAGGCGATGGGGAGGGAGAGCACAAACAGCACGGCTCCGCCGATGCGGTGGGCGAGGTGTACCGGGCGGGGGGCGGCACCGGCCCCGGGTAGCCGTTGGTAGATCCACAGCGCCAATATGAGCTGGTAGATGGCCAGGCCCAGCATGGCGGTGCCGAGTTGCGCCTTCAGAAGGTTCGCGTCGTTGCCGCGGCGTCCGAACAGGCTGCTGGCGATGTCCGGGGTGTGTATCCGGCCGAAGGCGTACAAGGCCACCGCCACGGCCAGGGCGAGCCCGAGGGCTGTCGCCAGCCGCAGCCGGGCCGGGCGCGGTGACATCTTCGGCGGGGCTCCCACGTCCGTCTCTCCCTCCCGTGATCCCGGCCGCCGGGGCCGTCGCGACAGCCCGTTCGACGCGTTGTGCGTACGGCGGCTACCGTGGCCACTCAGCCTTTATCGATCTTGTTGCCGTGCGGGTCGAGCACGTACCACTTGGCACCAAAGGAGTTGAGACCCTGCCCGGTGGTGTCACCGGGCTTGGCGTCGGTGACGAAGTAGTACAGCGGGTGGCCGTTGTAGGTGACCTGGGTGGTGTGGTCGGTCCTGGCGGTGGTGCCGAGCAAGGCGGGTGATGCGCCGCTGCCGGCCTGCGGCTTGCCCTTGATGGTCAGGGGCGGCCAGACGGTCGTGCACTTGCCGTAGCAGGTCGAGCTGGTGCCCTTGTCCGCCTCGAACAGGTACAGCGTGCGTCCTCGGCCGTCGACGAGGATCTTCCCGAGCTTGGAGTCTCGGACCGCGACGGTGGCGTTCGCGACGGTGGCGCTGGCGGGGCGTGCGACGACGTTCGCGGTCCCGGGCGGGGCGGCATGGGCGGCGGGTGCCGCGGCGTGCTGGGCGCCGAGGGCCAGGAAGGCCACGGCGAGCGCGAGCACAGACCGCCGCTGGGTTCTCCGCGGTTCTGGAAGCGCGAAAATTCTCACGGTCCTGCTCCTGTTCAGGTAGCGGAGGTAAGGAAACTTCAGCGTCTCTACGAGCGCCCACCGTGTCAGGGGCCGTCGCCCAGTCGGGGTTCGGCCCGGCTCGTAGGGCTTGCGCCGTCAGAACTTGCCCGGCGCATTGCCAGTTCGGCCGCCCTCCAAATCATGGCGAAAGGCAGCATCGCAACGACAGGACGCAACTGAAATCTATGATCTCGTTGTTCTCTATCGTGGAGAACCTTCGTCAGTATTGCTCGCTGGTTCGAATATTGAGCGCTGAAGACTCTCTCCTGAGTGGAGAAACTTCCCGGTCGGGTGGTCAGCGGCGATAATTTTCTGTTCATTCGGCCGCTACACTCGCAACACCCTACGGTTCCGGGTGTCATCAAATACTGTCGCATTCACCACCATAGCCGACAGTGAGTGCGCGTAAACATTGCCGAGGCAAAGCCCTATGCAAGCTGCACCATCCACTCCGCGGTGCCGGTAATCCTAACCCCGACGCGGAGTGTAAAGAAAATGGTTCAGGCACAAAGTCCTGGTGACGATGCGTCATGTGGTGCGGGTGATTTCGAGCCAGTTGGCGGACCCTCCTCGTGGGGCTATCGCCGTAACCACGCGGGAATCGGCCGCGCTTGGGTTCGAGGTCGCCGCCTCCACGGTTGGGGAGATCCGCAAAGACCACGGCCCGGCTCGAACCGCTTCGACCTTGATCGCCTGGGCGATCCAGTCCTCGGTGGGTGGCGAATCCACCTTAAGGATGAGACGTTCACCCCGTAAGTTGTTGACCATCGGAAAGGTGACCGTATGGACCTGGAAGCCCGTGCTTCCGACCAGGATCGGGAGACGACCGTCAGGCGCCTCCAGCAAGCGTACGCCGATGGCCGTCTGGGCTCGGAAGAGATGGAACAGCGCGTCGAGCGCGCCCTGACCGCCGTGTCCCAAGGCGATCTGGCCACCTTGACCACCGACCTGCCCGAACGCCCTGGCGAGGTGGTGAACCTCACCTCGAAGGCGGGCAAGATCGTGCGCACCGGGCAGTGGCGGGTGCCCCGGGTGCTGCGTGTCGAGTCCGAATACGGCAGTCCGCGCCTCGACCTGAGCGAAGCGGTGATCGACTACCCCGAGGTCACCTTGGACCTCGACCTGCAGTTCGGCTCCGCCCATATCACCCTGCCGCAAGGCGCGAGCGCCGACACAGACGGCGTGAACTGCGAGTGGGGCAGCGTGTTGTCGGAGGTCCCGGGCGCACCTCGGCCGGGTCTGCTGCATGTGCGGGTGACCGGCAAGCTCGGGTACGGGAAGGTGCGCATTCGTTACCGGAGAACCCGCAAACACCGCTGGTTCACGCGCTGAGCACGCCCGACACTGCCATCAGAACTGAACTGAGCGTCGGCGCGGCGAGCACAATAGCCCCTGATCGGACAGCCAGTTCCGCTCGAAGCCAGCTATCTCCACCATCAGCTGTCCCAAGACCAAAGGACCATCTTCCCGATCATAGAAATGGCCGTTGAGCCTGCCGATGACGATCGGTCACCAGTGCGCCTCCGTACAAGAGTCACTAGATTGCGTCCGTGACTGATACGCCCGTCGAACCGGCTTGGCCGCGCCGACGTCCCTCGGTTCCGGGCTTGCACCTTGGTCAGCTGTTCGGCGTGGCGGTCACGACATGGAGTCTGGAATTCTTCGCCTGGCTTGGCAGCACGTCGATAGAGCTCAAGGAGTGTGGACTCGATCCACTGACCGAGTACGAGACCGACCTGTGCGCCCCAGCGAGCTTCTGGAGCTCGACCGCGTTCATTCTCTGGATGGCCAAACCGCTTGCCTGGGCGGTGGCGGCACTCTTTCTCTGGCGGTCACCTCAGCGCTGGACCCGCCGAAGGCGGCTCACCGCGTGGTCCATCCCCGGCTTCCCGATGATCAGCATCATGGCGCACGTCATCGTTGTCCTCCTGTACGCATGACCTCAGCCGAACGCTTCGTACGAGTCAGTGCACCGAGCGCGATCAGCAGTAATCCGGCCGAGGCCCACGCGGCCCAATCGCCCAAGGTGGTGTAGAGGGTGGTTGAGCCCTCCCGAGGCAGGGTGGCCGTGACCGTGGTCATGGTCGTTCTGTCGGTGTGGTGCTCGGTTAGGATTCGGCCGCGGTTGTCGCTGACTGTCAGCCAGCCTTCGCGTGCGGTGCGGGCCACCGTCAGGCCGTTCTCCACGCCGCGTGTCACTGCCATGCGGCTGTGCAGCCACGCGTCCACCCCGAAATCCCAGGCGGGTGCGAGCAGGGCGGCGGCGCCGGCCCGGCCGTACTGTCTGACCAGGTCGGGGAAGTCGAGGTCCTTGCAGATGATGAGGCCGAGGCGGGTGTCGTCGAGGAAGGCCAGGCTGGTGCCGGGGCGGAAGTTGCGCTCAATACCGGGGATCATGCGGGCTATTCAAGCGGGAATTCAGCTTTCACCATGAATCCTCCGTTTTGTCCTGCTCCGGCGCTGAGCGTCCCGCCGCAGGCCGCTGCGCGTTCGCGCATCCCGGCCAGCCCGTACCCGCCGCCCTCACCGGCCCTCGGCCGTCGTCGGCGATCTCCACCGTCAGGCTGTCCCGCCAGGTCAGAGTGAGGCGTACGGCGCGCGTACCGGCGTGTTTGCGTACGTTGGTCAGCGCCTCCTGGACGATGCGGTAGACGGCGGCCTCGACGCTTTCCGCGAGCAGGCGCGGGGTGCCGACGGTCGTGCTCGTCACATCGAGGCCGCTGCGGTCGAGCAGCGCGGGGAGGTTGGCCAGACGGGGCTGAAAGAGCGACTGCGCCGGTTCGCCCGGGGTTCGCAGGGCGGCGAGCACCCCGCGAAGCTCGGTCAGCGCGCTCCTTCCGGTGTTGGCGATCGCGTCGAAAGCCGCTTCGGCCTTGTCTGGGTCGCTGCGTACCACCACCGGCCCGGCTTCGGCTTGGACCACCATGAGTCCGACGGAATGGGTGAGGATGTCGTGCATGTCGCGCGCGATTCGGGTGCGTTCCTCGGCCACCGCCGCGATGTGCTCCTGCTCCCGGCGCCGTGCTCGCTCGGCCAGTTCGGCGGCTCGTGAGCGGCTTGCCCTGGCGCTGGTGCCCAGGGCGTACGCGGCTACGAAGGCGGTCCCCACCAGCCGGAAGGTCTCGTCGTTCTCCCCTGGCAGTACCAGTGAGGCGCCCACGGCCGCCACGATCATCGGGATCGCCGCCAGCCGCTTCCACGTGGGACTCAGGTCGGCGATCGTGTAGACGGCCAGCAGCGGCCCGAAGGGCAGGAACGGCTTCTCCCACATCACCATCGCCGACATCGCCGCCCCGACCACCACGGCTACCACCATCGGCGCCCGCCTGCGCCACCACACCGGCACCGACGCCAGCAGCCCCAGGCCGATGATCCACCACGGTTTGGGATCGGGCAGGAGAAGCGGCCCGACCGTGGCCAGGACGACGCCGGCCATGAGCGCCCCGTCAACCGCCCTCCCGGCCCGGCCCGCTGCGAACATCCGTCCATTATCGATCTGGTCAGTGCAGCACTGCGGGCTCCTGGAAACCTGCGGCCTGGCGGGTGAACAGCCGTGCGTACTCACCGCCCAGCGCCATCAGCTGGTCATGCGTCCCCTCCTCGGCGACCTTGCCCTCGGCGAGCACGATGATGTGATCAGCCTGGCGTACGGTGTTGAGCCGGTGGGAGATCAGCAGGCTGGTACGGCCCGCGCGGCAGGCGCGCAGCTGCTCGGCGATCGCGTATTCGGCGTCAGGATCCAGGCCGGAACTCGGCTCGTCCAGGATGAGCAGGTCCGCCGATTCGGCGCGGAGCAGGGCCCGGGCGATGGCCACCCGCTGCCACTGCCCGCCGGAAAGGAGCACACCCTGACCGGCCTCGTCTCCCGGTCCTGCGGCGAAGAATCGGGACAGAACGGTCTCGTATCCGAGCGGCAGCCCGGCGAGTGCCTCATGGACGCCCGCTTGGTTCGCCGCGACCTGAATCCGCCCAGAAGAGTCCAGCGCGGTGAGGTCGCCGATGGCGATGTTCTCGGCGGCGGTCAGGTCGTAGGCGACGAAGTCCTGGAAGACCGCGCCGATCCGGCGGCGAATGCCGTCGACGGGCAGGTCGCGCAGGTCGGTGCCGTCCCAGTGGATGCCGCCGCGGCCGGGGTCGTACAACCGGCACAACAACTTGACGAGCGTGCTCTTGCCCGCGCCGTTCAGCCCCACCAGGGCGACGGTCTTCCCGTACGGAATGGTCAGGCTCAGGCCGCTGAGCACCCACGGAAGACCCGAGCCGTAACGGAACCAGACGTCGCGCACCTCGATGGCGTGCCGCAGCGTGGCGACCACCCCCTCCGTGGCCGGTTCCGCCAGGTCGGCCTGCGCGCGCACGACATGCTCGTAGTGGTTCACGAGAGTGAGCGCCTGCTGGAGCTGGCCGAGTTGGACCGTCATCGACGACAGGCAGGACAGTACGCCCGCCACGGCGGCGGTGAGGACCGCCAGGTCGCCGACGCTGGCCCGGCCGGCCCCGATCTGCGCCACCATCGCGATCAGCGCGCCGCCCGCGACGACGGCGGCGAACAGGGTCAGCGCGCCGTTCTGGCGGACCGCGACGGTGTCGAGGCGGCGCTCGGCGCGCTGCCCGGCGTCGAGTTCGGCGAGCATCCGGCCGCGCAGGAAGCCGCCGATCCCGAACAGCCGGATTTCCTTGGCGGCCTGGAGGTCCAGCAGGAGCAGCTGGTAGAAGACCCTGCGGCGTTCGAGAGGCGCGGTCTCCCACATCATCTTCGTACGCGCCCGGCTGAGGCGGAGCTGGACGACCACGTCGGGTACGGCAGCGGCGGCCACGACCAGCGTGAGCCACGGGCTGAAGGTGCTGACGGCCCCGGCGAACCCCACCAGCGTCACTGCCCCGCTGAGCAGGCTGAGCAGCGCGTGCACCACGATCTGCGGAGTCGCCTGGCCGGACTTCTGGGCCAGTTGGAGGCGGTCGTGGAACTCCGGGTCCTCCAGCCGCGCCAGCCCCTTGATCCGGGACACGGCCGTGAACAGATCGTCGCTGGTCCGGCGAACGATCCGGCGCTGCTGCTCGCGCTGGACGTAGTCGGTGAGATGGGGCAGCAGGGCCACCACTCCCCCGGCGACGGCCAGCAGCAGTGCCGGCACGAGCGGGCTCGGCCCGGATCCCGTGGTGAGCCGGTCGATCAGCAGCTTGGTCAGCCAGGCGAGCGCGACGGGCGCCGCGCCGCCGGCGATCGCCCCGGCGAGCTGGATCATGGCGAGAACCGGCCCAGCCCGCCAGACAAGCGCCCCGACGGCGAGCAGCGCGGCTCCCGTCCCCCGCGACTCCGGTGACCTCATGCCCGTGCGAGGCGTCGCATCGGGTCGAGTTCGTGGCTGGAGGCCAGGACCGCGCCGTCCGGCCCGACCAGGAAGAACAGCGGATAGGCGGCGACCGCGAAGGCCGTGGCCACGGGACCGGCCTCCCCTTCGACGACCACCCTGCCGACCGCGTCCAGCGCCTGCAGCAGGTCGTCCGCGGCCGTACGACCGGTCGAGACGACAGCGAGCGCCGGGGTGGCGGTGGCGGTGTCGGCGAAGGCGGGGGCCTTCGGCAGGCACGACCCGCAGTCGGTGGAGAAGAACCCCACCAAGGTGACACCGTCGCGCAGGACCTCCTCGTCGACCGTCTCGCCCGTGGTCGTGGCGGCGGTGAACGAGGGGACCTTCGTCCCGTCGGCCAGCCCCACCTGCCACCGGCCGTCGGTGTGCCTGGCCCTCTCCCGCTCGTATTCGCGCAGCTTCCTGATGATCCCGCCGGTCAGCACCAGGTTGACGGCGACGAGCCCGGTCAGGACGAGCACGGCGGACAGACCGATGGTCATGAGCGCTTCCCTTTCCGATCGTGGTCGTGGCTCCGGAGCCGTCATGGGTCCGGAGCCCGGAACGTGAGTTCAGACCGTCAGCACTGACCGAGGTAGACCCAGCTGGCGCTGCACGTCGCCCGGGAGTAGGCCAGGCAGATGTTGCCGGTGGGGTTGGGGTAGCACTGCTTGTAGTGGTAGCAGCCGCCGGTGAGGGCGGAGTAGTAGCACGTGTCCGCCTGGGCTTCGGTCTTCGGCAGGAACGCGCTGAGGAGCCTGTCCCCCATTCGTGCGATTGTCCGGGTCATGAATCGCTCCCTTCGGATGGACGTGACCGGCCCTGTCGGGCCGCCTCCTCACGATGGACGGCGCCGGCTGCGCGGCGGTGAACGGGTGACGCGCAGGCCCGCGTAACCGGCGCGACACCGGTCACAGCTCAGCGGTCAGCCGGGCCGTGCGCAGCGTGGCCAGGTTGCGCGCCATGATCTCCTCGCCCCACAGGTTGTCCGCGTGCCGGCAGGCGCGCAGGGCGCGCTCGTGGGTGTCCGCCCAGTCCTCGTGCAGCCCGCGGGCGGCGTAGTAGTTGACCGAGCGGGCCGCGAGCTCCCAGGCCAGCTCGTGCTGCCCGGACGCGGCGGCCTGCGCGACGCACGCTCTGATCGCGGCGCGTTCGACGTCGAACCAGTCGAGGGCGTCCAGGACGAGCCCCCTGGCCCGCGCCGGCTTCATGTACCAGCGGGGGGCTACGCCGCCGATGTCCCAGGTGAGGCGTTCGAGGAGGGAACGGTCCGCGGCCTCGGCGAGCGCGAGCCAGCCGCCGATCGCCCGCTGCACCGCCCCCGCGCGCAGCTCGGGCGGTTCCTCCGCGGTGGCGCGTTCGCGGGCGTGCAGCCGCAGGAGATCGATCAGGCGATAGCGCAGCCGGCCGCACGCGTCGGCACCGGTGCACTCCAGCAGATGGACGTCGAGCATCTCTTTGATCAGCGCCTCCGCCTGCTCCGGAGAGACGTCGAGCAGCGCGGCCGGGACCCAGGACGCGAAGTCGGGGACGTCGAGCAGGCCGAGCAGCCGGTACGCCCGCCGGCTCGGCTCACTGAGCGCGGCGTAGCTCGACCTCAGGCGGTCCCGTACGGACAGGTCCCCCGCGGTGAGCTCGTCGAGGCGGGACGGCTCCGCCCGCAGCCGGGACGCCAGACGGGCCAGGCCCAGATGCTCGTCCCCGGCCACCCGGGCGCCCGCGATCCGCAGCGCCAGGGGAAGCCGGTCGCAGAGCCGGACGATCTCGGCGGCCGCCCACTCGTCCGCGCTCTCCGCGCCCGCGACCCTGGCGAACAGCTCCTGCGCCGCCGCCTGGTCGAGCGCGGACAGCCGCATCGTCGTCCGGGCGCCCAGCGCGGCCAGCCTGCGGCGGCTCGTGACCAGCACCGCGCAGTGCGGGCCGCTCGGGATCAACGGCCGGACCTGCGCCTCGCTCGCGGCGTCGTCCAGGATCACGAGCACCCGCCGGCCCGCGGTCAGCGCCCGGTACGCCTCCTGCCGCTCCTCCGGCGTGGCCGGAAGCCTGCGGCAGTCCGCCCCCAACGGCACGAGAAAGCGGCCGAGCACCCGGTCGGGGGCGACCGGCCGGTCGCCGGACCCACCCAGTTCGGCATAGAGCTGGCCATCGGGGAACTGCTCGCGCAGCCGATGGGCCACGTGGACGGCCAGCGCGGTCTTGCCGGTCCCCACCCCGCCGACCACCAGCGCCACGGATCCTCCGGCGGCCAGAGTGCGGCGCAGCGTCTCGGCCTGCTCCCACCGCCCGGCGAAGTCGGCGAGATCGGGCGGCAGGAGACGGGGGGAAACCGGGTCCGCCCCGCAGGTGTGCTGGACGGCCGGCAGCCCGAGCGCCGCCTCGGCCGCCAGGGTCATCGCTCCGTCGTCGAGGACGGCGTCGTGCACGCTCCTGAGCAGCCGGCCGGGCACCACCCCGAGCTCCTCGCGCAGCGCCGTACTCGTGCGGTGATAGATCTCCAGCGCCTCGGCCTGCCGCCCGGTGTGGCACAGGGCGAGCATCAGAAGGGCGCAGAGCCGTTCACGGTACGGGTGGAGCGTGGCCAGCGGGGCGAGCTCGGCCGACACCTCGTCGTGCAGGCCGAGGGCGAGTGTGACGGCGGCGCAGTCCTCGTGGACGCGCAGTTGCTCCTCCTCCAGCCGCCGCGCCTCGGCGGCGACCAGCAGCGGCTCCTCGATGTCGGCGAACGCGGGGCCGCGCCAGAGGGCGAGCCCTGGCGGAAGAGCGCGCGGGCCGCCTCCAGGGATCCCCGTTCGACGGCGGCACGCGCGTCCCCGGTCAGCTCGGCGAAGCGCAGCGCGTCCAGTTCGCCGGGCGTGACGACCAGGGCGTAGCCGCCCGGGCCGTACGCGATGCGCCCCTGTTCTCCGGTCAGCTGCCGGAGCCGCCGCACATACACCTGGACGGTCTTGCGTGAGCTCGGCGGCGGTGCCTCGCCCCACAACGCCTCGATCAGCGTGGGCACCGCGACGGCCCGGCCCGGCCGGCACAGCAGGACGGCCAGCAGCCGGCGCACCATCGGGGCGCCGATCGCGATGTGTGCTCCCCCGTGGCGGACCTGCAATGGCCCAAGAACGCCGAAGTCCGTGGTCATCAGATTCCCATCCGGCATCGCTCCATGGTGATCTGCCGGGGATGTCGCGACCAGGCAGTTGACCGGCAGTTGGTTCCTGCCTGACGGGGCGGGCCGATGGCATAATGCGGCTTCGCGCCCCGAATCCAGCAGGATGACCAGGATGATCGCTCCGCTAGTGATCACGCACCGGCGTCGGCTCGGCCTGACCCAGGAAGAACTCGCGGACAGGTCCGGCCTGAGCGTACGGGCGATACGCGACATCGAGTCCGGCCGCGTGGGCAGCCCGCGGCCGACCACGCTCCGCCTGCTCGCGGACGCCTTCGGGCTCGCGGACGACGACCGCGACCTCTTCGTCGGCTCCGCGCGTGTGCCCGCTCCCGCGCCGTCCCGCGAACCCGCAGGTGAGCGCCCGTGGACGCGGGTGGCGCAGCTGCCGCCCCCGGGCGGCGTCTTCGTGGGCCGGGCCGAGCAGCTCGCCCGGCTCGACGCCCTGCGGCCCGCGGGGCGGCGCCTTCCGGCACCCGTCACCGCCACGGTCGTGGGCACCGCCGGGGTGGGCAAGACGGCCCTCGCCGTGCACTGGGCGCACCGGTCCGCCGCGCACTTCCCCGACGGGCAGCTCTACGCCAACCTGCGCGGGCACTCCGCCGAATCGTCCGTGACACCCGAGTACGCGCTCGCGGGCTTCCTCCGCTCACTCGAGGTTCCGGCCGAACAGATCCCGCGCGACCTCGACGCGCTGGCAGCGATGTACCGTTCATTGACTTCCGGGCGGCGCATTCTGGTCCTGCTGGACGACGCAGGGGCGCCCGGCCAGGTGCGCCCGCTCCTGCCCGCGAGCGGCATGGCCCTGATCACCAGCCGGGACGAGTTGCGCGGGCTGGTCGCGCTCAACGGCGCGCACCCGGTCGTGCTGGCTCCGCTCCCGGCGGCCGAGTCGCTCGTGCTGCTTGGCCGCATCCTCGGACCGGACAGGGTCGAGGCCGACCCGGACGCCGCCGGTGAACTGGCCGGGCTCTGCGCCCACCTCCCGCTGGCGCTGCGCATCGCCGCCGCCGACCTGACCACCCATCCCGAGCTCACCGTCCGTACGGCCGTGAGCCGCCTGGCCGCGGACCGCCTGGACCACCTGGAGATCACGGGAGACCCCTCGGCGGCGGTCCGCGTCAGCTTCGACCTCTCCCTCGACGCCCAGCCGCCGCCCGTCCAACGGGTCTTCCGCCTGATGGGCACGGCCCCCGGCGGTGACATCTCGATTCCCGCCCTCGCGGCGCTGGCCGGGATCTCGACCGGCGAGGCGGCCGAGGCGACCACGCTGCTGGCGGGCGCGCATCTCGTCGACCGCTCTCCCACCGGCCGCTCCGCCATGCACGACCTGCTGCGCGCGTACGCGGTGGAGCGCGCGGCGCGCGAGGACGGCGCGGCCGAGACGCGGGCGGCCCTGACCCGGCTCTACGACCACCTCCTCGGCCGGGCCGAGGCCGCCGCCGATCTGCTCTATCCCGAGGTGCTCCGGCTTCCGCGATTCGCGGACACCTTCGAGTACACCTTCGAGGACACCAAAGCCGCCGCCGACTGGCTGGAGGCCGAACGGGAGAACCTCGTCGCCGCCGTCCTCCGGGCCGCGGCGGACGGCCCCCCGCATGTCGCCTGGACCCTCACCGCCGCGCTGCGCGGCTACTTCTCCATGCGGATGCTCGCCGTCGACTGGTCGGCCTGCGCCGAAGCCGCGCTGACCGCGGCCTACGCGGCCGGCGAGTGCCGGCCCGCCGCCGTACTCGAACTCGGCCTGGCCTGGCTGCACGTACGGCACAGCAGGGAGAAGGAGGCGATCGACCACTACACGAAGGCACTGGAGCTCGCCGAAGAGGCCGGGTGGGTGGACTGTCAGGCCGCCACCCTGGGCGCGCTCGCCTCCGTGCACTTCTACTCCGGGCGGCTGGCCCAGGCCGCCGACGTCTACGCGCGGTCGTTACGGGCCAACGAGGAGGCCGGCAACGTCGGCGGCCAGGCCGTACAGTCGAGCAACCTCGGCCAGGTCTGCTACGAGCTGGGCCGGACCGCCGAGGCGGCGCACCACCTCGCCCGCGCGCTGGAGCTCTATCGGCGGATCGGGTCCCGAGCCGGCGAGTCGCACACGCTCTCGGACCTGGGCGCGGTGTACCGCGTCGCGGGCGACTTCCGCCTGGCCGAGAGCCACCTCGACCAGGCGTGCGCCCTGCAGCGGGAGGTCGGCGACCGGCTCGGCGAGGCGGAGTCACTCCATCGGCTCGCCGCGGTCCACTGCGACACCGGCCGGCTGCCGCGCGCGCACGAACTCGCGCAGGAGGCCATCGCCGTCGCCCAGGAGATCGGCCACCTACGCCTCCAGGTCCGGGCCAGGGCCGTGCTCGGGACCGTACAGTTCCATCTCGGTGACCACCGGCAGGCGTTCGACACCGACCGCGAGACGTTGCGGATCGCACGCGACGCCGGAGAGCGTATCTCCGAGATCACCGCGTTGATCGGCCTGGCCCGGGCACGGCACCGGCTGGGCGGCGCGGACGACCAGGCCCTGGACTACGCCACCGCGGCCCTCGCGCTGGCGCGCGGCACCGGCCACCGCATCCTCGCGGCCCAGGCCATGACCACCGCCTCCGAGATCCACCTCACCCGGGGCGAGACCGCGCCGGCCCTCAGCCGGGCCTCGGACGCCATCGCCCTCCACGAGGAGACCGGCCACCGCCCCGGCGCCGCCCGGAGCCTGATCGCGCTGGGCAACGCACTGCGGCGCGAGAACGGCACCGCCAAGGCCCGTCCGGTCTGGGACGCCGCCCGTGCGCAGCTGGCCGAACTCGGCATGTCCGACGAAGAGTTCCGCGACCTGGTCGACCCGTCGTACTGGAGCTAGCACCAGCTCGGCGCGGGACCGCAACAGAGAGTAATCAGGTCGAACGAGGAATCATTCACGTGAAATTATGATCTTGTGCTGGAGTTCGCGGGCATCTTCGACATTCATCTCACGGTCGCCGGTGATGGTGACCTTGACGCCCTGGCCGCCTGTGCGGCCCCAGGCCACGTCAAGTTCACCCACATCGTCCTGGCCGCCGGCGCCACCCCCTCCCAGCCCATGCTCACTCTCACCGGCCGCGGCACCCTCTCCGAACAGCGCGTCCTCGTCGACGGCTGGACGGCCAGACTCGCCGCGGAAGGCCACCGGGTCATCCGCGCCAAGATCGAAGCCGCGCCCTGGAACGCTGACATCCCCCAGGACAGCGGGATCGACGGCTGCTACTTCGAGCACCACGTCAAAGTGCTCGTCAAAGACGACCTCGCCGACCTCACCGAGACGGCCGGGAGGCACGGCGCGCACGTGTCGGCCAATGCGCGGCGGAGCCGTACCGATGGATCGCACGAGTGGTTCGTCACCCAGCGGTGCCATCGCGTCGGCCTGACCGAAGCGCGGCGCAGGTTGGACGCGCTGCTCGCCGATCTGCGCGGCTTCACCGTGCTGGAGGCGGAACAAGAATTCGTGGTGTACGACGACAATCCCGGCGCCGACCGGGGCTGGATCGAGGAACGATGACGACGTCCTGGGATGATTACTCCTCCTTTCCGTGGGTGCCCGAGGGCTGGATTCCGGAGCGGGGAGAGGAGAAGTTCCCCACGACCTACCTGCCGGTCACGATCGGCGCGGGAACCCGGCAGAAACCGATCTTCGATCCGGCGTTGAAACAGTTCGAGCGTGCCTACCGGGCGGGGGAGCCGGAGTTCGACGCCCCGGAGACCGGGCGGCGGTGGCGTACCGCGCGGCGGCACGCGATCGACCTGGTGCTGGAGGTCATCTCCGGGTCGGTGTGGTCGGAACACCTGGTGCTGAGAGGGAGCCTCCTGCTGGAGGCGTGGATCGGGGACATCGCCCGCGACCCCGGTGACCTCGACTTCGTCGTCGTGCCCGCCAAACTGACGCTGGACAGCCCCGAGGTCGCCGCGATGTTCCGGGACCTGGTCGAGGGTGTGACGAGCCGGACTCTGGACGGGGTACGCCTCGATCCCGCCGACGTCGCGGTGGACGACATCTGGACCTACGACCGGGTGCCGGGGCGGCGCCTGGTGTTCACCTGGCACGCCGACGGGCTACCGCCCGGCACGGTGCAACTCGACTTCGTGTGCGGGGAGAAGTTGCCGGTGCCGCCCCAGGTCACCGGCATACCCCGAGCCGGGGGCGGCGAGCCGACGCCGATCCTGGGGGCCACGCCCGAACTGTCGCTGGCCTGGAAGATCCTCTGGCTGGTGACCGACATGCACGCCCAGGGCAAGGACCTGTACGACGCGGTCTTGCTGGCCGAGCGGGTGACCCTGCCACCCGACCTGCTGACCGAGGTCCTGGACGGCGAGCCGTTCGACGCCGGGATGATCCGTGGGCTCGGGACCGAATGGGAGGAGTTCCGGGCCGAGTATCCACAGGTGCCCGGGGACCAGTTCTACTGGCGCGACCGGCTGGCCGACGCGCTCGGCCTGCCCTGATCGCAACCCCGACCCGGGGCACCTCACATCAAACCTGGCCGCCGCTATCAGGTGCTGGCAGCGCCACGACGGCCTCGCCTGTGTAGGCCGTGAAGGTCAGGGTCTCCTGGAAGTACAGGTGGATGTTGGCCGTGTCGTGTGCGAGGTAGCCGATCGAGAGGTCCTGGCCGAGGTGCAGTTCGAAGTCGCCGCCCCGGGTGGACAGCAGGAAGGCCCCGTCGATGGCGGGTGCCCAGATGGGGTCGCCGTCCACCAGCCGGGTGAGGTGATCCTGGACCGGGTAGCCCTGGTCGGCGGCCTCGGCGACCGCGGTGTAGGCGTCGGCGCCGAGGGCCAGCGTGTATGGGCCGTTGACGCCGGCCAGTCGCAACGCGGTCACGGCCTGGGCGATCGCGGTGGGATAGTCGCGTACGTGTGGCGGGAGGGCGATCGCCGGGTTGGTGGCGGCGGCGCGAACACCGACGATGCCGGCCGCCGCGTACCCTTCGAAGATCGCAAGGTCCTCGGCGAAGGCGATCTGGCGGGCCGCGTCCTTGACCGGCTGCCAGTCCGCGTCCTTGGCCCCGCGTTCGACGTCGTCGACCTGCTGCCGGTCGATAGTGAAGGGCACGCGGAGTTCGACGATCGGCTGGGATTGGCGGATCCGGGCGATCACGCTCTCCGAGTGAGAATCGATGGTCTTCAGGTGCCCGGTGCCGACCGCCGACAACAGAACGCCTTCCGGGCCGGCGACGTCGACGATGCGTCGGCCGGCCACATGACGCCGGAAGGTCCGCGCCGCCTCGTTCTCCAGGTCGGCCCAGGCGGCGGCGGAGATCGGCGCGAGCTCGCGATGCAGGTTGTTCATCAAACTTCGCTTCCTCTGAGATCCCCGATCCCCAGGGATTGCGGCGACCGCGTGTCACGCTCAGCCGGCGCGGGCGTCTCGTCCTCGACCGGGGGCGCGGCCGCGATGGCAGGCGGGTCGGGGAGGTCGTCGAGGAAGTCGGCGCTCGGGACGAAGAACAGGTTGCCGGTCGCGGGGACGGAGAAATCCAGGATCCGGTCGTGTCGGGCCGGTGGGTCGCCGAGGAACATCCGCTCCAGCATCCGTTCCGTGACGGCCGGAGTGCGGGCGTAGCCGATGAAGTACGTGCCGAACTCGCCGCGACCCACCGAGCCGAAGGGCATGTTGTCACGAAGGATCTGGCGTTCGGTGCCGTCAGGGTCGGTGATGGTGGTCAGTGCGACGTGGGAGTCGGGCGGTTTGACGGCGTCGTCGAGTTCGACGTCGGACAGTTTCTTCCGGCCGATGACCATTTCCTGGGCTTCGACCGGCAGGGCGTTCCACGCCTGGAGATCGTGCAGGTACTTCTGGACGATCACGTAACTTCCGCCGGTGAATCGCGGGTCCTCCGCACCGATCAGGACGGCGGCGCTGGCTGCCGGGCCGACCGGATTTTCCGTGCCGTCGACGAAGCCCAGCAGGTCTCGTACGTCGAAATACTTGAATCCCGGCACTTCATCGCGGACCGTCACCACGTCCCGCACCCGGTCCATGATTTCCGCCCCCAGCGCGAAGCACAGGTCCGGCCGCTGGGCCCGGATGTGGAACAGCAGGTCACCCGGTGTGGCCACCGCGTGGTGGACCGGGCCGGTGAGTTCGCGGAACGGGTGCAGTTCGGCGGGGCGCGGCCCGGCGAACAGCCGGTCCCAGGCCCGCGAGCCGATCCCGGTGACGCAGCTCAGCCTGCCCTCCTGCGACCGGAATCCGACCGCCCTCTCCAGGCCCGTCAGATCGGCGAGCAAGTCCCGCACGCGGGACTCGCCTCCTGGATCGATCGTCACCACGAGGAAGAGCGCCGCCCTGGTCAGCGGGCTCAGCACCGCCTGGGGAATCACCTGCGACTCCGCCATCGCCGTTCACCCCTTGGTGGCATCGCCCCGTGCGGACTCCGTCAGCGGACCACTCGAACGCCCGGTACAACCGATCACGTCATCGAGCCGCGCCGCCCGGCCCCGTACCCACTCCCAATAATCGCTCTCCGTCATACCCCACTCACTCAACGTCTACGCGGCGCGTCGGGCGGTCCGGTTTTCAACGCCTAGTAGAGAAAGGTGAAACGGAGCGTTCCAAGGCCAGAATCAAACGCTGCCCTACTGCTGAACATGGTCTCCGTGCCTGGTCTCCGCCTTGAACGGATCGGTCAGCCATCCGCTGTCGGCCGCGGTGGTTCGCGCGGCCGACTGAAACGCGCGAATCCGGTCGCTCATCCGGTCAGGTCGCCACACCAGGGACCACGGATAGACAGGTGAGGGATGAACGATCGGCCGGACGACCAGACCCGCACCGGGGGGCGGGCAGGATTCGGGCCAGGCCGCCACCGCGTCCCATTCGCGTACCTGCTCCAGCATGCTCGACAGTGGAGTCTGACCGGAATGCGGTGGGCGGGGCCGGACGCCGGCCTCGGCGAGGAACGCCAGGACGAATTCGACCCAATCAGGGGTGTGGTCGCTGTTTCCGAACACCCAGCGGCATTGGTCAAGCCGGCTCACGGGGATCTCTCCGTGCGCCGCCAGCGGATGGTCCTCGCGCAGCACCAGTCTCACTGGATCGAGGCGGATCACCTCAGCCTCCAGTTCGGTCTGCTGCTCGGTGAACAGGCCGACGGCCAGATCCAGACGACCGGCGCGAACTTCGGCGATCTGGCGGATCATTCCCGCGATGCCGTGGACGACCTCGAGCGACGGACGCTGCCGACGCAGCGTCCGGAGAATCAACGGCACCGTGTCCAGGCCGTCGACGATACTCGCGATCCGCAGGGGTTCGTCTCCTGCGGCGGCGTAGACGGCGTCCTGAGCCGCCGCGAGCAGTTTCCTGGCCGCCTCAAGGAACCGCTCTCCGGCGGGAGTGAGCTCGACCTTCCGTGTGTTGCGCGACAGCAGGGGCGTGCCCAACTCCTGCTCAAGGCGGCGAATCTGGGTGGACAGGGATGGCTGCGCGATGAACAGCCGCGCAGCGGCACGACCGAAGTGCATCTCCTCCGCAACCGCTACGAAATAGCGCACCAGCCGTAGGTTGAGATCCATACCCCAAGTATGGGCACCCTCCTTCAGCCGGTCTTTTGACGGGAAGGCGACAAGGTCATAGGCGCTCACGGCGTTCCCCTGCCTGCGGGAGGCAAGCTGGGACCGGGTTGGCGCGATCGCCGAATGGCTATCAATCGGGCCGCGACAGGTCTTGGACGCGACGCGAGGCGATGGGTTGTGCTTGGCGCGGAACCTCTCATGACTGTGGAGCGCACATGCCCGACCGCATTCTCCTCCGCGACGGCACCGTCCTTACCATGGAGCCCGGTAGCCGCCCTCTCCGCGCCGACGTCCTGGTGGAGGATGGTCTGATCGCGGCCGTAGAGCCCAATCTGTCTGCCGCCGACGCTGACATGGTGGACGCGAGCCGCTGCCTCGTCCTGCCTGGCATGGTCGATACGCACCGGCACGTCTGGCAGACCCAGCTCCGCGGTGTCACCCATGAATGGTCGCTGAAGGACTACATCCGCAGTGTCCGCTTCCAGTCAGCGGTCTTCTACCGTCCCGAGGACATGTACGTGGGCAACTACCTCGGCATGCTGGAGGCGATCGACGCAGGTATCACGACGGTCCTGGACTTCTCCCACTGCATCAACACACCTGAGCACGCGGAGGCCGCCCTGCGAGGCACCCAGGAGTCGGGGATCCGGTCGGTCTTCGCACTCGGGCTCAACGACGTCCCCGTACCCCATCCGCACTTCGCCACCCTCGCCGCGCGCATCGAGCATGCCCGGGCGCTGAGGGCCAAGGAGCTCTCGTCCGACCAAGGGCTCGTCACCATGGGGATCAGCCTGTCCGACGTGCTGGTCGCGGGCATCGAGAGGGTTACCGAGGAAGTGACCGTCTCCCGCGATCTGGGGCTGCGGATCACCCTCCACGCCAACGCCGTCATGTTCCCCCAACCGGTGAGTGAGGTGGCGTTCCTGGACGACGCCGGGCTGCTGGGCCCGGACCTCATCTGGGTGCACATGAATCAGACAACGGATGACGAACTGCGCCGGGTGGTCGAGACCGGCGGCGCCATCTCGACCACGCCGGAAACCGAGATGCAGATGGGGATGGGACATCCGGCGCACGGGCGGTTCATGGCCGTGGGCGGCAAATGCACGTTCGGTTGCGACGTGATCTCGAACAATTCCGGCGACCTTTTCCCTCAGGTGAGACTCGCCCTGCAGACGGAGCGGATGCTGCGAAACGACCTGGAGTTGGCCCGCCATCACGGCCCCGACGACATCCGGCCGTCCACCCTGTCCCACCTCGAAGGCGCGACGATCAACGGCGCGGAGGCGCTCGGGCTGGCGTCACGGATCGGCACGCTGACTCCGGGCAAGGAAGCCGACATCATCGTCATCCGCGGCGACGCCCCGAACATGCTGCCCGTGAACGACCCGGTGGCGGCCGTCGTGATGCACGCGCACGCGGGCAACGTCGACACGGTCATGGTCGCCGGCCGGATTCTGAAGCGAGACGGACGGCTCCTGGCCGACCCCGCCCGCCGACTGGCCCTGATGGACGAGTCACACGGGCACCTCATGGACGCCATCCAACGCCACGGCGGCCTCATCCCACAGCCGCCCGCGCCTCTCCCCTGGTGAGACGTCAGTCCGGCGGAGTCGGTGGTCGGCCCGTCTGTGGGTCGATGAGCACCGTCAGCGCGTCGAAATCCGGCGGTGTGCGGTACGGCGTCGTCCAGGCCCTCCGCCCGAAGTTCGCTTCGAGGCTCGCCAGAAGCGGGGTCGCCAGCCATTCCTCGGTCGGATACTCCTGAGCCGTCCAGCCGAGCTCGTACTGCTGGCCGCAGAGGGTGCCGTCCAGATCGCAGTGCACGAGCGACGGGAGCGTGGTGGTGGTGTACAGATGAGCCAGGCCGATGGCGCTGATCGGGTTCGAGCGCAGGTTCAGCGACCGGAGGCGGGTGAGTCCCGAAGCCCCGGCGATCGCCGCCACGTGATCGTCGTCGAGTCCCTCACCGGAGAGGTCCAGCGCGAGCAGCCGGGACAGCAGTCCGGAGGCGAGCACGTCGGGCAGCAGCGGTGCCACGCCGGTGAGCTTGACGTACAGGATCGGCGCCACCGCGAAGAGCTCGGGTGCCCGCCGCAGGAAGGTCCCGGCATCGATGCTCACCCATTCGACGAAGCCACGGCGGAAGGCGACCTCCTGCGCGCCCAGCCGTCCGACGGCCGCCGCCCACTCCGAGTGCCACTCGATCAGCAACCTGCTCCGCCGAGGTTCGGACCGTCCGAGGCTGGGCCAGTCCCGCACCTTCTCCCGCACCTCGACCTGCGTACGGACCAGCGCGGCCTGGGGAGCGCCACGCGCCTCGGCGAGTTCCGCCCAACGTAACCGGGCCTCGGTGTCGTCCGGGCGGGCGAGGATCTCCGCGAGCGCGGCGGCCTCGGCGTCCGACGGTGGTGGCGGAGGCCAGGCCGGAGCCTGCGGGAGAGAGAAGGCCACCTCCAGAGCCCAGATCGCTTCTTCGATCCGCTTACACCAGAGCTCCCCCGGACGCCGGCGCCGGTCGGCCGAACCGTCGAAGGCCGGGAGCGCCTGGCCCGCCAGCCTGGACAACGACCTGGCGGCCCATTCGACCTTCGACGGGAAGAGCCGCGTACGCGGCATCCTGTTCAGCAGCCGCACAGCCCTGACCACCGCCATCCGCGCGATGCTCAGGTCCTCCATCGCCTGCCCGAACAGCTCCCGGATCCGAGGGACATGCTCATGGCCCGCGAAAAGGTCACCGATCACCCCCAGCCGCTCGGCGACGCGTCCGATCACATACAGGTCAGCGGCAGCCAGCCCAAGGCCGAGCACCACCTCCTCATAGGAGCGGCTCCCAACACGGACGGCAGCGGCGGCACCGACCGCCTGCCGAACATCCGGCCCACAAGGGCCAAGCAGAGCCTCGATCTGCGCTCTCGCCCCCTTGATGACAGGCGGATACCCCTCTTCGTCGGCGATTGTGTGCCGCGCGACCGTAGGCCAGTCGCTTCGCCGAGGCGGCAAGGAGTCCCGAATGCGCCGGAGAGCGTCGGGGGTGGCCAGGACAATGGTCAGCTCGGCGATGTGCATGGCCTGGCCGACGGAGAGCCTGCCAACCGCCGACGAATTCGGTGCCGTCATGCCTGGATGCTCCCATCCGCGCCACGAACCGGACATGTCCTCACCCGTACAGATCTGGGGGCTCGGGACGGCGTCTGTTTCCTTCCGGAGTGAACGTGAAGCTGTCCTCGAAGGGCCCGCGTCCGACCCGGACCGCCAGGAGAACGGGCTCGTCGAAGATCGGTCGCCGGACCGGTTCGTCGGAGGTTCCGTTCCAGAGGTGGAAGAAGACCATCGGCTCCGTCGTACGTTCGGTCAGGTAGGCAAGTGTTGAGCCGAAGTGGGGGTTGGTGCTGCCGAAGAGAACGCTAGGCGGGCCAAAAGCCTCGTGCACATCGGCGAGTATGCGGTCCTGAGCAGTCCAGGTGGCGAGTTCCCGCCGCAGGGACGCGTATTCCTCGCCTGTCAGCGTTCTCTCCACGTCCAGCCAGCCGCGATCCCGGGCGAACTCCGCGTAGATCGAGGCAACGGCGTTATCGTCGCGGCCGGGTATCACGCTGCTGAAAGCTCCGGCCACACCGAATGCGTTGAACGCCCCCCGCGAATGCAGCGCCTCATGTTCCTCCGCCCAGGCGTCCTCCTCACGTTCCGCGTAACTCAGGTAATCGAGCAAGAGTCGCAGCGCCACCTCCGGGCCGTACATGCCGGGCCGGCGGAGCATATTGTTCAGCTGGGTTCTGAGGTAAGCACGGATCTCGGCTGAGGGTCGGGGGCCGGGGTGTGCAGTCACATTGATCATTCTCGGTCACCAGACTCCGCGATACTGCGGCGGCGCCTGGGGAAACACCGTCTAGATCTGGATGGTCAGGACGTGTGCTTCCAACGCTCTCAGGGATGCTGCGACCTCGTCCCGCAGCATCCAGCCGCGGACATGTACGAGCAGGCGTTGGCGCCAGAATGTCAACGGTGTGAGGGTCCATTTCACGGTGACTGCGCATCCTTTGGAGTGGGGGGCGATCTGCCACGTCCAGTTGGTATGCGATGGGTTGCCGTCGTCGGTCTGGGACACGTATGAGAAATGGCGTGTGGCCTGGTCGAGAGAGAGGATCCGCGAACGTGATCGCCATGTGTAGCCCGGTATGTGTAACTGGCTGATCCATACCGCGTCGGGGGTGAGCTCGGGTGGTACTTCAGGCACCGCGATGATGCGTTCGTTCCAGGAAGGCAGGTTCGGCAGGTCGGTGATGGCGGCGAAGGCGGCGTCGGGGTCGACGCACAGGACGGAAGTCACGCTTGGCATGGCTCGACGTTAGGGTTTCGTTCTTCCCGGGGTCTTCCTCGGTTTGGCGCGGCTCAAGTCCAGGCCCACAGGGCTGCTTCGGCGGTCCATGCCGTCACCAGGCCCACGACAAGGGCCAGCGGTGTGCTGCGGGTACGCCGCCAGGCCAGTACGCAGGCGGCTGCCGCGATGAGTGTGGGTGCCGTTGCGTGGAGGGACAAGGAGCCGCTGGGCAGGATGAGAGCGGGCAGGACCAGCGCGCCCAGTACGGCGGGGCCGATGTGCGGGAGGGTACGTCGTACCGCCGCCAGGGCTGCGGCGCGGTGGGAGAGGAGGAACGCGACGCGCATCAGGTAGGTGCCGGCGCCCACCGCCAGCAGGACTAGCCAGTCACGCATGACGACTCCCGATGTAGGCGCCGGCCATGGCTCCCGCGGTGCCGCCGGCGAGCACGTTGAGGCCCAGGGGGAGGCCGGTGGTGGCGAGTGCGACGGCGCCTCCGGTGAGGGCGGCGGCGTAGCCGGGGCGGTCTTTGAGCATGGGCAGGAGGAGGAGCAGGAAGCCCAGGGGTACGGCGAACGTCAGTGGTAACGCGGCGGGCAGTACGCCGGTGAGCAGGACGCCGATGCCGGTGAGCAGGAGCCAGCCGGACCATAGGACTGCGGCGACGCCGGCGTAGTACTGCAGCCGCTGGAGGGGCTGCTCGTTGACGCGCTCGTACCGGACGATGGCGAGGGCGTAGATCGGGTCGGCCAGGAAGTAGGCGCCGAGCAGCCTCCACTTGCGCGGCCATGACTGGGCGTAGGGGGCCAGCGAGGCGCTGTACAGCAGGTGGCGGATGTTGACAACGAGGGCCATCGCCACGACGAGCGCGGCGTGGGCGCCGCTGTCGAGCATCTGGACTGCCACCAGCTGGGCGCTGCCGCCCACGATGAGCCAGGACGATGACCATCCGGTGAACGCGGGCACGTTGGTGGACGCCATCGCCGCACCCACGGCGAGCGCGAAGGGGATGAGCGCCATCACCATCGGGAGCGCGTCGCGCGCACCGGCGTAGACCGCCAGCGCGCGCGATTGCTTTCCGATGGCTGAGTCAAGCAGGTTCACCCGGTTCTCCTGATGACCGCCTCCAGGTAGTCCATCCGGAGCACCACCGTGTCGTCGTCGGAGGTGTTGAAACGCTTGACCAGGTCGAACATCTCGGCCTTGAGGTCGGCGGCGCGGTCCGCTCCCAGCGCCGCGACAGCCCGATTCGTTGGGCCGTAGTGGGTGGTGAAGAAGTCGACCTGGTGGTCGGCGGACGGGAACCGCCACAAAAAGCTTCGCCGCGGAGCCGAGATGGTCACCTCGGGGCCGAAGAGTTCGCGCAGCCGGTCCTGGCTGCCCCAGAGCACCGGAGGCTGAAGCCCGGGCGGGGACGGCAGGTAGCGGCTGATGGTGCGGAACAGCTCGCCGACGTAGCTGTCGGGGACCCAGTTGACCATGCCGATCCGTCCGCCCGGCCGGCAGACCCGGAGCAGTTCACGGGCGGTCTGCTCCTGGTCGGGGGCGAACATGGCGCCGCAGGTGGATACGACGACATCGAATGAGGTGTCGGGGAAGGGCAGGGCCTCGGCGTCGGCCTCCTCGAAGGTCGCGTCCAGGCCTTCCGCGTGGGCGCGCGCGCGGGCCCGGTCGAGCAGGGCGGGGACGAAGTCGACGCCGACGACGTTGCAGAACCGGCGGGCCGCGGCCAGGGCGGCGTTGCCGTTGCCGCAGGCCACGTCCAGGACCCGCTCGCCGGCACGCAGGTCGACGGCCTCGCACAGCAACTCGGCCGTGAGCAGCAGCCGGGTTCCCACGGCCGCGTAGTCGCCCGCGGCCCAGGTGGCCTGCTGCCGTTGCTTGATGGTGGGGATGTCCATTGCGCTTCTCCTGTCAGTCACCACGGATGAGCGCAACGCTAAAACCGGTCTCCCGGGGGGAGATCGGGAGCGTTTCCCTACCTCTCGCCGTCCGGCTCCCCATTTTTGGCCGGTACGATCGCCAGCCGCCGAGCGACCGCGACGGCCTCGTGGCGCGACGCGACGCCGAGTTTCGCCAGCAGTGCCGAAATGTGGTGGCCGACGGTCTTCGTGGACAGCGACAGCCGACCGGCGATCCCGGCGTCGGTCAAGCCCTCGGCCACCAACCCGAGCACCTCGATCTGCCGGGCGGTGAGACCGGCCGGGTTGGCGGCGGTGGCCCGGATCGGACCGCGGGGGATGCTCCGGTGACCACGACGCCGAAGATCGCGGCGCACGCGCAGCGCCGTCTGCCTGGCCCCCAGTCCGTCCAACAGCGCCAGCGCCGCCACCACCGCGTCCCGGTCACCGCAGGCCAGCGCCAAAGCCTGCTGGTACGGGCACCCGAGCTCCTGCCACGCCGCCGCGGACGCGCGCCAGTCCCCGGTCAGCAGAAGCAGGTACGGCTCGGCGACCACCGCCGGGATCTCCGGCAGGGCTCCTGCCAGCCACAGCCAGCTGGCCAGTTCTCCGGTGAACCACGGGTGAGCCGCTTGTACGGCTCGCTCGAACAGACCGGTGGCCTCCTCGGCGATGCGGTGGTCCTCGCCTTGCAGCCAGGCGTACTCGGCTCGGGCCGCGGCCACCGGCGCGGTCCATTGCAGCTCGGCGGTGGCGAAACCGCGTTCGGTCGCTTCTTGCAGGGTGGCGGCTGCGGTGGCGTCGCCACGGCGGGCCTGCAGCAGGCCCAATGGCACCAGGGCGTCCACCACCCAGGAGCCGTCCACCGCTTCCTCGGTCAGCGCCGCCTCGGCGTCCTGCCCGGCACCGGGCCAATCCCCTTGATCCATGCGCAGGCGAGCGCGGTGCCCCAGCAGGTGCTGTGCGTATCCGGCCAGCTCGTGCGCCTTGACGAAGGCGAGTCCTCGGTCCAGGTCCTGGCGGGCGTGGCGGTAGTCCCGCATCTCCGCACTGCAGGTCGCCAGGTTGCACAGGGCACGGGCGGCGTGATCCTCCAGTCCGGCGGCGACCGCCACCTCGAACCCTCGCTCCAGGTCCGCCCGGCCGGCCGGGTCGCGGGCGAGGATCCGGGCCGAACCGATGTTGGTCAGGGCGTGGCTGAGCGTCTCCTGGTCGCCGAGCCGCTGGGCCATCTCGATCGCCCGCTCGGCCCAGCCCGTGGCCGCCGTCAACCGGTTGGCCAGCATGTCCAGCTGGGCCAGGTTGCTGTAGGCCATCGCCAGCTGGTGCCCCTGCTCCAGGGTCTCCAGTACGGCGATGGCGCGGGCGGCTGCCACCTCGGCTTCGCGCCGGTTGCCGTCCCACCAGTGCAGGCGGGACAGCCAGCGCAGGCCAGCGCCGACCGCCTCCCGGTCACCGGCGGCCTCGCGGAGGTCCAGGGCGGCCTGGCGGGCCGAGACCGCCTCGACGGAGAGCCCGGACAGGTAGCACTCCACCGAGTACCCCTCCAGCAGCTCGGCTCGGACCGCCGCGGGGAGCCGCTCGGCGTGTGCCAGCACCGCCCGGTAGTGCCCGACGGCCTCCCGGTGGGCCGCCACGGCGGCCGCCTGCCGGGCCGCCTCCGGCGCGTACCGCAGTACGGCCTCGAGGTCGCCGGCCTCGCGTGCGTGGTGCACCAGCCGGGCGACGTCGGCGGGGGTGCCGGTGAGCACCTCCAGCACCCGCCGGTTCAACTCCCGGCGGCCGAGTGCCGACAGCGAGCTCTCCACCGCCCGGCGCAGCAGTTCGTGCCGGAACCCGATCGCGTCGGGGCCCGCGACCAGCAGCCCGGCCGCCACACCGGCGTCGGCCGCCGCCGCCTTCGGGCCCATCGCCTCCTCCAGCAGCCACAGCTCGGCCCGAGTCGGCACCACCGCGACCAGCCTGACCACCTCCTGCGCCTCGGGCGGCAGGCCGGCGAACCGGGCCAGCACGAGGTCGCGTACGGTCAACGGCACCCCGGCGTCGCGGGCCGCCAGCACCTCGCCGACCAGTAGCGGGTTCCCACCGGTGAGGGCGTGCAGCCCGGTGGCGGGACGGCCGACCCGCCGGGCCAGCTCCGCCACCGCCGCCTCGGAAAGCGGCGCCGGTCGCAGGCGCCGGACGGTGTTCTGCGGCAGCCTGCCGAGTACGGCACGCAGCGGATGCTCGACCGTCAGCTCGTCGTCCCGGTAGGTGACGATCAACAGCGCCCGGGTGCGTTCGATTCGCCGGCCCAGGAACAGCAGGAGGTCCAGGGTCGCCTCGTCCGCCCAGTGCGCGTCCTCGATCACGACCACCTGCCGCCGCGAGCGCTGGTCCAGTTCGTCGAGGAGGGCGGCGAACAGGTGCTCGCGCGGGCTCCCGTCGGCCAGCAGGGCGGCCAACCGGCCCCCGGTCTCGCGCCCGAGGTCGTGCAGCGGGCCCAGCGCCCGTGGCGTCAGCAGCGGGTCACACGCTCCGAACAGGAAGCGCGCCTCCCCCGAATGCCGTTCGGTGAACCGATTGACCAGCGCCGACTTGCCGATGCCGGCCTCGCCCGCGATCAGGACGACGTGGCCGGCAGCGGCGGTCGCGGCCAGCACGCCACTCAGCTCGTCCAGCAGCGACGAGCGCTCAAGCAGGTCCATCACAGGGCGACGTTACGCCCACCGGCGAGCCGGGTCACCCTGACCGCACGCCCGCCGACAAAGCCAGCCGCATGATCGCACAGACGCCCACGGCGAAGCGACTACGCGAAAGTCAGGATGACCAGTACCGCGTTGAGCGCGATGATCACCAGGCTGGCCAAGGCGGCAAGGGTAGTGGTGATCTTCCGGTTCGCCCACTCCCCCATCACGTCCCGTCGCCGAGTCAGCAGGATGAGCGGAACCAGGGCAAAGGGAATGCCGAACGACAGCACCACCTGACTGAGCACAAGCGCCTGAGTGGGTTCCACATCAAGCGCGAGAACGGCCAGCGCAGGCACCACGGCAAGACATCTCCGCACGTACAGCGGAATTCGGCGCCGGAGGAAGCCCTGCATCACCACCTGTCCCGCGTACACGCCGACGCTGGAGGAGGCCACCCCCGAAGCGAGCAGCGCGATGGCGAACAGCAGCGCGGTCAGCGGACCCGAGCTCTGCGCGAACTCGGCGTGCGCCCCCGCGAGCGTCGGCTCGGCGGCCGTGCCGTACAGCATGGCGGCGGCGACCACCAGCATCATCATGTTGACCAGGCCCGCCACGCTCATGGCCAGCACGACGTCCAGGCGCTGTACGCGGATCAGCGTGCCACGCCGAGCCCCAGGGTCGGGACCGAACCGCGACTGGGTGAGGGCCGAGTGCAGGTAGACGGCATGCGGCATCACCGTGGCACCGACCACCCCAGCAGCCAGGAGCAACGATGCCGGACCATCGAAACGCGGCACGAAGCCGGAGGCCACCTCGTCCAAAGGCACCCTGACCTGGAGCATCTGGTAGAGGAACCCGCCCGCCACCACGGCGAGCATCGCGCTGATCGCCGCCTCGAACCTGCGCTGCCTGGCCGTGAAGGCCAGGATCAGGAAGGAGACGACGGCGGTCACGATTCCGCCCTGCAGCAGCGGCAGTCCGAACAGCAGGTTCAGCGCCACAGCGGCACCGATGAACTCCGCCAGATCGGTCATGATGATCACGACCTCCGCCTGGAGCCACAGCCCCCACACCACCGGCCGCGGATAGCGGTCGCGGATGAGCTCGGGCAGGGTCCGGCCGGTGGCGGCGCCCAGCTTGGCCGACAGGTACTGCAGCAGCATGGCGACGACGTTGGCCACCAGGACGACCCAGAGCAGCAGGAACCCGAAGCGGGCCCCGCCCTCCACGTTGGTGGCGAAGTTGCCGGGATCGATGTACGCGACGGCGGCCACGAAGGCGGGACCCATCATGGCGATCACGCGCTGCTTGGCGCCACCGGGCGCGGGGACGGGGATGGTGTCGGGCGAGACTTCGGGGGACTTCACGGAACGCCTTCCGGGGGTATGCGGGGACGGGGCCAGGCCCGTCCCCGCGGGCTCGGCTCACGCGATGTTCGACGGTCTCACCATGCCTTCGGCGAGGTCGCCGAACCCCGGGGCGACGATCGCCCCCGGATTCCGGATGACCTCCTCGACGACGAGGGTCTCGGTGGTGAGGATCAGCGCGGCGATCGACGCGGCGCTCTGCAGGGCGCAGCGGGTGACCTTGAGCGGGTCGACGATGCCGCGCACGTACATGTCGCCGTACTCGCCGCGCAGCACGTCGAAGCCGTGCCCCGGCTCCAGTTCCTCGACCTTGCCGACGACGTCGTCCCCGGAGTAGCCCCCGTTGATGGCGATCCAGCGGAGCGGTTCCGCCAGCGCCATGACGACGATGTCGCGGCCGACGGAGGCGTCGCCGTCCAGGTCGAGCTCGAAGAGGTGCGCCCTGGCCTGCAGCAGGGCGGTGCCGCCGCCGGCGACGACGCCCTCCTCCACGGCGGCCCGGGTGGCGGCCAGCGAGTCCTCGACCCGGTGCTGTTTCTCCTTGAGTTCGACGCCGGTGGCGGCGCCGACCTTGATGACGGCCACGCAGCCGGAGAGCCTGGCGATCCGCTCCTGGAGCTTCTCCACGTCGTGCTCGTTCTCAGCGCGGGCCAGCTCGGCCTTGAGCTGCTCGATCCGGGCGGTGACGTCGTCGCCGGATCCCGCGCCGCCCACGATCGTCGTGCTCCGCTCGGTGACCGTCACTCTGGCCGCCCGGCCGAGTTGCGCCAGCCGCAGGTTGGCCAGGCTGGTACCGCGATCGCCACTGACGACCTCACCGTTGACCAGCACCGCGAGGTCGTCCAGCTGGGCCAGCCGGCGGTGGCCGAAGCCCGGGGCCTTGACGGCCACCGACCTGAAGGTGCCGTGTACGCAGTTGGCCACCAGCATGCCGAGGGCCGGCCCGTCCACGGTCTCCGCGACGATCACCAGCGGGGAGCCGGTGCGCATGACCTGTTCGAGCACCGGCATGAGGTCCTGGACCTTGGAGATCTTCTCGTTGGTCAGCAGGATGTAGGGGTTCTCGAAGTCGGTCTCCATCCGGGTCTGGTCGGTGGCCATGTACGGCGAGACGTAGCCGTTGTCGAACTCCAGCCCCTCGACGAACTCCACGTCCATGCCGAGCGACGGCGACTCCTCCACCGCCACGACGCCGCCGGACCCGACCCTGGCGATGGCGTCGGCGATGATCTCGCCGATCACCCGGTCGTTGTTGGCCGACAGCGAGGCCACGTGCAGCAGGTCCTCCGGTCTGCTCACCGGGCGGGCCCACTGCCGGAGCACCGCGATCGCCCGGTCGACGGCCTGCTCGATGCCGGCCTTGAGCTGCATCGGGTTTCCGCCCTTGGCCACCTTGCGCAGCCCTTCGCGCACGATGGCCTGGGCCAGGACGGTGGCGGTGGTGGTGCCGTCCCCGACGTCGAGGTTGGTCTTGCTCGCCACCTCCTTGACCAGCTGGGCGCCCATGTTCGCGAACGGGTCGCTGAGCTGGATCTCCCTGGCGATGGTCACACCGTCGTTGGTGATGGTGGGCGGGCCGGTCAGCTTCTCCAGTACCGCGTTGCGGCCCTTGGGGCCCAGGGTCACCTTCACCGCGTCGGCGAGTGCGTTGACCCCCGTTTCCAGCAGGTGCCGCGCCTCGGCGTCGAATCTCAGTAGCTTCGCCATCTCACACCTCCGTGATCAGGGGACGAGAATCGCGCGGCCCCGGATGCGGCCGTGCTCCAGGTCGTGCAGCGCCTCGGCGAACTCCGTCAGGCGGTAGGTGGTGGTGTGCAGCGCCACCTTGCCCTCGGCTGCCAGCGCCATGAGTTCGGCCAGGTCGGTGTAGGAGCCGACCAGGTTGCCGACGAAGTTGATCTCGGTGGAGATGATGTCGATCGTCGGCACGGACAGCACACCGCCGTACCCGATCACCAGGAAGCTGCCGGCCCGCCGGAGCATCGCGACGCCGTCCGCGATCGCGCCGCCTTCGCCGACGAAGTCCAGGACCACCTCGGCGCCCTGGCCTTCGGTGAGGTCCTGCACCGCCTGGACCTGCGTGCCGTCGGCCTGCACGACGTGGTCGGCGCCGAGGTCGGCGGCGAGTTTGAGTGCCTCGGCGGACCGGTCGACCACGATGATCTGTGCCGGGCTGAGCGCTTTCAGCACCTGGACGCCGATGTGGCCGAGCCCGCCGGCGCCGATCACCACCACCCGCTGCCCCGGTGCCAGCAACCGTGCCGCCTTGCGGGCGGCGTGGTAGGCCGTCAGCCCGGCGTCCGCCAGTGCCGCGACCGAGGCGGGTTCCAGGGACGGCGCCAGCTTGACCACCGCCCTGGCGTTGGTCTTCAGCAGTTCGGCGAAGCCGCCGTCGGTGTTGATGCCGGGGAAGGCCGAGGCCGTGCAGTGCACGTCGTCGCCCGCCCGGCAGGCGGGGCAGAGCCCGCAGGTGATCAGCGGGTGCAGGATGACCGGGTCCCCCACCGCCACGTTGCCGACGGCGGACCCGACCGCGTGCACCCAGCCGGCGTTCTCGTGCCCCAGCGTGTACGGCAGCGCGACGCCGGACTTCTCCCGCCACTGCCCCTCGACGATGTGCAGGTCCGTACGGCACAGGCCCGCGCCCCCGATGCGAACGATGACATCGAGCGGGCCGGTGATCTCCGGTTCCGGCACCTGGTCCACCTGGGGGACCCGGTCATAGCGATGAAGTCTCACGGCCTTCAAGCGGCACCTCCTAGATCATCTGAGTAGCGGGCGGCCAGCAGCGCCCGGCAGTGTTCGGCGTTGCCCTCGACACTCACCCGCAGGGCGTTGCCGAAGCGGAGGTGGCGGTCGACGCGCTCGGCGGGGACCCTGCTCCCGTCCGGCTGGGTGAGCAGCCAGGCGTCGGGATCGACCGGCTGGCCGACCGCGGCGCGGGCCCGCTCGTAGTCGGCCGCGAGCGGAGAAGGCGGCAGGTCGCCCAGCCGCAGGCCGGTCAGGTCGGCCGGGGTCCACCCCTGGGCGAGCAGGTCACGGCAGAGGCGGGCCTGCGCCGCGATGAAGGCCTTGCGCCGGAAGACGCTCCGCAGGTCGGCCAGGTCCCCGTCGGCCAGGCCGGGGAACGTCGCCTCGAACCCGCGGCCCACCCCCTCGCTGATCTCGCCCCCGGTGAAGTGGTCGTCGAGCTCGACCCGCACCTCGGCCGCTCCGGGCAGGGCCCGCAGTGCCTCGTCCGCGTCGGCGACCATCATGAAGACGAAGTTGGGCGCGCAGAAGTAGGTCGGCAGCCGAAGCTGCGCGTGGACGGCGCCGCCGTCCACCCGCAGCTTCCGCACGAAGCCCAGGTCGGTGATGGGCTCGTCCAGTTCCGGGTCGCGGACCTGGGCGAGCGCCGCCCAGGCCGCCTGCCGGGTGATCATGATCCGCCGCCGGCCGTGGCGCCCGCGGGCACGGAGTCGAGCTGGGCTTCGGCGGGGACCTTGAGGTCGTACAGGGCGGCGGCGTTGAGGCCGAGGATGCGCTTCTTGGCCGCCACGCTGAGCGTGCCGTACTCGCCCTGCATGTCCTCCGGGATCTGGAAGTCGACGAACCGCTCCACCAGCCAGCGCGGGCTCCAGATGGCGTAGTCGCTGGCGAACAGGAGCTTGTCCTCGCCGAGCCAGTAGAGCAGCTCGCCGATGATCTGGGCGAAGTAGCGGGGCCGGGTGTGGATGAACGGCATGGCCACGGCGAGCCCGCCGTACACGTTGGGCTCCTGGGTGGCGATCCAGCAGAAGTCCTCCAGGCGGGGCAGCCCCACGTGCTCGACGATGAAGTTCAGGTCGGGGAAGGCGGTGGCCACGTCGTCGATGTCGGCCACGTCGAAGGCGTCGCGGTTGAGCGGCCAGATCGTCGGGCCCTTGTGCACGTGGACGTTGACGATGCCGAGCTCACGGCACTTCTCCAGGTACCGGTACGCCGCGGGGTCTGAGAGCTTGTACCCCTTGGAGTCGCCCTTCCACTCGGCCGTGTAGAGCTTGACGCCCCTGAGCCCGTACCGTTCGGCCTGCTCCTCCAGCACGCGCAGGCCCTCGTCCCCGTCGCGCGGGTCGAAGGAGCCGTTCAGCACGAACCGGTCCGGGTGCCGCTCCTTCAGTACGGCGTTGCGCTCGGTCGTGTTGAAGCCCTCGCCGGGGTAGAAGTCGCGCAGGTAGGTCGGCTGGAAGATGGCCGTGTCCACGTAGCCCGTCTCGAACAGGTCGTGGATCATGTCCTGCTCGGTGTACTTGCAGAACTTGTCGTACGGCCAGATCCACTCGGCCGGGCTGAGGCTCGTCTGGTAGTTGTAGAAGCACTCGATGAAGCCCTCGCCGTACTTGTTGCGGTTCTCCGGGCTGGCGTTCCAGTAGTGGACGTGGCCGTCCACCACGTAGTAGCTCACGCCGTCCTTGTGATACATGCCGGGGCTCCTCTACTGGATCGGGCGCAGGTCGAAGTCGATGTACTCCGCCGCGTCCTCGGGGTTGGCGAACAGGAAGGTGCGGTCGTCGAGGTGCACCATGCGCCCGTAGTGGGTGGACATGATCTCCTCGAAGTCGGCGGGGCCGAACTCGAAGCCGATGGCCTCGGAGATCTCGTCGAAGTCGAATTCGATCTTGCCTTCGCCGTCCACGCGGATCATGGACGGGTACTCGCTGACCGTGACGCCGGACTTGCCGCGCATCACGTCGGCCACCACGTGGCCGTTCTGGTTGTTCATCAGCGTGACGCCGCACATGTTGGAGGACGTCGGGTTCGCCGCACCGAATGCACTCACTGGTTCAGCTCCTTCGGCTCGTTCAGGCCAAGGTCGGACAGCAGGCCGCGGAGGCGTTCCTTGGCCCGGTCGAGGGAGTCTTCGAAACGCAGCGCCTTCTCCTGCGGCTGCGACCAGATCGGCTGGAGCCGCCGCGTCGCGTCGAGGCTCACCGGGACCCACCTGGCCAGCCAGCCGTCGACCACCTCGGCGTTGGCGGCGCCGTACTTCTCCTCGCGCAGCAGGACGGTGAAGAGCGCGCGGGCGGCGCGCAGGTCGCGGTCGTAGTCGTGCTCGCCGGTCCCCATGACGGTCGGCGTGGAGTAGTCGCCGTTCCTGGCGGAGATCTGCATCACCAGATGGCTGCGGAACAGCTCGCCCACGAGGGGTTCGAAGACGAAGTTGGTGGCGAAGACCGCCTCGGCCCAGTCCTCGATCGCCGTCAGCCGCTCGACGTTCTCCCGCACGCCCTGCCAGATCGGGTCGGTGTGCCAGACGGCGCGGTGCGCCGTCCCGTCGAAGTCGGGGAGGTTCTCGCTCAGTTCGAGGTTGTAGAGGGCGAGGTCCTGCGCGAAGCGCAGCTTGTGCGTGCCGTTGACGGCCAGCATGGTGTTGATCATGTTGGTGGGGGCCGACCGCTGCACGGACACGAAGACGTGCATGCCGAGCCCGTTCTCGGCGTGCATCCAGGCGCCCACGTGCCGTTCCACGAACTCGCTCCAGCTCCGCGTCCACACCTGGTAGGCACCGGCCCGGCGCGCGTTGTCGAGGTTGAGCTGGGTCTGCCGCACGATGCTCGCGTTGTTGCGGTAGATGGTCTGCTCCCACTCCTCGTTGGGGTCGAGGAAGGCGTGCCAGTTGCCGGAACGCAGGGCGGTCCAGTCCTGGGGGTAGCCGGCGTCGCCGTTGGCGAAGGCGTAGATCCAGCCCTGGGTGAGGTGCCTGTCGGGGTCGGGCTGCACGTCGAAGGTGACGTCCTCGTACATCGAGGCGCGCAGCTTCTTGGGCTTGAAGTAGTTGAACGCCCGGCTGGTGGAACTGGGGAACGTCAACGCCCCGGCCTCGGCGTCGGTGAGCTCAGGTTTGGGGAAACTTCTGCGGGCCTGCTGCTCGGTCGGAGTCGCCACGGCTGTGCTCCTGTTCTGGTTGGTCACTGCGATCCAGCGGTGGTGGTGAACTTGTCGAAGTAGATGCGCTCGCGCGGCACGCCCTTGCTCTCCAGCAGCGGGATGGCCGCGTCGATCATGGGTGGCGGGCCGCACAGGTAGGCGTCGACCTCGGACAGGTCGGCTTCGGCCTGGTCCAGCGCCTCGGTGACCAGTCCGCCGCCCTGCTCCGACAGCACGGGCACGAACCGGAAATCGGGCAGGTCGTTCTCGAACCCCGCCATGAGGTCCAGGTGGAACAGGTCGTGTGCCGTACGGGCCCCGTAGTAGTAGCGCGTGCGCCGCCGGACGTCCTGCTCGCGCATCTGGGTGAGCAGGGAGAGGATCGGCGCCATGCCGGCGCCGCCGCCGACGAAGACGATGTCCCTGGCCGACTTCTCCCGCAGCGTGAACGCGCCGTACGGGCCCTTCACCTGGAGCAGGTCACCGGGGCGAAGGCCGTCCCGCAGCAGCCCGGAGAACCTGCCGCCGGGGTAGCACTTGATGATGAAGTCGAGGCGGTCCCGCCCGGTGTTCGCCATCGAGAACGAGCGCCACTCGTCGTCGGTGCCGGGGATCCGGATGTCGGCGTACTGACCGGGGAGGAAGGGCAGTTCCTCGACCGGCACGAGCCGCAGCGCGGTGATGTCGTGGGTGAGGGGCTCGATCGCGGCGACCTCGGTGTCCACCAGCCGGGGCGGCACCCCGGCGCGGATCGTCTCCTCGTCGTAGTTGATCAGCTCGATCTCGAGGTCGCTGTAGGCGTGCGCCTTGCAGAGCAGGACGTAGCCTTCCTCGCTCTCGTAGTCCGCGAGCGCGAACGTGGAGTAGCGGTCCATCTGCAGGTCGCCGTCGAGCAGGAAGGACTTGCACGACGAGCACTGGCCCTCCTTGCAGCCATGCATCAGCATGACGCCCTGGCGGAAGGCCGCGTCGAGGATGGTCTCCTCCTCGTCGACTTCGATCTCCACATCGACCGGCTCGAACCGGACCCGGTGCTTGTCTCCCATGTGGTCGTCTCCTCGTGGGCTTTCTGTCCGAGAGGCGCGGCAGCCGCGACTCCACCGCGCCCCGGACGCTGGGGGTCAGACCGACGTGACGTTGGGGTTCGCGCGGTACGCGGCGAGGTGCGCCTCGCGCTGCTCGGGGGTCATCTCGTTGAGCGAGACGTTCGGGCTGGCGAACGGCAGGCCGCGGACGTCGTCGAGGGTCCAGAGCTTCCTCGGGTCATCGAGGTCCAGGTGCGGCTGCGGGACGAGCGTCCTGCCGTCGTCCCGGACGTAGCCGAGGTCCTTGATGATGTCGGCGAGATCCCAGTTGTGGTACAGGGTCTCCCACTCGCGCTTGCCGGTCAGCCGGCCCATGGACGGGGTGTCCCGGCCCTCGTAGGTGGGCCGGAAGGCCACGGTGTCGGTCCAGTGGCAGGTCTCCGAGCAGTAGGTACGCCACTGGCCGTCGACCTCGTCGGCGACCAGGTCCTCCCGGACGAGGCAGGGCACCATGCAGGACCAGCAGCGGTGCGGGTACTCGTAGCCGACGTTCTCGAAGGCGATCGGCTTGTTGCCGCCCGGGTGGCGCAGCCGGTTGTAGGCCTCCCACCAGCGGCCGTACTGGTTGTACCAGCCGGGGTACTTGTGCTCGAACCACTCGAAGTCGTCGTCGGTCATCCCGTCGATGCGCCAGAAGTTCACCGGCCACCCGGTGGCGAAGAACTGCGCGACCTTGTGGACGTAGCCCTTGTTGTAGATCCGGTTCCAGGCCTCCTCGACCAGGTCGTGCGGGATCTTCAGGCCGTACTTCTCCAGCGGGATGAGGTAGCTGCGGTAGTAGTCGTCGTAGATCCACCGCCGCCACATCTCGGCGTAGCTGTCGCGGTCCTTGCGGCGGTCCTTGGTGCCGTACTCGATGAAGGTGCCGATGGCCGCGTCGACCACGCAGTGGTTGTTCCACCAGGCGTAGCGCAGGTCGCGCTGGAGCAGTTGCCGGTTCTCCTCGTCGGCCAGGGCCATCAGCAGGATCGAGTAGCCGTTGCTGATGTGCCGCGACTCGTCGGACTGGACCGAGTGGAACACGGTGGGCAGCAGGTAGTCGCCGTTGGCCGCCGCCTCCGACGGCATCGCGACGAACAGGGTGTTGGTGAACGCGGTCTCGGCGACCAGGGTCAGGTAGACGTTGGCCGCGGTGATCGCGTCACCGGTGATGAACCCCTCGCCGAACTGCCGCCCGATGGTGCCCGCGTAGCAGTTGGCGAAGGCCTTCTCACTGATGTCGAAGCCGGCGGGGTCGATGTAGTGGTTCATGTACAGACGCTTGAGGTTCATCTGGATCGTCGAGTGCCGGACCTCGTCGATCATCTGTACGGCCAGGCCGTTGTGGATCTCGGGGTTCGGCACCGCTCCGATGGCCATCGGCATCGCCCGCGCGGCCGAGATCTCCGGGAACGGGATGATGGACAGGAACAGCTTCTGCCACTCCATCCAGCGCTGCTGGACCTGGCGGAACATGTTGCCGCGGATCGCCCCGTCCATCGCCCCGAACACCCGGTTGTCCTTCTCCTCCTCCATCGGGAAGTAGGAGCGCAGGACCTGCTTGAGCGGGTCTTTCTTCGGGGACTTGTCGAACTTGTAGTCGGTGGCGAAGCGCGTGGCTGGCGTCGCGAAGGTCGGCTCCCAGGAGAGCTCGGTGATCTTCTGGTGCGCCTTGGTGAGACTCTGTCGGCTCACGTCGTCTCCCTGCTTTTCGGTCGGAATCACGACACGGCAATGACAACGGAGACGAGGTCGGCATAGCGTCTCATCTTGAGACGAGCAGGGTGGCGGCACTCGCTCTACCGTGGGGAGCAACCGGGAGGTAGCCTCGGCGTAACTCCGATGTCACATCCCGAATCCTTGGCCCGGCACCGCAGGGAGGCGATGCGGTTGACGAGTGTCTCGAGGCTGGTCGCTCAAGCACGAGAACGCTTCATCGAAGCGGGAGACTTCGGTGGGGCGTGCATCCGTGAACCTATTGAGGTTTCCTGGCGCCGTTCCCAGTTCTTCGGGGTGAACGTCGACGAGCTGGATCCGCCGTACCGGCCGGACGTGGATCCAGGGACGTCGCTCAGTCTGGCGGCGCGGCCGGTCCTGGACCGGCTGGAGTCGGCGCTGACCGGAACGTCGATGACGGTGATCCTCACCGACGCGCACGGTCGGGTGATCGCGCGCAGGGCGGGGGACGAGTCGCTCAACCGGCTCCTCGACCGGATCCGATTGGCGATCGGGTTCAGCTACGCCGAGGAGTACGTGGGGACCAACGGCATCGGCACCGCCCTGGAGGACAAGCGGGCCGCCCACGTCTTCGGCGCCGAGCACTACTCCGGCCGCCTGCAGGGCATGTCGTGCGCGGCGGCGCCCATCCGGCATCCGCTCAGCGGCCGCATCGAAGGGGTCATCGACCTCACCTGCCGCTCCGCCCACGCCAGCCCGCTGATGACCGCGCTCGTCCAGGGGGCCGCGGCCGACATCGCACAACGCCTGCTGGAGGACAGCACCGAGCGGGAGCGGGCGCTGCTGACCGAGTTCCTGTCCGCGACGAGACGGGCGGCCCGGCCCGTCGTGACCGTGAGCGAGCAGCTCGTCCTCACCAACACCGCCGCCGCCAACCTGCTCCAGCCGAACGACCAGGCCACGCTCCGCGACCGCGCGCTGGAGTTACTGGGCTCAGGACGGGACACGGTGGACAGCAGCATCGTCCTGTCCAGCGGGCAGGTGGCGCGGGTACGCTACCGGCCGGTCGAGGTGGGCATGGTCGCCGCCGGAGCGGTGATCGAGATCAATCTCCACGACGACCCTGGCCAGAACGTCCGTGTTCCGCCACGGCCCGAGGCTCCCTGGGGCGGTCTGGCCGGTCGCCATCCCTCCTGGCTCACCGCCTGCCAGCAGGTCGAGACCCGCTGCCACGCGCGTACCTGGATGCTGCTGGTCGGCGAGCCCGGCGTGGGAAAGCTGACCGTCGCGGAGGCCGCCCACCGCCGCTGCTTCCCCTCCTCCCATGCGGGCGTGCTGGACGCCGCCGACTGCGCGCCGGACGTTCCCGCCTGGCTGGACCTGCTCCGCTCCCACCTGCGCGAGCCGTTCGCGACCGTCATCCTGCGCCACGTCGACCGCCTGGACCCCGTCACCGCGCGGCGGGTCGCCCTGACACTGGAAGAGGAGGGCGAGGCCGCGGGATCCGGGGCCTGGGTCACCGCGACCGCGACCGACGAGACCAGCGCCGCAGTGCTGGAACTCCAGGACTTCTTCCCGGTCACCGTCACCGTCCCGCCCCTGCGGCACCGCATCGACGACCTTCGCGAACTCGCTCCCGCCCTGCTCCAACGACGGTTGAAAGGACGACGGGTGACCTGCTCGGGAGAGGCCATGCAGCTACTGCTGCGCATGGCCTGGCCAGGAAACGTCGCCGAACTCGACCACGTCCTGGGATCCGCCCTGCTCAGACGCCGCGCGGGCCAGATCCAGGTCGGTGACCTCCCCGAACAGTGCCACGCGATCACGCGCCGGATCCTGACCCCCCTGGAGGCGATCGAACGTGACGCCATCACCCGCGCCCTGATCGAAGCCTCCGGCGACAAGGTCAGAGCGGCAGCCCTCCTGGGCATCTCCCGAGCAACCATCTACCGCAAAATCCACACCTACGGCATCACCGTCCGCGAAGGCACCAGCCGGGTGGGCTGACCCAGTCCGTCAGTTCTCTGATCTCGGGCGCGCTCGGGTGGCGGGGCTCCTGTTAGAGGATGAGGAGATGCGCGCCCGACCGATCACCACCGAACGCCTCGTCGAGGACCTCGCCGACCGGATCGCCGCGTTTCCCAGTCAGGAGTGGGTCCGGGTGGCCGTGGACGGCGCCCCGGCCGCCCGTCCGGCCGAGTTGGCCGATGCCCTGGTGGAGCCGTTGCGCGTCCGTGGCCGCGAGACGTTCCGCGTCTCCTCCTGGGACTTCCTGCGGCCCGCCTCGCTGCGGTTCGAGTACGGCAAGCAGGACCCCGACGCGTACTACGACGACTGGCTGGACGTGAACGGGCTGATCCGCGAGGTCCTGGCCCCGCTGGACCCGGGCGGCTCCGGCAAGGTCCTGCCCACGCTGTGGGACGCGAGCAGGGACCGCGCCACCCGTGCGCCGTACACGGTGCTGCCGCCTGGGACGATCCTGCTCCTGGACGGGACGCTGCTGCTGGGCCGCTGGCTGCCGCTGGAGTTCACCGTGCACCTGCGCCTGTCGCCTGCGGCGTTGGAGCGGCGGACGACGGACGCGTGGACGATCCCCGCCTTCCGGCGCTACGAGGACGAGGTGGCCCCGGCAAGCGTCGCCGACGTGGCGATCAGCGTGGATCGTCCCCGCCACCCCGCGCTGATCGAAGAGGCCTGACTTTAAAGATCACCAATTCATGGGCGGATCCCGCATGCCCGCGTACCGAAGATAAAACTGTCCTTGACAGAAAAAATTGTCGGTCGCTAGTCTGGCAGGTATGCAGGATGTCGCAGTGATCGAGGACCCGGCCGCCGCCGAGGTCTCGCTGGACCCGGTTCGGGCCCGGTTGCTGGCCGAGCTGAGCGAGCCCGGCTCGGCGGCGATGCTGGCCGCCAAGGTGGGCCTGCCGCGGCAGAAGGTGAACTACCACCTGAAGACGCTGGAGGCGCACGGCCTCGTCGAGATGATCGAGGAGCGGCGCAAGGGCAACGTCAACGAGCGCATCATGCGGGCGACCGCGGCCTCCTACGTGATCTCCCCGATCGCGCTGGCGTCGGTCCAGCCCGACCCGGCCCGCTCCCCCGACCAGCTGTCGGCGAGCTGGCTGCTGGCCGTCGCGTCCCGGTTGGTCCGCGACGTCGGGGCGCTCATCACCGGCGCCGCCAAGGCGCGCAAGCGGGTGGCGACCTTCGCGATCGACGGCGAGGTGCGTTTCGCCTCGGCCGCCGACCGGGCCGCGTTCGCCACCGAACTCGCCGGGGCCGTCCAGGCCCTGGTGTCCAAGTACCACGACCAGTCCGCCGAGCACGGCCGCGACCACCGGATCGTCGTCGCCGTGCACCCGAGCACGACCGTCCACCTGAGTCCGAAGGAAGAGCGATGACACACCCGTTCGAGCTGAACCAGGAGATCGAGCTCAACGCGACGCCCGAGCAGGTCTGGCAGGCGATCGCGACCGGACCGGGGGTCGACTCCTGGTTCATGGGGCACACCGAGCTGGGCACCGCCCCCGGCGGCCCCGCCGGCCTGACCATGTTCGGCCAGACCGAGGAGGCCACGATCACCGCGTACGAGCCGGGCACGCGCCTGGCCACCCGCAGCGTGGCCGGCCCCGACGGCCAGTTCATGGCGATGGAGTACCTCATCGAGGGCCGCGGCGGCGGTTCGACCGTGCTGCGGCTGGTGCAGAGCGGCGTGCTCGGCGACGACTGGGAGAGCGAGTTCGAGGCGATGCAGGCCGGCTGGCCCATCTACCTGGAGACGCTCAAGCAGTACCTGGCGCACTTCACCGGACGCGCCCCGCTGGTCACCACGGCCGTCCGGCCCGGCGCGGGCGGCCCTGACTCGATCTGGAAGACCGTCACCGAGTCGCTGGGGGTCTCCCCCGAGGTCGCCGAGGGCGACCAGGTCCGGCTGCCGGACGGCTCCGCCGGGGTCGTCTTCTACGCGAACCTGCCCGTCAACCTGGGCGTGCGGACCGACGAGGGCCTCTACCGGTTCATCCACTCCGGCACCCACCGCGGCGACGCGCTCGTGCTCGGCCACCAGAACTTCGCGGGCCGCGACGAGCAGGCCGCGTGGGACGCCTGGCTGGCCGAGAACTTCAACTAGGGAGAAGAAGATGAGAAAGCTGATCGTGAGCACCTTCCTGAGCCTGGACGGCGTCATGCAGGGCCCGGGCGGTCCTGACGAGGACGAAAGCGGCGGCTTCGCGCAGGGCGGCTGGTCGGTGAACCACTGGGACGAGCTGATGGCGTCGGTCATGGGCGAGGCGACCAGCGTGCCGTTCGCCATGGTGCTCGGCCGCAGGACCTTCGACATCATGTCCGCGTACTGGCCGCACGCCCCCGAGGAGGCGGGCGGCAAGGTGTTCAACGACGCCGTCAAGTACGTCGCCTCGCGGGGCCGTCCCGACCTGGCGGCATGGGCCAACTCGGTCCAGATCGAGGGGGACGCGGCCGAGGGCCTCGCCGCCCTCAAGCGGGAGGACGGGCCGGAGCTCCAGGTCCACGGCAGCGCCGACCTGATCCAGACGCTGCTGCGCCACAACCTCGTCGACGAGTTCCGCCTGTGGGTCTTCCCGGTCGTCGTCGGCTCGGGCAAGCGCCTGTTCGCGGAGGGCGCCATCCCTGCCGGGCTGAAGCTGGTGGACAGCAAGATCTCCAGCACCGGTGTGTTCATCGGCACGTACGAGCCGGCGGGCGAGCTCGTCACCGGCACGTTCGCGCAGGACTGAGCGGCGCGGGGCCCGGTCCACAACCTGGAGTCAAGTCCGTCCCAAGTCGGGCCTGTCACTCTCGGCCAATGACCGTACGTGTGCCCGTCCGCCTGCAGAGCGGCCTCGCCGAATGCGGGGCGGCCTGCCTCGCCATGGTGCTGAGCCATCACCACCGGTACGCCGCGGTGCGTGAGGTCGCGGAGCGATGCGGGGTCGGCCGGGACGGGTTGTCCGCGCTGGCGATCGTCCGGGCGGCGCGTGAGTACGGGCTGACGGCCACCGCCTACTCGGTCGAATCGCTGGACGGGGCCCCGCTCCCGGCCGTCGCCCACTGGCAGTTCAACCACTTCGTGGTGGTCGAGCGGTACGGCCCCCGGTACGTCCATGTCGTCGATCCGGCCATCGGGCGGCTGCGGCTCACCCGGGAGGAGTTCGACCGGGGCTTCTCGGGGGTGCTGCTCACGTTCAAGCCCGGAGACGGCTTCCGGACCAGGAGGCGGCCACGCCGGGCCTGGCTGCGGGCGCTGGCGGCGACCGCGCTCCAGAAGGGGCTGCTCGCCCGGATTCTGCTGGTCTCCCTGTTGCTCCAGGCCATCGGGCTGGGGGTGCAGAGCTTCGCGGGGGTGCTGGTGGACGCCGTCATCCCCGCGGACGACGTGTCGCTGCTGGGCCTGCTGGGGATCGCGCTGGGGGCGGGCGGGCTGGTCCATCTGGGGCTGACCTACCTGCGGGCCGCCACGGTGCTGCGGTTGCGGTTACGGGCGGACCGGCTGCTGACCACCGAGGTGGTCGGGCATCTGTTCCGCCTGCCGTACCGGTATTTCGCCACGCGCGGGGCGGGGGATCTGGCGCAGCGCAGCGCGAGTGTGGGCCGGTTGCGGCAGCTGCTGTCCGGGCCGATCACCACCGCGTTGCTGGACGGGCCGCTCGCCATCGGTTACGTGACGATCGTCCTGATCAAGGCGCCGCCGCTCGGGCTGTGCCTGGTCGCTCTCGCGGCCGTCCAGGCGACCCTGCTGCTGGCCACCCGGCGGCGGCGGGCCGACCTGAACCAGGCCGCGGTGTCGGCGCAGGTCCAGACACAGGGCCAGCTCATCGAGGCCATCAAAGGCGTGGAGATCCTGAAGGCGGGCGGTATCGAGGACGCCGCGCTCAGCCGCTGGTCCCGGCTGTTCAACGACCAGCTCGCCGCCGACCGGCGGGTCGGCAGGGCCGACAACCTGGTCACCTCGGTGCTCGACAGCATGCGCCTGCTGGCCCCGGCGATCCTGCTGTGGGCCGGCGGCTGGCAGGTGCTCGACGGGCGTCCGCTCGGCGCGACGCTGACCCTCGTCGCGCTGGCAGGGACGGCGCTCGTTCCGATCACGTCGCTGGTCGCGACCGTGCGCACCCTCCAGGAGGCCGCCACCCACGTCGAGCGCCTGGCCGACATCCTGGAGTCCAAGCCGGAGCCGTACGGCGAGGTGCAGGTCGGCCACCTGCGCGGGCACATCGAGCTGGCCGACGTCTCCTTCCGCCACGACCCCCGGGCGCCGTGGACGGTGCGCCAGGTCTCCCTGACGGTACGCCGGGGGCAGAAGGTCGCCCTGGTCGGCCCGAGCGGCTCGGGCAAGAGCACGCTGGCGCGGCTCATGGTCGGTCTGTACGAGCCCACGTTCGGCACGGTCAGCTACGACGGCGTGAAACTGGAGGCCCTGAACCGGTCATCGCTGCGGCGGCACTTCGGCGTCGTCACCCAGGAGGCCCACCTGTTCACCGGCACGATCCGGGAGAACATCGCGCTCGGCCGCCCCGGGGCCACGCCGGAGGAGATCATGCGGGCCGCGCGGGTGGCGTGCGTACACGACGAGATCATGGCCATGCCGATGGGCTACGACACGAACCTGTCGGAGGGCATGGGCCTGTCCGGCGGCCAGCGGCAGCGTCTGGCGCTGGCCCGGGCGGTCCTGGGGCGGCCGAAGGTGCTGCTGTTCGACGAGGCCACCAGCCACCTCGACACCGTCACCGAGGCCCGCATCGAGGAGAACCTGGCGGCCCTCACCCAGACCCGCATCGTGATCGCCCACCGGTTGAGCACGGTACGCGACGCCGACCTGATCGTCGTCATCGACTCCGGAGGCGTCGTCGAGCAGGGCACCCACGACGAACTCCTCGCCTTCGGCGGCAGGTACGCGGACCTTGTGGCAGGTCAGGAGCCTACCAAGCTATCCCCAAGTCGCTCGCAAGATCGCCCTGAGATGGTGGGAAAGTCAGAGATTCACCCATCCAAAAGGGGTAATTAAGGATGAGCACTTTCGAGACCACCGCCCGTCAGCTGGACGACAGCGAGCTCGCCGACGTCACCGGCGGTCACCGCCCGGACTACGACTGGATGAACTACGACTGGCGCGACGCGGTGATCTGCGCCCTGCCGTAACCAGGGGGATGTGGGGGCCGCTCCTACGGGAGCGGCCCCCATTTCATTTGGTCACGCAGTACGGATCCTCCTCGGGCGCACTTGATGAACTGAAATGTTTCGAGCCGATCCAAGCAAGTAAACGCAGGACACAGCCAGCTTAAGCGGTTCACTCGATGGAAACGTTTCGGACTTGTTCTTGACACATTTCGTAACACGTCCTCAGAATGAGCGCGAGCACCATCCCGCACACCCACCCTTGTGGCGATATTTCTGCATGTGGTGAGGCATGTGCGGGTTGGTGAGCACGCCGCGGCGCAAGTCCCCGATCTCCGAAACTTTTCCAAGTGGAGAGGTTCCGATCTGCAGGTCCAGGAGGAACAAGCATGATCGACAGTGCGGACATTTCCGGGATAGGCCGGACACGACGCCGCTCCCGCCTCCGGAGCTCCCTGGTGGCGGGCCTGGTCGCCGTCCTCGGCGCGGCGCTCGCCGTGACCACGATCACCGAGGCCCAGGCCGCCGACTGTAGCGCCGGATACGTCGGACTCACCTACGACGACGGACCGAACCCGAGCAACACCAACAACCTGCTGAACGCCCTACGGCAGAACGGCCTCCGGGCCACCATGTTCAACATCGGGCAGAACGCCCAGAACAACCAGGCTCTCGTCCGGGCCCAGCGGGACGCCGGCATGTGGATCGGCAACCACAGCTACACCCACCCCCACCTGATCAACATGAGCAGCGCCCAGATCCAGTCGGAGCTCCAGCGGACCCAGCAGGCCATCCAGCAGGCCACGGGAACCGCTCCGCAGCTGTTCCGCCCGCCGTACGGAGAGACCAACGCCACGCTCAAGTCGGTGGAACAGCAGCTCGGCCTCAGAGAGATCATCTGGGACGTGGACTCCCAGGACTGGAACGGGGCGAGCACCGCCCAGATCGTCCAGGCCGCCGGACGGCTCCAGAACGGCCAGATCATCCTGATGCACGACCAGTACGCGACGACGCTCAACGCGATCCCGCAGATCGCCGCGAACCTGCGCAGCCGCAACCTGTGCGCCGGCATGATCTCGCCCTCCACCGGCAGGGCCGTGGCGCCCGACGGCGGCGGCAACCCGAGCAACCCGCCCTCCAGCCCGCCCCCGAGCGGTGGCGGCAGCTGCACCGCGACGCTGTCGGCGGGCCAGCAGTGGAGCGACCGCTACAACCTCAACGTCGCGGTCTCCGGCTCCAGCAACTGGACGGTCACGATGAACATTCCGTCCCCCGCCAAGGTCATCGCCACCTGGAACATCACCGCCAGCTACCCCAGCGCCCAGCAGCTGGTCGCCAAGCCCAACGGCAGCGGCAACAACTGGGGCGTGACGATCCAGCACAACGGCAACTGGACCTGGCCGACGGTCTCCTGCCGGGTGGGCTGACCTCCCGGCGAAACCACGCGGGCCCTCACAGCTCTGTGAGGGCCCGCACGATCATCTGTCAGTGTCCGACCGACACCCGCTGCGGAGCGGCCCAGGACTTCGCCTGGAAGGCCACCGTCCTGCCGTTCGCGGTGAACCTCGCCCGGGTGAGGAGGGGGTCGTTCCCGGCGGCCGCCCCGCTGAGGGAGACCGTCGCCGTGAGGGACTCCCCGGGGGCCAGCGTGTAGGTGCCCTCCGAGCGCGCCCGCTGCCGTCCGGAGAAGTTCAGGCGCACGTTCCGCCAGGTGGTCGCCGACCCGTTGTGCAGGGTCACCACCGCCTGGCCCTGCTCCTCGGTCACCCGCAGACCGTACGGCAGGCGGGGATCGTCCCCGATCGAGCTGTCCAGGAGGTTGGTGAGCTCGGTGACGAGCTGCGGATTCCGGGCGGCGACGTTATGGCGTTCGCCACGGTCGCCGCGCAGGTCGTAGAGCTCGACCCGGCCCGCCGGGCCCGCACCGGAGATGTTGGGGGCGAAGCGGATCATCTTCCAGTGACCGCGCCTGATCGCCTGCATCTTGCGGGGGCGGTTCCACAGCAGGTACTCGTGACCCGCGTAACGGCCGCCGGTCAGCAGGCCGCGGAAGGACCTGCCGTCCAGGTTGGCCGGGATGGGGACCTGCGCGTAGTCGGCCAAGGTCGGCAGGAGATCCCATAACGCCACAGGCTCGTCGACGACCCTCGGGGTCAGGGACGGCGACCAGGCGATCAGAGGAATGCGGATGCCGCCCTCGTAGAGCTGGCGCTTGACGCCGCGGAACGGCCCGTTGGAGTCGAAGATCGTCGGATCGACGCCCTTCTCGTGGTGCGGGCCGTTGTCGCCGGCGAACAGCAGCACCGTCGAGTTGGCGATCCCGGCCTCGCGGATGGCGCGGATGATGTCGCCGACATGGGAGTCCAGGCGGGTCACCTGGGCGGCGTGGCGGCGGTTCGGGCCGGTCCACGGCTCGTCCGCGTACCGGCCGCTGCCGCCGGGGACCTGGCTGGGCGAGTGCGGGAGGATCGTCGGAAAGTACAGGAGGAAGGGGTCGCCGGCGGCCCGCTTGATGAAGGAGACGGCCCGGTCGCGTAACAGGTCGGGCGCGTACGTCTTGCCGTCCAGCGCGACCTTCTCCCCGTTGTGCCAGAGGTAGGTCGGCCAGTACTGGTGGGCGTGGCGATGGGTGATGTAGCCGAAGAACTCGTCGAATCCCCTGGCGTTGGGATGGGACACCTGGCCCGGCTCCTCGGGGCCGAACCCCCACTTGCCGATGCAGGCCGTCTGGTATCCGGCCAGCTTGAGCGGCTCCGCGAAGGTCAGGTCGGCGGCGGTGAGGGAGCGCTGCGGCCCGCCCTCCGGGTTCTCCCGCACGGTCCCGTGCCCGGTGTGCAGGCCGGTCAGCAGCGCGCAGCGGGACGGCGCGCAGAGCGACGCCCCGGCGTACGCGCTGGTGAACCGGATCCCCTGCGCCGCCATCCGGTCCAGATTGGGGGTCGCGATCTTCCGCTGCCCGTAGGGCCCGATCTCCCCCCAGCCCAGGTCGTCGGCGAGGATGATGACGAAGTTGAGCGGGGTGCGGCGCTGGGCCGCCACCGGGTCGGCCATGCTCGCCGCGGCGAGCCCGGCCGCGAGCAGACCTCCGGCGCCCGCGAGGAATCCACGTCTGGTGGCAGGCGGCATCGAACCCTGGCTTCTGGTGGGCAGGTGCTGGTTCACGGCGTCACAGGCAGTCCACGTGCGGCACATCTCGTGCGGGATCGGATACGTCCTTGGCGGGCGGAAACGGCCTGCCGATGCTGGACCGTACCGGATCGGATCTTCTCCCGCCACTCAGGGGCGAGTCCTGGACCGGCTTACTGGCCCACCCGGCCGTCCACGCGTTCGCGCAGCAGGTCGGCGTGGCCGTTGTGGCGGGCGTATTCCTCGATCATGTGCACCAGCACCTCGCGCAGCGTGTGGCCCGAGGTGCCGACCATGTCGAGATCGGGCTCCTCGGCCATGAACCGCTCCGCGAAGGCGACCTCGGCCCGCCAGGCGTTCCACGCCTCCGCGACCACCTCGGGGTCGGGCCGGGCACCGTTGAAGTCCTCGTCGCGGTCGTCTCCGCCGCTGTAGAGGCGCGGGAGGTCCTGCCCGGCCAGCCGCAACCGGAACCAGATGTGTTCCACCTTGGCCATGTGGCGGAGCAGTCCCAGCAGGGACAGGTTGGACGGCTCGACCGCCCTGCGTGCCAGGCCGTCCGCGTCCAGATCCGAGCACTTCATCTCCAGCGTCAGACGCTGGTCACGGAGGTAGCCGAGCAGGGTGGCGCGCTCGCCCCGGAACCCCCCTTCGCTCCTCGGGTCGTCCTCGGGGGCGGCGAACATGTCCGACCAGCCGAAACGGCGGGCGGGCCACTGCGCTCCCTGATGCGATGGATCGGTGCTCGGCATGGCAAAGACCATCGACGTTCCCCGTGGAAAGCGCAACTTCTTTTCGTACGCCGTGGAAAAGCGAAACGCCCATCCGGGTGGATGGGCGTTTCGCGGGAGCGGGGTCACTTGAGAACCGGGTACTTCTGGACGATGGCGGTCTGGCTCCACCAGCGGCCGATGCCCAGGGTGTTGCCGGCGGCGGCCAGGGCCAGGCCGATCAGGACGATCGCGTAGATGATGTGGTCGTCCATGAAGGGGTTGGTGGTCAGGGGCAGTTCGGCGGCCCACATCATGAGCAGCAGGACGGTTCCGGCGGCGGCGGCGATGCGCAGGCCGGCGCCCAGGACCAGGGCGGTGCCGATGCCCGCCAGGCCGAGCATGAACAGCCAGTCCACCCAGGCCTGCCCGGCCAGGCCGGAGAAGAAGCCGCCCAGGGCGTTCTCGCCGGTGCCCTTGAGGAAGCCGGTGGTGGGGCTGCCGCCGTTGACCCAGGCCTTGGCGGCGGGGGTGGCGAAGCCGAAGCCGAACAGCTTGTCCAGGAAGGCCCAGAGGAAGACCCAGCCGAGCGAGATGCGGGCGACGGCCCAGACGTAGTCGACCGGACGGTGTGCCACCGGAGCCGGGGAGGCGGGGACGTGGGGGGTGGGGACGGTGTGACGTCCTGCGGTGGTGGCCATCGTTAGCCCCTTTCAGAGCGGTTCAGGTCTCGGTGTCACGCCTTAATCACACCGGTTGGGCGGCTTCGGGATTAGGGCTCAATTGCTCCCCCGAAGCACCCGCAAGACCCCGTCGCGGCGGGACTTTCGTCCCTGTGCGGGCGAGCCCTCCGGCCCTGCCCCGGTCCCGGCCTGGCCGGGAGCCTGACGGCAGAGCCTGTGAAGGAGGCGTGTCATGATCGCTCCGCTTGCCACCGAACTCGGCGTCCGGCGTCTGCTCGTCGCGGCCGGGGAGGCGCCGTCGGTGCTCAACACCCAGCCGTGGCGGTTCCGTGTCGTCCGGCGCGAGTACGTCGAGCTGTACGCCGACCAGGATCGCCGCCTGACGGTGCTCGACCCGCGCGGGCGGTCCCTGCACGTGAGCTGCGGCGCGGCGCTGCTCAACATGCGCCTGGCGATCAGGCAGGCCGGTTACCACCCCCTGGTGTGGCTGCGACCCTCCCCCGACGCCCAGCCCGACCTCCTGGCGGCCATACGCCTCAGGCAGACCGAACCCGCGCGGACCCGCGAACGCGAGCTGTACGCGGCAATCCCGGCACGGCGGACGAACCGGGAGCCCTACACCGGCGACCCGGTGCCGCCGGACCTGATGGCCGACATGAAGATCGCGGCCAGCCGGGAGGGCGCCGCCCTGATCTTCCTCAGCCGCGAGGCGGTGTCGAGCATGCTGGAGTACGTCGCGATGGCCGAGGACGAGCTCGCCCACAGCCTGGACTACCTGGCCGAACTCACCAAGTGGAGCCTGCCGGACTACGTACGCGGCCCGATGCCGGTGGACGATCCCCCGCTCACCAGGGCACTCGGGAAGCGCGACCGCATGGCCGAGTTCGAGGCGCGGCCCCAGCTGGCCGTGCTCACCACACCCGGCGACCGGGCCGCGGACTGGCTGCGTGCCGGGCAGGCGCTGGAACGCGTCCTGCTGGTGGCGACCGCCGGCGGCCTGGCGACGTCATTCCTGAACCAGCCGCTGGACGTACGGGACATGCGGCGGCACACCGATCCCCGGCACCGCCGGGGCCACCCGCAAATGATCATCCGCTTCGGCTACGGGCCGCCGGTCGGCCGCGCCCCGCGCCGCCAGGCGCACGACACCACGATCTAGCGGAGGCCGCGGCGGAATCCGTCGCGGCCTCTCGCCGTTGTCAGGCTTCCCCGTGCACCACGTGGGCGTCGGGGCCGGGATACACCAACGTCTCCTGGTCGGTGCCCAGCCAATGGACCACGTACGGTGGCGTGCCGTCCTCGTGGCGGAGTTCCCTGACGATTCCGATGCGCTGCGGCTCGCCCTGGTGGGTGCCCTCGACTATGAGCTTGTCGCCGACCTCGGCGTGCATGGTCCCTCCCTTCAGCGGTCCCTTCTTCGATTGTGCCTCCTACAGAGATCCCTACCCTCGCCATCGCGTGGGCCGCTGTTGATCCTCGTGAACGCCGCCGCGCTGGGCGAGGGGCGGCGGGGGGCTGACCAATCCGGTGAATACCTCGTGCCGCCGTCTCTCGGCGATCATTCCGGGCCTCTCGGTGGGGTTTAACTTGCTCGTGAAATAGCCTTCTGACCTGCGCATACCTCTGTCGGCGCTAGTCTCCGTAGCATGCGCATTCCGCCGGGTGGTGCCGTCAATCTCGTTGGCTGGGCGGTGATTCTGCCGATCATGGTGGCGGCCGGCGAGCTGGGCGAACCAGGGCTACCTTCCCCGCACATGCTGATCCCGCTGCTGCTCGGGCTGGTCGCGGCCATGACCGGGCTGGTGCGCCGGCCTCCGCCAGCCGTGCTCAACAAGGGCTCGCAGGCGCTGCTCGGCGTGCTCATGGGGACGTATCTGAACGTGGCGGCGCTTGGGCAGGTGGCGGGGTCGGTCGCGCCGCTGGTCGTGGTGACGCTGATGACGCTGGTCATCTGCCAGGGGGCCGCGTGGGCGATGGTGCGGTTCGGCGGGGTGGATCGGGCCACGGCGACCCTGGGCATGATCGCGGGAGGGTCGGCCGCGGCGGTGGCCTCGGCTGGGGATCTTGACGCGGATGGGCGTCAGGTGGCGTTCATGCAGTACCTGCGGCTGGGTTTCGTCGTGGCGAGCACGCCGCTGCTGCTGAGCGTGATCCTGCCGCCCCAGGCGGGTGGTGCGAGCCCACCGCAGGAGGGGAGTGCCTGGCATCTGGTGACCGGGCCGGACCAGCTCAAGGGTCTGGCCGTGCTCGGGGCGGTCGCCCTGTTCGGCGTGCTGATCGGCCCCCGGTTGCGGCTGCCGAGCCCGGCGATGATGGGGGCCATGCTCGTGTCGGCCGTGGTGACCGCGACCGGTCTCGCGCACGGGTTCGCGCCCGACGGGATGTTGCGGTCGCTGCTGTTCACCATGATCGGTCTGGACGTGGGGCTGCGGTTCTCCCGTCACACCGTACGGCGCCTGCGGCGGATCCTGCCCGTCGCGGCCGCCTGCACCCTGGCCGTCAGCGCCGCCTGCGGGGCGCTGGCGTGGGTGGTTTCCGCGGTCACCCGGATCCCGTTCAACGACACCTACCTCGCCACCACGCCCGGCGGCATCAACGCCGTACTGGCCACGGCCTCCGCGGCGCACGCGAACCTGCCGCTGATCTCCAGCGTGCAGAGCCTGCGCCTGTTCGAGATGGCCTTCCTGGCGCCGTTGCTGATCCGCGTCAGCCTCGTACGGTCCGGTGTCGACGGTCAGGGCAAGGGACGCTCTAGGCACTGCCGGTAGACGGTCAGCTCTTCACAAGGAACGGCGTGTGGGTGTGGGCGTGGGGAAGGAGCGCCACTAAAGAGAGGAGCCGACCGTGAGTGAACAGAAGACCCCGCCCGAGGGTATGGGCGAACGCGATGTCGTCGAGCTGCTGATGGCGCAGCACAGGCGCATCAAGGAGATGTTCAACGAGGTGGAACAGGCCTCTCCCGCTGACCGTGGGGAAGCCTTCACCCGTCTGGTACGGATTCTCGCCGTGCACGAGACGGCCGAAGAGGAGATCGTGCATCCCTTCTCGCGGAACAAGATCGAGAACGGTGACCGGGTGGTCGACGATCGCCTGGCCGAGGAGCATCGAGCCAAGCTCCTGCTCCAGGAACTCGATCAGGCCGGGCCGTCGGCGCCCGACTTCATGGAGCGGCTGCGCCAGCTGCGGACGGCCGTCGAAGCCCACGCCGACAGCGAGGAACAGTACGAGTTCGGCGAGCTCCGCGCCAAGACCACCGAGTCCGAACGGCACATGCTGGCCGTCGGCGTCAAGGCCGCCGAGGCGCTGGCCCCGACGCACCCGCATCCCGGGGTGGAGACCGCCACCAAGAACGTCCTGGTGGGCACCCCGTTCGCGATGATGGACCGCGCCCGCGACGTCATCCGCCAGACCCTCAAGCGAAAGGGCTGACCACAGCCCAGGCCGCCGCCGCCCCGGCTCTCGACTGCCGGGGGGCTTCAGCCTGGGCTCATTCATGATGGTCTCGGCCTGCTTCGGGCTCAGATGCGTGGTGAGGTCCACGCGTAGGGGTCCGGGGCGGGGGCGAGGTTGGTGTCGCCGGTGTCGTGGTCTTCCGGGTCGGTTATGTCTCCGTTGCGGTAGGCGGCCCATGCGGCGCCTGTGGCGATCACGAGGGCGGTGATCGTGAGATACAGGCCGTGCGCGGTGGTGGCGTCGAGCCGGAGATATCCCGCGATGGCCATGCCGCTCAGCGCGCAGATCGCGGCCGGGCCAGCGGCCAGGATAAGCATGGGAGCGATGCGGCTACCGCTGTAGGCAGTACAGACAGCCAGGACAGCCGTCGCCGCCGTAGCGCCCGTTCCGAGCCCTGCCCAGGGCGTGAGGGCAGGCACCGAAAGAACCTCCCACATATCGGCTTCGAACCGACCATCGGCCACAGGGATCCGAATCACGGACGAGACCTGAAACCAGACCAGAAAGGCCCCAAGAAGGAGCCACCACCCGGACCGGCGCAGCGTCCTGGGGACAGTCACGGTTCCGTCGGCCATACCGCGCCTTTCCAACGGCGAAAAGTCCCGCCGAGACCGGCCAGAGGCCGCATGAATCTGCGTTGGCGTCATGGTGTGAGAAACGGATCCAAACCAATCCCGGCCGAACCCATGCCAATTCGGCATGATTCCCAGTTGCCGTAAAAACTCCCACCCTCTTGACCCCCACGGATCCAGACCCGGAGGATCGGCCGCCGCCCGACAAGCTAAAGATTGGTTGCCGCGGTTCTCCCACCGCCCGCCCCCTCCATTACCGTTAGGCCCCAC
>NZ_JAHCST010000043.1 GCF_018476525.1 Acrocarpospora catenulata
TACCCCCCGGAGCCGCAGGCCGCCCCCCCGCCCCCGGTGTCCCCCGTGCCCCCCGCGCCGCAGCCACCCCCGCAGTCACCGCCGCCGCCCCCGCAGCCGGTCCCGCAACCGGCTCCGACGCCCCAGTACAGCTCCTCCACCCCCGGCACCAGCGTCACGCCGTACCGAGGGGAGCCCGGCGGGACCGGGAACATGCCCCAGTACCGGGGCGAGAGCCTCACCGGCAACATCCCGGTCTACCGGGAGGGCAACACCGGCAGCCACGCGCTGCCGCCGGGCAACGCGGTCACGCCGTACCGGGAGAGCAACACGGGCAGCTTCCCGGCCGCCCAGCTCGGCCCCTACACCGGGCCGCAGGCGGCGCCCGTGCCCGCCCACCCGGTGGGCGGCACCACCACGCTGGCCGAGGCGGTCAAGGCCGCCCACAAGGAAGGCCACGACTTCGGCGACTCGATCGCCAGGGACGCGCCCGCGCTCTGGCTGGAGGCCGTGCTGGCCCGCAAGCCCCGGATGCCTTCCGACCTGGAGGCCCGGCTGCTCCAGGGTTCCTCGCTGCCGATCGACTTCCTGCTCCACGACGAGGTGCGGCACGCGCTGCGGCGCGGCTTCTGGGACGCTCTGGAGCGTGCCCGCCGCTAAACGAGGGCGTCGAAGCCCGCCCTCAGGTGGGCCAGCCGTCGCCCGAGGTCGGCCAGCGGCCCGGACAGCGTGCCGTCGCTCTTGCGGGACAGCTCCATCACCCGGTTCAGCTCGTCCTCGGCGGCGGTGAGCCGGCGGGACAGTTCGGGCAGTACGGCCGGCTGGTCGGCCTCGCCGCTGGGGAGTTCGGCCGCCAGCCGCTCGCGGAGCAGCGCCGCCTGCTCGGTCAGGCGCTGGTTCATCTGGTAGAGCTCCACGAAGACCGCCACCTTGGCCCGGAGCACCCACGGGTCGAACGGTTTGGTGAGGTAGTCGACCGCGCCCGCCGCGTACCCGCGGAAGGCGTAGTCGGGCGCGCTGTCCACCACGGTGAGGAAGATGATCGGGATGTTCCGGGTGCGCTCCCGGCGCTTGATGTGGGCCGCCGTCTCGAAGCCGTCCATGCCCGGCATGCGCACGTCCAGCAGGATCAGCGCGAACTCGGTGCCGAGCAGGGCCTTCAGCGCCTCCTCGCCCGACCGGGCGCGGACGGGGACCAGGTCAAGCGAGCTGAGAATCGCCTCCAACGCGATCAGGTTCTCCTCACGGTCGTCGACCATGAGGATTTTCGCGCGGTCCGGCATCGATCAGTTCCCTTCCCTGCTGGTGGTTCCCACCCTGCCACGGAGCAGCCAGCCACGCAGGCGCTCCAGCAGCCGGTCCACGTCCACCGGCTTCGGCACGTAGTCGGAGGCGCCGGAGGCGATGCTCTTCTCCCGGTCGCCGCGCATCACCTTGGCGGTGAGCGCGATGATCGGCAAATCGGCGAACTGCGGCATGCGCCGGATGGCCGAGGTGGTGGCCCAGCCGTCCATCTCCGGCATCATGATGTCCATCAGGACCAGCGCCACGTCCTCGTTCCGTTCCAGCTGCTCGATGCCCTCCCGGCCGTTCTCCCCGTAGACGACCACCGCGCCGTGCCGCTCCAGCACGCTGGTGAGGGCGAACACGTTCCTGATGTCGTCGTCCACGATCAGGATCTTGGCGCCGGTCAGCGGGTCCTCGCCCTGCCAGGTGCGGCCGTCCACGTCCGGCAGCTGCTGCGGCGCGGGAAGGTCGGTGGGCAGCGGGATCTCCGGCAGCACGTCGGCGGTGTCGGCCTGGCGCACGCGCTCCCGCCGCTCCTGGCCGAGGGCGGCCAGGGTGGCGGCCCCGCCGTCCCTGGCGGCCAGCGGCCCCAGGTAGGAGACCGGCAGGTAGAGGGTGAAGGTGCTGCCCTCGCCCGGCACGCTGTCCACGTGGATCTCCCCGCCCAGCAGGCGGGCGATCTCCCGGCAGATGGACAGGCCGAGGCCGGTGCCGCCGTACTTGCGGCTGGTGGTGCCGTCGGCCTGGCGGAACGCCTCGAAGATCACGTCGAGCTTGTCCGGCGCGATGCCGATGCCGGTGTCCACCACCGCGAAGGCCAGCACCTGGTCGTTGCCCTTGAGCGTCTCGTCCACGTACGCGACCGTGCTGGGCGCCCGGGAGACCTGGAGGCTGACCTTGCCCTTCGGGGTGAACTTGACCGCGTTGGAGAGCAGGTTGCGGAGCACCTGCTGCATGCGCTGCTCGTCGGTGCGGAGTTCGCCGGGCACGTTCGGGCCCACCTCGACGCTGAAGTTGAGGCCCTTGTCCTGGGCCAGCGGCGCGAACGTGGCCTCCATGTAGTCCACCAGCTTGGGCAGCGAGAGCTGCTGCGGGTGGATGTCCATACGCCCGGCCTCCACCTTGGACAGGTCCAGGATGTCGTTGATCAGCTGGAGCAGCGCGGACCCGGCGCCGTGGATGGTGCGGGCGAACTCCACCTGCTGCGCGGTCAGGTTGCCCTCGGCGTTCTCGGTGAGCAGCTTGGCCAGCACCAGCAGGCTGTTCAGCGGAGTGCGCAGCTCGTGCGACATGTTGGCGAGGAACTCGGACTTGTACCGGCTGGAGACGGCCAGCTGCTCGGCCCGCTCCTCCAGGGTGCGCCTGGCCTGCTCGATCTGGAAGTTCTGGATCTCGATGGCCCGGTTCTGCTTGGCCAGCAGCGCCGCCTTGTCCTCCAGTTCGGCGTTGGACCTGCGCAGCTCCTCCTGCTGCCGCTGGAGCTCGTCGGAGCGCTCCTGGAGCTCGGTGGCCAGGCGCTGGGACTCCTTCAGCAGGTCCTCGGTGCGCGAGTTGGCGATGATCGTGTTGATGGTGACCCCGATGGTCTCCACCAGCTGGGACAGGAAGTCCAGGTGGACCTCGCTGAACTGGTTGAAGGAGGCCATCTCCAGCACGCCAAGGACCTGGCTCTCGAACAGGATGGGCACCACCGCGATCTGCGCGGGGCTGGCCTTGCTCAGGCCGGTCTCGATGGTGATGTACTCGGCCGGCACGTTCTCCAGGATGATCGTCTGGGTCTCCAGCGCGGCCTGGCCGACGATGCCCTGACCGAGCGCGAAGCGCTGCCGGGGGGCCGAGCCCGGCTGGATGCCGTACCCGGCCATCAGCGTGAGCTCGCCGTCCACCACCAGGTAGCAGGCGCCGTGGCTGGCCGAGACCAGCGGGGTGAGCTCGCTCATGATCAGGCGGGTCACCTCGATCAGGTCGCGGTGGCCCTGCATCAGCCGGGAGATCCTGGCCAGGTTGGACTTGAGCCAGTCCTGCTCCTGGTTGGCCTTGGTGGTCTCCACCAGGGTGGCGACCATCGTGTTGATGTTGTCCTTCAGCTGGGCGATCTCGCCGGGGGCGTCCACCGTGATGGACCTGGTCAGGTCGCCGCGGGCGACCGCGCTGGTCACCTCGGCGATGGCGCGCACCTGCGTGGTGAGGTTCCCGGCCAGCTCGTTGACGCTCTCGGTGAGCCGCTTCCAGGTGCCCTCCACGCCCTCCACCCGGGCCTGCCCGCCCAGCTGGCCCTCCGAGCCGACCTCGCGGGCCACCCGGGTCACCTCGGAGGCGAACGAGGAGAGCTGGTCCACCATGGTGTTGATGGTGGTCTTGAGTACCAGGATCTCGCCCTGGGCGTCCACGTCGATCTTGCGGGTCAGGTCGCCGTTGGCCACCGCGGTGGTGACCTCGCCGATGTTGCGGACCTGGTAGGTCAGGTTGGTGGCCATCGAGTTGACGTTGTCGGTGAGGTCCTTCCAGACGCCCGACACGCCGGGCACCCGGGCCTGACCGCCCAGGCGGCCCTCGGTGCCGACCTCGCGGGCCACCCGGGTGACCTCGTCGGCGAAGGCCGACAGCTGGTCCACCATCGTGTTCATGGTGTCCTTCAGCTGGAGGATCTCGCCCTGCGCGTCGACGGTGATCTTCTTGGACAGGTTGCCCAGGGCGACGGCCGTGGAGACGGCGGCGATCTGGCGGACCTGGGAGGTCAGGTTGTTGGCCATGAAGTTGACGTTGTCGGTGAGGTCCTTCCAGACGCCCGACACGCCGCGTACCTGGGCCTGACCGCCGAGGCGGCCCTCGGTGCCGACCTCGCGGGCCACTCGGGTGACCTCGTCGGCGAACGAGGAGAGCTGGTCCACCATCGTGTTCATCGTGGACTTGAGCTCCAGGATCTCGCCCTGGGCGTCCACGTCGATCTTGCGGGTCAGGTCGCCGTTGGCCACCGCGGTGGTGACCTGGGCGATGTTGCGGACCTGGTAGGTCAGGTTCTTCGCCATCGAGTTGACGTTGTCGGTGAGGTCCTTCCAGACCCCGGAGACGCCCTTCACCTCGGCCCGGCCGCCGAGCCGGCCTTCGGTGCCGACCTCGCGGGCCACCCGGGTGACCTCGTCGGCGAAGGCCGACAGCTGGTCCACCATCGTGTTGAGGGTGTCCTTCAGCTCCAGGATCTCGCCCTGGGCGTCCACGGTGATCTTCTTGGACAGGTTGCCCTGGGCGACGGCGGTGGAGACGGCGGCGATCTGGCGGACCTGGGAGGTCAGGTTGTTGGCCATGAAGTTGACGTTGTCGGTGAGGTCCTTCCAGACGCCCGACACGCCGCGTACCTGGGCCTGACCGCCCAGCTGGCCCTCGGTGCCGACCTCGCGGGCCACCCGGGTGACCTCCTCGGCGAACGCCGACAGCTGGTCCACCATCGTGTTCACGGTGTTCTTCAGTTCGAACATCTCGCCCACCGCGTCCACGGTGACCTTCCGCGACAGGTCGCCCTTGGCCACCGCCGTGGTCACCACCGCGATGTCCCTGACCTGCGCGGAGATACGGCCGGACATGGTGTTCACGGCCTCGGTGAGGTCCCGCCAGGACCCGGACATGCCGCGCAGGTTGGCCCGGCCGCCCAGCCGGCCCTCCTCGCCCACGTCCCTGGCCACCCGGGTCACCTCGGAGGTGAACAGGGCAAGCTGGTCCACCATGCCGTTGATGGCTTTACCCAGCCGCCGCACCTCGCCGCGGGCCGTCCGGTCCAGGTCGATGCGCTGGGACAGGTCGCCCTTGGCCACCGCGTCGATCACGTCGGCCGCGCCGGTGACCGGCGTCACCAGGGCGTCGACCAGGTCGTTCACCGACGCCACACTCTCCGCCCAGGAGCCCACCCCGGGCCCGGGCGTGAGGCGCTCGCTGAACCGGCCTTCCTTCACCACCTCGCGGCGCACCCGGACCAGCTCGTTGGCGAGATGTTCCCGCCGGTCGGCCACCTCGTTGAGGAGCAGCCGGATCTCACTCAGAATCCCCGGTGGCGCGTACGGCACCCGCCCGCGGAAGTCACCGTCACGCCAGGTCGTCAGCGTCTCGAGCAACGGCCGCAGGTCGGCCTCTGAGTACCGTCGTTCCAGCTCGGGCGCCACGGCGTCGGTGCGTGTCATGGGACCTCCTCACACCACACGGGTTAAGGTCAGTCTGTCACGTTGCGTAGGAGTCGTACTCGCCGTTGTTTGACGGTATGTCAGCTCGAAGTGTGGTAGGTACCCAGCCGTGACCACTAACCCACGGGCCGTCCTGGCCGCGTCCTTCGCCGCCGGGGACTCGGCCATGCCCGCCGTTCGGCGGTTCACCCGGGAGGTGATGACCGCCTGGGCCGCGCTGCCCCTGCGCCGGGACGCGGAACTCCTGGCCCAGCGGCTGGTCGAGGGGGTCACCGCCGAACTGTTCGAAGTGCGCTGGGTGCACCACGGCGACGCCGTGCAGATCGAGCTGAAGGAGACGGGGGAGCACCCGGACATCGGCGCCGCCGCCTGGGGCATGACCTCCACCGCCGAGGAGCAGGTCCGGTGGGCCCGCCTGGAGCTGCCCGGCGCCGGGCGCGCCGAGGAGGAGGCGTTCCCCGCGCCTGAGCCCGTCCGGCAGTCGCCCGGGCCCGGCTGGCTGGGCTTCCTGGCCGATGCCAGCGACCTGCTGGCGGGGACGCTCAACCCCGACATGGTGCCCGCCATCATCGCCCAGATCGTGGTGCCCCGGCTGGCCTCCTGGTGCGCCGTCTACACCGCCGAGCTGAGCGGCGGGCCGCTCCATCCCGCCTACCTCTGGCACGCCGACGAGGAGGCCGGGGACCTGCTCCGCGAGCAGCTGGCCGAGCTGGCCCTGCCCGCCGCCGACATTCAGGGCCCTGCCGTGCTGGCCGTGCCCGGCTGGCAGGCGCTCGGTTTCCCGCTCACCGCGCGCGGGCGGCGGCTGGGGGTGATGTGCCTGGGCCGTCCCGACCGCTTCCCCGACGAGGCCATGCAACTGGCCGAGGACCTCGCCCGCCGGGCCGCGCTGGCCATGGACAACGCCCGCCTGTACGCCCAGCAGGCGGCGGCCAACCTGGCCCTGCAACGCAGCCTGCTGCCCCCGGAGGAGCCGGAGACGCCCGGTCTGGACTCGTACGTGATCTACGAGCCGGCCGGGGAGACCAACGAGGTCGGCGGCGACTTCTACGACCTGTTCCCGATCGCCGACGGGGTCTGGCGGTTCGCCATCGGCGACGTCTGCGGCACCGGCCCCGAGGCCGCCGCCGTCACCGGCCTCGCCCGCCACACCCTCCGCCTGCTGGCCCGCGAAGGGTACGGCGTGGCCGCCGTGGTCGGCCGCCTCAACCAGGCCATCCTGGAGGAGGGGGAACGGGCCCGGTTCCTCACCCTGCTGCACGGCGAGATCACCCTGGCCGGGCGGGGGCTGGACATCAAGCTGCTCTCGGCCGGCCACCCCGAACCGCTGCGGCTGCGCCCGAGCGGCGTGGTGCACCCGGTGACCACCCCGCAGTCGCTGCTCGGCATCTTCCCCGAGGCCGAGTTCGTGGCCGAGACGGTCCACCTGGACCCGGGGGACGTGCTGCTCGGGGTCACCGACGGGGTGACCGAGCGCCGCTCGGGATCCCGGCTGCTGGACGACGACGGCGGGCTGGCCAAGCTGCTGGCCGAATGCGTGGACCTGTCGGCGCGCGGCGTCGCCGAGCGCATCCGCCGGGCCGTGCAGGACTTCGCGACCGAACCGAGCGCCGACGACCTGGCCATCCTGGTGCTGCGCGCGCCCTACTAATGGGAAAGTGGCTAAATGGACTGCCACTACGGTCCTGACCTGGCACGACACTAGGGTGGCAGGCTGATGAGCAGGTTTCCCATTAGTCAGGGTGGGCCAGCATCCGGTTGGCGAAGTCGATCTGGGTGCGCATCTGGCGGATGCGCTCCTCGACCACCCGGGAGGCGTGGCCGGCGTCGTAGCGGTAGACGTGGTACTCGCTGGTCAGGGCTTCCAGGTAGTTCTCGATCTGGCGGATCGGGCAGCGCGGGTCGTTCTCCCCGGCCAGTACCAGCACCGGGGCCTGCACCATGTCGGCGTAGGTGATGGGGGAGGAGGCCGTGTACCGCTCGGGCAGCTCCGCGGGGGAGCCGCCGATCAGCGCGCGGTGGTAGGCGCGCAGGCCCTCCGCCTCGTCCTCGTAGGCGGCCGTGTGGTCGGCGATGGGGACGGCGGCGATCCCGGCCGTCCACGCCTTGGGCTGGGTGCCCAGGCCGAGCAGGGTCAGGAAGCCGCCCCAGGAGCTGCCGGCCAGCACCAGCCGTTCCGGGTCGGCGATGCCCCGGTTCACCACCCAGTCGCGTACGGCGGTCACGTCGGCCAGCTCGATGTGGCCCACGTCGCCGTGCAGGGCGTCCCGCCAGGCGGAGCCGTACCCGGACGAGCCGCGGTAGTTGATCCGGATCACCGCGAAGCCGCTGTCCACCCAGGCGGCCACGTGCGGCTGGAAGGAGTCGTCGTCCTGCGCGGACGGCCCGCCGTGCAGCAGGAAGACCGTCGGGTACGGCGCGGGCGTGCCGATCGGCCGGGAGACCAGGGCGTGGATGCGCCCGCCTGGGCCGTCCACATCGAGGTCCTCCAGCGGCACCGAGGGCGGCGCGGTGGGGCCGGGGTTCATCACCACGTGGCCGTTGCTCGATCGGATCACCGGGGCCTGGGCGGCGCTGGACCAGGAGTACTCCACGGTGCCGTCCGGTCGGGGCGCGGCGGCGTCGATCACGCCGTGCGGGGTGTCGATGGGGGTCATCGCGCCGCCGGTCAGGTCGTACTTGAGCAGTTCGGTGCGGCCCCGGTGGTTGTGCATGATGAGCAGGGAGCGGCCGTCGTCGTACCAGTCGGCGGTGACCTCGCCGGGCACCCGCAGGTAGATCTCGCGCTGCTCGCCGGTGAGCGGGTCCCAGACCAGCGGCTCGTGCCGGCCGCGCCGCTCGTGCAGCACCAGCAGCCGCCGGTCGCCGAGCACGGGGGCGAACCTGATGCCGGTGACGCCCTTGCCGTTGCCGTCGCGCAGGTCGCCGACGACCGCGCCGTTGGCCCGCAGCACCCGGAGCGAGGGGTGCCTGGAGTCGCCGTCCTCGCTGTGGTTGATCGCGATCAGCGAGCCGTCCAGCGAGATGCCGGCCACCGAGGCGTACTCGTCGTGGCTGTAGATCAGCGTCGGGCGGTCGGCGCCGTTGACCAGCAGGACCTCGAAGCCGTTGCGGCAGGCGCGGCCGACCGCCGCCGTGCCGTTGGCGGCCAGCGCCAGGCCGCAGGGGTAGCCGGGCGCGACGCTGACCGGTTGTGCGGGGCCGCCCTGGAAGCGCTGCCGGATCCAGACGCCGTACTCGTCGCCGTCGGTGTCGGCGAACCACCAGATCCACTGGCCGGTCGGGTCGACGTCTCCGTGCGCGGTCCCGTTGGGGCGGTCGGTGACCTGGCGGGTGTGACCGGTGGCCCGGTCCCAGGCGTAGACCTCCCAGGTGCCGGAGGTGTTGCAGCGGTACACCGCGTGGTGCGGAGCCTGACGCGCCCAGACGGGCAGCGTCATTCGTGGGGCGCGGAACCTGGCCTGCCAGCGTTCCTCGGCCTTCATCGGTTTTCCTCCCGGGGTCCGCCGTCAAGTATGTCGCGTCGGATTCCAGAGCGGCCTGTAAATAGGGGATGTTAGTGCGCAATTTACGGCGAAAACTCTCTCCGGTCACTAGGGACTCAGGTGGCTCTTTTCCAACTTGTGATCAGCACGGCAACGCCCACCGTGACCCGTTCCGGAAGGGCGGCGGCCCGTTCGGTGAACGTTTCCTGATCCAGGTGCCAGGCGCTGGGACCCATCCCGGTCACGGCCGCCACCCCCGACCTGTCGAGGCTGAGCTCGAAGGTCACCTCCTCGCGTCCGACTTGGGCGAAATGGCCGCCCAACGCGGCCGTCAAGCGGCGTTCCTTGTCACTGTCCACGGTGAGCAGGCCCAGCCGTTCGACCAGAAGCGAAAGATGCCCCGGAGCGGGGGTGACCACCAGGAGCCTGCCCTCCGGCCGCAGCACCCGGGCGAATTCGGCGGCGTTCCGCGGCGCGAACACGTTGAGCAGCACGTCGAGCACCCCGTCCCGGACGGGCAGCGGCCGCCACACGTCGGCCACCACGGCCCCGATCCGGGGGTGGGCCCGGGCGGCGCGCCTGATCGCGTGCTTGGAGATGTCCATGGCCAGGCCGACGGCCTGCGGTCCGAGTGCGGCGGCCAGGTAGTGCCCGGTGCCCGCCCCGGCGTCCCCGATGACCTCGGCTCCGGCGCAGTGCGCGGCGATTTGCTCCGCGATCGGCCGGAAGTGGCCCGCGCCGAGGAAGTCGTCCCTGGCGGCCACCATGGCGGGCGTGTCGGCGGTGCCGGGGCTGCCCGTCAGGAAGTTCACATAGCCCTGCCTGGCCACGTCGAAGCTGTGGCCCCGCTCACAGCGCACCGCCGTGGGCAGCGGAGAGAGCGGTCCCCGGCACACCGGGCAGGCCAGCAGTCGCAACACATCGCCAAGCACGTCAGCCAGTATCGCCAAGGCGACGACAAGTCGGCTGCAAGCCACCGGAGGTGCAATGAGGGGGCTGAGAAAAGGAGAAGGGAAATGTCGAAGCACTCCCGCGTCTGCCCGCGCTGTCACACCACCCTCGACGAGGGCCCCGTCGTCTACCGTTGCGCCCGCTGCCGGCGCGCCGTCTACGCCGCCGACCTCGACGTGGACTTCCACGTCACCCGCCTCGCCCGCGTCGGCCGCTGACCCCCGCCTCCGCACCCAGTACAGTGCGGAGATGCCGTACGAGTCGAGAATGTTCGCCGGAGTCGAGGTTGTGCCGCTCTGCGACGGAGTCGGCCCGATGGGCGAGGCGATCCGGCGGCCGCTGCCCGAGCTCTTCCCGGGCGGCGAGTTCGCCGAGGACGAAGAGTGGGTCCTCCACTTCCACTGCCACCTGCTGCGGGCTCCGGGGGGAACCGTGCTGGTGGACACGGGGATCGGGGGCGTTGAGTCCCCGGCCTCGGCGTGGGCTCCGGTGCCGGGGAAACTGATCGGGGAACTCGCCACAGCCGGGCTGGGCCCGGACGATGTGGACATCGTGGTCCTCACCCACCTGCACAGCGACCACGCCAGCGGCGCCGTCCAGAACGGCGAGCCCGCCTTCCCCAACGCCCGGTACGTGATCCAGCAGGCCGAACTGGACTGGCAGGGCAGCGGGCTGGTCCGGGACCGGGTGATCCGTCCGCTGGGGGACCAGTTGCAGATGGTGCACGGCAAGGTCGAGCTGCTGCCGGGCGTGAAAGTGGCGCTCGCCCCCGGGCACACCCCCGGCCACCAGGTGGTGGAGGTGGGGGATCTGATCATCTCCGGCGACGTGCTGCTCCATGCCGTCCAGCTGGCCGACCCGTCGATCGGCTACCTGTGGGACGAGGACCGGGAACTGGCCACCAAGACCAGGCATGCCGTACTGGACCGGGCGGGCACGCTGGCCACCGGCCACCTGCCCGAGCCGTTCACGCCGTCGCCTCGGCGAGCCGCGCCCTGAGCCGGGCTCTGGTCCGGTACCGGAGCACCTGGGCCACGGCGAGCCCCCAGATCGGGTACTGCACCGCCAGCGCCCACCGGAAGTCCCCGTGCAGGTCCAGGCCGACCCCGATCAGGCCGAGCAGGGACACCGTGGCCAGGAAACCGCCGCCGTTGACGATCCCGGTGGCCACCCCGATGCGCTCGGCCGGGTTGAAGGTCCTGGCGAAGTCGAACCCGATCACCGACCCCGGCCCGTTGGCCGCCAGCACCGCCAGGAACACCGCCAGCAGCCAGCCGGGCGCGGGCCCCGGCCAGATCAGCACGGCGGTCCAGGCCGTCGCCGTGCTCCCGACGATGCCCAGCACCATCCACGAGCGCCGGAACGGGAAACGCCCGGCGATCCAGCCGAAGAGCGGGTTGTAGGCCAGGGAGAGCACGGTGAGCGCGGTCAGCGCCGCCCCCGCCGCCCGCGGGCTCAGCCCTTGGTCGGTGACGAGGAACGGATACCCCCAGAGCAGGGCGAACGCCGCTCCGGACGACTGGGTGGCCGCATGGGTCCACATGCCCAGGCGGGTGCCCGGCTCCGCCCAGGCCGCCCGTAACGCCCGGTTCGCGGTGGCCGGGCCGGGGCGGGACTCGCGCAGCGCGACCAGCACCACCAGCAGGGCGAGCCCGCTCAGGCCCGCCGCGCCGAGAAAGGTGGGGGTCCAGCCATAGGCGTGCAGGGCGGTGATCAGCGGCACCGCGGCGGCGATCCCGCCGATCGCCCCGAGCAGGCCGGTGAGCTGCACCATCAGCGGGTTGCGGCGCGGCGAGAAGGACAGGTTGATCATGCGGATCACGCTGATGAAGGTCATCGCGTCGCCGCAGCCGACCAGCACCCGGGCGGCGGCGGCGCCCAGCGCGCCGGTGGAGACGGCGAACATGACCTGCCCCCACCCCATGATCAGGGCACCGGCCAGCAGCATGCGCTTGGAGCCGAAGCGGTCCACCAGGATGCCGACCGGCACCTGCATGGCCGCGTACACCAGGAGCTGGAGCATGGCCAGCGCGGACAGGCCGGTGGCCCCGAGCGCGAACCGGGCGGCGGCGTCCAGGCCGGTGACGCCTAAGGACTGCCGCTGGAAGACGGCCACCGCATAACCGGCCACAGCCGCCAGCCAGAAGATCAGCGCCTTCCGCTCCCCCGTCACGACGACAATCGTATCCTTATCGTGATTTTTGAGGCCAAAGTGGGTGGGTGGTCTGGAGTCGGGAGTCCGGGAGTATGGGTCGGGTGAGACTACGCATCCTGACCGTGACCGCGCTGGCGGCCACACTCCTGCTCCCCACCACGGCGGCGCAGGCGGCCGGCGTCAAGGGCGCCGTGTTCTACCGCTACACCGACACGGCCACCGTCTACCGGTACCTGGCCGGTCAGGGTTTCACCAAGACCAAGGTCGGCGGTCTCAGCCAGTTCTCCGCCGCCCCGGACGGCCGCAAGGTGGCCTGGATCGACCTGGACGGCAAGGTGCACGTCACCGTCGGCGGCACCGACAAGGTGATCGGCACCGGCGCCGTCGCCGGGGCGCCCTGCGCCACCCCGGTCTGGTCGGCCGACTCCAAGCGCGTCGCGTACCCGCTCATGGGCACCGAGGGCTCGGCCGCCATCGTGGTGGTCAACGCCGACGGCACCGGACGCAAGCAGGCCGGCCGCACCTACGGCGTCTGCCACCTGGCCTGGTCGGCGAACGGCCGGTACCTGGCCGGGTACGCGGGCACCACCCAGGGCGTGTACCTGCTCGACCTGGTCACCGGCAAGTCCCGCAAGTCCGCCGGGATCAAGCTCGCCAACCACGTGCAGAGTCTCTCCCCGGACGGCCGGAAGGTGATCGTCCACACCATCAAGCCCAGCGACCCCGGCGGCGACGGCGGCTGGCCCACCTGGTTCCCGCCGACCATCGTGGACACCCTCACCGGGGCCAAGGTCACCGTCCCGGTCGCCGGCGCCCTGATCGGCGCGATCTACCTGCGCGACGGCCGCCTGGCGGTCCGGGTCAAGGGCAAGAGCCACCACACCATCGTGGTGCTGAGCCGCACGCTCAAGCGGGTGGCGAGCTTCCCGGAACCGGCCTCGGTCAAGAACTCCGGGCTGCTTCAGGTCCTGTGAACGGCGGCAGGTAGGTACAACAGGCGGTCCGCCGCGCCCACGCCGCGGCGGTCAGCCGCTCGTGCAGGTACGGCGGGAGCAGCGGCTTCGCCTCGGCGGGCGTGAAGAACCCGAAGTCGTCGAGCTCCTCCTCCTGCAACCGCACCCCCTCCCCGCCGGGGAGGGTGCCGCAGTCGAAGAGGAAGTGGACCAGCGCGTACGGCCGGTCCACCAGCGGGGGCACCCAGTGCACGGTGAGCAGGGGGCCCACCGGCAGGTCAAGACCGAGTTCCTCCCTGACCTCCCTGGCGCACCCCACCTCGGGGGACTCGCCCTCGTCGACGTGCCCGCCCGGCCACCCCCAGTGGTCCCGGTAGTTGGGTTTGACCAGCAGAACCCGGTCCTCCGGGTCGGTGATGTAAGCCCCGGACGCGGGGATCACACGATGCAGACCGGCGTAGAACTCCTCTGCGGGGATCACGTTCACGAGGGTAACCGGGGGTATCCCTCACTCCGCCACTCGGGTTTACCCCTAGATCTAAAGAACGAGCGCCTACGCCGCCCGCAGTACTGCTGATATCGCATTTCCGGCGGATGTTTTCCCCTTGATCGATTTCTACCGTCAGAGAGGAATCGTAAAGGGGAGATAAAAATGAGAGTTCGCAGGAACCTGGCCGCCTCGGTCGGGGGCTGGAGCGCCCGGCACCGCTGGTGGGCGCTGCTGATCTGGGTGGCTTTCGTGGCCGTCGCGACCTTCGTCGGCAGTGTGGTTCAGACGGCGGAGATGAAGGGCTACGAGAGCGCCAACGGGGACTCCCGGGTGGCCGGGGAGATCCTGGACGGGGCCGAGTACCGGGACGTGGCGAGCGAGGTCGTGCTCGTGCGGAGCGACACGCTGACCGTCGCCGACCCGGCCTTCCGGTCCGCCGTCGAGGCGGTCACCGCCGGGATCACCGCGACCGGACAGGTGGAGAACGTGCGCTCGCCGTACGACGCGGAGCCCGCGCCGGTGAGCCAGGACCAGCGCAGCACGCTGGTGCAGTTCGACATGAAGGGTGCGGCCGACACCGCCGGGGAGCGGGTGCAGCCCGTGCTGGACGCGGTGGCGAAGGCCGCGGCGGCCCACCCCGGCCTGCGCATCGGTCAGGCCGGCGGGGCGAGCGCGGACAAGCTGATCGGTCAGGCGCTGGACGAGGACTTCGTCCGGGCCGAGCAGCTGTCGCTGCCGATCACCATCGGCATCCTGCTGGCCGCGTTCGGCGCCCTGCTGGCGGCGCTGATCCCGGTCGCGCTGGCGATGACCGCGATCTTCGCGGCCACCGGCCTGCTGGCGCTGACCAGCCAGCTGCTCCACGTGGACGGCGCCACCACCAACGTGATGCTGCTGATCGGACTGGCCGTCGGGGTCGACTACTCGCTCTTCTACATCATGCGGGAGCGGGAGGAGCGGGCGAAGGGCCGCTCCAAGCGCCGGGCCGTGGAGATCGCCGCGGCCACCTCGGGGCGGGCGGTGCTGGTCTCCGGGATCACCGTGATCGTCGCGATGGCGGGCATGTTCCTGACCGGCAACGGCGTCTTCATGGGCTTCGCGGAGGGCACCATCCTGGTCGTGCTGACTGCGGTGGTCGGCTCGCTGACCGTGCTGCCTGCGCTGCTCTCGCTGATCGGGGACAAGATCGACGCACGGGTGGTGCACGGGGCCGTCCGGGTCGCGACGCGGGGGCGCGTGACATGGCGGCGGGTGCTCGGCGTGCGCGGCGGCGAGAGCCGCATCTGGGCGGCCGTGCTCGGGCCGGTGCTGCGCTGGCCGGTGGTCTCCATCGTGGTGTCAGCGGGGCTGCTGGTCGCGCTGGCCATCCCGGCGTTCGGGCTCAAGCCGGCCGCCACCACGATCGACGACCTGCAGGGCGACTACGCCATCGCGGAGACGTTCAAGGAGATCGAGAAGGCCTTCCCCGGCGGCAACGCCCCGGCCGTGGTGGTGGTCAAGGCCGCCGACGTGACCACGCCGGAGATGACCGCCGCCATCGCCGAGTTCAAGCGGCAGGCGTTCGCCACCGGTGAGGCCAACGAGCCCTTCAACGTGGCCATCAACCCGGACAAGACGGTGGCGCGGCTCGACATCGCCATCAAGGGGACCGGCTCCGACGAGGTCTCCGAGCACGCCGTACACACCCTGCGCGACAAGGTCATCCCGGCCACCCTGCCCGGCGCCCACGTGACCGGCAACACGGCCGCCTCCATGGACTTCAACGACCAGATGGTCCGCGCGCTGCCGCTGGTCTTCGGCTTCGTCCTGCTGCTGGCCTTCCTGCTGCTGCTGATGTCCTTCCGCTCCGTGGTGGTCGCGATCAAGGCCATCCTGCTCAACCTGCTCTCCGTCGCCGCCGCCTACGGCGTGCTCGTGCTGGTCTTCCAGAAGGGGTACGGCGAGAGCCTGCTCGGCTTCCAGTCCACCGGAACCATCACCGACTGGCTGCCGCTCTTCCTCTTCGTCATCCTCTTCGGCCTCTCGATGGACTACCACGTCTTCATCCTGAGCCGCATCCGCGAGGCCTACGACAAGGGCATGCGCACCGAGGACGCGGTCCGCCACGGCATCACCAGCACCGCGGGCGTCGTCACCAGCGCCGCCCTCATCATGGTGGCCGTCTTCGCGGTCTTCGCCACCCTCTCCATGCTCTCCTTCATGCAGATGGGCATCGGCCTGGCCGCCGCCATCCTCATCGACGCCACCATCGTCCGCGCCATCCTGCTCCCCGCCACCATGAAACTCCTCGGCGACTGGAACTGGTACCTCCCCCGCTGGCTGGACTGGCTCCCCCAGCTCTCCCACGGCGACGACGACCCCACCCCGGCCCCGGAACCCCGCGAACCCGCCCTCGTCTGAACCCCCAGGGGCTTCGCAACCTGCGAGGCCCCTGCCTTTCTCTAGACCTCGACCGCCGCTGGGCGTTCTACGAGGGTTTCGGGGATGAGGACGACCGCTGTGGTGCCGCCGTAGGGGGAGGGCTGGAGGTGGACGGTGATGTTGTTGCGGTGGGCCAGGCGGCCGACCACGAAGAGGCCGAGGCGGTCGCTGTCGGCCAGGTCGAACTCCATGGGGCCCGCGAGGCGTTCGTTCATGGTGGCGAATTCGGCGGCGTTCATGCCCAGGCCGCGGTCTTCGACCTCGACGATCAGGCCGCCACGGCCGGGCTCGGCACGGACGTACACCTTCGTGTAGGGCGGGGAGAAGATGGTGGCGTTCTCCAGGAGTTCGGCGATCAGGTGGGTCAGGTCGGCCACCGCGGAGCCGGACAGGGAGACCGAGGGCATGGGCAGCACGGACACCCGTCCGTAGTCCTCCACCTCGGCCAGCGCGCCCCGGACGACGTCCACGATGGGCACCGGCTTACGCCAGCCCCGCCCGGGCACCGCGTCGGAGAGGATGATCAGGTTCTCGGCGTGCCGCCGCATGCGGGTGGTCAGGTGATCCAGCCGGAACAGATCCTCCAGCGTCTCCGGATCCTCGGTATCCCGCTCCATCGAGTCCAACTGGGTGAGCTGCTTGTGCAGCAACGACTGACTCCGCCGCGCCAGATTGAGAAAGACCAGCCCGACACCCTTACGCAGCCGTACCTGGCCGGCGGCGGCCTCGATCGCGGTGCTCTGAACCGAGTTGAGCGCATGCCCGATGTGCTCGATCTCCAGGATGGCGTCCGGCAGCGTGGGCACCTCGCCGGGCTCGTCCACCTCCTGCCCCTGCTGGAGCTGATCCACCGCCCGAGGCAGCCGCACATGGGCCAGATTGAGCGCGGCAGTCCGCAGATGGGTGAGCTCCCGCGTCAACCGCCGCGTGAACCGCACACAGATGACCACGGTGAGCACGATGGCCACCAGCCCCAGCCCTCCGGCCACCCCCACCCGCAGCAACACCGTGATCGCCGCAGGCGTGACCCGAGCCACCAGCCGGTCCACCGAGGCGACCTGGTTGCGCTCCACCTCGGCCCAGTAGGAGTCGACCACCGCCCGCGCGTCGCCGGGAGTCTCGCCCTTGGCGATCTGATCCTCCAGCGCCAGGAAGGCGGCCTGCGCGGGCGTCGGCGCGTACGGCGCGGCCAGCTCGGCGTCCAACTCGGCCAGCGCCTTGCCGTACTGGAACCGCCGGGTCGCGCTGGCCTGGGTGAACTCCTGCCTGGCCGTCGGATCCAGCCCGCTCACGATCAGCGCCCGCTCCCGCGCCAGCAGCTCCTTGGCCTGCCCGAGTGAGGTGACCGCCCGGGCCTGCTGGTAGATCGGCGTGTCCGGAACCAGGATCATCGCGTCGTACATCCGGAACGTGGCGTCCACGATCTGGTTGATCGCCTCGATGAAGCGCACCGGCGTGAGCTCACCCCGGTCGAACGCGATCCGGATGGCCGGCAGCTCGCCCAGCCGGTCGAAGACGGTGGTCAGCTGCGCCCGCAGCTTGTCGTCCACGTCTGCTTCGACGGCCAGCCGCCGGAACTCGTTGACCGTGGCGTCGGTGCCGGCGCGCTGCTTGTCCACGGCGCCCCCCGCGATGGTGAGCAGCCGTTCGTGCTGGAGCTGGATGACCACCTGCTCGGACGGGGTGGCCACCGCGTTGACCAGCGTGTTGATCTGGAGCAGCCGCATGCCGTCCACTCCGGTGAGCCCGGCGGCGAACGCCCATAAGACGATCAGGGCGATCAGCGGAGGAACGACCAGTGTCACAACCTGGAACCGGATGGGTCGAGTGCGCATACCGTCCCTGACGTTTTGTGGTGAAATGCACCCCCAGAGATCATCGTTGAGGCTACACCCATTGGAGTTCGCGTGCCCCGATCATCTGCGGGCTGGACCATCACCGTTTTTGGAATTCTCGCTTTTCTCCTCGGGTTGCTCGGCCTTTTCTCCCCGGCCACCCTGCTCGGCATGCTCGGTTTCGAGGCCCTGGAGCAGCGCGCTCCCGGCGACTACACGCTGGTCTACATGGCCGCCTCCTCGATGGCGGCCATCAACATGGGCGTCTACTACGTCTTCGCCGCCGCCTCCGAGTTCCGCCCCTTCTACCTGTGGACGGTCCCGTTCCGCCTCGTCACCTGCACGGTCTTCACCGTCCTCGTGATCACTGAGGCGGCCCCCGCCGAGTTCCTCGGCGTCGGCCTCTGGGAGGGCGCCGGCGCCCTGATCACCGGCGCCGCCCTCTGGTACGACGCCCGCAAGGGCGTCACCACCCGGTGGATTCCGGCGAGGTGACCCATCGCTCCGCCCGCCGCCGATCCCGCTCGGGCAGCCCGTCAGGCACCCGCCCGGGCGGCGGCGTGACCGCGAAGACGAACCGCCGCCCCCGGACACCGCCGGCGCTCACGTAGTCGTCGGCGTCGACGAACTTGGGCTCACCCGGATGCAGCCGCGCCACCGCCGCGCCGATCGACTCACCCGGGCGTACGCCGGTGGCCGGGAGCGCCCGGCCGGCGACCACCAGCTCGCCCCCGTCGGCGGCCAGGATCGCCACCGTCAGCTCGTGGTAGCCCGCCCGGGCGGCCTCCCGCTGAAGCTCCTCCAGGGTCGGCCGCTCCCAGCCGTGCAGCGAGAAGGTCTCCCCGCCGAACGCGGCGGCGATTCCGGCCCGCGCGTACGGATTGGTGTCCACCGGCAACTCTGTAACCGGAAACCATGCGATATTTGCGCATTTATCCGGTTCCAGATTGACGGGGGTCCCCCGCCACTCGGCCGCCAGCAAGAAAAAGCCGATCCGGGCGGTTCCGCCGGGATTGCGATGGTGCATGACATGCACCACCTCGAGCCGGTCCACGATGATGCCGAGTTCCTCCAGAGCCTCCCGGATCCCGGCATCGATGACCGATTCGCCCTCCTCCAGATGACCGGACGGCATGGTCGCCCACTCCCCGTCCGCGTACCCCGTCCCCTGGCGGAGCCCGAGCAGGACCTGCTCCCCGTCCCGCAGCAGCACGTGCACGTCCACGACCGGCCGGTACCGGCTTCGCTCGGCAGTCACGAAGACGATGATCGCAGTCAGCCCAGGCGGGCCAGTTCCTCGGCGGTGAGCTCCAGCTCCAGGGCCTTGAGTGAGTCGAGAATGGTGTCCGGATTGCTGGAGCCGGGGATCGGCACCACGTTCGGGCTGCGGGCCAGCATCCAGGCCAGGCAGACCTGCTGGGGCGAGACCCCGCGCTCGTCCGCCACCTCGCCGAAGGCCGCGTGCGCGCTGCCCAGCTGCCGCGCCGACCCCATGCCACCCAGCGGCGACCAGGGCAGGAACGCCAGGTTCAGCTCCGCGCACACGTCGATCTCCGGCTCGCTGCTCCGGAAGTGCGGCGAGTACTGGTTCTGCACGCTCACCAGATCCGGCCCCAGAATCTCGGCGGCCTCCCTGATCTGCGCCGGATCGGCGTTGGAGATCCCCGCCATCCGGATCTTCCCCGCCGCCACCAGCTCCTTCAACGCGCCGATGGTCTCCGCGTACGGCACCGCGGGGTCGGGCCGGTGGTGCTGGTACAGCCCGATGACGTCCACCCCCAGCGCCTTCAGCGACCGGTCACACGCCTCCCGCAGGTAATCGGGCCGCCCGTTCACATCCCAGCCGCCGCCCGGCACCCGGGTGTGCCCGCCCTTGGTGGCCACCAGCACGCCATCGGTGTCCCCGCTCCAGGACGCCAGCGCCTTGGCGATGAGCCGCTCGTTGTGCCCGACCTCCCGATGCGACGGGGTGTACGCGTCGGCGGTGTCGATCAGGGTTATTCCGGCGTCCAACGCGGCGTGCACGGTCCGGATCGACTGCGCCTCGTCCGGCATGTGCCCGAGCACCGACATGGGCATGGCGCCCAGCCCGATGGCGCTGACCGCTACGTTTCCGATTTGTCGCGTTCTCATACGTCCACCTTGCCGCCTGGAGTGGGCTCCAGGTCAAGCCGATCTCCGGCGTGTACGTGATCTCCGCGTTATCGTCGGAACCGTGAAACGTTGGGTGTTCCGTACGGGTGTGGCGCTGAGCGTGCTCGCGCTGGCCCCGATGACCTGGGCCTGGCTCGCCAGTTCCGGCCACCGGATCGACGCCGTCGAGGCCGGGTGGCAGGGCGGGGTCCCCACCGCGCCGGTGGCCCTGGTGCTGGGCGCGGGCGTGACCGGCGACCAGCCGACCACCATGCTCCGCATCCGGCTGGACCTCGCCGCCGACCTGTACGCCAAGGGCAAGGTCAAAGCCGTCCTGGCCTCCGGCGACAACAGCGTCAAGACCTACGACGAGCCCACCGTGATGCGGGACTACCTGGTCTCCAAGGGCGTCCCCGAGGAGAAGGTGGTGCTCGACTACGCCGGATTCGACACCTGGGACTCCTGCGTCCGGGCGAAGAAGATCTTCGGCGCCAGTACGGTCACCGTGGTCACCCAGAGCTTCCACCTGGCCCGCGCCGTGACCCTCTGCCGGGCCGCCGGCCTGAACGCCTTCGGGGTGGGCGACGACTCCACTCGCTACTGGCGCCTGGGCACCTACTACTACGCCGCCCGGGAGTTCTTCGCCACCGGCAAGGGCCTGCTGGACGTGGCGTTCCACAGCGAGCCGCAGTTCCTCGGCCGCTACGAGACCTCGCTGGACCAAGCGCTCGCCTCCTGACCGGCGGGTGGCAGAGTGGCGTTATGCGGGTGAGCGTCCTGGGGCCGCTGGAGGTGGCCGCTCAGGGGGAGACGGCGGAGATCCGGGGGGCCAGGCTGCGGGCCCTGCTGGTCCGCCTCGCCCTGGAGCCGGGCCGGGTGGTCACCGTCGACCAGCTCGCCGACGCGCTCTGGCCGGGGAACCCGCCCGCCGACCGGGCCAACGCCCTCCAGTCGCTGATCTCCCGGCTGCGCCGGGCCGTGCCGCTGCCGCTCCGCTCGGCGGCCGGCGGCTACTGCCTGGACCTGCCGCGCGAGGCCGTGGACGTGTTCCGGTTCGAACGCCTGGCCGCGGACGGCCGCCAGGCCCTTGCGGCGGGCGACCCGGCGGCCGCCGTCCGCCTGCTGACCGAGGCCGCCGGTCTGTGGCGGGGCCGCCCGCTGGCCGACATCGCCGACACCCCCTTCGCCGACGCCACCGTCAACCGCCTGGACGAGACCTGGCTGGCGGCCGCCGAGGACCTGCTCGACGCCCGGCTGGCCCTCGGCGAGCCGCTCGCCGCCGAGGTGGCCGACCTGGCCGTCAGGCACCCGCTCAGGGAGCGGCTGCGCGCCCTGCTCATGCGCGCCCTGTGCGCGGAGGGACGGCAGGCCGAGGCCCTCGCCGGATACCAGGAGTTCCGCCACCGCCTGGCCGATGAACTGGGCATCGACCCCGGCCCGGAGCTCCAGCAGACCCACCTGGCCGTGCTGCGTGGCACCGCGCCGGTACGCAAACCGCGCGGCAACCTCCGCACCCCCCTGACCAGTTTCGTCGGCCGGGAGGCCGAGCTGGCGCAGATCGCCACGCGGTTGCGGGACGGGCGGCTGGTCACCCTGGTCGGGACGGGCGGCGCCGGGAAGACGCGGCTGGCGGTCACCGTCGCCGCCGAGCAGCCGCAGACCGCCTGGCTGGTCGAGCTCGCCCCCGTGAGCGACCCCGACGACGTGCCGCAGGCGGTGCTGGGCGCCCTCGGCCCGCTCTTCCAGGGTGAGGAGGCCGACTCGATGGGCCGCCTGGTGGAGAAGCTGTCCGGCGGGGCCGAGACGCTGCTCGTGCTGGACAACTGCGAGCATCTGCTGGACGCCGCCGCCCGGCTCGCCGACGAACTGCTCGGCCGCTGCCCCCGGTTGCGGGTGCTGGCCACCAGCCGGGAGCCGCTCGGCATCGTGGGGGAGTCGCTGGTTCCGGTGCCGCCGCTGCACCTGCCCGACGAGCGCTCGCACGGGCCGGCCGTACGGCTCTTCCTGGACCGGGCCGCCGCCGTGCGGCCCGGGTTCGCGCTCAGCCCGGGGAACACGGCCGCCGTGATCGAGATCTGCCGCCGTCTCGACGGGCTGCCGCTCGCCATCGAGCTGGCCGCCGCCCGGCTGCGCTCGCTCACCGTGGACCAGGTGGCCGGGCGGCTGGACGATCGTTTCCGGCTGCTGACCGGCGGGAGCCGTACCGCCATGGCGCGGCACCAGACGCTGCGCGCGGTGGTCGCCTGGAGCTGGGACCTGCTGGACGCTCCGGAGCGGCGGCTGGTGGAGCGGCTGGCCGTCTTCCCCGCCGGGTTCACGGTGGCCGCCGCAGAACGCCTGGGCGGCTCGCTCGACCTGCTCGCGGCCCTGGTCGACAAGTCCCTGCTGGAGGCCGTCGAGGGCCCCCGCTACCGGATGCTGGAGACCATCAGGGAGTACGGCCTGGAGCGCCTGGCCGAACGCGGCGAACTCGCCGAGGTGCGGGCCGCGCACGCCGCGTACTACCTGGAACTGGCCGAGGAGGCCGAACCGCGGCTGCGCGGCCGGGAACAGCTGGACTGGATCGCCGTCCTGGACGCCGAACACCCCAACCTGCTCGCCGCCCTGCACTTCGCCGCCGCCCAGGGCGACGCCGCCACCGCGGTACGGCTCGGCGCCGCGCTCAGCATGTTCTGGATCATTCGCGGCAGGCGCCCGGAGGCCGTCGGGTGGCTGCGCCTGGCGCTGGACGTGCCAGGCGAGACACCCAGGACGGCCCGGCTGGTGACCACTGCGATGTACTTGATCAACTCGGTCATGCAGGGCGGTTTCCCAAAGCTCGCCGCCACCATCGACGGACTGCGCGATCTGGTGGGCCTGGCCGAGAGCGATCTCGACCATCCCGTGCTGGCCCTGGTCGAACCCGCGCTTGCCCTGTTCACCGACGACACCCAGGGCGGCCTGGAGGCGATCGGGCGGCGGCTGAGCCACCCCGACCCGTGGGCCAGGGCCACTCTGCACATGTTCCGCGCGTTCATCAGCGAGAACGACGGGGACCGGGTCGGTATGCACCTGGACCTGCTCACCGCCGTGGCCGGCTACCGCGAGGTCGGGGACCGGTGGGGGCTGGCCTACGCGCTCACCTCGCTGGCCGACGTGCTCCTGCTGACCGGTGACTTCGACGGCGCCATCGCCTCGCTGGAGGAGGCGATCCGGTTGATCCGCAGGCTCAATCCGGCCGACGACGCCGGCCACCAGCGCATCTGGCTGGCCACCGCCCGGGTCAGGAAGGGCGACGTGGACCAGGCCAGGGCCGAGCTGCTCGAGATGGCCGAGGAGGAGACGGACCAGTGGTCGGCCAGGAACATCGCCTTCGCCCGCCTGACCCTGGGCGACCTGGCCCGACACTCCGGCGACCCGGACGGCGCCGCCCACCAGTACGCGCTGGCCGACGCCGTGCTCGACGGATTGGGCGGCGGCGACCTGGTCGAGCCCCAGATCCGGGCCGTGGCCCTGACCTCGCGGGCGTTCCTGGCGCTGGACTGCGGCGACCTCGGGACAGCGGCCTGCCTGGTCGACCGGGCCGCCGAGTTCAGCCTGCGGGTCAAGGACATGCCGGTGCTGGCCCGGGTCGGGGTGGCGGCCGCGGCCACCCAGGCCATGCTCGGCGATCCCCGCCGCGCGGCGGAGACGCTGGGGGCCGCCGAGCAGTTGCGGGGCACCCCCGATCCGTTCAATCCCGAGGTGGTCCGGGTGTCGGGGGCGCTCCTGACCGAACTCGGCGAGGCCGCCTACACGGAGTCGTACGCGAAGGGGGCCGCCCTCGCGCGGCCCGAGGCCATGGCCAGGGTCCGGGCCGGCGTGCGCTAAGCCCTGCGCCGGTAGGCGCGTACGGCGAGGGGCGCGAACACCGCGAGCATCCCCGCCGACCAGACCAGCGCCCACACCGCATGGGAGGCGACCGGGCCGCCGAGCATCAGCCCGCGGGCGGCCTCCATCAGATGCGAGACCGGATTCACCTCCACCCAGGCCTGCAGCCAGCCGGGCAGCGTCTCCTTCGGCGTGATCATGCTGGTGCCGAAGGTGAGCGGGAACAGCAGCAGGAAGGCGGTGCCCTGGACCCCGCCCGCCCCTCGCATCACCACGCCCACCAGTACGAACACCCAGCTCAGGCAGAACGCGAACACGATCGTGAGCAGACCGGCCAGGATCGCGGACGGCAGGCTGGTCTGGATCCGGAAGCCCATGATGGCGCCGATGACGGACAACGAGGCGATGGCGACCACGTACCGGATCAGGTCGCCGAGCACCGAGCCGATCAGCGGGGCCGACCGCCCGATCGGCAGGCTGCGGAACCGGTCGAAGACGCCCTTGCTGATGTCGGTGTTGAGGTTGACGCCGGTCGCCATGCCGCCGAACAACACCGTCTGCACCATGATCGCCGGGAGCAGGAACTGGAGGTAGTCGTGGGTGTTCCCGGCGACCGCGCCACCCAGCAGAAACACGTAGATCAGCACGAAGATGATCGGCTGGAGGGTCACGTCGAGCAACTGCTCGGGGGTGCGCAGGGTTTTGACCAGACTGCGCCGGGCGAGGGCGAGGCTGTGCCGTACCAGGCCGAAACGGCGTTCCCGGGTGGCGGCCACGGCGGTGGGGGTGAGGGTGAGGGTCACGCCGCCTCCTCTTCGGTGTGGTGGCCGGTCAGGGTGAAGAAGACCTCGTCGAGGCTGGGCAGGCGGAGGGAGAGCTCGGCGACGCCGATGCCCTCCACCGCGAGCCGCCGCACCACCTCGGTGAACGCGGCGTCCCCGGCCACCGGCACGGTCACCACGCCCCGGGCGGGCGACTCGGCCGGCCGTCCGGCCACCGCGCTCAGCACAGCCGCCGTCTCCGCCAGCCGGGCCGGGTCGCTCGGCCTGGCCAGGATCGTCTGCCCGCCGACCACCCGCTTCAGCTCGGCCGGGGTGCCGTGCGCGATCACCTTGCCGTGGTCGATGACCGAGATCTCGTCGGCCAGCGCGTCCGCCTCCTCCAGGTACTGCGTGGTCAGCAGCACGGTCACGCCGTCCGCCACCAGCGACCGGACGATCTTCCAGACGTCCTCCCGTTTGGCCGGGTCCAGGCCCGTGGTCGGCTCGTCCAGGTAGATCACGTCCGGCCGCCCGACCAGGCTCGCGGCCAGGTCCAGCCGCCGCCGCATGCCTCCCGAGTACGTCTTCGCCTTCCGGTCCCCCGCCTCCGTCAGCCCGAACTCGGCCAGCAGCTGTGCCCCCCTGGCCTTGGCCTCCGCCCGCCGGAAGTCGAGCAGCCGGCCGATCAGCACGAGGTTCTCCATGCCGGTCAGATCCTCGTCGACCGAGGCGTACTGCCCGGTCAACCCGATGATCCGGCGTACCTTGGCCGCCTGGCGGACCACGTCCAGCCCGCCGACGGTGGCGCGCCCCTCGTCCGCCCTGAGCAAGGTCGCCAGGATCCGGACAGCCGTCGTCTTTCCCGCCCCGTTCGGCCCCAGCACGCCCAGGACGGTCCCCTGTCGCGCGGCGAGATCGATCCCGGCCAGCGCGGTCGTCTTTCCATAACGTTTCACGAGACCTTCAGCCTCGAACGCGAGTGATGCGGTCATGCACCCACGCTGACCGGCCCCGCTGTCACGGCCCGCACATGCCGCTGTCAGCGATCTGGCTCGCGGCAGGCGTTGCCGACATACTGAGGAACCGTTGTGGCGATATCGGACCGGTTGCGAGTTCTGAGGAAGTCGGCGATGACAACTCCGCAAGGGCGGAAGGGGCTGCCGGTTTTCGTCGGCGGGGCCGTGGTGGCGTTGGGCGTGTTGCTGCTCGCGCTCTGGTTCGGCGGGGGGACGCCGACGCCGTCCATCCAGGGGCTGCCGTCGCCGGGGGTGGTGACCAGCTGGGGGCTGCCGCTAGTCCGGCTTGTTCACGACATCTGCGCCATTGTCACGGTTGGCGTCCTGGCGTTGTCGGTGATCTCGGGGGATTCCCGGGTGGCCGCGGCGGCGGGGCGGTGGGCGGTGCTCTGGGCGTTCACCGCGGCGGTGACCGCGGTGCTCACGCTCTCCGACTTCCTGGGACTGCCGGTCGGGGAGGCGCTGGAGTCGGGGGTGCTGGCGACCTTCCTCTTCGACATTCCGCAGGGGCAGGCGTTCCTGATCGTCACCGTGCTGGCGCTGTCGGTCGCGGTGGTGGCGGTGCTGCCCCTGGGCCGGTGGGGGAGGGTGCCGCTGCTCCTGGCGGCGATCGTGGGCGTCCTGCCGCCGGCGTACGCGGGGCACTCGGCGTCGGCGGCCGATCACAATCTGGCCGTGTCCAGCCTGATGTTGCACATCGCGGCGGTGACCGTGTGGGTCGGCGGGCTGGTGGCGGTGGTCGCGTTCGGCCGGAGGCTGCCGGAGCTCCCGACCGTGGTGCGGCGGTTCAGCGTGCTGGCGCTCTGCTGTTACGTGGCGGTGGGGGTGTCGGGGGCGGTCAACGCGTGGGTGCGGGTGGGTGATCTCTCCTTGATCTTCACCAGCCGGTACGGGCTGCTGGTGCTGGGGAAGATCGTGTTGTTGGGGGTTCTGGGGTGGTTCGGGTGGCGGCATCGGCGGGCCACCATCGACGCGCTGGAGACCAGCCGGGCGCCGTTCCTGCGGCTGGCGATGGGGGAGATCGTGGTGATGCTCGCCACGGTCGGGCTGGCCGTGGGGCTCTCCCGGACCGCGCCGCCGCTGTCCGATATCACGCTGAGCACGGTGAACACGTTGCTCGGGTACGCGCTGGAGCCGCTGAACGCGGCGAACCTCGTCCTTCAGGTCCGGCCGGATCCGATTCTGCTGCTTGGTCTTGTCGGGCTGGGGGTCGCGTACCTGGTCGGGGTTGGGCGGGTGGGGCGGGTCTGGCCGTTGTGGCGGACGGTGGTGTGGTTTGCCGGGCTTGTGGTGCTGGGGTATGCGGGTGCTGGGGGGCTCGCCGCGTACGGGCCTGCGGTGTTTTCGGTGCATGCGGTGCAGTACGGGCTGCTGGGTGCGCTCGCGCCCGCATTGTTGGTGTTCGGGGCGCCGCTCACGCTCTATCAGGAAGTGAACCCGGCGGGGGGTGAGCGTATCAACGGCTCGCTGGCGCGGTTGCTCTCGCAGCCTCTGGTCGCGCTTGGGTTATATGTCGTGCCGTTGCTTGTCCTCTATCTGACGCCGCTTTTCGATCTTGCGCAGTCCAGCCTTGCTGTGCGGCTTGTGCTTCAGGTCGTCGTCGTTTTTGGTGGGTCTGTGTTCTTCGCGGTGGCGGTGGGGGAGGATCCGATTCCTCGGCCGATTACGGCTGTGGTGCGGACTCGGTTGTTGGCGGGCGGGCTGGTGGCCAACGCGCTGGTTTCCTTTGTTCTTCTGGTTGGTGCTGTGCGTGGCGAGGGTTGGTATGCCTGGCTGGAGTTGCCGTGGGCTCCGGATCGGGCGGGCGATCAGCAGTTGGGGGCCATGCTGGCGCTTGGCGTTCCGGCGTTGACGATCATCGTGTTGATGGTGCTGTTGCTGTCGAAGTGGCGTACTGCTCGGCAGCGTGTCCCGGCCACCAAGGACTGAAATTTCGGGATATGTCTGACGGGCCCGGGAGTTGTGACTCCCGGGCCCGTCGCTATTCGGTTGCTACCGGCTCTGTTGCTACCGGCTCTGTTGCTGCCGGTCGGGTTGCTGCCGGTCGGGTTGCTGCCGGTCGGGTTGCTGCCGGTCGGGTTGCTACCGGTTGGGTTGCTGCCGGTCGGGTTGCTACCGGTTGGGTTGCTGCCGGTCGGGTTCCGACCGGCGCTGTTGCTATGGCGTTGTTGCTATGGCGCTGTTGTTACGGCTCTGTTGCTACCGGTTCCGCCCGAAATTTCAGGACTCGTCCGTGGTGTTCTTGCGGGCCGTGCCCAGCCAGACACCGGCGCCGACGACGACCAGCACCCCACCGCCGACCCAGAGCCAGCCGGGCACGCCGCCGCCTTGCGACGTCTCGTCATCGGCTCCGACCGCCGACAAGGAGGGTGTGGAGGCTGCCGACGGGACTTCCGTACCGGCCCCGGCCGTACCCGGCCCGCTGGGCGACGGTGAGGCCTCTTCCAGGGACGGGCTCGGGCTCGGGCTTGGACTCGGGGTCGGGCTTTCCTTGACCGTGAAGGGGATCTCGCCCTCGATGGGATGGCCGTCGATGGAGACCACCCGCCAGGCGATGACGTACTTCCCGGCCGACAGCGGCTCGGTCACCTCCACACGTACGGTGTCCCCGTCCAGCTTCGGCTTCCCGAGGGGGAGCTTCTGGTCGTCCTGAAGCAGGGCGACGACCGGGAACCGGATCTTCGACGTGTACTCGAGCTCGATCGTCTCCAAGCTGGAGACCTTCTCGTCCTTGGCCGGGTTGCTGCTCTTGAGCCGGTCGTGGGCGTACGCGGCCGGAGCCGAGAGAGCGAGGAAGAGCCCTCCGGCGATCGCGGCCATCACAGAATTGCGGATAAAGCGCGGCATGGAAGCCAACGTGTACTCCAAGGGCTAATGCCCGGACCTACCGGGCACAACGGGACAACGGACACGCGCCCTTCAGGCGCAGCCCATCCCCGGTGGCCCCCGCCAGGCCACCACCCTCGCGAAGTTCTGCGTCCGCCGTACCACCGGATCAGCGAACACCGTCCACAACGGCACACTGACCCGAACCGGCGCCACCCCCACCGTCCACCGAAACACCCGAACCAACGGCGCTCCCCACAGCCGCACCATCAGCCCAAGCGCACTCTCCCCCCGATAAAGCCACCACCCGGTCACCACCCCCACGACCAGGTGAACAATCCCCATCCCCAAATTCAGATGAAAATGCCCCGTCACCAGCACCGGTGCCGGTGCCACCCACCCGAACAGCTCGTGCAGCCCCAACTGCACCCCGACCGTCCCGCCGATCACTCCCGCAGGCCCGAGTTCCCGCCCACTCACCCCGTACGCGAACGCGGCCACCCCGACAGCGCCAACCCCCAGCACCCCGAGCCCGACCGGCCCGCCCCCGGCCAGCGCATGCCCACCAGCGGTGACGCCCACACACACCACCGCAAACACCCAAACCCGCAAAACCCGCCAAACAGGATCCCCAGCGGACACCCCCACATCCTCCCAGCGAACTCACGCCGATGAGAACCCCGCGGCTCTCCCCTCACCTAGTGATACGCATGCCTAGGCGTCCCGAAGATCGGGGTAGTACAACACCTCGACGAACATGATCTGGTCACGTACGACATCAAGGATCAGGTATCCCCTCTCGGAGTTCAGCGATACGTTCCGATACCCGGGACCGTAGGCCCCGTCAGGCGGCGGGGCGGTACGGAAGCTCTGGCAGAAGTCATCGCCACACCCACACCACTGGTAGAGCCGAACGTCCCGCACAGAGATCGCAAGCTCGGCTTCCCCTTCCGCCTCAAGACACGAGACAAGCTCCGCCATGAGCCCCGGGAAAAGCTCGCGAATCAGGGGGTGAGCATCCTCCACGCTGCGACCCTATTCGTACGGCTTTCCTTGCGCTCGCCCACGATCATGACCTTTTCGCGTACGAAAGAACCACCAGGCGACGTCAGTCCCACCAAAAGCCCCAGACGTCGCGGCCTACCAGTTGCTGGGCGTAGGCCCTGAGCGTGTACGGGCTGTCGCCCTGCAGGATGTTGTCCGGGCAGAAAGCGAAATGTTCGGCCGCCACCTGCAGAGCATGATCCAAGGTCGTGGGTGGGGCGGCCACGCTGACATGGAGGGTGTCGAACCCGACGGCGACCACCCGCGCGCCGAAACGGGTCTCCCAGCTGCGCAGCATGGCCGACAGCGGAGGTGTCTCGCCATGGTTGATCGGTCCAGTCCACCCCATCACTGCCAGGGCGTCCGCTCCGCGGTCGGCCGCCACCAGACCCAGGTGCCCATGGTGCTCGTCGAACAGCTTGGCGCACCGGTCGGCGGAGTCGTCCGGATCCGCGCCGGACTCACCGAACGGGGCGAGGCCGGGGCAGTCACCGCGAAAGGGTTCGAGGTCCTCCAGGCGAAGGCCTTCCAGGTCGCCGTCCCCATCGCCGTCTTCCGCCCAGTAGGCCCACGCCTGAGCCATAAAAGCGGACGCGTCGTACTTGTCGATCTCGGTCACCGGAACGGGCACCAGTTCGCCGTCCTCCCAGGGCCGACCGTCCTCATCTTGCAGCAGGATCAGCGGCCAAAGCCCCGACCGAGGTTGCTCGGCGCGGAAGGCAGCCCACACCTCCCCCTCGATGGGCCGCCTGCTCATCCAGAGGGCCGGAGCGTCCGACTCGATCACGACGTCGTCATTCCGCAGGGACGGATCCGCCGACACCAGAAGCCCTTCAGGCAACGGCACATCCAACCTGCGCCCCGCACCGCCGCCGGGAAAGAGTCGAGTCAGCTCCGCTGGCAGAACATGCCTATTGCCTGTCATCTCGGCTCCCAAGCGTCGTCAGGCGCGGTCTCCCCTCACCGTCCTAGAGGGGCTGGCGGAAGCACCGTACTCAGACCGACCGACAACTTCGGCGATGGTCTTGGGCCACGCGGCGAGCGCCAGTTCGGCCGTTTCGGTGAGTCCAGCTGCCGTGACGGACTGTGAGCCCTGCCGCCATCCCGGAAGTGTCATTGCTCGGCGTTACTGTCGCTGCCATGCCGGTACCTGAATTGATCCCCATCTCATACGAGCCCGACTACCACACCGACACCATCGGCGCCCACGCTGGAGGCTTGTTCTTCGGAGGGGTGTGCAGGGGATGGCCGGTCGTGGCCTACGAAGGAACAGGAGAGTGGCCCTGGCGGAATGAGCATGGGAAGTCGGTGCCGGGACCGTGGTTCGCGATCCTTCATCTGTTCGATCGTGATGGCCGGCACCGCGGCTCAGAGATCAGGCCGGCCGCCGACGGGGCTGAGGCCGATCAGGCGTTGCAGCGGATGATGGCTGGGTTGCAGGAGGTCAAGTACGAGGACATCGCCATTCGACCCTTCCGCGTCGATGCCCACGGCTGCGTGTTCGGCCTCATAGACGAGACAGGAAAGGCCGAAGACGGCAACGGGCATGTCGAGTACTACCCCAACATGATCGGGTTCTACGAGCCATGGGATGGCTCCTACGACACCTGAGCGCACCCCCCATCCGGAGTATTTGGTCGTCACGCTATTTGTGACCGACAACTCGCAAAGGTGTCACGTTGCTGCGTGGCGCTTTACTGTCACCCCGCCAAGGCCGTACGGGGCCGTAAAGTCACCCCATCACCACATGCGAAGAGGACTTGTGCACGGGGGCACTCCTTTTCGTCTTCGCGGGGGAGAACCTGCATGGCAGCTTGCTGACAATGAGCGGCCATAGTCCTTATCGCCCAGGTAAAGCAGAGTGGGCACAAGTCTGCCGAGCGGCGGGATCTGGGGTGCTCCTTGCGAACATGGTGGCGGGGAGGAACCTCTCGGACAACTCACATCCCCAATGCGCGGCGATGTCCTTGTGTCCGAGATCCTGGAGCAGACAATGGCTCAGTACGACGAGATCGCTGATCTGTACGACGCGGGTAACGACAGAATCGGCCCATTCCGGCGACACGTGGAGGAACACACGTTCTGGAACATCGCCGGTTCCGTAGACGGGCTCACGGTGTTCGACGTGGCCTGTGGCGACGGCGCTTACTCCCGTGCGCTGGCCGAGCGAGGTGCCAAGGTCGTGGCCATGGACCAGTCGGCCGAAATGATCCGCATAGCCCAGCAGGTCGAGAAGGAGCAGGAGCTCGGCATCGAGTACCTCGTTCAGGACGCCACCGAACTGGCATCGGTCGGTCAATTCGACCTGGTCACGGCCATCTATCTCCTGCACTACGCGCCCTCGGAAGAAGCGCTGGAAAGCATGTGCCGCGGTTTGCGGGCCAACGTCAAGGACGGGGGACGCCTGATCACCTTGGCCTTCAACCCGGAAATCGACCCGGCCCGCGCCGACATGACCAAGTACGGATTCCGGCTGAAGCTCCCCGAGCTGGAGGACGGCGCGGAATGCTCAATCGAGGTCCTGCTCGATCCTCCATTCGGATTCAGCTTCTTCTACTGGTCCAAGGATGTCCACGTCCGGGCCCTTGAAAACGCCGGTTTCAAGAACGTGGTCTGGCACAACTCGATCTGCTCCCCGGAAGGCCTCGCCGAATACCCCGCCGGCTTCTGGGACGGCTATCTCCACAACCCGCACGCGGTGTTCATCTCCTGCGAGGTCTGAGCCGAGGCCGAGCCAGGCGACGGGGTCCTGCGATCCGATACCAGAGCCGCCGAGCCCGTCCCCGGCGCGAGCAGACCATCCTGTACCTACAGTTCAAGAAATGGTGTGATCATGCGGCTCAATCTCGACTCCAAGACGGCCGTCGTCACCGGAGCCAGCCGGGGTATCGGACTGGCCACCGTACAGACCTTGATCGACGAGGGAGTGCGGGTCGTCGGAGCCGCTCGCACCATCACCCCCGAGCTCAAGGACGCCGGAGCCATCCCGGTCGCGGCAGACCTCGCCACCCCCGAAGGGGTCACCACCCTGATCGACACCGCCCTCGCCGAACTGGGCGGCATCGACCTGCTGGTCAACAACGTCGGAGTCGGCGACGCCGTCGAGCCCGTCGGCTTCCTCGACACCGACGATGCGCGCTGGGCCGCCACCTTCGATCTCAACCTTTTCAGCGCGGTCCGTGCCACCCGCGCCGCCCTGCCCAGCCTGATCGAGCGGAGGGGATCGGTGGTGAACGTCTCCTCCATCAGCTCCAGGCTCCCTGGCACCGGTCCCGTCGCCTACGGCGCAGCCAAGGCGGCCCTGGTCGCGCTCGGCAAGTCCCTCGCCGAGGAATTCGGCCCTCAAGGCGTACGGGTCAACACGGTCTCACCCGGGGTCGTGCGCACCGGCGTCTGGGTGGACCCGGGCGGCTTCGGCAGCAAGGTGGCCGCGAGCGTCGGAGCGGAGCACGCCGCGTTCCTCGAGCAGATCCCACAGGCGTTCGGCCTCACCACCGGCCGGATCACCGAGCCCCAGGAGGTGGCCGCCCTGATCGCCTTCCTCCTCTCCGACGTCGCCGGCAACATCACAGGCGCCGACTACTTCATCGACGGCGGCGCCGTCAAAGCCCTCTGAAACCTGGGCAGCACCGACCTCTCCACCGGAACCGGAGCACTTCACCCGAGGGACAAAGTGCCAAGCAATGACAGGTCGCCGCCGTTGTTGCTGCTTTGGCCGATTACGCACACTCGGACTTGTCTCCCGATTCCCCCACAAGGAGGTCATTCATGTCCATCGAACTGGACGGCATGGGCACCAACCACAACATCGGCTGAACGAGTCACCTTGATTCGGCGCCTGGGCGGCCTGCTCGCGGATCGTTTCGGTACGCGGCAGGCCGCCACCGCGGGCTCACGCTCCTGGCGGCCGGGAGCGTGGAAACAGTCGGTGTCCGGGCCTCGTTGCTCCGCCGGTGACGTGTGGCAGCGCGAGGGCGGCCGAAATGAGTGAGGCCACTCAGCACGAACGCCTTGCTCGCCGCGTAGACCGCCTGTTCGAGCTCGGCTGGTAGGCCGCGAGACTCGCCACGTGACGCGCGCTGCGTGCGCGGATGCACTTGCAGTTGACGTTGGCGTCAGGTCCTAGCGTGACGACCGGCGGTCGGAACCGACTGCCGCAAGTCGGCTGCGGGCTCCGCCCGCGGAAGGTGGCAGCCTCCATGACCTACACCGGATACACCGTCCTCGACATCGAGCGGACGGGCGCCGTGCTCACCGTCACGATGAATCATCCCCCGCTCAACCTGCTCGACCGCGTACTGGTCCCCGAACTCAAGCGGTTCGTCCGCGAGGCGGCCGACGACCCCTCCACCACCGTGATCGTGTTCCAGAGCGGCGTACCGGATTTCTTCGCGGCGCACGTCGACGCCGGATACGCTTCCGACCCGGCGGGATTCGCCGCGCTAGGCGCGGACGACACCGATCACGAGGGACTCAACCCCATGCAGCATCTGGTCGCGAGCGTCCGGGCTCTCCCGCAGGTCACCATCGGCAAGCTCCGGGGCTACCTACGAGGCGGCGGCAATGAGTTCGCCATGGCGACCGACCTCAGGTACGCGGCGGACGGGGAGACGTGGATGGGGCAGATCGAGGCACGCATGGGCATCATCCCGGGCGGCGGCGGCACCCAGCTGCTCGCCCGAGCCGTCGGGCGATCGCGCGCACTCGAGGCCGTTCTGACCGGGGACGTCTACGACGCACGCACCGCGGAGCTCTACGGGTGGATCACCCGCGCGTTGCCGGCCGACCAACTCGACGCTCACGTGGCGGACATCGCCCGCCGCATCGGGTCACGCGTACCCGCGCAGATCCGGGCGGCGAAGGCCGCCATCGACCCGACAACCGCGGGCGACCGGCTCGACGCCGACCTGGGAGTCGAGGCCGCGGCGCTCGGCAACGTCTACCCTTCTCCTCCCGAGGTCGAGGAGCGCATGCGGAAGGCCCTCGCGGACGGCATGCAGGCACCCGAGAACGAGCGAGAGCTTGAAGCGTTCCTCGACCGGCGCTGACCGACCAGCAGGACCGGCGGAAGGCTGGCCATGAGGATCGGCGAACTGGCGGCCGCGGTCGGCGTGAGCCCGCGCGCGCTGCGCTACTACGAGGAGCAGGGCCTCCTGCGACCCGATCGGACGCCGACAGGGCATCGGGTGTACCCGGAATCGGCCATCGAACGGGTCCACCTGATCCGGCTCCTCCTCGCCGCCGGTCTCGCCAGCCGGACGATCATCGACATCCTCCCGTGCCTCGCCACCGGCACCATCGCCAGCGCCCAGCTGGAGATGCTGAAAACCGAGCAGGTCCGGATCGACAGCCAGATCCGGTCGCTGGAACGCGCCCGCGAGCGGCTCGCCGACCTCATCTCGACATCCGTGGTCCGCGATCAGGCCTCCTGACGCGAAGCCAGCCCGGCGACTCGGTTCGTCGCGAGGCCTCGGCCTCGATCTGGTCACCCAGCTGCTGCGGCGCGGCGACAACGTCGCGGCCGAGGTCGCGGACTTCGGCATCAAGGTGAACCTGATCGAGCCCGGCTACATACTTCAAGCGCTGGGGGCGGTAGTGCGAGAGGCCGGGGTCATCCACTCGCACAGCGCGCCCGTCGCCGAGATCATCGCCACGCTTCGTCAGGAGATCCTGGACTGTATGTGACGGAGGAAGCTCTGCGCCCGCAGACTCGTCGGATTCTCTATGACCTGGGTGGAGGGCCCGAGTTCCGCGATGACGCCCGCGTCCATGAAGGCCACGCGATCACCCACATCACGGGCGAAGGTCATCTCGTGGGTGACCACCACCATGGTCATCCCGCCGCGGGCCACATCCCGCATAACCGCGAGAACCTCTCCGACGAGTTCTGGATCCAACGCGCTGGTCGGCTCATCGAAGAGCATCACCTCGGGTTCCATCGCCAGGGAGCGCGCGATCGCCACGCGTTGCTGCTGGCCACCGGACAGATGCCGGGGAAAGGAGCCGGCCCACCGTGCCATGCCCACCTTCTCCAGGGTGGCCAGCCCGCGCTCCCGTGCCTGCGCCTTCGGCACACCGAGCACCTTGCGCAGACCGATGGTCACGTTGTCGAGCGCGCTGAGGTGCTCGAACAGGTTGAAGTGCTGGAACACCATGCCCACCCTCCTCCGGAACATCGCGATCTGGGACTCGGTCGCCTCATGGAGGGCTCCATCCTTGACCACGCAGCCGACGTACGTTCCGGCGACATCGATGTATCCACCGTCGATGGTCTCCAAGTGGTTCAGGCAACGGAGCAGCGTGCTCTTGCCCGATCCGGAAGGGCCGATCAGGCACAGGACCTCCCCGGAGGCGACGTCGAGATCGATGCCCTTGAGCACGGCCACGTCGCCATAGGATTTGCGTACCTGGCGCATCCTGATGATCGGCTGGTTCACCGGCCGTCTCCTTCCACGGGCTTGGCCTGTTCGGGGCGCGTCCGTTTGCGCGCGCCGGCCAGCGCGAAGTGTCTCTCCAGGAAGTGCTGGCCGAGGCTGGCCAGTGAGACGAGAACGAGGTACCAGAATGACGCGACCATGAGCAGGGGGATCACCGCGAAGTTCGCGCCGTAGATCTGCTGCGCACGGGTCAGCAGATCCCCGCCGCCGATCACCGCGACCAGGGCGCTGGCCTTGAGGAGACTGATGAACTGGTTTCCGGTCGGCGGGATGATGACGCGGATCGCCTGCGGGATGACGATGCTGCGCATGGCCATGCCCCGCTTCATACCGATGCTCTTGGCCGCCTCCATCTGCCCGGCCGACACCGAGATGAACCCGGACCTGATGATCTCGACCATGAACGCACTCTCGTGCAGTGCCAGCCCGATGATCGCCGCGGTGAACCCGCTGATGAGATCGTTGACTTTCCAGTTCCATGCCCCCACCCCGATCTGGGGGACGAACAACGCGGCGTTGAAGCAGATCAGCAGCAGCACCAGGAGCGGCAGCCCTCGAAAGAACCCCACATAACCGCGGACGATCAGTCGCAGCACCGGGTTTCGCGACTCACCCAGCAGCGCGAGCCCCGCCCCGACGGCGATGGCTATCGCCTGAGCGAGCAGGGTGAGCTTGAGCGTCACGACGAGCCCCGCCAGGATCGGCTCGGAGAACAGGTACTGCCAGAACACACCCCACTGGAGTTGGTCGTTGCCCGCGACCTGCCATACCGCCAGAGCGCCCAGTGCCACGGCGACTGCGCCGGTGATCCAGTGGCCGGGGTGACGCAGCGGTCGAGGAGTGGCCAGGGGATCGAGCACATCCTGTCGATCCTCAGGGCCGGTTCGCGGGCTGGTGTCCATCGTCTGTCGCCTCATTGTCATTCGGCGCTCCTCGGACGGCGATGTGGCTCACTTGCCACAGGCGCCACAGAGTTCCGGAAGCGGGAGCGGCCGCTCGGTGGCGAGGTTGATCCCCGGCTCCGTGAGCGCGACGTGGGACAGGCCCCACGAATCCATGACCTTCTGGTAGGTGCCGTCCTTGATGGTGGCCTCAAGCGCACCGAGAATCGCCTCGGCAAGAGGACGGTTGTCCTTGTCGACCACGATGCCCACGTAGGTCTGCGCCATCAGCGGGCTGCTCCAGATTTCGAACGCTCCGCCGCTCTCCTTCTTCTGCCAGGCCCCGGTCGCGACGTCGGTGAAGACCAGATCCAGCCGACCGGACTGCAAGGCCGTGTTCTGGTCCGCGGCGGTCGGGAAGTTGGTGACATTGAGACCCGCCTTCCCCGCCTTCACGCAGTTTTCCGAGTAGCGCTTGGCGTCGTCGACGAACTCCGTCCCCGTCTGCACGCCGGCCTTCAGACCGCACAGGGAGAGGGGATTCTCACTCACCTGCCCGGGATTCTTGACGGTCGTGAGCACGCCCTTGGCGGCGTAGGCGTAGTCGACGAACATCACCTGCTTCTGCCGCTCCTGGTTGTCGGTGATGCATTCCATCGCGGCGGAATAACGACCGCTCTGGACGCCCGGGAGAAGGCCGTCGAAGGCGATCGACTCCTGTTTGATCGTGATGCCGAGTCGTGGCGCGATGGCCATCAGAATGTCGTGGTTGAAACCGGCGATCTTGTTGGTGGCCGGGTCCAGGTAGTCGCAGGGCGGGTAGGAGGCATCAGTGGCCACGATCATCTCGCCCCGGTCGCGGATGTCGGCCGGCAACTTGTCGTGCAGCGCCGAAATCGCCTCGGCGTTCGTGTTGATCGGGCTACGAGACGAGCCGGCGTCCACGCCGGAGTTGGACGAGCCGGCACCGCAGGCGGTGGCGAGGAGGATGGTGGTCGCCGCTACGAAGGTGCTAACAAGCGGCCGGTGAGGATTGTGCATGAAATCTCTCTCATACGGAAGGTCCGCCGCTGGGACAGACCGGAGCTTGCGTCACGTTTCCCCCGCCTGGCGGTTGCGCGGCGCTCACTCTGGCGTGGAAACCATTGCGAGTGGAACCGGCATCCGTCGGGTGACTAGATAGTTACAGGACCTCGACTTCTGAATGGGAGTCATTCTTTCCCGTTGCTGTCCCACAGCGGAGACAGCCGCCACGCACCCATGGACGTCGTCGGTGGCTCGGCGGGCACACCCAACGCCTGGGAGGCTCGCTGGACGGCACTGGTATCGGCGCAGGTCAGTCCAGGTTAGGCGATGCTTCCGGGTGGCCACGACCAGGGTGCCGCCCGCACCCCTGACGGCGTATCCCGCACGGGAAGCGGCCCGCTCTTCTCACTCCGGTGATGCCGAAACTGTGAGGATTCCGGCTTCCATGCATTCATGAATGGCGATCATTCACGTTATTGACGGATGAATGAAAACCGACCTATGATCCCGGCACCGGCGCCCTTCACGGACCGCGCTTCATCATTCACTCAGCGGAGGAGTTCGCCTTGAGTCGCCCCACCCACATCAACCTGGACTTCGCGTCCCTGGGCATCGTGCTGAAGGCACGGCTGCTCTGGGACCTCAACCCGGAGCTGTGCCAGAAGTTCCTGGAGACCCTGCCGTTCACCACGATCTACTCGCACACGACGGCTTCCGGTCAGGGGATGTACGCGCCCACCCGGGTTGTTGGAGCGGTCCCGGCCAAGCACATGCTGTTGACCGAGATGCCGCACGGCACGCTCACCTTGAGCACCGACAACTACAAGACCCTCGGCTTCTTCTACGGCCGGATCACCGAGCCCCTACCGGGATTTCCGCCGATCGCCGAAGTGGTCGATGAGGACAAGCCGCGGATGGGCCAGGTCGGACGCGAGGTGTGGCTGTCGAACACGGTCACCCACGAGCCCATCGCCGTCACCGTCACCACCGCCTGAAAGGAGCCCCCCCATGAACGACGTGCTCGCCCTCCAACAGGAGCTCAAGGACGAGACCGACCGGATCTGGCTCGATGAGCCGGAAGAGATCAAGAGCATGCGACTCGGCGTCTTCACCTCGGACGCCGGAAGCTACGGGCAGTTCTTCTCCAACCTGGTCTTCGTCAACGGCGACATGCGCGCGCTGTCCACCTGGATCACGCCCGCGATCATCGTACGGGCCCTCGATGACGACCGGTTCGACCTGCAGCAGTGCAAGGATCTGTTCGCCTGGACCAACCTCGTCAACGTGGACTTCCTGGCCTACTGCGGTTTCGTGAAGTTCGGGACCTTCGTCCACCGGATCGTGGAGGTCTTCCCGCAGATCCAGACCAAGCAGGAGCTCTCCGACCTGCTCGGCGCCTGGTACGCCTACGCCAACCGGATCTACCTGTGGGTGCACCACACGTTCCCCTGGGGGCTTGGCACGGCCTACCCCAAGCTCAGCTCCGAGGACCTGGAGTACATGGGCAAGGCCAAGCAGTCACGTGCCGTGCACGACTACTTCGCGCGCTACGGCACCGGGCTGGTCGACTTCGCCGAGACCGCGGAAGCCAAGTGACCCCAGCCGCCGAGCCGAGAGAGCGAGACAGACCCGTGTCACTCGGGCCGATCGCATTGATCGCAGGAGCGAGCAGCGGCATCGGCGGCGCCGTCGCGCGTCAGTTGACGCGCGACGGCTACCGGTGTGTGCTCCACTGCTTCCGGAACCGGGCCCACGTCGAGCAGACGGCGGCGGAGCTCACCGGTCCGCCGCCGCTTGTCGTCGCCGGGGATCTGACCGACCGAACGCAGGTCCACCTGATGGCGGAGCGTATCGCGGATGATCTTGGAGTAATGCCCCACGTGGTGGTCAACTGCGTGCACGGCACGCCGCACACCGGCGACTTGACGCACGTCGGCACGTCCGACTGGCAGCGGGAGGCCGGCGCCATCGTGAGCCACCTCAATCTGGTCGGCGAGTTCGTCCCCGCCATGATCGCCGCCGGTGGCGGGTGCTTGGTGGCCGTCAGCGGGGGCCTGGCCAGACGGCACGCGGCCGGTCTCGGGTTGTACGGCGCGGCCAAGGCGGCCGTCGAGGCACTCACCCGCACGCTGGCACTGGAGGTCGGCGCGGCCGGCGTGCGGGCCAACATCGTGGCGCCCGGCCGGCTGCTTTCCTGGCAGGACGAGCCAGGCCCCGACGGCGACCCGTTCGCGCTGCTCGAACGGGCCACCAAGTGGCGGCGGGCGCTGCCCACCCTCCCGAGGGTGCAGGACGTGGCGGCCGTCGTGAGCTTCCTTGTCTCCCCGGCCGGCGCGTCCCTCACCGGCCAGATCATCGATGTCAACGGGGGCGAGCAGATTGGGTGAGTCATGCGGCTAGAAGGAATCGCGCTGATCACAGGTGGTGCGGAACGAGTGGGCCGCGTTGTCGCCGAGCGGTTGGCCATGAACGGTGCGACCGTGGCGCTCAACCACTTCGGCCAGGCGGAGGCGGCCGCGGCCACGGTCGAGAGCATCGCGCGCACCGGCGGATCGGCCGCCGCGTACGAGGCCGACGTCTCCTCGCCCGAGGCGTGCCGGGCGCTGGTACGGCAGGTCCTGGCGGACCACGGACGCATCGACTACCTCGTCCACAACGCCAGCAGTTTCGTGGCGCGGCCGTTCCTGGAGACCACCGAGCGGGAGTTCGACACCTCCTTCGGGGTACTTGTCCGCGGTCCGTACTTCCTCACCCAGGCGGTCGGCGCGCACATGTTGGAGCAGGGCCGAGGAAAGATCATCGCCATCGCCGGAAACTCCTACTACGAGGGCTGGCCCCTGCTGACCAGCCACTCGATCGCCAAATCCGCCATGGTCAGGATGATGGAGATCCTGTCGGTGACCTTGGCTCCCACCGTTCAGTGCCACGTCGTGTGCCCCGCGCACATCCTCAACAGCGACGGCGGGACGAACACTGACCTGAGGGCGCGACGAGGCGAGATCTCCGACGGCGAGTCGCTGCGGCTCGCCGACGACGTCGTGCTCCGCGAGGGCAGGCCAGAGGACGTGAGCGAGCTGATCAGCTACCTGTGCGGCAGCACGCCCTATCTCAACGGGACGGTCATCAGCATCGACGGTGGTAAGCGTAACTTCTAGGACCTCGTTAGGCGGATAGGCAGTGGGAAGGGAGACTTCATCCATGTCACGACAGTTCGTGGAGTTCTTCGCCAGCTTCCGTCTCACTCCTGCCCAGCGCCGGATCGCGCAGACGCTGGTGGAGCACTCAGGTGATGTGCCGTACCTGTCGGCGAGTGAGGTGGCGACGATGGCGAACGTGAGCCAGCCGTCGGTGACCCGGCTCGCGGTCGCCGTCGGGTACACGGGGTACGCGGAGTTCCGCCAGGCACTCATCGAGATGCTCGCCCTGTCGCCCTCGGGATCCGAACTGGAGGAGCCGAACGAGTACCAACGTGCCGTCAACAGCGAGACCGAGAATCTCCGCGCCCTCGGCGCCCGGCTCGTTGATCGCACCGCGATCCGCAAGGCCGGCGCCGACATCATGGCGTCGCCGGTCGCGGTGGCGCTCGGGCACCGCTCCGCGGCGCACCTGGCCGGCTATTTCGGCCACTACGCGGCCAAGGTTCATTCCGACGTCAGGGTGATCACCGCCGCGGGGTCGGCGATGACCGACGCGCTGCTCGCGGCCCGCGACGTGGGCGCCGAGACGCTCGTCGCGTTCCTTGTGTCGCGCTACCCAGTGGACACCGTGCAAGGGCTCGCGTACGCGCGTGAACTGGGCTTCCGGCTGATCCTGCTCACCGACTCCGACGTCGCGCCGGGCAACGAGTGGGCCGACGTGCTGCTTCGGGCCGACTCCTCGTCCCGGCTCATCTTCGACAGCCACGCCGCGGCGTTGCTGGCCGCGTCGATGCTCGTGCAGGCGATGTGCGATGAGGATCCGGCCCGGGTCCAGCGCCGGCTGGAAGACCTAGAGAGATCACTCAAGGGGCGGCGAGTCTACGTCACTTGAGCATGCACAGGGAGGGAACTGCTCCGATGTCATCCATGCCCACGGCGACCCAGATCCTACGCATACTGCGCTACCTGGCCGGCCATCCCGCCGGCGCGCGCGCCTCGGTCATGGCGGCGGAGCTGGGCCTCCCTCGCTCCACAACGTATCGCCTGCTGGGCATCATGAGCGAAGAAGGCTTCGTCCTGCACCATCCGGATGATCAGACGTACGGTCTCGGCGCCGGGGCGTTCGAGATCGCGAACTCCTACGGTTGTGACGCGACCCTGGAGCGTCTCGGGGAGCCGCTCCTGACCAGGATGGTCGAGCAGCAGTTCCCGAAGGCCATCGGCCAGCTCAGCGTTCTGCGCAGCAGGGAGACGCTCCACCTGCTGCGCAAATCCGGAGTCCAGGCGCCGGTCAGCATCACCAACACTGGTGTCCGGCTTCCGGCGCACCTGACCGCGACCGGCCGGGCGATGCTGAGCTGCCACACGCAGGAGCAGGTTCGCGCGCTCTTCGACGACCAGCGGTGCTTCGTGCTTCGCACCGGAACAGGGCCGACCAACCTGCGGGAGCTGCACGAGGTGCTCAGGAACGTACGAGCGCTTGGTTACGCCCGCGAGACCAACGAGATCGCCGCTGGGCTGGCCTCCGTCGCCGCCGCGGTGGTGGATCCCACCGGATACCCCCTGGCGGCCATCGGACTGACCTTCCGGGCTGAGGAACTGGACAGCGATCTTCGCGATCGCGCCGGTCACGCCTGCCGGCAAGCGGCGCTGGAGGTCGCCTACCGCCTGCACGGGGCACGGCGGTACACCACCGTGCGCAACAGCAGGGCCGCCTCCTGACGCCTGTCTCCGCCGCGGCCCCCCTTGTCTGAGATCCGAGACACCACCTGCTTCTGGGCCATGATGCGCCCGGCCCCGCATCGCTGAAATAGAGATATGTCAAATGTGATACAGCTTGGATCGTCGCCGCTGCGCCGCGACCAGGTGCTCGCGGTCGCCCGCGACCACGCGGAGGTGGCGATCGACGCCATCGCGGAGAAGAGCATCGCCCAGGGCCGCGCGCACGTGGACGCGTTGATCACGGCCACCCGGCCGACCTATGGCGTGTCCACCGGGTTCGGCGCGCTCGCGGTGCGGCACATCCCCATCGACCGCCGTGCCGACCTGCAGCGCTCGCTGATCCGCTCGCACGCGGCGGGTACGGGGCCGGTGGTCGAGCCGGAGGTCGTACGCGCGCTGATGCTGCTACGGTTGCGCACGCTGGCCACCGGGCACACCGGGGTCCGGCCCATGACGGCCGTCACGCTCGCCGCGATGCTCAACGCGGGCATCACGCCGGTCGTGCACGAATACGGCTCACTCGGCTGCTCCGGCGACCTCGCCCCACTCGCCGCCGTCGCGCTCGCGCTCATGGGAGAGGGCGAGGTGTTCGATGCCGCGGGCAGCAGAGTGCCCGCCGCGTACGCCCTGCGCGAGGCCGGCATCGAGCCGGTCACGCTGGCGGAGAAGGAAGGGCTGGCGCTCACCAACGGCACCGACGGCATGCTGGGCATGATGGTGCTCGCGATCGCCGATCTGGAGCGCCTGCTCGATGTCGCCGATCTCACCGCGGCCATGAGTGTCGAGGCGTTGCTCGGCACCGATCGGGTGTTCGCCGAGGACCTCCAGGCGCTGCGCCCGCATCCCGGCCAGGCCGTCTCGGCTCGCCGGATACGGGAGGCGCTGGCCGGCTCGGAGATCGTCGCAAGCCACCGCGGCCCGGACTGCCCGCGCGTGCAGGACGCCTATTCGCTGCGGTGCGCGCCGCAGGTGCACGGCGCGGCCCGGGACACGCTCACGCACGCCGAGGCCGTCGCCGACCGGGAGCTGGCCGCCGCCGTGGACAACCCCGCCGTCCTCGCAGACGGGCGGGTGGAGTCCAACGGCAACTTCCACGGCGCGCCGCTCGCGTACGCGCTGGACTTCCTCGCCGTCCCGGTCGCCGATGTCGCCGGCATCGCCGAGCGACGTACCGACCGGATGCTCGACGTCGCGCGCTCGCACGGGCTGCCCGCGTTCCTCGCCGCCGATCCCGGTGTGGACTCCGGGCACATGATCGCGCAGTACACGCAGGCGGCGATCGTCAGCGAGCTCAAGCGGCTGGCCGTACCCGCGTCGGTGGACTCGATTCCCAGCAGCGCGATGCAGGAGGACCACGTGTCGATGGGCTGGTCGGCGGCCCGCAAGCTGCGCCGCGGAATCGCCGGGCTGACGAGCGTGCTGGCGATCGAACTGCTCACCGCCGCCCGCGCGCTGGACTTCCGCGCGCCGCTGCGTCCCGCCCCGATCACCGCGGCCGTGCGTGACCTGCTGCGCTCCCGCGTCCACGGGCCGGGACCCGACCGCCATCTGGCCCCCGAGATCGCCGCCGCCGAGGAACTCATCACCTCCGGAGCGGTGCTGGCCTGCCTGGAGGGACGATGACGCTCACCGCCGAGAACTGGCAGACCGAAGCCGCGCTGCGGATGCTGCGCAACAACCTCGACCCGGCGGTCGCCGAACGGCCCGAGGACCTCGTCGTCTACGGCGGCACCGGCAAAGCCGCCCGGGACCGGCCCAGCTACGACGCCATCGTGCGCTGCCTCACCACACTGGCGGGCGATGAGACCCTGCTCGTTCAGTCGGGCAGGCCGGTCGGCGTGCTGCGTACCCACGAGTGGGCCCCCCGGGTGCTGATCGCCAACTCCAACCTGGTCGGCGACTGGGCGACCTGGCCCGAGTTCCGCAGGCTGGAGGCACTCGGACTGACCATGTACGGCCAGATGACCGCGGGATCGTGGATCTACATCGGCACCCAGGGCATCCTGCAGGGGACCTACGAGACCTTTGCCGCGGTGGCCCGCAAGCGCTTCGGCGGCACCCTGGCCGGCACGCTGACGGTCACCGCCGGGCTCGGCGGCATGGGCGGCGCGCAACCGCTGGCCGTCACGATGAACGGCGGCGTCGCGCTCGTCGTCGAGTGCGACCCGCACCGGGCGCGGCGCAGGCTGGACACCCGCTACCTCGATGAGCTGGCCTCCAGCCTGGACGACGCGATCGAGCGCGTCCAGGGAGCCAAGGCGCGGCGCGAGGCGGTGTCGGTCGGGGTCATCGGTAACGCCGCGGAGGTGCTGCCCGAGTTGCTGCGCCGGGGCCTGGAGGTGGACATCGTCACCGACCAGACCTCCGCCCACGACCCGCTCGCGTACCTGCCGATCGGCGTCGCCGTCCAGGACTGGCACCGCTACGCCGCGGAAGAGCCCGAGGAGTTCACCAGCCGGGCCAGGGCTTCGATGGCCGCGCACGTGGAGGCGATGCTCGGTTTCCTCGACGCCGGGGCCGAGGTGTTCGACTACGGCAACTCCCTGCGCGGCGAGGCCGAGCTGGGGGGCTGCGCGCGGGCGTTCGATTTCCCCGGCTTCGTGCCCGCCTACATCCGGCCGTTGTTCTGTGAGGGCATGGGCCCGTTCCGCTGGGCGGCCCTGTCCGGCGACCCGGCCGACATCGCCGCGACCGACCGCGCCATCCTCGAACTGTTTCCAGGCAACGAATCGCTCGCGCGCTGGATCCGGCTCGCCGGCGAGCGGGTGGCGTTCCAGGGACTGCCCGCCCGTATCTGCTGGCTCGGCTACGGTGAGCGGCACCTGGCGGGGCTGCGGTTCAACGAGATGGTCGCCCGCGGCGAGGTGAAGGCGCCGATCGTCATCGGCCGGGACCACCTGGACGCCGGCAGCGTCGCCTCGCCGTACCGGGAGACCGAGGCCATGGCCGACGGCTCCGACGCGATCGCCGACTGGCCGCTGCTCAACGCGCTGGTGAACACCGCGTCCGGCGCGACCTGGGTGTCGATTCATCACGGCGGCGGCGTCGGCATGGGGCGTTCCATCCACGCCGGGCAGGTCTGCGTCGCCGACGGGACGTCCCTGGCGGCGAAGAAGATCGAGCGGGTGCTCACCAACGACCCCGCGATGGGCGTCATCCGGCACGCCGACGCGGGTTACCCGGACGCCGCGCGGGTCGCCGCCGAGCGTGGCCTGCGCATTCCGATGCGGGAGCAGAGGTGACGGCTAAGTTCGGCGCCACCAGGCTGGAGCGGTTGTGCGGGTGACGTATTGGTGCGAATACGCCTGGCTGCCGGAGGGCGTCACCAGCGCGGTCCGGATCGAGATCGCCAATGGACGCATCTGCGCGGTCATCCCGGGCCAGCCGCCCACCGGCGCCATCCTCACCGGGCTGACCACGCCCGGCTTCGCCAACGCGCACTCGCACGCCTTCCACCGCGCACTGCGCGGCCGGACCCACGCCGATCGCGGCACCTTCTGGACCTGGCGGGAACTCATGTACCGGCTGGTGACCAGGCTCGATCCGGACTCCTACTACCGCCTCGCCCGCGGGGTGTACGCGGAGATGGTGCTCGCCGGGTACACCAGCGTCGCCGAGTTCCACTATCTCCACCACGCGCCCGGCGGCCGGCGCTACGCCGACCCGAACGCGATGAGCACGGCCCTGGTCGCCGCGGCCCAGGACGCCGGAATCCGGTTGTGCCTGCTCGACACCTGCTACCTGACCGGGGGATTCGACCGGCCGCTGGACGGCCCGCAACTGTGCTTCGGCGACGGCACCGCGTACGACTGGGCCGAGCGTCTGGCGGCCTTCCGCCCCGAGTCGGAGCAGGTCGTGGTGGGCGCCGCCGTGCACTCGGTGCGCGCCGTCCCGCCCGTCGCGCTGCCGGTGGTCGCGGGCTGGGCACGCGGGCGACCACTGCACGTGCACCTCTCCGAGCAGCGCGGGGAGAACGAGGACTGCCTGCGGGCCTACGGCCGTACGCCCGCCGCGGTGCTCGCAGACGGTGGCGTGCTCGGCCCGCGCACCGTCGCCGTGCACGCCACTCATCTCACCGAAAGTGATGTCTCGATGATCAGCCGGTCGGGAACCCGCGCGTGTTTCTGCCCCACGACCGAGCGTGATCTCGGTGACGGCATCGGTCCCGGCCGCGCCCTGCTGGACGCGGGAGTCGCCCTGTGCCTGGGCAGTGACAGCCACGCGGTGATCGACCCGTTCGAGGAGACGCGGGCGCTGGAGCTCGACGAGCGGCTGGCGAGCCAGGCCCGCGGCCGGTTCACCGGTGCCGAACTGATGGCCGCCGCGACCTCCCATGACGCCCTCGGCTTCGCCGACGCCGGACGGATCGAGCCCGGCGCCGCCGCCGACCTGGTGACCGTCACCCTCGGCTCCGTCCGCACCGCCGGGGCCGAACCGGACGGCGTGCTCTTCGCGGCGACCGCCGCCGACGTCACACAGGTGCTGGTCGCCGGTCGGCGGGTCGTCCACGACGGCGTGCACGTACGCGTCGAGCGGCCCGCCGCGCTCCTCGCCGAGGAGGTCCAACGCCTGTGTCAGTGAGATCGACGCTGGTCACCGGAGTCGGGGAGCTCACCACCAACGATGCTGAGCTCGGCGTGCTACGCGACGCCGCCGTCGTGTTCGAGGGAGACCGCGTCGCCTGGGCCGGTGCGGCGGGCCACGCGCCGACCGCCGACGCGATGGTCGACGTCGCCGGGCGGGCCGCACTGCCCGGCTGGGTGGACAGCCACACCCACCTGGTGTTCGCGGGTGACCGCACCGCCGAGTTCGGGGCGCGGATGGCCGGAAGGCCCTACCACGCGGCCGGCATCGCCGTCACCGTCGAGGCCACCAGGAACGCCACGGACGAGGAACTGACGGCCAACCTCGCGCGGCATGTCTCCGAGGCGGTACGGCAGGGCACCACCTACCTCGAGACCAAGACCGGATACGGCCTGGACGTCGAGCACGAACGGCGCCTGGCCCGGATCGCCGCCACAGCCGCCGACGAGGTCACCTTCCTCGGTGCGCACCTCGTCCCCGCCGACATGAGCCCGGAGTCCTACGTGGACCTGGTGTGCGGGGAGATGCTCGACGGCGTCGCCGGGCAGGTGCGCTGGGCGGATGTGTTCTGCGAAACCGGCGCCTTCGACCGCGACCAGTCCGAGCGGGTGCTGCGGGCCGCGGCGGCGTGCGGGCTCGGCCTGCGTGTGCACGGCAACCAACTCGGGCCGGGCCCCGGCGTGCAACTCGCCGTATCGTACGGCGCGGCCAGCGTGGACCATTGCACCTACCTGTCGGATGACGACGCCGAGGCGCTCGCCGCCTCGGACACGGTGGCGACGCTGCTGCCCGCCTGCGACCTGTCGACCCGCCATCCGCTCGCGCCCGCCCGGCGGCTGCTCGACGCCGGGGCCACCATCGCGCTCGCCACCAACGCCAACCCCGGCACTTCCTATACGACATCGATGGCCTTCTGCGTGGCCACGGCCGTACTCCAAATGGGCCTGTCGATCGAGGAGGCCGTGTGGGCGGCCACGGCCGGGGGCGCCAGGGCACTGCGCCGCGACACCGGAGACGGTGCCGTCGGGGTCATCCGGGTGGGGGCGCGGGCGGACCTACACGTGTTGGACGCCCCCTCGGTGACTCACCTGGCCTACCGCCCCGGGGTGCCGTTGACCTGGGCGGTCTGGCGACGCGGACAACGGATGCTCTGAACCGCCTGGGGGTGGGGGATTCGAACCCATGGCCTCTTCGTCAGGAATCGGTCCAGTGGTCAGGAGACGGGTCGGGCGCAGGACGGACAAACAAAACCTTCCGAGGTTCTCCGAAGTTTTCGTTATCCACTGGTGACACGTGGGTCTCCTGTGTGGCGGCGCGTTCGAGCGCCCCCCTCCGCGACTCCTCAACAGGACAAGGACCCCATCACCATGACCACAACCGCCTCGCGCGGCATCCGAGCCGGACGCGCAACCGGCGTACGTCAGGTCCGCCGCCTGGCGCTGGCCGGTGTCCTCGCCAGCATCGTGGGCACCTCCGTGGTGAGCGTCGCCTCCCCGGCCACCGCGGCCGAGGTGCCTCTCTCGCAGGGCCGTAACGCCATCGCCTCCTCGTCGGAGCGCGGCGACCTGTCGCCCGCGGCCGCCTTCGACGGCAAGACCGGCACCCGCTGGTCCAGCAAGTTCAGCGACCCGCAGTGGCTCGCGGTCGACCTCGGCAAGTCCACCGCCATCAAGAAGATCGTCATCAACTGGGAGAACGCCTACGCCACGGCGTTCCAGATCCAGACCGCCGCCGGCAGTAACGACCCCTGGAAGACGGTGTACAACACCACGGCGGGTAAGGGCGGCGTCCAAACCATCAACGTGTCGGCCACCGGCCGGTTCGTGCGCCTGTACGCGACCAAGCGCGCCACGCAGTGGGGCGTCTCGCTGTGGGAGTTCCAGGTCTTCGGCACCGGCTCGGGCACCTCGAACCCGACCCCCACCCCCACTCCCACCTCGACCCCGACCAAGCCGGCTGAGCCGACGCCCAGCGCCACCCCGACCACCGGCACCCCCGTCGGCGGCTGGGTGCCGGTGAACCAGGCCGAGTGGAAGAAGGCCCTGGACGCGTACAACAAGGTCGCACCTCAGACGGTCCCCGCGAACATCGTGAGGGTTCCCGAGTTCCACACCAACTGCACCGTGGCCAACGAGGCCAAGGACGACCCGATCGTGCTGCCCGGCCTGGTCGGCGCCTCCCACCTGCACACCTTCTTCGGCCCGCAGGTGTCGGCGAACACCACGACGGAGGACCTGCTCAAGAGCACCACGACCTGCGACGCGCCTGGGGATAACAGCGCCTACTGGGCGCCGACCTTGCTGAAGAACGGCAAGCCGGTGCCGATGAAGAACTTCCGCGTGTACTACGGCTCCCGGCTCAAGGACCCGTCGGACGTCGTACCGTTCCCGCCGGGCATGCGCCTGGTGCAGGGCGACGCGAAGCGGCAGGTGGCGACGCCGAAGGGTGCCTCCGGCCAGTTCTGGTGCGCTGGCAGCGCGGAGACCGGCCGTAGCGCCGACGGCAACTGGCCCGTCTGTGCCCCGGGCGGCAATCTGATCTACCAGCTGACGTTCCAGGACTGCTGGGACGGCAAGCACATCGACTCGCCCGACCACAAGTCGCACATGGGTCCGGCCAAGGACGGCAAGTGCTCCGGTGCATACCCGGTCGCGCTCCCCAACATCTCGCTCATGCTCGGCTATGACTCCCTCGGCGGTGACGGCCTGGCGCTGTCGTCGGGCATGGCGTCCTCGATTCACGGCGACTTCATGAACGCATGGAAGCCGGAGACCCTCGGCGCACTCGTGAAGATCTGCATCAACCAGAGGGCCAAGTGCGGCACCACACCAGGCTGGGGCCGCTGACCAATCCCCGTCGCCACCTTCGCATTACGTACCGTGCCGGTGATCCCGCGTTTCGCGGGGCTACCGGCACGGTACGCGTGCCCGTAATAAATCAACGGCTGCGCCGCCCGGCACCACGTCGGTGCAATCGATCACGAGCGACAACGGCGGGCCGTGGCTATGGACCGCATTTTCCCGGTGGCTACACGTCCGTAGGTGTCCGCGACTGCCTCTGCCTGATCCACGCCCCAAGGCCGAACAGGAGGACGGTACTGACCACTGTGATCCCCAAGCAGATCATGAGCGACAGCGGGGTCAGAAGGGCTAACGCCATGAAAATCGCGGGGGCGACGAAAAGGCGGTCCAGTACCGGACGGCGCTGAGACCACCGCGCTACTCGGTCCGGCGGCACCCAGCTAATGATCGCGAAGTACCCGTACGTGAGTCCGGCGAGAACCCCCATCACGATGCCGTGCTTTTTGATCATCCAGGTCGTTATCAGAACGGCCACGACAGCGAGGAGGATGCGTTGCCAAAGGGGTTGCGCTTGGGGTGCCCGGCGTTGCCACCGCCCTGTGATCCGGCTGAACACGCCTCCGGTATCAGCAGCATCGGCTGATGAAGCGTTGCTTCCTAGATCAGTCACGTGCTTAGCGAACACGTGTTCCGTACCGTCGTCAACTGATCCGGGATCAACGTCAGAACAGAGGAGCCGAGACCCAGGGAGGATAGTCACTCAGGTAGTCACTCGGCTCGGCCAACGAGAAAGGCCACTTGCGATGATCACAAGTGGCCTTCTAGCTGGTACTACTGGGTCGGGGTGGCGGGATTTGAACCCACGGCCTCCTCGTCCCGAAGCAAGTCCCACCAGTCGATCTAGGTCGTGCTGAGTCGAACGGGCTGCCTCTCACCTGCACGTACGCCCTGAGGGGGGCGCGCTGATCCTGAGGGAGTCGGAAGGCGTTGGCTCCCCGAAATGGCTCCCGCGGCTCCCCTCCAGGACGGGAGAGGAGACTCGATGTCCAATGAGATCAACTGCGATAGCGCACCCGTCCCGGACGACCTGTTCTACGAAGACGCCTCGGTCCTTGTGTGGTTTCCCTTGACCGACGACGTTGCGCGTGATCGCGGCGCATGGTCGTGGCTGCCCGGCTCGATCATCGGGCGATGCGGACCGGACGAATGGCATGTGCTGGTCGAGGTGCCGGCGCTTGCCGTACCTGGCCCGTCCGTACCGACCGGCGATGCTCCCGAGAACCTGCTCTACCCCGTGTGCTTCCGTGACGCGAGCGAACTGCGTCCGCTCACGGAGACCGAGTGGGAGCAGGCATGCCGTCGATGGTGATCCTGGATGCCAGCCGTCGCGGCCGGCATGTACCGGGGTTGGCCAAGTGGAGTCTCGGCGTGGGCATCGTGGCCACGGTCGGAGCCAACGTGGCGCACGGCATGAACCACGACATCGTGGGCATCCCGTTGCGGTGCAACCATCGCCAGCGGCGGATGGATGATCGGAGACAACCCACCTCTGAGTAAGCAACATGAGGTCTGTGTGCATACGGTCCGGCGCGCGGTGTGGATGCTACGGGAAGTGGGCTGGGTAATTTCCTGTGGACCGCGCGGGACCTTCGTGGCGCCCCCGGACCAGTGGCCCGATCCGGGAGTGTGGCGCAAGACGATAGCGGTCGCGAGCAGTGCCGACACACCACGGGAAGAGTCGGATTTAAATCCGCGCGATGCGTCGGGTGGGGTGTCCACGCAGACTGGAAGAGAACCTTGGGTGAGGCCCGAATAAGCCTCCGGCAGGGCTGCTTTAGGTCACCGCTCAAGCAGCCCTGCCGGAGCTGTACCCGATTCAGCGGTCATTGAACTATTCCGCTGAGATAACCTCACTGCGACCTGAACCCCGGTTTCGGGTTATCCCCGCTGCACAGGGATCCTGCGGCCCGAAAACGCTTCGGGCCTGTTCACGGCGACCCGGAGGCGGGGACGAAGATCGATTTACGGCTGTCACGCCTAGGGAACAAGCTGCCATGCAATTTGTTGCAAGGTGGCCGCAATTGGCAAAGCTTGATCAACCTCCAAGAATCGGTCCAACGGGTCGCTCGATGAAGACGATCACGGTCGTCGTCTGAAGGTGGGTTGATTTCGTGCCCAAATCTTCGGGAGGAAACATGAAGGGCTGGAAAAGGGCTGTCGCTGCCATCAGCGGAATTTTCCTGGCCGGCGGGCTGGTCGTGGGCACCTCCGCCCCGGCCTCAGCGGAAACCAGGATGCTGGAGGGCATCAAGTACCTGGGCATTTACGAGCAGGCCTACAAGACGTGGAACTGCCCGTATGGATGGGCGCTGACCCAGAGTCCGATCATCACGGTTTCCGCCAACGTCACGTGGTGGGACCTGAAATACTTCAACGACTATAACTCCTTCAGGGTTGTCGCTTCCAACAGCAGTCGGACAAGTCCGGGCCAGATTACGGCAAGTTACTGGTGCACCAACTCGTACATCTGGCTGGAACAATCGATAACGATTCCCGCAGCGAAGAAAGTGCATTTTCCGTCTACCGCTGCCGCCGAGCTGAACTGCCCCTCGGATCAGCCGAAACTCGGCGCTGAACCTCAGGTCTCTCCCTCGCCTCCGGACGGGGTCACATGGAGATGGGAGAAGGCCTGGAACCAAACCGACTACGTGAAGGTGTTCTTCACGAACTCTTTGGACAAGGATATGAGCTTTAATTTCACCATATCCTGCCTGGCACAGTTCAGAGGCTGAGGTCTGTTCGTTGGTGAGCCAAACCCGCCCGTACCGCCGCACGTGGCTGTGTGGCGCTCCGTACGGGCAGGAGGTGACACCAAGACGCGGAAGTCCCGTCGGACGCTCGCTCTGCCCACGTGCTGCGTGAATGCACTCCACCAGCAGAAGGAACAGCAGGACGAGGAGCGGGAAGCGGCGGGGAAGAACTGGAAAGAGAACGGCCTAGTGTTCGCGTCCAAGGTCGGCACGGCGATCGATCCCTCCCACGTCCGGCGCGACTTCCGGAATGCCATCAAGGACACGGAAGGGGTGGACCCGGCAGATTGGACGCCCCGAGCGCTGCGGCACAGCTTCGTCTCGCTGCTCTCGGACAACGGCCTGCCCCTGGAGGAGATCTCCCGCCTCGTCGGCCACAGCAGCACGGCCGTCACAGAGGCCGTCTACCGCAAGCAGATCCGCCCAGTCCTCCAGCCGGAGCCGTGGCTATGGATCGCATCTTTGACACGTCTGATCAGTGAGGATACGAGCTCAGGGGCCGTTCCGATCTTTGTGGATGGCCCTTGATCCGCTCCTGTTTATGCTCCCTCCATGCCAAATCGATTCGACCTCCCCGCCGATCTCGCTGCTGGCGTGCGGGACAAGGACAGTGGTTGGACGTTCATACGGCGCTTCGCTGAAGCCTGGATGACTCCGCTCGGAGACGAAGACGGTTACAGCGAGGAGGAGTTGAACGCCGCTGAGCGGCGGTTGAGCCTCAAGCTCCCGGCTGCGCTGCGCGAGGCATACACGCTCTTCGGCCGACGTGACGATCTGTGCAGGACCATGCACTCTCTCGAGTCCCCGACCGAGCTTTATGTGGATGAGCATGCCGGATTGCTCGTCTATCACGTGGAGAATCAAGGGGGATGGGTATGCGGTATCCGGCTCACGGATACGGGCCTGGACGATCCACCCGTGGTTCACTTGCCGAGCTGCGGTGACAACGACCATCCTCGGACCGGAATCGCGTGGTTCGAGCGGCTCTCCACCGACTGCATTGAGATCGTTCTGACCGAGACCCTCCACAGTGACGAGAGTCCCTACAGCACGCACGGTCAGGTCTTCAACGAAGACAAGCCCCTCAGCATGCACGGCGAATTGCTCACGGAGGACATCGCCGAACTGGAGCGCCGGTTCACGCCGTTGGCGCTTCCGTCGTACCCCATCGAACAGTGGCCGTGCACGCCTGGTAGCCGCTGGTACATGGGCGATGACGTGATCCTGTGCCTGGAGCTCTTCCCCGACTTCGGCGAATACGAGTATCTGAGGGGTCCCTGGGACCGGCCATGGAGCCGAGCGGGTCTCGGTATTCGGGGTCGGACCCCTGAGGCCGTCAACGCCGTACGCGAGACCTTGCCCCAAGAGTGGTTCCACTGGGAGTGGCGCCAGCCGGAGGACCCTTACCCCCCAAAGCCGTAGTCACTCAGTTGGGCACTCAGCCAATGAGAAAGGCCACTTGCGATGATCGCAAGTGGCCTTCTAGCTGGTACTTCTGGGTCGGGGTGGCGGGATTTGAACCCACGGCCTCTTCGTCCCGAACGAAGCGCGCTGCCAAGCTGCGCTACACCCCGGTGCGTTGGGCGATTGCCCTGCGCCTCGGAAAGTCTAGCGGACTTTGGGGGTGGTTGCGTCCTCGTTAGTGGGTGGGTCGGCGGGGGACCAGGGTGAGGAGGGTCGCTTCGGGGGGGCAGGCGAAGCGGGCGGGGGCGTAGGGGGAGGTGCCGAGGCCGGCGGAGACGTGGAGCCAGGCGGCGTCGTGGCGGGAGAGGCCGCGGACCCGGGCCCGGTCGATGCCGCAGTTGGTGACCAGGGCGCCGTAGAAGGGGATGCAGAGCTGGCCGCCGTGGGTGTGGCCGGCGAGGAGGAGTTGGTAGCCGTCCTGGGCGAATTTGGTCATGTTGCGCGGCTCGGGAGAGTGCATGACGCCCAGGCGCAGGTCGGCTTCGGCGGGCGCGGGGCCGGCGATGTGCTCGTAGCGGTCGCGGTCGATGTGTGAGTCGTGGATGCCGCCGACGTGCACGTCGAGGTGGGCGACCTTGAGGCGGGCGGTGGTGTTGTTCAGGTCCAGCCACCCGGCGGAGGTCATCGCGGCGCCGAGCTCCTCCCACGGCAGGTCGGGCATGTTCCGTTGGGAGTCGCCCTTGGAGGTACGCCACAGGTACCGGGCCGGGTTCTTGAAATGCGGCGAGTAGAGGTCGTTGGACCCGTACACGAACAGGCCGGGGCGGTCGAGCAGTGGCTCGACGGCGCGCATGTACGCGGGGATGGCGTCCGCGTGGGCGAGCGTGTCGCCGGTGTTGACCACCAGGTCGGGTTCCAGACCGGCCAGCGAGCGCACCCAGTTGATCAGGCGGGTCCGGCCGGGGGTCAGGTGCAGGTCGGAGATCTGCAGGATCCGGACCGGCCGTTGTCCCGGCGCCAGCACCGGCACGTCGAAGCGCCGCAGCCGGAACCAGTTGCGCTCCAGGACGGAGGCGTACCCGATCCCGGCTACGCCGAGGCCGAGCAGGGACAGGGGTACCGCGACAGCTTTGCGCATCCCCTCATCATGCCCGACCCCGCACGGTGCTCCCGGCACTACGCCGGGAATAACGCAGGCGAGATCGTGGGGCCGGACACGGCAAGATAGACGCATGAGTGCTTTGAAAGACAAGTTGAAGGCCGACCTCGCGGCCTCGCTGAAGGCCCGGGACGAGGTTCGGCTGCGCACGGTCCGGATGGCTCTCGCCGCGATCAACGTCGAGGAGGTGTCGGGCGCGGCCGCCCGGGAGCTCTCCGACGACGAGATCATCAAGGTTCTCACCAAGGAGGCCAAGAAGCGGAAGGAAGCCGCGGAGGCGTTCGCCGGGGCTGGCCGGGCCGAGCAGGCGCAGGCCGAGCTGGACGAGCGGGCGGTCCTGGATGAGTACCTTCCGGCGCAGCTCTCCGACGAGGAGCTCTACGCGCTGGTCGACGAGGCCATCGCGGCCACCGGCGCGTCCGGGCCGCAGGCCATGGGCCAGGTCATGAAGGCGGTCACGCCGAAGATCGACGGCCGCGCCGAGGGCGGCCGCGTCGCCAAGGCCGTCCGTGCCCGCCTGACCAGTTGATCATCCAGGCTGTTCGTGCCGGCCTGGCCGGTTGATCATCCAGGTTGTCCATGCCGGCCTGGCCGGTTGATCAACCAGGCCGTCCGTGCCGGCGACCGATCGGTAATCCAGGGTTGTCCGAGCCGACCTGACCGGTTGATCAACCAAGCCGGTTCCGATCACGTCGGGCGCCCTGGACGGTCGGTGGCGACCGGCGATGACCGGCGACGGTCGGTGATGAGAAAACGAGAACGGGTCCCCCGCTCGATGGAGGACCCGTTCTGTGTTCGGGAGGCTACTGGCCGTCGATCGGGACGGTTATGCCGTCGCCGCCGCCGTTCCCGCCTCCCCCGCCGTTGCCGCCACCGTTGCCATTGCCGTTCCCGTTGCCATTGCCGCCCCGGTCGTTTCCGTTGCCCTCCGGCTTCGGCTTGGGCTTGGGGGCGCAGAAGCCGGGCGAGCACCCGCCGAACTCCGACATGTCGATCGCCGTGAACCGCGTGGCGGGCACCTTCTTGAGCGCGCCCAGCATGGTTTCCTTCCAGATCGGGCCGGAGATCGAGGCCCCGTACACGTACGGGTAGTACCGTCCGCCGATCTTCACCCCGGTCAGGTCGTACCGGAAGGCCCCGCGCGGGTCGCCGATGCTGACGGCCGAGGCCAGGTTCGGGGTGTATCCGGCGAACCAGGCGGCGGTGTAGCCGTCGGTGGTGCCGGTCTTGCCGGCCGCGTCCCGGCCGATGCCGCCGACGCCGCTCATGGTGCCCTTGGTGAACACCCCGGACAGGATGTGGCTGGCCGCGTCCGCGACCTTCTGGTCCAGCACCTGCTTGCAGTCCGGCTTGTACGGCGTGGCCTTCCCGTTCCGGTCCACGATCTCGGTGATCACCATCGGCGCGCAGTACTTGCCCCGGGCGCCCAGCGTCGCGTACGCGTTGGCCACCGTCACCGGGTCCATCTCGTTCACCCCGAGTGTGAACGTCGGCACCTCGGCGAGCTTGCCGCCGTCGGCCCGCTTGATCCCCAGCTTCTGGGCCGTCTTCACGACCTTGCAGAGCCCGACGTGCTCCTCCAGCTTCATGAAGAAGGTGTTGACCGAGCCCCAGGTCCCGGTCTCCAGGGTCCTGAACCCGCCGCCGCCCTCGCTGGAGTTGCGCACCTCGTGCGTCTCACCGGAGCGCAGGCCCTTGCAGTCCCGGAACGGCGTGTGCGCGTTGTCGGGGATGGCGTAGCCGGCGCCGGTGCTGAACCCGTCGCCCAGCCGCATGCCCTCGTCCAGTGCGGTGACCAGCGTCATCACCTTGAACGTGGATCCGGCCTGGAACCCGGTGCCGCCGCCGTGCACGACGTCCGCGGCCAGGTTGTAGCTGATCTCGTTCTTCTTCTTGTTGTCGCCGAACTTGCGGCTGGCGGACAGCGCCTTGATGGCCCCGGTGCCGGGCTCGACCAGGGCCTCGGCGGCGACCTGCATGTCGGACGGGAAGACATACTTCTTGATCGCCTTGTCGGCGGCCTTCTGCATGTCCCGGTCGAGGGTGGTCCGGATGGTCAGCCCACCCCGGTTGAGGAACTCCCGCCGAGCCTTCTCGGTCTTGCCGAACTCGTCGTTGGTCAGGATCTCGTTCTGCACGTACATGCAGAAGTAGGGGAACTCGCTCTCCTCGCACCCGCCGGGGATCTTCTTCCCGAGGTAGCCGAGCTTCTGGGCCTTGGCCTCGGCCGCCTCCTGGGTCGTGATGACCTTCAGCTGGGCCATGCGGTCGAGCACCACGTTCCGCCGGTTCAGCAGCGCCGCCCGGTACTCCTTGCCCCGGTTCGGGTCGGTCGCGCTGGGGTTCTGCACGGCGCCCGCCAGCGTGGCCGCCTCGTGCAGGCTCAGCTCGGAGGCGTGCTTGCCGAAGAACCGCTTGGAGGCCGCCTCGATCCCGTACGCGCTGGCCCCGAAGTAGGAGATGTTCAGATAGCGGTTGAGAATCTCGTCCTTGGAGTACTTGTTCTCGATCGCCATCGCGTAGCGGATCTCGTTGAGCTTTCGCGCGTACGTGGCCTCGATGGCCTTCAGCTGGTCTTCCTCGGTCTCGGCCGAGTTGAAGATGACCAGCTTGACGTACTGCTGGGTGATCGAGGAGCCGCCCTGGACCACGCCGCCGCCGAAGAAGTTCTTGGTGAAGGCGCGGATGGTGCCCTCCACGTCGAGGGCGCCGTGCTCCTTGAAACGGAAGTCCTCGATGGCGATGATCGCCTTCTGCATGATCGGTGCGATCTTCTCGAGCGGCACCGACTCGCGGTTCTGGTAGTAGAACTGGGCGATCTGCCGCCCGGAGGCGTCCAAAAGCCGGGTCTTCTCCGGCAGCGGGGGCTCGTTGAGCTCCTCCGCCTCGATCCGGAGGGCCGAGACCCCCGACTTGGCCGTCACTCCGGCGCCGCCGACCGCGGGCAACGCTATGGCCGCTGCGAGCACGCCGGCGGCACCGGCCGCCACCAGCAGTCGCACGAGGGCCGCCAGCTTGCCGCCTATTCCCCGCGGGCGATCCCCCCCGCTTGCCTTAGCTTTGCCTTGAGCTTGCACGAAACCAAGCGTACGTCGAACCAAGGACTCAATCGGTACCAAAACCACCACGCCGCTTTACCCACCCCCAGGGTGACTAGTCATTCCCGGACATTCGCCGGTCGTAAATTTGGTCCTCGCGGGTCTGTCACCGCCAAGCCCCCGTTGCGTACGTTCTCCTCTGCGGCAACTGAATAAGGAGGCTCGGCGACCGCGCCCGTCGGCCCCGAAGTCACGACTGACCACCTAAGGGGAGTGGGGTCGAAATGTGGATCACGGATTGGACCTCCCGTGCCGCCTGTCGAGGTGCGGATCCTGACGCTCTGTTCGTGCAGGGCGCCGCACAGAATCGGGCGAAGCTGATCTGTCGAGGATGCCCTGTCCGTACCGAATGCCTCGCCGATGCGCTGGACAATCGCATCGAGTTCGGGGTATGGGGCGGCATGACTGAGCGGGAACGGCGAGCGCTACTGCGTCGCCGCCCCGACGTCGACTCCTGGCGGGATCTGCTGGAGTTGGCCAAGGAAGAGTACGAGCGCACCAACGAGCTCATCGCGGGCTGACGGCGCTCTACCGAGAGCCGAGGAGTTCCCCGATCTGGCGCAGACCAGCCAGATCGTGAACGTCCTCCGACATCGCGGGCACCTGGGAAATCGGCACTGTGGGGTGGGCCGAGGTGAAGTGCTCCTGTTCCCGGTGCTCGCGCGCGGCGAGCTGCATCCGTCCGGCGTGCAACCGCAGCACGGCGGCGGTCAGCTCGTGCTCACCACGTGACTCCAGGTCCTCCGCGGCGGCAGTGCTGCGCGCCGCGGACAGGGCCGGAGCCGGGGAGCGGTGCACGCGGTTGACCACGAGTCCGGCCAGTGGCATGCGCTCCTCGGCCAGGCGGTCCACGAAGTAGGAGGCCTCCCGCATCGCGTCCCGCTCCGGCGCGGCCACCACCACGAACGCGGTGCCGGGCGCCTGGAGCAGTCGGTAGGTCTGTTCGGCGCGCTGCCGGAACCCGCCGAACAGCGCGTCCAGGGCCGACACGAAGGTCTGGATGTCCTTGAGCACCTGTGCGCCGAGCACCTTGGTGAGCACCCCGGCGACCAGGCCGAACCCGGCGTTCAGCAGCTTGAACGCGCTTCGCCCGCCGGCCTTGGCCGGCGCCAGCAGGATGCGGATGAGCCGCCCGTCCAGGAAGCGGCCGAGCCGCTCCGGCGCGTCCAGGAAGTCCAGCGCGGAGCGGGACGGCGGGGTGTCCACGATGATCAGGTCCCACTCGCCGGACCGGCGCAGCTGGCCCAGCTTCTCCATCGCCATGTACTCCTGGGTGCCGGAGAAGCTGGAGGAGAGCGACTGGTAGAAGGGGTTGCCGAGGATCTGTTTGGCCCGTTCCGGGTCGGCGTGCGCCTCGATGATCTCGTCGAAGGTGCGCTTCATATCCAGCATCATGGCGTGCAATCGCCCGCTGCCTTGGATGTCGTTGATCGGGCGTGGCGTGTTGTCCAGCGAGGTCAGCCCCATGGACTGGGCCAGCCGCCTGGCCGGGTCCACGGTCAGCACCACCACATTGCGGCCCCGTTCCGCGGCGCGCAGGCCGAGCGCGGCGGCGGTGGTGGTCTTGCCCACCCCGCCGGAGCCGCAGCAGACCACGATCCGGGTGTTCTCGTCGTCCAGGATCGCGTCCAGGTCCAGCGCGGGGGCGCTCCGGGTCACGATCGTCTCCTTGGGGGCTGTGCCGGGGTGGGGGATCACGCCGCACCCTGGCTTCTGATGGACTCGGCCAGCTCGTACAGCCCCGCCAGGTCGGCGCCGTCGGCCAGCAGGGGCAGTTCGTAGCGTTTGGTGCCGGAGCCGGCCAGCGCCTCCTGCTCCCGCAGCTCCAGCTCGGTACGGCTGGCGTGCTCGGCCACCTCCTGGGCCAGCTGCTCGGCGAAGGCGGAGGCGTCCGCCGTGCCGTCGGCCAGACCGGCGGCCTTCAGGCCCAGGATGAGCTCGGACAGGTCGACAGGGGCGCGCAGCGCGGGGTCGGTGGGGCGGAGCATGTTCACGAAGATGCCGCCCACCGGGAGCTTGGCGGCGCGCAGCTCGGCCAGCCCGTCCAGGGTCTCCTGGACCGGCATCTCCTCCAGCAGGGTGACGAAGTGCACCGCGGTCTCGGGGGAGGCCAGCACCCCGCGGACCATGTCGGCGTGCGCCTTGACCGGGCCCACCCTGGCCAGCCCCGCGACCTCGTGGGTGACGTTGAGAAAGCGGGCGATCCGGCCGGTGGGCGGGGCGTCCATGACCACCGCGTCGTACACCCGCTTGCCGGCGCGGTCCCGCCGCCGGACCGCCTCGCTGGTCTTGCCGGTGACCAGCACGTCCCGCATGCCGGGGGCGATGGTGGTGGCGAAGTCGACCACGCCGATCTTGGTGAGGGCCTTGCCCATGCGCTTGAGGCCGTAGAACAGCTCAAGGTAGTCGAGCATGGCCTCTTCCGGGTCGATGGCCAGCGCGAACACGTCCCCGCCGCCCGGGGCCACCGCGATCTTGCGTTCCTCGTACGGCAGCGGCGGGAGGTCGAAGACCTGGGCGATCCCCTGGCGGCCCTCCACCTCCACCAGCAGCACCTTCCGGCCGCCGGCGGCCAGCGCGAGGGCCAGCGCGGCGGCGACGGTGGTCTTCCCCGTGCCGCCCTTGCCGGTGACGACGTGGAGTCTGACCCCATCCCAGTCGGTGTCACGAGATCTCACACCCGAAGGCTACCCAACGGTCACTTTCTGATTCGCCCAGGGCGGCGGCGTGGCAGGTGTCACAGATAGCATCAGGCCTCATGACCAAGTGGGAGTACGTGACGGTGCCTTTGCTGACGCACGCCACGAAGCAGATTCTGGACAACTGGGGCGAGGACGGCTGGGAGCTGGTGTCCGTGATTCCCGGGCCCAACCCCGAGCAGCTCGTCGCGTACATGAAGCGAGCCAAGGGATGAACCCCGACAAGCGCCTGGCGGAGCTCGGGCTGAGCCTGCCCGAGGTGGTGGCGCCGCTGGCCGCCTACGTGCCGGCGGTGCGGACCGGGAACCTCGTGTACACCTCCGGCCAGCTGCCGATGTCCGGCGGGGAACTGGTGGCCACCGGCAAGGTGGGCGCCGAGGTCACCCCCGAGCGGGCCGCGGAGCTGGCGCGGCTGTGCGCGCTCAACGCGCTGGCCGCGGTGCGGTCGCTGGTGGGCGACCTGTCGCAGGTGGTGCGCATCGTCAAGGTGGTGGGTTTCGTGGCCAGCGCGCCGGACTTCACCGGCCAGCCGCAGGTGGTCAACGGCGCCAGCGAGCTGCTCGGCGAGGTGTTCGGCGAGGCGGGACAGCACGCCCGCAGCGCGGTCGGCGTGGCGGTCCTGCCCAAGGACGCGCCGGTCGAGGTGGAGCTGATCGCCGAGGTGCGCTGACCATGGACATTCCGCTTCCTGAGGAGCTCGCGCGGCGGGCCAGGGATCTGCGGGCGGGGCTGGTGCGGCCGGTGCCGGCCAGGGACGCGGCCACCGTGGTGCTGCTCAGGGATGATCCGCTCCGGGTGTACCTGCTCCGCCGCCGGACCTCGATGGCCTTCGCGGCCGGGGCCTGGGTGTTCCCTGGCGGTTCCGTGGACGCCTCGGAGCAGGCGGACTCCTGGGCCGGTCCTTCGCCCGCCGAGTGGGCCGTCATGCTGGGCGCCGACGAGCGGACCGCGCGCGGTCTGGTCTGCGCCGCCGTACGGGAGACCTTCGAGGAGTCCGGGGTGCTGCTGGCCGGGCCGACCCCCGGCACGGTGGTGGCGGACACCACCGGCTGGGAGGCCGAGCGGGAGGCGGTGATCGCCAGGACCCTGCCGTTCGGGGAGTTCCTGAACGGCGAGGGCCTGGTGGTCCGGTCGGACCTGCTCAAGCCGTGGGCGCACTGGATCACCCCGGAGCTGGAGCCGCGCCGGTTCGACACCCGGTTCTTCGTGGCGGCGTTGCCGCCCGAACAGGAGACCAGGGACGTCGGCGGCGAGGCGGACGCGGTGGCCTGGATGCGGCCGGCCGAAGCCCTGGACGCGGCAAATTCCGGGAAGATTTTCCTGATGCCACCGACAATCCATACTCTGACGGAGATGGCTGCCTTTGACACGATCGCTGGCGTCTTCGCCAACGATCAGAAGATTGTCACCTTCATGCCGCAGGTGGTGGAAGTGCACGGAGAGATGCGGCTGGACGTGTCGCGGACCGACTACCGGAGGCCCCGATGAGCGGCCTGTTCCTGCCGATCGACGGCTCCGGCACGGCCAGCGCCACCAACGTCCTGGCCCCCAACGCCTCCCCGATGACCCTGGACGGCACCAACACCTGGGTGCTCGGCCAGGGGGAGTCGGTGCTGGTGGTGGATCCGGGACCGGACGACGAGGGGCACCTGCGCCGGGTGGTGGAGCTGCTCGGCGAGCGCCGGGTGGCCGCCATCCTGCTCACCCACGGGCACCAGGACCACAGCGGCGGGGCCGCGATGTTCGCGGACCTGGTCGACGCCCCCGTCCGGGCGCTCGATCCGCGCCACCGGCTGGGCGAGGAGGGGCTGTCCGACGGTGACGTGCTCACCGTGGACGGGCTGGAGGTCCGGGTGCTCGGCACCCCCGGCCACTCGTTCGACTCGCTCTGCTTCTGGCTGCCGGCCGACCGGGCGTTGCTCACTGGGGACACCATCCTCGGGCGGGGCACCACGGTGATCGCCTCCGACGGCGACCTGGGGGACTACCTGCGGAGCCTGGACCTGCTCCGGGCGACGGCGGAACTGGCCGAGGCCGAGGCGCTGCTGCCGGGGCACGGGCCGATCCTGCCCGATCCGGTCGGCACGCTGGAGGAGTACATCGCGCACCGGCGCACCCGGCTGGAACAGATCAGACAGGCCATCCGGGCGGGCGCCAAGGACGTGCCGCAGATCGTGGAGATGGTCTACGCGGACGTGGACCGCAGCCTCTGGCCGGCCGCGGAGATGTCGGTGGCCGCGCAGCTCAACTACCTGAAGACGCTCTAGCGCGACCGGTTGTGCAGCCGGTCCATGTCCATGATCACCACGGCCTTGGCCTCGATGCGCAGCCAGCCGCGCCCGGCGAAGTCGGCCAGCGCCTTGTTGACCGTCTCCCGGGACGCGCCGACCAGCTGGGCCAGCTCCTCCTGGGTGAGGTCGTGGTGCACCCGGATCCCGTCGTCCACCTTCTGACCGAAACGCTCGGCCAGGTCGAGCAGCGCCTTGGCCACCCGTCCCGGCACGTCGGTGAAGACCAGGTCGGCCAGCACGTCGTTGGTCCGGCGGAGCCGCTGGGCCAGCGCGCGGAGCAGGTGGAGCGCCACCTCGGGGCGACCGGTCAGCCAGGGGCGCAGGTCGTCGTGGCCCAGGCCGGCCAGCTTGACGTCGGTGAGGGCGATGGCGGAAGCCGTACGGGGCCGGGGGTCGAACAGGGAGAGTTCGCCGAACATCTCGCCAGGGCCGAGCACGCTGAGCAGGTTCTCCCGGCCGTCTGGAGCGGTCCTGGCGAGCTTGATCTTGCCTTCCAGCACCACGTACAGGGTGGAGCCGGTCTCGTTCTCGCTGAAGAGGGTCTGGCCCTTGCTGAGGGCCACTTCGGTGACGCTGGTCTTCAGGGCCGCGGCGCTTTCCCGGTCAAGCGCGGAGAAAAGGGGCGCCCTGCTCAGTACGTCTTCAGTGCTCACGGTGCCTCCTTCGCTGTGCTCGCGCGTCCGAGGGTCGGGGTGGCCGGAGGTCCCGGGGGATCTCCGTGCTAGCCATTGTGACCTACCGCATCCGCGTAGGCTTACGGGGTGCCCCAGATGGAGTCCCGGTTAGCTCTTGTCCGCCGCGCGCGCCGGATCAACCGAATCCTGGCGGAAACCTATCCTGACGCCCATTGCGAACTCGACTTCGGCAACCCGCTGGAGCTGCTGGTCGCAACAATCCTATCGGCGCAGTGTACGGACAAAAGGGTAAATATGGTGACCCCTGTCCTCTTTGCGAAGTATCGAACCGCAGCAGACTACGCGGCGGCCGACCGGGAGGAGCTGGAAGGGATCATCAGGACCACCGGCTTCTTCCGGGCCAAGACCAACAGCATCATGGGCATGGCCCAGGTGCTCTGCGACCGGTACGGCGGCGAGGTGCCCGGCAAGCTCAAGGATCTGGTCACCCTGCCAGGGGTCGGCAGGAAGACCGCCAACGTGGTGCTCGGCAACGCCTTCGGGGTGCCCGGGCTGACGGTGGACACCCACTTCCAGCGGCTCACCCGCCGGTTCGGCTGGATCGACGAGACCGACCCGGTGAAGATCGAACACGCGGTGGGCACGCTCATCCCCAAGGCCGAGTGGACGGTCTTCTCGCACCGGGTCATCTGGCACGGCCGCCGCATCTGCCACGCCCGCAAGCCCGCCTGCGGCGCCTGCCCGCTGGCCGCCCTCTGCCCGTCGTACGGCGCGGGGCCCACCGATCCCGTGGAGGCGCGCAAACTTGTCAAGACGGGGCCCTTCTCCTGAGGGAAGCTCCGGGGCTCTGGGGGGGTTGTAGCGCACATGAACGAGGTGCCGGAGTGGCTGGTCGGGTTGGCGGCGCAAGCCGTGCGGGCTCCGGTGCCGCCGGGGTTGCGGCCGCCGCCGGAGGGCGGGCGGCCCGCCGCGGTGCTGCTGCTGTTCGGTGACGGCCCGCAGGGGCGGGACATCCTGCTGATCCAGCGGAGCAGCAACGGGCGCAACCACGCCGGGCAGCCGGCCTTCCCCGGCGGCGGCCTGGAGCCCGGGGACGACGGACCGGCCGGCGCGGCTGTCCGGGAGGCCGCCGAGGAGACCGGGCTGGACCCCGGCGGCGTCACCGTGATCGGCGCCATGCCGGAGTTATACGTCTACCGCAGCGACTACCGGGTCACTCCCGTGCTCGGCTGGTGGCACACCCCCTGCGCCGTGCATCCCGCCTCCCCGCTGGAGGTGGAGGCGGTGGAGCGGGTGCCCATCGCCGAGCTGGTCGACCCGGCCAACCGGCTGCAACTGCGCCACCCCAGCGGCTTCGCCGGGCCGGCCTTCCGGGTGCGCGGCCTGCTGGTCTGGGGGTTCACCGCCGGGGTGCTGGACGGCGTGCTGAGCGCCTCCGGCCTGGCCGGGCCCTGGGACCGGTCACGGGTCGAGGACCTGCCGCCGGACGTCATCCGGCTGGCCGCACGTTAGCGTGAGCCCGAGCGTGGCCCAGTCGGCCACGTCGTCGTCCGGGTCCCTGGCCAGGCGCTTGAGTGCGGCCAGGCCGGTCGGGTCGGCGGGGCGGCCGATCACGTTGGGCAGCGCGTAGGCGGCGCCGTACCGGACGGTGGCGTCGTCGTGTGTGCAGAGGTCGATCACCGACGGGAGGGCGCGCGGGTCGCGCAGGTGGCCGAAGGCGATCAGGACCGAGTAGAGGACGCGCGGATCCTCCTCGCTGGCCGCCAGGTAGCGCAAGATCGGAATGGTCTTGTCGGTGAACGGCCGATCCCGGCCGAGTTCGCCGAGAATGTCCACTCCGAGAACCCGTTCGGTGGCCGTCGCGCCCGCGCACAACCGGCGCGCCGCGGTGAAAGTCTCCAGGTCACCGCGTTGTTGCAGGGTCGCGATGGCCTGCCACCGGCTGGGCCCGTCCGGGTCGTCGTCGGCCAGTGCGGCCTGGATAAGCTCGTCAACAGGTGCCCCCATGGCGTCACGATATAGCGGAGAGCTCGAAGAACACGTGCACGCGCGGGTGTGCCGCTGGATACCGTGTAGTGGGGGTGGCGAGGCCGGTCCGATAGGGGTGGAATACAGGCGTGCAAGGCGATGTGCTGGATCTCATCCTGATCGGCCTGGTGCTGGCCTTCGCCGTGTCCGGTTACCGGCAGGGATTCATCATCGGCGCCTTCAGCTTCGTCGGGTTCATCGGCGGGGCCCTGGTAGGGATCTTCATCGCGCCGCCCATCGCGGGGGCGATCGTCAGCGGGGACACCGAGAAGGCCCTGCTGGCCATCGTGATCGTGTTCTTGGCGGCCACCATCGGGCAGTTCGCCTCCTCCACCATCGGCGCCGTGGTGCGCAGCCACGTCACCTGGGACTCCGCCAAGATGGTGGACGCCTGCGGCGGCTCGCTGGCCAGCGGACTGCTGGTGCTGGTCTTCGCCTGGCTGATCGGCTCGCTGCTGATCTCCACCAACCTGACCCTGCCGCGGCAGCAGGTCAACAACTCGCTCTTACTGAAGTCCATGGACCAGGCGATGCCGACCGCGGTGAAGGATCTGACCCGCGGTTTTCGTGACTTCGTGGACGCTTCCGAGTGGCCCGAGGTGTTCACCGCCATCGGCGGGCACCAGGTGGTGGACGTGCCGGCCCCCGACGAGAGCATCGTCAACGACCCCCGGCTGGTCCGCGCCCGGCGGGCCATCGTCAAGGTCCAGGGCACCGCGCCCAGCTGCCGCAAGAGCATCGAGGGCACCGGCTTCGTCTACGCCCCGCACCGGATCATGACCAACGCGCACGTGGTGGCCGGGGTCACCCAGGAGCTCCGGGTCACCGACTACACCGGCACCGTGCACCAGGCCCGCGTCGTGCTCTACAACCCCGACCGCGACATCGCCATCCTGTACGTGTCCTCCTTCGACGTCGCCCCCCTCAAGTTCGACATCACCGCCCAGTCCAAGGACGACGCGATCATCGCGGGCTTCCCCAAGGGCCACGGTTTCACCATCAAACCCGCCCGGATCCGGGTGAAGCAGCGCGCCGAGTCCTCCGACATCTACAACGACCACAAGGTCGACCGCGAGGTCTACGCCATCCGCGGCCTGGTCCAGCCCGGCAACTCCGGCGGCCCCCTGCTCACCCCGGAAGGCCGCGTCTACGGCGTCATCTTCGCCGCCGCCACCGACCAGAAGGACACCGGCTACGCCCTCACCGCGGAAGAGGTCCGCACCGACGCCGAGGACGGCAGCGCCGCCGTCGCCCGCGTCGACACCCAGCAGTGCGACTAGGTTCGTGTCCCTGGCAGCTGTCTGAAGGCATTTATCCGCTATGAAGCATCTGGAGCGGTCTTGGGACGATTGCGCCCTCGCTAGCCACGTGGGTGCATGCTTCCTGCAGACAGAGGCGCATTCTCGTTAGATTTTGACGGAACGGGGGCTATGCTGGCAGTGCGGGCGTCGGTAGAAGGATGCCCCCCGGGAAGGGGATGCCCTGTGCTGATCCGCTTCGAGGTGGCGAACTTCAGATCGATACTCGATGCCGTAGAGCTGTCCATGGTGGCCATTGATCGGGATCGGGACGCGGCCCGCCCGATACCGAACCTCGGCGAGAGCCTGCTGCCCGTGGCGGCGATCTTCGGCCCGAACGCATCGGGTAAATCCAATATCATCGCCGCGCTGACTTGGTTGCGAACCGCGGTACGCGACTCCCTGCGCTTCTGGGATGACGAGATCCCGGTCGAGCCGTTCGCTTTTTCCGCGGGTGAACATCGACCCTCCGAATTCGCCGTCGAGTCCGTTATATCGGGCGTGCGCTTCGAGTATCTGCTCGAACTCGACCGGCGTGAGGTGGTCTATGAGGCGTTGTTCCACTACCCGGAGAAGAAGAGACGGCGAATTTTCGAGCGGGACGGCTCCGAGTTCAAGCTCCAGCGCGGACTCGGCAATCTCTCGGGGACACGGGAGTTGCTGACCCCCCGGTCGCTGGCACTGTCCATCGCGCGAAGATTTGACGAGCCCTTGGTTTCGGATTTCATCCGGAACCTGCTCGCAACCCAGACGCTGGGGCTGACGTCCCATGACAAACGCCGCCGCGACGTCGGTGCGCACCTGGCGACCACCCGATGGTTCGAAAATGATTCGGACCATGAGCAACTGTCCCTGCCGGGCCTTGAGGAACTCGATTCCCGAGCGGATCGGGCACAGGCGCTGGCCTTACTACGGCTGGCTGATCTCGGTATCGACGACGTGGTGGTCGACGAGATTCCCTACCTGGGAAGTGACAGCGGCGCGTCACTCCCGTCACGGCGGCGCAGAGTCCGCCTGGTGCACCGGCTCGCCCAGGAAACAGTGCCGTTCGAATTCAGCGCCGAGTCGGAAGGCACACGCACCTGGTACCGATTGATCGGCCCCGTTCTGGGAGCCCTGAGATCCGGTTCCCTGCTGCTGTTCGACGAACTGGACGCGAGCCTGCATCCCACGTTGTCCATGGAACTGATCCGGTTGTTCCACGATCCGTTGACCAATCCGCGGGGCGCGCAGCTGATCTTCACGTCCCATGACACCAGCCTGCTCAATCACCTCAACCGGGACGAGGTATGGCTGACCGAGAAGGCGCCGGACGGGACCACCAGGCTGGGCGCCCTGGCAGAGTTCGCCGGTGAGCGTGTCCGGAAGTCACAGAACCTGGAAAGGGCCTATCTACATGGCAGGTTCGGGGCGCTGCCGGACGCTGATCGCACGGAACTCCTGCGTGCGCTCGGACTGATCGGCTGATCGGAATGGCACGAAGAACGAAAGCGAAGGATCTCAGGCGCCGGACGGCCAGCCGTCCCGAGCGCAGGACCATAGTGATTTTCTGCGAAGGTGAGGCGTCCGAGCCCGACTACATCAATGGGCTGAAGCGCCTTCCCGAGATTCATGCCAACACATCGATCAATATTGAGATCGACCCCGGCCAGGGAGTTCCGTTAACCCTGGTGAAGCGTGCGATCGACCGCAAGCGCGAGGTGGAGGTCGATGAATGCTGGTGTGTGTTCGACGTTGAATGGCCCAAGAACCATCCAAACCTTCCGCAGGCGGTCCGCCTCGCCGCTCAACATGAGATTCGCCTGGCCATCTCAATCCCTGCTTCGAGCTATGGCTGATACTTCACCACGAGGACCAGTCGGCTTTCCTGTCCACCAACGAGGCCGAAAGCAAGAGTCGCAAACTTGACGGTCGTGCGGGCAAACGCATCGATCCCCGTCAGTATATGGATCGTCGAGCGGTGGCGGCGAAACGTGCGGACGCATTGATCAGGCGGCACGAGAGAAACCAGACTCTGTTTCCCAACGACAACCCCTCGTCCACGATGGGAGAGTTCCTCCGGGCGATCGAGCCCGGCTCATCCCGCGCGTAGGGCCTGGCGGATTTCTTCGATGGTGGTGCCGGATTCGATGGCGTCGAGGTCCATTCCGTACGGGCGGCGGGGGGTGTACTGGTGGAGTTTGGTGCGGCCTCGGGTGAGGAGGGCGGTGGCGCCTCGGGGGTTGTCGCGTTGGAGGTGGGTGAGGCCGACGCAGATTTGGGCCAGGGCCTGCCAGAGGTCGCGTTCCTCGGTGGGGCAGCACTTCCAGCGGCCCTCGAAGACCTCGTGGGCGTGGAAGGGGCGGCCGGCCGCGAGCAGGAGGTCGGCCTCGTGGATGGCTTCCTGGGCGCTGGGGGCGTAGTCGTCGGGGATGCGGGGGACGCCGGCGCTGCCAGGCGGGAGGGGGCGGCCGTAGGCGTCGCGGGGGCGCGCGTTGCGGGGGCGGCCGGCGGGGTCGCGGTCGCGCCTGCCGGGAGTCGGGTCGCGGCCAGCCAGCGGAGAGCCAGGAGTCGGGTCGTGGTCAGGCACCGGAGAGCCGGGAGTCGGGTCGCGATCAGGCATCGGTGAGCCAGGAGATCAGTTCGGCGTCGAACTCGGCCGGGCGTTCCTCGTGCGGGAAATGGCCGGCGCCCTCGATGAGGTGCCAGCGGTAGGGCGCGGAGACGAAGCGGCCGGAGCCGTGGGCGGTCCTGGGCAGGATGCGGGTGTCCAGGGCCCCGTGCAGTTGGAGGGTGGGCGCCTCGATGGGCCTGCGCATCTGGCGCGCGAACCGGCGGCCGTCCGGGCGGAGCTGGGAGCGGGCGAACCAGCGGTGGTACTCCAGCGCGCAGTGCGCGGTGCCGGGGATCTGGAAGACGTCCCGGTAGGTACGGGCGACCTCCTCGGACGGCCACTCCGGCCCGGACCACCGCTCCAGCAACCGGCCGACCCGCCGCCCGTCATGGGCCACCAGCCGCCGCTCAGGGATGATCGGAACCTGGAACGCCAGACCGTGGCGGCTGGCCCGCAGCTGGGCGAAGGTCCGCATGGCCGCGCGCAGCCGGAGCGGATGGGCGGAGGAGACGGCCACCAGGCGCCGGACCACCTTGGGGTCCAGCACGCTCATGGTCCAGGCCAGCAGGCCGCCCCAGTCGTGGCCGACCACGATCGCGCCGGTCTCCCCGAGGGCGCGCACCAGCCCGGCCGCGTCCCCGGCCAGGGTGGGCAGGTCGTACCCGCGTGGGGGTTTGTCGCTCGCGCCGTACCCCCGCAGATCCACCGCGACCGTGCGGTAACCGGCCTTCGGCAGGGACTCCAGCTGGTGCCGCCAGGTCCACCAGAACTGCGGGAAACCGTGGAGCAGCAGCACCAGCGGCCCGCTTCCGGCCTCCACCACATGGAACCGGGTGCCCCCCGCGTGCACGGCGCGGTGCGTCCACGGGCCCGCGACCTGGACCAGCGACTCGTCCCGCGACGTCTTCACCTCATGCCCCGCCCACCGCCGTGATCTCCGGCACCTCGGGGTTCTTGATCGTCTGCAACGACCGCTTGGTACGGCGGAAGCCCGCCAGCCCCTTCAGCCGCCGCATCCCGACATACCCCAGCAGCGCCGCCAGCGCCAGATAGAACAACGTGACCACCAGGAAGGCCAGCCACGGGCTCCACCCCACCGTCTCGACCAGCACGTACGCGATCGTGAAGGAGGCCAGGATCAGGCACAGGTGCAGGATGAACGCGGCGGCGGCGAACAGGCCGGCGGCCGCCCCGACCCGGCGCGCGTCGAACTTGAGCTCGGACTTGGCGAGCTCGATCTCGGACCGCACGAGGGTCGATATGTGGTTGCTCGCCTGGGCGACCAGCGCACCGAGCGATTCGTCCTCGGGCATCGGGGATCTCCTATCTGGGACTATCCAACATCATCTCGTGCCCGCACGCGCACCCGTGTTCTGAGCAGCGCCGCGGCCAGCCCCGACACGACCACGCCCGCGACCAGCACGGCCGTGATGATCCGGTCGTCGCCGGGGAAGGCCCTGCCCCCGATGAGCATGGAGACCGTGAAGCCGACTCCGGCGAGCACCGAGACCGCCGCGAGGTCCCGCCAGGACAGTTCCTCGCTGAGGCTTGCCACTCCCAGTCTGACCGACAACCAGGCTCCTCCGAAGACACCCAGGAACTTGCCGGCCACCAGAGCGGCGATGACGGCCAGCGCGGCGCGGTCGGTGAACACCCCGCCGAGGGCGTGGAGGGTGAGCGGCACCCCCGCCGCGAAGAAGGCGAAGACCGGTACCGCGAACCCGGCCGAGATGGGGCGGACGTAGCGGGCGGCGCGGTCGGCGTTGGAGGGGTCGCCGTCCGCCCGGGTGAGCAGGCCGCACATCAGGCCGGCGACGGTGGGGTGCACCCCGCTTTCGTACACCAGGATCCAGGCGCCGGCCCCGAGCACGATGTAGATCAGCGGGGCGCGCAGGTCCGCGCGCTGGCAGAGCCAGTAGAGCGTCAGCACGACGGCGGCGGCGATGAGCGGGACCAGCGCCAGTCGTTCGGTGGGGAAGACGGCGATCACCACGCCGGCCGCCAGGTCGTCCACGACGGCCATGGTGAGCAGGAGGGCACGCAGCGCCACCGGCAGGGTGGAGGCGGTGACCGCCAGCACGGCCAGGGCGAACGCGAGGTCGGTGGCGATGGGGATGGCCCAGCCCTTGGCCGCGCCCGGCGCGCCCCAGCTGACCAGGAGGTAGACCAGCGCGGGGACGACGATGCCGCAGATCGCGGCGATCACCGGGAGCAGGGCGTCCCGGAAGCGGGACAGTTGCCCGTGGACGATCTCCCGCTTGACCTCCAGGCCGGCCACGAAGAAGAAGATGGCCAGGAGGCCCTTCGCGGACCATTCGTACAGGGACAGGCCCAGCGGGCCGGGGACGGCGGCGCGGATGGCCTGGTAGCCGCCGGTCCAGGCGGAGTTCGCCCAGATGAGGGCGAAGCCGGCGGCCAACAGCATGATCACGCCACCGAGGGTCTCGGTGCGCAGTGCTTCGGCCACCTGTCGCGCGTACCGGACGGTCGGTCGGAGCGGCCACATTCCGGCAGCGCTGCGCATGGTTCCCCTTGCTGTCCGCGATTAGATCCTTACTGTCTGTACCCAACTTTCTTCGGGATGAGTAGGGCGCGAGAGCCTTTAACGGCCCACGCGCCCATTTTTCCGGATTTATGGTGATTTAGTCCTCGCTGGCGGCGGAGGGGAGTTTCGACGCGATCAGGTTCATCACCGAGCTGTCGGCCAGCGTCGTGACGTCACCGACGCTGCGGTTCTCGGCCACGTCGCGGAGGAGGCGGCGCATGATCTTGCCGGACCGGGTCTTGGGGAGCTCGGGCACGACCAGGATCTGGCGCGGCTTGGCGATCGGGCCGAGCGTCTTGGCCACGTGGTCGCGCAACTCCTTGGCGATGTCGGCGCTCTCGTCCGCGCTGCCGCGCAGGATCACGAAGGAGACGATCGCCTGCCCGGTCACCGGGTCGGTGGCGCCCACCACCGCCGCCTCGGCCACCTTCGGGTGGCTGACCAGCGCGCTCTCCACCTCGGTGGTGGAGATGTTGTGGCCGGAGACCAGCATGACGTCGTCCACCCGGCCGAGCAGCCAGAGATCGCCGTCCTCGTCCCGCTTGGCGCCGTCGCCGGGGAAGTAGAACCCGTCGAACCGGGACCAGTAGGTGTCCTTGTACCGCTGGTCGTCGCCCCAGATCGTCCGGAGCATGGACGGCCACGGGTCGCGGATCACCAGGAACCCGCCGCCGCCGTTCGGCACCGACCGGGCCTGGTCGTCCACCACGTCGGCGCTGATGCCCGGCAGCGGGCGCATGGCCGCGCCCGGCTTGCCTGCGGTGACCCCCGGCAGCGGGCTGATCATGATCGCCCCGGTCTCGGTCTGCCACCAGGTGTCCACCACGGGGGTGCGGTCGCCGCCGATGTGCTCCCGGTACCAGACGTACGCCTCCGGGTTGATCGGCTCACCCACCGAGCCGAGCACCCGCAGCGACGACATGTCGAACTTGGCGGGGATGTCGTCGCCCCACTTCATGAAGGTACGGATGGCGGTGGGCGCCGTGTACAGGATGGTCACCCCGTACTTCTGGACGATCTCCCAGAACCGGCCCCGGTGCGGGGTGTCCGGGGTGCCCTCGTAGAGGACGCTGGTGGCGCCGTTGGCGAGCGGGCCGTACACGATGTAGGAGTGGCCGGTCACCCAGCCGATGTCGGCGGTGCACCAGTAGATGTCGGTGTCCGGCTTGAGGTCGAAGACCGCGTGGTGGGTCCAGGCCGTCTGGGTCAGGTAGCCGCCCGTGGTGTGCAGGATGCCCTTCGGCTTCCCGGTGGTGCCGCTGGTGTACAGGATGTACAGGGGGTCCTCGGCGTCGTGCGGCTCCGGGGTGTGCCGGTCGCTCTGGCGCTCCACCAGGTCGTGCCACCAGACGTCCCGCTCGGTGACCGCCACGTCCTGGCCGGTGCGGCGGACCACCAGCACGTGCTCCACGCCCGGGCAGTCCTGGATCGCCTCGTCCACGGTCGGCTTCAGCGCGCTCGGCGCGCCCCGCCGGTAGCCGCCGTCCGCGGTGATCACCAGTTTGGCGTCGGCGTCGTCGATCCGGCTGCGCAGCGCGGTCGCCGAGAAGCCGCCGAACACCACCGAGTGGATCGCGCCGATCCTCGCGCAGGCCAGCAGCGAGATCGGCAGCTCCGGGATCATCGGCATGTAGATGGCGACCCGGTCGCCCTTCCGCACGCCCAGCTCGGTCAGCGCGTTCGCCGCCTTGGCGACCTCCTTCTGCAGGTCCGCGTAGGTGATGACGCGCTCGTCGCCGTCCGGCTCGCCCTCCCAGTAGTAGGCGACCTTCTCGCCGTTGCCGGCCTCGACGTGCCGGTCCACGCAGTTGTAGGCCACGTTGAGCGTGCCGCCCAGGAACCACTTGGCGAACGGCGCGTTCCACTCCAGCGTGGTGTGCCAGCGCTCCGCCCAGGTCAGCCGGTCGGCCGCCTGCTCCCAGAACGCCAGCCGGTCCGCGTTCGCCTCCTCGTACGCCGCCGCCGTGACATTGGCGCCGGCGGCCAGCTCGGCCGGGGGCTCGAACCGCCGCGACTCGTGCAACAGATTCGACAACGTCTCCTGGGACGGGTTACCAGGGGTTTCGGCGGCCACAGGCACTCCTTTGGATCATCGACGGGCCCTACTTGCAGGGCCCACTTCACCAGTCCGACACAGTTAGCGACAAGGTTCCTGGGTGTTTATGACATGTGACCGAGTTGCGGGAGTCAAATGGGGATGCGCTCAACGGTGTGACCTCATCGCTGAATGGCCTGTCGGGGTCGGTAGGGTCGGGGCGTGAACGAGGATCCGTTGTCCGCGGTGGCGGAGCTGGCGCCGGAGGCCGTACAGAACGCCAGGGAGGCCGTCGACCGGCTCTACCGGCACAGGGTACTGCGGCGGCGGAGCCCCGAGGTGTCGGCGGAGTCCGCCTTGCGTGGGGCTCGGGCGTCGGCCGCGCTGGAGGGCGCCGACGTGCCCCTCGGGTCGCTGCGGCAGGGCGAGATCACGGACCCGGTGGTCCAGGGGGCGCTTCGGGTTTCGGCGGAGCTGGGGCGGTTGGGCGGGCTCTGGCGGCAGGCGCCTCGGCAGGCTCTCGCCCGGCTGCACACCCTGGCGGCGGCCGATCTCACCCCCGCACCCGGCCGTCCCCGTACCGATTCGACCCTTTCCGACCCTCTCGACCTCGGCCCCGCCCCGAGCGCCGCCGAGTGCGCGGTACGCCTGTCGTCCCTGGTCGACCTGCTTTCGTCGTCGAAGGCGCCCGCCATGGTGCTCGCGGCGATCGTGCATGCCGAGTTGATGGTGCTGCGGCCGTTCGGGGTGGCCGACGGGGTGGTCGCGCGGGCCGCCGAGCGGTTGACCCTGGTCGAGTTCGGGCTGGACCCGAAGTCGCTCGCTGTGGTCGAAGTGGGACATCTCGAACTTGGGGCGGGGTACGCGGAGGCGTTGCGGGGCTACCTTCAGGGGACGCCGGAGGGGGTATCGGCCTGGATAGGGCATGCCGCGGACGCGATCACCCTTGGCGTACGGGAGGCGACGGCGGTCTGCGAGGCGCTGTCACGCTGACGTCATCCGGAAGACCGGACCTCGGGGCCGGAACGGTAGGGACGCGCCCGCGGGGATCAGGAACGCGTGTTCGCGCCGGATTCGTACGACATCGCATTCGCCGTCGGTGATGACCAGGATCGGCCCGTCCTTGGGGAAGTCGTCGGCGCGTTCGAGCAGGTTGATGCCGGGTTGCAGGATCGTGCCACCCCGGCCCCGGACGCGTACCCGGCCCGAGATCTCCTCGACCGGGAGATACCCCGCGTCGTACGCGGCCGCGTCGCAGAACACGATGCGGGCCTGGGCCACCTCCCTGGCCACCGCGTAGGAGGCGATCGCGCCGAGCGCCTTGCCGAGCAGCCGTGCCTCCATCGACCCGGAGGTGTCCAGGACGACGCCGAAGGTGGCCTGCCGGACGAGTTCCTCCGGCCGCAGCCACCCGGGGCGCGGAATGTCGGGTGTGGCCGACTGGCGGCGGGAGGCCCGGGCGTAGGAACGGCGCTTCTCGACCGCAGGGACGTGCTCGTCGAACCATCGGGCCAGGGCGGCGTCCCACGGCAGCGGCGGCTGGTCGAGGGCACGGATCTCCTGTTCGAGGCGGAAGGGCACCCCGCCCCGGCCGCTGTCGCGGTGGTAGACCAGGCCGGCGGCCAGCGCGTTCCGGTAGTACTCGTCCAGATCCACGTAGCGGCCCGCGGCGCCGGGATGGGGCAGCGGCTCCCCGAGGACGTCGCCGCGCCCCCGGCCGCGCAGGGTCGAAAGCTTCCGCAGCCGCCGCAGGTCACCCGCGATCCGGTCGTAGACCGCCTCGCAGGAGAGCCCCCGCAACGACGGATCGTGCAGCACGCCCTCCGGCAGCTGGCCGACGCCCATCTCCACCAGCCAGCCGTTGACGACGTAGTCGCAGGCGACGTTCCAGAGGTACGGCTCCCGCCACTCCGCACGCTCCCCATGGCGCAGCGCCGCGTGCAGCATCTCGTGAGCCAGGACGAACCGCCATTCAGCGGTCTTCATGGCGACCAGCGGGTTGACGTAGATCTCCGCGGCCCGCGCGTTGACGGCGGCCACCGAGATGTCCCATCCCCGCGCGAGGTCGGCGTCCGCGACGATCGTCATGCCCGCGGCGAGGGCGCCCAGCAGGGGGTACGACGAGATGAACCAGCCGAGCGCCACGTCCCAGGGTTTCTTGACCGTGCTCCGGACCGACCCTCGCACGCCCCCGGCCTCGTCGATCGCCTGGGTGGCCGCGGCGGAGATCCCGATCGCGAACGCCCGCTGGTGGTCGCGGTACCTGGCCTGCCCGGCCGTGCCGACGAAGAAGTCGGGGCCGGTGGGCACGTCGAACTCGGCGGGGACGCCGGAGGTCTGCCAGAGGCGGGCCAGCGTCCGCTCGTCCTGCGAGGGGAACACCGGTAGCGGCTCGGGCGGGCGTCCGACCTTGACCGTGGCGAGGAACCTGTCCACGGCCAGGCAGCAGGCGGCGAGGTACGCGGGGTTCGGGGAACGCCACGATTCCTCCCAGCGGATCCGCTCGGGCCCGAGGTCCACTGGCTCGGCCGTGTCCGGGTCGAGATGGCCGAACCCGGCGTGCAGCAGGCAGTGCGCGAACACCCAGGCCCATTCGGCCGGCTCTGCCCGCCGGTGGGGGTGGTGGTACACGGTGCCGTCCGGGGCGATGTAGGCCCACCGGTCGGTGGGTAGTTCGCCGTCCTCCGCCGCGTACAGGTAGGTGCTGAGCGTTCCGAGCAGGGGATGCGACGCGGCCAGCCGCCAGCCCTTGTGCACCGCCTCGCGCCACGGATCGACCTTCGGCTTCTTCCCGCCCATGTCAGCTTCTCGCCTCTGCTTCTCGCGGCTGCTTCTCGCGCCTGCTTCTTGTGCCTGCTTCGCGCCTCTGCTCGCGCTTGCTTCTCGTGTCAGCTTCTTGCGGCGGCCAAGCGTGGCAGGTCGCGGCTCACCTCGACCAGGAACCATGAGGGCAGGACCGGCGCTCCGTCGTCGCCGGTGGCGATCACCAGCTGGGCGCATTCGAGCGAGATCTCCGCGAGCTCCACGAGCAGCGTCTTCGCCCGGAACGCCAGCTGGCGCCCCGCGGGCGAGGCGTGCTCCTTCGACTTCGGCAGCCCCTTTACCAGGCGGGCGCGGAGGGTCTCGGACAGGAAGTAGAGCAGGTCGCGGTCCTCCGCGCCGCGCGGCCAGCCCGCCTCGCCCTTGAGGACGGCCTCCAGGTCGTAGGAGTGCCGCACGGTCTTGACGTACGCGCGGAAGGCCGAGGCATGTGAGGTCGAGAGCGTGCCGGAGGCGAGCACGCCCAACGTGTCGTCGTCGAGCCTGTCGCCGTAGGAGTGCATGGCGTCCGACAGCATGTGCCACCCTCTGGGCGTGGAGAACGGCTCCTCCGTCTTCGGCGGCGCGCTCCAGAGGTGGTCCGGGCGCTGCACGAGGTAGTCGACGATCCACGGGTGGATGCCACTGTCGGCCGCCCAGCTCAGCCAGTCGTCCACCGCCGCCCGCAGATGAATGTGGATCATACGGTTGACCAGCGCGGACGCCATCGGCCTTGCGAGCGCGTTGTCCGTGGCCCGGTTGCCCGCCCCGATCACCACGGACCCCGCCGGCAGTTCGTAGGTGCCGATGCGCCGGTCGAGAATCAGCGAGTAGAAGGCCTTCTGCACCTCAGGGGAGGAGGCGTTGAGCTCGTCGAGAAACAGGCAGTACGGCTCCTCCCTGGCGATCGCCTCCGGCGGGGCGAACCTGCTGCGGTCGCCGACGATCTGCGGCACGCCGATGAGGTCTTCCGGCGCGAGCTGGGTGCCGAGCAGGGTGACGCAATCGAGCCCGAGCGATTCGGCGAACGAGCGAACGAGGGAGCTCTTTCCGATGCCTGGGGCTCCCCATAGGAAGACTGGGCGTACGACGGCGACGTGGAGGAGTACGTCAGGGAGTTGCGCTGGGGTGACGGTCAACGTGGCCTGCACGTGGGCAAGGGTCGCAAATGTGGCGATGTTGTCGCCACGTGATTAAGAGCGGCTGAGTGGTCGGGCTCGGCAATGCCTGGTTCGGCTTGGCGCAGGGGGTATGTGCCGTCCCTTGTCGCAGCGGGATCCGACGGGCTTGACCGGAGCTGCGGCGGAGCCGGTCTGGTGGGGTACTGCGGTAACCAATCCTTCGTGGTCGGGGAGGACGGCCTACTGTCCCGCGTGGGTGGGGAGGATGGTCTACTGTCCCGCGTGGTCGGGGAGGACGGCCTACTGTCCCGCGTGGGTGGGGAGGATGGTCTACTGTCCCGCGTGGTCGGGGAGGACGGTCTACCGGCCCGCGTGGGTGGGGAGGACGGCCTTCCGTCCCGTGTATGCGGGGAGGATGGCCTACCGTCCCGGCAGAGCCGGGCCCAGACCCACCGGGAGGCGTTCGTCCCCATCCTCACTGTCAGAAGGGTGGG
>NZ_JAHCST010000044.1 GCF_018476525.1 Acrocarpospora catenulata
CCCACCCACCCACCCATTTGACCCTGCGGGTCCGGCTCCGGCTTCCGCCGGGGTGGTTGGGTGCCGCTCCTCGCATGGGGGGATTGATTGCCGTGCGCGCCCCACCCACCCTTCCGACCCTCCGGGTCCGGGCCCGGCTTCCGCCGGGAGAGTTGGCTGCCGTCCCGACATACGAAGGATTGGTTGCCGGGGAACCCCCACCCACCCTTGTTCGACCTCCGGTCGGGGGCCCGGCTCCGCCGGGGTGGGCGGTGGCCGTCCAGCACGCGAAAGCCTGATTTCCGTGTGCTCGCACCCACCCTTTCGACCTTCGGTCGGCCCCGCCCCCGCCGGGCAGGCGAAGCCTCGTGTCGATCTTTGGCGCACAGGGGCGGAAGCCGACGGCCCCAGCGGAGCCGGGTCTGCGACCGAAGATCGAACAAGGGTGGGTGGAAGTCCCCCCGGCACTCAAGGTGTCCACACCTCAGGGGAAGGCCCTTTCGTGTGCCGGACGGCAACCGACCCTCCCGGCGGAGCCGTGGCCAGACCCGAAGGGGTCAAAGCGTGGGTGGGTGGGAGTACCACGGCAATCAATCCCCCCATGCGAGGAGCGGCACCCAACCACCCCGGCGGAAGCCGGAGCCGGACCCGCAGGGTCAAATGGGTGGGCGGGCGGGAGTTTCCCGGCAATCAACCTTTGGTGTGCCGGACGGCAACCGACCTTCCCGGCGGAGCCGGGCCCGGACCCGAAGGGGTCAAAGGGTTGGGTGGGTGGGAGTTCCACGCCAGACGACGGCGAAGCCGGGTTCGAGCGAAGGTCATCAAGGGTTGGGTGGGACCTCCACGGCAACCATGTGGGCCTACGTGGGATCAGGTGTTGCTACCGGGACGATTTCGGGGGCGCCCATTTGGATGGCGTCGGCTTCCTGGTCGGTGTCCTGTTCCTGGGAGGCTCGTTCGGCTTCCACTCGCTTCGTGTAGTACTCGATCTCGCGTTTGACCTGTTCGCCGTCCCAGCCAAGCGGGGGCGCCAGGAGTTCGGCGACCTCCTCGGCGACGGCGAGGCCGCGGTGGAAGGTCTCGATGGAGATGTGGGTGCGCCGGGTCAGCACGTCGTTGAGGTGACGGGCGCCCTCATGGGTGGCCGCGTACACGATCTCCGCGCGCAGGTAGTCGTCGGCCCCGGCCAGCGGATGAGCCAGCGTCGGATCGCCCTCGATCAGCACCAGCACTTCATCGATCATGGACCCGTACCGCTGGAGCAGATGCTCGATCCGAGCCACATGGAGCCCCGACGACTCCGCCAACCGATACCGAGAGTTCCACAGCGCCTGATACCCCTCAGCCCCGGCCAGCGGAATGCGATCCGTACAGGACGGAGGAACCCGCAGATCCAGCCCATGCGCGACCGCGTTGACCGCATCCGCCGCCATCTTCCGATACGTCGTGAACTTGCCCCCCGCCACCATGACCAGCCCCGGCACCGGATGGGTGACCACATGCTCCCGAGAGAGCTTGGAGGTCTGCTCCGACTCCCCCTTCAGCAGCGGCCGCAGCCCCGCGTACACCCCTTCGACATCGTCCCTGGTCAAGGGCACCGACAGCACGGCATTGACGTGATCGAGCACGTAGTCGATATCCGTCCGGGAAGCCGCCGGATGCGCCTTGTCCAACGTCCACGCGGTATCCGTCGTCCCGATGATCCAGTGCCGCCCCCACGGAATCACAAAAAGCACCGATTTCTCGGTGCGAAGAATGATCCCGGTAACCGAGTGGATCCGATCCCGAGGCACCAGCAGATGAATCCCCTTGGACGCCTTCACATTGATCTGCCCGCGCCCACCCACAAGATCCTGAATATCGTCAGTCCAGACCCCCGTGGCATTCACCACCTGCCGGGCCCGAACATCGAGCTCCACCCCGGTCTCCAGATCACAGACCCGAACCCCGGTAACCCGCTCCCCTTCCCGAAGAAACCCCACCACCTGCGCCCGAGAAGCCACCTGAGCCCCGTAGGTGGCTGCCGTCCGCAGCAGAGTCATCACATACCGCGCATCATCCACCTGCGCGTCCCAATACTGCACCGCCCCCGTGAACGCCGCCCGCTTCAACGCCGGCGCCAGCCGCAACGCCCGCTTCCTGGACAGATGCCGATGCCCCGGCACCCCCCGCGTGAACCCGAGCGAGAACCCCAACGTGTCGTAGAGCACCAGCCCGGCCCCCACATACGGCCGCTCCCACCCCACATGCGTCAAGGGGAATAGAAACGGAACCGGCCGCACGAGATGCGGCGCGATCCGCTGCAACAACAACGACCGCTCCTGCAGCGCTTCCCGTACCAGATCGAAGTTGAGCTGCTCCAGATACCGCAACCCCCCATGGATCAACTTCGACGACCGCGACGAGGTCCCCGACGCGAAGTCCCGCGCCTCCACCAACCCCACCGACAACCCCCGGGTGGCGGCATCGAGCGCGACCCCCGCCCCGACAACCCCACCCCCCACCACAACAACGTCGAACTCCTGCGACCCCAGCCGCGACAACGCGTCAAACCGCTCCGCCGGCCCCAGCCTCGCCGTCCCCATCCGCGCCGTCATGGCTCTCCCTTTGCACGGCTTACGCCTACCCCTGTCGTCCTACCCGGAATCTACCGGCGAGTAGCCACTCAATCAGCCACAGACCCGAGGACGAGGGCGGCGCACGAGAACCGGCACGCCGCCCGGGATAGGAACGAGCTAGAGGTTGTAGCCACCGGCGACCTCGAGGTCCTGCGCGGTGATCCAGCGACCCTCCTCTCCCAGCAGCACCGCGACCACCATGCCGATGTCGTCGGGTTCACCGACCCTGCCGAGAGCGGTCTTCGCCGCGAGAGCGGGAATCACCTCGGGGAAGCGCTCGAAGGCGTTGTCCGAGATGCGCGTACGGGTGGTACCGGGGGACACCGAGTTGACCCGGATACCCCGCTTACTGAACTCCTTGGCCATATAGCGGGTCAGCACCGTCAGACCACCCTTCATGGTGGCGTAGGCGGAGTACCCGGGTTCAGTAGTTCTGGACACCGAGTTACTGGTCATGTTGACGATCGCGCCGCCGTCGGCCAGCAGTGGCAGCAGGGTCTGGGTCAGGAAGTACGGCCCCTTGAGCAGAACCCGCATGAGCCTGTCGAACATCTCCTCCGAGGTGTCCTCGAACAACGCGTTCTCCCCGACCCCGGCGTTGTTGACCAGGAAGTCGAACGTGTCCCGGCCCCACGTTTCCCGAAGCGCCGCGGCGACCGACTCCCGGAAGGCCGGGAAGGTCTCCGACCTGCCGACGTCCAACGGCAACGCGACGGCCGTACCGCCCTCCTTCTCGATGGTCGCGACCGTGTCCAGCGCCCCGGACTGATAGGAGTTGTAGGTCAGGATCACCCCTGTCCCACGCTTGGCGATCTGAATGGCTGCGCTCTGCCCGATACCGGAGCTGGCCCCGGTGACAATCGCGACTCGCATGTTACGCCCACCTGTTCATTCGGTCTGTGAGATTCGATTGATCCCATCAAACCAATGTGAGCAGGGAAAACGGTAGAACGATGCTTCTCACTCCTTGCCTGATCCTCTCATCATGGAGAGCAAGGGCGCCGCAGTAGATCACTCGCGGGCGACCATGGAGGATGGGAGGGTGAGCATCACACTCTCCGACGCCCAGATCGTCACCCCTGATGGCGTCCACCACGGCTGGCTGACCATCGAGGAAGGGCGGATCACCCATGTCGGGCATGGCCAGGCGCCCAGGAACGGGCACTCGCTGGCCGGGCAGACCATCGTCCCAGGGTTCGTCGACATCCACGTCCATGGCGGTGGCGGCGCCGGATACCCGGCGGGATCGGAGGAGCAGGCACGGCAGACCATCGCCTTCCACCGGCGGCACGGCACCACCACGGCACTCGCCAGCCTGGTCACCGCGCCGCTCGACCACCTGAAGAAGTCCGCGGGGATGCTGGCCAAACTGTGCGCGGAAGGGCTGCTGGCCGGAATCCACTACGAGGGCCCGTACATTTCGGCGGCCCGCTGCGGCGCCCACCGCCCCGAACTCCTCCGCGCCCCCTCCGCGACCGAATTCGCCGACCTGATCGGCGCGGGCGACGGCCACGTGCGCATGTTCACCCTGGCCCCCGAACTACCCAACGCCCTCGACGCGGTACGCGAATGCGTGAACGCCGGCGTAATCGCCGCCATCGGCCACACCGACGCCACCTACGAACAGGCCATGGCCGCGATAGACGAAGGCGCCTCAGTCGCCACCCACCTGTTCAACGCCATGCGCCCCCTCGGCCACCGCGACCCCGGCCCCATCACCGCCGCCATGACCGACGACCGTGTCACCGTGGAAATCGTCAACGACGGCGTCCACCTGCACCCCAAAGTCATCGACCTGGTCCTGTCCGCCGTCCCCACCTCAAGAATCGCCTTCATCACCGACGCCATGAACGCCGCGGGAATGCCCGACGGCGACTACCCCCTCGGCCCCATGAAAGTCGAAGTACGCTCCGGCGTCGCCCGCCTGGCCGGCGGCGGCGCCATCGCCGGCAGCACCCTCACCATGGACACCGCCTTCCACCGAGCCATCCACCACAACAACCTCACCCTCCCCCAGGCCGCCGCCGTAACTTCCCTCACCCCCGCCAAAATCCTCGGCCTCTCCCACGAAATCGGCTCCATCACCACCGGCAAACAAGCCGACCTCGTCATCCTCAACGAATCCCTGACCATCACCGGCGTAATGAAGAAGGGCACCTGGATTACTCAGCCGACCCCCTGACAAATCCAGTACGTTGCCGGCCATGAGCGACCTCGCCCCCGGCCTGTACGAGCAACTCGTCACCGAAGGACTGGCCCGTGAGCTGATCGCCCACGGCGACCTGGCCCAGCGGCGCCCGCTCGACCAGATCGAGGCCGCGGACGTACTCACCGCCCACCTGGCCGCACTCACCCGCAGGGCCCTGCGGTCGGTACGCGGCACCGACCCCGAACGACTGGCCGGCCAGGTCGAACTGGCCAACCGGCTCGCCGCCGTCCTGGGCGAAGTCGCGCAGGACGACCTGGTGGCCGGCTCGCGGGAACTGCTCCTGGCCGTGACGCGCCGACGTACCCCCACCGGCGAGCCGGTCTACCCGAGGCGCCCGGAGACTCCGCTCGCGGCGAGCGCACTGCTGGTCAACGGGCACGGCCAGCCGAGCGTGGGCCACGAACTCAGGCGGGAGCTGGCCTCGGCGGACCAGGTCGACCTGTTGTGCGCCTTCGTCCGCTGGTACGGCGTACGCATCCTGGAAGACGACCTGGCCGAGTTCGTCCAGCGGGGCGGCCGGCTGAGGGTCATCACCACCACTTATCGGGGCGCGACCGAACGCCGGGCGCTGGACCGGCTGGCCGAGCTGGGCGCCACGGTCAAGATCTCGTACGAGACCAGGACCACCCGCCTGCACGCCAAAGCGTGGCTGTTCCGCAGGGAAACCGGCTTCTCCACCGCGTACGTCGGCTCCTCGAACCTGTCCAAGTCCGCTCTGATCGACGGGCTGGAGTGGAACGTCCGCCTGTCGGCCGTGGAGCAGCCGCACCTGCTGGACACCTTCGCGGCCACCTTCGAGGAGTACTGGGGCGACCCGGCCTTCGAGGACTACGATCCCGCTTCAGCACAGGACCGCGCCCGCCTGGAGCGCGCGCTGGAGCTGGAAGGCGCGGGGACACGCGACCTGCCGCTGACCATCGCCTCGGTGGACGTGAACCCGTACGGCTACCAGAGCGAGGTCCTGGCCGAGCTCACCGCCGAACGCGAGATCCACGACCGGTGGCGCAACCTGGTGGTGATGGCCACCGGAACCGGCAAAACGGTGGTCTCCGCGCTGGACTACCGCGAGCTGCGCGCGGCCGGCGAGGTCGACTCGCTGCTCTTCGTGGCGCACCGCCAGGAGATCCTCACCCAGAGCCAGGCCACCTTCCGCCAGGCGCTCCGCGACGGCGCCTTCGGCGAGCTGTACGCCGGCGGGCGGAAACCCGAGCAGTGGCGGCACGTGTTCGCCTCCATCCAGTCGCTGCACCGCCTCGACCTGGAGTTACTCGACCCTGCCGCGTTCGACATGGTGATCGTGGACGAGTTCCACCACGCCGAGGCGGCCATGTACACCCGCCTGCTGGGCCACCTCACGCCACGCGTGCTGCTGGGTCTGACCGCCACCCCAGAACGTACGGACGGCCAGGACGTCAAGCACTGGTTCGGCGGCCGGATCGCGGTCGAGCTACGCCTGTGGGAGGCCATCGAACGGCAGCTACTGGCGCCGTTCCAGTACTTCGGCGTACATGACGGGGTGGACCTGTCAGCTGTGCCGTGGAAACGCGGTCAGGGCTACGACCTGACGCGTCTCAGTAACGTGTTCACCGGCAACGACGCCCGCGTCCGGCTGGTCCTGGAGACACTGCAGCGCAAGATCGGCGATCTCGGCCGGATGCGCGCGCTGGGCTTCTGCGTCAGCGTCGACCACGCCGAGTACATGGCCCAGCGTTTCACCGAAGCGGGCATCCCGGCCCTCGCCATCACCTCCCGCACCCCGCAGGCCGACCGGGAGGCAGGGCTCCGGAGACTCCGGTCGCGCGAGGTCGCCGTCGTCTTCGCCGTGGACCTGTTCAACGAGGGTGTCGACATCCCCAGCATCGACACCGTGCTCTTCCTGCGCCCCACGGACAGCGCCACCGTCTTCCTCCAGCAACTCGGGCGCGGGCTGCGCCTGGACGACGGCAAGGCCTGCCTCACCGTGCTGGATTTCATCGGCAACCAGCACCGCCAGTTCCGCTTCGACCGCCGCTACCGCGCGCTGACCGGCGCCAGCCGTACCGGGGTCGCCCGCGAGGTGGAAGCGGGCTTTCCCACCCTGCCGCCCGGCTGCCACATCGACCTGGACCGCGAGGTCTCGCGGCTGGTGCTGCACAACATCCGCCAGACGCTGAACCTGCGCTGGCCCGACCTGGCCGCCGAACTCGCCGCGCTGCCCGCGCCGACCACGCTGGCCGCCTTCCTCGAAGAGACCGGGCTGGAGCTGGAGGACCTCTACCGCCGCCGCCATGGATGGGCCGCGCTGCGGCGGGCGGCGGGCAGAGGCCCTGCGGCGGGGCCGTTGGACGAGAAGATCGGCAAGGCGCTCGGCCGCATGCTCCACATCGACGACCCCGACCGGCTGGCTTTCCTGCGCCGCCTGAGCAGCGGGGAATCAGTTCGTGAGCAGCGGTTGCTCGCGATGCTCGATGTCGCCCTCTGGGGTGGCACCCAGCCCGCCTCCACGGCGGAGGAGCGGCTGGCGGAGCTACTGGCCCACCGGGACAGGGTGAGTGAACTCCTGGAACTGGCCGATCTGCTCGGCGAGCGCCGCCATCGCGTGACGCATCCGCTGGCGGGAGAGGTTCCCCTGCACATCCATGCCACTTACAGCAAGAACGAGGCATTGGCCGCTTTCGGCGTGGACAAACCCGCCCACATGCGCGAAGGCGTGAAATGGGTGCCCGAGGCGAACGCCGACCTGTTCTTCGTGACGATCGACAAGTCCGTGTCGCTCTTCTCGCCTACGACGATGTACCACGATCGGGCCATCACCCCGAGCCTGTTTCAGTGGGAGTCCCAGTCCACGTTGCGTCGGAGCAATCCCACGGCACAGCGCTACCAGTCCGGACAGTCCAGCGTCCACCTGTTCGTCAGGGAGAACAAGCGCGATGAAGGGCTGGGTGCGCCGCCGTACCTGTACGCCGGGCCGATGACCTACGAGCACTGCGAAGGCGACCGGCCGGTGCGGTTCCGCTGGCGCCTGGAGCACTCGCTCCCGCTGGACGTGTTCCACTACGCCAAGGTCACGGCGGGCTGACGGTCTGGCCTTCGGTCTCCTCGATCGTCGGAACGTCGTCGAAGTTCAGCTTGGCGCCGAGTTGGCTGTACAGCTCAAGCTGGTCGAAGTAGATCCGATGGGTGATGATCTTCCCGTTGCTCACGGTGCAGGTGCTTGTGCCGCGGACCGTGACGGGGCGGCCTGTGCCCTGGAGCATTTCGCCCTCCGGGAGCAGGAACGGACCGGTGTGGGTGCCGGTGAGAACCCACTCGCTGACCGCCGGATCCGCGCAGGTGACCGTGTGCCAGACGGTCATGCGCAGATCCGGGAAACCGTCGAAGAAGTCCTGGTAGAACGAGGAGATCTCGTCATGCCCCTCGGTCACACCCGCCGGGGTGACCAGCACCGCGTCCCGGCTGTGGCACCGCAGCATCCGGTCCAGGTCATGGCCGTTGAAAGCGTCAAGGAACTGGTCCTTGAGCACCCGGGCATCGGGTATGACCGTCCCTACGTGGGGCTTGTCCCAGCCGCCTTCCTGGTTCTCAGCCACGGCTGCCGTCGGGATGAATGACGACCTTGGTCCAGCCGTCGTCCCGCCGGTCGAAGTGCTCGTATCCGGACGGCGCGTCGTCCAGGCGCAGTTCCTGCGAGACGACCCAGGACGGCCGGGCCCTGCCGGTCTCGATGAGCCTGCAGAGCTGCCGGTTGTAGTTCTTGACGCTGCACTGCCCGTTGCCGATCGTCTGGCCCTTGAACCAGAACATCCCGTAGTCGAAGGCGATCTCGCCCTGCTTGTACAGGTCGTCCGGGCTGCCGGGGTCGGTCGGGATGAAGACCCCGACGACGCCGATGGTTCCGGCGAACTTGACCGACTTCACCAGGTTGTTCAGCGTCATGTTCGGATGCTCGACGCCCTGCGGGTCGTGTGCCTGGAACCCCACGCACTCGCAGCCGCGGTCGGCCCCGTGGCCGCCGGTGAGCTCCATGACCCGGTCCACCGGCGAGGTCCGCGAGTCGTCGATCGCGATCGCGCCGATCTCCTCGGCCTTGGCGAGCCGGTCCGGGTGGCGATCGACGATCATCACCTGGCTCGCGCCCCTGATCATGGCCGAGTACGCGGCCATCAGCCCCACCGGCCCCGACCCGTAGATCACCACGGAGTCACCCGCCCGCATGCGGGCGAGCTGGGTCGCATGCCAGCCGGTCGGCCAGATGTCGGCCAGCATCACGTAGTCCTTCTGCCGCTCCCGGTCCCTGGCGTCCTCCGGGAGGACAAGACAGTTGAAGTCCCCGTACGGCACCCGCAGCAGCTCGGCCTGTCCCCCGCTGTACGGGCCCATGCCGGCGAAGCCGTACGCGGCCCCGGCAATGCCCGGTTCGGGGTTGGTGGTCAGGCAGAAGGCGGTCAGGCCCTTCTCGCAGTTCGCGCAGAAGCCGCACGAGATGTTGAACGGCAGGCAGACCATGTCCCCCACGCGGACACGATCGACGGCCGACCCGACCTCCACGACCTCGCCGAGGTTCTCGTGCCCCAGGACCCTGCCCGGCTCCATGGTGGTCCGGCCCTCGTACATGTGCAGGTCCGACCCGCAGATGTTGGTGGTGGTGACGCGGACCAGCACATCGGTGGGGCGCTCTATCCGCGCATCGGGTACGTCCTGCACGCTGATCTGCCGTGGTCCGGCGTAGACGACGGCTTTCATGTTCACCTCGCAGGTTCTCGACGACGATCGAGGCGGCGACCTGCCGCGCATCGCACCACGTGAGAGGCACACCCGTACCACGAGGAATTCCGCGCAAGTCGCCATGTCCTCGATGAACGGCCTTGGCCCTACCCACCCAAATAGCCACAGAAGCGACAAACAACCCCAAAGATCCTTTGATGCCTTTTTCCCTTCAGCCTGCACAGGCTGGTCAAGCTGTCACCAGATTGGGTCGATGTGCTCGGTCATGGTCGTGGTAGGCGCGGCAGACGCCCTCGACGTACAGGCCGACGACCGTGGTCTCCGGGAGGGCGTGGCCCGGGACCCGTGCGGTGACCTGCGTGCCGTCGTCCAGGCGGAGGGACAGGGTGGCGTCGTGGCCGTGGAAATCGTGGCCGACGACGGTGGCGGAGACGGCCGCGGGGGCCGAGGTCACCCGGATCTGCTCGGGGCGGGCCATGATGACCAGGTCGCCGTCGCCGGGTGGCAGCGTGTCCACCTGGACCGGGCCCAGCGCGGTGGAGACCGTGGCCGTCTGAGGCGTGGATCGGGCGGGCAGGAACAGGGCCTCGCCGACGAAGGCCGCCACCCATGGGTCGGCTGGTTTCCGGTACACCTCGGCGGCGGGAGCGCACTGCAGGACGCGGCCGTCGCGCATCACGGCGACCTGGTCGGCGATGGACAGGGCCTCGCTCTGGTCATGGGTGACCAGGATGCCGGTCGCGTGGTCGGCCTGTAGCGCGGCTCGCACGTCGCGGCGCAGGTCGGCGCGGAGCCCGGCGTCCAGGGCGCTGAAGGGTTCGTCCAGCAGGATGAGGGACGGCCGGGGGGCCATCGCGCGGGCGACCGCGACCCGTTGTTGCTGACCGCCGGACAGGTGGTGGGGCATGCGGTCGCCGTACCCGGTCAGGCCGACCAGGGCGAGAACCTCCGCCACCCGGTCGGTACGGCGTTCCGCGCGGGTCAGGCCGTACTCGATGTTGCGCCGGACCGACAGATGGGGGAAGAGCGCGCCTTCCTGGGGAACGGTGACGATCTGGCGGCGCTCGGGCGGCAGGTGCAGGCCGGGTCCGGCGACGGCGCGGCCGTCGACGGACACCTCGCCCGCGTCCAGGCGTTCGAAGCCCGCCACGCAGCGCAGCAGGGTCGTCTTCCCGCAGCCTGACGGGCCGAGCACGGCGAGCAGGGTGCCGCCCGCCACGGCGAGGTCGACGCCGTCGAGGGCGGTCACCGAGCCGTAGCGTTTGGCGATCCCGTGGAGTTCCAGATGGCTCATGGTGCGGACTTTCGGGTCAGGATGCCGGTGTGCGCGGTGAGCAGCCACGTCGGCAGCGAGGACAGCAGAACCAGCAGCGCCGCGTACGGCGCCGCCGCCGCGTACGCGGCCACGGTGGTGTTCGTCCACAGCTCGGTGGCCAGGGTGTCGACGCCGGTCGGCCGGAGCAGGAGGGTGGCCGGGAGTTCCTTCATGCAGGTGAGGAAGACCAGGGCGGCCCCGGCTCCGATGCCGGGCAGGGTGAGGGGCAGGGTGAGCGTGCGGAAGACGGTCAGCGGGCCCCTGCCCAGGGAGCGGGCGACCTCGTCGAGCACGGGAGGCGCGTGCGCCGCCGCCCCGGCCACGGCCGCCACCCCCAGCGGGAGGAACAGGGCCGCGTAGCCGAGCGCCAGCAGCCAGGCCGTCTGGTAGAGCGGGTAGGCGAAGCTGACGCCGAAGGACACCAGGGACAGGCCGATGACCAGCCCGGGCAGCGCGTGGCCGAGATAGCCGAGGCGGTCGAGCAGCCTGCTCGCCCGGCCGGGCGCCTTGGCGTTCAGCAGCCCGAGGGGCAGCGCGAGCAGCATGGTGAACGCCGCCCCCGCGGCCGACAGCCAGAGCGAGTTCCCCGCCGCCGCGGCCACCTCGGTCCAGGCCCCCGGCCGGGAGACGCCTTGCAGCATCCGGTGGGCGAGGCTCACGGCTGGAACGCCGATCGCGAGCGCGGCCACGGCCGCCAGCGCGAAGACGGCAGGCCGGCGCAACCGGGCCAGGTGAAATGGGGCTGCCATGCGGCGGGTCCCACCCAGCGGGGCATAACGGGCGTCCTTGCGGCGACCGGCTTCCTCCCCGGCCAGGATCAGCATGGTGATCACGACCAGCGCGGCGGCCAGCACCAGCGCGCCCGTACGATCGAAGCCCAGGTCGAAGGCGACGAAGATGGCGCGGGTGAAGGTGTCGGTGCGCAGGATCGACACCGCCCCGAAATCCGACAGCACGTACAGCGCGACCAGCAGCCCGCCGCCGGTCAACGCCGGACGGATCTGGCGCAGCGTCACCCCGGTCAGCGTCTGCCAGGCGGTACGCCCCAGGGATCGGGACACCTCCTCCTGCGCGGGGTCGGCCTTGGTGAGCGCCGCGGCCACCGGCAGGAAGACATACGGGTACGAGCAGAGCGTCAACACCAGCGCCGCCGCCCAGAACCCCGCGAACCCGTCCACCGTCGACCGCCACGCGAAGGCGGCGATGTAGGTGGGCACGGCGAGCGGCAACGCCGCCAGGACGGCGAACCCGCGCCGCCCCGGCAGATCGGTCCTGACCACCAGGACCGCCGCACCGACCCCCAGGACCAGGCAACCGGCGGTCACCACCACCGCCAGCCCGAGCGTGTGGACCGCCAGCCGGGCGACCCGCACGGTACCCAGGTCCTCGACGATGGCGGCCCACCCGGCCTGGGCGGTACGCACGGCCAGATAGACCACCGGAATGAGGGCGACCGCGACCGCCACCGCCGACAGGGCCAGCAGCAGCGGTCGCTTGGGACGAGCCGACATGGCGCCGGCGTAACGGGCGGCGGCCATCGTCTTGGACGAGTCGGCAGCGGTCGCTTCGGGGTGAGCCGTCATGGTGTTAGGGGACGAGTCCCGACTCCTGGATCAGGCCGATCGTGGCCTCAAGCTGGTCGAGGTCGTTGAGGTCCACGGCGGGTGCCTGAAGCTCGGCGAGCGCGGGCACCCCGGCGGGCGGGGTCACACCCGCGACCAGCGGGTACTCGAAGGTCTGCTCGGCGAAGTACTGCTGCGCGTCGGCGCTGAGCAGGTAGGTGACGAACGCCTGCACGTCGGGATCCTGGGCGGCCTTCTTCAGCACCCCGACCCCGGCCACGTTGACCAGCGCCCCGGTGTCCCCGCCGGGGAAGAAGTGCAGCTTGGCGGTGAGCGCGTCCGGCGTGGTGCCCCGCTCCTTGCTCAGTTCGCCCAGGTAGTAGTGGTTGATGAGGCCGACGGCAAGCTTGCCCGAGTCCACCTCTTCCAGGATCGGGCCGTTGCCGTCCCTGATCTCCGGCTCGTTGGCCTTCAGCCCGGCCAGGAAGTCCTTGGCCTTCTGCTCGCCGTGCTGGACGACGATGGCGGTGACGAACGCCTGGAAGGAGGCGTTGGTCGGGGCCACCCCGACCTTGCCCTTCCATTCCGGCTTGGTGAGGTCGAAGACCGAGGCGGGCAGCTTGTCCTCGGTCACCTGGCCGGGGTTGTAGACCAGCACCCGGGAACGGGCTGTGACGCCGACCCACTCCTTGCTCTTGGCCCGGTAGATCTCCGGCACCTGGTTGACCAGGTCGTCGGAGAGCGGGGCCAGCATGCCCTTCTTGGCGACCGCGCCGAGCGCACCGGCGTCCTGGGCGAAGAACACGTCCGCCGGGGAGCGCTCGCCCTCCTCCAGGAGCTGGCTGGCCATGGCGGCGGTGGCGGCGTACCGGGCCTCCACGGCGATGCCGGTCTGCTGGGTGAACCGCTCCAGCAACGGCTTCACCAGCGACTCGCTGCGCCCGCTGTAGACGGTGATCGTCTTGTCGCCGCCGGAGGAGGTGGCGGCGCTGTCAGAGCCGGTGTCGCTGCCGGGGTCGCTTCCACAGGCGGCGAGCAGGAGGGCGCCGGCGACCAGCGTGAGGATGGTCTGGGGGACTTTGATGGGCACGGCGATGTTCCTTCTGTTCGGTCTGTTCGGTGGGAGGAGAGAGTCCGGCCATGACTCATCTACAGCGCTGTAGAAGTTAGTTAAGCCTAACCTAACACATGGCCGCAAGGCCTCCCCCACGTGGCAGACTGTTCGCCTGGTAGGACCGGACCAACGTCGATCCGGTCAGCAAGGAGAGGCCCATGACCGGCCCGGATTCCCGTCGGCGGCCCGCCGGTTCGCTCGAATCGGAGGTCATGGCGGCCCTGCAGCACGCCGCCCAGCCGCTCACCCCGGCCCAGGTCCAGGACCGGCTCACCGCCGATCTGGCCTACACCACCGTGGTGACCATCCTCACCCGGATGCACGCCAAAGGGCTGGCCGCGCGCTCGAAGGAGGGCCGCTCGTTCCGGTACCGGCCGGTCGACGACGAGACCGGTCTGGCCGCCCGCCGGATGCACCAGGTGCTGGAAGGGGAACCGGACCGCGAGTCGATCCTGGCCCGCTTCGTCGACACCCTGTCGGAAGGCGACGAACGCCTGCTGCGCCGCCTGCTCGACCGCCAGGACCCCGGATGACCGAGATGCGATGGTTCATGGACGCCGACGGGTACCTCCCGTTCGCCGTCTCCGTACTGGGCATGCTGATCGCCCGCCCGCTCTCCGAACGGCTGCCGCCGCGGTCCGCCACCTGGCTGATCACCCTGCTGGCGGTCGCCACCGCCGTGGCGAGCACGCTCACCCTGCTCGTCCTGGCCGCGGAAGGCGTGGTCCAGCTCGCCGGGTTCGCCACCTACACCGGCCTGCCGCTGGACATTCTCCGCGGCGACGCGCAGACCAGCCCGCTCGTGGCCGCGCTGGCCTCCGTGGCGCTGACGGCCGGGGCGGCCGGACTGGCCGTCGTGGCGGTGCGGTTGCGGCGCGCCCGCCGCGCGTCGGCCGACGCCGTCCGGGACCTGCCCGGCGAGGGCTTGGTCGCGGTGCTCGACGACGACGTGGTGGACGCCTTCGCCGTCCCCGGCCGCCCGGGGCGGGTGGTCATTTCCACCGGCATGCTCGCCGTCCTCGACGAGAACGAGCAGCGGGTGCTCCTCGCCCACGAAGAGGCCCACCTGCGCGACCGCCACCACATGTTCCGGAACGTTACGCGGGCCGCGGCCGCCGTCAACCCGCTCCTGCGCCCGCTGGCCCGCGCCGTCGTCTACAGCACCGAGCGGTGGGCCGACGAACGCGCCGCGGACGCCGTCGGAGATCGCACACTCGCCGCCCGCGCCCTGGGACGCGCGGCCCTGTCACGCACCACCCAGGCCCAGACCACTCAGCCCCGTAGCCAAACCCCGCCACCCGACACCCGGGCCGAAGAAACCCCAGCCGAAGGTGTTCCGCCCACCGCGCTCGGCATCGGACTGCGCGGCCCCGACCGCCCGAACCGGCCCGGGCCGCTACCGCGCCGGGTCAGGGCCCTGCTCCTGCCCATCCCGCACCACGGCCTGACCCTGCCCTTGACAATCGTGCTGTCCATCCTGGCCGCCCTCTGGGGACCGTACGATCTGGCGCTCGACCTCCGGGATCTCATCGAGGGCGCGCACGCGGGCCAACGCCGGCTGTGCGGAAGCGCTCAGTGACGCCGGGTTTCCCGCCCCCGCCACGCACGAAGCGGGGGCGCGAAACCTGAAAATCACTACTGGGGCGGCGCGACGACGACCTCGACCCGCTGGAACTCCTTGATGTCGGAGTAGCCGGAGGTGGCCATGGTGCGCTTGAGGGCGCCCATGAGGTTCATGGAGCCGTCGGCCACCGAGGACGGACCGTGCAGGATCTCGGCCAGGGTGCCGATGGTGCCGAAGTGCACGCGGCGCCCGCGGGGCAGGTCGGGGTGGTGGGCTTCGGAGCCCCAGTGGTAGCCGCGGCCGGGAGCCTCGGCGGCGCGGGCCAGCGGCGAGCCGACCATGACGGCGTCGGCGCCGCAGGCGATGGCCTTGGCGATGTCGCCGGAGCCGCCCATGCCGCCGTCGGCGATGACGTGAACGTACCGGCCGCCCGACTCGTCCATGTAGTCGCGGCGCGCGGCGGCGACGTCGGAGATGGCGGTGGCCATCGGGACCACGACGCCGAGCACGTTCCGGGTGGTGTGCGAGGCGCCGCCGCCGAAGCCGACCAGCACACCGGCGGCGCCGGTGCGCATGAGGTGGAGGGCGGCGGTGTAGGTGGCGCAGCCGCCGACGATCACCGGCACGTCGAGTTCGTAGATGAACTGCTTGAGGTTGAGCGGCTCGGCGCGGCCGGAGACGTGCTCGGCCGAGACCGTGGTGCCCCGGATGACGAAGATGTCCACACCGGCGTCGATCACGGCCTTGTGGTACTGGATGGTGCGCTGCGGGGAGAGCCGCACGGCGGTGGTCACCCCGGCTTCGCGGATCTCGGCGATCCGGCGGCCGATCAGCTCGTCCTGGATGGGGGCGGTGTAGATCTCCTGCAACCGCCGGGTCCCGGCCTCGGGGGTGAGGGTGGCCACCTCGTCCAGCAGGGGCTGGGGGTCCTCGTACCGCGTCCACAGACCTTCCAGGTCAAGGACGGCGAGCCCGCCCAGCCGGCCGATCTCGATCGCCGTGGCCGGGGAGACCACGCTGTCCATCGGGCTCACCACGACGGGCGACTCGAAGCGGTAGGCGTCGATCTGCCAGGAGATCGACACTTCCTCGGGGTCGCGCGTCCGCCGGGAAGGCACGATGCCGATCTCGTCCAACGCATACGCCCGGCGGCCGGTCTTGCCGCGGCCGATCTCCACCTGAGTCATGTGTTCTTTCCTCGTGCCGAAAATCCCGACTTACCGTTCAGCGTCGATGGTAGTTGGGGGCCTCGACCGTCATCTGGATGTCGTGCGGGTGGCTTTCCTTGAGCCCCGCCGCGGTGATCGGCATCAGCATGCTGTGGTCGCGCAGGTCCGCGATCGTGCGCGAGCCGGTGTACCACATGCCCTGCCGGACCCCGCCGACCAGCTGGTGGGCGACGGCGGCGACCGGGCCGCGGTAGGGCACCTGGCCCTCGATGCCCTCGGGGATGTACTTGTCGTCGCCGGAGACGGCGTCCTGCGCGTACCGGTCCTTGCTGAAGGAGGCGCCGCCGCGCTCCCGGTTGCGGACCGCGCCCAGCGACCCCATCCCCCGGTACGACTTGAACTGCTTGCCGTTGATGAAGATCAGCTCACCGGGCGATTCCTCGCAACCGGCCAGCAGCGAGCCCAGCATCACCGCGTCGGCCCCGGCCGCGATCGCCTTGGCGATGTCGCCGGAGTACTGCAGGCCGCCGTCGCCGATCACCGGGACCCCGGCGGGGCCGGCCGCCAACGAGGCTTCGTAGATGGCGGTGACCTGGGGGGCGCCCACCCCGGCGACCACCCGCGTGGTGCAGATGGAGCCGGGCCCCACCCCCACCTTGACCGCGTCGACCCCGGCGTCCAGCAGCGCCTGGGCACCGGCCCGGGTGGCGACGTTGCCGCCCACCACATCCACCCGGCTGTTGGCCTTGATCTTGGCGACCATGTCGCAGACGCCCTTGGAGTGGCCGTGTGCCGTGTCCACCACGATCACGTCGACCCCGGCCTCGATCAGCGCGTGGGCGCGCTCCTGCGCGTCACCCGCGACCCCGATGGCGGCACCGACCATGAGCCGGCCGTCGGCGTCCTTGGTGGCCAGCGGATACTGCTCGCTCTTGGTGAAGTCCTTGACGGTGATCAGGCCCTGCAACCGGCCGTGCGCGTCCACCAGCGGCAGCTTCTCGACCTTGCGGGAGCGCAGCAGCCGGAACGCCTCCTCCCGGGAGACCCCGACCGGCGCGGTGACCAACGGCATCTTGGTCATCACCTCGCGGACGGGCAGCGAGTGGTCGCTCTCGTAGCGCATGTCGCGATTGGTGACGATCCCGAGCAGCACCCCGTCCTGATCGGTGACCGGCACACCGGAGATCCGGTACTTGGCGCAGAGCAGTTCGACCTCGGCGAGCGTGGCGTCGGGCGTACAGGTGATCGGATTGGTGACCATCCCGGCCTCGGATCGCTTGACCAGGTCGACCTGCGCGGCCTGATCGGCGATCGAAAGATTCCGGTGCAGTATTCCGATCCCGCCCTGGCGGGCCATCGCCACCGCCATCCGAGCTTCGGTCACCGTATCCATGGCCGCCGAAATGAGCGGAATCTGCAGCGAGACATTCCGCGACAGCCGGGTAGAGGTATCCGCGTCCCCCGGTTGAAGATCCGAATAGGCGGGCACGAGCAGCACATCGTCGAACGTCAGACCCGGTTCGGTGAACTTGCCCATACCGCACCCCTCCTAAGAAATAGAGGGCCCGCCCGTTTCAAGCCCCCTGAGCAGCCCAGTGTAGTAGCCACCCCCAACTACAATCCGACCCCCTGTGGATAACCCTGGCGACGCGCCGTGCGGTCCAGGTCGAGGTCCATTCGCGCCCCGCGGGGGGCACTTGGTGACATGCAGCTTGCTGACACCGCTGTGGTGCTGCTCGGAGTGGTCGTCTGTCCAAAACTGGACTTGTGTGCAATCAGTGCACAGAGGGGTGCGTGAAGCTCCTGCCCACAGGCATCGGGTTCGGATGGGATCCGATCGGACCTGGTGATCCCGCCGGCGCCTATCGATGATTTTCGGCGGTTCGCGGATGCCACTGCCAGGGATGCGCCGGGGGGGACCTGGCGGAAGTGGCGGGCCACGCGAAGTCATGGAGGGAATCACTCGTGCCGATCAAACTGCCCGGTGGGCGCACGATGGGAATTCTGGCGGTCGGCGTCATCGCCGGTTCCGTCTTCGGTGTCGGTGGCATGGCCGTGGCGTCGTCCGTCATGTCCGACGAGGTGGTCCACGCCTGTGTCGCCAAGAAGACGCGCTACGTGCGGGTCGTGAACGCCACGGCCACCTGCAAGCCCACGGAGTACAAGCTGGGCTGGAACAAGACCGGCCCCCAGGGCTCGCCTGGCGCCTCCGGCCCGGCCGGCCCGGCTGGCCCGCAGGGGCTCCGCGGCTTGCAGGGGCTGAAGGGTGACAAGGGGAACGCCGGCGCACAGGGCCCGAAGGGCGACAAGGGAGAGACCGGCGCGCAGGGTGAGCGAGGCCCGCAGGGTCCCGCGGGTTCGAACCAGGTCCAGTACAACGCCATGCAGTTCAAGTTCGAGGGCAAGGCGTCCGCGGTCACCGCCCATTGCCCGACGGGCTGGCTCGCCACCGGTGGCAGTTACACGTTGACCGAGGGCAGCCACGACGGCCTCGACGGCGCGTGGCCGTACTCCACCAACGGAGTCCCGACCGGCTGGACCGTGCAGGGCAAGAACGGCAAGGGCACGGTCCACGTGGTCTGCATCAAGGGATGACACCCAGGTAAGGACGCGATCCACCCGATCTCGTCCACGGGACAGGAGGCCGTCGAGAATCTCGGCGGCCTCCTTTTCGTTTCCCCGATTTCAGGCGGGAGCCGAGGCGACCAGGCACGGCTGGCGGTAATGCGGCCCATCGAGCCCATCAAGTCGTGTCCTGGTCATATGGTGGGATCGTGCTGGAAGACGTCCCCCGCGACCCGTTCGCGGACGACCCCAACGACCCCGCCGTGGAGCTGGGCGAGCTCGACGACCCCGAGCCGCTCACCACCTCGGAGCGGAACGAGGCGCTGACCGACCTGGCCGACGTCGAAGTGTTCCGGTCGCTGCTGGAGCCCCAGGGAGTGCTGGGGCTCGTCCTGGACTGCCCGGAATGCGGGGAGCAGCACTACTTCGACTGGGACCTGCTCCGCGGCAACCTCCGCCAGATGATCGACAACGGCCGCCCCCAGGTGCACGAGCCCGCCTTCCAGCCCGACCCGGCGGACTACGTCAGCTGGGAGTACGCCCGCGGCTATGTGGACGGTGTGATCGACACCGAGGAAAGCCGCTGAGTGTCGTAGATACTGTCCACGTCGGCGACCAGCGCGCGCAGCACCAGAATCGCCGGATCCGACGAACGGACCGGCTCCCGGCGGCCCAGCGCGTCGAGCACCACGTCAACGTCGTGAGTCACGCAATCGACTCTAGCTCTGCCATCTGACGAAGCCGCGCAAGAGCCCGATGCTGTGCCACCCGGACCGCCCCCGGGGACATGCCGAGAACGTTCCCGGTCTCCTCCGCCGACAGCCCCGAGACCACCCGCAGGATCAGCAGCTCCCGCTGGTTGTCGGGTAACCGGGAGAGCAGCGCCCGCGCGTGCTCGGCCTCGATGTACCGCACCACGGTCTCCTCGGGCCCCGGCCCCTCGTCGGGCCCGTCCGGCAGGTCCTGGGTCGGTACGGCGCTGCGCACCGAGCTGCGCAGCGCGTCGGCCACCTTGTGCGAGGCGATCCCGAACACGAACGACGCGAACGGCCGGCCCATGTCGCGGTAGCGCGGCAGCGCCGACAGCACCGCGATGCAGACCTCCTGGGCCACGTCGTCGGCGATGTGGTAATGACCGGAGACCCGCCCGAGACGGGCCCTGCAATAGCGCACCACCATCGGGCGCAATTGGCCCAGCAGCGATTCGATGGCTTTGCGGTCTCCTGACACGGCGGCGCTGGTCAGTTCCCTGAGGTCGGACTCATCCGATCTCGTCGCAAGCCTTACCCCAGTTGCGGCGTCGGCGACGCATCCCTCGGTCACGTTAGGCATGATGCCCGCCACGATCGTGCATGTCCCCATGGTGAACGGCTACGGATTGGTCACATTGACGCAGCGATAACCCTTGGTAATCAGCCGATCACCTAAGTGTTTGAACATTTCAGAAGAAAGCCGAATTCGCGCCTTTTCTGTCAGAGCTTCTGACAGCTCAGAGCCGGTGTGACGTCTTATCTGGTCGTTAGGTTTACCCGTTGCTATATAGAAGAACGGCCCCCGCCTCAAGTGGCGAGAGCCGTACCTTCCTGATTCTTGCCGGGGCCTAGTGGCCGTGCCCGTGGCCGTGGCCGTGACCGCCGGCGGCGGGGGCCTCCTCCTCGGGCTTGTCCACCACCAGGGCCTCGGTGGTGAGCAGCATGCCGGCGATGGAGGCGGCGTTCTGCACGGCCGAGCGGGTGACCTTGACCGGGTCGATGACGCCCTGGGCCACCAGGTCGCCGTACTCGCCGGTAGCCGCGTTGAGGCCGTGGCCGACGGAGAGTTCGGTGATCTTGGAGGTCACCACGTAGCCCTCAAGACCGGCGTTCTCGGCGATCCAGCGGGCCGGCTCGAACAGCGCCTTGCGGACCACCGAGGCGCCGGTGGCCTCGTCGCCGGACAGGCCCAGGCCGTCCAGCTCCTTGGCCACGTGCACCAGCGCGGAACCGCCGCCGGACACGATGCCCTCCTCGATGGCGGCGCGGGTGGCGGAGATCGCGTCCTCCAGGCGGTGCTTCTTCTCCTTCAGCTCCACCTCGGTGGCCGCGCCGACCTTGAGCACGCAGACGCCGCCGGAGAGCTTGGCGAGGCGCTCCTGGAGCTTCTCGCGGTCCCAGTCGGAGTCGGACTGCTCGATGGCCAGCTTGATCTCGCGGACCCGGTCGGCGATCGCGGCGGCCTCGCCGGCGCCGTCCACGACGGTGGTGGTGTCCTTGGTGATCACCACGCGGCGGGCGGTGCCGAGCACCTCAAGGCCGACGTGCTCCAGCTTGAGGCCGACCTCCTCGGCCACCACCTGGCCGCCGGTGAGGATGGCGATGTCCTGGAGCATGGCCTTGCGGCGGTCACCGAAGCCGGGCGCCTTGACCGCGACCGAGGTGAAGGTGCCGCGGATCTTGTTGGTGACCAGCACGGCCAGGGCCTCGCCCTCGACGTCCTCGGCCACCACCAGCAGCTGCCGCTTGGTCTGGGCGACCTTCTCCAGCAGCGGCAGGAAGTCGGCGATGGAGGCGATCTTGCCCTGGGTGAGCAGGATGTACGGGTCCTCCAGGACCGCCTCCATGCGCTCCTGGTCGGTCACCATGTACGCCGACAGGTAACCCTTGTCGAACTGGAGACCCTCGGTGAACTCCAGCTCCAGGCCGAGCGCGTTGGACTCCTCGACGGTGATCACGCCGTCCTTGCCGACCTTGTCGAACGCCTCGGCGATCAGCTCGCCGATCTTGGCGTCCTGGGCGGAGATGGTCGCGACGTTCGCGATCTCCTTCTTGTCCTCGACCGGGCGGGCCGAGTCGAGCAGCTTCTCGCTGACCGCCTTGGCGGCCAGGTCGATGCCGCGCTTCAGGGACAGCGGCTGGGCGCCGGCGGCCACGTTCCGCAGGCCCTCCCGGACCATGGCCTGGGCCAGCACGGTCGCCGTGGTGGTGCCGTCACCGGCCACGTCGTTGGTCTTGGTGGCCACTTCCTTGGCCAGCTGGGCGCCGAGGTTCTCGTACGGCTTGTCCAGCTCGACCTCGCGGGCGATGGTGACACCATCGTTGGTGATGGTGGGCGCCCCGAACTTCTTGTCGATGACCACGTTGCGGCCACGCGGGCCGAGGGTCACCTTCACGGCGTCGGCGAGGGCGTTCACGCCGCGCTCAAGCGCGCGCCGGGCATCCTCGTCAAACGACAGCGTCTTCGGCATACCAGTCCTCTCAGCGTCCGGCGCTCGGGTAGACGGAGGAGCCCCGGACAGTACGGAAAGCCCCGGGCACTGGACGCACCCGGGGCTGTTTCACGGCTTACTTCTCGACAATGGCGAGCACGTCACGGGCGGAAAGCACCAGGTACTCCTCGCCGCCGTACTTGACCTCGGTGCCGCCGTACTTGCTGTAGAGGACGACGTCGCCCTCGTTGACGTCGAGCGGAACGCGCTTGCTGCCGGACTCGTCCCAGTTGCCGGGGCCAACCGCGAGGACTTTGCCCTCCTGCGGCTTCTCCTTGGCGGTGTCCGGGATGACCAGACCGGAAGCGGTGGTCTGCTCGGCCTCAAGCGGCTGGACCACGATACGGTCGCCGAGCGGCTTTACGGGAACCTTAGTGGCGGTCGTCACGATCGGACCTCCCCTTCAGATTGCGATGTGTGAGCTGAAGAGGCGACCAGCGGCCTGCCGTCGCGGGTGTCAGACCTGCCTCGTCGCTTAGTTGGTTTGGCACTCTCCCTAGGCGAGTGCCAACACGAAACAGTATGCACAACCCCCGAGTCCGTCAACACGAACTCCCCGCCCAGGTCAGCTCCCTCTTCCGCCCGCCGCGAACGCGGCACCGACGACGAGCGGCACACCGGATAGCCTCGGAATCGTGGAGTTGGGTCAGTTTGAGCTGCTGCTGACGCCGGCGGGGCAGAAGGTGCTCGCGGAGGCGGTCGAGCTTGTTCGGGGTGGGGCTGATCCGGTGCAGGCGGCCACGGCGCTTCGGCGTGGGTATGGGGCCGATCTGGTGAGTGCGGCGCTGACGCAGGCGGGGTTGCGGCGGCGGGCGGTGGTGAAGTTCGGGGCGGATGCGGAGGTCATGTACTTCACGCCGCAGGGGCTGGAGCAGGCCACCCGGGTGGAGGTGGCCGAGCATCGGGCGCGGCGGCTGGTCGATCGGTGGGGGGCCGGGTCGGTGGCGGACGCCTGTTGCGGGATCGGCGGGGATCTGGTCGCGTTGGCGCGGGCGGGGTGTGCCGTGGACGCGGTGGACGTCGATCCGGTGACGGCGGCGGTGGCCAGGGCCAATGTGGCGGCGCTGGGGTTGCGGGCGTCGGTGCGGGTGGCGGACGCGGGGGAACTGGATCCGGGCGCCTACGACGTGTGGTTCGCCGATCCGGCCCGGCGGACGTCGAATCGGCGGACGTTCGACCCGAATGCGTACACACCGGCCTGGCCGGTTCTGATGGAGATGGTAGGGCGTTCCCGGGCAGCGTGTCTCAAGGTGGCGCCGGGCATTCCTTATGAGTTCATTCCGGACGGCACCGAAGCCGAATGGGTTTCTTTTCGAGGTGAAGTAAAGGAAGCGTCCCTGTGGCTGGGGGATAAATCGCAAGAAGTCCGGAGAAAGGCAACTTTGTTGCCAATTAGGGAAACGCTTGAGGCGTCCGGCGTCGAACCCGAAGTGGGGACAATCGGGCGATATCTCTACGACCCCGACGGCGCCGCCGTCCGCGCCCACCTGGTCGCCGAAGTAGCCCAGATCATCACCGGCCGCCTCATCGACCCGCAGATCGCCTACATCACCTCAGACAGCCCGGCGCGCAGCCCGTGGGTGTCGGGGTACGAGGTCGAGGAGGTCATGCCCTTCTCCCTCAAACGCCTCAGAGCGGCCCTGAGAGACCGCCACGTCGGCTCCGTGACCATCAAGAAGCGCGGCTCGGCGGTGGACGTCGAACGCCTCCGCAGGGACCTGCGCCTGCACGGCGACAACACCCGCGTGGTCCTCCTGACGAGGCTCGGCAACCGCCCGATCGCCATCCTGGCCACCGAGCTGCCGACCCCCTGAACCTGGGCATTCCAGGGGGAATCACGATCTTTGGCCGTCCACCCCGAAGCCACGGCCACGAAGGGCTACAGTTCGGTGACGGTACGTGTTTGCGCGTGCTTACCCCTGTCGAACCGGACCATTTCCACCGCTGCGATTCGAAACGTCGGCGAGTGAAGGAGCCTTCGGTGGACCACTCCAGCCACACCCTCCTCCAAGCGGGCAGCCAGGCGGCCGTCTCCGACCGCATGCGCGAGCTGCTGGCCCGCGCCGCCCAGGACCACGTCTACGAGCAGCGCACCCAGGGCGCGGTGCTGGACGAGATCCGGCAGCGTCTGGAGGGCATGGAATGGCTCCTCCGCGAGGTGCGCGAACGCGAGCTGGGCGGCCTCAACGGCAGCGTGGAGGCGGTCAGCGTCCGCCTGGACGACATCGTCACCCGGCCGCCGTCCTGGGCCGAGGGCCTGGCCCAGCACGTCGAGCTGGTCCGCGACCACGTGGACGCGGTCAACGTCCGGGTCGGCGGCATCGGCGACCGGGTCACCCCGCTGGCCGAGCTGCCCAGCCTGTGGGCGGACGTGAGCACGGTCGGGGAGAGCGTGGAGGAGGCGCTGTCCCGGCTCCAGTCCCTGCTGGACGGCGCGCAGGGCATGGCCGAGCGCATGGAGCGCTACACCGCGCTGCTCGGGCAGGTCCAGGAGGCCATGGAGGCGGCCGCCGGCCGGTTCACCCGGCTGGACAAGGCCCTCACCGAGCTGGGCCAGCGCACCGAGCGCCTGGAGGGCGGTGTGCTCGACCTGACCGGCGTGCTGACGGGCGCGGTGCAGGAGCTCACCACCACCGTCGAGCAGGCCACCGGGAAGGTGCTGACCCGTCTCGGCGACCTGGAGTCCCGGCAGGCCGCGACCATCGCCCGGCTGGACCGCATCGACGGCCGGATCGAGACCGCCGACGAGTGCCTGGCCGACATCGACACCCGGCTGACCGGCGTGGAGTCCCGGCTGACCGGCGTGGAGACCCACCAGGGCCACCACGACGACCGCTTCGAGGCCCTGGACGGCCGCGTGGACACCCGCTTCACCACCCTGGACGAGCGCCTCACCGCCGCCGACCAGCGGGCCGCCGCGCAGGCCACGGCGCTGAACGAGGACCTCGGCACCCGCATCGCCACCCTGGACACCGAGCTGAGCACCCGCATCGTCACCCTCGGCGAGTCGCTCGGCGCCCGCCTCACCACCCTGGACGAGAGCGTGGGCGACCGGGTCGCGGCCCTGGACGGCACGCTGCTGACCCGCATCTCCGACCTGGACGACCGGGTGGGCGACCGCCTGGACAGCGTGGACGACCGGGTGGAGGCGGTCAGCCAGCGCGTCGGCCAGCTCCCGGCCACCCTGGAGATCGGCGCCCTGCACAAGAACCTCGGCGAACTCGCCGCCGACCAGGCCGGCCACTTCGAGAACGCCCAGGCACGCCTCGCGGAGGCCGCCGGCGCCCTCACCGAGCTGATCGGCGCCCGCCCCGACCAGGACCGCCTGGCAGAAACCCTCACCAAAACCCTCACCCAGAGCATGGACCCGGCCCACGCCGACATGACCCGCCGCCTCGGCATCCTCGAGGAAACCATGCTCGCCCTGGCCGAAGCCCTGCTCCGCCCCACCCGGACCGGCAAGGACTGAATTTGTCGGTGGCATCGGGTAGCAAGGGAGCGTGACGAACTTCGTGCTGCTCCCCGGCGGGGGTTCCGGGCCGGGTTACTGGGCACCGCTGGCGCGTGAACTGCGCCGCCGAGGCCACGGGGCGATCCCCGTCGAGTTGCCCTACGAGGACCCGCAGGCGGGCCTGGAGGAGTATGCGGACGCGGTGGCCGCGGCCGTCGGCGACCAGCCTGACCTGGTGGTGGTGGCGCACTCGTTCGGCGGATTCACCGGCCCGCTCGTCTGCGACCGGGTGCCCGTCCAGACCCTGGTGTTCCTGGCGGGCATGATCCCGCGCCCCGGCGAGCGGCCCATCGACTGGTGGTCGAACACCGGCCACGAGCAGGCCCTCAGCGAGAGCAACCGCCGCCACGGCCACGACCCCGGCGACGGGAACCCCTACGCCCTGTTCCTGCACGACGTGCCCCGCGACCTGGCCGACGAGGCGCTGGCCGACGGCCGTGATCAGGCGGACACCTCGATGCTCGCGCCCTGGCCGCGGCCCGCGCTCCCCGACGTCCCCACCCGCGCCCTGGCCTGCGCCGAGGACCGCTACTTCCCGCTGGAGTTCATGCGGGAGGTGACCCGGGACCGGCTGGGCTTCGCACCGGAGGTGGTCCCGGGCAGCCACAGCGCGATGCTGAGCCGCACGGCGGAGCTCGCCGACGCCCTGGAGCGGCCGGTCAGACGTTGATCGTGGTGATAGGCAGCGAGGAGTCGGCCGGGATGGCCAGGTCCGAGGGGGCGGCGCCGGCCTCCAGCAGGGTGGCCCCCAGGGCCGCCACCATGGCCCCGTTGTCGGTGCACAGGCCCGGCCGGGGCACGCGCAGGGTGATTCCGGCGGCGTCGCACCGCTCCTGGGCCAGGGCGCGGAGCCGGGAGTTGGCCGCCACGCCGCCCCCGATGAGCAGGTGCTCGACGCCGTGCCGGGCGCACGCCTCCAGGGCCTTACGGGTGAGCACGTCCACCACCGCCTCCTGGAAGGACGCGGCCACGTCCGGCACCGAGACGCCGGCGCCGGACCGCTCGACGTAGCGGGCGACGGCGGTCTTCAGGCCGGAGAAGGAGAAGTCGAGGGTGCCGTCGTCGGCCTTGCCGCGCGGAAAGGCGATGGCCGTGCCGGAGCCCTCGCGGGCGGCGCGGTCGATGTGCGGGCCACCGGGGAACGGCAGGCCGAGCACCCGGGCCACCTTGTCGAAGGCCTCCCCGGCCGCGTCGTCGACGGTCGAGCCGAGGGAGATCACGTCCTTGGCCACGTCGGGCACCAGCAGCAGCGAGGAGTGCCCGCCGGAGACCAGCAGGGCCAGGCACGGCTTGGGCAGCGGCCCGTGTTCGAGCTGGTCCACGGCCACGTGCGCGGCCAGGTGGTTGACTCCATAGAGCGGCACCCCGAGCCCCAGCGCGTACGCCTTGGCGGCGGCCACGCCCACCAGGAGGGCGCCGGCCAGCCCGGGGCCCGCGGTGACCGCGACGGCGTCGATGTCGGCGAACCGCAGCCCCGCCTTGGTCAGCGCGCTCTCCACGGTCTGGGCCATCGCGTCCAGGTGGGCGCGGGAGGCCACCTCGGGCACCACGCCGCCGAACCGGGCGTGCTCGTCCATGCTGGAGGCGATCGTGTCGGCGAGCAGGGTGTGCCCGCGCACGATGCCCACGCCGGTCTCGTCGCAGGAGGTCTCGATCCCCAGGACGATCGGCTGGTCAGCCATCGAGTCTCCTCACCATTGTGATCGCGTCGGTGCCGTCGTCGTAGTAGCGGCGGCGCACGCCGAACGAGGTGAACCCGAAACGTTCGTACATGGCCTGCGCCGCCGGGTTGTCGGCGCGCACCTCAAGGAAGATTTCGGTCGCCCCGCGCCGGCCCGCCTCGGCGAGCAGCTCGGTGAGCAACTGGGAGCCGATGCCGGATCTGCGGTGCTCGGCGTACACGGCGATGGTCTGCACGTCGCCCTGGTCGGCGGACACGGCCAGCCCGGCGTAGCCGACGACCTGGCCCTCGACCTCGGCGACCAGGTAGTGCCGGGTGCGCGGCTGGTCGGCCAGCTCGCCACGCATCATGCCCTCGCTCCAGGCGTCGGAGGGGAAGGTGGCCCGCTCGATCGCCATGACGGCGGGCAGGTCCCCCGTGGTCATCTGCCGGAGCGCGGCCACCGCCATCACGCGGTCACCCGCTTGGGCGCCCCCGGGATCTGCGCGTCCGGGCGGCGCAGGTAGATGGGTGCGGCGGGCCCGAGCACCGACCGGCCCTGGGCGGCCTCCTCGGAGTCGATGCGGCCCTCGGGCAGCCTGGCCGCCGCCAGGGCCTCCTCCGGGGTCAGCATCGCGAGTTGTTCGGCCGCCAGCGCCGCCAGCGCGCCGGCCGACGGGTGTTCCGGGCCGGTCACCGGGCCGATGATCTCCTCATAGAGGCGGACCCCGACGACGGCGTCCCCGGCGGGCACGTCGTGCGGCCGGGCCACCCGCGGGCCGTCCACCCGGGTGCGGGCGTCGCCGTACCTGGCCCAGAAGAGCTCCTTGCGGCGGGCGTCGGTGACCACCGTGAACGGCCCCGGCAGGCCCGCCTCGTACGCCACCGCGTCCAGCGTGCACACCCCGTACGCCGGGACGCCCAGCGTGGTGGCCAGCGCCCGCGCGGTCATCAGCCCGACCCGCAGCCCCGTGTACGGCCCCGGCCCGGCTCCGGCCACGACCGCGGTCACCTCGCCCAGCCGCGCGCCCGACTCGCGGAGCACGGTCTGAATCGCGGGGGCGAGCAGCTCGCCATGCCGCCGTGCGTCGATGGTGGTGGATTCGGCCAGCACGCGCGTTCCGTCATGCAATGCGGCCGTAACGGCGGGGGTAGCGGTATCAAAGGCCAGGACCAGCACGAACAACAAGCCTAGCCGCTCCACGGAGCGGTACGCGTACGCTCAGGAATCGGCCGCTCAGGCCCGCGAAGCGTAGACGATGATGTTGTCCCGATATTCGTGCTTCTTCCAGTCGAAATCCCCACCGCAGGTGACCAGCCGCAGCCCTTCCCCCGTGTACACGCTCTCCGCCGGAAACGCGTCCTTGGGGATCTGCTCGACCGAGTCCACCTCGTACGTCACCGTCTTGCCGTCACTCCGGGCGACCTTGACCACCGACCCTTCCTTCAGCTCGCGGAGCCGGTAGAAGACGGCGGGGGCGGTCTTGGTGTCCACATGCCCGATGATCACCGAGGCGCCCTCGTCCCCGGGCACCGCGCTGCCCGTGTACCAGCCCGCGACCTTGGGTTTCTCGTACGGCGGCAACTCGACCTCACCCCCGCTGGTCAGCCCGAGCTCCATCAGCGGGGCCTTCAGCTTCAACTGGGGGATGTCGATGCGTTCCGGCACGGCGGAGGAGCGGGTGGCAGTCGGTTCGGTCTGCGGCCTGCCCATGGCGTACAGCACGAACCCGGTGATCACTCCCGCGATGATCAGCGTCCGAGTCGAGGACGCCAACCTCAGACCCGATTGCGCATGCGGGCCACGCCGATGCCGAGCACGACGACGGCGATCAGCCCGAGCGCCATCGGCATGATGGGCACCCCGCTGGCCGCGTCCTCAGGGCCGCCCGCCGCCGTGCCGCCGCCGCCCGCGCCGGGGGCCTTGGTCGGGAAGTTGCCGCTGCCGGAGGAGGGGGCGGTCACCTTGAGCCGGGCGCTGCCGATGTCGTTGGTGGCCTCGCAGCGCACCTCCACCTTGTAGCCGCCGGCCTTGGCGTTGGCGCTCAGCAGGGCGACGCCGGTGAGCCGGGGCTCGGGCGCCGGGCTGGGCGCGGGCGTGGGCGGCAGCGGCGGCATCAGGCTGACGATGCCGGTGAAGGCGTCGGAGCGGGCATTGGCCTTGTACGTGGTGCCCGGCTGGGCGGGCGGGCAGAACGCGGTGACCCGGACGTTCTTGGTGGCGCCACCGGCGATCGAGGTGGGGTTCACCACCACCCGCACGTTCTGCCGGGGCAGGATCGAGACGTCCGTGCTGGGCGCGGCGGGAGAAATGGTGACGGTCGGCGTGGGCTCCGGCTCGGAATCGGCTGACGCCGAGCACCCGGCCGCGCCGAGTAAGCCGAGTAATACCGCCCCCGCACATGCGGCCTGTGTCAGCTTGCTCATCGGCGCACCCCTCCCGCCACCCTTGTACCCAGAAAAGCTAAGCCCATCCATCACTAAAGATCTTCATTTTCTATTGATCCCCAGAGATGTGGAAGGGTCCCGCGCGTACCCACCTAAATTGGAATATCGGACCAACGACTACCAACCCCCCGAAGGTGGACGATTCGCCGGTCGCCTTCGGAGTCGGCCTCGATCAGGATCTCCAGCCGCTCGTCGGAGAGCCCTTCGACCAGGCCCTCGCCCCACTCCACCACGGTGACCGAGTCGGCGATCGAGGCGTCCAGGTCCAGGTCGTCCACCTCCAGGGCGCCGCCAAGCCGGTACGCGTCGGCGTGCACCAGGGCGGGGCCGCCGGAGAGCGACGGATGCACCCGGGAGATGACGAAGGTGGGCGAGGTGATCGGGCCGCGCACCTTGAGGCCCTCGCCGATGCCCTGGGTGAGCGTGGTCTTGCCCGCCCCCAGCGGGCCGGTCAGCACCACCAGGTCGCCCGGCTGGAGCAGTCCGGCGATCCGGGCCCCCAGCGCCCGCATCTCCTCCGCGTCCCGCGCGACCGTGCTCATGGTTCTCCCCGTTCCGCTCGTTTCATGAGTGTCAGCAGCGCCTCGTTGACCACGCCCGGGCGCTCCAGCTGCACCAGATGCGAGGTGTCCGGCACCATGGTCAGATCTGCGGTGGGCACGGCCGCGGCGATGGCCCGGCTGTGGTCGGGCGGGGTGAGCCAGTCCCGTTCCCCCACCACGACCGAGGTCGGCACCTTGTTCAGCACGTCCAGCGCGGTCAGCTTGTCGTGCGACATCAGCGCCGGGTAGAAGTCGGCGATCACCTCGGACGGGGTGGCCCTGATCATCGACTCGACGAAGTCCACCACGGTCGGGCTGACCAACTTGGAGTCCCCGAACCCGAGGTAGCGCAACGCCAGGAAGGCGATGTCGTTGCCCACCTGGCGTCCCCGGTCCACCAGTGCCGCGCGTTTGCGCATCATCGACACGGTGGCCGGGAGCACCATGTTCACCGCCTTGGACATCATCGCGGGCAGGCCCAGGCTGAGCTCGGCCAGTTTCCCCGCCGAGGTGGAGATGAGCGCCACCCCGCGCACCCGGTCGCCGAACAGCTCCGGCCGCCGGTCGGCCAGCGCCATGATCGTCATACCGCCCATGGAGTGCCCGACCAGCACGCACGGCCCCGGCACCAGCTTGTCGAGCACCAGCTCCAGGTCCTCACCGAGCCGGTCGATGGTGCAGTCGGCGGCCGGGGCGCGGGAGGACAGGCCGTGACAGCGCTGGTCCCAGAGCACCACCCGGTAGTCCCGCCGGAGCGCGCGCCACTGGTAGTGCCAGGAGTCGGAGGTGAGGCAGTAGCCGTGGCAGAGCACCACGGTCAGCTCGGCGTCGGGCCGGCCGTCCACCTCGGCGTGGATGCGCAGGCCGTCGGAGGTGATGAGGTCGTGGCTCGACCCGTGCAACTCACCGAAGGGCTCGTTGGCCTCCAGGTCGGGGCGGAGCCGGATGCGGCCCACGGCGTAGCGTTTGGCCAGCGCGCCCGCCGCCCACCCCGCGGAGGCGGCACCGACGAGGGCCCCCGCGATCCCGACCGTGCGCCGTGTGGTCATTGACGATCTCCTTGTTGCGCGTTCCCCGGCCGCTGGTTGAGGTGGACGCGCGGCACACGGGATCCGATCCCGGTCACGATCTCATACGTGATCGTGCCGAGGGAATCTGCCCATTCCTGACAAGTGGGTTCATTCTCATCTCCGGGACCGAAGAGGACGACTTCATCGCCCGAGGTCAACAGGTCGTCCCCCAAATCTAGGACAAACTGGTCCATACATACCCGACCGGCGATGGTGCGCCGACGTCCCCCGGCCAGCACCTGGACCCGGTTGGTGGCGCTGCGCATGATGCCGTCGGCGTATCCGAGCGGCACCACGCCGAGGCTGGTCTCCCCCGCCGTGTGGTAGAGGTGGCCGTAGGAGACCCCGGAACCCGCCGGAACGCGCTTCACCAGGGCCAGGCGGGCGGTCAGCGTCATCGCCGGGCGCAGGCCGAAGTCGCCCAGTTCGGGGACGGGGCTCAGTCCGTACACGGCGATGCCGCAGCGGACCATGTCGTATTTGGCCTGCGGCAGGGTGAGCGTGGCGGCGGAGTTGGCGATGTGCCGCACGGCTCCGCTCAGGCCCGGGTGCTTGATCGCGTGCTCGAAGGCGGCCAGCTGGCTGTCTATGGACGGATGTCCGGGTATGTCGGCACAGGCGAAGTGTGACCACACCCCGACGATCTCCACCAGGCCCTCCGCCTGGACGGCCAGCGCCCGATCCACCAGCCCGCCCCAGGTAGCGAGCGTCGCGCCGCCCCTGGACATCCCGGTGTCGATCTTGAGGTGCAGCCGCACGGTCGACCCGGCGCTCCGGGCCGCCGCCGCGATCTCGTCCACCAGCTCACGCGACCCGGCCGACAACTCGACACCCTGCCTGATCGCCTCCTCCAGCGGCTCCCCCGGGGGGATGATCCAGGCCAGCACGGGCGCGGTGATCCCGGCCGCGCGCAGCGCCAGCGCCTCCCGCAGGTACGCCGTGCCCAGCCGGGTGGCACCGGCCTCCAGGCAGGCCCTGGCGCAGGGCAGCAGACCGTGACCGTACGCGTCGGCCTTGACGACGGCCATGAACTCGGCCCCGGGCGCGCGGGCGGCGAGCAGGGCGACGTTGTGCCGGACGGCGTCCAGGTCGACGCGGGCCTCGGCCGGGGTCAGGATGCTCATCTGTCGATTTTCGCAGCCCAGCCACGGTGCCCGGGCCAAATCAGAGGGTTCGGAGCACCTCGGGAAGCGCCTGCGCCACGTCCAGGGCGGCGATCGGGGCCTGCCCGACGGTGCCGCCGTGCACGGCCGCGCGGGCGGCCAGGCCGTGCAGGTGCGCGGCGCAGGAGGCCGCGTCGTAACAGCTGAGCCCCCCGGCCAGCAGCGCCCCCGCGATCCCGGAGAGCACGTCGCCGGTGCCGCCGGTGGCCAGCCAGGGCGTTCCGGTGGCGTTCACCCGGACCGGCCGGTCCTGCTCGGCGACCAGCGTGGTGGAGCCCTTGAGCAGCACGGTCACCCCGAGTTCCGCCACCGCGCGGCGCACGTGCTCGATCCTGGCCGCCTCGATGCGCTCGTGCGGCACGCCCAGCAGCCGGGACAGCTCCCCCGCGTGCGGGGTGATCACGGTCGGCGCGGCCCGGCGCAACAGCGAGCGGTCCCGCGCGACCAGGGTCAGCCCGTCGGCGTCCACCAGCACCGGCACGTCCGTGGCCAGCACCGCCCTGGCCAGCTCGGCGGCCTCCTTCCCGGTGCCCATGCCGGGGCCGAGCACCCAGGCCTGCACCCGGCCCACCTCGTCCAGGTCGGACCCGGCCAGCACGGTCGTGATCGCCTCCGGCCACTGCATCCGCACCATCCGGACCGGCTCCTCGGCACTGGCGAACCGCACCATCCCGGCCCCGGCCCGCACCGCGCCGCCCACCGCCAGCACCCCGGCTCCGGTGAACCGGTCGCTGCCGGCCACGATCCCGACCACCCCGCGCCGGTACTTGTCCGACTCGGGGGAGGGGCGCGGCAGCAGGTCCGCCACGTCCTCGTCGGTCAGCGACACCACGTCCGGATCCGGCAGGTACGGCCCCAGCCCGATGTCCACCAGTTCGACAAGCCCGCAGGCCGCCCGGCCGGGATCGATCAGCAACCCGGTCTTGCGCGCCCCGAAGGTCACCGTCACCTGGGCGCGCACCACCGCCCCCTCGACCCGCCCGGTGCTCGCGTCCACCCCGCTCGGCACGTCCACCGCCACCACCAGACCCGGGGCCTCGTAAGCGGCCAGGGCCAGGGTCGCGTACGGCTCCCGCAGCGCCCCCGCCCCGCCGATCCCGACCAGGCCGTCCACGATCAGGTCGGCCCGCTCGATCGCCGCCAGACCGGGGGCCGGAACCGCCCGCCCACCGGCGGCCCGGAGCGTGGCCAGGCCGCGCTCGTGGGTGCGGGCGCCGGCCAGCACCGCCTCCACCCTGGCCCCCCGCTCGGCGAGGGCGGCCCCGGCCAGCAGGGTGTCCCCGCCGTTGTCGCCGCTGCCGACGAGCAGGGCCACCCGGGATCCGTACACCTTGCCGTGCAGCCCGGCGAGCAGCCCGGCCAGCACGGCGGTGAGCCCGGCGGCGGCGCGGTCCATCAGGGCGCCCGCGGGCAGGGTGGCCATCAGGGCGTGTTCGGCGGCCCTGATCTGGTCGGATGTGTAGGCGGTCCGCATGGCTCCGACGCTAGCCGCCGCCGATCACCCGCGCCACGGCCCGCGCCCGGCGAGTCACCCTTCCGCGATGACGTAGGCCAGGGCGAAGCCGCCGTCGTGGCTGAGCGAGACGTGCCAGTTCCGCACCCCGAGGGACCCGGCGATCTCCTCGGCCCGCCCGGTCAGGTGCAGCGACGGGCGGCCGTCGGCGGCCTTGCGGATCTCGGCCTCCCGGTGGCTCAGCCCCGGCGGGCCGCCCAGCGCCTTGGCCACCGCCTCCTTGGCCGCGAACCTGGCTGCCAGGGAGGTCACGGGCTCCCCCTGCTCACCCTCGGTGAACAGCCGGGTGAGCAGCCCGGGCGTACGTTCCACCGTGGCGGCGAACCTGGCCACGTCCACAAGATCCACCCCGATGCCGACGATCATGTAGGCAGCCTACCTAACCACCGATCTACAGACGGTTATCCACAGCCTGTGGACCCCGCGATTCCCGCGGCGAACGCGGTGAGTAGTGTTGGGCGGCGTGGCAGATGGAGACGTGTACGTCGAGTTCAGCCGGGCGCAGTGGCGGGAGCTGCGCAAGAACACGCCGCTCACGCTGACCGAGGCGGAGCTGACCGAACTGCGCGGGGTGGACGATCCGATCGACCTGGACGAGGTCACCGAGATCTACCTCCCGCTCACCCGGCTGCTCAACCTGCACTTCACCGGGGCCCGGCAGCGGGGAGCCGCGGTCAGCACCTTCCTGGGCGACGACGGCCCGCCCCCGCCGTACGTGCTGGGGCTGGCCGGCAGCGTCGCGGTCGGCAAGTCCACCACCGCGCGGCTGCTGCACACGCTGCTCGCCCGGTGGCCGGAGCACCCCAAGGTGGCCCTGATCACCACCGACAGCTTCCTCCACCCGAACAAGATCCTCGCCGAGCGGGACATCATGCACCGCAAGGGCTTCCCCGAGAGCTACGACCGGCGGGCCCTGGTGCAGTTCGTCGCCGAGGTGAAGGCCGGACGGCCCGAAGTGACGGCCCCTGTCTACAGCCACCTGGAATACGACATCATCCCCGGCGCCGAGCAGGTCATCAGAAGTCCCGACATCCTCATCGTCGAGGGCCTGAACGTGCTGCAACCGGCGCCCCCCACCGCCCTCGCGCTCAACGACTACTTCGACTTCTCCATCTACGTCGACGCCCGGGTCGAGGACATCCGCGACTGGTACGTGCACCGTTTCCACAAGCTCCGCCGCACCGCCTTCGAGGACCCCAAGTCCTACTTCCGCCACCTGGCCGCCCTCTCCGAGGAGGAGGCCACCGAGTTCGCCCGCGACATCTGGCGGGACATCAACGAGCGGAACCTGGTCGAGAACATCGTGCCCACCCGGGACCGGGCCGGGCTCATCCTCCACAAAGGCCCCGACCACTCGGTCACCCGGGTCCGCCTCCGCCGCATCTGACCCCCGGGGGAGCCCGTCATGCTCCAGCGGTATGAGCGCGACGCGGCGAAGCTCGTCCTTTCGGGTGAGGCCACCCGGCGGAGCGGAAAGGTACTGTCCCGATCATGACAATCCTCGCCACCGAGGGTCTCACCAAACGGTTCCCCAGGGTCACCGCGCTGGACCAGCTCACGGTCAGCACCGGAACCGGGGTCACCGGCCTGGTTGGCGCCAACGGCGCGGGCAAATCCACGCTGATCAAGATCCTGCTCGGCCTGCTCCCGCCCACCGCCGGCCGGGCCACCGTGCTCGGCCTGGACCCCGCCACCGACGCGCTGCGGATCAGGCGCGCGGTCGGCTACATGCCCGAGCACGACTGCCTGCCGCCGGACGTCTCGGCCACCGAGTTCACCGTGCACCTGGCCCAGCTCTCCGGCCTGCCGCGCACCGCCGCCCGGGAACGGGCCGCCGACACCCTCCGCCACGTCGGCCTCGCCGAGGAGCGGTACCGGCCGATCGGCGGCTACTCCACCGGCATGAAACAGCGGGTCAAGCTGGCCCAGGCGCTGGTGCACGACCCGAAAGTGATCTTCCTCGACGAGCCCACCAACGGTCTCGACCCGCAGGGCCGCGACGAGATGCTCGCCCTGATCCGCCGGATCGGCACCGAGTTCGGCATCAGCGTGCTGGTCACCTCACACCTGCTCGGCGAGCTGGAGCGCATCTGCGACCACGTCATCGTCATCGACGGCGGCCGGCTGCTCCGCTCCTCGGCCATCGGGGAGTTCACCCGGGCCGCCGCGGCGGTGACCGTGGAGGTGGAGGAAGGCTGGGACCGGCTGGCCAAGCGCCTGGAGGAGAACGGGACGACCGTGACGGTGGATGGCAAAACACTGACCGTGCAGGTCGCCCCGGACGCCGCCGAACCGACGTTCGACTTGCTCAGAGACACTGTGGCCGACCTGGAACTCAACCTGGTCCGGCTGGAACAGCGACATGGGCGCATCGAGGACGTGTTCAATTGACTTCCTCCCCACGGATAAATCCGGAGGATTCCAACCCTCGCAGGCTGAATCTTCCTGCTTCATCAGCGACAGCCCCCGGGACGAACCCAAGCCGAGGTCTTACATGGCCTCCACAGGCATCACATCCCGCCAGCCCGGCGGTAGGCCCGGTGGCTTGGTTCTCACCACCGGGCAGACCACACCGTACCCCGCTTCCGGGTGTACGCGCCGTCGTTTCCCCGTTCGCAGCCCGTCTTGACAAGGAAGACCGATGATCCAACCCATCGGTGTCATCCACGACATCGGCTACCGCCACTACGACGGGCCCCGGCTCGGCCGGGGGTACGCCACCACCGCGCTCGCGCTGAACAGCCTGCGCGGGGTCTTCGGGCTCGGCCGGGCCGCCCGTGCCAAGATCATGCCCTTCCTGATCGCCGGGACCATGCTGCTGCCCGCCGTGGTCTCCATCGCGGTGATGGCCCTGCTGAAGGAACGCCCGCTGGCGTATCCGGGGTACGCGGTGACCATGCAGGCCGTACTGGCGATCTTCGTGGCCGCCCAGTCGCCGTACCTGGTCGCCCCCGACCTGCGCTTCCGGGTGCTGCCGCTCTACCTGTCCCGGCCGATCACCAGCCTGGACTACGTGGCCGCCAAGCTGGTGGCGATGATCGCGGCGCTCTACCTGCTGCTGGCCCTCCCGCTGACCCTCATGTACCTCGGCGAGCTGCTGATCGACCTGGACGGCCCGCCGCACACCGGCGACTACTTCGCCGCGCTGGGCGGCGGGCTGGTCTGCGCGGTCACGCTGGCCGTGATCGGCGTGGCCATCGCCTCCTTCACCCCCAGGCGCGGCCTCGGCGTGGCCGCGGTGATCGCGTTCTACATGTTCACCCTGGCCGCCTCCGCCGTCTTCTTCGGCGTGCTGCTCTCCGAGGGGCACGAGACCGCCGCCGAGTGGAGCATCCTGATCAACCCGTTCTTCCTGGTCGACGCCGTCCAGGTGAACCTGTTCGGCACCGAGGCCGCCAACGGCCAGGGCTACCCGCCCGGCGCCGGGCCCGCCGTCATCACCGCGGGCGTCATCGCGCTGGCGCTGGGCGCGCTGGTGCTCCGCTACCGGAAGGCGGCCGCCGCGTGAGCGTGCTCGAACTCACCCAGGTCTCCCGCTGGTACGGCAACGTGGTGGCCGTCAACGACGTCACCATGACCATCGGCCCCGGCGTCACCGGCCTGCTCGGCCCCAACGGCGCAGGGAAGTCCACCCTGCTGCACATGATGGCCGGTTTCCTGGCCCCCTCCGGCGGCACCGCGCTGCTGGACGGGCGGCCCATCTGGCGCAACCACCCCGTCTACCGCACCATCGGCCTGGTCCCAGAACGGGAGGGCGTGTACGGCTTCCTCACCGGCTGGCAGTTCGTCCGCTCCGCCGCCCGGCTGCACGGCCTGCCCGACGAGGCCGCCGCACGCGCCCTGGACCTGGTGGAGATGACCCCGGCCAAGGACCGGCGCATCGAGACCTACTCCAAGGGCATGCGGCAGCGGGTCAAGGTGGCCGGGGCGCTGGTGCACGACCCCCAGGTGCTGCTGCTGGACGAGCCGTTCAACGGCATGGACCCCCGGCAGCGGCTGCACCTGATGGACCTGGTCAGGGAGCTGGGCGCGGCGGGCCGCACCATCCTGTTCAGCTCGCACATCCTGGAGGAGGTGGAGCGGGTCGCCCAGCAGATCGAGGTGCTGGTGGCCGGGCGGCACGCGGCCTCCGGCGACTACCGGGAGATCCGGCGGCGGATGACCGACCGGCCCCACCTGTTCCGGGTGCGCTCCAGCAATGACCGGCGGCTGGCCGCCGCGCTCATCGCCGACCCCTGTTCCGGCGGCGTCTCCCTCACCCCGGAGGGCCTGGAGGTGCGGACCGAGGACTACCGCCGTTTCACCGGACTGCTGCCCCGGCTGGCCCGCGATCTCGACGTGCACCTCTGGCAGGTGTCCCCCACAGACGAGGATCTGGAAAGCGTGTTCTCCTACCTGAGCGGACGATCATGAACCCCGTCGTGGCGTCCATCACCTACCGGGCCATGCTCGGGCGCAAGCGCGTCTGGCTGCTGGCCCTGCTGCCGGTGGCGCTGCTGGCCATCGCGGTGCTGCTCCGGCTGGTCGGGGGCGGCGACGAGAGCACCGCCGTCACCGTGCTGGAGACCTTCGCGATCGGGGCGATGCTGCCGCTGCTCGGGCTGATCGCGGGCACCGGGGTGATCGCACCGGAGATCGAGGACGGCACGATCATCCACCTGCTCTCCAAGCCGATCTCCCGGCCGGTGATCACGACCACCAAGTTCGCGGTGGCGGCCACGCTGCTCGTGCTCTTCTCCGCCATCCCCACCTTTTTAGCCGGATATATCCTGATCGGCACGGAGGCAGGGGTTTCGGCGAGTTTCGCGCTGGGCGCGCTGTTCGGCAGCATCGCCTACGCGGGTGTGTTCCTGCTGATCGGCGTGGTGACCCGGCACGCGGTCACGGTGGGCGTCATCTACGCCCTGGTCTGGGAAGGGCTGATCGGCAGGTACGTGCCCGGCGCCCGGAAGTTCTCCATCCAGCAGTGGGCCCAGTCCATCGCCGACCAGTACTCGGCCTCGCCGTTCGTCAAGTCGGACGTGCCGCTCAGCTTCGCCGTACCCGCCATGATCATCGTGACGGTCGGCGCGGTGCTCTGGGCCGGTCAGCGACTGCGCTCGCTGTCGCTGACCGGCGACGAGTAGTACTTAGACGCAGACCTCGCGGACCACGTCGGCCAGCCGCGCCGCGACCGACTCGGCGTGCTCGTGCGAGGCGGCCTCCACCATGACGCGGATCATCGGCTCGGTGCCGCTCGGGCGGATCAGCACCCGCCCGGTGTCGCCGAGCTCCCGCTCCGCCTCGGCCACCGCCGCCAGCAGCGCCGGCTCGGCGGCCTTGGCCTTGCTCACGTTCCGCACGTTGACCAGCACCTGCGGCAGCTTGGTCATCACCGCCGCCAGCTCGGCCAGCGAGCGCCCGGAACGTGCCACCACGGCGAGCAGGTGCAGCGAGGTGAGCAGGCCGTCCCCGGTGGTGGCGTGGTCGAGCATGATCACATGCCCGGACTGCTCACCCCCGAAGTTGAACCCGCGCTCCTGCATCTGCTCCAGGACGTACCGGTCGCCCACGGCGGTCTCCACCACCGTGACCCCGGCCTCCCGCATGGCCAGCTTGAACCCCAGGTTGGACATGACCGTCGCGACCACGGTGTCGGCGACCAGGCGGCCCTCCGCCCGCATCGCCAGCGCCAGGATCGCCATGATCTGGTCGCCGTCGACCTCCTCGCCGTCCCCGGTCACCGCCAGGCACCGGTCGGCGTCGCCGTCGTAGGCGATGCCCAGGTCGGCGCCCTTGGCGACGACGGCCTTCTTCAACGGGTCGAGATGGGTGGAACCCACCCCGTCGTTGATGTTCAGCCCGTCTGGAGCGGTCCCAATGGTCTCCACGTCGGCGCCCGCCCGGCGCAGCGCCTCCGGGGCGACCATGTGCGCGGCGCCGTGCGCGCAGTCCACCACCACGCTCAGGCCGTCCAGCCGGTGCGGCAGCGAGGTGAGCAGGTGCGTGACGTAACGGTTGGCCTCGCCGTACGCCTCCCGGACCCGGCCCACCGAGGAGCCGACCGGGCGGTCCCAACTCTCGCCGAGCCGTTCCTCGATCTCGTTCTCCACCGCGTCCGGCAGCTTGAAGCCGCCCCGGGTGAGGAACTTGATCCCGTTGTCCGGCGCGGGATTGTGGGAGGCCGAGAGCATGACCCCGAGGTCGGCTCCCAGCGCGGGTGTCAGATACGCGACCGCCGGGGTGGGCAGCACGCCGAGCCGGAGCACGTCCATGCCCGACGACGCGAGGCCGGCGACCACGGCGGCTTCGAGAAACTCTCCCGAAGCACGCGGGTCCCGGCCTACGACGGCGAGCGGGCGGCTCCTCCCGGCGTCGCGGAGAACGTGCGCGGCCGCCACGGACAGGTCCATGGCGAGCTCGGCGGTGAGGTCGCGCCCGGCGACCCCACGCACCCCGTCGGTGCCGAAGAGGCGGCCCAATTTAACGCTTGCTGTACTGCGGAGCCTTGCGGGCCTTCTTGAGGCCGTACTTCTTCCGCTCCGTGGCGCGGGCGTCACGGGTGAGGAAGCCGGCCTTCTTCAGCGGCGGCCGGTTGGTCTCGGCGTCCAGGATGGCGAGCGCCCGGGACAGACCCATCCGCAGCGCGCCGGCCTGGCCGGTCACGCCGCCGCCGTCGATGCGGGCGATCACGTCGAACTGGTCCTCGGCGCCGAGCACCACGAAGGGCTCGTTCACGATCTGCTGGTGGACCTTGTTCGGGAAGTAGGTGTCCAGCGAGCGGCCGTTGATCGTCCACTTGCCGGTGCCGGGCACGATGCGCACCCGGGCCACGGCCTGCTTGCGGCGGCCGGTGCCGTACGAGTTGCCGGTGGTGACCGGCTTACGCACGGGGGCGTCGGCGGCGGGCGCCGACTCGGTGGTGTACTCGGACGGGAACTCCTCAGCGGAGACGTCCTCCAGCTCGCCCTCGACGAGCGTCTCGATACCAGTGGTCTCAGCCACGGTTCTCCTCTTAACTTTCCTGGCTCGGCGTTACTGGGCGATCTGGGTGATCTCGAAGGGGACCGGGCGCTGCGCCTGGTGCGGGTGCTCGGCGCCGGCGTAGACCTTGAGCTTCTTGGCCATCTTCCGGCCGAGGGCGTTCTTCGGGAGCATGCCCTTGACCGCCTTCTCCACGGCCCGGTCGGGACGCTTCTCCATCAGCTCGTTGTAGGTGACCGAGCGCAGACCGCCCGGGTAGCCGGAGTGCCGGTACGCCTTCTTCTGCTGGAGCTTGTTGCCGGTGAGCGCGACCTTGTCGGCGTTGATCACGATGACGAAGTCACCGGTGTCGACGTGGTTGGCGAAGATCGGCTTGTGCTTGCCACGGAGCAGGACAGCGACGTGGCTGGCCAGCCGGCCGAGCACGACGTCGGTCGCGTCGATGACGTACCACTGACGCTCGACCTCGTTGGGCTTCGGTGTGAACGTGCGCACGGCAGTGCCTTCTGTAGGAATGTGAACTCATCGGAGGTTGCGCGGGCACACGGCGGCAACCTTCCGTCTCCACATCCACGGGAGATGACGCCGGACGCGCCGTGGATCATTCACTGCGGACTGATCCACACACAACGAACTAGCAGACTACCGGTCTCCTGGCCAGGGGTCAAAACAGCGAGAACAACGCCGGGAGTGTACGTCGCCCGGGGCGCCGGATCGGATGATCGGTTGCATCCGGTCTCGTTGTTCTCATTTTCAACAAGCCTTCCGGTCCCTATATTTGGCTGCGGTATGTGGCAGCCCCCTCACACCCGGCATACCCAACGGATCTCCCGGCGCGGGACTCACTTGGGCCTAGTCGCATGCGTGACGGCGGTGCTGCTGCTCGGGATCGTGATCGGCCGTCTCACCGTGGCTCCGCGCGACCTGGACGAGGTCTACCTGCGCAACTCCGAGCCCTCCCCGTCCGCCACCAGCCCCTCGCCGCCGCCGCTCGCGCTCAAGCAGCGCTACCGGCCGCCGCTGGACCCCGTGGCGCGCCCCGCGACCACCCAGGACGCCCAGGTCCCCGGCCAGACCGCGCCCAGCGCCAAGCCCCGGCCGCGTCAGTCCAACATGATCCCCGGCTACGACGGCAACAGCGACCCCACCCAGACCCACACCGTCCCGGAAACCGGGGTGGACCAGAGCCACCTGGCCAGGCTGGAGTCCAACGTGGTCGCCCTGGTCAACGCCGAGCGCGCCAAGAAGAACAACTGCCAGCCGCTGCGGGTGGACCACCGCCTGGTGCAGTCGGCCAGGACCCACTCCATCGAGATGGCGGCCACCAACAGTTTCGTGCACGAGTCCCCGGACGGCTCCACCCCGTGGCAGCGCATGGAACGCGCGGGCTACCCGCACGGCGGGGCCGAGAACATCGCCCGCGGCTACCAGACCGCCGAGCAGGCCGTGGCCGGGTGGATGGCCAGCCCGACCCACCGCAACAACATCCTGAACTGCCGCCTCACCGCCACGGGCGTCGGCGTCAGCCTCGGCCCGGAGGGCCCCTGGTGGACCCAGGACTTCGGATACCCGTGATTTCCCGCAATTGACGGGCGACCCAGCATCTGGGGAGATAGGCGGCTAATCTCAGGCTCATGGGTTACCCCGACCACCCGTCCCGCCCCCTGTGGCGCCAGCCGGTGGCCATTGTGGCCATCCTGCTCGGTGCCGGTCTCGCCGTCGCTTTCGGATTCTGGGTTTCCGCCCGTGGAGAGGACACGCCCCCGCCGAAGGCGGAGCCCAAGCCCTCGCCGAGCATCCCCCAGATCCCGGGCGGCAGGTACGGGTACACGGCCGCCCGCAGCACCGACCCCAAGCCGCTGACCACCAAAGAGATCTTCGGCCGCAACAAGATCACCAACGAGGGCCGGTCGTACGCGGTGACCACCCGCCGCTACGACAAGAACTGCAAGGACGCCATCTCCGGCGAGAAACTGGAGAAGGCTCTCAAGGCCGCGAGCTGCAACCAGATCATCCGGGCCAGCTTCCGGGACGCCAAGGGCGTGGTCATCGGCACCGTCGGGGTGGCCAACCTGAAGACCTCGGCCGGGGCCAAGAAGGTGGCCGGCGTCGGCGCGGGCAAGGAACGCAAAGACTTCCTCAAGCCGCTGCCCGGCAAGGACGAGTACAGCAAGTTCCTCGGCCAGGGTGAGGCGTACGCGGGGGGCTGGACCCACGGGCACTACGCCGTCCTGCTCTGGTTCCAGTTCAAGGACGGCCACGAGCCCAAGAAGGCCGACATCAAGCGGCTGACCCAGGCCGCCATCGACATAACCAACCAAACCGTCTTCGCCGCCCTCGACGTACGTACCATCCACGGTGGCTGACCGGAAATATCCCCTGCGCCGCGACCCCGTAGCCCTGCGGAAACGCCCATAGCGGCACGACGATCTCGTCAGCGCCGATACGCTTCCGCCTATGCGTGGCCAGGATTCCGGTTCCGAACACGACTACGACGGCGGCACGGCGGCACCTCCGCCCAGTTTCGGCCAGCCGTTCGGCGACCCCAGCCAGCCGATCGTTCCGTCCTCTCCGTGGCGCCCCGGCTACAGCTGGTTCTCGGCCCCCGGGCGCGACTCCTCCCAGGACCACCCCGACCTGCCCGCCGACCGGGCGACCCAGGGGCAAGCGGATTCGAGCGCCCTGCCCGCCCAAGGTGAGAACGTCGTTCCCCCGGTGGTGCCGGGCGCGCCGCCGTGGCAGCCGCCGCCCGCCTTCACCGCCGCGGCGGCCGGCATGCAGGTCTGGCCGGCCTCCGACGCCCCCGGTCGCGCCTGGCCCGCCGCCACCGGCGAATCCATCGGCGAACCGTCCGGCTGGCCCCAGCCGCCGGCCGTGTACCCGGCCCCCGTACCCGGCGACCATGACGCCGCCGAGAGCGCGGACCAGGCGCCGGATCGTCCGAGCCCCGAGAGCGACTCCGGCGGGTTCGCGTTCGCCGCCGTGGGCGCGCCTGAGCCGCCCGTGGGCGAATCCGCGGCAGCCCAGGCCGTACTGGCACGGGGACGCTCCGGCGAACCCGGGGACGTCCCGGTGTGGCCGCCGCGCCTGCCCGGAGAGCCGGAAATCAGCGCGGAAGGCGAGGAGGATCCCCCGGTCGTGCCCCGGCACTGGCCGCCGAACGACCCGGACGCCGCCCCCGCGCTCCGCCCGTGGTCGGCGCCCGCCCACCCCGCGACCGCCGACGCCGAACTCCCGGACCCCGAGCCGGGCATTCCCACCTGGCCTTCGGTGGTCGGCGCGCACGCGGCCTCGGACACCGCCACCGACGACGAGCCGCGCCCCGGCGAACCCAACGACCTCCCGGTGGCCGGCCTGGCCGACGCCCCGCCCTCGGTCGCGCCGGAGGCCGACGTCCCGCCCCCCGCCCAGCCGGCCGACGACGAGGCGAGCCCACGCGACACCTTCCCGCCCACGCACTTCGGGGCCTTCACGGAGCCTGAAACCCCTGCGGAGCCCGACACGACCACCCCGGACGCCCCGGGGCCCGAGGATGCCGCTCCCGCGACGGCGGACGCGCAGCCGGAAGCCGGAACCACCGAATCGGCAGACGACCCAGCACCTGAGGGTACGAAAACCGGCGAGGCGGACACAGATGAGGGTGATCTGGTCACGCTCCCCGGTGAGCGGGCCCCCGAAGGGCTGCCCTGGCAGCGGGCCGACTGGTCCGCCGAACCGCCCCAATGGCCGCCGACCACCCCGCTCCCCCCGCTTCCCGACGACGAGACCCCCGCCGAAACGACCATCCCCCGGCGGGAGGCCATCTTCCCTGCAGGCCTGCCGATGCCGGCCCGCGCCCAGGCCAGGACGGACACCCCGGCCGAGGGCATCGTGCTGCCCCCCGTCCAGCAGAGCCACCGCAACCAACTCCCGGCCCCGGTGAAGCCCGCGACCCTGCTGGCGAACCCCCGCCAGCGCAGCAGGAGCGGCGCGGGCCGCAAGGCGGTGTTCGGGCTCTGCTCGCTGATCGTCGTCGGCGCCATCGGCACGGCCGCGTACTTCGCCTACACCGACCAGGGCACCCGCGCCACCGCCGCCCCCGCCCCGAGCGCGACCCCGATGCTGCCCAACGAAGGCCCCGACCCGGGCCCGGTCGCCGCCGCGGTCCTCGACTCCGAGGCCACCGACCCCCGGAAGCTGACCCTCGCCGAGGCGTTCCCCGACGGCCGGGTCAGCGTGGACGGCCGCACCTTCCGCCGCGTCAAGGTGAACATCACCGACAACTGCGAGGACGCCGCCGCCGGCGCCTTCGCCCAGGCCCTCACCCAGCACCAGTGCCGCCGCGTGCTCCGCGCCACCTACGTGGACGGCAAGCAGAAGTACGCCATCACCACCGGCATCGCGGTGCTCCCCACCAAGGAGGCCGCCCTGGAGGTCGACAAGGCCAAGAACCTCGGGGGCAACCTGTGGTTCCGCGGCCTCAACGGCGACGCCGACACCGGCGCCGACCGGGTGGCCATCTCCGGCGGCTACGCGGCCGGCATGGTCTGGGGCCGCTACATCGTCTTCAGCTACGCCACCTACGCCGACGGCCACACCCCGGTGGAGAACGAGAAGGACCTCGGCCCGGTGAGCGGCGCCTTCCGCGACCACACCGCCGAGGTGGTCAAGAAGCGCATCACCCAGTAGCCACGCGTCAGGCGGGCGGGGTGAGGGTGCGGACGCGGCGGGTCAAGCTCGCCTGCGTGGCCAGCTCGTCGTCCGGCGGATAGGCGACCTCTTCGAGGGTCAGGCCGTGGGCCGGGGCCACGTGGATGGCCGAATCGCGCTGGGCCCTGGCCAGGGCCTCGGCGGGCCAGCCGGTGGGGCGGCGGCCCTCGCCGACCGGGAGCAGGGAGCCGACCAGGGCGCGGACCATCGAGTGGCAGAAGGCGTCGGCGACGAGGGTGGCCACGATCAGGCCCTCCGGCGTGCGCTGCCAGTCCAGGCGCCGGAGTTCCCTGATGGTGGTGGCGCCCTCGCGCTTCCGGCAGAAGGCGGCGAAGTCGTGCTCGCCCAGCAGGTGGACGGAGGCGGCGTTCAGCAGGTCCACGTCGAGCGGGCGGTTGTGCCAGAACACGTCCCTGCGGCGCAGCGGGTCGACCCCCCAGAGGGTGTCCGCGACGCGGTAGCCGTACCGGCGGAAGAGGGCCGAGAAACGGGCGTCAAAGCCGTCAGGAGCCACGGAGACCCGACGAACGCGCACGTCCAATGGCAGAACCCCGGAAAGCCTCCGGACCAGCCCAGCGAGCGGCTCATCGGCGCGGAGCGTCTCCAGCGCGGCCGGGTCCACGTCCACATGGGCGACCTGCCCCCGGGCGTGCACCCCCGCGTCGGTACGGCCGGCCACCGTCAACGACGGAGGATCCACCCGCAGGACACGCCCGAGCGCCTGCTCGATCTCCCCCTGGACCGTCCGCAGCCCAGGCTGCTTGGCCCATCCGGAGAAATCCGTACCGTCATACCCGAGATCCAGCCGCAACCGGAGCACCGGCCACCTCCTCCCAAACGAAACGGGCCCGGCACCCCACCAGGGACGCCGGGCCCGCCAGGAGCCTGAGAATCAGGCCTCGATCAGATCAGGACTCGGCCTTCGCAGCCCCGCCGTCCGAAGCCTCGGGGGCCTCGGCGGGCTCCTCGGCCGAGTCGTCCGCGGCCGCCGGGGCGGCCTTGGTCTCCTCGACCTCAGCCGGGGTCTCGGCCGGGGTCTCAACCGGAGCCGTCCGGGCGGTCTTCACCGGGTTGAGCGCCTCGGTCACCAGCTCGATGACCGCCATCGGCGCGTTGTCACCCTTCCGGGGCTCCAGCTTGGTGATCCGGGTGTACCCACCGGGCCGCTCCGCGAAGGTCGGGGCGATCTCCGTGAACAGGTGGTGGATGACGCTCTTGTCCCGGACGACCGTCATGACCTGGCGACGGTTGTGCAGGTCGCCCTTCTTGGCCTTGGTGATCAGCCGCTCGGCCAGCGGCCGGAGCCGCTTGGCCTTCGCCTCGGTGGTCTTGATGCGCCCGTGCTGGAACAGCTGGGTGGCCAGGTTGGCCAGGATCAGCCGCTCGTGCGCGGGGCTACCGCCGAGGCGGGCGCCCTTGGTGGGCTTGGGCATGATGATGCTCCTTTGGATAACCCGCCCCGGCCGTATCAGGTACCGGGGTCGGGCCGACCGGCTAACCGGTCGTCAGTGACTTGGAACTCAGTACTGCTCGGTCTCGATGAAGCCGCCGTCCTCGTCGTCGTACCCGCCGCCGGCGACCGCGGTGGGGTCGAATCCGGGCGGGGAGTCCTTGAGGGCGAGGCCCATCTCGTGCAGCTTCTGCTTGACCTCTTCGATGGACTTGGCACCGAAGTTCCGGATGTCCAGGAGGTCCTGCTCGCTCCGCGCGACGAGCTCACCCACGGTGTGGATGCCCTCACGCTTGAGGCAGTTGTAGGAGCGAACGGTCAGGTTCAGCTCCTCGATCGGCAGCGCCAGGTCGGCGGCGAGCGCCGCGTCCGTCGGCGACGGGCCGATGTCGATGCCCTCGGCCTCGACGTTGAGCTCGCGAGCCAGGCCGAAGAGCTCGACCAGGGTCTTACCGGCCGAGGCCACCGCGTCGCGGGGCTTCATGCACGGCTTGGTCTCCACGTCCAGGATGAGGCGGTCGAAGTCGGTGCGCTGCTCGACTCGGGTGGCCTCGACCTTGTACGTGACCTTGAGTACCGGCGAGTAGATCGAGTCGATCGGAATACGCCCGATCTCCTGGCCCGGCTGCTTGTTCTGCGCGGCGGAGACGTAGCCGCGACCGCGCTCGACGGTCAGCTCCATCTCCAGCTTCGCCTTCCCGTTGAGGGTGGCGATGTGCAGGTCGGGGTTGTGCACCTCGACACCGGCCGGAGGCGCGATGTCGGCGGCGGTGACCTCACCGGGGCCCTGCTTGCGCAGGTACATGACCACCGGCTCGTCGTGCTCGGACGAGACGACCAGGGCCTTCAGGTTCAGGATGATGTCGGTGACATCCTCCTTGACCCCGGGAACGGTCGAGAACTCGTGGAGCACACCCTCGATGCGGATGCTCGTGACGGCCGCGCCCGGAATGGACGACAGCAGCGTGCGCCGCAGCGAGTTGCCGATGGTGTAGCCGAAGCCCGGCTCCAGGGGCTCGATGACGAACTTGGAGCGGTGCTCTTCGAGGGACTCCTCGACGAGGCTGGGACGCTGTGCGATGAGCATGCGTGTTCTCCTCCTTCACGGCGACGCCCGCTATTTGACGCCGCTCGTTTAACCATGATGCCGCACGACCCGGTAAAGCTGGGCCGTGCGGCAGTCCGAGCGCTACTTACTTGGAGTAGAGCTCGACGATGAGCTGCTCCTGGACCAGCGTGTCGATCTGCTGGCGGACCGGGAGCTGGTGCACGAGGATCCGCATGGCCTCCGCGGAGACGCCCAGCCAGGCCGGGACGGTCTTGTCCCCGGCGGTGGCCCGAGCGACCTCGTACGGCAGCAGGTTGCGCGACTTCTCGCGGACCTCGACGATGTCGTGCTCGCGCACGCGGTACGAGGGAATGTCCACCTTCTTGCCGTTCACCAGCACGTGCCCGTGCCGGACCTGCTGGCGGGCGGCGTCCCGGGACTCGGCGAACCCGGCGCGGTAAACCACGTTGTCCAACCGGCTCTCCAGGATCTGGAGCAGGTTCTCACCGGTCTTGCCGGACTTGCGGTTGGCTTCCTCGTAGTAGTTGCGGAACTGCTTCTCCAGCACGCCGTAGATACGGCGGGTCTTCTGCTTCTCGCGCAGCTGGAGCTGGAACTCCGACTCCTTGGGACGGCCGCGGCCGTGCTCACCCGGCGGGTACGGGCGAATCTCGATGGGGCACTTCGCGGACTCGCACTTCTTGCCCTTGAGGAAGAGCTTGGTCTTCTCCCGACGGCAGAGCTTGCAGTCCGCACCCGTGTAACGAGCCATTTTCTCTATCTCCTGGTCAGACGCGGCGGCGCTTCGGCGGACGGCAACCGTTGTGCGGAACCGGGGTCACGTCCTGGATGGAGCCGACCTCGAGCCCGGTCGCCTGCAGCGAGCGGATCGCGGTCTCCCGGCCGGAGCCGGGGCCCTTCACGAAGACGTCGACCTTGCGCATGCCGTGCTCCATGGCCCGGCGGGCGGCGTTCTCGGCGGCCATCTGCGCGGCGAACGGGGTGGACTTGCGGGAGCCCTTGAACCCGACGTGCCCGGCGCTGGCCCAGGAGATCACGTTCCCGTTCGGGTCGGTGATCGAAACGATCGTGTTGTTGAACGTGCTCTTGATGTGGGCGTGCCCATGAGCGACGTTCTTCTTCTCCTTGCGGCGCACCTTCTTCGGTGCGCCCTGGCGGCTCTTCGGCGGCATTTAAGCGCTTCTCCTGGAATGTGGCTGCTAGGACTTACTTCTTGCCGGGCTTCTTCTTGCCGGCCACGGTCTTCTTCTTCCCCTTGCGGGTGCGCGCGTTGGTCTGCGTGCGCTGACCGTGGACAGGCAGGCCCTTGCGGTGCCGGATGCCCTGGTAACAGCCGATCTCGATCTTGCGACGGATGTCCGCCTGAACTTCGCGGCGGAGGTCACCCTCGATCTTGTAGTTCGCCTCGATGTAGTCACGCATGGGCACGAGCTCGGTGTCGCTGAGCTGGTGCACGCGCAGGTCACCGCTGACGCCGGTGGCCTCGAGGATCTCCAGGGCGCGGGTGCGACCGATTCCGTAAATGTAGGTAAGAGCGATCTCCAGCCGCTTGTCGCGGGGGAGGTCGACGCCAACCAGGCGAGCCATGGTCGGGCATTCTCCTTCGTTGTGGCGGAGGTCCTGCGCCTCACTACCCCTCCCCATGCCCGGGGTGAGGGCCCCGGCCTCCGACCGGGGGTCGCCCACGTGGTTCGCCCTCCGGGGAGGGCGCCTTCGCGGGTGTGACGCGCGTTTACTTTTACCGGCTCACATGCGTCGAGCCCGCCCTTGGCGAGCGGACTCCTGCGGCCGGTCGGCGACTAGCCCTGACGCTGCTTGTGGCGCAGGTTGTCGCAGATCACCATGACGCGACCGTGCCGGCGAATCACCTTGCACTTGTCGCAGATCTTCTTGACGCTCGGCTTGACCTTCATAGTCCTAATCGTTCCGCAGACGGCCCGTCCTGTCCGGGGGGCCTACTTGTACCGGTAGACGATCCGCCCACGAGTGAGGTCGTAGGGGCTCAGTTCGACGACAACCCGGTCGTCGGGGAGGATCCGGATGTAGTGCATCCGCATCCTGCCGCTGATGTGGGCCAGGACCTTATGGCCGTTGTCGAGCTGCACCCGAAACATAGCGTTCGGGAGCGACTCGACCACAGTGCCCTCGATCTCGATGGCGCCGTCTTTCTTGGCCATGTCCCTCGCGTTTCACTGATTGGTCGTCTGAGGCTTCGGAACACTAAGCAGCCGCGACCTTCCAGCGCTCCAGAGAGCGGCGACCAGCAAAGGCCGCCTATGCGCAAAAGGTCATAGTGAACCGACAAAGGAGTGTACGACAACCCGCCGGGGAACGCGAAACGATCGCGCATTTCCATCGTGACCTGGCGAGGCTATACAGACCTCAAAAGAGTCTACCTCAACTCCCGACCCCTCGCCCGCCGTAAGGCACGCCCACCGGCAAGGGATACCGCGCCCACCCACCCCAGCGCCGCCGACCTGCCGGAGGGGTGGGCACGGTGGCTCATTCCACCCGCCGCCTCCGCCGGGCCACCAACGCCGCGCTCCCACCCGCCCCGGCCAGCACGGCCACCGCCCCCAGCAGCCACATCGCCCGCCCGACCGGCCCCGGTCCCCCCACGGTGAACTCCCCCGTGAACGGCCCACCGGCGCAGTAGACCCGCACGACCTTCAGCCCGCTTTCGGCGTACGGACTCAGCCGAGCGGTCCCACGCCAGACAGACCCCTCCCGGCTGAGGGTGGAAAACGCCATGAAGACGGGCGAGGTCGCGGTAGCCGTGGTGGTGGAGATCGCGTCACACCCACCCGTAGTGATCCGAACCGTTCCGCCGGCCCTGACAAGATCCGGCGTAATCGTCACATCAGCCGACCGCACAGGCGACGCACTGGCACCACCCGCCCCCGAGCCGGCAACCGGACCCACGAGCCCCAGACACGGCAACAACAGCCCCGCCAGAAGCAGACGCGAATCCGTGACGGCCGGACACCGGAAAGCGGTCAGCAGTGTTCCGCGCACCCCGCCCCTTCCCCCGTCCGGCCGACACAGATCAGCTACCCGGCTCGGCCCCGCCTGAGCGCGAGCCGACGGCAAAGACTCGGTCCACCCAAAACAAAGAGCGGGGCCCGTGACGGGCCCCGCTGGTGCGCGGTGCGGACTAGAACGCGTCCCCCCAAGCCCCACAGTCTTCGGTGCTGCTGTCGCCCTCGCACACCCGGATGTCCAGGTCGTCGAACTTGCCCGCCTTGAACTTGGCGAACTTGTCGAAGTGCGCGTGGCCCTTGGTCCGGCCGAAGTACTTGGTGTGGTACCCGCTGCCGTCGTGCCAGCGGTACCAGACGTAGCTGTACTCGCTGTCGTGGTCACGGTCGAACAGGTCGCCGTAGAACCAGTACCAGCCGTCCTTCTTGATCCAGTACCCCTTGAAGTAGGACCGGTCGCCGAACCCGGTGTCCTCACCCTTGTGGTACTTGGAGTAGAAGTTGCCGAAGAAGTGCTTGGCCGGACCCGACGCCTGCACGGCGGCGGGAGCGGCGTTGGCCGCGGGGGCGACGAAGGCGCCGGCGGTCAGCGCGCCGACGAGAGCGGTACCAGCCATGATGCTGCGAGCGATTCGCACGATGTCCTCCAGGGAGACACTGCCGGGATGCTGCTCATCTCCGGACACCGCTCACGTTAGGAAGCATCAAGGTTTCGTTCTGTGGACGAATACACACAATCCCCCGAGCGTGCACAACGCCACATTCAGCGCCGGTCGCGGCGTTCCCGCCGAGCGTCTCCCGACGTCCCGAACAACGTGGTCACCAGCAGAATCACGCCCCACGGCCCCATCACCCAGAGCGGCCACGGATAGACCTCCCCGTCGGAGGTCGTGCTGACGATCAGCCAGATCACCCAGTTGATCGAGCTGGCGGTCGCCCAGACCGCCCAGTTGGCCCGCAGGTCCGCCTTCGCCTTGGCCGGATCCTTAACCGGCTGGGGCGCCGCCGCCGGCAGATTGCGCAGGTCGGTCTCCGGCAGGTCCCTGGTCACCTGTGCCAGTTCGCCGTACGTCCGGCTCTTGTAGACCTGCTCCAGCCGCTCGTTGAACTCGTCAACGTCCAGCCGCCCCTCGACCATGTGCTCACGCAGCGCGGCGGCCACCCGCTCCCGGTCACCGTCAGAAGCTCGCATCTCCGGACTTGCCGCCATAACAATTCTCCCTGTGTATGGCTGACCTTGATCCCATTATGTACGGTTTACCGTACCCAACCGGGACTCCCCGCCATCCAATGCGGTCAAAACCCACGGCCCCTGCTCAGTGACCGCGACACTGTGCTCGAAGTGCGCCGACGCCTTGCCGTCCATGGTCACCACGGTCCAGTCGTCGGCCAGCACCCGGGTCCGGTCGGTGCCCAGGTTGAGCATCGGCTCCACCGCCAGGCACATGCCGGCCTCCAGCTTGGGTCCCCGCCCCGGACGGCCGTGGTTGGCCACCCAGGGGTCCATGTGCATCTCGGTGCCGATGCCGTGCCCGCCGTACTCCTGAGGGATGCCGTAGCGGCCCTGAGAGCGCGCGTACTTCTCGATCTGGTGCCCGATGTCGGACAGGTGCGCGCCGGGCCGCAGCGCCGCGATACCGCGCCACATGGCCTCCTCGGTGACCCGCATCAGTTCGGTCAACTCGGGGCCCACCTCGCCCACCGGGACGGTGATCGCCGAATCCCCGTGCCACCCCGCCAGGATGGCCCCGCAGTCGATGGAGATGATGTCGCCCTCGCGGAGCTTGCGCCCGTCCCCCGGGATGCCGTGCACCACCTCCGAGTTGACCGAGGCGCAGATGCTCGCCGGATACCCCTGGTACCCCTTGAACGACGGCACGGCCCCCTCGTCGCGGATCGCCTTCTCCGCGATCACGTCCAGATCCAGCGGCGTCACGCCCGGCGCCACCGCGGCCCTGAGCAGTTCCAAGGTGCGGCCCACCACCAGGCCCGCCGCGCGCATGCCGTCCAGCTGCTCGGGGGTCTTGATCTGGATTCCGTGCTTGTTCTTCTTGAACACTGAGGCACCCCCTGGGGTGGTTCCACGCTCGAATGAACCGAAGCCCTGCTCGCCAAAAGCCCGAACACACCGAAAGCCACCCCAAGCGGGGTGGCCCACGGTTGTCCAGGCCAGTCGACTGACCAGGTTAATCCACGAAACGTCTTAATTCCGACATCGCGCGCTGGGTGACCTCTTCGACCGGCCCAGTCGCGTCCACTCCACGGAGGATGCCCTCGTCGGCGTAGAAGGAGATCAGGGGTGAGGTCTGCTCCTGATAGACCTCCAGCCGGTGCCGGATGGTCTCCTCCCGGTCGTCGTCCCGCTGGAACAGCTCGCCGCCGCAGGCGTCGCAGATCCCGTCCACCTTCGGCGGGTCGAAGTCCACGTGCCAGACCTTGCCGCAGGACCGGCAGGTCCGGCGGCCGGCCAGTCGCCGGACCACCTCGTCGTCGTCGACCACCAACTCCAGCACCAGGTCGAGCCCAGTGCCGAAGTCGGCGAGCATCTTCTTCAACACCTCGGCCTGGGCCACGTTCCGCGGGAAGCCGTCGAGCAGGAAACCCTCCTGCGCGTCGCTGTCCGCGAGGCGGTCACGCACCATCGCGATCGTCACCTCGTCGGGGACCAGGTCCCCGCGGTCCATGTACTCCTTGGCCAGCTTTCCGAGCTCCGTGCCGCCCGAGACGTTGGCGCGGAAGATGTCACCTGTCGAGATTTTCGGGATCGACAGATGCGATGCGATGAACTGGGCCTGCGTCCCCTTGCCCGCTCCGGGGGGCCCGACCAGGACGACACGCACTATCTCAGGAAGCCCTCGTAGTTGCGCTGCTGGAGCTGGCTCTCAATCTGCTTGACCGTGTCCAGGCCCACACCCACCATGATCAGAATGCTCGTCCCTCCGAACGGGAAGTTCTGGCTGGCCCCCGCCAGCGCCAGCGCGAAGATCGGAATCATCGAGATGGCGCCCAAGTACAACGAGCCCGGCGCGGTCAGACGCGTGAGCACGTAGTTCAGGTATTCGGCGGTCGGCCGTCCCGGACGGATGCCCGGGATGAACCCACCGTACTTCTTCATGTTGTCAGCCACTTCAACGGGGTTGAAGGTAATGGACACGTAGAAGTAGGTGAAGAAGACGATCAGAGCGAAGAACGTGATCATGTAGACCGGCGTGTCACCCGTGGCCAGGTGCTGCGCGATCCACTCCACCACCACGTTCGGCTCGGTGCTGTTGGCGAACAGCGTCACCACCAGCTGGGGCAGGTAGAGCAGCGAAGAGGCGAAGATGACCGGGATGATGCCGGCCTGGTTGACCTTCAACGGGATGTAGGTCGAGGTGCCGCCGTACATCCGCCGACCCACCATGCGCTTGGCGTACTGCACGGGGATACGGCGCTGGGCCTGCTCCACGAAGACCACCGCGGCGACCATGAAGATGCCGACGATCATCACGACCACGAACGTGAACGGACCCTTGGCCCGGTAGATGTTCATGAGTTCGGACGGGAAGACCGCGATGATCTGGGTGAAGATCAGGATGGACATACCGTTGCCGACGCCGCGGTCGGTGATCAGCTCACCCAGCCACATGATGACGGCGGTGCCCGCGGTCATCGTGATGACCATGGTGACCACGGTGAAGACGTCGTCGTTGAGCAGCACCGGCAGGTCGGCGCTGTTCTGGAAGAGCTGCCCGGACCGGGCCAGCGCGACGAACGCCGTCGACTGGAGCACCGCCAGCCCGACGGTGAGGTAACGGGTGTACTGCGTGATCTTCGCGGTGCCGGCCTGGCCCTCCTTCTTGAGGGCCTCAAGCCGGGGGATCACGACGGTCAGCAGCTGCAGAATGATGCTCGCCGTGATGTACGGCATGATGCCGAGGGCGAACACCGAAAGTTTCAGCAGCGCACCGCCACTGAACAGCTGCACCATGCCATAGATGTTGCCTAGTTCGCCTGCCTGCGCCTGCTCAAGGGCCTTGGCGACGTTCTCAGCATTGACACCGGGGGTCGGAAGCACCGAGCCAAGCCGGAACAACGCGATGATGCCCAAGGTGAAGAGCAACTTCTTGCGCAGGTCCGGAGTCCGGAATGCCCGGGTGAGAGCGGATAGCACGGTCCCTCCTGCGCGCCCTGAGACGCGGTACGGTCAGCGATGGGCCGGGGGCCAGTCCATCAACAAGTCTTTTACACGGAATTGCACGTATAGCACAGACGGGCAGCGAACGGGGCCCGCCGTCCAGCGAACTCTAACGCACTACGGGCGCGGAGACTCATTCCGAGCCCCCGCGCCTCGTGATGCTTACGGCTAGAGCTCCGAAACGGAGCCACCGGCCGCGACGATCTTCTCCTTGGCGCTGGTGGAGAAGGCATGCGCCTGCACGTTCAACGCCACCGAGAGCTCGCCCGTTCCCAGCACCTTGACCGGCTGGTTCTTACGGACGGCGCCGGCCTCGACCAGCCCGTCCACGGTGACCTCGCCGCCCGCCGGGAACAGCTCGCCGAGCCGCTCCAGGTTGACCACCTGGTAGGTGGTCTTGAACAGCGCGTTGCTGAAACCTTTCAGCTTCGGCAGCCGCCGCTGGAGCGGAATCTGGCCACCTTCGAAGCCGAGCGGGACGTTGGTCCTGGACTTGGTGCCCTTGGTGCCGCGACCGGCGGTCTTGCCCTTGGAGCCCTCGCCGCGACCCTTGCGGACCTTGGCCTTGTGGGCGCCCGGGGCCGGACGCAGGTCGTGCGGCTTGAGCGGGGTGTTTTCACTCATGACTAGTCGACCTCTTCAACCTCGACGAGGTGGGTCACCACGGCGACCATCCCGCGAATCTCGGGACGGTCCTCCTTGACGACCACATCGCCGATGCGCTTCAGGCCCAGCGAGCGCAGCGAGTCCCGCTGGTTCTGCTTGCCACCGATCTTCGACCGGGTCTGGGTGATCTTCAGTCGAGCCATCGGACTAGCTCACCGCCTTCGCCGCCGCGGCGGCCTCGGCGAGGCCCTCGGCGCGCGCCTTGAGCATCGCCTTGGGGGCGACGTCCTCGATCGGCAGGCCACGGCGGGCAGCGATCTCCTCGGGCCTGGAGAGGCCCTTCAGGGCCGCCACGGTGGCGTGCACGATGTTGATCGGGTTGTCCGAGCCGAGCGACTTGGACAGCACGTCATGAATGCCGGCGCACTCCAGAACCGCGCGCACCGGGCCACCCGCGATGACACCGGTACCGGGCGAAGCCGGGCGCAGCAGCACGACGCCGGCGGCGTCCTCGCCCTGCACGGTGTGCGGGATGGTGCCCTGGATGCGCGGCACCTTGAAGAAGTGCTTCTTGGCCTCCTCGACGCCCTTGGCGATCGCCGCGGGCACCTCCTTGGCCTTGCCGTACCCGACGCCGACGAGGCCGTTGCCGTCGCCGACGATGACCAGCGCGGTGAAGCTGAACCGGCGACCGCCCTTGACGACCTTGGCCACTCGGTTGATCTTCACTACGCGCTCGATGTAAGAGACGCCCTTCTCCTGGGCGCCGCCGCGGCGATCGTCACGACGTTCCCGCCGCTCGCCACCGCCGCCGGCACCGCGACGCGGAGCTCCAGCCATCAGTGGTTCCTCTTCTCGTTGCTCATAAGACGGGTCGTCATCAGAACTCCAACCCGCCTTCACGGGCGCTGTCGGCCAGGGCCGCGAGGCGGCCCGCGTAGCGGTTGCCACCGCGGTCGAAGACCACGGCGGAGATCCCGGCGGCCTTGGCCCGCTGAGCGACAAGTGCGCCGACCTGCTTGGCCTTCTCGGTCTTGTCCCCCTCGCCACCGCGCAGCGCGGAGTCCAGGGTGGAGGCGCTCACCAGCGTGTGCCCGGCGGTGTCGTCCACGATCTGGACGAACATGTGCTTGGTGGAGCGGTTCACGACCAGGCGCGGACGCTCGACCGTGCCGACCACCTTCTTGCGCACGCGACGGTGGCGACGGGCTCGCGAGATGGCGCGAGCGGCGCTGTGCTTGCCGTACTTCGCGGCCATTACTTACCAGCCTTTCCGACCTTGCGGCGGATAACTTCGCCCTGGTAGCGCACGCCCTTGCCCTTGTACGGGTCCGGCTTGCGCAACTTCCGGATGTTGGCGGCGACCTCGCCGACCTTCTGCTTGTCGATGCCGTCCACGTGGAACAGGGTCGGCCGCTCGACGCGGAAGGTGATGCCCTCGGGGGCGTCGACGATCACCGGGTGGCTGAAGCCCAGCGCGAACTCCAGCTGCGTCGGGCCCTTGGCCTGGACGCGGTAACCGACCCCGACGATCTCCAGGGTCTTGGTGTAGCCCTGGGTGACGCCGTTCACCATGTTGGCGATCAGCGTCCGCGACAGGCCGTGCAGCGCACGAACCTTGTTCTCGTCGTTGGGACGGGTGACGGCGATGGTGCCGTCCTCGCCGCGGGAAACCTCGATCGGCTCCGCGAGCGTGTGCGAAAGCGTGCCCTTCGGGCCCTTGACCTGGACGTCCCGGCCGTCAATGGCGACCTCGACACCGCTGGGTACGGGGATGGGCAGCCGTCCGATACGCGACATGCTGTGGTTCCTCCCCTCTTACCAGACGTAGGCGAGGACTTCCCCGCCCACTCCACGCTTGCCGGCCTGCTTGTCGGTCATCAGGCCGTTGGAGGTCGAGATGATCGCGACACCCAGCCCGCCCAGCACCTTCGGCAGGTTGTCCTTCCGTGCGTAGACCCGCAGACCGGGCTTGGAGACCCGGCGGATGCCCGCGAGCGAGCGCTCCCGGGTGGGCCCGAACTTCAGCTCCACCACGAGGTTCTTGCCGACCTTGGCGTCCTCGACGCTCCAGGACTGGATGTAACCCTCCTGCTGGAGGATCTCGGCGATGTGCGCCTTGATCTTCGAATACGGCATGCTCACGGTGTCGTGGTACGCCGAGTTCGCGTTACGCAGACGCGTCAGCATGTCTGCGATCGGGTCGGTCATCGTCATGGCCGGTGCCCTTCCTCACCGCGGTTTCCCTGGGGACCTACGGTGTGGTCGTGGGCGTTCGAAGGGAACGCCCCGGTGAATATGACTCTCGGTGTCCGGCTCTTACCAGCTGGACTTCGTGATGCCCGGCAGCTCGCCCCGGTGCGCCATCTCACGGAAGCACACCCGGCACAGGCCGAACTTCCGGTAGACCGCGCGCGGCCGGCCGCAGCGCGAACACCGAGTGTACGCGCGGACCTCGAACTTCTGCTTGCGCGCTGCCTTGACCTTCAGCGACGTCTTCGCCATGCTCAGGCCTCCTTGAAGGGGAAGCCGAGGTGCTTGAGCAGCGCCCGGCCCTGTTCGTCGTTGGTGGCCGTGGTCACGACCGTGATGTCCATGCCCCGCTGCCGGTCGACCTTGTCCTGGTCGATCTCGTGGAACATGACCTGCTCGGTCAGCCCGAAGGTGTAGTTGCCGTGGCCGTCGAACTGCTTGGGCGACAGGCCGCGGAAGTCCCGGATACGGGGCAGCGCCAGCGACAGCAGCCGGTCCAGGAACTCCCACATGCGGTCGCCGCGGAGCGTCACGTGCGCCCCGATCGGCATGCCCTCGCGCAGCTTGAACTGGGCGATGGACTTGCGGGCCCGGACCACGGCCGGCTTCTGGCCGGTGATCGCGGTGAGGTCGCGAACCGCGCCCTCGATGAGCTTGGAGTCACGCGCGGCCTCGCCGACGCCCATGTTCACCTTGATCTTGGTGACGCCGGGCACCAGCATGATGTTCTCGATGCCGAACTCCTCGCGCAGCTTCGCGATGATCTCCTCGCGGTAGCGCTGCTTGAGGCGGGGCACGATCCGCTCTTCAGTCTGTGCGGTCATCAGTCGTCCTCACCCGCCTTCGCGGACTCCTTCTCCTTCGCTACAGGCTCGTCCTTGGCGGGCTTCTCGTCATCCTTGAGCTTCTTGACGTTGCTCACGTGGATGGGGGCCTCCTTGGTGGTCACGCCACCCTCGCGTGCGCCGCGGGGGCCGTTGTTGGTCACCTTGGAGTGCTTCTTGATCATGTTGACGCCCTCGACGATGACCCGGTCCTCGCGCGGCAGCGCGACGATCACCCGTCCCTTGGCGCCCTTGTCCTTGCCTGCGATGACCTGCACCAGGTCACCCTTCTTCACATGCAGCTTCGGCATTACAGCACCTCCGGCGCGAGCGAGATGATGCGCATGAACTTCTTGTCACGCAGCTCGCGGCCGACCGGGCCGAAGATACGCGTGCCCCGGGGGTCACCGCTGTCCTTGATGATGACCGCCGCGTTCTCGTCGAAGCGGATGTACGAGCCGTCGGGCCGGCGGCGCTCCTTCACGGTGCGCACCACCACGGCCTTGACGACGTCGCCCTTCTTCACGCCGCCGCCCGGGATGGCGTCCTTCACCGTCGCAACGATGATGTCGCCGATCCCCGCGTAGCGCCGGCCCGAGCCACCGAGCACGCGGATGCAGAGAATCTCCTTGGCACCCGTGTTGTCGGCGACCTTGAGTCGCGACTCCTGCTGGATCACGTCTAACTCCTGTGTGTCGCGCCGGTTCTCGTTGGTGTACGAGCCTGGCGGAACCTGTGTGGTCTTGTTCCCCCGGCGTCAGCCGTACGGCCGTCGCAGAAGGCGGGCCCCGGAAGGCCCCTTGGACACCACCGTGGGGGGCGGGTGTCCCACCCCCCACGAGGCGCGTCTACTTGGCGCGTTCGAGGATCTCCACGACCCGCCACCGCTTGGTGGCCGACAGCGGCCGGGTCTCCATCAGGAGCACGCGGTCGCCGACGCCGGCCGAGTTCTCCTCGTCGTGCGCCTTGTACTTGGTGGTACGGCGGATGACCTTGCCGTACAGCGGGTGCTTGACGCGGTCCTCGACGGCGACCACGACGGTCTTCTCCATCTTGTCGCTGACCACCAGACCCTCACGGGTCTTGCGGTAGTTCCGCGTGCTCTTCTCCGTCGACTCAGCCATCGCTCGGCTCCTTCTCGACCGTGACGATGCCGAGCTCCCGCTCGCGCATCACGGTGTAGATACGGGCGATCTCGCGTCGGACGGCGCGCAGCCGCCCGTGGCTCTCCAACTGACCGGTCGCCGACTGGAAGCGGAGGTTGAACAGTTCCTCCTTGGCTTCCTTGAGCTTCTGGACCAGGGCCTCCTGGTCCTCCACCCGCAGCTCACCGGCGGTCAGGCCCTTAGCCATCACGCCTCACCCACTTCACGCTTGACGAACCGGCACTTCATGGGCAGCTTGTGCATCGCGCGCCGCAACGCCTCGCGGGCGATGGGCTCGGCGACACCGGACAGCTCGAACATGACGCGGCCGGGCTTGACATTGGCAATCCACCACTCCGGCGAACCCTTACCGGAACCCATGCGGGTCTCGGCCGGCTTCTTGGTGAGCGGACGGTCCGGGAAGATGTTGATCCACACCTTGCCGCCACGGCGGATGTGCCGGGTCATGGCGATACGAGCCGACTCGATCTGGCGGTTGGTCACGTAGGAGTGCTCCAGCGCCTGAATGCCGAACTCGCCGAACGTCACCCGGGTGCCACCCTTGGCGGCGCCGCTGCGGTCGGGCCGGTGCTGCTTACGGTGCTTGACCCTGCGCGGGATCAGCATGGTCAGCTCCCTTCAGCACCCGGCTGCTCCGCCGGGCCGCTCTCGGGGGCGGCCTGGGCGGCCGCCTCGGTACGGGGTGCGCGGTCGGTACGGCCGGCGCCCGCACCACGACGGGGACGGTCACCGCCCCCACCACGACGGGGACGCTCGCCGCCGCCGCCACCGCGACGGTCGTCGCGCTCGCGGCGCTGGCCCGCGCGGGCTCCGGCCGCCGCCGCCTCGCGCTCGGCGCGGGAGGTGGGGGCCTCGCCCTTGTAGATCCACACCTTCACGCCGATCCGGCCGAAGGTGGTCTTGGCCTCGTAGAAGCCGTAGTCGATGTCCGCGCGGAGCGTGTGCAGGGGCACCCGGCCCTCGCGGTAGAACTCCGAGCGGGACATCTCGGCGCCGCCGAGACGGCCGGCGCACTGCACCCGGATGCCCTTGGCGCCGCTCTTCATGGCCGACTGCATGGCCTTGCGCATGGCCCGCCGGAACGAGACACGGCTGGACAGCTGCTCGGCCACGCCCTGGGCGACCAGCTGGGCGTCGATCTCGGGGTTCTTGACCTCGAGGATGTTCAGCTGGACCTGCTTCTTGGTCAGCTTCTCCAGGTCGCCCCTGATCCGGTCGGCCTCCGCGCCGCGGCGGCCGATGACGATGCCCGGCCGGGCGGTGTGGATGTCCACCTGGACCCGGTCGGTGGTCCGCTCGATCTCGACCTTGGAGATGCCGGCCCGCTCCATGCCCTTCTGCAGCATGCGGCGGATGGCGACGTCCTCGGCCACGTACGACTTGTACAGCTTGTCGGCGTACCACCGGCTCTTGAAGTCGGTGGTGATACCGAGGCGGAACCCGTGCGGGTTGACTTTCTGGCCCACTAGCGGGTCCTCCCCTTCGGCTCGCGGGATTCCACGATCACAGTGATGTGGCTGGTCCGCTTGTTGATCCGATAGGCGCGACCCTGGGCACGGGGACGGAACCGCTTGAGCGTCGGTCCCTCGTCGACCCACGCGCGGCTCACGAAGAGCGTGTCACGGTCGAGCTTGAAGTTGTGCTCGGCGTTCGCCACGGCGGACGAGAGCACCTTGTAAACGGTCTCGCTCGCGGCCTGCGGGGCGAACCGCAGCACGGCCTGCGCCTCCGCAGCGGGCAGGCCGCGAATGAGGTCCACCACCCGGCGGGCCTTCCGGGGCGTGTGGCGCGCGAACCGCACCTGAGCCCTGGCTTCCATCGCTTCTCCTAGTTGCTTGCTAAAGGCGCTTACCGCCGGCTGCGGCGGTCTTCCTTGACGTGGCTGCGGAAGGTCCGCGTGGGCGCGAACTCGCCGAGCTTGTGACCGATCATCGATTCGGTGACGAACACCGGGACGTGCTTGCGGCCGTCGTGCACGGCGATGGTGTGACCCAGCATGTCGGGCACGATCATGGAGCGCCGCGACCACGTCTTGATGACGTTCTTGGTGCCCTTCTCGTTCTGTACGTCCACCTTCTTCTGCAGGTGGTCGTCCACGAAAGGACCCTTCTTAAGGCTACGTGGCATTTCGGCTACTCCTACCGCTTCTTCCTCTTGCTCCGACGCCGGATGATCAGCCGGTCACTGGCCTTGTTCGCCTGCCGGGTACGGCCCTCGGGCTTACCCTTCGGGTTCACCGGGTGGCGGCCACCGGAGGTCTTGCCCTCGCCACCACCGTGCGGGTGGTCGACGGGGTTCATGGCGACACCGCGGACGGTCGGGCGCTTGCCCTTCCACCGGTTCCGGCCCGCCTTGCCGATGCTGATGTTGGCCTGCTCGGCGTTGCCCACCTGCCCGACGGACGCCCGGCAGCGGATGTCCACCTGGCGCATTTCCCCGGACGGCATACGCAGCGTGGCGTACGTGCCCTCCTTGGCCAGCAGCTGGATCTGCGCACCGGCGCTGCGGCCCAGCTTGGCGCCGCCGCCCGGCCGCAGCTCCACCGCGTGGATGAAGGTACCGGTCGGGATGTTGCGCAGCGGCAGGCAGTTGCCCGGCTTGATGTCGGCCTGGGGGCCGTTCTCGATGCGGTCGCCCTGCTTGATGCCGGTCGGCGCGAGAATGTAGCGCTTCTCGCCGTCGGCATAGTGCAGCAGGGCGATCCGGGAGGTCCGGTTCGGGTCGTACTCGATGTGAGCGACCTTGGCGGGGATCCCGTCCTTGTCGTGCCGCCGGAAGTCGATGATCCGGTAGGCGCGCTTGTGGCCGCCGCCCTGGTGCCGGGCGGTGACCCGCCCGTGGACGTTACGACCGCCCTTGCTGTGCAGGGGGGCAAGCAGCGACTTCTCGGGCGTGCTGCGCGTGATCTCGGTGAAGTCCGAGACACTGGCGCCGCGCCGACCCGGGGTCGTCGGCTTGTATTTACGGATGCCCATCTTTTTCGTTCATCCTTGTCGATTCATACCGATGGGGGCCGCCGACCAGGCGGTCCCCCCGGTGCCTTCCTGTCAGCCGATCCGGTGGAGCCGAACCGACTTTCAGCCGATCCGGCGTCAGCCGATCTGACCGAAGATGTCGATCCGCTCGCCCTCGGCGAGGCTGACGATCGCGCGCTTGGTGGCGGGCCGCTGGCCGTAGCCGAAACGGGTCCGCTTGCGCTTGCCCTGCCGGTTGATGGTGTTGACGCTGGTCACCTTGACCCCGAAGATCTGCTCCACGGCGATCTTGACCTGCGTCTTGTTCACCCCCTGCCGGACCAGGAACGTGTACTTGTTGTGCTCGTCGATCAGGCCGTAGCTCTTCTCGGAGACGATCGGCTTGATGATGATGTCGCGCGGGTCGGCGATCTTCTGCATCAGGCCTCTTCCTTCCCGCTCTTCGCCAGCCGGGCCACAACCTGCTCGTACGCCGCCTGAGTGAAGACGACGTCGTCGTGGCACAGCACGTCATAGGTGTTGAGCTGCCCGGCGTCCAGCAGGTGGACCTCCGGCGCGTTGCGCAGGCTCAGCCAGGTCAGCTCGTCGTTCTCGTCGACCACGACGAGCACGCTGCGCGCCTCGGTGATCTTGCGGAGCGCCTGGAGCGCGGTCTTGGTCTTGGGGGTCTCCCCCGTGACCAGCTCGCTCACCACGTGCACCCGGCCACCGCCGGCCCGGTCGGAGAGGGCCCCGCGGAGCGCGGCGGCCTTCATCTTCTTGGGCGTCTTCTGCTCGTAGGACCGCGGCTGCGGCCCGTGCACGGTGCCACCGCCGGCGAACTGGGGCGCCCGGGTGGAACCCTGGCGGGCCCGGCCGGTGCCCTTCTGCCGGTACGGCTTCTTGCCACCGCCGCGGACGTCGCCGCGGGTCTTGGTGGCGTGGGTGCCCTGCCGGCGCGCGGCGAGCTGGGCCACGACGACCTGGTGGATCAGCGGGATGTTGACCTTGACGCCGAAGATGTCCTCCGGCAGGTCCACGCTGCTGCCCGTCTTGGCGCCGCTGGCGTCGAGGACGTCAATCGTGCTCACTTGCCGGCCCCCTTCTTGGCGGCGGTACGGATGAGAACCAGGCTCCCGTTGGCGCCGGGAATCGCACCCTTGATCAGGATGAGACCCTTCTCGGCGTCCACCGAGTGCACCTTCAGGCTCTGGATGGTGGTCCGGGCGTTGCCCATCCGACCGGCCATGCGCAGGCCCTTGAAGACGCGGCCCGGGGTGGCGCAGCCACCGATGGAACCCGGCGACCGGTGCTTCCGCTGGGTACCGTGCGAGGCGCCCAGACCGCGGAAGTTGTGGCGCTTCATGACACCCGCGAAGCCCTTGCCCTTGCTCTTGCCGGTCACGTCGACGTGCTGACCCGCCTCGAAGGTGTCCGCGAGGAGCTCCTGGCCGAGGGTGTACTCGGACGCGTCGTCGGTACGAACCTCGACGAAGTAGCGGCGCGGGGTGATGTCGTGCTTACGCAGGTAGTCGCCGAGCGGCTTGTTGACCTTGCGCGGGTCGACCTGTCCGTAGCCGAGCTGGATGGCGGAGTAGCCGTCCCGCTCCGGCGTGCGAACCCGGGTCACCACGCACGGACCGGCCTCGACCACGGTCACCGGGACGATCCGGTTGCCCTCGTCGAAGACCTGGGTCATGCCGAGCTTCTTGCCCAGGACGCCCTTGATCTGCTTAGCCATGTCAGTGCGTTCCCTCAGAGCTTGATCGAGATGTCGACACCCGCGGGCAGGTCGAGACGCATGAGCGAGTCGACGGTCTTGGGCGTCGGGTCGATGATGTCAATCAGCCGCTTGTGCGTGCGCATCTCGAAGTGCTCGCGGCTGTCCTTGTACTTGTGCGGCGAACGGATGACGCAGTACACGTTCTTCTCGGTCGGCAGCGGCACCGGGCCCGCGACCTTGGCGCCGGTCCGCGTCACCGTCTCGACGATCTTCTTGGCCGAGCTGTCGATGACCTCGTGGTCATAGGCCTTGAGCCGAATGCGGATCTTCTGTCCCGCCATAGTGGCCTCGGTGTCCTTCGCTGTCGTCTGAACAAGTAACGTGCGGCACATTGCCGCTGGATGGTTCCGTGATCCGGCAACCCCTTCGGGAGCCCCCGAAAGGACTGCCGCATCACGGGGAAGCGGCCGGGTCCTGGTGGACCCGGCCGCCGGGTACTACTTGATGATCTTGGTCACTCGACCGGCGCCGACGGTCCGGCCACCCTCACGGATGGCGAACTTGAGGCCGTCCTCCATGGCGATCGGCTGGATGAGCTGGACGTTCATCTCGGTGTTGTCACCGGGCATGACCATCTCGGTGCCCTCCGGCAGGTTCACCACACCGGTCACGTCAGTCGTACGGAAGTAGAACTGCGGACGGTAGTTGTTGAAGAACGGCGTGTGCCGGCCGCCCTCGTCCTTGGACAGGATGTAGACCTGCGCCTCGAACTCGGTGTGCGGGGTGGTCGTGCCCGGCTTGATGACACACTGGCCGCGCTCGACGTCCTCACGCTTGATGCCGCGCAGGAGCAGACCGACGTTGTCACCGGCCTGGCCCTCGTCGAGCAGCTTGCGGAACATCTCGACACCGGTGACGGTGGTCGTGGTGTGCTTCTCCTTGATGCCGATGATGTCGACGGTCTCGTTGACCTTGACAACACCGCGCTCGATACGGCCGGTCACCACGGTGCCGCGGCCGGTGATCGAGAACACGTCCTCGATCGGCATCAGGAACGGCTTGTCGGTGTCACGGACCGGCTCGGGGACGTTGTCGTCCACGGCGGTCATCAGCTCGATGATGGAGTCGCCCCACTTCTCGTCGCCCTCCAGCGCCTTGAGCGCGGAGACGCGAACCACGGGCAGGTCGTCGCCGGGGAACTCCTGAGCCGAGAGCAGCTCACGGACCTCGAGCTCGACGAGCTCCAGGATCTCCTCGTCGTCCACCATGTCGGCCTTGTTGAGGGCCACCACGATGTAGGGCACGCCGACCTGGCGGGCCAGGAGCACGTGCTCCTTGGTCTGCGGCATCGGGCCGTCAGTGGCGGCGACCACGAGGATCGCACCGTCCATCTGCGCGGCACCGGTGATCATGTTCTTCACGTAGTCGGCGTGACCAGGGCAGTCGACGTGCGCGTAGTGGCGCTTCTCGGTCTGGTACTCGACGTGCGCGATGGAGATGGTGATACCGCGAGCCTTCTCCTCGGGCGCCTTGTCGATCTTGTCGAACGGAGTCGCCTCGTTGAGGTTCGGGAAACGGTCATGAAGCACTTTGGTGATCGCCGCGGTCAGAGTGGTCTTGCCGTGGTCGATGTGCCCAATGGTGCCGATGTTCACGTGCGGCTTGTTCCGCTCGAACTTGGCCTTGGCCACTGCTCTGTCTCCTTAGAGATTTCTGACTTGACTTTCGTCTCTTCTCGATCCGGGTCGGTACGGCTCCCGCCGGGGCGGCAGCCGTACCCGATTACTCGCCCCGGACCTTCGCGACGATCTCCTTGGCGATGCCCGGAGGCACCTCCGAGTAGGAATCGAACTGCATGCTGTAGCTCGCCCGGCCCTGCGTCTTGCTCCGCAGGTCGCCCACGTACCCGAACATCTCGGAGAGCGGGACGAGAGCCTTGACGACGCGGGCGCCGGCCCGCTCGTCCATGGCCTGGATCTGCCCGCGGCGGCCGTTGAGGTCGCCGATGACGTCACCCATGTAGTCCTCGGGCGTGGTGACCTCGACGGCCATCATCGGCTCAAGGAGCACGGGGTCGGCCTTGCGGGCGGCCTCCTTGAAGGCCATCGAGCCGGCCATCTTGAACGCCATTTCCGAGGAGTCGACCTCGTGGTAGGCGCCGTCCTGGAGGGTGACCTTCACACCCACCATCGGGTAGCCGGCCAGCACGCCGAACTCGGCCGCCTGCTGGGCGCCCGCGTCCACCGACGGGATGAACTCCCGGGGGATGCGGCCACCGGAGACCTTGTTCTCGAACTCGTAACCGTCGTTGCCCTCGCCCAGCGGCTCCAGGTCGATGATGACCTTCGCGAACTGGCCGGAGCCACCGGTCTGCTTCTTGTGGACGTAGTCGACCTTCTCCACCTTGCGGCGGATGGTCTCACGGTACGCCACCTGCGGCCGGCCGACGTTGGCCTCGACCTTGAACTCGCGGCGCATCCGGTCGACCAGGATCTCCAGGTGCAGCTCGCCCATGCCGTGGATGACCGTCTGACCGGTCTCCTCGTCCCGGCGGACCTGGAAGGACGGGTCCTCCTCGGCCAGCCGCTGGATGGCGGTGCCCAGCTTCTCCTGGTCGCCCTTGGTCTTGGGCTCGATGGCGACGCTGATCACCGGCGCCGGGAAGGTCATCGACTCCAGCACGACCGGGTTGGCCGGGTCGCACAGGGTGTCACCGGTGGTGGTGTCCTTCAGGCCCATCACGGCGACGATCTGACCAGCGTGCGCGGACGGGCGCTCCTCGCGCTTGTTCGCGTGCATCTGGTAGATCTTGCCGATCCGCTCCTTCTTGCCCTTCACCGAGTTGATCACGCCGGTGCCGGACTCAAGAGTGCCGGAGTAGATGCGGATGTAGGTGAGACGGCCCAGGTGCTGGTCGCTCATGATCTTGAAGGCCAGCGCGGAGAACGGCTCGTTCACGTCCGAGCTGCGCTCCACCACCTGGTCCTCGCGGCCGACCGCGTGGCCCTTGAAGGCCGGGAGGTCGGTCGGCGCGGGCAGGTAGGCCACGATCGCGTCGAGCAGGGGCTGGACGCCCTTGTTCTTGAACGCGGTGCCGCAGAGCACCGGGTTGATGGCGCTGGACAGGGTGGCCCGGCGGAGCGCCGCCACCAGCTGCTCCTCGGTGGGCTCGACGCCCTCCAGGAAGAGCTCCATCAGCTCGTCGTCGTTCTCCGCGACCGTCTCGACCAGCTTGTCGCGCCACTCCCTGGCCACCTCGGCGTGGTCGGCCGGGATGTCGACGGTGTCGTACATCTCGCCCTTGGCCGCCTCGGCGCTCCAGATCAGGCCCTTCATCTTGACCAGGTCGATGACGCCCTTGAAGTCGGACTCGACGCCCCACGGCAGCTGGATGACCGCCGGAGTGGCGCCCAGGCGGCTGACCATCATGTCCACGCAGCGGTGGAACTCGGCGCCGACCCGGTCCATCTTGTTCACGAAGCAGATGCGCGGCACGTCGTAGCGGTCCGCCTGGCGCCAGACCGTCTCCGACTGCGGCTCGACACCGGCGACACCGTCGAACACGGCCACCGCGCCGTCGAGCACGCGGAGCGAGCGCTCCACCTCGATGGTGAAGTCGACGTGCCCCGGAGTGTCGATGATGTTGATGGTGTGGCCGAGCCACTCGCAGGTGGTCGCGGCGGAGGTGATGGTGATGCCGCGCTCCTGCTCCTGCTCCATCCAGTCCATGGTGGCAGCGCCCTCGTGGACTTCACCGATCTTGTAGTTGATCCCGGTGTAGAACAGGATTCGCTCGGTCGTGGTGGTCTTGCCCGCGTCGATATGGGCCATGATCCCGATGTTGCGGACCTTGGCCAGGTCAAGAGCCAGTTGGGTGGCCACTTCTCTGCGTCCTTTGCTTGGTGGAGCGCCCGACTACCAGCGGTAGTGAGCGAAGGCCTTGTTGGACTCGGCCATCTTGTGGGTGTCCTCGCGCTTCTTCACGCTCGCCCCGAGGCCGTTGCTGGCGTCGAGGAGCTCGTTCATGAGGCGCTCGGTCATGGTCTTCTCGCGGCGGGCGCGGGAGTACTGCACCAGCCAGCGCAGGGCCAGCGTGGTGCTGCGCGCCGCGCGCACCTCGACCGGGACCTGGTAGGTGGCGCCACCGACCCGGCGGCTGCGCACCTCCAGGGTCGGCTTCACGTTGTCGAGGGCCCGCTTGAGGGTGACGACCGGGTCGTTGCCGGTCTTCTCCTTGCAGCCTTCGAGCGCGCCGTACACGATCGACTGGGCGATCGAACGCTTGCCGTCCAGCAGGACCTTGTTGATGAGGGCGGTGACCAGCGGCGAGTTGTGCACCGGGTCGGCCATAAGCTGACGACGCCCAGGAGAACCCTTGCGAGGCATTACTTCTTCTCCTTCTTCGCGCCGTAGCGGGAGCGGGCCTGCTTGCGGTTACGGACACCCTGGGTGTCCAGCGAGCCACGAATAATCTTGTAGCGGACGCCGGGCAGGTCCTTAACACGACCGCCACGGACGAGCACGATGGAGTGCTCCTGCAGGTTGTGACCCACACCGGGGATGTAGGCCGTGACCTCGATGCCGTTGGTCAGGCGGACACGCGCGACCTTCCGAAGCGCCGAGTTGGGCTTCTTCGGGGTGGTGGTGTAGACGCGGGTGCAGACGCCGCGCCGCTGCGGGCTGCCCTTGAGCGCAGGAGTCTTGGTCTTGGAGACCTTGTCCTGCCGGCCCTTTCGGACCAACTGCTGAATCGTGGGCACTACAACAACTCCGTTTCGTGCCTTGCCGGTGATACGTGGACATGCTTTTTCGCAGGTACTGCCGGTGTCATGACCTGCTGGTTTTCCCTCTCCGCCGACCCACGCGGTCGGGCGTGTCGCGTTTAATTCGCACCACACCCGCACCGGGATTGCGCCGGGATTGGAGAGAGCCGCGCGCGGCCTGCGCGCACGCGCGTAGACCCATGAACTCATGGGCACGGAGGAAAAGACTACCCAGCCGCACGCAACACGTCAAAACGCCCGCATGTGTGGGTCGTCGGGATCCCTCGCCCGGGGTCCCCGGCCCACCTTTCCAGTGCAGGCCGAATTGAGTCCGCAGACAGTCTACTCCCACCAGAGGCATGCCCTGGCCCGTTTACGCGAAGAGCCGCCGCGCCTTCCGACGCGACGGCTCTTCGTCAGTTGCCTGTCACCTGCCGTACTGACCGAAGTCGTACTCCTCCAGCGGGACGGCCTCGCCGCTGCCCGAGCCGAAGGTGTAGTCCGACGCCGAGCCGTCGTAGCCGCCGACCGTGTACATCGCGGCCTTGGCCTCCTCGGTGGGCTCCACCCGGACGTTGCGGTACTGGGGCATGCCCGTACCGGCCGGGATGAGCTTACCGATGATGACGTTCTCCTTCAGGCCCAGGAGCGAGTCCGACTTGGCGTGGATGGCCGCGTCGGTGAGCACCCGGGTGGTCTCCTGGAAGGAGGCCGCCGACAGCCAGGACTCGGTGGCCAGCGAGGCCTTGGTGATGCCCATCAGGACCGGACGGCCGGAGGCGGGGGTGCCGCCCTCGGCCACGACCTCGCGGTTGAGGCGCTCGAACTTCGGCCGCTCCACCAGCTCGCCGGGGAGCATGTCGGCGTCGCCGGACTCCAGCACGTTCACCCGCTTGAGCATCTGCCGGACGATGACCTCGATGTGCTTGTCGTGGATGGACACACCCTGCGACCGGTAGACCTGCTGGACCTCCTCCACCAGGTGCAGCTGCACCGCACGCGGACCGAGGATGCGCAGCACCTCGTTGGGGTTGCGGGCACCGGCGATCAGCTGAGTGCCGACATCGATGTGCTGCCCCTCCGAGACGGTCAGCCGGGACCGCATGGAGACCGGGTAGGCCACCTCGTCCGAGCCGTCGTCCGGGATGACCACGACCTTGCGGGTCTTGTCCGTCTCGTCGATCCTGATCCGGCCGGTGACCTCGCTGATCGGGGCCACACCCTTGGGGATGCGGGCCTCGAAGAGCTCCTGCACACGCGGCAGACCGTGGGTGATGTCGGCGCCCGCCACACCACCGGTGTGGAAGGTCCGCATGGTCAGCTGGGTGCCGGGCTCACCGATGGACTGGGCGGCGATGATGCCCACCGCCTCGCCGACGTCCACCAGCTTGCCGGTGGCCAGCGACCGGCCGTAGCAGGTCGCGCAGACCCCGATCTTGGCCTCGCAGACCAGCGTGCTCCGCGTCCTGACGGTCCCGATCCCGGCCGCGACCAGGGCGGTCACCACCGCGTCGTTGATGTCGGTGCCCGCCGTGGCGACCAGCTTGCCGTCCACCTCGACGTCCTCGGCCAGGATCCGGCCGTGGATGTTGCTCTCCGCGTTCTCCGCCTTGACCAGGTTGCCCGCCGCGTCCCGCTCGGCGGTGTGCAGCGGGACCGCGCGGTCGGTGCCGCAGTCGATCTCGCGGACGATGACGTCCTGCGCCACGTCCACCAGACGCCGGGTCAGGTAGCCCGAGTCGGCGGTCCGCAGCGCGGTGTCCGCCAGACCCTTCCGCTGGCCGTGGGTGGAGATGAAGTACTCCAGCACCGACAGACCCTCACGGAAGGAGGACTTGATCGGCCGGGGGATCGTCTCACCCTTGGTGTTGGAGACCAGGCCGCGGATACCGGCGATCTGGCGCACCTGCATCAGGTTTCCACGGGCGCCGGACTGGACCATCATCCAGATCGGGTTCGTCTTGGCGAACGCGTTCTGCATGTCCTCGGTCACGTCGCTGGTGGCGTGCGTCCAGATCTCGATGAGCTCCTGACGGCGCTCCTCGTCGGTGATCAGACCGCGGTCGTACTCCCGCTGCACCTTGTCGGCCCGCTTCTCGTACGACTCCATGATCGCCGCCTTGTTCGGCGGGGCGATGACGTCGTCGATGGAGATGGTGACCCCGGCCCGGGTGGCCCAGTGGAAGCCCGCGTCCTTCAACGCGTCCAGCGCGTTGGCCACCTCGACCTTGGGGTAGGTCTCGGCCAGCTCGTTGACGATCGCGGACAGCTGCTTCTTGCCCACCTGGTAGTTCACGAACGGGTAGTTCGCCGGCAGCGTCTGGTTGAACAGGCACCGGCCGAGCGTGGTCTCCAGCCGCAGCGGGTCGCCGGCCTCCCAGCCCTCGGGCGCCTCCCAGCCGCGCGGCGGGGCGACGTCCTTGAGCCGGACGTGCACCTTGGCCTGCAGGTCCAGCTCCCGGCGGTCGTAGGCCATCAGGGCCTCGGCCACCGAGGAGAACACCCGGCCCTCGCCGCCCGCCTCTTCGGCCATGGTGGTCAGCGAGTAGAGCCCGATGACCATGTCCTGGGTGGGCATCGTCACCGGCTTGCCGTCGGCCGGCTTGAGGATGTTGTTGGTGGACAGCATCAGGATCCGGGCCTCGGCCTGGGCCTCCGCCGACAGCGGCAGGTGCACGGCCATCTGGTCGCCGTCGAAGTCCGCGTTGAACGCGGTGCAGACCAGCGGGTGGATCTGGATGGCCTTGCCCTCGACCAGCTGCGGCTCGAAGGCCTGGATGCCCAGGCGGTGCAGCGTGGGCGCCCGGTTGAGCAGCACCGGGTGCTCGGTGATGACCTCTTCCAGCACGTCCCACACGACCGGGCGGGCCCGCTCCACCATGCGCTTGGCGGACTTGATGTTCTGCGCGTGGTTGAGGTCCACCAGCCGCTTCATCACGAACGGCTTGAACAGCTCCAGCGCCATCTGCTTGGGCAGGCCGCACTGGTGCAGCTTGAGCTGCGGGCCGACCACGATGACCGAACGGCCGGAGTAGTCGACACGCTTGCCCAGCAGGTTCTGCCGGAACCGGCCCTGCTTGCCCTTCAGCATGTCGCTGAGGGACTTCAGCGGGCGGTTGCCGGGCCCGGTGACCGGGCGGCCGCGGCGGCCGTTGTCGAACAGCGCGTCCACGGCCTCCTGCAGCATGCGCTTCTCGTTGTTCACGATGATCTCGGGCGCGCCGAGGTCGAGCAGTCGCTTGAGGCGGTTGTTCCGGTTGATGACCCGGCGGTACAGGTCGTTCAGGTCCGAGGTCGCGAACCGGCCACCGTCCAGCTGCACCATCGGGCGCAGGTCCGGCGGGATGACCGGGATGCAGTCCAGGACCATGCCGGCCGGGGAGTTGCGGGTGTTCAGGAAGGCCGCGACGACCTTCAGCCGCTTCAGCGCGCGGGCCTTCTTCTGGCCCTTGCCGCTGCGGATGGTCTCCCGCAGGTTCTCGGCCTCCTGGTCCAGGTCGAAGCTCTGCAGCCGCTCCTGGATGGCCTGCGCGCCCATGCCGCCCTTGAAGTAGCGGCCGAACCGGTCACGCATCTCCCGGTAGAGCATCTCGTCACCCTCAAGGTCCTGGACCTTGAGGTTCTTGAAACGGCTCCACACCTCGTCCAGCCGGTCCAGCTCGCGCTGGGCCCGGTCCCGGAGCTGGCGCATCTCGCGGTCGGCGCCCTCGCGCACCTTACGGCGCTGGTCGCCCTTGGCCCCGGCGGCCTCCAGCTCGGCCAGGTCGGCTTCGAGCTTCTTCTGCCTGGCCTCGATGTCGGCGTCCCGCCGCTGCTCGACGTGCTGCCGCTCGACCGAGATCTTCGCCTCCAGGGAGGGCAGGTCCCGGTCGCGCGTCTCCGCGTCCACATGGGTGATCATGTACGCCGCGAAGTAGATGACCTTCTCCAGGTCCTTGGGCGCCAGGTCGAGCAGGTAGCCCAGCCGGGACGGCACACCCTTGAAGTACCAGATGTGGGTCACGGGGGCGGCCAGCTCGATGTGGCCCATGCGCTCACGCCGCACCTTGGCGCGGGTCACCTCGACGCCGCAGCGCTCACAGATGATGCCCTTGAAGCGCACCCGCTTGTACTTGCCGCAGTAGCACTCCCAGTCCCGGGTCGGGCCGAAGATCTTCTCGCAGAAGAGGCCGTCCTTCTCGGGCTTGAGGGTCCGGTAGTTGATCGTCTCCGGCTTCTTGACCTCACCGTGCGACCACTGACGGATGTCGTCGGCGGTGGCCAGGCCGATCCTGAGCTCGTCGAAGAAGTTGACGTCCAGCATGTGCTATCTCCCCCTCAGACTTCTTCCACACTGCTCGGCTCGCGCCGGGACAGATCGATACCGAGTTCCTCCGCGGCGCGGAAGACGTCCTCGTCGGTGTCCCGCATCTCGATGGACATGCCGTCGCTGGAGAGCACCTCGACGTTCAGGCAGAGCGACTGCATTTCCTTGATCAGAACCTTGAAGGACTCCGGGATACCCGGCTCGGGGATGTTCTCGCCCTTGACGATGGCCTCGTAGACCTTGACCCGGCCGAGCACGTCGTCGGACTTGATGGTGAGCAGTTCCTGCAGCGCGTAGGCGGCGCCGTAGGCCTCCAGGGCCCACACCTCCATCTCGCCGAAGCGCTGGCCGCCGAACTGCGCCTTACCACCCAGCGGCTGCTGGGTGATCATCGAGTACGGACCGGTCGACCGGGCGTGGATCTTGTCGTCGACCAGGTGGAGCAGCTTCAGGATGTAGATGTAGCCGACCGAGATCGGGTGCGGGAACGGTTCGCCGGAGCGGCCGTCGAACAGCTTCGCCTTGCCGTTCTCGCCGACCATGCGGGAGCCGTCCCTGTTCTTCATGGTGTTGCTCAGCAGGCCGACGATCTCCTCCTCGTGGGCGCCGTCGAACACCGGCGTGGCCACCTTGGTGAACGGGTTCACCTCGGCCAGGCCCTTCTCCCTGAGGCGTTCGGCCCAGGCCTCCTCGATCCCGGACACGTCCCACCCTCGGGCGGCGATCCAGCCGAGATGGGTCTCCAGCACCTGGCCGACGTTCATTCGGCCGGGCACGCCCAGCGGGTTGAGCACGATGTCGACCGGGGTGCCGTCCTCCAGGAACGGCATGTCCTCGACCGGCAGGATCTTGGAGATGACGCCCTTGTTGCCGTGGCGGCCGGCCAGCTTGTCGCCGTCGGTGATCTTGCGCTTCTGCGCCACGTACACCCGGACCAGCTCGTTGACCCCGGGGGGCAGTTCGTCGCCCTCCTCGCGGCTGAACACGCGGACGCCGATGACCTTGCCGGACTCGCCGTGCGGCACCTTCAGCGAGGTGTCGCGGACCTCGCGCGCCTTCTCACCGAAGATCGCGCGGAGCAGCCGCTCCTCGGGGGTCAGCTCGGTCTCACCCTTGGGGGTGACCTTGCCGACCAGGATGTCGCCGGTGACGACCTCGGCGCCGATCCGGATGATGCCCCGCTCGTCCAGGTCGGCCAGGACCTCCTCGGAGACGTTCGGGATGTCCCGAGTGATCTCCTCCGGGCCGAGCTTGGTGTCCCGGGCGTCGACCTCGTGCTCCTCGATGTGGATCGAGGAGAGCACGTCGTCCTGGACCAGGCGCTGGGAGAGGATGATCGCGTCCTCGTAGTTGTGGCCCTCCCACGGCATGAACGCCACGAGCAGGTTCTTGCCCAGCGCCATCTCACCGGAGTCGGTGCACGGCCCGTCGGCGATCACCTGGTTGGCCTCGACCCGGTCGCCCTCCGCCACGATGGGCTTCTGGTTGAAACAGGTGCCCTGGTTGGAGCGCTTGAACTTGGCCACCCGGTACGTCGTGCGGGTGCCGTCGTCGTTCATGACGGTGATGTAGTCGGCCGAGACCTCCTCCACCACGCCCGCCTTGTCGGCGTTGATCACGTCGCCGGCGTCGGTGGCCGCGCGGTACTCCATGCCGGTGCCGACCAGCGGGGCCTCGCTCTTCAGCAGGGGCACCGACTGGCGCTGCATGTTGGAGCCCATCAGCGCGCGGTTGGCGTCGTCGTGCTCCAGGAACGGGATCATGGCGGTCGCCACCGACACCATCTGGCGCGGCGAGACGTCCATGTAGTCGACCTCGCCCGGGTGCACGGCCTCGAACTCGCCGCCCTTGCGGCGGGCCAGCACGCGCTCCTCGGCGAAGGTGCCGTCGGTGTGCAGCCGGGTGTTGGCCTGGGCCACCACGTGCCGGTCCTCCTGGTCGGCGGTGAGGTAGTCGACCTGGTCGGACACCTTCCCGTCGACGACCTTCCGGTACGGGGTCTCCACGAACCCGAAGGAGTTGATCCGGCCGAAGGAGGCCAGCGAGCCGATCAGACCGATGTTCGGGCCTTCCGGCGTCTCGATCGGGCACATCCGGCCGTAGTGGGACGGGTGCACGTCACGGACCTCGAAGCCGGCCCGCTCCCGGGACAGACCGCCGGGGCCCAGGGCCGACAGGCGGCGCTTGTGGGTCAGGCCGGCCAGCGGGTTGGTCTGGTCCATGAACTGCGACAGCTGCGAGGTGCCGAAGAACTCCTTGATCGACGCCACCACGGGGCGGATGTTGATCAGAGTCTGCGGCGTGATGGCCTCGACGTCCTGGGTGGTCATGCGCTCGCGGACCACGCGCTCCATCCGGGCCAGGCCGAGCCGGACCTGGTTCTGGATGAGCTCCCCGACGGTACGCAGACGCCGGTTGCCGAAGTGGTCGATGTCGTCGGTCTCGATGATCACCGAACCGTCCGGCCCCATCGTCTCCTCGCCGGCGTGCAGCCGCACGATGTACTCGATGGTGGCGACGATGTCCTCGTCGGTCAGCGTGCCCTGGGTGATGTCGGAATCCACCCCGAGCTTCTTATTGATCTTGTATCGGCCGACCTTGGCCAGGTCGTACCGCTTGGGGTTGAAGTACAGGTTCTCCAGCAGGGTCTGCGCGGACTCCTTGGTCGGCGGCTCGCCCGGGCGGAGCTTCCGGTAGATGTCGAGCAGCGCGTCGTCCTGGCCGGAGGTGTGGTCCTTCTCCAGGGTGGCGCGCATCGACTCGTACTGACCGAACCGCTCGAGAATCTGCTCGCTGGTCCAGCCGAGCGCCTTCAGCAGGACCGTGACGGCCTGCTTGCGCTTGCGGTCGATGCGGACGCCGACGCTGTCACGCTTGTCGATCTCGAACTCGAGCCAGGCGCCGCGGGACGGGATCACCCGGCAGCCGAACAGGTCCTTGTCGGAGGTCTTGTCGACCGAGCGGTCGAAGTAGACCCCGGGGGACCGGACCAGCTGGGACACCACGACACGCTCGGTGCCGTTGATGATGAAGGTGCCCTTGGAGGTCATGAGCGGGAAGTCGCCCATGAACACGGTCTGGCTCTTGATCTCACCGGTGGTGTTGTTGATGAACTCCGCGGTCACGAACATCGGCGCGGAGTAGGTCATGTCCTTGTCCTTGCACTCGTCCACCGAGTACTTGGGCGGCTCGAACCGGTGATCCCGGAACGAGAGGGACATGGTGCCGGAGAAGTCCTCAATGGGACTGATCTCCTCGAAGATCTCTTCCAGGCCCGACTGAGCCGGAACGTCCTTCCGTCCGGCCAGCCTGGCCGCCTCGACCCGGCCCTTCCACTTCTCGTTGCCAAGCAACCAGTCGAAGGACTCGGTCTGCAGAGCTAGAAGATCAGGAACTTCGAGCGGTTCCTGAATACGTGCGAAAGACACGGTACGGGGACCGGCGGGTACGGCGGAGGCGTTGCGCGAGGCTGCCAACAGATGTCCTTCCGAGGGCTCGCGGACTGACTACACGCACGCCAGACGACCATGCAGCAAGGTTACTGAGAGAAGCGGTCGTCAAAGGGCAGCGCAAAGGGGCAGTGTAGCCGATGGGCATACACCTGTCCACTCCGCTCTCGCTCTGCGCTCCACGTTGCTGGCAGCATCACCCGTCCGGGCCGAAACGTCAAGCCCGAGGCCCGACATTTCGGCTAACCAATGGCCACCACGCTGGGTTTTTCCCCACCGCGAGACCTACGAAAGCCGCCGGACCCTTTCGATACCCTGGACCGGGTGCAGCTAACGCTCTGTCACGCGGAGGACCGAACGTTGACCAACGGTTGACCTCTGTCGCGCTGTTGGCATCCCCAGAACCAAGAGGGCCAAACCTGGTCTTGACTAACAATTGAATAACGCGGCTCACCGGATGGGCGTGTTGCCCAACAGCGTGGAAAGGTCGGCGACCAGCCAGCGGTTACCCACCGGCACCATGACCAGGCGCGCCCGGTTCTGGGCGACCTCCTGACGTGCACCTTTCCCCCCGGTCTCGGGGGAGGTGGTGGTCATGTTCAGGAAGACCAGCACGCGGACCTCCTCCGGGGTGGCCGACTCGACCGCGATGTCGTCGACCTCGGCCTGCTGCACCTTCCGGAGCTTCTTCGCCTCCGGCACCAGGGTGCCCGCCAGCCGCCGGTACTGCTCCGCCAGCGCCCCCGTGGCGTGGCCCCTGGCCCGCGCCAGGTCCTCCTCCACCGAGCGGTAGTCGTAGGAGAGCATGTCCGCCGCGTACGCTCTGGCCGCCTCCCCGCCCTCCCTGGCGGCCCGTTCGGCGGCCTGGAGGCGGCCGAGGTCCGTGTAGAGCCATCCGGCCGCCACGGCGGCGGCCAGGGCCAGCAGGGCCAGCAGGGCGGTCAGCCGCAGGCGCAGGAACCGCAGCCGGGTCAGCGGGGAGCTCACTGGACCAGCTCCGCCTTGGACACCAGCCACTTGCCGGACACCTTGGCCAGGGTCATCCGCCAGCGGTAGAAGCGCTCCTCCGGGGGGTCGTCCCGGTCCGCCCAGCTGATCACCGCGTCCGCCACCACCAGCGCCTCCGCGCTCGTCCTGGCCGGGTTCATGGACGTGAGGCCGGTGGCCCGGAGCACCCCCGTCTGGAGCACCTTGTTCCGCACCGTGGCGTCCTTCAGCGTGGCCTGGTAGTCCTCCCTGGCCTCGCCGGTGGAGGTGGCCAGGATGCGGCCGAGGGTGGAGTCGATGGTGCGGTGGTCCACCGAGACCAGGTTGACCGCGAGGGTGGCGGCGGCCTGGGTGGCGGCCTGCCGGTCGGCGACCTCCTCCAGCGCGGCGGCCCGCCCCGTCCAGGCCCACCCCGCCACGCCGGACAGGGCCAGCGCCACTGCGGCCAACCCCAGGTTCACCCGCAGCGGCGCCCTCCGTACGTCCCGTGCCACCGGCGCCTCCGTGTCTATGGGCGAGCCTCCGGCTCGCCGGCCCGGCCGCTTCGCAGCCGGTGTCTTCCCTCTCTCCGGTCGCTGCGCTCCCTCCGTTCAGTCCAGACACCCGC
>NZ_JAHCST010000045.1 GCF_018476525.1 Acrocarpospora catenulata
GGCAACCAACCCTCCCGGCGGAGCCGGGCCCGGACCCGGAGGGTCGCAAGGGTGGGTGGGTGGGAGTCCCACGGCAATCAGTTATGGCAGTAGGTGGAAGTGGAGGTGGGTGCCGGGGCGGGATTGGGCGACTGTGGGGAGGTCGGGGGAGCGGATTACGCCGATTACCGGGTAGCCGCCGGTAGGGGGGTGGTCGGCCAGGAAAATGATGGGCTGGCCGCTTGGGGGGACCTGGATGGAGCCGGTGGCCATGCCTTCGCTGGGGAGTTCGCCGGGGTGGCGGCGGGTTAGGGGATGGCCGGAGAGGCGGGCGCCTACTCGGTTGGTGTCCTGGGTTACTTCGTAGGGGGCGGCGCAGAGGTCGATCAGGGCCTGGGGGGTGAACCAGTCGTCGCGAGGGCCCCGGATTACGCCGATTCGGGGCTCTTGGGGGATTGGGTGGGTAGGGGCATAGTCGGTGGTTATCGGGTCGTTTGTGATGCCTAGAGGGAGGATTGTTCCTGGCGTGAGAGGGGGAGGGCCGAGACCCGAGAGGGTGTCGGTGGAGCGACTGCCCAACACAGGGGGCACGTCGATGCCACCTCGGACTGCCAGGTAGGTGCGAAGCCCGGAGGACGGGAGGCCGATCTGGAGCTCCCCGCCTTCGGGAATCCACTGGGGGGCGTACATGCCGATGAAGCGGCCCCGGATCCTCGCCGGACAGGGCGCACCGGTCAACGCGACCCACGCCCCTGCGGCGAACCGGAACACCGCCCCACCGAAGGTCAGTTCGACGGTCGCAGCCGATTCGGGATTGCCCACCAGCCGATTGGCCAGCGCCGCGCTCCGAGAGTCGGCCGCACCCGACCGCGGCACCCCCAGATGGGCGTACCCAGGCCGACCCAGATCCTGAATCGTCGCATAAGCCCCAGGACTAACAACTTCCATCATTTCCAACCCGGACCAATCACACCGGGATCATCCGAACCCGCATCCCAGGCCGCAGCAACGACGGCGGCTCCGCCTCAACATCCCAAACCCGAAGATCAGTCCGCCCCAGCAACCGCCACCCACCAGGCGAAGCCGCCGGATAAACCGCCGAATACGGCCCCGCGATCGCCACCGCCCCCGCCGGCACCGACGTCCGAGGCACCCTCAACCGCGGCACATGCAAGGCCGGATCCAACCCCACCAGATAGGCGAACCCCGGCGCGAACCCCAACCACCCCACAAGAAACTCCGACCCCGAATGCCGCGAGACAACCTCTTCCACACTCATCCCCGCCAACTCGGCGACCTCCGCCAGATCCTCTCCCCGGTAGTCCACCCGCACCTCAACCGGCTGAGGGGAGACCACACCAGCACCGGACCCAGGCCCTGTGGGCGATGGCTCCAGGTAACCCAGGGAGGCTTCTTCGAGGAGAGCGGTGACCTGCTGGTGAAGGCGGGCGTAAGGAGTGCGGGAGGAAACGACGAGCACGGTTTCCGGCCCAGGGACGATGTCGTCGAACGTCGTGAAGCGATGGGCGCGAAGGAAGGAATCCAGCCGGTGGGAGGCCGCGAGGGAGCCGGTCTCGATGAGGAGAGCGTGGTCCCCGGCCCGCCGGATGGTGGTCATGCGAAAGCCCGAAGCGTGATCCCGGCGTCGAGCAGAGCGGATTTGACCGCCCGAGCGAGCCGCACGGCACCGGGCGTGTCCCCGTGCACGCAGATGGACCGCGCCTTGAGCGCAACCTCCGTACCGTCCACCGCGGCGACCACACCGTCACGCGCCATCCGAACCGCCCGCTCGGCCACCTCGTCGGGATCGTGCAACACGGCCCCGACCTCCCGGCGCGACACCAACGACCCATCCGGCAGATAGGCCCGGTCGGCGAAACACTCCGCCACCGTCGTCACCCCGTGCGCCTGCGCGATCTCGTGGACCACCGAGCCCGGCAACGTCAGCACGGGCAGCGAATGGTCATAGTCGGCCACCGCCAGCACCACCGCCTCGGCCTGCACATGATCGTGAACAGCCCTGTTGTAGAGCGCCCCATGCGGCTTCAGATAAGCCACCCGCCCCCCAGCGGTACGCGCGATCCCATCCACCGCCGCCAGCTGGTACAACACCTCGGCCCGCAACTCATCGGCGGGCACATCCATCTCCCGCCGCCCGAACCCGGCCAGATCCCGATACGACACCTGCGCCCCCACGGCCACCCCCCGGGCCACCGCCGCCTCACAGGTCCGCCGGATGGTCAACGGATCCCCCGCGTGAAACCCGCAGGCGACGTTGGCGCTGGTCACCACATCCAGCAGCGCGGAATCGTCCCCCAGCTGCCAGACCCCGAACCCTTCACCGAGATCGGCGTTGAGATCGATAACCATGACGGCCTCCCGAAGATCGCGAAACCCATCATGCCCGACCTCACCCCGAAGACACCCCGGATCAGGCCGGAGGCTCATCCGGGATGTCGGCGATGTCGTCCAACGCGGCCGCCAGCTCGTCCGGATGATCCCCGATCCGCTCCGCGATCTCGATCAGCACGTGCAGCACGTCATGCCGATCGTGCCCGAGATCGATCAGCCGCTGCGCCGCCTCCCAGAGCTGCGGCGGATCCCCGTCCCAGAGCCGCCGCGCGATCTCCTGATGCCAGGCCAGATGCTCCGCGAAGTCCAGCCGGTCGAACTCGTTGGCGTGGTCGATCTCCAGCAACCGCCGCCGATCCGCCTCGTCGGCCGGGTTCAGCTCGTCCAGATCAGTGTCCCCGTGCTTCCCCTGCAACATCGGGAACACGAACGCCCGCCGCGCCAGCGCCGACAGATCCCCGTCCGGCAGCAGCCGCTCCACCAGCGACCGGTCAAGACCGAACGTGGTCGGATCCCGGTACGCCTCGGTGAACCGCCCGGTCGCCTCCCAGACGGCGTCCAGCGTCGCCCGTACCGCCTGCTCCGACAGTCCGATCCTGTACCCCGCGAACCGCACCCAGGCGGCCAGCACGTGCGGCATCGCGTCCTGCTCGGCCGGGGTCAGCATGACCTTGCGGGGCAGCCAGTCCAGCAGGAAGGTCTCGCACTTGGTCGGGCTCACCCGGCGTGGCCGCCCGAAGTCCTGGTCGCAGCCGTAGTCGATGATGTGGTCGGCGCACCGGGAGGCCGCCGACGGGTCGGAGAGGTTCTCGGCCGCGTCCGAGCCGAGGAACTCGGCGGCCAGCATGGCCCGCCGCTCCCGCGTGTACGGCGCCTCGCTGTGCGGCGGGGCCGGGCGTTTCCGGCCGGGCGGCAGCGCCTTGATCCGGGACCGGGCGAACGCGTGGTAGGCGCTGTAGCTGTCGCTGACCAGTTTGGGGGACTTGCGGTCGTGCGCCTCCCTGGTCGCCTTCATCGCGAACTCCAGCAGCGCCCTGGCCTGCTGCGGCTCGATCTCCTCGAACCGCAACATCGGGTTCCCGGCCGCCTCCAGACCGGCCTGCTCCAGCAGCTTGTCCACCTGCGAGGAGACCCAGGCGTCTCTGGCCATCCCGCGCATGTTGTAGTCGACCACCATGACCAGCGCGTGGGTGTCCTCGCCGTTGTAGGCGAAAGTACAGACCACGGTGTCCTGGTCGCCGTAGATATCACGGGAGACGAAGCACCCGGCGGGTTTGACCGCGCCGACCCGGTCGGCCCACCGGGGGCGGGCCACGTCGGACTCCATCAGCGCCAGCGCGGCGCCCTCGGCCTTGGCCGCCTGCCGCGCGGTGCCCAGGTAGGCCACCGAGATCAGCAGGGTGAGCGCGGCCGGCGTGCCCGCCTTGGCCGCGTAGTCGACCAGGCCCTCCCCGAGGATCTGCTCGACGTCGCCGCCGCGCAGGCGTTTGCCCCACCAGGCGCCCAGCATGTCGGACACCATGAGCTCCGCGTCCAGCGGGCTCCGTACGGCGAGCAGTTCGCGCGCCGCCAGCAGCATCTCCGCGAAGACGTCGTCCGGCGGGTTCTCACGGGGATCTCGTCGGCGTCTACGGCTCACGGACGCTCCTTGGTCCGCCCGTCGTTCGTCAGGTCGTGGCGAGTGGCGGCAGGCACCTTCGCCCGGGCGGGACCGCCGTGGGGGCCGGATCGCTCGCTCCGCTCACTCATGCCTCTACCTTCTCGCATTATGGCGCGAAACGGCATCCTGAACGCGGCCTGGTGACTACCCCGTTATCTGCCGAGTTTTCGTCCGCCCGGCGCGAGCAGGTGCGCGGAGTTGACCAGGGCGAGCAGATGCTCGCGGGCGATGCGCTCGATGATGGCCGGGGTCACCTCGACCCCGAGGTGCTCGGCGCAGGCCCACACGTCCGCGACGCACCGCGCCACGCTCTCCTCCGCCACGGTACGGAACTCCGCGGCCAGCACCGTGACGACGGGGTCGATCAGGCGCGGTCCGGCAACCTCAACGGTATGGGTGGCGAGTACAGGCATGGATGGATGCACCCCTCGCTGGCTGAATCACAACAGTCAGGAATCTAGGCGAGATGTCCGAATTCTAGGCACGGGCTAGGTTAATAAAGGGGGGCGTGCGTCTCTCATTCCATAACGTTCCGCGCAGGTGTCAAGCTTCCCTGTGATTTCGGTTTCTGACCGCCAATCCGGATGATCTTTTCGCGCGGAGTCCGCGTTCCGCCCTACGCTCGGTGCGTGTGATCCGACAAGATGGTCGGTGACCTGGAGGAACGCCATGCCCATCACCCTGCCCATCGATCCGGGCGCCAACACCCTGCTCAACCACGATCCGCTGGCGCTGCTGACCGCGATGTTGCTGGACCAGCAGATCCCCCTGGAGCGCGCCTTCGCCGCGCCGTACGAGCTGGTGAAACGGCTCGGCCACGATTTGGACGCGCGCGAGCTGGCGGCCTACGACCCGGACGCGCTGATCGAGCTCTTCGCCAGGAAACCCGCGCTGCACCGCTACCCCAAGGCGATGGCCCGCCGGGTGCAGGAACTGGCCCAGTCGCTCATGGAGCACTACGACGGCCGCGCCGAACTGGTCTGGACGGAGGCCGAGTCGGGCCGCGACCTCTACCAGCGGGTCGCGGCGCTCCCGGGCTTCGGGGACCAGAAGGCCCGGATCTTCGTCGCCCTGCTCGGCAAGGGCCTGGACGTGCGGCCGGAGGGCTGGCGGGAGGCCTCGGGCGCGTACGGGGAGGACGGGTCCTACCGCTCGGTGGCCGACATCGTGGACGAGGATTCCCTGGTCCGGGTGCGTACCTACAAACAGCAGCTGAAGGCGGCGGCCAAGGGCGGCTAGCCCGGCCCGCACGGCAAGATCCGGAATGGCGCCCCAAGCTTTCCGCATGGCTGGCGGCCAATCTGGCCGACCACTACGATGGCTTCGCCGACGGGACCCAGGCCGGTGTCGGGGGCGGTGCGCGCCTTTTTCGTGCCGTTTCACGACTTTTGCCTGGATCCGGCAGAAAGCACAGATCTTCCTGGCTTTACTGGGCAGGCGGCTGGGGGTGCGGCCCCCGGGCCGGCGTGAGACGGCCGGGCCATACAGTGAGGAGGGGGTGCAGCGGTCGGCACGCGTCGCCGACGACCCCCATGGCCTGGTAAAACGCCGCGGGGTGAAGCGGGAAGCGGAGTGGGCTGCCGAGAAGTAAGTCAGATCTTGCTGCGCGAGGTGGCGCTTTTTTGACAGGATGCGTTGACCGCATGCGGGGCGGGGCTTCCGTCCATGCATGCCCATCGCCGATGATGTAGGGCAGACCTGCGCTACTCAACACAGTTATGGAGATGTGCCTCGTGGGAGACCCTGGCACGCGACGGAGGTGCCGACCATGAGCGCCGAAACCTCCGTGCCCCGTCCCCGGGAGTCGGGTTTGGACATCTCAGACTCGGGCCTCTTCAGAGGCCTTATGTCGGAGGCGCCGTTTGCCTTCGCGTTTTTCGACCCTTCGGGCCGGTTTGTCCGTGTCAACTCGACCTTTACCGAGCTGACGGGAATCCCTGTCGAACGGCACCTCGACCGGCACCCCGCAGACCTGCTTTCGGCCGATCTCACCACGCTCATCGAGTCCGCGCTGCGCAGGATCGCGGACGAAGGGCTGCCCGTCACCGACCAGCGGCTCCGCACCCGCGCCGAGAACGGCGACACCCGGCACTGGACGGTCGCCTTCTTCCCGATGCACGACGAGGAGGGCGCCCCGCTGGGCGCCGCCCTGTTCGGCGTGGACGTGACCGAGCGCCAGCAGACCGAGGAGGAGCTGCGCCGCAGCGAGGAGCGGTACCGCTCGCTCGTGGAGTCCCAGCAGCAGCTGGTCTGGATCACGGCGCCCAGCGGCGCGGTGATCGAGGACGCGCCGCAGTGGCGCGCCATCACCGGCCAGGGCCTTGAGGAGTACCTCGCGCACGGCTGGCTGGACGCGGTCCACCCCGACGACCGGCCCGCCGCCGAGGAGGCCTGGCGGGAGGCGCTGCGCGGCCGGACCATGTTCGAGTGGTCCTACCGGGTGCGTACCCGGGCAAGCGGTTACCGCCACTTCGAGGTGCGGGCCGTCCCGATCATCCGGCACGGCCGGGTGGTGGAGTGGGTGGGCGCCAACTCCGACGTCACGCCCCAGCGCGAGGCCGAGGAGATGCGCGGCCGCCTCACCGACCAGCTGGGCGCCGCCGCGCTGCGCACGGCCCGCCTGCAGGGCGCCACCGCGATGCTGGCCGAGGCGCTCACCGTGGAGCAGGTGGTCCAGGTCATCATCGACGTCGGCCGGACCGCGCTGGCCGCCGACCACTCCGCGGTGGCCCTGCTGGACGCCGAGCGGGCCAGCCTGAAGGTGATCAACAGCGGCGGCATTCCGGACGTGCCGAGCGCGCCCGGCGAGGACATTTTGCTCTCCCGGTCCAGTGTCATGACCATGGCGGTGAACAGCCGCCGCCCGGTCTTCGCCGAGTCCCCGGACAGCCTGCGCACCCAGCTCACCGACGCCGGTGGCGAGGAGGCGCAGATCAACGGCTTCCTCTCGCACACCGAGGAGCGGGCCTGGGTGGGCCTGCCGCTGCTGGCGGCCGGCCGGGCGCTGGGAGCGCTCCGGTTCTCCTTCACCCGGCCGCAGAAGATCTCCCAGGAGGACGGCGTCTTCCTGGAGGCGCTGGCCGGGCAGTGCGCCCTGGCGGTCGAGCGGGCCACCCTGTTCGAGCGTGAGCACAAGACCGCGGAAACGCTCCAGCGCAGCCTGCTGCCGGACCGGCTGCCCGTGGTCCGCGGCCTGGTGCTGGCCCAGCGTTTCCGCTCCGGCTCCCGGCACGTGCAGGTCGGCGGCGACTGGTACGACGCGTTCGTGCTGCAGGACGGCCGGGTCGCGGCCGTGGTCGGCGACGTCATGGGCAAGGGCGTGAAGGCCGCGGCGGGCATGGGCCGGATCCGCAACGCCATGCGCGCGCTGGCCCTCACCAACCCGCCCCCTGCGGCGGTGCTCACCGGCCTGGACCGGGTCTTCGAGGCCACCGAAGAGGAGGAGCAGGTCACCACCCTGGCGTACATGGTGGTCGAGCCGGGCACGGGAGAGGGCACGCTGGCGCTGGCCGGTCACCCGCCGCCACTGCTGGTGTCTCCGCAGGGTACCGCCATCCTTTACGAAACCGAGCCCGGTACTCCGCTGGGCTGGGCCACCAGCCGCAAGCAGTTCCGGTTCGCGGTGCCGCCCGGTCACACGGCGGTGCTCTACTCCGACGGCCTGGTGGAGAACCGCAAGCGCGGGCTGGACGCCGGACTCAGGGAGTTGGCCGCCGTGGTGGCCGAAGCGCCGGAGGAGGTCGTGACAAGTCCCCACATGTTGCTGGATTTCCTGGTGGACAGGATGCTGTCCGGGTATGAGCAGGATGACGATGTAACGGTGCTCGCGGTTCACGTCCCCCAGGCCACGAAGAGTGACTGAATGAAACAGTCATAACGGTTGCTTTCGGGTATCGGTGACCGGCTTCCGTACGCACTACTGTCTCGGTCGGCCTAGGGTGGAGAGGCAACCGGCCGGAGGTGGCCGTACGGGCTGTCGTGGCATGCCAGAATGACATGTCGCGGTCCGCGCGGCCTCGCCATCGGAAAAGAAGCAAACCACCTGGGTCCATTCTCGCCACGCGTTCGTTCGAGAGGTGTTCGTGTCGCCTGCAAGTTCGACTCGCTCGAAGCCGTCGGAGCTGAACGAGCCAGTGATTCAGCAGCTCCTCGAGCGTGGGCGCTCGCAGGGTTTCCTTGAGTCTGAGGACGTCCGGCGCGCCGTCGAGGAAGCGGACATCCCGCTGCCGCAAGTCGCCGGCATCCTGCGCAGCCTCAGCAAAGAGGGCATCATCGTGAGGCTCACGGCTGAGGACTCCGCGGCGCCCAAGAAGGCCAAGAGCCCGGCGAAGAGCCGCGCCAAGGCCGCTCCCGTGAAGAAGACCACCAAGGCAGCCGCCGCGAAGGAGTCGCAGCCGGAGACGGTCACCGCAGTGGTGAACGACCCGGTGGCGGACGCTCCCGCCGCGGCGAAGAAGCCGATCGCCAAGAAGCCCGCCCCGGCCAAGAAGCCGGTGCCCGCGGCCAAGGCGAAGCCGGAGCCCGCGCCCAAGGCCCAGCCGAAGGCGCAGCCGGGGTCGGCCGCCCCGGCCTCGCCCGCGGCGGCCAAGGCCGAGCCGAAGCCCAAGTCGGCCGACCTGCCCGAGGACGAGGACGACATCGACATCGAGGATGTCGAGATCGAGGACTTCGAAGACATCGAGGACGTCGAGGACGTCGAGATCGAGGTCGACGCGGAGCCCGACACCGACGGCGACGCCGAGGAGGAGCCGAAGCCGGAGGCGGTCGCCAAGGTCGAGGAAGAGGTGCTGATCCTCACCGACGACGATGACGACGCGCCGGTGGCCCAGGTCGCGGCGGCCGGCGCCACCGCCGACCCGGTGAAGGACTACCTCAAGCAGATCGGCAAGGTCCCGCTGCTCAACGCCGAGCAGGAAGTCGAGCTGGCCAAGCGCATCGAGGCCGGGCTGTTCGCCGAGGAGCAGCTGGGCACCGACGGCGAGCAGCTGCCGGTGGACGTGCGGGCCGAGCTGGAGTGGATCGCCGAGGACGGCCGCCGGGCCAAGAACCACCTGCTGGAGGCCAACCTCCGCCTGGTGGTCTCGCTGGCCAAGCGGTACACCGGGCGCGGCATGCTCTTCCTGGACCTGATCCAGGAGGGCAACCTGGGCCTGATCCGCGCGGTTGAGAAGTTCGACTACACCAAGGGCTACAAGTTCTCGACGTACGCCACGTGGTGGATCCGGCAGGCGATCACCCGGGCCATGGCCGACCAGGCGCGGACCATCCGCATCCCGGTCCACATGGTCGAAGTGATCAACAAGCTGGCCCGGGTGCAGCGCCAGATGCTCCAGGATCTGGGCCGCGAGCCCACGCCCGAGGAGCTCGCCCGCGAGCTGGACATGACCCCGGAGAAGGTCATCGAGGTCCAGAAGTACGGTCGCGAGCCGATCTCGCTGCACACCCCCCTCGGCGAGGAGGGCGACAGTGAGTTCGGCGACCTGATCGAGGACTCCGAGGCCATCGTGCCGGCCGACGCGGTCAGCTTCACCCTGCTCCAGGAGCAGCTGCACAGCGTGCTGGACACGCTGTCGGAGCGGGAGGCGGGTGTGGTGTCGATGCGGTTCGGCCTCACCGACGGCCAGCCCAAGACGCTGGACGAGATCGGCAAGGTCTACGGGGTGACCCGGGAGCGGATCCGGCAGATCGAGTCCAAGACCATGTCGAAGCTCCGGCACCCGTCCCGGTCCCAGGTCCTGCGGGATTATCTGGACTAACCGCAACAGAAGCAAATGGCCTCACTTTCCGAAACACGGAGAGTGGGGCCGTTTAACGTGCGCGTAACGCGGTAGTAGCCGCAGGAGTAGGGAAAGGGCCCTAGGCTCCCGCCCGTGGGAGTAATCGAAGTGGATCGGGCACGTGCTCGGGGGCCACGAGTGATCCCGGACCGCCCTTGGGCGGACATCATGCTGGACGAAACGGTGACCGCCGTACATCGCCGGAACTTCGAGGCGGGCGTTCCCGTACTGGCCGCTACCCGGGGAGATCCCGAGGTGCGGGCCCTGCGGATCGAGGCGCTCTCCCGGGCCGCGGTGGGGATGAGCCGCGGTATCGAGAGCCTTATCGTGCGTGACCAACACAATCCCGACCTCTGGTTGTGGCTGGGCCGGACCCGGATCGAAGAGGCCTGGGAGATCAAGCCGGAGGTGAAGGCGCGGGCCGTGCAGGCCCACCGGCTGGAGGCCTACCACGCGGCCATGGAGCTGGCCCGGCAGCCGCTGCTCACCGCGGCGGGGCTGATGCCCGCCGATCCGGTGCCCTGGGAGGCGCTGATGTGGCTGGCGCTCGGGCTGGAGCGGCCCCGGAACGACAAGGACTCGGTCTGGTTCGAGTGCTCCCGCCGCTGGCCCACCCTCTACTCGGGCAACCTGGCCCGCCTGATCACCCTCTCGCCCGGCTGGGGCGGGACCGCCACCGAGATGTTCGAGTTCGCCAGGGCCGTCGCCGCCCGAGCCCCGGACGGCAACCCGCTGCCCGCCCTGATCCCGCTGGCCCACTTCGAGCACGTCGCCGCCGAGCGCACCCCCATGTCGCGGGGTGGCTGGTTCCCTTTCGACGTGCAGCGGGAGATCGTCGCCGCCGCCGGCCAGTGGTCGGACCGGCGGATCGGGCCCGCCCATCCCCGCTCCATCGAAGCCCACAACGCGTTCGGCGCGGCCTTCTACCTGGCTGACCTGCGGCGTCCGGCCCGCGGCCACCTGGTCCGCACCGGGGGCCGGTTCAGTCGCACGCCCTGGTCGCACCTGGGCGATCCGGAGGCCCAGTTCCACCGGGCCTGCGGCAAGCTGAACGTGATCACCAACTGATCACGAACTGACCACCACGTCCAGCCGGCCGGGATGGAGTTCGGCCCGGTGGCCGAGACCGGTCAGCACCTGCGCGAGCTGCTCCGGCGTGGCCGGGGCTTTCGCGATCTCGACCAGCGACCGCGCGACCGCGCCGCGCGTCGCTTTCGCCATGTGGCTCACCACCGTGCGCGCGCCCTCGCTCTCCCGCAGCACGCGGACCGCCACCACCCGTTCCTTCGCCGCCTTCGGCGGCTGCCAGGCCGCGCCGTACGTGGCCGAGCGCAGATCCACCACCAGACCGGGGACCTCGTCCAGCACGGCGCTCAGGGCGGGCCGCCAGAACGCGGCCAGCGCGCCCATCGGCGGCAGCCGCACCCCCATGGACAGCCGGTACGGCGGGACGCGGTCGGTGAGCCGGAGGGCGCCCCAGAGGCCGGACATGATGACCAGCCGCTTGCCCGCCCGGCGCCGGGCGGCGGCGTCCAGGGTGGCGAGGCCGAGATTGTCGTAGAGCACGCCCGAGTAGAGCCGCCCGGCGGGCAGCGTGGGCGCGGCGCGCAGCCTGCGGTTCTTCTCGATCTCCCCGGTCAGGCCCTCGGTGAGGGCCAGCACCTCGCGCGCGGCCGGGGTGGCGCACAGCTCGGCCAGCGCGTCCAGCACCTTCTCCCGGTAGCCGGTGAGCTCGGGAAAGCTGAGGCCGGTCAGGTCGAGCGGGGCTCCTCGGCGGGCGGTGGCCTTGCCCTCGGAGGGGGGCAGCAGGATGAGCACGCGCACACCCTACCGGTGATGATGTCGCAGGTCGGAAAAGTATCGGGGCGCTACCGCGATGGGGTAGCGCCGGAAATCACGAAATGTGGCGACGGCGCGCGCGGGGTCGGCCGCGGCGCGCCGGCGCGTACCGTCAACGTTCGTCGGCCAGCGCCGTCGAAGGGGTTTCCGAGAGTCGGGCCGACTCATCCTGGATCTCGGCACCTTGGTCGCGAAGCGCGGCTACGTGCCGACGCCCGTGGTGAGCGCAGAACAGCAGTTCGGCGCCGACCGGCAGGGTCGCGCGAATGTAGGCCTGCGCGCCACACCGGTCGCACCGGTCCAGAGCGGTCAGCGGCTTAGTGGGGGCGAGAGCTCCAGTCACGTATCGCCTTTCGGGTCACCCCGCCTGAGCGGGGATGTTGGCGTCACAGTCACTTGGGACAACATCTAACCCGATGGGGGCGTTCCCAATCACCCCCTGACTACGCCGAGAGCGGAATGTTCCGAAAAGTGAGTTGGATCGCACGGCACGTGACGGGACAACCCGCCCTCCCTGGCAAGCTGGGTAGGCGGAAATTCATGGTGCGCGCTAAGCTGCGTACGCGTGTTCGACTCGTGAACGTGGGAGCTGGTGTGACGGTAGCGGAGACGGGTTACACGGCCCGTCACCTTTCTGTGCTGGAAGGGCTTGAGGCCGTCCGCAAGCGCCCGGGCATGTACATCGGGTCCACCGACAGCCGGGGGCTCATGCACTGCCTCTGGGAGATCGTGGACAACGGCGTGGACGAGGCGCTCGCCGGTTTCTGCACCCGCATCGAGGTCGAGCTGTACGCTGACGGCTCCGTCGAGGTCCGGGACAACGGCCGGGGCATCCCGGTGGACATCGAGCCCAAGAGCGGCCTGGCCGGCGTCGAGCTCGTCTACACGAAGCTGCACGCGGGCGGGAAGTTCGGCGGCGGCTCCTACAGCGCCTCCGGCGGTCTGCACGGGGTGGGCGCCTCGGTGGTGAACGCGCTCTCCGCCCGGCTGGACGTCGAGGTCGACCGCGACGGCCGGGTGCACGAGATCAGCTTCCGGCGCGGCGTGCCCGGCGTCTTCGACGGGGACGGGCCGACCGCTCGGTTCAAGAAGAAGTCCGGCCTGCGCGACGGCGGGCCGCTGGCCGCCAGGGCCACCGGCACCCGGGTGCGCTGGTGGGTGGACCGCCAGATCTTCCTGCCCGAGGCCGAGGTCTCGCTGGACGAGATCCACGTCCGGCTCCGGCAGACCGCCTTCCTGGTGCCCGGTCTCACCCTCATGGTGCGCGACAGCCGCGGCGAGGAGGCCACCGAGGAGACCTTCCGCTTCGACGGGGGCATCTCCGAGTTCACCGAGTTCCTGGCCCAGGACGAGGCGCTCTGCGAGGTGTTACGGCTCCAGGGGGCCGGCCGCTTCCGGGAGACCGTGCCGGTCCTCGACGAACAGGGCCACATGACGTCCACCGATGTCGAGCGCGAGCTGACGGTGGACGTCGCCATGCGGTGGGGCAAGGGTTACGACACCACCGTGCGCTCCTTCGTGAACGTGATCGCCACCCCCAAGGGCGGCACCCACGTCACCGGCTTCGAGCGTGCCCTGGTGCGTACCGTCAACGAGCAGCTGCGGGAGACCCGGCTGTTGAAGAACGGCGACGACCCGGTCACCAAGGAGGACATCCTGGAGGGCCTGACGGCCGTGGTGACCGTCCGGGTGCCCGAGCCGCAGTTCGAGGGCCAGACCAAGGAGGTGCTCGGCACCTCGGCGGCCACCAGGATCGTCTCGCATGTGGTCTCCACCGAGCTGAAGGAGCTGTTCGCCAGCCCGAAGCGGGCCCAGAAGCAGGCGATGCGCTCGGTGCTGGAGAAGGTGGTGGCCGCCGCCAAGGCGCGCATCGCGGCCCGCGAGCACCGGGACAACCAGCGCCGCAAGAGCGTCCTGGAGAACTCCGCCCTGCCGGCCAAGCTGGTGGACTGCCGCAGCGACGACGTGGACCGCAGCGAGCTGTTCATCGTGGAGGGGGACTCCGCGCTGGGCACGGCCAAGCTGGCCCGGGATTCGGAGTTCCAGGCGCTGCTGCCGATCCGGGGCAAGATCCTGAACGTGCAGAAGGCGTCGGTGAGCGACATGCTCAAGAACGCCGAGTGCGCCGCGATCATCCAGGTGGTGGGGGCCGGCTCGGGCCGTACCTTCGACCTGGACGCCGCGCGGTACGGGAAGATCATCCTGATGGCCGACGCGGATGTGGACGGGGCGCACATCCGGTGCCTGCTGCTGACCCTCTTCCACCGCTACATGCGGCCCATGGTGGAGGCCGGGCGGGTCTTCGCGGCCGTGCCGCCGCTGCACCGGGTGGAGCTCACCAACCCCGGGCGGGGGCAGGAGAAGTACATCTACTGCTACTCCGACGCGGAACTCCACAAGGTTCTGGACGGCCTGCGTAAGCGCGGCAAGCGCTGGAAGGAACCCGCCCAGCGCTACAAGGGTCTGGGCGAGATGGACGCCGACCAGCTGGCGGAGACCACCATGGACCCCCGCCACCGGGTCCTGCGCCGCGTCCGCATCGAGGACGCGGCCGAGGGCGAACGCATCTTCGACCTGCTGATGGGCAGCGATGTGGCCCCGCGCCGGGAGTTCATCGTCTCCTCGGCCGCCGAGGTCGACCGGGACCACATCGACGCGTAGGAGCCTTTAGGGCAGTTCCACCGGCTGGAGGCGGCCGGTGCGGACGTCGTAGATGGCGCCGCCGATGGCGAGGTCGCCGGCGAGGAACGGGCTGGCCTTGATGCGGGTCAGGTCGTGGCGGAGTGCGGCGTCCTGGTCGGGGACGGTGTGGAAGTCCAGGCTGCGGGTGTCCACGCCGCGGGTCTTGGCCAGGGCGTGGACGTCGTCGTCGGTGGCCTTGGCCATGCCGCAGTCGGTGTGCGGCATGACGAGGATTCGGTTCACACCGAGCAGGAATACGGCCAGCACGAGGGTGCGGAGCACGTCGTCGGTCACCCGGGCGCCCGCGTTGCGCAGGATCTTGGCGTCCCCTGGTTGCAGGCCGAGCAGGCCCAGCGGGTCGATTCGGGAGTCCATGCAGGTCACCACGGCCAGGCCGCGCCTGGCCCGCCCGGTCAGCGCGGAGTCGCTGAAGTTCTTGGCGAACTGGAGGTTGGCCTGCAGGAGGTCGTCGAAGGCACCGGTCATGTGATTGATGTTCCCTTACGGGCCATTCCTCAGTTTTACCGGGGTTGTGACATTAACCGCATCGGGGTGCGGCATGACGGCGCCGATACCCTGAAGATCTCACGATCACCGGGCCGAATGGGCAATGATGTCGTGACTCAAAGTGCTTGATCGACTACCTAAAGTGAGACCGACTATGACCTCGCCCAGCGCTTTCGCCGAGTGCCTCCGGACCATGGCCCGCAGCCGGCTGGACCGCGTCGAGCCGCGCGACGAGGGGCGTAACGCCCGGATCGCGCTCGCCCTGCTGGACGCCGCCTGTCACGTCGAGACGCTGCCGGCCGATGATCCGCTGCTCGCCGAGCCGCCTGGGATGGCGGACGTGCTCGCGCTCTGGCCGTGGGGGGAGCCGGCCGATCTGCTCCACCGGCTGGCCGGTGCGCGGTTGCCGGGGTGACCGGTTGCCCCGGTATTAGGCGGGCTCGTTGCCGGGCTTCCACTTGATGCCGCAGCCGAGGCTTGGGTGCTGGTCGGGGATGGGGTCTCCGGCCAGCATCGTGTCGGTGGCGGCCCTTAGTGAGGAGCCGGTGACGGGGATCTCGTTGCGGGGGCGGGCGCCGTCGAACTCGCCTCGGTAGGCCAGGCGGTGGTCGGCGTCGTACAGGAAGAAGTCCGGGGTGCAGGCCGCGTGGTAGGCGTGGGCGACCTCCTGGGTCTCGTCGATCAGGTACGGGAAGGTGAAACCCGCCCGGGCGGCCTGCTCGATGAGGTGAGTCGTGTCGTCGTCGGGGTAGTTGACCACGTCGTTGCTAGAGATCGCGATGGTGGCGACCCGGTCCGCGTAGTCGGCGGCGTAGTGGCCGATGCCGGTCTCTATGCGGCGGACGTACGGGCAGTGGTTGGAGAGGAAGACCACCAGGACCGGGGTGCCCTTGAGGTCGGAGAGTGCGAGGCGGGTCCCGGTGATCGAGGGGAGGTCGAAGTCGGGCGCGGCCGTTCCGAGCGGGACCATGAACGAATTTACAGCCATAGACGTGTTTCCCCTGTTCATCCGTTATGGAGGGATATTTCCCGGGATAGATGACATCTAGCCATGGCCTGCCCTGGCGATCGTCTCCAACACCAGTATAGATTCTTCGCTGGTTACACCGAACGAAGGAGGACCTCATGGCCATCGGCAGCCTCAGCGAGATCGTCATCGACTGTCCCGACCCTATGGCCCTCGCCCAGTTCTACGCCGCAATCATCGGCGGCGAAATAACCCGAGCCGACGTCGACTGGGTCACCCTCACCGGCGAAACCCCCATCAAACTCGCTTTCCAACTGGCCCCCGACCACGTCCCCCCCATCTGGCCGGACCCCGCCAACCCCCAACAGTTCCACCTCGACATCCGCGTCCCCGACCTAACCAAGGGCGAATCCCAGGTCCTCGCCCTCGGCGCCACCAAACACCCCCACCAGCCCGGCGACGGCGACGGCTTCATCGTCTTCCTCGACCCAGCCGGCCACCCGTTCTGCCTGGTCGACTAACCACCGCCCCTTTCTCCCAAGCGGACGAAGGCTCTGAGACTCCCATGAATACGGGCCACCCCTGGAAGAGGTGGCCCGTGGGTTTTAGAACAACTGTGGTGGGGGCTCGTCTTGGGTGTCGGCGAAGAGGGCGCCGCCGATGGCTGCGACGGTGTGGGTGAGGCGGACGCCGGAGCCGTCGCGGCGGCCGAGTTCGGTTGGGAGGGGGACCGGTTTGCCGACGGCTGAGACGGCCTTTGCGGGGGCTGGGCCTGCCCAGGCCAGGAGGAGGGTGTCCTCGCCCTTCAGGAAGCGCTGGGCGCGTACACCGCCGGTGGCGCGGCCCTTGGGGGGGAACTCGGCGTAGTCGGCGATCTTGCCGCCGCCTATCTGGGTGCCGGGGAGAGCGGTGGACGAGCCGGCGATGGTGATGACGCGGGACTCGCGGGAGGGGTCCACCGTGCCGAACCAGATCACACGGGCGCCGGGCTCCAGACGGATGCCGGCCATGCCACCCGCTGGACGGCCCTGCGGGCGGACGTTGGAAGCCGGGTAGCGCAGGAGTTGGGCGTCGGAGGTGATGAACACCAGATCGTGTTCCTCGGCGGCGAGTTCGGCGGCCCCAACGACGGTGTCCCCGTCACGGAGCCCGATGACCTCGAACTCGTCACGGTTGGCCGGATACTCGGGAACGACCCGTTTGACCACACCCTGCGCGGTACCGAGCGCAAGCCCGGGACCGTTCGGATCCAGGGACCCCAGCCCGACCACGACCTCGTCGGGATTGAGCGCGACGTACTCGGCCACCGGATGCCCCCCGGCCAGGGACGGCGGATTGGCCGTGGGCGGAAGTTCGGGCAGGTCCACGACGGAAACCCGGATCATGCGCCCCTGCGAGGTGACCACCCCGATCTCCCCGCGCACGGTCGACCGTACCGCCGAAACCAGCACATCGTGCACGCTGCGCTCACCGTCCGGTGGCAGCGGCCCAGCGCCACCCGTACGGGCCAGCAGACCGGTGGAGGACATCAGCACCAGGCACGGATCGTCGGCCACCTCCAGCTCCACGGTGGCGGTCCTGGGCGCGCCGGAGGACTCCAGCAGCACGGTCCGGCGCGGCGTGCCGTAGGTCTTGGCCACGGCGGCCAGCTCGTCCGAGACGACCTTGTTCAGCTTGTCCTCGGAGGACAGAATCGCGGTCAGTTCGGCGATCTCCCGGGTCAGCGTCTCCTTCTCCCGGTCCAGCTCCAGCTTGTCGAACCGGGTGAGCCGCCGCAGCGGGGTGTCCAGGATGTACCCGGCCTGCGTCTCGCTCAGCGAGAAGATCTCCATCAGCCGGGTACGCGCGGCGGAGGAGTCATCAGAGGACCGGATGACCTGGATGACCTCGTCGATGTTGAGCAGCGCGATGATCAGCCCGTCCACCAGGTGCAGGCGCTCCTCGCGCTTGCGCCGCCGGTACGCCGAACGCCGCCGCACCACGTCGATCCGGTGGTCCACGTACACCCGGAGCAGATCGCGCAGCCCCAGCGTCCGCGGCTGACCGTCCACCAGCGCCACGTTGTTGATCCCGAAGGTCTCCTCCATCGGCGTGAGCCGGTAGAGCTCCTCCAGCACCGCCTCGGGAATGAACCCGTTCTTGATCTCGATGACCAGCCGCAGCCCCTTGTGCCGGTCGGTGAGATCCTTCAGATCGGCGATCCCGGACAGCTTCTTGGCGTTCACCAGCTCCTTGATCTTGGTGATCACCCGCTCCGGGCCCACGTTGTACGGCAGCTCGGTGACCACCAGCCCCTTCCGGCGCGGCGTCACGTTCTCCACGGTCGCCTTGGCCCGCATCCGGAAGGTGCCCCGCCCGGTCTCGTACGCGTCCCGGACCCCGGACAGCCCGATGATCGACCCGCCGGTCGGCAGATCGGGCCCCGGCACGAACCGCATCAGATCCTCAAGCGAGGCGTCCGGCTTCTTCAGCAGATGCCGCGCCGCCGCGATGACCTCCCCCAGGTTGTGCGGCGCCATGTTGGTGGCCATCCCGACCGCGATCCCGGTCGACCCGTTGACCAGCAGGTTCGGGAACGCCGACGGCAGCACCGTGGGTTCGGTCTCCTGCCCGTCGTAGTTGGGCTTGAAGTCGACCGTGTCCTCGTCGATCGACTCCACCATCAGCATCGCGGCCGAGGACAGCCGGGCCTCGGTGTACCGCATGGCCGCGGGCAGGTCGTCCGGCGAGCCGAAGTTGCCGTGGCCGTCCACCAGTGGCAGCCGCATCGAGAACGGCTGCGCCTGGCGGACCAGCGCGTCGTAGATGGCGCTGTCCCCGTGTGGATGGAGCTTGCCCATGACGTCGCCGACCACGCGGGAGGACTTCACGTGCCCCCGGTCGGGCCGCAGCCCCATCTCGTTCATCGAGTAGAGGATGCGCCGCTGCACGGGCTTGAGACCGTCCCGGGCATCGGGGAGGGCGCGCTGGTAGATCACCGAATACGCGTACTCCAGGAAGCTCGTGCGCATCTCCGTGGAGACGTCGATATCGACGATGCGCTCCTCGAAGTCCTCGGGCGGCGGGCTGGTGGTTCGTCGAGCCATGTCGAACATTTTGCCGGTCCTCCACAGTGCCCGCGACTCGGGCGCTCAGGGTGGCCCGACTGCGCCTAATATCGTTGTCGCCTGGTCCGGGATTCGGCCACGTACGCAGCGGAGGGAGGCCGGGTATGACGCTGTGGTGCCTGGGGGTGGACCTGGGAACCAGCTTCTCGGCAGGCGCGGTCGCGACCGGCGGACGGGTGGACATCCTGGAGGTGGGCGGGGAGCGCCGGGTGCCCTCCACCATTCTGCTGAACGAGCAGGGCGTGCTGGTGTCGGGCAGGGTGGCGCAGCGGTCCATGGTCCGCTATCCGGAACGGGTGGAGCGTAACCCCAAACGTTACGTGGGCCGCCAGGCCATGCTGCTCGGCGGCGTGCCGGTGGACGTCAAGGACGCGATGGCCGCCATCCTGGAGCTCTTCGTGGCCGAGGGGCGCACCCGCTTCGACGGCAAGGACCCGGCCACCGTCGTGCTGACCTGTCCCGTGGCCTGGCGTCCCGACCGGCGGGAGGTGCTCATGGCGGCCGGGCGGCAGGTGGTCCCGTCGGCGGCCATCTCGATCGTCGAGGAGCCGGTCGCCTCGGCGCTGCACTACGCCTCCCTGCACAGCGTCTCCGGCGGCCGCCAGGTGGCCGTGTACGACCTGGGCGGCGGCACCTTCGACACGGCGGTGCTGGTCGCCAAGGGCGAGGAGTTCACCGTCGTGGGGGAACCCGGCGGGGACGACATGATCGGCGGCGAGATCTTCGACGAGCGGGTCTTCGCCTTCCTCGGCGCCCAGCTGGAGCACTCGGCCGCCGAGTGGTGGACCGAGGTGAGCGGCAACCCCGACCGCAAGTACCGGGCCGCCGCCGCCGACCTGCTGGACGAGGCCCGGGTGGCCAAGGAGACCCTCTCCCACTTCGACACCGCCAGCCAGTACGTGGCGGGCGCGGACGTGGACGTCCAGATCTCCCGGGCCGACCTGCACGCCCTGGTCGGGGCGGACATCGTGCGCACCGCCGACATCCTCGACGAGACGATCACCGCCGCTCGCGTGGACAAGCGCGATTTATCAGGAATTTTCCTGACTGGCGGGGCCAGCCGCATGCCGCTGGTCCACGACACCCTCAAGGCCCGCCACGGCGACCTGGTCCGCACCTACGACGACCCGAAGATCGTGGTCGCGCTGGGCGCCGCGCGTATGGCCTGGTCGCTGCACAAGCCGGTGATCAAGCCCGCCCCCAAGGCGGAGGCGGGGCCGCTGAAGACCGTCATGGAGGGCGTGCTTGGGGTCCGGGCCACCCTCAACGGCACCTACGCCCTCTGCCTGGACGGCGACCGGCATCTGCTCCGCCGCATCGACGTGGCCTCCGGCCGGGTCGACCGGGAGCTGGAGTTCGGCCAGGTGATCGACTGGGCGGCCAGCGACCAGGGGGTGCTGGTGGCCGAGCGCGGCCCGGGCGGCGCGGTGCTCCGTACCATGACCCCCGAACTGGTCATCCGGTCCACCCAGCTCGCCCCCGGCGCCTCCGACGTGCGTACCCTCGCCCGGGGGCCCGCCGCCTGGGCCTTCTTCCGGAACGGTCCGGTGCCGGTGGACAACTCCAACGGCCTGCCCTGGGGGGAGACCGGCGAGCTGGTCATGCTGGAGTTCGGTCTCAGCGGCTTCTTCCAGGAACCGGCCAGGATCTCCCTGGGACCGTCCGCGCAGTGGTTCGTGAACGAGGACGGTACCAGCCGCCGCCTGCTCGACCAGGACAGCCCGACCGGCATCGAACCCGCCCTGGCCGTCGGCTCCCCGGGCTGCACGGTGGTGCTCGGCCAGTTCCGGACCCGGGGCATGTACCAGAACCAGTACCAGGGCTTCCAGCCGTGGCAGGTGTTCTGCGTGATCGACCCGGGCGGCCGGGTGGTCCGGGTGGATCGTCACCCGCCGAACTGGCTCCAGCAGGTGGTGCTGCACGAGGGGAAGTGGTTCGTGGCCACCAGCACCGGCCTGGAGATCGACGCCGCCCCGCATCCGCCCCGGGTGCTCGGCACCCGCCCCCGCACGGGCGCGGTCCGCTGGTTCCCGGCCGGCCGGGAGATGTACGCCATCGGCATGGACACCGTGCTGCCCTCCCGGGGCTGGTCGGTGGTGCACTGCGACCGCTCCACCGGCGCCCTGCGCACTCTGGCCCACGAGCCGGACACGACGCTCCTCGGCCACCTCACCTCGCGCGCCCTCGCCGAGCGCCCCCGGGTGGTGGTGGACGGCGAGAACCTCTGGATCGGCGTCTCAGGCGCCCGCGGCACCTCCCGGATCATGCACGTCAACCCGACCCGGGTCCGCCAGGCGCTGAGCGCTCCCGGCTGGGCCGAGCCCCTGGCCAGAACCCCGGAGGGCCTGCTCTGCCTGCGCGTGCCCACAGCCGCCCCCGGCCCCGAACAGTCCCAGCCGGGACGGCTCTGCCTGCTCCGCGACTAGAGCCTGGGTCGCGCGACCCAGGCTCTACCGCGATGAGGCCCTACTGCGCCGCGAGCGACGTGGCGATCTCCTGGCGGAGGCCCGCCGCGCGTTCGGTGAGCGCCGCGATGGTGGTCAGCCGCTTCGTCGCCTCCTCGCGGGCGTTGAGCTTGTCGGCGGCCGAACCCGCCGCCAGCTTCCGCAGCTCGGCCCGCCGCGCCTCCAGGTCCTTGCGCTGGGTGGCCAGCGCGGTGTCCGCGCTCTGCTCCACGGTGGCCCGCCAGTTGGCCACCTCCCGCTCCAGGGTCAGCGTGATCTCGCTGCCCGCCTGGGTGAACTGTTCCTGAAGGAGCCGTCGCAGCGCCTGCTGGTTGCGGCTCACCTCGTCCCACTCGCGCCGCCGTACCAGGACGGCCGCGGCCAGCGCCGGGCCGACGAGGAAGCCGATCGGGTTCAGGTGGGCGATGATCAGGCCGAGGCTGACCGCCATCGCGGCGGCCGGCACGCCCTCCCGGAACATGTCCACCTTCCCGGCCGCCGACGGCTCGCTCTTCAGCTCGTGCGACCAGACCCGGGGCATCGCCACCTTGGCCAGGTCCATGTCCATCGGCTCCAGCCGGAGCGAGGTCAGGAACTCGTTGAGCGCGGCCCCGACCAGCTTGCTCACCTCGGCGACGATCTCCTCCCAGGCGGCCTGGATGGACCGCTCGACGCTCTCCGGCAGCTGCTGGAGGTACTTCTCCAGGTCGGCCCGCTTGGTCAGCTCTCCGACCGCCTGCTCGTACGGCTGCCGCACCCGGGCCATGTGGGCGCGCACGATGGTGGCCACCTCCCGGCCCAGGAACTGGTTGCCCACCGCGTACCTGCGCCGCTCCTTGGCGATCTCGTTCAGCTCCTCGACGGCCCGCTCCACCTCGGCCAGCCGCTTGGCGGGCTCGGCCTGGTCGTCGGAGGACCCGGCCACGTGGTCGGTGGCCACCGCGCCCAGGGCGGCCAGCACGGAGGCGCAGGCGGAGACCACGGTGGCGCTGCGGGCCAGCTCCCGGCCCGCGGCCCTGGCCCGTACGTACTCCTCCAGGCGGCCGATGCCGCTGCGGGCGTGCAGCTGGTCGGCGCGCTCGGCGCGGCCCAGCGAGCGCTGCGCGGCGGCGGCCTCGGCGAGCTTGGCGCTGACCGGCAACCAGGCCGCGTTGAGCAGGACGTCGGCGTGCTGGGGCGCCGAGTCGGCCACGAAGGTCTCCAGGCGGCGGCGGTTCTCGGCCAGCAGCGCCTGCCAGTTGTGCGAGTCCTCCACCTTGGTGAGCACGAAGGTGACCGCCTGCACCCGCTCCACCGCCTCGGCCAGGAACTCCAGCTCGTGCCGGAGCACCGGCTGGTCCTGGGCGCTGAGCGCGAACAGCAGCGCGTCCGCGCGCTGCAGGATGGCCACCGTGGCCTGCCGGTGGCCCACGGTGAGGCTGTCCACCCCGGGCGTGTCCAGCAGCCGCACGCCCTCCAGCAGCGGGTGGTCCATGGTGATCTCCACGCTGACCACCTCCCGGCGCTTGGCCGGGTCGCCGGACATGGCGGCGTAGTCGGTGATCTCCTCCGGGTCGATCGGGAAGCTCTCGTCGGCCCGGTTGACCTGGGCGGCGAGCACCGGACCCCGGCGCAGCCCCAGATAGCAGTTGGTGGCCACGTCGGCGTCCACCGGCAGCAGCCCGGGACGGCCGACCAGCGCGTTGATCAGGCGGCTCTTGCCGCGCTTCTGCGCCCCGGCCACCACGATGGTGGTCTCGGTCTCCTTCCACCGGGCGGCGACCTCGGCCAGCACCTGGGCCAGGTCGGGCCGCCCGGCCTGCTTGGCCAGCGTGTTGACCTCGTTGGCCAGGCGCAGCACTCGGTTGACCAGCTCAGCCGACATGCGGGGAACCTTCCTGTACGGCGAACGCGAGCTGGGCGTAGCTGTCGCTGACGCTCTCCGCCGCGCGACGGTCCATGGTGAACGTGAGGAACTGACTGAGCGAGCGGAACCGCGTGCTCCACGCCGCCGCGTACCCGGCCACCTCCTGGGCGGAGGCGCCCGGCGCGCCGACCTGGGCGGCCCCGTCGGCGCCGGCCAGCAGGCGGGACAGGGCCTCCCGGTCCTCGGCGGGAACCAGCGGCGAGGCCAGCAGGCGGCGGACCGCCTCGGCGTTGACGGGGGTCGCCGCGAGCGGCGGCGCGGGCGGCGGCGGGGCGGGTTCCGCGCGTGGGAAGGCGAGGTCCTCCAGCACGCCGAGCACGTCCCTGGCGCGCTGGCCGCCGATCCGGCCGCGTTCGATCATCGCCCGGGCGCGCCACCGCTCGGTGGCCCGCCTGGCCGCCTCGGGGACCTCCGCCGCCGGTACGCCGAGCTGCTCGGCGGGGTCGTCGGAGCGGGCCAGCCGGAGCAGCTCGTCGTGCATCTCGTCGGTGAGCACCAGCTGGCCCCGGGCCACCGCCTCCACGGCGGCGAAGACCCGCAGCCCGGAGAGCCCGGCGGCGATCGGCTTGGTCTCGTCCAGTTCGTCGGCCAGCGCGTCCAGGGTGGCCAGGTCGTTGCCGAAGGCCGGGGCGCGGGAGATGCGGCGGAGCTGGGTGATCGCGGAGAGCGCCTTCAGCTGGTCGGCCCGGCGGGCGAAGTGCGCGATGCCCCCGGCCACGGTGCCCGAGCGTGCGGCCGCCCCGAATCCCGAATTTTCCAGCAAGGTGCGGCGGATCGCCTCGGAGCCCTGGGGGCTGGCGGTCACCGCGGTGCGTAAGCCGTACCGGTGCAGGTGGCGGACCAGGGAGTGGGCCACCTCGGGGGTGAGCGGGGAGTCGGGGGAGTCGGCCAGGTCGTCCAGGTCGAGCAGGAGGAACTCCAGGTCGGCCTCGTCGAGTTCGGCCAGTTGCGCCAGGCCGTCCAGTTCGGCCGGGCCCAGCGCCCCCGTGCCGGCCGTCTCGGCGAGCAGGCCGATCACCGGGACCACGTCGAAGACCGAGGCCCGCAGGTCCGTGTACGCCCGGGCGGCCAGCCGCCTGGCGGTCGGCCACGGGTCCTCCTCGTCCCCGCGCCGGTCGATCTGGCTCAGCACGGCCAGCGTGTTCACGCAGGTCATGCCGCACGCCTCGGTGAGGCCGCGGAACTCGGCCAGGGTGGTGTCGTCGAAGGCCTGCACGTAGCGGAGCACGTAGATGAGCGCCTGGGCGCGGTCGTCGTCCTGGTCGGTGCCGAAGATCATGCGCCGGGCGGCCTGCTCGTTCTCCACGGTCACCGTGTTCATGCCGGGGGTGTCCACCACGGTGATCGCGCGCAGCGTGTCCGAGGCGAGCTGGACGCGGATCCTCCGTACCGTCTCGATGGGCACGCCGAGGTCGCTGGGCAGGCGGTGGCCGGGGAGCAGGCGGGTGGTCGTGGTGTGGCCGTTGTCGCACTCCACGTCGACCCGGCCGTCGTCGGGACCGTACTCGTACTGGGTGACCACGCGGGTGCACTCGCCCGCGTCCACCGGGGCGACCGGCAGGCCGAGCAGGGCGTTGACCAGGGTGGACTTGCCGCTGCTCACCGCGCCCGCCACGGCGATCTGCAGGGGCGCGTCCAGGCGGGCCCGGACCTGGCGGACGCGCTCGCGCAGGGCGGGGTCGGTGAGGCGGGCCGCGGTGGTGGCGCAGAGCTCACGGAGCCGGTCGCCGGCGGTCGGAGCGGTGGTCACAGGTGCCATCCCGCGTCTCCGGGGTCGTCGCCGGAGTCATACTCGATCGGTATGTCCGGGGAAAGATCGTCGAAAGCCAGGGTGTAGTCCTCGGCGAAGTCCTCGTACAGGTCGGGGATCTCGACGTCGTCGCTGGTCATCGTCTCCTCGAACATGGCCTGGCTCTCCGCCGCCGTGGGGACGGGGAGATCGCCGAAGAGGAGGTCGTGGAACGCGCCCACGTCGTCCCCCTCCAGGGCCTCATTACGGTCGAATATCATGCCGTGTCATCCCGTGTCGGAGTAGCCGCACGCGTGGTCTGATCGTCGCAGTTGTTCCGAATCCGGGAGGACACCCGCCGCATGCCTGGCAACCTTGTCGGCGATGACGACCTCTTACCTCGTGGCATCCTGCCGGAGGACGTCCCAGATGACGCCACGCTCGTGGCGGCCGCGCGCGCCGGTGACGGCGAGGCGTTCCGGCGATTATGGGCGCCGGTCGAGCGGCGCGCCTTCGGTCTCTGCTTCCACCTCACCGACAACCGTTCCGACGCGCTGGACGCGCTCCAGGAGGCGCAGCTGGCGGCTTGGCGGGGAATGGACCGTTTCGAGGGGCGGGCGCCGTTCGCGGCCTGGGTGCTGGCCATCGCCCGCAACGCCGCGCTCTCGGTGATCCGCCGCCGCAACCCGCACGACGACCTGCTCTTCCCCGAGGCGGCTGAGCCGCGGGCGGCGGAGAGCGGGTTCGACGAGACCGTGGCCGGGCTGGTGGACCTGCGCCGCGCGCTGGCCACGCTCACCCCGGCGCACCGCGAGGCGCTGCTGCTCTGGGCGGGCGGGCTGACGTACGAGCAGACGGCGGCCACGCTGGAGGTGCCGCTGAACACCGTGAAAGTCTGGATATTTCGGGCACGGAAGAGTCTGCGGGAGCTGCTGGGGTAACCGGTCACGACGCCCCGTCCCACCGGTAGACCACGACCCTCGGCACCCGGAGCACCCGCTCGCCGTCCACGTACCCGGTCCGGATGGTCGCCGAGACCGTGTCGTGCAGGCGGGGGTCGTCGGTGGGGGTGGTGTCCACGGCCTCGTGCACCCGGCCGTCGAAGGGCTGGCCCTCGGCGCGTACCTCGCGGATGCCGGCCGTCGCCAGCGCGGCCGCGAGCCGGTCGGCCTGGGCGGGGAAACGTCCGGCCAGCTGGTCCCGGAAGCGGACGCAGGCACGCGCCAGTTCGTCCCGCCCGGCGGGGCCGGCCAGCAGGCGGTCGATCTGCTCGGAGATCGCCGCACTCGCGCCGCTCGCCGCGACCTCGGCCAGGGCCGGTCGCAGGGGATCGCCCGGGGGCGGTGGCGGCGCGGCGGCCGTCCGTGGTCGACGGCGGGAGAGCTGGGTGATCGTCAGGGCGCCCCCGGCGACCACGCCGACCAGGATCGCGACGCCCCCGATCAGCCAGGGCAGGCGGCTGGGCTCAGCATGTTCGATGATCACCGGCTGTCCCGGGGCACGGAGCGGGTCCAGACCCTCGGGCGCGGTTTCCGCCTTCGCGCAGCCCGCCAGCACGGCCGCGGCGCACAGGAGCACCAGGCGGGCGATGATCGGCATGCGAGCTCCACGTGGCGGTTGGAAGGGGTGGGTCAGAGACGGCCCGGCGGGGAGGGGAGCGCCGGGTCGGCTTCTGCTCGATCACATGTTGCTGTACACGACGGCCCCGATGATCATCCCGAGGACCATGCACACACCTGCGGTGATCGCCGCGGGCACGCCGAGCTTCTCACCGCGCCGGTGTCCGACGATACCCAGCGCGATGCCGATCGGGCCGAGCACGATCGGCACGAACAGCAGCGCCAGGACCCCGAGGATGAAGGCGATGATCGACATCGTCGGGGCGCCACTGGGCGGCTTCTGCCCGTACGGCTGGCCGTACTGGGGTGGCGGCGGTGCGTACTGGTACCCGGGTTGCGGCTGCTGGGGCGGCAGGGGCGCGTTCGGGTCGTAGGGCGGGAGCTGCTGACCGTAGGAGCCGGGGGGCGGCTGCGTTGGGTCGTACGGGTTCCCCATGTCGGATATGCCTTCCGTCTACTGGAACGTTCCTGGGGGCGCGATGCGCTCCAGGACCTAGCTGCCGGTGACGCCGGACTCCGCGCTCGGGTCGGCGCCGGCCTGCGGGAACAACGCGTCGTCGGCGGGCGCGCTGCCGGTGGAGCCGCCGTAGCTCGCGTCGACGACGCCGTCGTTGTTGGTGTCGAACAGCGCCTCGTCCGCGACGCCGTCGGCGTTATAGTCGATGTACTCGGCGTTGGCGACGCCGTCCCCGTCGGTGTCGTACCGCTCGATGTCGGCCACGCCGTCGCCGTTGGTGTCGACCAGTTCGACGTCGGCGACGCCGTCCAGGTTGGTGTCGATGATCATGGAGTCGGCCACGCCGTCGCCGTTGCTGTCGATCACCGCGGACTCGTAGTAGCCGTCGCCGTCGCTGTCGACCCAGGTGGCGTTGGCGGTCTCAGCGTCGAACACGTCCATTTTCGTTCTCCAGAATGAGGTGGGTGGATCGTCATGGTGGTAGATGACGGCCGGGACCACTTTGTTTCACCGGATCCGGGAACGGTTCAACGATTTTTTCGCCGGCTATCCGGCGCGCTCGGTGACCGTGTCGTAGACGCTGAAGCCGCGGGCCTGGTAGTTGGGCAGGGCGGCCGGGCCGTCCAGCGAGCAGGTGTGCACCCAGACCCGCCGGGTGGTCTCCCGCGGCAGGCGTTCGGCCAGGTCCCAGGCCCGCTCCAGGGCGAAGGCGAGCAGGTGCCCGCCGATGCCCTTGCCCATCGCGTACGGCAGGAGCCCGAAGTAGGCGATCTCCACGTTGCCTTCCGGCTGGCCCTGGAGCTGCGCGTAACCGGCCGGGGTGCCGCGTTCGTAGGCCACCCAGGTCTCCACCTCGGCGGCCAGCCAGTCCGACCACTGCTCGGGGGTCCAGGTCAGCCGGTCGGTCCAGTGCCAGCCGCCGCCCACCGCCGTGTAGAGGAACCGGCTGAATTCGGGGGAGGGGAGCTCGGCCCTGACGATCTCCACCGGCACCCGCGGGGGCCGGGATTTGCGCAGGTCGGCCGGGCTGGTCTGCTCCAGATACCAGGTGGTCACGTCCATCGCGCCATCCAAGCACACCGGTCTGGGGCGCAAAACGTCGGCCCGAGCTGGTACTAAGGATGCCGTGACCGAAGAAGAGGTGTTGCGGGACGAGGCCGAGGGCCGGTTGCGGGCGCTGGCGGGGCCGGACGCCCGGCTGCGCGAGGACCAGTGGGCGGCGATCAAGGCCCTGGTGCTGGACCGGCGCCGCGCCCTGGTCGTGCAGCGCACCGGGTGGGGCAAGTCGGCGGTCTACTTCGTGGCCACCGCGCTCCTGCGCGATCTCGGCGAGGGGCCGACCGTGATCGTCTCGCCGCTGCTGGCGCTGATGCGGAACCAGATCGCGGCGGCCGAGCGGGCCGGCATCCGCGCCGCCACCGTGAACTCGGCCAACACCGAGGAGTGGGAGAAGATCTACGCCCAGGTCGCCGAGGGCGCCGTCGACGTGCTCCTGGTCAGTCCGGAACGGCTGAACAACCCCGACTTCCGCGACCAGGTGCTGCCCGAGCTGGCGGAGAGCGCCGGGCTGGTGGTGGTGGACGAGGCGCACTGCATCTCCGACTGGGGTCACGACTTCCGGCCGGACTACCGGCGCCTGCGCACGATGCTGGCCGAACTGCCGCCCGGGGTGCCGGTGCTGGCCACCACCGCCACCGCCAACGCCCGGGTCACCCGGGACGTGGCCGAGCAGCTGGCCGTCGGCCCGGAGTGGGCGGAGGCGCCGGAGCCGCTGGTGCTGCGCGGGCCGCTGGAGCGGGAGAGCCTGCACCTGGGCGTGGTCCGGCTGCCCGGGGCGGACCAGCGGCTGGCCTGGCTGGCGCAGACCCTGCGGGAGCTGCCCGGCTCGGGAATCGTTTACACGCTGACCGTGTCGGCGGCCCAGGAGATCGCCGCCTACCTGCGCGAGCAGGGCCATCCGGTGGCCGCCTACTCCGGGCAGACCGAGCCGGCCGAGCGGCTGGCCGCCGAGCAGGACCTGCTCGACAACCGGATCAAGGCGCTGGTGGCCACCTCGGCGCTGGGCATGGGGTTCGACAAGCCCGACCTCGGGTTCGTGATCCATGTCGGGGCGCCGCAGTCGCCGGTGGCGTACTACCAGCAGGTCGGGCGGGCCGGGCGCGGGGTCGCCCGGGCTGAGGTGATCCTGCTGCCCGGGGCGGAGGACCAGCAGATCTGGGCCTACTTCGCCTCACTCGCCTTTCCCCCTGAATCCGTCGTGAGGGCGACGCTCGCGGCGCTCGGCGAGGGCACGCTGTCCACGGCCGCGCTCGAATCGCGCGTCGACCTCAGCCGGAGCCGCCTGGAGATGATGCTCAAGGTCCTCGATGTGGACGGGGCCGTGCGCCGGGTGAAAGGCGGCTGGCAGGCCACCGGCGAGCCCTGGGCCTACGACGCGGACCGGTACGCCCGGGTCAGCGCCGAACGCAAGGCCGAGCAGGACGCGATGATCGCCTACATCGCCACCACCGAGTGCCGGGAACAGTTCCTCCGCCACCATCTCGACGACCACTCCGCCACGGCCTGCGGCCGTTGCGACAACTGCACCGGCGTGCACCGGGCGCCCTCGACCGACCCCGCCGCCGTCCAGGCCGCCCACGAGCGCCTCGTCCGCCCCGGCGTCGACCTGGAACCCCGCCGTCAGTGGCCGACCGGCCTGCCCGACCTCACCGGCCGCATCAAACCCGAACTCATCGCCGAGACCGGCCGCGCCCTCGGCCGCCTCACCGACCTCGGCTGGGGCCCCCGCCTCCGCGACCTGCTCGCCGCCCCCGACGCCCCCATCCCCGACGACGTCTTCACCGCCGTGGTCGCCGTCCTCAAATCCTGGAACTGGCCCCACCGCCCCACCGCCGTGGTCGCCATCCCCTCATCCACCCACCCCCTCCTCATCACCTCCCTGGCCGACCGCCTCTCCCAGGTAGGCCGCCTCACCAACCTCGGCCAACTCGGCTACCGCACCGGCCCCCCCGGCCGCCAGCACAACAGCGCCCAACGCCTCCAGGCCCTCCGCGCCACCCTCGCCACCCCGCGCGACCTCTCCACCCAAATCGCCACCGCCCCCGGCCCCATCCTCCTCATCGACGACCACACCCAAACCGGCTGGACCCTAACCCTCGCCACCGCCCAACTCCGCCACGCCGGCGCCCCCGCCGTCCTTCCCCTGGTCCTCGCGACCACCTGAAAACCACCTCACCCGCTCTGCTCCCAAGCAGGAGGTGAATAGAGTCTCCTTCCGTACAATGATTCGGTGGACCGTCGGATAGTCCCTTGGCGACGGATTGAGCCACTGGCGCCCCTCAACGGCGAGATCGCCACGCGTCTGGCCGGCGTGGATGCCCTACAGGGCGCGTGGAAAGACGTTCAGGCAAGGGCGAGCGTTGCCGAAATTGAGGCGTCCCTGAAAAGAAGGCTGCGCAAGCACGCCATCGAGACCGGGATTATCGAGCGCCTCTACGACGTCAGCTGGGGAGTTACCGAAGCCCTGGTCGCGGAAGGTTTGACAACCGAAGTCGCCCTTTCCGAAGGCAATGTGACGGAATCGACACTCTTGGTCGATGATGCCCTTGCCTCCGCGATTGGTCGCTTCTCCGAACATCTCGCGTGAAAAAATGGCCCCAGCTCAGGCGCTGGGCGACGATACCATAATTACGAAAACGCCCCAGTGCCGCCTCTGATGCAAGCGGCCTGGGGCTTTTTCCTCTGGGTCCACTGCATCCGCATCCGCCCCGGCGGGCACCGCGACGACACCTGAAGGTTGTGGGGCAATAAGGCTTATCGGTGCTCGTTGCCCCACCGGGGGTCGTACCGGGACTAGAGGCGGGGGCGGGCGCCCAGGTTGGCGATGCACTTGGCGGCTAGGGCGTTGCCTGCGGAGAGGGCGTCGGCGGGGGGCTTGCCGTTTAGCCAGCTGGGGAGGAAGCCTGCGGTGAAGGCGTCGCCGGCGCCGGTGCCGTCGACTACGCGGTCGACGGTTTCGGCGGGGACGCGGACGGGCTCGCTGCGGCTGTTGGTGTACCAGAGCGAGCCGTCTTTGTTGAGCTTGATGACGACCTGGGGGAACCAGGCGGTGAGCACCTTGGCGGCGGCCTCCGGCTCGTCGCGGCCGGTGAGGACCTTGGCCTGGTCGGCGTTGGCGAACAGGAGCTTGGCCCCGTGCGTCCACTCCAGGAAGGGTTCGGCGCCGGTCCGCTCGATGGGCGCGGAGGAGGCGCAGTCCACCGAGATGGACATCCCGGCCCGCCGGGCGAGGTCGAGCGCGGCCAGACCCGCGTCCCGCGAGCCCTCGCAGATCAGCGTGTACCCGGACACGTGCAGGTGGCCGCCCTGGCTGAACAGGTCCCGGGGCAGGTCCTCGGGGGACAGCGCCGCGTTGGCTCCCGGGTCGGACAACATGGTCCGCTCGCCCTTGTGGGTCACCAACACCACGCAGGTCCCGGTCGGCCGCTCGGGGTCCATGACGAGGCGCGCGTCCACCCCGTACCCCATCAGCTCCATGTCGCGGTTGCGCCCGGTGATGTCAGCCCCCCGGCGCCCGATGAAGGCCACCTCGGAGCCTTCCACGGCGAGCCAGGAGGCGATGTTCGCACCCGACCCACCGCCGTGCATGGTCACAACCGCCGGGGTGTCACTGGCGCGGGCGAGGGGGAACCTGGCACGCGCGACCGCGTCGGTCATGAGATCGCCCACCACGACGACCCGGGTCATGATGTCACCACCTTGCCAACTGCTGAGTGAAGGTGAGTCTGCCGCACCATTGGGGGGTCGGCGTCCTCTCCGTGCGATATGAGGCTGACGCCGAGAAACTTAACAGCTTCCGGCAACGTCGTGGGGGTAGAGCGGACAGTCGGGCACAGTCGATGCACAAGCGTTGCCCAACCCCCGCAAGTCCGGAATGCCACGACACGCAGGCCAGGCCCGACATGACTACGCTCGGGCCTGTGGAACCAAGCTACCCGGCCCACTGGGAAGCCGACGTTGTCCTGTCCGACGGCGGAACCGCGCACATCCGCCCGATCCGCCCGAGCGATGCCGACCTGTTGCGCGAGTTCTACTCCCGCCTCTCCGACCAGACGATCTACTTCCGTTTCTTCGGCCCCCGCCCCCGGCTCTCCGACCGGGAGATCGCCTGGTTCACCAACGTCGACTACGACGACCGGGTGGCCCTGATCGCCACCATCGGCACGGACATGGTGGCGGTCGTCAGGTACGACCGCGTACAACCCCCCGACCACGCCGAAGTGGCCTTCCTGGTCGAGGACGCCCACCAGGGCCGGGGCATGGCCGCCGTCCTCATGGAGCACCTGCGCGCCGCCGCCAGGGAACGCGGCATCCGCACCTTCATCGCCGACGTGCTCCCCGCCAACCACCGCATGAACACCATGTTCCGCCAGGCGGGCTATACCGCGAAGAGCACGTTCGAGGACGGCGTGGTCCGCCTCACCCTCAACCTGGCCTCCACCGAGACGGCCGCGGAGGTCACCGCCGCCCGGGAGCACCGCGCCGAGGCCCGCTCGATCGCCCGCCTGCTCACCCCGGAGTCGGTGGCCGTCATCGGCGCCTCCCGCGAACCGGGCGGCATCGGCCAGACCGTGCTGCGCAACCTGCTCGCCGCCGACTTCACCGGCCCGGTCTACCCGGTGCACCGGGAGGTCCGCGCGGTGGCCGGAGTCCGCGCGTACCGGAATGTCTCGGCCATCGACGGCGAGGTGGATCTCGCGGTGGTCGCGGTGCCGGCCGAGAGCGTGCTCGGCGTGGTCGAGGAGTGCGCCAGGAAAGGCGTCAAAGGCCTGATCGTGGTCTCCAGCGGCTTCGGCGAGACCGGCGAGGAGGGCGGCAGCCGCCAGGCCGAACTGGTCCGGATCTCCCGCCTGTACGGCATGCGCGTGGTCGGCCCCAACTGCCTCGGCATCGCCAACACCGACCCGGCCATCCGCCTCAACGCAACCCTGGCGGCCACCCTGCCAGGCCGGGGCCGGGTCGGCTTCTTCAGCCAGTCCGGCGCCCTCGGCACCGCCCTGCTGCAACGGGTGGCCCAGCGCGGCATGGGCCTCTCCACCTTCGTCTCGGCCGGCAACCGGGCGGACGTGTCGGGAAACGACCTGCTCCAGTACTGGGAGGAGGATCCGGCCACCGACGTGATCCTGCTCTACCTGGAGTCCGTCGGTAACCCGCGGAAGTTCGTCCGGCTCGCCCGCCGGATCTGCCGTACGAAACCGGTCGTGGTGGTCAACTCCCGGGGCGGCCCGCGCGGGCACGCGGTCCCCGCGCTGGCGCTCCCGGACGCCGCACTGACCTCCCTGTACGCCCAGTCCGGCGTGATCAAGGTGGACGACCTGGCCCAGCTCTTCGACGTCGCCCAGCTGCTGGCCGGGCAGCCGCTTCCCGCCGGGCCCCGGGTCGGCCTGGTCGGCAATTCGGACGCGCTCACCCTGCTGGCCGCCGACGCCTGCCTGGCCGCAGGTCTTGAGCCCGCCCCGCCGGTCAACCTGGGCGCGCGGGCGGGCGCGGCCGAGTTCGGCAAGGCGCTGGCGGCCACCGTCGGCGAGGTGGACGCGGCGGTGGTGGTGTACGCGCCGCCGATCCCCGGCGCGGCCGACGAGGTGGCCGCCGAACTACTCCGGGTGGCCCAGGAGTCCGGCAAACCGGTCCTGGCCACCTTCAACGGCGAACCGGGCTTCCCGCCCGCGCTCCGCCTGCCCGGCGAAGGGCCGCCGTTCGGCTCGATCCCGTCCTATCCCGCCCCGGAGGAGGCCGTCCGCGCGCTCGCCCACGCCGTCCGGTACGCCCGCTGGCGCGCCGAACCGGCAGGGACCGTACCCGACCTGGACGTGGACCGCGACGGCGCCCGCCGCCTGGTCGAAGCCACCCTGGCCGAGCACGGCGAGGTGGAGATCGACGCCACCGAGCTGCTCGCCCGCTTCGGTATCACCGTCACCGGCGCCGGCCGCCCCGGCTGGCCGGTGGTCACCGTGACCGCGCGGGAGGGCGGGTTCGGGGCGGTCGTCTCCTTCGGACTCGGCGAGATCACCGCCCGGCTGCTCGGCGACGTCGCCTACCGGCTGGCCCCGCTGACCACCGAGGACGCCGCCGGCCTGGTCCGGGCCGTGCGCGCCGCCCCGCTGCTGTTCGGCGAGTACGGCTACCCGCCCGTGGCCGTGCCCGCGCTGGAGGAACTGCTGGTGCGGGTGGGGCTGCTCGCGGACGCGCTGCCCGAGCTGGCCAGGCTCGATCTCGACCAGGTGGTGGTCGACGATCGGGAGGCCATCGTGGTGGCGGCCAGGGCACTGCTGCGCCCCGTGGTGGAACCCCTGCTGGACGGCGGGCCGCGCCGCCTGGCCTGACCGCCCGATCGGCGGGCCCATATCGAGCCTGCCGGTAAGGGGGCTCCGCTGGTGAAAAGCGCGTGCGCGACAGGGCAGGATGGACCCATGAGGGATACCCGAGTCTCGGCAGCCGATCTGCGCGAGGCCATCGACCGCAGCGGCTACTACCCCGACCTGGTCGCCGACGCGGTCGACTCCGCCCTGGGCAAGGAGCAGGTGACGGCGTTCGTGGTCCACCACGAGGCCACCTTCGATCCGGCCATGGAGGTGCGCAGGCACGTCACCGTGCTGGTGTTGTCGCCGACCCGGCTGCTGGTCTGCCACACCGACGAGCACCCCCCGGCCGAGGGCATGCCCGCCTCGCACGCCTCCACCACCACCGAAGCGGTCCGGCTGAGCCGGATCCAGTCCGTCGCGCTCACCCGCCTGGTGCCCGACCCCGCGTCGTACGTGCCGGGCGTGCCGCCCAGCGAGGTCACGCTCACCATCGGCTGGGGCGCCATCGCCCATGTCGACCTGGAGCCCGCCACCTGCGGGGACGAGAACTGCGACGCCGACCACGGCTACACCGGCGCGGTCACCGCCGACGACCTCCAGCTCCGGGTGAGCGAGGCCGCCGACGGTCCCGGCGCGGTCAGCCACGTGCTCGCCTTCGCCCGCGCGCTCTCCGAGGCCACGGCTCGCGCGGGGAACTGACCGATGGCCACCCCCTACCTTCCCGGGTACGGCACGGCCTCGCTGAGTGACTTCGCCACGTCCTTGTTCGCCACCTTCGGCGGGGCCAGGCCCAACACGCTGGAGCTGGAGCCCGCGCCCAGGGTCTGCCTCTTCCTGGTGGACGGGATGGGCGCCGACCTGCTGCGCGAGCATCCCGAGACGGCGCCCTTCCTGTCCGCGGCCTTCGGGAGGACGCTCACGGCCGGGTTCCCGTCCTCCACGCCGACCAGCCTGGCCACCCTCGGCACCGGGGGCACACCGGGCGAGCACGGCATGATCGGCATCAAGATGGCGGTGCCCGGCGAGCGCCGCCTGTTCAACTGCCTGCGCTGGACCGCGCCCGGCCTGCCCATCGACCCCGACATCTGGCAGCCCGCGGAGACCGTCTTCCAGCGCCTGATCGGCCTCGACGTGGCGCCCGTGTACGTGGCCACCGGCGCCTTCGACGGAACCGGGCTCACCCGTGCCGTCTACCGCGGCGTGCACCACCTGCACGCCGAGACCGTCGAGGACCGCATCGAGGGGGTGCGGCACGCGCTGCGCTCCCCGCGCACCTTCGTGACCGTCTACTTCAGCGACCTGGACGGCGCGGGCCACCTGCGCGGCTGGGGCAGCCCGGAGTGGCTGGCGCAGCTGGCGGTCGCCGACCGGATGGCCGAGCGCCTCGCCGAGGTGCTGCCGCCGGGCACCACCATGTACGTCACCGCCGACCACGGGATGATCAACGCCACCGACAAGGTCGATCTCGACGACTATCCCGGCCTGCTGGAAGGGATCGAGCTGATCGGCGGCGAACCCCGCGCGCGGCACCTGTACACCGAACCCGGCGCCGCCTCCGCCGTCCTGGACACCTGGCGGGAGACCTTCGCCGACCGCGCCTGGGTGGTCTCCCGCGAGGAGGCCGTCCAGTCCGGCTGGTACGGCGAGTCGGTGCGCAAGGAGTGGCTGCCCAGGGTCGGCGACGTGGTCGCGGTCCCGTTCGCCGGAACCGTCCTCATCCCGGCCGCCGCCGAACCCCACGAATGGTCGATGATCGGCTACCACGGGTCCCTGACGCCCGCCGAACTCAACATCCCCCTCCTGGAAATCCACCGCTAGAGCACTCCGGAGGCATCCGAACATGTCGCCACTGATCACTCCTGACGAGCTGCGGCCGCTGCTCGACGGCCCGAGCACGGTGCTGGACGTCCGGTGGCGGCTGGCCGGCCCCACCGGGATCGAGTCCTACCGCGAAGGCCACATCCCGGGCGCCGTCTTCTGCGACCTCGACCGTGACCTGGCCGGGGAACCGGGATCCGGCGGCAGGCATCCGCTGCCCGCCGCCGAGCACTTCCAGGCCGCCATGCGCCGCCTCGGCGTCCGCGGCGACCGTCCCGTCATCGTGTACGACGAGGCCGACTCGACCGCCGCCGCCCGCGCCTGGTGGGTGCTGCGCTACTTCGGCCACCCGGACGTACGGGTGCTGGACGGCGGCCTGCGCGCCTGGACCCAGGCCGGTCTCCCCGTCACCGAGGACATTCCCGAACCCGCCGAGGGCGACTTCGCGGCCGTCCCCGGCGGCATGCCCGTGCTCACCGCCGCCGAGGCCGCCGACCTGGCCCGCAACGGCGTCCTCCTGGACGCCCGGGCACTCGAACGCTACCTCGGCAAGACCGAGCCCATCGACCCCGTGGCCGGCCACATCCCCAGCGCCGTCAACGCGCCCACCGCACAGAACGTCGAACCCGGCGGTCGCTTCCACAACCCCGAATTCCTCCGCGAACGCTTCATCGCCCTGGGCGCCGTCGCCGGAGTCCCGATCGGCGCCTACTGCGGCTCCGGCGTCACCGCCGCCCACGAGATCCTGGCCCTCGAACTGGCCGGCCTTCCCGCCGCCCTCTACGTCGGTTCCTGGTCCCACTGGATCACCGACCCGGACCGCCCGGTCGCGACCGGCTGATCCGGCGTCCTGCCCCGCACGATCGGCCGGTCTCCGGCGCCGAAGCAGGTGAACCCGGGGACGCCGGTTTTGACGGATGCCTCGGCCAGGGCCTCCGCCGGGGTTCGTCCGGCGGCCAGGAGTTCGTGGAAGCACCTCATCAAGGTGAGGGCTTCGTCGTCACGCACGGGAACCACACCCGCGATGACGCACCGCGCGCCCCGGTCGAGAAAGGCTCCAGCGAGGCCGAGGGCCACTCCGTCCGCCGGGGCGTGTGCCATTCCGGCGTCGCAGGCCGACAGGATGACCAGGTCAGGGACGCGGGGGACGCGGAGGAGCTCGTAGGCCATCAGGGGTTCGTCGTCGAGGGTGATCCTGGACAGCAGAGGGCTGCGCGGGGAGAACATGCCATGTGCCGCCACGTGCAGGATCGTCGCGTGGCCCAGTGCCTCGATCACGTCGGATTTGGTGGCCTTCACCGATCTCGCGTCGCGGTGGATGGCCACGACCGCGTCCACCTCATCCATGGCATGGCGGAGTCCGGGCCCGGCGACGGCCACCACCCGTGGATCGTGCGCCTGGGCGGTGGGGAGGATCTCGCCGGCGTGGGAGGTCACCGAAACCGGTCGGCCGAGGAGCGAGGGGAGCATGGGCCAGGGGAGCGTGTGCAAGGCGCCTGTCGGGATCAGGGTGATCGGACCGGGCGGGAGGTCCAGGGGTTCGAGGAGGGCGGTGTCGAGCGAGGTCAGTTCCCTGGCCAGTAGTGATTCGGGATTGGTCGGAGCGTCGCGGAGATTGCGCCTGCGGAGGCCGTAGCGGACGCGGACGATCTGTTCGGTGACGGCGGCGTACGAGCCGAGCGGGTGCAGACGGCAGTCGCCGCCGTGGACCACCAACGCGTATAGGTCGTCCTGGTGCCGGACCAACTCCACCAGGCACGTCCGGGTCTTCCTGAGCGAGTTCGGCAGCCCGTCCTCCGGCGCGCCACGGACGCTCGCCCGCCACCGCTCCGCCCAGGCCAGCACCGCCCAGCCGTCTCCGGTCCCCAGCGCCAGTTCCAGGCCGAACGCGGCCAGGTCCTCCGCACCCCGTACGGCATGGACCCGTACCTCCTCCAGCACCCTTTCCGCCGTGGAAGCGACCTTCACCGGCCGGGGAACCGAGGACGGACGGGAAAGCGAATCGACGAACGCCGCTATGCCTGTCTCGACACTGTGCAGAGCGGCCCGATCGTTCCCGTTGAGGTGGTGGAGCAGCGCCTGCGCGTGATGCCGCACGATCGGCCGGGTTCGCGGTCCAAGCAGGCGGGACAGCTGTTCGACGGCGGCAGCGCGGTCGCCTCGCCGCCGGGCGGCGACCGCACCCGTCAACCGGAGCGAGTCGGAGTTGGCCGGCCATCCGTTGTCGAGCAGGTCGTCGGCACAGCTGAAGACCTCCCTAAGGAGCCTGGCCGCCGCGATCGCACCGGCCTTGTGGTCCGGGTGGAGCGCCTGCGCCAGACGGGCGCGTACGGCGACTTCCCGGGCCAGCGGAGCCCAGCGGGGGCGGGACTGGGAGTGGAGGTCGGATTCGGCGGACCGGGCGGTCTCCACGGCCTGGTGGGTGTCGCCCATGAGGAGTTCCACCTCGGCCAGCAGCAGGCGGGCCTCGCTGAGGACGGCGTGGGCGCCGGAGGTGGCCAGGTCGGGGATGGCCTGTTCGAGGAGGACGCGGGCCTCGCCGGGGAGACGGGCGGCGACCAGAGCTTGGGCGAGGTCGGTCCGCATGGCGGCCAGGCGCTCCGGGAAGCCGAGCAGGGCTCGTTCGGCGATCTGGTAGCTCTCGAAGGCGGCGGCGATGTCACCCCGCTTGGCGGCCGCGAACGGCAGGTTTCCTTCGGCGAGCATCGCCAGATGGCTGAATCCGGCGGCTCGCGCGATCCCGGCGGCTTCCGAGAGGTCGGCGACCGCCTCGCCGTACCGTTCGAGGAAGACACCGGCGAGCCCTCGGTTCAGCAGCGCACCCGCGCGGAACCGGGCGTCGCCGCCAAGCCCGTCAAGAGCACGGGTGCACCGCTGGACCGCCTCCTCGTGGCGGCTGAGCAGAATCAGCGGTACCGCCCGCTGCACGTCCAGCCGGAAGCCGTCGATCCCGGCCAGATCCCCTTCGACCGCGTCGGCCAGTGCCAGCCCGCCCTCCGGATCTCCCAGCAGGGCGCGCACCGAGACCCGTGACATTCCCGCCTGGGCCGCCCGTACCGGATGGCCTGCCGCGACCTCGGCCGCCCGCCCGAGCAGTTCGTCGGCGAGTGCCAGCTCGCCCAGCTCCCATGCCGCCAGGGCCAGTCCTCGCAGCGCCACCGAGGCCGCCTCGCCCGCCTCGCCGGCCGCCCGCAGAACCTCTTCGCCCACCTCCCGGGCCAGGCGGGGATCGCGCCCCGCCAACTCCACCACCCACTCGGCGCGGGCGACCAAACCGCCGTCAGGCACGGACACGGAGCCATCGCGTGGCGACGGGGGCCTGCTCGGGCCGGTGGTAGACGACACTGACCCAGCCGGGGGGCAGCCCGGTGGCGGCGAAATGGCCATCCGGGGAGGGGACGCGCACTTTGCTGATGTGTGGGGTACGGACCTCGACCCAGGCGTCAGGCTCAGGAGCCGGACTGACCTGACCGGCTACTTCGAGGCGACCATCAGAAATGGACATTTCCACGTCCACGGTCAGCTCGTCCGTCGTGAACCGGTGCAGCTGAGGCTCGGCCCCCGACCGCACCCCGGCGGCGGCCACGACATCCACCGGCGTGGCGGTGATCGACCCGGGGAGCCGGAGATCGAACACGGCCCGCGCGTCCGCGTCCACCCGTCCGGGCACCGGATCACTCCCGGCCGCCAACCGCATGGCCGCCAGGAGATAGGTGATCTCCTCGCCATCGCCCTTCGGCCAGGGGCGGGGTTCGGCGGGGGAGGTCTCGTCGGATGAGGAGGTCATTCGGATTCCTCCAGGAGGGCGCGGAGGTGCTTCTCGCAGCGGGCCCGGGTGGGACCGATGCTGCCCATGGGCATGTTGAGGTGGGTGGAGACGTGGGAGTAGCGGATGTCAGGGTTGAGGGCGAAGAGGCGGAGGAGCGAGCGGCAGGGTTCCTTGAGGGCGTCGAGGCGGGCCCAGGCCGCCCGCCCGTACTCGGCGTCCACCACCACGGCGGACGGGTCGGGCTCGGTGGGGTCGAGCAGGTCGGGCAGCTCGCTGGGGCGTTCGGCGCCGGCCCGTTTGGAGAGGCGGATGGCCTCGTGCCGGGTGGTGGTCACCAGCCAGGCCCCGAGGCGGTCGGGATCCCGGATCCGGTCATAGTGCTCGACCAGGCGCAACCACGCCCCCTGTACGGCGTCGGCGGCATCGGTGGGACTGAGCCCCACGGCCCGCGCGACCGCCCACATCCGCCCGCCGAACCGGGCAACAAGATCTTTCCAGACGGCTTCCTCCAGAGCGGGCGAAGATGTCTCCTGTTGCATGTCCCGATGCATGGCACCACTTTCCGGGCTACTGTCCGCGCTGACGGATAAGCGTTGCGTGAGCACTCTACCCATCCCCGTCCGCCCCGATTCCCGCCTCGCCGAATTGCCCCTCACCACGAAGATTGCCGCTAAACCGGAGAGCCGAGAAGCCCTCGCGTCTTCTTGATCAGGTGAAGGCCGGGGCCGTAATTTGAGGGCGTTTGATTTGTTATCTTCCGCAACAGGAGTACAGGTGGATGGTGCGGTGCGGAGCCGCCGGCGCGCTCCGATCGGCATGGCCTACGTCGCCTTCGTGGTGCTGGGCGTCACCGCCGGGGTGGGCGGCGTGCTCATCCCCGCCCAGATGATCGACTACGGCGTCGACAAGGCCACCATCGGCCTGATCTTCTTCACCTCCTCGGCGGGCTTCCTGCTCGCCGGGGCCACCTCGGGCCCGCTCATCCACCGGGTCGGCACCCGCGCCGCCCTCGGCGTCGGCGGCCTGGCCTGCCTGCTGGTCGCGGTCGGCACCGCCGTCCGCCCGCCGTTCCTGGTGCTGCTGGCCCTCCAGGTCGTCCTCGGGTACGGCCACGGCCTGCTCGAATCGGTGCTCAACGCGTACCTGGCCGAGTTGCCGGAGCCCTCGGGGCCGCTCAACCTGCTGCACGCCTTCTTCGGGGTGGGGGCGCTGGTCGGCCCCACGCTGGCCGCCTGGGTCCTCCTGGAGTTCCCGTGGACCGCCGTCTGGTGGCTGCTGGCCCTGGTGGGTGTGCCGCTGCTGATCGGCTTCCTGGTGGCCTTCCCAGGCGCCGGGCCGCGAGAGGCGGTGGCGGCCACCCCGGGGCCGGGGCTGCTCCGCCAGGCGCTCCGGGAGCCCGCCGTGCTGCTCGGCACGGTCTTCCTGGCGATCTACGTCGGACTGGAGATGAGCGTCGGCAACTGGGCCTTCACCTACCTGGTCGACCAGCACGGGCAGCCCGACCTGATCGCCGGGTACGCGGTGACCGGCTACTGGATGGGCCTGACCCTCGGCCGGTTCCTGATCAACCCGATCGCCCGCCGGATCGGCCTCACCCCGGTGGACGTCAGCTACGTCTGCCTGGCCGGGGTGACCGCCGGCGCCCTGCTGGTCTGGCTGGTCCCCGTCGCCGCCCTGCCCGGTCTGGCCCTGCTCGGCTTCTTCCTGGGGCCGCTCTTCCCGACCACCATGGTGGTGGTGCCCCGGCTCACCGCCCCCCGCCTGATGCCCACCGCCGTGGGCGCGATGGTCGGCGGGTCCGTGGTGGGCGGCGCCGTCCTGCCCTGGCTGGCCGGCGCGCTCGCCCAGCAATTCGGGGTGGGCACCCTGCTGCCGTACGCGGCGGCCCTGGCGGTCGTGCTCGGTGCGCTATGGTGGCGAATCTCTCAGAAGCTCCGCGAACCCTGATTTTTCGGGCCGGTACGCCGCCAGGAACCCCGCTACCTGTGGGTTTCCCGACCTGGGAAGATCACCCGAGGTTTACTCTCCGCTGTTTGCCGAATTCACAGCGTTGTCAAGTGCGAATAGGTATGACCCTGCTCTGGTGCCCCGCCGCAACGGACGGTAGTCTCTCCTAGAGTCACTTGTGATCATCCCAGTATGAGGCCGTTGGGGAAGGCGCACCTCGTACGAAACGGGAGGTCCGGTGGCTGCTGCTCGTGGCGTGCTGTACGTCCACTCGGCTCAGCCTGCGCTGTGCCCGCACATCGAGTGGGCTGTAGCAGGCGTTCTTGGCGTTCCCGTCGACCTGACGTGGACGCCTCAGCCCGCCGCGCCTGGCGCTCTGCGCGCCCAGGCCGAGTGGGAGGGCCGCGCGGGCACCGCTGCGGCGATCACCTCATCGCTCATGGGATGGCAGCGCATCCGCTTCGAGATCACCGAGGACGCCTCACCGGGCGTGGACGGCTCCCGGCACGCCTACACCCCGGCGCTGGGCGCGTACACGGCCGTGGTGGGCGCCACCGGCGACGTCATGATCCCCGAGGACCGGCTCCGCAACGTCATGCTGATGGCCGCCCAGGGCCGCGTCGTGCTGGAGGACGAGCTCGACAAGCTGCTCGGCAAGCAGTGGGACGAGGAGCTGGAGTCCTTCCGGTACGCGGGCGAGGGCGCTCCCGTGCGCTGGCTCCACGCGGCCGTCTGAGACCACGAGAAAGGGCGCCGGGTGGAATTCCACCCGGCGCCCTTTCTGTATGTCCTGTCTACAGCGGGATGTTCCCGTGCGCCCCCCGAGCCGGCGTGGCCTGGGCGAGCACCTTGGCGATCGCGCCACGGGTCTCCCCGGGCTGGATCACCTCGTCCACCACCCCGAGGTCCACGGCCCGCTGGAGCCCGCCGGCGATCTTCTCGTGCTCCTCGGCGAGCCGGTGCTCCAGCTCGGCGCGCTCCTCCTCGGGAGCCGCCGCCAGCTCCCGCCGCTTGAGGATGCGGACCGCCGCGACCGCCCCCATCACCGCCACCTGCGCGGTCGGCCAGGCGAACACCCGGGTCGCTCCCAGCGAGCGCGAGTTCATCGCGATGTAGGCCCCGCCGTACGCCTTCCGGGTGACCAGGGTCACCCGCGGCACCGACGCCTCCGCGAACGCGTGCAGCAGCTTGGCGCCGCGGCGGACCACGCCGTCGTGCTCCTGGCCGACCCCAGGCAGGTAGCCCGGCACGTCCACGAGCACCACCAGCGGCACCCCAAAGGCATCGCACATGCGAACAAATCGGGCGGCTTTCTCGGCCGACGTCGAGTCCAGGCAGCCGCCCAGCCGCATCGGGTTGTTGGCCACCACCCCGACCGTGCGCCCGCCCATCCGGCCCAGCGTGGTCACGATGTTCGGCGCCCACTTCGGGTGCAGTTCCACGCCCGGCTCGTCCAGCAGGCCGTTGATCAGCGGGTGCACGTCGTAGGCGCGGCGCGGGTTCTCCGGCAGCAGGGCCGAGAAGTCGACCTCCTCCACCGCCCGCACCCGGCCCTGGTGACCGAGCAGACCGGCCAGCTGGCGCGCGGTGAGCAGCGCCTCGGCCTCGGTCTTGGTGACCACGTGCACCACGCCGCTGCGCTTGCTGTGCGGCTCGGGGCCGCCCAGCGCGGCCATGTCGATCTGCTCGCCGGTGACGCTGCGCACCACGTCGGGACCGGTCACGAAGATCCGGCCCTGGTCGGCCAGGATGACGATGTCGGTGAGAGCAGGCCCGTAGGCGGCGCCACCGGCGGCGGCGCCCACCACCACCGACAGCTGCGGCACCACACCGGACGCCTTGGTCATCGCGGCGAAGACCCGGCCGACGGCGTGCAGCGACTCCACGCCCTCGGCCAGCCGGGCGCCGCCGGAGTGCCAGACCCCGATGATCGGCACCCGCTCGCGGACCGCCACGTCGTAGGCGTGCACGATGTGCTCGCAGCCCTCGCTGCCCATCGCGCCACCCTGCACCCGGGCGTCGCTGCAGAAGGCGACGACCGGCACACCCTCGATGCGCCCGGTGGCCGCGAACACGCCGCTCTTGTCCTCGGGGCTGATCGGCCGGACCGAGCCCTCGTCGAACAGGTGGCCGAGGCGGACCTGGGGGTCGCGTGGATCCGCGGCCTCCTGATCGGCGGCCGGCGTCACCACCCTGTTGTCGAGAACCGTCATCTGCGTCCCTCTCAGACCGTGAGAATCTCAGACCGTGGTGAAGGCGACGGCGACGTTGTGTCCGCCGAACCCGAAGGAGTTGTTGACCGCCGCGATGGGGCCGTCGGGCAGCTTGCGGGGATCCGCGCGCACGATGTCCACCTCGATGCCGTCGTCGAGGTCGTCCACGTTGATGGTGGCCGGCACGAGGCGCTCGGTGAGCGCCAGGATGGTGAAGATGGACTCGATCCCGCCCGCGCCGCCGAGCAGGTGGCCGGTCATCGACTTGGTCGCGGTGACCAGCGGGTGCGCCCCGATGGCCTCCTTGATGGCGATCGTCTCGACCACGTCACCGGCGGGGGTGGAGGTGGCGTGCGCGTTCACGTGCCGGATGTCGGCGCCGGTCAGCCCGGCGTTCTCCAGCACCCGGCGCATGGCCAGCTGCACGCCCGCGCCGCTCGGCTCCGGCTGCGCGATGTGGTGGGCGTCCGCGGAGTACCCGACCCCGGCGGCCACCGCGTAGACCTTGGCGCCGCGGGCCCGGGCGTGCTCCTCGGACTCCAGCACCACCAGGCCGGCGCCCTCGCCCAGCACGAAACCGTCCCGGCCCTTGTCGAACGGGCGGGAGGCGCGCTGCGGCTCGTCGTTGCGGGTGGACATGGCGCGCATGGCGGAGAACGAGGCGATGTTCAGCGGATGGATCGCCGCCTCGGTGCCGCCCGCGACCACCACGTCGACCCGGCCGGACCTGATCATGTCGATGCCGTACCCGATGGCCTCGGCGCCGGTGGCGCAGGCGCTCACGGTGGCGTGCACGCCGCCCTTGGCGCCGATCTCGATGCCGATCCAGCCGGCCGCGCCGTTGGGCATCAGCATGGGCACGGTGAACGGCGACAGCCGGTTCCAGCCCTTGGTCTTGAAGGTGTCGTACGCGTCGAGGATCGTGGTGATGCCGCCGATGCCGCTGCCCACCACGACGCCGAGCCGGGTCGGCTCGACCTCGGGGGCGCCCGCGTCCCGCCACGCCTCACGGGCGGCGATCAGCGCGAACTGCTCGGCCCGGTCCAGCCGCCTGGCCTCCGGCTTGGGGATGACCTCGCCCGGCTCCACCGCGACCCGCCCGGCGAACTTCGCCGGAACCGAGTCGACCCACTCCTCGGTGAGGGGGCGAATGCCCGACCGCCCGTCGAGGAGCGCCGACCAGGTCGAGGCGACGTCTCCACCGAGGGGCGTCGTCGCGCCGAGCCCGGTGACCACGACACGCACCCGGTCTGTACTCACTTGTCTGCACTCCTCATCGATTCACGATCGCTTCGAACGATCGCGGTACGGCCGGGCGAACCCGGATCAGTTCAGTTCTGGATGAAGTTGACGACGTCCTTGACGGTCTTCAGGTGCTTGAGCTGGTCGTCGGGGATCTCCGAACCGAACTCGTCCTGCGCCGCCACAGCGATCTCGACCATGGAGAGCGAGTCGATGTCGAGGTCGTCCACGAAGCTCTTCTCCAGGGTCACCTCGGAGGCCGGAATGCCGGTGATCTCGTTGATGATCTTGCCCAGGCCGGCCAGAATCTCCTGCTCGGTCACTGCCATGTCGCTGTTTCTCCTTATGGGTGGTTTTCAGGGTTTCGTACGGCATGCGCCGTACAAGTCAGGGGATTTCGATGACCTGCGAGGCGTAGGTCAGGCCCGCGCCGAAGCCGAGCAGCAGGGCCAGGCCGCCCGAGGGCACCTCGCCGCGCTCGATCATGCGCGACAGCGCGAGCGGGATGGAGGCGGCCGAGGTGTTCCCGGCCAGCACGATGTCCTTGGCCACCACCGCGTTGTCGGCGCCCAGGCGGCGGGCGAGCGACTCGATGATGCGCAGATTGGCCTGGTGCGGCACGAAGGCGGCGAGTTCGGCGGGGTCCACCCCCGCACGTTCGCACGCCTGCTTGGCGATCGGGTGAAGGGCCGTGGTGGCCCAGCGGAACACGGTCTGGCCTTCCTGGTGCAGCGCCGAGTGCCGGTCCTTGATGATGATGGCGTCGTACTTGTCGCCGGCGCTGCCCCAGACCACCGGGCCGATGCCCGGAGTCTCGGACGGCACCACCACCGCGGCCCCGGCCCCGTCAGCGAAGATCACCGAGGTGGCCCGGTCCTCGATGTCCACCCACTGGGTGAGCTTCTCGGTGCCCACCACCAGCACGTTCACCGCGGAACCCGCCCGGATGGCGTCGCTGGCCGCGGCCAGCGCGTAGCAGAACCCGGCGCAGGCGGCGTTGACGTCGTAGGCGCCGGGGGCGGAGATGCCCAGCCGGTGCGCCACCCGGCCGGCGGCGTTGGGGATCTGGGCCTCCAGCGTGCAGGTGGCCACGATCACCAGGTCGATGTCACCGGCGGCCAGACCGCTGGCGGCCAGCGCCTTGCCGCCCGCCTGCACGGCCAGCTCGATCTCGGACTCTTCGGGCCCGGCGAACCGGCGCTCCTTGATCCCGACCCGGGACTGGATCCATTCGTCGTTGGTCTCGATCAGCTTGGCCAGGTCGTCGTTGGTGACCACGTTGGCGGGCTGGTAGTGCCCGAACGCCAGCACCTTCGCGCCGGGGGAGCCCAGGGGCAGCCTCACTTGAGGGCCTCCTTGGCGGCGGACCTGGCGGCCTCCAGGTCGTCCGGCGTCTTCAGCGGCACCGCGCGCACACCCGGCAGCGCCCGCTTGGCCAGGCCGGCCAGGGTGCCGCCGGGAAGCAGCTCGATCATGGCGGTGACGCCCTGCTCGGTCATCGCGGCCATGCACAGGTCCCACCGGACCGGGCGGCCGACCTGGGCGATCAGCCGGTCCAGCAGGTCGGCGCCGCTGGTCACCAGGGCACCGTCGGCGTTGGAGAGCAACCGCACGGCCGGGTCGGCCGGGGTCAGCCCCTCGGTGGCGGCGCGCAGCCGGTCCACCGCGGGGGCCATGTGCTCGGTGTGGAAGGCACCGGCCACCTTGAGCGGGATCAGCCGGGCCTTGGCCGGCGGCTCGGCGCGCAGCGCTTCGATCTGTTCCAGCGTGCCGCCGGCCACGATCTGACCTGCGCCGTTGATGTTGGCGGGGGTCAGGCCGTGCTTGTCCAGGGACTCCAGCACGTCCACGCCGCCGAGCACGGCGGTCATCCCGGTCTCGGTCACCGCGGCGGCCTCGGCCATCGCCTGGGCGCGCTCGCGGATCAGGGTCAGCGCCTGCTCGGCGGTGAGCGACCCGGCGATGGTGGCGGCGGCGAACTCGCCCACACTGTGACCGGCCACCAGGTCGGGGGTCGCCCCCAGCGCCTCGTAGGCGGCCAGCGAGGCGGCCACCAGCAGCGGCTGCGCCACCGCGGTGTCCTTGATCTCATCGGCGCCGGCGGTCGTGCCGTACGCCACCAGGTCGAGGCCGACGATGTCTGACCACGCCGAGAGGCGGTCGCGGAATCCGGGGATTTCCAGCCACGGCGTCAGAAAGCCTGGGGTTTGGGCGCCTTGTCCCGGCGCGACAATGACGAGCACAACCTAACCCTGCCCTGTAGGGGTTCACCACACTGATGGGGATCCGCACGAACTTCGGTCGGGCGTTTCTGTAGGTTCCCTACAGAACAGGTTTCCCAGCGGTTACCACGAATCGGCTAGGTTACGGTCAGCCGACCGAGTATCAGTCCCACCTGCAGGGTGAATGCGGACCTGCCTTCCGTCGGCTGGTAGCCGGTCAGCTCGGTGATCTTACGCAGCCGGTACCGCACCGTGTTCGGGTGCACGAACAGCAGCCGGGCGGTGGCCTCCAGCGAGGTGCCCTGCTCCAGGTAGGTCGCCAGGGTGTCCAGCAGCGGGGTGCCGGCCAGCGGCTTGAACACGTTCTCCACCAGCTGGGCGCGGGCGTCCTCGTCGCCGTCGATGGCCCGCTCGGCCAGCAGGTCCTCGGCCAGCACCGGGCGGGGCGCGTCCGGCCAGGCGGCCGCGGCGCGCAGCCCGGCGATGGCGGCCCGGGCCGAGCGGGCCGCCGCGTGCAGGTCGGAGACCTCGGGGCCGATCACGATGGGCCCGGCGGCGAACCTGGGGACCACACTCCGCGCCGCGTCCTTGATGCTGTCGGCGCCGCCCACGATCACGATGAGCCGCTCGCCCTGCACCCCGGCCAGCAGGTCGTGGCCGGACCTGCGGCCCTTGTCGCGCAGGCCGTCGATGACGGTCCGCGGGTCCTCGTCCGGCGCGAACCCGGCGAAGACCACCACCGGGGCGGAGGTCCAGCCGAGCGCGGCGGCCCAGGAGTGCAGGCCGTCGTCCACCTCGCCGCGGACCAGGGCGTCCACGATCAGCGCCTCCAGCCGGGCGTCCCAGGAGCCCCTGGCCTCGGCCTCCCTGGCGTACACCTGGGCGGCGGCGAAGGCCACGTCCCTGGTGTAGCGGAGCATGGCGTGGCGGAGCTGCTCCTCGCCGCCGGGGGAGGCCAGCTCGTCGGCCTCGGCCTCCACCACCTCCACCACGATGCGGACCAGGTCGACGGTCTGCTGGAGCGAGACGCTCCGCTTCAGCTCGCGCGGCGCGGTGCCGAAGAACTCGATGCTCGGCGTCGGCCGGTCCTCGCCGGCGTGGCCGAACCACTCCACGAACGCGGCGATGCCGGCCTGGGCCACCAGGCCGACCCAGGACCTGTCCTCGGCCGACAGGGCGCGATACCAGGCGAGCTGTTCCTCCATGCGCGCCATCGCGGCCGTGCCGAGGCTGCCCATCGCCCGGTCCAACCGCCGCGCCGTGTCCTCCCGGACCCTGTCATTCACGCCTACAAGCGTGCCAGGTCGCGTGTGCTGGTGCCGCCCTGGACGTGTCTCAGGATTTTCCGGAACCGATGTGCGCGGGGTTGGCCACCACGTGGTCGATGAAACCGTACTCGCGGGCCTCCTCGGCGGTGAACCAGCGGTCCCGGTCGGCGTCGGCCTCGATGCGCTCGATCGGCTGGCCGGTGTGGAAGGCGGTGCGCTCGGCCAGCAGGCGTTTGGTCCGGTTGGCGATCTCGTCGTTCACCTCCTGTCCGAGCATGATGATGCGCTCGTTCAGCAGGCGCCTGCTGATGTGCTCGCCGCCGTCCGCCGAGAACTGTCCGGCCATGTACGTCACCCGTCCTGTTTCCGGAACCACCTTTACGGAAAATGACGCTAACCGGGCGGGTAAAAGACCGGGAGCTGGTTTCGCCGGGGGCGCATTCCACTGTCGGCATATTCTGCCGTCAGTGGACCGGCCTTCGCGGGGATAATTCCGCGATTTCAGATGACGGCGACCGCGGTGATGAGGCCGATCGCGACGTGGGTGACCGAGAGCAGCACGGTGGCCGGCTGGAGCTGGGGCTCCTGGGTCAGCGAGCGCACCGAGATTCCGGCGATCTTGTCGAACACCATCATGCCCACGGTCTGCACGGCGATGCCGATCAGGCCGAAGACCAGGGTGGCGATCAGGCCCTCGCGCAGCGCGCCGCCGGAGGAGAAGATCGAGGCGGCCACGATCAGCGCGATGGCGGCCATCGCCGAGGAGGTCAGCGCGGTGGCGTTGGGGTTGCGCTCCTCGCGGATGATCTTGGCGAGGCGGCCAGGGGTGGCCATGTCGATCACGTAGAACCCGGCGACGAGCAGCAGCACGCCGAGGATGGCGTACGCAAGGATGGCGAGGCTGCCGTTGGCGAGGACCTCGCCGAAGCTGGTGGTCGTGGTGTCCATGGTGGGGGTGCTCCTTGAGGGCGGTGCAGACGGGAGTGCGTGGGTCTATCCGTGGATGCGGTGCGGGACGAAGGAGGAGGTGTCATCGGTGATCAGACCGGCGGTCTCCCGGATGCCGAGCCCGGCGGACTCGTCCTCGACCATCCAGGCGCCCAGGACCGGGCGCCAGCCGTCGAAGTCGGGCAGCGCCTGGAACTCCTGGTAGACGAACCCCTCGGCGCCGTACTGGCCCGCGGTCTGTACGGACTGCCCGGGTTCGGGGGAGACGATCGTCATCGAGGCGCCCTCCCGGCCGAGCAACGGCTTCCGGATATATCGGGAAATGTCACGAGGTCCGTCCAGGTACGCCGGGAGCAGGTTGGGATGCCCCGGATACATCTCCCAGAGGATCGCCAGCAGCGCCTTGTTGGAGAGCAGCATCTTCCAGGGCGGCTCGACCCAGGCCATCGACGGCTGGAGCCGCAGGGCGTGCTCGCCGAACGGCTCGGCGACGATCCACTCCCAGGGGTACAGCTTGCAGAGCGACCGGATCACCCGGTGCTCCATGTCCACGAAGCGCCGGTTGATCGCGTCCCAGCCGATGTCCTCCATCGCGATGGCGGCGGTGATCAGACCGGCCTGCTGGGCGGTCTCCTGGAGGTAGCCGAGGGTCATCGCCTCCTCGCCGGTCTCGTCCATGTTCGTCCAGGCGAAGTGCGTCGGTCCGGTGGGGAAGCCCGGGCCGATCGCCTTCCACCGGTCGATCAGGCGTTCGTGGATGGAGTTCCACTGGTCGTCGCCGGGGAACACCTCCTGCAGCCAGAACCACTGCACCACCGAGCTCTCCAGCAGGCTGGTGGGGGTGTCGGCGTTGTACTCCAGCAGCTTGACCGGCCCCGCGCCGTCGTAGCGGAGGTCGAACCTGCCGAACACGTGCGGGTCCCGGCGCCGCCAGGACTCGGCCACGGCCGCCTGCCAGTGGTAGGGGATGGCGAAGTCGGCGAACCGGTTGCGGCTGACCACATGGTCCACCGCGGCCAGGCACATCCGGTGCAGTTCCTCGACCTGCGCCTCCAACTGGAGCACCTCGTCCATGGTGAAGACGTAGTGCACGCTCTCGTCCCAGTACGGCCTGGCCAGCCCGTCCGGGTGGGCGGAGCGGTGGTAGGCGAGGCCGTGCGACTCCACGGTGGCGGCCCAGTCCGGCCGGGGCGCCGACGCCTCTCGTCTCATTCGGGGGTCATTCCGGTGGTCATTCTGGGGGTCAACTGCCGCTGCTGCCGTGCGAGCCGAAGCCGCCGCGCTGGACCACCTTGCCGCTCCGGCTGGTGATCTGCGCGTCCGCCGGGCGGAAGGAGGTGCCGCCGGTCACGTGCCTGCCGACCCGGCGCCCGCCGTAGTACCAGCCGTAGGCGCCGTGCGAGCCCCGGTAGTGGGAGTGGGAGTCGTCGTCGCAGAAGTCGTCGTCCACCACCGCGTACGAGCCGTCGGGGAGCTGGTTGGACATGTCGACGCAGTCGGCGTCCACCTCGTCGTAGCTGTTCTGCGCGGCGCAGAAGCCGACCACGAGGGTGGAGAGCACGCCGATGGTGCCGAGCTTGATGGCCGTGGAGGCCTTGCTCTTCTTCGGCGGTGGCGGCGGCATCAGCGGGCCGGTCATCCCTGGTGGCGGTGGAGGCATTCCGCCCGGCGGCATCCCATAGGGCATTCCGGGCGGTGGGGGCGGGGGCGGCATCCCGCCCGGGGGCATACCGGGCGGTGGCATTCCGCCCGGTGGTGGTGGCGGCGGTGTCGACCCGTAAGGAGGTGGGATGGGACCGCGGTCCCCGGTGTCGGCCATACCGCTCCATGATTGTCGAGGGTCGGGAAAGACTACCGTTGCGGGGAGAAACGGAACAGATCTAGAGGGAGTTCCAGCTCGTAACGGTTCGGAACGGTCCACCCCATGCGGGCCAGGTAACGTCCGTGGCATGGATCCGGTCGAGGCGTTGAAGCGCATCGCGTTCCTGCTGGAACGCGCGGGCGAGCCCACCTACCGCGTGCGGGCCTTCCGCGGCGCCGCCGCCACGCTCGCCGACCTGCCGCCCGGAGAGCTGCAGCGGCTGGCCCGCGACGGAGGGCTGACCGGGCTCAAGGGCATCGGCAAGGTCACCGCCCTGGCCGTCACCGAGGCACTCAACGGGGAGGTTCCCACCTACCTGCGCCGCCTGGAGGCCACCGCCGGGGAAGACCTGGACCAGGCCGCCGCCGAACTCCGCCAGGCGCTCAAGGGCGACCTGCACGCCCACTCCGACTGGTCGGACGGAGGCTCCTCCATCGAGGAGATGGCCGCCGCAGCCCAGGGACTCGGCCACGAATACCTGGTGATCACCGACCATTCGCCCCGGCTCACGGTGGCCAACGGCCTGTCGGCGGAGCGGCTGGCCAAGCAGCTGGACACGATCGCCGAGCTCGCGCCCCGGCTGCTGCCCTTCCGGCTGCTCACCGGCATCGAGGTGGACATCCTCCCGGACGGTTCCCTGGACCAGGAGCCCGAACTGCTGGAACGCCTGGACATGGTGGTGGCCAGCGTGCACTCCCAGCTGCGGATGGACGCCGAGGACATGACCCGGCGCATGGTCACCGCCATCGCCAACCCGCACGTGGACGTGCTCGGCCACTGCACCGGGCGCATCGTCAAGGCGGGCGGCAAGCGCGGCGGGCTCCGGCCGGAGTCGCGGTTCGACGCGGAGCTGGTGTTCGAGGCCTGCCGCCGGTTCGACGTGGCCGTGGAGATCAACTCCCGGCCGGACCGGCTGGACCCGCCGAAGCGGCTGATGCGCCTGGCCTACGAGATGGGGTGCGACTTCGCGATCGACTCCGACGCGCACGCGCCCGGCCAGCTGGACTGGCAGCGGTACGGCTGCGAGCGGGCCGCGCTCTGCGGGATCGGGCCGGAACGGGTGGTGAACACGAGGATGTGGCCGGTCGGTTAGGTGTTTACGACCGGTTTTGTCGCTCACGCCGCGTAGTTTCGGGGTCATGGACCGTCGAGAAGCGCTGGTCGAGGAGTTACGCACGAACGGCCGCCTGTCCGCCAAGGAACTGGCCGAGCGCCTCGACGTCAGCAAGCGCACCATCGTCCGCGACATCGCCCGCCTCCAGGCCGAGGGCGTGCCCATCCGGCTGGATCCCGGGGGTTACCTGCTCGATCCCTCCGACGAGGTGAAGCGGGCGATCGACCGGTCGCTGGCCGGGCGGCGGGTGCTCCGCATCGAGTACCACGACACCAAGGGCGGGGTGACCACCCGCGAGGTGGAACCCAGCATCTGCCTGGGCGGCAGGGGCGGCTACTGGTACCTGGTGGCCTGGTGCCGGTTGCGGGAGGATGTCCGGGTGTTCCGGCTGGACCGCATCACCCGGGCCACCGTGACCGCCGAACGTTATCCGGAGCCCTCCCAGGCCCGCATGGCCGAGCTGGCGGCGGCCCTGCCCACCTGACGCTCGCGCCCCACCGGCCACCGGAAAATGTCGGTGGCGTTTTCTAGGGTCTGCGGTGTGAACCGTACAGAGCGGCTTTACGCGATCGTCGAAGCGTTGCGCGCCTCCCCCCGGCCCAGGTCGGCGCGGGAGCTGGGGGAGCGCTTCGAGGTCAGCGCGCGGACGATCGAGCGGGACATTCTGGCCCTGCAAGAGGCCCAGGTGCCGATCTACGCAGAACACGGGCGGCGCGGCGGCTACGTGCTGGACCGATCGATGTCCCTGCCGCCGCTGAACTTCAGCCCGGAGGAGGCGGTGGCGGTCGCCATCGCGCTGAGCACCGCCGCCGACCAGCCCTTCGCCGGCCAGGCCAGGAGCGCGTTACGCAAGCTCATGTCGGCGATGCCGGAAGCCGACGGGGAGCGGGCCAGGGAACTGGCGACCCGGGTGCACCTGCTGTCGCCGAGGCCGGGCGAGGGCGAGGAGCGGGCCACCCTGGAGACGGCCGGGCCGGTCGCGAAGGTGATCGAGAACGCCCTGCTCGCGAGCGTCGTCCTGGAGATGGAGTACGTCGACGTTCGCGGCGCGGTGAGCGAACGCGCGGTGGAACCCGGCGTGTTCGTCGGCGGCAGGGGCGGGGTGTGGTACCTGGTGGCCTGGTGCCGCCTCCGCGACGACGTCCGGGTTTTCCGCCTGGACCGCATCGTCAGGGCCGAGGCCACCCTGGAACGGGTGCCCACCCGCCGCATGGCGGAGTTCGCCTCCCACGTGCCCGACATGATCACGCTCTATCCGGTGCTCGACTGAACTTCGCGGAAAACACCGACAGAGGGTTGTCGCCAACGGGCCGGATCGTGGTTCCCGAGGTCAACACGGTGGCCTCGCCCAAGTCCTGAGCCTGGCCGGACAGCCGCGGGCGGCGGCGGGGGAGGCGCACGGTGACCCGGAGGCCGCCGCCGGGCCGGGGGGCCGCCACGGCCGTGCCGCCGTGCGCGTGCGCGACCGCGCGGACGATGGACAGGCCGAGACCGGCGCCGCCCGCCGAGCCGGTCCTGTCCGCCTCCAGCCGCCGGAACGGCTCGAACAGGCGGGCCGCCTGGGCGTCGGCGATCACCCGGCCGGTGTTATCCACCAGCACGAACACCCCCCGATGGTCGGCGCCCGTGCGCACTACCACCAGGCCGCGTTCGTCGTTGTACTTGACCGCGTTGTCCACCAGGTTGGTGATCATCCGTTCCAGCAGCACGGCGTCCCCTGAGCAGGGCGCCGGGCGGCGGTCGGCGGGGTCGGCGGGCAGGTGGTGGGCGAGGATCGCGGGCTGGGCCAGGTCGCGCAGGTCCACGTCCTCCCGGGTGGTCAGCTCGCGCTCGCTCTGGGCGAGCGTGAGCAGGCCCTCGATCAGCTGCTCCTGCCGGGTGTTGGCGGCCAGCAGCTCGTCGCGTACGGGCCGGAGGGCGGCGGGGATGAGCGGGTCGGCGAACCCGACCTGGAGCAGCGCGCGGTTGATGGCGATGGGGGTCTTCAGCTCGTGCGAGGCGTTGGCCACGAACCGGCGCTGGCTGTCGAAGGCGTGGTGCAGCCGCTCCAGCATCGAGTCGAAGGTGTCGGCCAGGTCCTTGATCTCGTCGCGCGGGCCGTCCAGGGCGATGCGCTGGTGCAGGGTGCTGCCGGACAGCCGCCGGGCCGTCTCGGTCATGGTGAGCAGCGGGGCCAGCGCCCGCTGCGCGACCACCCAGCCGACCACCAGCCCGGCCACCCCGATCAGCACCGAGGCGATGATCGACCACTGCATCATCGAGCCGCTCACCAGCTCCTTGTACCGGTCGACCTCGCCCTCCACCACGGACTGGAAGAGGAAGAGGCGGTTGGCCGGGCTGTCGGTCGGCATCGGGAGGGTGGGCTTGGGGATGGTGCCGACGATTTCCGGCGTGATCTTGATGGCGAAGCGCTGGTTGACGATGCGGTCGAGCACCAGGTAGTTGATGATCACCAGCACGCTGGCGGCCAGGAAGAACAGGCTGCCGTAGACGATGGTGAGCCGCCAGCGCACCGGCAGCCGACGCCCGCTCACCAGCCGGCTCACAGTCGGTAGCCGGAGCCGGTGACGGTCTCGATGACCGCCGGGGCGCCCAGCTTCTTGCGGAGCGTCATCACCGTCACCCGGACCGAGTTGGTGAAGTAGCTGATGTTCTCGTCCCACGCCTTCTCCAGCAGATCCTCGGCGCTCACCACGTTGCCGTTCGCCCGGAGCAGCACCTCCAGGACGGCGAACTCCTTCGGGCTGAGGGAAACGTACCTGCCCTCCCGGAAGACCTCCCGGCGGGCCGGGTCCAGGGTGATCCCGGCCCGGGCCAGCACCGGCGGCACGGCCAGCGGGGTGCGCCTGGCCAGTGCCCGCAGCCGGGCCACCAGTTCCGGGAAGTCGAACGGTTTGGGCAGGTAGTCGTCGGCGCCCAGGGTCAGCCCCTCCACCTTGGAGCGCAGGTCCCCGGCGGCGGTCAGCATGATGATCCGGGCGGGGAGGCGCTCGGCGACGAGGCGTCGGCACACCTCGTCGCCGTGCACCGCGGGCAGGTCCCGGTCGAGCACGATGACGTCGTAGTCGTTGGTCATCGCCCGTTCCAGCGCGGCGTCCCCGTCGTAGACCACATCCACCGCCATGGTCTCCCGGCGGAGCCCGTCGGCCACCACGTCGGCCAGCACCCGCTCGTCTTCGGCTATCAGCACCCGCATGGGGTGCATCCTCCCGGGGAGGGGTTAAACAGGAGCTAAGCGCTCAGCGCCAGCGTGGGGGACATGCGCGCGGCCCGCATCGCCGGATAGATCCCGGCCACCGTGCCGACCAGCAGGGTCGCCCCCAGACCGCCGCCCAGCGCCCAGGTGGGCACCACGGCGGGCAGGTCCCGCCAGGTCGCGTACCCAACCGTCACCAGGGCGCCGAGCAGCGCCCCCGCCACCCCGCCCAGGCCGGACAGGAGCAGGGACTCGGTGAGGAACTGGCCGCGTACCTGGCCCCGGGTGGCCCCCAGGGAGCGGCGCAGGCCGATCTCCCTGCGCCGTTCCAGCACCGAGATGACCATGGTGTTGGCCACCCCGACCCCGCCGACCAGCAGGGCGACCGCGCCGATGCCGAGCAGCACGTTGGTGAAGGCGCTGTCGGCCGCCGCCTTGGCCTCCAGCGCGTCCGAGGGACGGCTGACGTCCACCTCCTCCGGGTGCTCCGGGTTGGCGGTGCGGGCCAGCACCTCCCGTACGGCGGTCACCGCGGATTCCACCGAGCGGGTGTAGATCGTGCTGGGATCGCCCTCGTGCCGGAGGTAGGTGGCGGCGGCCGGATACCCGATCAGGGCCGAGCGTTCGATCTCCGGGGCCAGCGGGCTGGCGGCCAGGATGCCGGTGACCGTCCACCACTGGCCGTTGATCCACACCTGCTGCCCGGTCTCCCGCACGCCCAGGCGTTCGGCCGCGACGGAGCCCAGCACCACCGCGCGCTGGGCGGCGGTGGCCTGGTTCAGCCAGGCGCCGTGCCGTACGGGGGTCTCCAGGGCCTCAAGCAGATCCAGGGAGGCGGCCCGGACGGCCAGGCCACTGGTCTTGGTGGCCGGGATGCGGTCGCTGCGGAACACCGGCTGCCCGGTGTCACCGGTGGAACCGGCGGCCAGGATGGGGCCGATCCGGCGGATCATGGCCGGCGACTCGACCGGCAGGGTGGCCTGCTCGCCGAACAGGCTCTGCCCAGGGGTGACCCGGAGCAGGTTGGTGCCCAGCTCGTCGAGTTCGGCCAGCAGCCGTGCCTTGCTGGAGGCGGAGATGCCGACCACGGCCACCATGGTGGCGATGCCGATGGCGATGCCGAGCGCGGACAGGATCACCCGGGTGGGCCGCGCGCGCAGCCCGGCCGCGCCCACCCGGACCTGGTCGCCCCAGCTCAGCCGCCCCGGACGGAGGGTACGCCGGTCAGTCATCGTCGATCACCTGCCCGTCCTTGAGCCGGACCCGGCGGGGTGCGGCGGCGGCCACGTCGTTGTCGTGGGTGATGATCGCCACGGTGGTGCCCAGCGCGTTCAGCTCGGCCAGGATGGCCAGCACGTCGGCGCCGGAGGCCGAGTCCAGGTTCCCGGTCGGCTCGTCGGCCAGCAGCAGCGCCGGTTCCCCGACCACCGCCCTGGCCACCGCCACCCGCTGCCGCTCCCCGCCGGACAGCTGCGCCGGGCGGTGTCCGAGCCGGTGCCCCAGCCCCACCCGCTTCAGCGCCTCCGCCGCGCGTTCCCGCCGCTCCCGCCGTGGCACCCCGCTGTACAGCAGCCCGTCGGCCACGTTGTCCAGCGCAGGAACGCCCTCCGCCAGGTGGAAGGACTGGAAGACGAACCCGATGTACCGGGAGCGCAGTGCCGACAGCTCCCGGTCGGACAGCTTCGCCACGTCGTACCCGGCGATGCGCACGGTGCCCGAGCTGGGCCGGTCCAGCGTGCCGATCAGGTGGAGCATGGTGGACTTGCCCGACCCGGAGGGCCCGATGATGGCCACCAGTTCCCCGGCGTCCACCCGCAGATCGACGCCGCGCAGCGCGTGCACCTCGCCCGGGTAGGTCTTGGTGGCGCCCGTCAGCTCGATGACCGCGCTCATAGGGCCGGGACCTCGACCTTCAGGCCCTCGGCGAGCCCGGTTCCGGTGATCTCGACGCGGCCCGCGGCGAACAGGCCGGTCTCGACCGCGATCACCTCGCCGCCCGCGATCCGCACGCCGTAGCCGCCCTCGCGGAGCGCCAGCAGGGCCTCCACGGGGACCGACAGGACGTCCTTGCGGCGCTCGCTCTGCAGGTCCACGGTGACCGGGGCCTGGTCGAGGCGGCCCAGGTTGCCGTCGGCGGTCACCTCCACGTCGATGGTGGACTCGCCGCCGTCCTGGGCGGGCGGCTGGGCCACCGTGCCGATGGCGGTGATCGTGCCCTTGGTGGTGTCCCCGGTGGGGGTCTCCAGGGTGACGGCCGCGCCCAGGCGGGCGAACTGCTGGTCGGAGGCGGGCAGGTCGATGTGCACCACCCGCTTGGTGCTGGTCGTGGTCACCACCGACTGCCCGGCCCGGTCGCCCTTCTCCGCCGCCGCCTCGGCGATCCGGACCGGCCCGGAGGCCACGATCACCTGGGCCGCCCCGACCGTGCCGGTCTCGGCCAGGTTCTGGTCGTCCTGCCACTCCCGTACGGCCTGCGCGGTGCGCCAGGAGAAGTACCTGTCCACCGTGCCGACCTCGTAGCCGAGCGCCTTCAGGTTGCGTTCGAGCTGCTGGACGTCCTTGCCCTCGCTGCCCTGGGACAGCGTGCGGTACATGGGGATGGAGCCGTACATGAGGATCACGGGGCGGCCGTCCACCGCGTACAGCCAGCCGCCGCGCCGGACCAGTGTGCCCTCCTTCCTGGTGCGGGTGAGGGTGCCCATGGCCTCGTTGGGGAGCACGCGGCGGCCCGCGTAGCCGAGGGTGCCGTCCACGGTCTTGCTGTCCACCAGGTCGGAGCGGGTGATCTCGGCCGTGGTCACCGGGGCGGCGGTGGGGGACTCGGCGGGGTCGCCGCCGGCCACGGCGAACGAGGCCGCGGCCCAGCCGCCGCCCGCCAGCGCGGCGACCGCCACCACCCCGGCCAGCAGTCCCCGGCGCGTCACTGGCCGCCACCCGTCTGCTTGCCGCCGAAGCCGTCCATCAGGTGCTCGCACGCCTTCTGCGCCTTCTGGAAGGTCGGGGAGTCCGGGTTCATCCCCGGGCCGCCCATCCGCACCCGGCCGCCGTTCACCTGCGGGTCGGGCATGTCCACGCCGTTGTCCCGCATGCATTGGGCGAATTTCAGTACCTTGTCCTGGAGTTCGGGATCCGGCGCGGCATTGCCCTCGCCGATCGGGTTGTACTGCTCGCAGGCTTTCAGGGCCTTTTCCACCTGGCCCTCGTTGCCCGGCTTCTGCCGGAGCTGGATGCGGTTGCCGCCGGGCTCCGGGTCGGGGATGTCGACGCCGTTCTCCCGCATGCACTGGGCGAACTTGAGTGCGTCGCCGCTGGTGGTGGGGGAGGGCGCGGCGCCGGCGGCGCCGCTCGCGCCGGCCGCCGAGGCGACCTGGGCCTCCGGCTGCTGGGTTCCGCAGGCCGTCAGGAAGAGCGAGACCGCGGCCAGCGCGGCAATTCTGAGTCCTTTTTCTGCCATGCCAGATTTATAGCGAGGACCCGGTTAAACATGCCTTAAGCGAATTTGTTTATGCGTTTCTTACATTAGAAAGGCCCGCCGGGAGAACGGCGGGCCTTTCTGGATTCCCGGGCGGTTCAGTGGGACGGCGGGCGGTTGCCCAGCTGACGGCGGAGTTCGGCGAGCTCCCGCTCCAGGTCCGCCACCTGGGCCTCCTGCGACGGCCGGGACGGCCCGTGGGCGGGCTGCGGCGGCTGCTGGGGGATCGGCTGGCCGTACCGGTCGAACTGCTGCTGGGGGCGGACGTAGCGGGTGGCGCCGTCCAGGGGCTGGTCGGCCGCCGGCAGCGCGTACGGCTGGTGCTGCGGGGCCGGGGGGACGTAGGGCGTGGCCTGCACGCCGTACTGGACGACGGGCCGGGCCGCCGCGGGCTTCCTGCGGCGCTTGAGGATGAGCATCAGCACCGTGAGACCGCCCACGATGGCGATCAGTACCCCGCCGCCGACCAGCAGCCAGAACGTCATGGGCTGCGGGGTCTCGTCCTTGCCGGAGGAGATGGCCTGCTGGGAGTCGGTGATGTACTTGGCCACGTACGGGTGGTTCGGGTGCAGGGCCTGCACCTCGCGGAACTTGGGCAGCGCGGCGCTGTAGTGCCGCTTGAAGAACAGATCGAGCGCGGTGTTGTACTCGGTGCTGGTGAGCGCCGCCGACGGCTTGATGTTCTTCTCGTTGAGCTTCTCCTTGATGACGCTGACCGGCAGCACGAAGCTCTCGTTCTCCGACGCCTCGCCGCCCTCGCTGACCGTGCCCGCGATCAGCATGCCGACCACCTTGCCCTCCCGGCTGAACACCGGGCCGCCCGAGTTGCCGTGGTAGGACGGCGCCTGGGTCTGGATGTAGGGCACGCCCTCCTGCGTGGTCCGCTTGGCGTTGTACGGCCCCTCGGTCAGCGCCGGGTCCAGCTTGGACTCCAGGCTGAAGAACGGGGTGTTGGTGACCAGGCCGGGGAAGCCGCTGATGTACAGCGTGGACCCGGTCTGCACGTCGGAGTCCTCGCCCAGCGGCACGGTCGGCAGGTTCTGCTGGCCGTTCACCTTCAGCAGCGCGAAGTCCTTGCCCGGGTAGCTCTCGCCGACCGAGACCAGCTCGGCCGCGACCGGCTTGGCGGTCTTGTCCACCCCGCCGCCCGGCAGCGACTGCACCACCGCGATGCTCTTCTGCAGGTTCTCGATCTTGAGGTGGATGCTGTTGAAGGTGACGTAGACCTGCTGCGCCAGCTTGAACATCTCCTCGTCGGCCTCGAAGCTCTGCAGATCCTTCAGTACGGTCTGCGCGTCCTCCTCGGCGAACTTGGACAGCGCCTGCTGCGCGAAGGTGTCGGCCAGCGCCTGGTCGCTCATCTCGACACAGTGCGCGCCGGTCACCATGTACCCGTCGGGGGTCACCCACCAGCCGGTGCACATGCCGCCGATCTCGGCGTCCACCACCCGGTTGGGCGCGACCGGGATGATGTACCGGTCGACGTCGGCCGCCATGCGCTGGAACAGGTACTTGGCGATGCTCTGCTCGTCGTTGGAGATCTTGCCGTTGAGCACGGCGTCGGTGGTCTGCTGGACGAGCTGGCTGAACGGCCCCTGGTTGATCTCCGGGGTGGGCACCACGACCTGGCCGGTGAAGGTCAGGCTGGTGAGCTGCACGGCGGGCTGCGTTTTCGCGGCGAGCACAGTGCCGACGGCGACCTCCTCGGCCCCTTCGGGGCTGGCCGCGTACGCGGGCGTCGACACCGCGAGCACCGCCGCCGTCGCGACGATGATTCTTCTGAGGTTCACCCGGTAATGGTCAGATATCGCCCTTGTCCGTCACTTGTGACTGACTTGGCGAACGCTAAGAGGGGGCGCCGGCTCCCGACGCCCCCTCTTGGCGCTGGTCAGACGCCCATCGTCTCGGTGTCGTTGGTCTCGGCGGTGGTGCCGATCTCGGTGACGCCGTTCTTCAGGTGGTAGCGGGCGATGGCGTCGCGCAGCACCTCCTGCTTGATCTCGCCGCGGCGGGCCAGCTGGGTGAGCACCGCCAGGGTGATCGAGGCCGCGTCCACGTGGAAGTGGCGGCGCAGCGCCGAGCGGGTGTCGGAGAGGCCGAAGCCATCGGTGCCCAGGGAGCTCCAGTCGCCGGGCACCCACTGCGCGATCTGGTCCTGCACGGCCCGCATGTAGTCGCTGACGCCCACGAACGGCCCCGGCACGCCGGACAGCTTCCGCGTCACGTACGGCACGCGCTGCTCGGCGTCCGGGTTGAGCAGGTTGTGCTCCTCCGCGGCGAGCGCGTCGCGGCGCAGCTCCGACCAGGAAGTGGCCGACCAGACCGAGGCGGCCACGCCCCACTCCTCGGCCAGCATGCGCTGCGCCTCCAGCGCCCACGGCCCGGCCACCCCGGAGGTCAGGATGTTGGCCTTGGGGCCGTCCCCGGTGGCGGGGGCGAACAGGTAGAGGCCCTTCAGCAGGCCGTCCACGTCCAGGTCGGCGGGCTGGGCCGGCTGCGGGTAGGGCTCGTTGTAGACGGTCAGGTAGTAGAAGACGTTCTCCTGACGCTCGCCGTACATGCGGCGCAGGCCGTCCCGGATGATGTGGCCGACCTCGAAGCCCCAGGACGGGTCGTAGGCGACCGCGGCCGGGTTGGTGGAGGCGATCAGCGGGCTGTGGCCGTCCTCGTGCTGGAGGCCCTCACCGTTCAGCGTGGTGCGGCCGGCGGTGGCGCCGAGCAGGAAGCCCCGGCCCATCTGGTCGGCCAGCTGCCACATCTGGTCGGCGGTGCGCTGCCAGCCGAACATCGAGTAGAAGATGTAGATCGGGATCATGTGCTCGCCGTGCGTGGCGTACGACGAGGCGACGGCGATCGTGGAGGCCATCGAGCCGGCCTCGCTGATGCCCTCGTGCAGGATCTGGCCCTCGGTGGACTCCTTGTAGGAGAGCAGCAGGTCCCGGTCCACCGCCTCGTAGGTCTGCCCGTACGGCGAGTAGATCTTGGCGGTCGGGAACATGGCGTCCATACCGAAGGTGCGCGCCTCGTCCGGGATGATCGGCACGAACCGGTGGCCGATCTCCTTGTCCCGCATCAGGTCCTTGAGCAGCCGGACGAAGGCCATCGTGGTGGCCACGTTCTGCTTGCCGGAGCCCTTGGCCAGCTGCTTGTAGGCGTCGTCGCCGGGCAGCTTGAGCGACTTGGCGCGTACTACCCGTTTGGGCAGGAACCCGCCCAGGGCGGCGCGCCGCTCCTTCATGTACGCGATCTCGTCGCTGTCCTCGCCCGGGTGGAAGTACGGCGGCAGGTCGCCTTCCAGATCGCTGTCGGGGATGGGCAGGTAGAGCCGGTCCCGGAACTCCTTCAGCTCGGCCTTGGTCATCTTCTTCATCTGGTGCGTCGCGTTGCGCGCCTCGAAGTCCTTGCCCAGCGTCCAGCCCTTGATGGTCTGGGCGAGGATGACCGTCGGCTGGCCCACGTGCTCACGGGCGGCCTTGAAGGCGGCGTAGACCTTGCGGTAGTCGTGGCCGCCCCGGGACAGGTAGCGGATGTCGTCGTCCGACATGTGCTCGACCATCTTCCGCAGGCGCGGGTCGCCGCCGAAGAAGTGCTCCCTGATGTAGGCCCCGGTCTCCACCGAGTACGTCTGGAACTGCCCGTCCGGGGTGGTGTTCATCTGGTTGACCAGCACCCCGTCCACGTCGGCGGCGAGCAGCGGGTCCCAGTCCCGGCCCCAGACCACCTTGATGACGTTCCAGCCGGCGCCCCGGAAGTACGACTCCAGCTCCTGGATGATCTTGCCGTTGCCGCGGACCGGGCCGTCAAGACGCTGCAGGTTGCAGTTGATCACGAAGGTGAGGTTGTCCAGCTCCTCGCGGGCGGCCAGGCCGATGGCGCCGAGCGACTCCGGCTCGTCCATCTCGCCGTCGCCCAGGAAGCACCAGACGTGGCTGCGCGAGGTGTCCTTGATCTTGCGGTCGTTCAGGTACCGGTTGAACCGGGCCTGGTAGATCGCGCCGATCGGGCCCAGGCCCATGGAGACCGTGGGGAACTCCCAGAAGTCCGGCATCAGCCGGGGGTGCGGGTAGGACGGCAGGCCCTTGATGCCGTGCGACAGCTCCTGGCGGAACGCGTCCAGCTGGGCGTCGCTGAGACGGCCCTCCAGGAAGGCCCGGGCGTAGATGCCCGGGGCCGCGTGGCCCTGGAAGAAGACCTGGTCGCCGGACTCGCCGTGGTCCTTGCCGCGGAAGAAGTGGTTGAAGCCCACCTCGTAGAGGGACGCGGCGGAGGCGTAGGTGGCGATGTGGCCGCCCACGTTGGTCCGCGCGTTGGCCCGGGTGACCATGACCGCGGCGTTCCACCGGATGTAGGCCCGGATCCGGCGCTCGACGTACTCATCCCCGGGGAACCACGGTTCGCGCTCCGGCGGGATGGTGTTGATGTAGTCGGTGCTGCGCAGGCCGGGCACGCCGACCTGGTGCTCGCGGGCGCGTTCCAGCAGCCGCAGCATCAGGTAGCGGGCCCTCGTCCTGCCCTCCGTCTTGATGACGTTGTCGAGCGACTCAAGCCACTCCTGGGTCTCGCTGGGGTCGACATCAGGCAGTTGGCTGGGTAGGCCGTCGCTGATGATCGAGAAACGCTGGCGTCCGGAAGCCACTGGGTCTCGCCTTCCGAGAATGGACTTTTGTCGGTCTAGGTTCGGCTTCCATCCTGGCTCGTCGGTCCGGAAAACGCATCTCTACTTCCCGGTAAACCAAGATGTCCCGGCAGGTGCCCGGGGCCATGGCCTAGACCACCGATGGTAGGACGTTTTCCGCCAACCATCACACTTGACCCCCCGTGCGGAAGATTTCTAGCCGTTGTCCGCCCGGTTACGCCACCCCTGAGCCAAGACCCCGGGGGAGTGTCGGCCGCCCTGCCGGTGCTACGTCAGCTCTACCCCGCCCGGCCACCGAGCCAACCTTTGCCGTGTTTTTGACGGATTTTTCAGCATTCTGGGAGTGGTACGCAGCGCGTCGTCGCAGCTCAAAGTGGGCGTAGGATCCACGTGTGAGGTCTCAGGTTATAGACGTGCGAACCGGCTCGCGGGAGCGGGTGCACGACATCACCCGGGAATGCGAGGTGTTCGCCGCCGACTGTGGCGGCGATGGCCTGTTACACGTGTTCGTGCCGCACGCCACGGCCGGGATCGCGCTGATCGAGCTTGGCGCGGGCAGTGACGAGGATCTGCTCGCCGCCCTGCGCGACCTGCTTCCCGCCGACGACCGGTGGCGGCACGCGCACGGGTCCAGGGGCCACGGCCGGTCCCACGTGATGCCCGCGCTGATCCCGCCGTACGCGACGATTCCCGTGCTCGGCGGCCGGTTGGCGCTGGGCACCTGGCAGTCGGTCGCGGTGGTTGACCTGAACATAGACAACGCGGAACGTCGTGTCCGTTTGTCATTTTTGTCTGATTGCTAGATAACGGTGCGGGTCACTCGCCGTGGCGGGCGTTGACGACGATGGGTCACAGCGTGTGGACTGTGCCGAACGATACCCGCTGAGGTTCCGGCGGGGTCCAGCCAAGCAGGAGGGATGAACGTGAGCGCGACCGCGGGTCAGGCGCAGGGCGAGCGCGGCCTGGCCGAACGACTTGGCCTCAAGCCGGGTCAGGTGGTGCAGGAAGTCGGCTGGGACGAGGACTGCGACGACGCACTGCGCGAGTCCATCGAAGAGCTGACCGGCAACGAACTGGTGGACGAGGACTATGACGAGGTCGTCGACGTGGTGCTGCTGTGGTGGCGCGACGAGGACGGTGACCTGTTCGACGCCCTCACCCAAGCCATGACCGCGCTGGCGGACGGTGGCCAGATCTGGCTCCTGACGCCCAAGGCCGGCCGGGACGGCCACGTGGAGCCGAGCGACATCGGCGAGGACGCCACGACGGCCGGGCTGGCCCAGACGAGCAGCATCAGCGCCGCACAGGACTGGTCGGGGACGAGGCTCGTCTTCAAGGCCCGCCGCTGACCGCTCATCCCTGCCGTACGGCCGGGCAAACGCCGTACGGCAGGTGAAAACCTGATCGGGGGTAGAAGGTGGTCATCGGCGAGATGGCGCCGGACTTTGAGCTGCCCGACCAGCACGGCACGCCGGTCCGGCTCTCCGGGCTTCGGGGGAAGCCCGTGGTCATCGTGTTCTTTCCGTTCGCCTTCACCGGGATCTGCCAGGGCGAACTGCACGCCCTGAAGGAGCTGGGCGACACCCGGGTGCTCGCGATCTCGGCCGACACGATGTTCGCGTTGCGCGCCTGGGCTGATCGCGAGGGCTACTCATTTCCGTTGCTATCGGATTTCTGGCCGCATGGTCAGGCCGCCCGGGCGTACGGTGTCTTCGACGGGGAGAAGGGGTTCGCACGGCGGGGCACCTTCATTCTCGACGGTGAGGGCGTCCTCCGCTGGCAGACCATGACCCCGGTCGGGCAGGCGCGGGACGTCGGTGAGTACCGTGAGGTGCTGACATACCTGTGACCCCGGCGATCTCAAGACGAGACCGTCGTTGAGCGAATATAGGCATTCCAGCGGGAATCGCCTGACATATTCCAGCCTTTGCCCTGATTGCCGTTCTGGGAGGCGACCATGCCCTGCTGTCGCTGCGGGGCCCGGCAGACCGACCCCGTTCGCGGCGCGAGCCCCTGGAAGCGTGGGGTGCGCCACGAGGCGCAGGTCCTGATCTGCCCGGACTGCCAAAGATCACCCGACCTCGACCTCGACACCTGTGCGGGCTGCGCGTCCACCGCTCTGATCCGCCGCCTCGGCGAAGTGGAGTGCCGCGCCTGCGGTCTGGTCCGGCTGGCCGAGGCCCCCGCCGCGCGCCGCCCCGACCTTCCCTCGCTGGCGGCGGAGGTGGAGGCCGCCCTGGACCGCGTGCTCGGCCGGAAGTGACCTGGCTTTCCGCCAAGATATTGAGCACGATGTGCCGGTGAGCTACGTGGTCGCCCTGGATGTGGGCGGGACATCGATGAAGGGCGGCCTTGCCACGGTTTCCGGTGAGGTGACGGACTTTCCTGGCCGGGCCACCGGGCGGGAGCACGGGCCCGAAGCCGTGGTCGGTGCCGTCCGGTCGTACGTGGCCGAACTGGCCGAGGAGGGCCGTCAGCGGTTCGGCGCGGCGCCCGCCGGGGTGGGACTGGCGGTGCCCGGCATCGTCTCGGCGACCACCGCCCTGTTCTCCGCCAACCTGGGCTGGCGCGACGTGCCCGCCGCCGCCTTCGTGCCCCCGGGGCTGCCCGCCGTGCTCGGTCACGACGTACGGACCGGGGGGCTGGCCGAGAGCGTCTTCGGCGGCGGCAGGGACGTGGCCGACTTCCTCTTCCTCTCGCTCGGCACCGGGATCGCGGGTGCCGTGGTGATCGCCGGGGAACCGTACGGGGGCGCGGGCGGGTGGGGCGGCGAGATCGGGCACGCGCCCGTCTGGCCGGATGGCGAGAAGTGCGCCTGCGGCCAGCGCGGCTGCCTGGAGACCTACGCCTCGGCCGCCTCGCTGGCCCGCCGCTACACCCTGCGCACCGGCGAGTTCGCCTCCGCCAAGGAGGTCGTCGAGCGCGCCGACACCGATCCCGACGCCGCCGGGGTGTTCGGCGAGGCCGTCGAGGCCCTGGCCATCTCCCTGGCCACCTACACCCTGGTCCTGGACCCGTCCCTGATCGTCATCGGCGGCGGCCTGGGCGAGGCGGGCCCTGCCCTGCTCGACCCGCTGGCCGAACGGCTGTCGGCACGCCTGTCCTTCCGCGAGCCGCCACCCCTCCGGCCGGCCACCCTCGGGGTGCGGGCGGGCATGCTCGGCGCGGCGATCCTGGGCTGGCGCGCCGCCGGGCTCCCGGACTGGCGTCCCGAAGGACTAATCGCCTGACTTCTGCTTCCAGCGGGCGTCCCTGGCGTCCCAGTCGGTGTACGTGTACGGGTTGTCCTGGATCTTGGTTTCCGGAACATCGGGGTTCATCCCGGCGATCCACGCCTGCTCGCCCAGTTCCGACTGGAGATGCTCCACGGTGTTCTGGACGGCCTGGCGGGCGGCCTCCAGATCCACGCCCGTCAGCCGGTGCTCCTGCTTGACCAGGCGGCCGTTGACCAGCACCGTGTGCACGTCGGCCCGCTGGGCCTGGAAGGCCACGTGGCCGTACGGGTTGAGGATCGGGAACATGGCCGGGGACGCGTCGTTCTTGAGCAGGACGACGTCGGCCTTCTTGCCCGGCTCCAGGCTGCCGATCACCGAGTCCAGGCCGAGCGCCCTGGCGCCGCCCCTGGTCGCCCAGTCCACGACCTCCTCCGCGCGCAGGTGGCAGTGGGTGACCGTGTCCTGGCGGGCGTGCGCCTCCAGGTGCTCGCGGGAGCGGTCGGCGCCCAGGGTGGCCCGCATCGCGGAGAACAGGTCGCCGCTCCACCAGACGCTGGTGTCCATGGACAGGGACACCGGGATGCCGTACCGGCGCAGCTGCCAGGTGGGCGGGTAACCCTGGCCGGCGCTCTGCTCGCTCTCGGTGGAGACCGAGACCGAGCCGCCGGTGGCCGCGATGCGCTGGTAGGAGTCGGCGGTGAGGGTGGCCGCGTGCACGTACACGCTCTCCGGGGTCATGAAGCCGTGCTCGTGCATGAGCCGGATGCCGGTGTCGTTGGTGGCGCCCCAGACGCCCGCGTGGGTGGTGACCGGGGCGCCCAGCTCGCGGGCCGCCTCGAAGGCGGCCCGCTCCGGGAAAGCCGGGTCTCCGGTCACGTCGAAGGCCAGCTGGAAGCCCAGCCGGTCGCCGCGGCCGTGGATGCGGCGGGCGACGAAGTCCCGCAGCTCGGGGGCGGTGGCCCACTCCCAGGGGCCCTGCTGGATGTTGCCGTAGGCGAGCACGAACCGCCCGGGGACCGCCTCCAGTGCGTCCACCGCGGCCTCCGCGTGGTCGACGGTCTGCAGGCCGTGCGACCAGTCGACGGTGGTGGTCACGCCGGCGTCCAGCGCCTCGATCGCGCCGAGCAGGTTGCCCGCGTAGATGTCCGCCGGGCGGAAACGTTTGCCCCATTCGAGGTAGTACCAGACGAAGTACTGGGTGAGCGTCCAGTCGGCCCCGTAGCCGCGCATCGCGGTCTGCCAGAGGTGGCGGTGGGTGTCCACCATGCCCGGCAGCACGATGCCGCCGGAGGCGTCGATCTCCAGCGTGCCGTCGGGCACCGCGAGCGCGGGGCCGACGGCCTCGATCCGCTCGCCGATCACCAGGACGTCGGCGCCGGGCCGCACGGTATGGCGGTCGTCCATGGTCAGGACCAGCCCGCCCCGCAGGACGACGGGCCGGCCGGGTTCGTGGGCGGCGGTGGCGCTCATGCTGCCTCCCCAGTATCGGACAGATGTCCGCATGGCGGCTAACGATTTGGTGATGCAACAATGAGATCAGCCTGAGCCGATGTCAAGGCGCTCAGGCACCTCTCGTTGAAGGAAACGGAACCCCGCCAATGGCACGTAAGGACACCGGCCCGGACTTCATCGAGGCGCTGGCCCGCGGCCTCGATGTGATCAAGGCGTTCCAGCCGGGACGGCCCGTGCTCTCCCTCACCGAGGTGGCCACCGCGACGGGCCTGGCCCGCCCGACCGCCCGGCGCATCCTGCTCACCCTGGAGGAACTCGGGTACGTGCGGCCGGAGCGCGGGGGCTTCATGCTGACCCCCAGGGTGCTGGAGCTCGGCGTCGCGTACGTGCAGTCCATGGGCCTGTGGGAGGTGGCCAGGCCGCACCTGGAGCAGCTGGTGGCGCTGACCAACGAGTCCTGCTCCATCGCCCAGCTGGACGGCTCCGACATCGTGTACGTGGCCAGGGTGGCGGTGCCGAAGATCGTCACGCTCTCGGTGAGCATCGGCACCCGGTTCCCCGCGCTGGCCACCTCGCTGGGCAAGGTGCTGCTGGCCGCGCTGCCCCCCGCCGAGGTGGACCGGGTGCTCGCGCTGCCGAGCAGGTCCGGCATCGTGCCGCGCTGGCAGCCGGGCGAACAGGAGCGGTGCTCGGTGCTCCGTGCGGTGCGGGCCAGCGGCTGGGCCGTCACCGACGAGCAGCTGGCGTACGGCATCCGCTCGGTGGCCGCGCCGCTGCGGGACGGGCAGGGGCGGGTCATCGCGGCGGTCAACGTGAACGCGCACGCCGCGGAGACCTCGATGGCCAAGCTGACCGAGGAGTATCTGCCGTCGCTGCTGCGCACCGCGGGCGCGATCAGCGCCGACTTCGCGCTGCGCGAGTCGATCCCGCAGGTGACCGCGTCCTGAACTTGACACCCGGGTGGGCGGGCACGGAGACTCGTTCCGCGACGGACAAATGTCCGTCCTGCGGACGAAGGGTTGTTCTTGTTCTCTGAACCCGGCACGGGCCCGCTCGCGGGCGTGCTCGTCGCGGACTTCTCCCGGGTGCTCGCCGGGCCGTACGCCACCATGTTGCTGGCCGACCTCGGGGCCGAGGTGGTGAAGGTGGAGAGCCCCGCAGGGGATGACACCCGGGGCTGGATGCCGCCGGTGCGGGGCGAGGTGTCGACGTACTATCTCGGGGTCAACCGCGGGAAACGGTCGGTCTCCCTGGATCTGAAGGACGACGGGGATCTGATGCTGGCGCGGGAACTCGCCCGCCGGGCCGACGTGCTGGTGGAGAACTTCAAGCCGGGCGGGCTGGCCGCGTACGGGCTGGACTACACGACCGTGAGCGCGGGCAACCCCGGGGTCGTGTACGCCTCGATCAGCGGCTTCGGCACCCGTGGCGGCGCCCATCTGCCCGGCTACGACCTGATTGTCCAAGCTGTTTCCGGACTTATGAGTCTTACGGGGGATCCGGAGGGGCCGCCGTACCGGGCCGGGATCTCGGTCTTCGACGTGCTGACCGGGTTGCACGCGCTGGCGGGGGTGCTCGCGGGGCTCTACGAGCGGGCCTCGTCGGGGCGCGGGCAGCACATCGAGGTCAACCTGCTCTCCTCGGCGCTGTCGGGGCTGGTCAACCACGCCAGCGCGGTGGTGGCGGGCGGGGTGGTGCCGTACCGGATGGGGAACGCGCATCCGAGCCTGTTCCCGTACGAGCCGCTGCCGGCCAAGGACGGGGATCTGATCATCGCGGCGGGCAACGACGGGCAGTTCCGGCGGCTCTGCGCCGTGCTGGGGGTGCCCGAGCTGGCCGACGATCCGCGGTTCGCCGCCACCCCCGACCGGACCAGGAACCGGGAGGAACTGCGGCCGCTGCTGGTGGCGCGGCTGGCGCTGCGCACCAGGGACGAGTGGTTCGCGGAGCTGAGCGCGGCCGGGGTGGCCTGCGGGCCCATCAATACAGTGGACGAAGGGGTGGCCTTGGCCGAACGGCTCGGGCTTGAGCCGGTGGTCGAACCCGGCGGGACGCCGTCGGTGCGCAATCCGATCGGGTTCTCCCGTACGCCGGCCAGCTACCGGCTGCCACCCCCGGGCCTCGACGAACACGGCACCGAGATCAGGGCATGGCTGGCAGGGGGATCATGAGCGAGCAGTTTCCGACATCCATCGGCGTCTCCGACGCCACCAGCATCCGCCTGCTCGGGCAGGACCTGGCCAAGGACCTGATGGGCCGGGTCGGCTTCGGCGAGCTGGCGTTCTGGCTGGTGGCCGGCCGGCGGCCGAGCCCGGGGGAGACCCGGGTGTTCGAGACCGTGCTGGTCGCGCTGGCCGACCACGGCTTCACGCCGACCGCCATCGCGGCCCGCCTCACCTACCTGAGCGCGCCCGAGTCGGTCCAGGGCGCGCTGGCCGCCGGGCTGCTGGGCGGGGGCTCCCGGTTCCTCGGGGTGACCGAGGACACCGGGCGATTCCTGGCCGAGCACCTGGAGGGCGTCGCGTGGGAAGAGCTGGACGAGGCCGGCTGGGATTCGATCGCGCTCCAGGCCGTCCAAGGCGCCCGGGAGGCCCGTCGTCTGGTGCCCGGACTGGGGCATCCCGTACACAAAGAAGAAGATCCGCGTACGCCGGTGCTGCTGGCCATCGCTTCCGAGGAAGGGCTGCGGGGGCCGCATCTGCGGCTGTTCGAGGCGATCGGGCGGGTGCATCCCCAGGTGCTCGGGCGGCGGCTGCCGCTCAACGGGGCCGGCGTGTGCGGGGCCGCGCTCGCCGACCTCGGGCTGCCCATCGACCTGCTCCGCGGCTTCGCCCTGCTGGCCCGGGCGGCCGGTCTGCTCGGGCACCTGGCGGAGGAACGCCGCAACCCCATCGGCATGGACGTCTACCGCACCGTGGATCGCAACGCGACCTACCTGCCGGACCAGGAGTAAGGAGGCACCCCATGGCCACGCTGGCCGCGGTCATCGCGTCCACCCACCACCCCTTCTATTACCGCGCCAGCACGGCCCCACCGGAGGAACGGCCGCCGTTCGCCGACGCCTGGGTGGCCAAGATCCTGGCCTTCCGGGAGACGCTCACCCGGGCCAGGCCCGACGTGCTGGTGATGGTCGGCTCCGACCACTTCCACCAGCTCTGGCTGGACAACATGCCGCAGTTCCTGGTGGGCAAGGCGCCCTTCTACGACGCCAACTTCTACAACGAGGAGCGGGAGTTCGGGCTGCCCCGGATGACCCTGCGCGGCAACGAGGACCTGTCCGCGCACATCCTGCGCGGCGGCCTGGACGAGGGCTTCGACCTGGCCTTCAGCAACGAGCTCCGGATCGACCACAGCGTCACCTGCCCGATCATCACGCTCCGGCCCCAGGCCGACCTGCCGATCGTGCCGATCTACACCAACATCTTCGCGCCGCCGCTTCCGCAGCCCTGGCGCTTCGTCGAACTCGGCCGGGCCATCCGGCGGCTGGTGGAATCCTGGCCGAGCGACCTGCGGGTGGCGGTGATCGGGACCGGGCACCTGTCACTGGAACTCGGCGGGCCGCGTCAGTTCGGCCCCCACGGCCCCGACCCCGAGTTCGACCGCCGCGCCGTCGAGTGGATCGCGACCGGGGACATCGAACGAGCGCTGTCCGAGGTCAGCCTGGACAGCCTCTGGAATCCCGGGAACGCCACCCACGGCTTCATGGACTTCATGCTCATGATGGGCGTGGCCGGGGACGGCGCCAAAGCCGACCATGTGGACACCCTCGACCTGTTCCACACCATGGAGGCGTACTTCACCTGGTATCCGGAGGGAGTTCCGGCATGAGCAAGTACCTGCTGAACAAGTTCCTCTACACCGTGGACCGCGACCCCGACCTGGTCGAACGTTACCGCGAGGACCCTTCAGGCACCGTCACCTGGTGGGAGTCCACGATGGCCAACACCATCCTCAACTGCCACACCGGCGAATCCAGCACCTGGCTGACCTTCTCACCCCCTGAACGAGACGCCCTGACGTCCCACGACTACGTCCGCCTGTTCGAACTAGGCGCACACCCCTTCCTCACCCTCACCCTCTTCATCGCCATGTTCGAACGTGACTACCCAGAACCCCTGGCCTTCCAGAAGGAGTACGGCCGCCGCCTCTCCCACTTCAGCCTCCCTTACCCCGATATTTCGACATAAGAGCACCCCTTGACGAGGTCAGGACGCTCGCCAGTCCCATCGATGGCGAGTCAAGGCGGCGATCTACCGGCTTGGCGCTGCTCGCGCGAGTCCAAGCTCCGAAAGCCTGAAGCCGATCCTTGGCCGATGAGGGCTGAGATGGAATCCAGAGGGCTGAGGGCAGTTTCCGGGTCGAGCGGCGTACAGGGGCGGAGCCACCGGAAGGCTGGGGCGGTCTCCGGCCAACGAGGGCTGAGGCGAAGTCCCGGACGGCAGGGGGAGGTCTCGGGCCGAAGGGGCGTTGGGGGCCGAGCACTCGGGCCGAGCGGGGCGCTGGGGTTGTGTCCGCCACTTGGGCCGGAGCGGGGCGCTGGGTTGCGCCCGCGCGCCTGGGCCAAACGGGGCGCTGGGGCGGAGCCCCAAACGGGTGGGTGGGTGGGAGATCCACGCCAGACGACGGCGAAGCCGACCGAAGGTAGAACAGGGTGGGATATATGAAAGCGGCGGTCATTCAGGCTTGTGGGCAGCCACCGGTCGTGGTGGATATGCCTGAGCCGCGTCCACGGCGGGGTCAGATGGTGATCCAGGTGGAGGTCGCGCCGGTTACACCGCTTGATGTGTTGTGTGCGAGCGGGACGTCGTACTTTGGGGCGCCGGCCGTACCGTACGTGCCAGGGGTGCAAGGAGTCGGGCGAGCAGCCGACGGGACCCGGGTGTGGTTTCCCACCGACGCCGGGATGCGCCCCGGGGACGGCAGCATGGCCGAGTACTGCCTGGTCCCGGCCGACGAAGTGGTGCCGATTCCGGACGGTCTCCCCGACGAGGAGGCCGCCGCACTAGGGCTCTCCGCCGTCGCAGCCTGGATGGCCCTGACCTGGCGGGCAGGACTACGCCCCGGCGAGCAGGTCCTCGTCCTCGGAGCCGGCGGCGCGGTAGGCCAGGTAGCAGTCCAGGCAGCCCGCATCCTCGGCGCCCGCCGAGTCATCGCCGTCTGCCGCTCACCCGAGGCCCAACAACGCGCCACCACCGCCGGCGCCGACGCCGTCGTCCCCCTCCTGGACTCCGACGACCCGAACACCCTCGCCACCCGCCTCCGCGAAACCCTCGACGGCGGCGCCGACGTAGTCCTCGACCCCGTCTTCGGCATCCCCGCCACCGCCGCAGCCCAGGTCCTGGCCCCCGGCGCCCGAATCGTCAACCTCGGCGGCGCCGCCTCCGACTCCGCCACCTTCTCCTCCGCCACCCTCCGCTCCCGCTCAGCCACCCTCCTCGGCTACACCAACAACGCCCTCACCCCCACCCAACGCCACACCGCCCTAACCGAAATCTTCACCCACGCCACCAACCACACCCTCCACGTCACCCACACCACCCTCCCCCTCCCCAACCTCCCCGCCACCTGGCCGCCCCCACCAACCCCACGCCACGTCGTCCGCATAACCGATGTGCTGAAACCACCTTCGGTACCGTAGGGTGTATCCGGCCACCGGGCGGTTAGCTCAGCGGTAGAGCACTCGCCTTACAAGCGAGGGGTCACTGGTTCGAACCCAGTACCGCCCACATCAAGCCCTCCACCAGTACAGACAGGTGGGGGGCTTCGTCTTACCTAAGCGCCACACTGGCCAGTGACCACTCGCCCGGTCAAGATCGTTTAGCTAGGGCCCGCCCTATGGCCCCGATTCAGCGCGTCGCATCGGGCGAAATCCCCCTCCCGCGCCACGGCGCGAACAGCTACACCTACCGGATCTATGACAGCCGGGACGAGATTCTCTACGTCGGCGTAACCGACGATCTGTTCCTCCGAATGGTCGGCCACAGGCAGAGCTCACCCTGGTGGTACAGCGCCGATCGCATCGCATGGGATCAGTACCCGACCAGGCAGGAGGCTGAGATCGCCGAGAGGCGTGCGATCCGGGACCTGATCCCCTTGCACAACGTGCGCGACAACGGGCGTAGGGCCTTCGCCGCCCAGATGGGCCATTGCAGGCCGTACGACGGTGCCGCGTGGAAGCACTTTGGGGAGGTCCTCCGCAGCGCACGCGAGACTGCACGCCGGACGCAGAAGTCGGTCGCCGCAGATGCCCGTGTGGCACCCGCCGAATACCGTGCCCTTGAACGGGGCGAATCCACGTCATACAAGCGCGAACTGCTACTTGGGGTCGAGTACGCCCTCGGCTGGCGAGAGGGCTCCATCGAGGCGGTCCTCGGTGGAGGCGAGCCGACCCCGCTCACCGAGGCGGAGTGGGCGGAGCGGCTGCGTCGAGCTCACGACGCCATTGCGCTCGGGGACGTGATCTGATGCGCCTCTCCGAAGCCGCCGCCGCTCAGTTCGGCAGGCATATCGCCTCGTTCCGGCGCCATCTGCGGGCCGAGAACAAGAGCGACAACACGATCCGGATCTACACGGACGCGGCTGAGCGGTTCGCGAACTGGCTGGTGGACTGGCCGGGTGACGACGATGTGGATCCAGCGGAGGCCTGGGATGAGGTGTCCCGCCCCCATATCCAGGCGTGGATCATCTCCCTGCTGGAATCGAAGTCGATGGGGTACGCCAACAACCAGTACCGCGCGATCCAGCAGTTCTGGAAGTGGTGGGCGGCCGAAGGCGAGGTGCACAACCCCATGGCGGGGATGTCGCCGCCGGATGTGCCGGAGCAGCCGGTCCCGGTGCTGCGCAAGGAGCAACTAGGTGCACTGCTCAAGGACTGCCAGGGCAAGGAGTTCGTTCAGCGGCGCGACCTGGCGATCATTTACGTGTTCATGGATGCCGGGGTCCGCCGGGCCGAACTCGCGGGGCTGACCGTCGACGACCTGGACTTGGACCTGCGGGAGATCAGCGTGCTCAGGAAGGGGCGCCGGAATCGGACGGTCACCATCAGCCGCAAGGGGTGCGCTTGCCCTGGACCGGTAACTGCGAGTCCGTGCAAGCAGAAATGGGCGGACGCCCCGGAGTTGTGGCTGGCGGAGAAGAACCGGGGCGTGCTCACCAAGTGGGGGATCTGGGAGATGGCACGCTTCCTCGATAGCCGGGCTGACGGCCGCTCGCCGGACCTCACAATGCGAGAACTTCGTGTGGGCGATCGACTTCTGCTGTGCTCGGATGGGCTGAGCGGGGTTGTGTCCGGCGATGTGATCCGAGACGCCTTGGTCATGTCCGACGGGTTGGACCAGGCCGCTGATCGCCTCATCGAGTTGGCGGTCGACAACGGCGGCCCCGACAACATCACCGTGGTCGTCATCGACATACTGGCTGGCGAGGCGGCCACTTGTACGAGCTGATGTACCGGCAAAAGATCGAATGAGATTAGGTCAAACCGAGATCGTCGCCGGACTCCTCGTTGCTCATCATCTTTCTCGCGCCTCCCTACGCCGCCCCTCAACCCAGGATTCGATGTCTGGCCACCTCCTTTCCCACGATCCTCTCGCCGAATAGCGGACATATAGCCGCCAGCATGTCGCCGTGAGGTCTTCCCGCCAGAGACGACCCATTGTGTCTCGGGTCAAGTAGAGATCTTCGGTATAGCCGCTGAGCAGGCGGTGGAGCCCTTCGTGATCCCCGCCGAAGAACATCAGCAGGTACTTGGCCAACCCCGCGACATCATCTCGTCCCGGCTCGGGAGTTCGGAGGACCTTCAGGTGGTAGACCAACTTGCCGATCACGTAGTCAACCCGGTTATCCGGGCTCTCGGTAAGACCTTTACATCTGGTCAACCGAGCAACCAGTGACCCGCCCGTCGAGCGACCGCACTCGTAGGATGCGGCCATGACGACGCCGCGTACCAGGCTCTCCGAGGTTGAGATCACCGCCGCTCTCGCCGAGCTTCCGGAGTAGATCAGGGAGGGCGACACCCTCGTCCGCACCGCGACCCACCCCGACTTCGCGGCGGCTCTCGGATGGGTTGTCCGCGTCGGCCTCATCGCGGAGAAGGTGGACCATCATCCGGACATCGACGTCCGCTACAACCAGGTGACGCTACGGCTCTGGACCCACACCACCGGAGGGATCACCACCTCGGATGTCGACCTAGCCTGGGGCTTTCGCCTGGGAAGCGGCCGGAACCGATCGTTAAACGTGAAAAGTGCCTTGAGCTGGAAGGATTGGACTTGCTGAGGGTCCTGTCCGCACCAACTCGAAAGGCACTTTCCGAGTG
>NZ_JAHCST010000046.1 GCF_018476525.1 Acrocarpospora catenulata
GACGCCCTTCCGATCTGCGGTGGAGCCGAGCAGGCCGCCCGCGACCGCGCCCAGGTGGGCTGACGGCGTCGCGGAGGGGGTGGGCGAGGTTGCCGCCGGGGTGGGGCCGGCCGGTGCGAACGCCTCCTGGTCGGACGTCTGATCGGACAGCGCGGCCGGGCGGGGGAAGAGCGGTTGCGGGGCGTCGCCGGAGTTGATCGCCAGCCAGATGCCGGTGCCCGCGGTGACGAGCACGGTGGCGGCGCCCGTGGCGGCCAGTAACGTCCTGGGCCAGGTGGCAGGTGATCGAGAGAAGTCCGGCAATGTCGTGACTCTTTCGTGATTCTTGTGCGGCGAATTCGTTACTGGGGCTAGTGTGGTCGCTCATCCGCGCGAGCGGCGCGGATATTCGTGAAGACGTCCGCAGGAGGTTTCCCCATGCCCCGCACGCTGGTGACCGTGATGATGGTCGCCGTCGTCGGCGGATGCGGGGGCAACGGGGTGGTCGCCGCCGGGGATCTGACCGAGGAGTCGCCGGTTCCGGTGGATTCGTTCGTCGTGCCCACACCGTACGGGGAGCGGGATACGCCGCGGCGTAAGGCGACCAAATCGGATGGGATCCGGGCCGGTTCCGGTGGGGAGAGCCGGACGGCGGCGGCCATGCGGTCGGCGGAGGACGAGGCGGTGCGGCTGACCAACGTGGTCCGGCGGCGGGAGGGGTGCCGTCCGTTGCGTACCGACGAGAGGTTACGGGTGGCGGCGCGGGGGCACTCAGCGGAGATGGCGGCGCGGGGCTATCTCGGTCACGAGTCCCTTGACGGGCGCTCGCCCTGGGATCGGATCAAGGAGGCGGGGTACGCGTATCCGGCCGCGGAGAACCTCGCGCAGGGGCCGCGGGGGGCGCGGGCGGTGGTGAACGCCTGGCTGGAAAGTCCCCGGCACCGGACCAACCTCGTCAACTGCCGGTTGCGGGCGATCGGGGTCGGGGTACGGCTCGGGGTCGGCGGGCCCTGGTGGACCCAGGACTTCGGGTACCGCTGATTCGCCCCCCGGTTCGCCCCTGATTTGCCGCTGATTTGCCCCGAAATCTACCTAAAACGCCATTTTTGTGCATCCCTTTCGCATTTTGGCTAACCTGGCGGGACCCTCGGGAAGCCGTGAGGCTTCCCTCACAACAGCACCCCCAGGAGTTTCGATCATGGATCGTACTGAAGTCATGCACATAGGCGAGGGTCCTCCCGCGCCCAACGGCCGGAAGCGGCCCCGATCACGGGGCAACCCCCGGACCGTCCTGCTCGGCGCCGCCGTGCTGGTGGCGGCCCTGGCCGGGGGCGGCATCGTGTACGCGGTGACGGGCAACGACGCCCCGGCCGCGCAGCAGAACCCGGCCACCCCGCCCACCTCGTCCTCGGACGTTCCGGCCGACGAACTGTCCGCCGAGGAGCAGCCCGCGGACGAGGCCCCCGCCGACGAGCCCGGCTCCGGCGAGGCCGCCAACCCCGACCAGTCCGGCACCGCCCAGGGCGGCGGAACCGGCCAACCGGCAGGCAACTCCGGCGGCAACAGCGGAAACACCGCCAAGGACCCCTCAGCCACCGCCCCCAAGAATCCCTCCTCCACCAAGCCGAAGCCCACCCAAGCCCCCGGCGACAACCTCGACGAGATCGACCGCGGCAACGGCGCCGGCGCCGTCGAACCCCAGGGCCCAGTAGGCGGCTACTGATCCCGTGTGTTTCCCCCGGGTTCCCTGTGTTCCTCGGGTTCGATGTGTTCCTCGGGTTCGATGTGTTCCTCGGGTTCGCTGTGTTCCCGCGGGTTCCCCGGATTCGGGATTCCTGTGTTCCCTGTGACTGACCCTGCGTGTGGCACCCGGTCGGCAAGGCCATAGCCGTCCAGGCTCCACACCCCAGATATCCGGCGAGGCGGGCAGATATGCCCGCCTCGCCTGGTTTCAACGCATGCTGACAGGGAACATCTGTCGCCCAAGTTGGTCCGTGCGGGGCGGTTTCCGCACGGGCCACTTGGCTTTCCGGCCACCGGAGCCGCCTGGTGGGGGAGGCTCCCGGGGCGCCGGAACTGTCGGTTGGAGAGGCTTCCGGGGCGCCGGGGCTGTCAGTGACAGGCTCGACGCCGCCCGGCGTCGCGTCGACGCCCAGCTCCGGCACGCGCGGCTGATGGGCGGGGGAGGTTTCCGGGATGCCGGGACTGTCGGTGGGGGAGGCTTCCGGGGTACCGGGACTGTCGGTGGGGGAGGCTTCCGGGGTACCGGGACTGTCGGTGGGGGAGGCTTCCGGGGTACCGGGACTGTCGGTGGGGGAGGTTTCCGGAGTACCGGAACTGTCGGTGGGGGAGAGCAGAATGGGGGTCATGGAAGAGACGGTCGCGTTCGGCACCGTGCCGACCGTGCTGGGCATGGTTCTGGCGGTTGTCACCCCGGTGGGAGTGGCCGGCACGGCGTTCCGCGACTCACCCCGGCTCCGGGAACGCTTCGCCGACCGGCTGGGCCTGACCGTCACCGACGATCCCGCCCGCACCGAACAGGCCCGCTCCGAACTGGCCGCCTATTTCGCGGGTTCCCTCCGCGAGTTCACGGTCCCCCTCGACTGGCGCCTGACAACCCGCGCCCAACGCCGCGTCCTCGGCCTCCTGTACGAAACCGTCCCCTACGGCAAGTCCCTCACCTACGGCGACCTGGCCACCGAAACCGGCGTCCCCGCCCGAGGCATCGGCGCCATCATGGGCAGCAACCCCATCCCCATCATCGTCCCCTGCCACCGCGTCCTGGCAGGCGACGGCCTCGGCGGCTTCAGCGGCGGCGACGGCCTCGAATCCAAACGCTGGCTCCTCACCCACGAGGGCCAACTCCCCATGACTCTGTTCTGACCCCACACCGGCAAGCAATCCTCCCGAACACCGGGGTGGCAGCCGACCCTCCCGGCGGAGCCGGGCCCGGACCCGGAGGGTCACACGGGTGGGTGGGTGGGGGTTCCCCGGCAACCAATCCTTCGTGCGTCGGGGCGGTAGCCGACGGTCCGGGTGCGTAAGCGACGGAGCCGTCCGGGAAGGACGGCTCCGTTGGGGAGGGTTAGTCGGGTTTGCCGTCGATTTTGTCGGCGGCGTTGCGGGCGGCGTTGGCGCCCTTGTTGATTTTGTCGTGGTACTTGCCGCCGGTCATCTGGTCCGCCTTACGGGCCGCGGTGTCGATTCCGCTCTTGACGGCGTCCTCGAGCTTCTCGCGCATGCCTTCGTGCTTCTGACCGGACTGGGTTCCGGTGGACTGGGTACGCGTCTGGCCCTGCTGGGTCTGGCCTCGGGGCGTGCCCATGTTCTGGTTGGAGGTGTGCCGCGGCTTGTGACCAACGCCGCCGAGCATCTCCCGAACCTTGTCGAAGAAAGACATCGTTCCCCCCGTATATCACCCGTTGGTGAATTTCCCCTCGTGTCCCCCGCAGGCGACTCAGCGGTCGCGCTTCGACTTCCCAGCCTTGTCGGCAGCCTTACGGGTCGCGTCCTTGGCCTTGTTGGCCGCCTTGTCGATCTGCTCGTCGTACTTGCCGCCGGTCTTCTCCCGAGCCGCCTCGGTGGCCTTGTCGACGCCCTTGTTCGCGGCGTCCTTGGCCTTGTCGGCCTTCTCGCCCAGCTTGTCCTTGGCCTTGTCGTACATCGACATCGTGAAATCCCCCATCTCACGGCACGATGTGGCACCGTACGTCTCATTGTTACCCGTGAGCTTGGGACACTTACCGGGTGGGCGAACTACCAGTAGTCGCCGTCGTGGGCCCCACGGCGGCCGGAAAGTCCGACCTGGCCGTGGATCTGGCGCTGCGGCTGGGGGGTGAGGCGATCAACGCCGACTCCATGCAGCTTTACCGAGGAATGGACATCGGCACCGCCAAGCTGACCGTCCCCCAACAAAAAGGTGTCCAACACCATCTACTGGACATATGGGACGTTGACCACACGGCAAGCGTCGCCGAGTACCAGGAACTGGTCCGCCCGCTCATCGACGACCTCCGGTCCCGCAGCGTGCTGCCCATCCTGGTCGGCGGCTCCGGCCTGTACGTACGAGCCGCCCTGGACGAGCTGGAGTTCCCCGGCACCGACCCCGAAATCCGCGCCCGCCTCGAACGCGACCTGGCCGAACACGGCCCCGCCCCCCTCTACGCCCTGCTGGCCGAGCGCGACCCGGTGGCCGCCGAGTCGATCCTGCCCAGCAACGGCCGCCGGATCGTGCGCGCCCTGGAGGTGATCGAGTTCTCCGGCCGCCCGTTCTCCGCCACCATGCCCTCCTACGAAGCGGTCTATCCCAGCGTGCAGCTCGGCCTGGACATCCCCCGCCCGGAGCTGGACCGCCGCATCGAGATCCGGGTCGAGCGCATGTGGACGGCGGGCTTGGTGGCCGAGGTGCGCCGTCTCCGGGAACAGGGCCTGGCCGGCGGCCTGACCGCCAGCCGCGCCCTCGGGTACGCCCAGGTGCTCCGCTTCCTGGCCGGCGAGTGCACCGAGGCGGAGGCCCAGGCCGAGACTGTCCGGGCCACCCGCAGGTTCGCCCGCCGCCAGGAGTCCTGGTTCCGCCGCGACCCCCGGGTGCGCTGGTTGCCGTACGACGCCGACGACCTTGTCGATCAAGCCGCTAGGCTGGTGACATGCGCTTCGTGAAGGGGCATGGCACCGAGAACGACTTCGTCATCGTTCCCGACCCCGAAGGGCGGCTGGACCCCTCCGCCGCCCTGGTGGCCCGGATCTGCGACCGCCGCGCGGGCATCGGCGGCGACGGCATCCTCCGGGTCGTGCCGACGAAGTTCGTGCCGGAGGCCGAGGAGCAGGCGGCCAGGGCCGAGTGGTTCATGGACTACCGCAACGCCGACGGCAGCCTGGCCGAGATGTGCGGCAACGGCATGCGGGTGTTCGCCCGATACCTGGTGGACAACGGTCTCGCCGAGCCGGGGGAGTTCGGCGTGGCCACCCGGGCCGGGATCAAGCGGGTCCGCCTCGGCCCCGTCGGCGACGTCACGGTGGACATGGGCCTGCCGGCGGTGCTCGGCGAGAGCCGTACCACGCTGAACGGGCGGGAGTATCGCGGGCTGGTGGTGAACGTGGGGAACCCGCACCTGGCCTGCGTGATCGACGACCCGGTGACCGAGCTGGAACTGGCCGCGCAGCCCTGGTACGACCGTTCGGTCTTCCCGGACGGGGTGAACATCGAGCTGATCAACCCGGTGGGCGACCACGCGGTGTCCATGCGGGTGTACGAGCGGGGCTCGGGCGAGACCCGCTCGTGCGGCACCGGCGCGGTGGCCACGGCCGTGGCGGCGGCCTGGGCGGCCGGGGAGCGCACCGGGATCTGGAAGGTCCGGGTCCTGGGCGGCACCCTCAAGATCACCCTGGACGGCGCCACCAGCTACCTCAGCGGCCCGGCGGTCCTGGTCGCCACCGGCGAGTACACCGACTCCGAACCCTGGGCGTAAACGTCACCACATAAGCCGATAAAGCCCGAAAAATCGCGTCAATTGCGTACTTCGTGTCCCTGGAGACGCAAGCTCAAGGCGCGCCCGTGTACGCGTTTGGGCCAGGGTCGGTGACCTGGCAGACTGACTCCTCATGGACGTTGACATCTGGTCCTGGGTGGGTGGCACCCAGCGGCAACTACATGAAGCCGGAAACGCGGGCCTGGCAATGGCGCTGGGCGACGTGCCCGCCCAGGCCCTGGAGGGGCGGTACGGCCAGCTCGACGTCGTGGCCCCGGCCGTCGCCCAGCAGGCGGAGGAGCTGCAACAGCCCTGGCTGGAGCTGTTCGCCCGGTACTGGCACGTGATCGGCCGGGTGGGTGACCGCGCCAACGGCGCCGTCGCGCTGCCCGACGCGCGCGAGCTGGCCGAGTTCGCGGAACGCTCCGACGTGCGCGACTGCCCGGCCGCCTCGGCCGCCGCCGAGGCGCTGGCGATCACCCTGGGCAACACCGACGGTCCCGGCTACGCCTCCGAACGGCTGGCCATCCTGGGCCGCGCGCTGGGCGAGGTGGCTCCTGACTCGCTGGCCTTCTCCGGTCTCACCACGCAGTACGTGGCGGCCCTGCTCGACGCAGGCACCCCCGCCGAAGCCGTCGCCTACGCGGAGGCGGCCGTGCAGCGGCTGAACGCCGCAGGCCGGCAGGCCTCCTGGGAGTTGGGTGCCCAGTCCGCCCGCGCGCTGCTGGCCGCCGAGCGGGGGGAGGACGCGCTGGCCGCACTCGAGGCCGCCACCGGCCTCAAGCCGGACGACCCGGTGGCCAAGGCGCGCCGCGAGGCCCTGTTGCGCTCGGCGATCCTGACCGAGCTGGGCCGCATCGAGGAGGCCGTGGAGGCGCTGCCCGATCTGGACGTGGTGGGCGAGCACCCGCGCGAGTGGGTGGAGTGGGCCGCCGTGGTGCGGCTGCTGTCGATCACCGGGTCGATCGCCAATTCCTGGCAGCTCGGCCGCATCCTGCGCCAGTGGATGAGCTACTTCGAGACGATGGGCGGCCACCGGGCCCGGTTCGAGCTGGCGCTCACCGCCGGTTACCTGGCGGTGGCCCGGCAGGGCATCTGGCAGGCCCGCCAGCTGGCCGACCTGGCCGAGGCGGTGCTGCCCGACCTGACCTCCACCGAGGGGCTGCCGGAGCGGATCGCCCAGCTGCGGTCCGCCGCCGACGAGACCGCCGAGCCCGCGCCGCCCGGGCCGCGCGAGGAACTGGTGCAGTACTTCGACGCCGCCGACGGCCGGGTCGCCAACCCCGAGGCCTGGGTGGGCTGGCTCTGGCCGCTCTCCGGCACCGACCTGGAGGCCACCCGGCGGCACACCACCACCCTCGGTTTCCTGGGGTACGCGCCGGTGGGCGCCGAGATCTACTGGCAGACCGTGGTGGAGAAGGGCGACCCGGCCAAGGCCGAGCAGGAGGACATCGCCTACCTGACCGGGCTGCTGATCGAGGCCGACCAGGACGACCGGGTGGTCGAGCTGGCCGCCCGGCTGCCCGAGCCGGAGAACCACCTGGCCCTGGCCCGGCTCTACCGGGCCCGCGAGCGCTGGGCGGAGACCGCCGCCGAGGCCGAGCTGGCCGTCGCCGGGGGTTCGGAGCTGGAGGGTCGCCGGCTCTGGTCCGGCGCCGTGCAGCAGCTGGGCGACAACGTCAAGGCCGGCGAGATCCTCAAGCCGGTAATGGACGCCGGTATCGGTGAGGAGGAGGACGTCTGGCGGGTGATCGTGCTCGCCACCGCCACCGAGGACTGGGCCACCGTCCGGCAGGCCGCCGCCAAGCTGGGCATGCCGCTGCAGTCCACCGAGGGGCCGATCGAGGAGGAGTGGCACCTGATCCGGGCCATCCTGCCCGCCCCGGACGGCAGCCAGCGCGAGGTGCTCGCGGTGCGCACCGGGCCCGCCACCGCCCGGCTGGCCATCCCGCAGCCGCGTGGCATGGAGTACAACGCCGGGGACATCGTGGTGGTGGACCCGCGTCCGCTGGAGCCCATCCCGGAGACCGAGGCCGAACGGGAGAGCTTCGTCATCCCGTTCGCCGGGGTCACCATCCTGCGGCCCGGCGGCTACACCAGCTGGTTCTTCGACGGCGCCGCGCCCAGCGAGGAAGAGTGGGCCGAGTTCAACGAGCTGATGGCCGAGCGTGGCTGGCCGATGTGGGTCTACAGCGACGACAACTACAAGGTCACCCACCCCGGCACCGGTGAGCCCCTCCCCGGCGTCTTCGGCTGGATCGCCGTGCCCCCCACTGTCGACCCCTCCGAACTGGACGCGGTCCTCGACGACGCCACCGAACAGTGGGTCCACCCGCTGGCCTGGCTGGACCTCGCCCGCGAGGTGGGCGTCGAGACCGAACGCCACGAACACATCGTCAAGGAGTACGGCCTGTAGCCAAGCTCCAATGAAGTGGCCCCGAGACGCGATGTCTCGGGGCCACTTCATTGGTACGCCCATGCGCGTGATCGAATCCCTCCACTTCCGGCACACCGAAGCGCGGCATAGCGCCTGATAGTGGGAAATTTGGGCATTTGCTATACCTAGGTTGGTGATTCTTTGACCTAGGAGTGGCCGGTGCGCAAGGCGATCGTCGGGATCGTGATGGCGGTTGTCCTAGTGGGCGGTTGTGCGCCCCTGGATGCTAGTGATCTTGGGCTGGAGACGCCTGGGCGAGAGGCCCAGGCGGGTGGGAAGGGAGACGGGGGCGGGACCAACCCGCTGGACAATCCGGATGGGACGAAGCCGGGGCTGGCGCCGATCACTTCGGAGCAGGACAAGAAGGCCGCGCGGGACCTGATCGAGCAGGTCACCACGAAGGGGCGCGGGACCAAGACCGGGTACGACCGGGACAAGTTCGGGTACGCCTGGGCGGACAACGCCGACGACATCCCGCTCGCGCGCAACGGCTGCGACACCCGGAACGACATCCTCCAGCGCGACGGCCAGGACATGAAATTCCGGGACGGTTCGAACTGTGTGGTGGTCGAGATGAAGATCTTCGACCCGTACACCGAGACCACCATCACCTGGCGGAAGGAAGCCGCGTCCAAGGTCCAGATCGACCACATCATGCCGCTGTCCTACGACTGGCAGATGGGCGCCTCCCGCTGGAGCGACGCCAAACGCAAGCAGATCAGCAACGATCCGCTCAACCTGTTAGCCGTGGACGGCTCGATGAACGCTTCCAAGGGCGACTCAGGACCGGCGACCTGGCTCCCGCCCACACGCCGCATCCGGTGCTCCTACGCCGTGCGTTTCGCCCAGGTTGCCCTGAAGTACGAACTGCCCGTTACCGCCCCCGACAAGCAGGCGATGCTCGACCAGTGCGCCTGACCCCGGATCAGCGTGCGCCGCGCACCTGAAGCGAGGCCAGCAGCGTCGTGCTGGCCTCGGTGATCGCCGCCACCGCCTCGTCGAAGGCGGCGGCGTTGTGCGCGGCGGGCGCCCGGAAGCCGGAGATCTTCCGCACGTACTGGAGGGCAGCCGCGCGGATGTCGTCCTCGGTGACCTCATCGGTGAAGGGCGGCCGCAGGGTCTTGATGCTTCGGCACATGCCCCTGATCGTACCTACCGCCCCGAACCGAACACCTCGGTGCCGAAGTCGTCGGCGATCTTGCGAAGCTCCCGGGCCAGCTCCTCCCGATCCAGGGCGGCGATCCGCTCGGCGGGCCCGGAGACCGACATCCCCGCCACCACCCGATCTCCGTCGGAGACCGGCACGGCCAGGCAGTGCACCCCGAGCTCCTCCTCGCCGAGGTCCATCGCGTACCCGCGCTCCCGCACGGCCGCCAGCTCGTCGAGCATCGCCGCCACGCTGGTGATGGTGTGCTCGGTCCGCCGCGGCAGCCCGGTCCTGGCGAACACCGAGGCCGCGTCGGGACGCTCGGCCAGCAGCACCTTGCCCACCGCCGTGCTGTGCGGCAGCACCCGCCGCCCGACCTCGGCGAACATGCGCAACCGCCGGGGCGAGGGCACCTGCGCGACGTACACCACGAAGTCGCCCTCCAGCACCGCCATGTTGGCGGTCTCCCCGGACAACTCCACCATCTTGGCCAGGTACGGCTCCGCCCAGCCGCCCACCATGCCCTCGGCGACCCCGCCGACCCGGACCAGCGACCCGCCCAGCGCGTACCGGCGGTCGGACTCCTGCCGCACGTACCCGCGGGCCAGCAGCGTGCGCAGCAACCGGTGGATCGTCCCGTACGGCAGGCCGGTCCGCACGGCGATCTCCGTCAGCCCGGCCTCCCCGCCCAGGTCGGCCAGCGCCTCCAGGATGTCCAGCGCCCGGTCCACGCTCTGTACACTCACGCGACCACCCGCCGCCCGAGGAGCGAGGCGTCCAGCACCTGGGCGGTGTGCGCCACCGGGATCGGCTGCTCGCCCGCCCGGCGCATGGCGGCGGTGATCTGCAGCGTGCAGCCGGGGTTGGCCGAGACCAGCAGGTCGGCGCCGGTGTCCCGGACCCTGGCGGCCTTGCGGTCGCCCAGCTCCCTGGCGGGCTCCGGCTGGAACAGGTTGTAGGTCCCGGCCGAGCCGCAGCAGATCGACGACTCGGCCACCTCCCGGATGCTCAGCCCGGGGATGCCGCGCAGCAGCTCCCTGGGCTGGGCCCGTACGCCCTGGGCATGGGCCAGGTGGCAGGCGTCGTGGTAGGCCACGGTCAGCTCCAGCGGGTGCCGCTTGGCGACGGGACCCAGCTCGACCAGGAACTCGGCCAGGTCACGCACCTTGAAGGCGGCGGCACGGGCCGCCCACTCGGGTTCGTCGGCGAGCAACTCGGCGTACTCCTTCATGGCCGCCCCGCACCCGGCCGCGTTGACCACGACCGTGTCCACGCCCGCCCGTTCGAAGGCGGCGATGACCCGTTTGGCGAACTTGCGCCCGTCGTACCCGGAATGCAGGGAGAGCGCGCCGCAGCAGCCCTGGTCCTTCGGGATGACCACGTCGCAGCCCTCCATGGCCAGCACCCTGGCCGTGGCGGTGTTGACGCCCGGGAAGAACTCGCCCTGCACGCAGCCGGTGAGCAGGCCCACCGTGGCCCGGTGCGGCCCTCGTGCGGCCACCCGCCGGGGCAGCCGTACGCGGCGGGCCGGAGGCGGGGTGAGTTCGGCCATCGCGCCCAGGGAGGGGTGCACCCGGGTCAGGAAGGTCTTCATCCGGCTGCCCAGCCTGATCGGCAGCTTGAGCAGGCGCAACCGGCGTGGGTAGGGGAACAGCGCGAACACGATGCCCCGGATGGCCCGCTCCTGCGGCTGCCGCACGTGCTCCCGCTCCACCTCGGCCCTGGTCAGCTCGATCAGGCGGTCGTACCTGACACCGGAAGGGCAGGCGGTGACGCAGGCCATGCAGCCGAGGCAGGCGTCGAAGTGACCGGCCATCTCGGGGGTGAGCGGGGTGCCCTGGACGTGCTGGTCCATGAGGTGGATGCGCCCGCGCGGGGAGTCCATCTCCTCGCCCCACAGCACGTACGTCGGGCACGTCGGCAGGCAGAACCCGCAGTGCACACAGTCTTTGATCAGTTCGGCGTCCATCAGATCCCTCCCGCGAAGCGGCCCGGTGACATCCGGCGGTCCGGGTCGAACCGCTCCTTGACCCGGCGCATCAGGCCGAGCGCGCCGATCGGCCCCCACCGGTCGGCCCCGCCGTCCGGCCCGGCGAGCACCGTCACCCGCCCGCCGAGCGGGGCCAGCCGGGCACGGATGCCGGTCACCCCCGCGCCGTCCCGCAGGCCGAGGTGAAAGACCCCGGCCCCGGCCGACCCGCGCAGCCGCCGCCCGGGAAGATCGGCCCCGGCGACCTCCCGGACGGCCTGTCCGGCCACCCCCGGGGGCACCCGGATCTCCGCCAGCGTGACGTGTTCCGGCAGCCGTCCCCACCAGGCGGGCGGTTTGTCGCCGAGCTCCGCCCCGGTCATGATCGCCCGTACGGCCTCGGCCCGCTCCTCCGCCGCCGCGCCCTCCACCAGGACGGACAGTGTGTAGACGTCCCCGGAGTCCGCCCAGTCCAGTTCGATGGCCGTGGGCTCGGCCTGGGACGCGGCCAGCTCCTGGAGCAGCGGGCCGGGGTCGACCGGGAACTCCCGGCGCAGCTCGCGGCCCCGCCGGACGTCGGTGCCGTACTCGGCGGTCACCCAGCGCCGCTCGGGCGGCAGCGGGTGCAGGCGGAAGTTGGCCTCGGTGATGACGCCCAGCGTGCCGTACGAGCCGGTGAAGAGCTTGCCCAGGTCGTAGCCGGCGACGTTCTTGACCACCTTGCCGCCGGAGCGGGCGACGGTGCCGTCGGCGAGCACCACGGTGATGCCGATGAGCAGGTCGCGGGCGGTGCCGTACCGGAACCTGCGGGGGCCGGCCAGGGCGGTGGCGAGCAGGCCGCCGACCGTGGTGCCGGGGACGGGCACGTCCAGGGCGAGTTCCTGGCCGGCGATGGCCAGCCGGTCCCGCAGCGTCTCCAGCGTGATCCCGGCCTGCACCCGGAGCACGAGGTCGCCGGCCACGTGCTCGACCACCTCGGAGAGGCAGCACAGGTCCACCAGCAGGTCGCAGCGCTCCGGCGGCGGGCCCCAGTCCAGCTTGGTGCCCCCGCCCACCGGGACCACGGCCAGGTCCCGCTCGGCCGCCACCCGCAGCAGCGCGGCGACCTCCTCGGTGCTCTCCGGCAGCGCCACCCAGCGCGGGCGCACGCCGGCGACCGCGTCCTGCGCGCCGGCCGGCCGGAGTGTCACGCCGGTGCTCGCCAGCGCTTCGTCAGCCATCAGAACAGCTCCGCCTCGTGCGGGTGCGGGCCTTTCCTGACTCGGGGCACCTCGCCGCACAGGCGTGGGGTCGGGAAGATCTTGCCAGGGTTGGACAGGTACCCCGGGTCGAAGGCGCAGCGCACCAGCTGCATGGTCGCCAGATCGTCATCGGTGAACATTCTCGGCATATATCGGGACTTGTCGACGCCGACGCCGTGTTCGCCGGTGATCGAGCCGCCGTGCTCGATGCACAGGTCGAGGATGCGGCCGCTCACCGTCTCGGCCCGCTCGCCCTGCCCCGGTTCGGCGTCGTCGAAGAGCACCAGGGGGTGCAGGTTGCCGTCCCCGGCGTGGAACACGTTGGCCACCCGGATGCCGAACTCCTCCTGCAACCTGTCGATGCCCGCCAGCACCTCCGGCAGCGCGGTGCGCGGCACCACCCCGTCCTGCACGATGTAGGCCGGGCTGATCCGCCCCACCGCCGCGAACGCGGACTTGCGGCCCCGCCAGATCGCCGCCCGCTCCTCCGCCGAGGCGGCGACCCGGATCTCGAAGGAACCCGCCTCCCGGCAGATCCGCTCCACCGCCGCGAACTGCCGCGCCACCTCGGCCGTCGGACCGTCCAGCTCCACGATCAGCACGGCTCCGGCCCCCGCCGGGTACTCGCACCGCACCGCGGCCTCGGCGGCCTCGATGGCCAGCGCGTCCATCATCTCGATGGCGGCCGGGACGATCCCGGCCCCGATGATCGACGACACGGCGGTGCCGCCGCCCTCGATGGTGGCGAACGCGGCCAGCAGGGTGGTGACGGTCTCCGGGGCCCGCGACAGCCGTACCGTGATCTTGGTGGCGATGCCCAGGGTGCCCTCCGAGCCGATGAAGGCGCCCAGCAGGTCGTAGCCGTCGTCCAGCTCGGTCAGCTCCACTATGTCCCCGTCCGGGGTGACCAGTTCCAGGGCCAGCACGTGGTTGACGGTGAAGCCGTACTTCAGGCAGTGCGCGCCGCCGGAGTTCTCCGCGACGTTGCCGCCGATGGAGCAGATCTGCTGGCTGGAGGGGTCGGGGGCGTAGTAGTACCCGGCGTCCCTGACCGCCTCGGTGATGGCCAGGTTGGTCACCCCCGGCTCCACCACCGCGCGCCGGTTGGGCAGGTCGATGTCCAGGATGCGGCGCATCCGGGAGGTCACGATCAGTACGCCGTCGGAGCGGGGCAGCGCGCCGCCGGACAGCCCGGTGCCGGAGCCCCGGGCCACGAACGGGACCTGGAACTCCTGGCACAGGCGGACCACGGCGGCGATCTCCTCCGCCGACTCGGGCAGCACGACCACGCCGGGCGTGGCGCGGTGGTAGGTGAGGCCGTCGCACTCGTAGGTGCGCAGCCGGACCGGATCGGTGATCACCGCCTGGTCCGGCAGCACCGCCTTAAGTCGCTGGGCAAGCGTCGCGATCATGGCATCCTGGCGTACGCGGGCAGGGTCAGGAACTCGGCGAAATCATCGTCCAGCGCGACCTCTTTGAACAGGGCCGTGGCCTGCTCGTAGCGCGCGGGATCATATCCGGGCTCGGCGGCGATGGCGGCCAGCTCCTCCTCGATGATCCGCTCCACCAGCTCCTTGGTGACCACCGCGCCGGTGTCGGCCAGCTCGATCTGGTTGTGGATCCACTGCCAGATCTGGGAGCGGGAGATCTCGGCGGTGGCCGCGTCCTCCATCAGGTTGTGGATGCCCACCGCGCCGCTGCCGCCCATCCAGGCGGCCAGGTAGCGCAGCGCCACGTCCACGTTGTTCCGCAGGCCGGCTTCGGTGATCTCGCCGGGCGTCTTGGCGACCGAGAGCAGGTCCTCGGCGCTCACGCTGACCTCCTCGCGGAGGCGGTCCAGCTGGTTGGGGCGCTCGCCGAGCACGCCGTCGAAGACCTCCCGGCAGACCGGGACCAGGTCGGGGTGGGCCACCCAGGAGCCGTCGAAGCCGTCGCCCGACTCGCGGGTCTTGTCCGCCCGCACCTTCTCCAGCGCCACCCGGTTGACCTCCGGGTCGCGGCGGGACGGGATGAACGCCGCCATGCCGCCGATGGCGTGCGCGCCGCGCTTGTGGCAGGTGCGCACCAGCAGCTCGGTGTAGGCGCGCATGAAGGGCGCGGTCATGGTCACCGCGTTCCGCTCGGGCAGCAGGAACTCCCGGCCCCGGGTGCGGAACTTCTTGATCACGCTGAACAGGTAGTCCCAGCGTCCGGCGTTCAGCCCGGCCGAGTGCTCGCGCAGCTCGTACAGGATCTCCTCCATCTCGAAGGCCGCCGGGTAGGTCTCGATCAGCACGGTCGCCCGGATCGTGCCGCGGGGCAGGCCGAGCAGCGCCTGGGCGCGGTTGAAGACGTCGTTCCAGAGCCGCGCCTCCAGGTGCGACTCCATCTTCGGCAGGTAGAAGTACGGCCCCCGGCCCTTGGCCAGCTGGCGCCGGGCGCAGTGGAAGAAGTAGAGGGCGAAGTCGAACAGCGACGCGGAGAACGGCTGCCCGTCCACGGTCACGTGCTTCTCGGTCAGGTGCCAGCCGCGCGGGCGGACGACGACGGTGGCCAGCTCGGCGTCGGCCTTCAGCGCGTAGGTCTTGCCGCCGCTCTCGAAATCGATGGTCCGGTCCAGCGCATCCCGCAGGTTAAGCTGGCCCAGGACGGTGTTCTCCCAGGTGGGAGCGTTGGCGTCTTCGAAGTCCGCGAGCCAGACCTTGGCGCCGGAGTTGAGGGCGTTGATGGTCATCTTCCGGTCCACCGGCCCGGTGATCTCCACCCGGCGGTCCTCCAGACCGGGCGCGGGCGGCGCCACCCGCCACTCACCCTCCCGTATGGCGGCGGTCCCGGGCAGGAAATCCAGAGTCCCCCCAGCTGACAGTTCGGCCTGCCGGGCCTGCCGGGCGTCCAGGAGTTCGCGGCGGCGGGGGTCGAACTCACGCTGGAGGGCCGCCGCGAAGGAGAGGGCCTCGGGCGTGAGGATCTCGTCGAACCGGTCCGCCATCGGGCCCTTGATCTCGACGCCGTCCATGGCACGTCCTTTCCGTAATGCGGAAAAAATATTCTGTCCAGCGGAATCGACGCTACTTGATGGCATTTTGGGAAGCAATCCGGGGGTCGCCCTCAGGGCGGTATGGGGGGCATCCCTGATGGGCGGCAGGCCCGTGCCGTACGGAGAATCGGGAACATGAGAGTGAAGCAGGGGCTGGCCCTGGCAGGGGCGGTCATGGGGGCCGGCCTGGTGTTGTCCGGGTGTGGGATGGATCTGAACTTCGGCCGTTCGCAGGCCGTACAGGACTACGACGTCAGCGACAAGGTGACCGCGCTCAGCGTGAACACCGGGGCGGGGGACGTGGTGGTCAACGAGTCCGACCGGACCGGGATCAAGGTCACCGAGACCGTGCACTACCGGGGCGAGCGACCGGAGGGCGGGCACCGGGTGGACGGCGAGACGCTGATGCTGGAGTACGACTGCGGGGACTGCTCGGTGGACTACCACGTCGAGGTGCCCAAGGGGCTCAGGGTGAAGATCGACACCGGCTCGGGGCACATCACCCTGCGCTCGCTGTCCGGCCCGCTCGACCTGTCCGCCGGCTCCGGCGACATCGAAGCCAGGGGGCTGGGCGGCAGGACCGCGCTGGCCAACACCGGCTCGGGCGACATCGAGCTGCGGTACGTCTCGCCGCCCGATCAGGCCACCCTGGAGACCGGATCGGGAAACGGCGTGCTGTACGTGCCGAAGGGCGCCTACAACGTGGAGTTGAACACCGGTTCCGGCGACAGGACCGTCCAGGTCACCGAGGATCCCGCCGCCACTCGCAAGATCGTCATCAAGACGGGCTCGGGCGACGCCAAGATCCTCGTATGACCTTGAGTCCCGAAATTTCGGGATCTAGGGGAGAACGGGGAAGGCGCCCACGGCCACCTGGCCGTTCCTCCGGCGCTGTCGCGGTGACCTCGCGGAAGGCGTCCAGCACGGCGGCGGCCCTGGTGGCAGGCCAGATCTGGCGGCCGCCGTAGAGCTCGGGGGCCGGGAACAGCTCTATCTCGGCCGCGGTGATCAGGGCGAAGTCACCGCCGCCGCCCGCGCAGCGCCCAGAACAGGTCGGGGTCGGAGTCGGCGGTGACCCGCGCCGGGACGCCGTCCGCGGTCACCGCCTCCAGGGCCCGCACGCCGCTCGCGCCGAACCCGTGGCGGCGGCTGAACCAGCTCAGGCCGCCGCCGAGCAGAAACCCGGTCACGCTGACCACGGGGGAGCTGCCGGTCAGGCCGTACTTGGCGGTGGCCTGGAGCACCTCGCCCCACTGCGCGCCCGCCTCCACCCGGGCCACCCGGCGCTCGGGGTCCACCGTCACGCCGCGCAGCCGGTGGGTGCGCAGCAGCACCTCGCCGTCCAGCCCCTCGGCCGCGCCGTGCCCGCTCGGCTGGGTCACCACCGACAACCCGGCCAGGCCGGCGTGCCGTACCGTCGCGGCCACGTCGTCGGCGTCCTCGGGGATCACCACGGCCCGTACGCCGCTCTGGTCCACGGCCCGGTTGAAGGGCAGCAGCGCGGTGGCGAAATCGTCGTCCCCGGGGCGGAGCACCTGCCCCTTGATCACATCGCTGAAGTCGTTCACGCCCGTATCGTGCGAGGGGCCGGTTGCCGATGAGCTGGGACTGACTGGGTAGCGACTTGACGGCTACTGGGGCTTTATCAGGATGCGCGATCTTGAGGTGTCGTGCCACCATCGAGGGGAAGACACCACGGTGTCGGACTGTTGAGCTAGTAGAGATGGCATATATGCGGAACGAGCCAGAAGACATCGGCGATTACGAACTTGAGGAGCGCCAGGCGCTCAGGCGGGTCGTCGGTCTCTCGACAGAGCTCGAAGACATCACCGAGGTCGAGTACCGGCAGCTCAGGCTGGAGCGGGTGGTCCTGGTCGGGGTGTGGACCGGCGGGACCGTCTTCGACGCCGAGAACTCCCTCCAGGAACTGAAGCTGCTGGCCGAGACGGCGGGATCCGAGGTCCTGGAGGGCCTGATCCAGCGCCGCGACCGGCCCGATTCGGCCACCTACATCGGCTCAGGCAAGGCCGCCGAGCTGCGTGACATCGTCGCCGCCTCCGGCGCCGACACGGTCATCTGCGACGGTGAACTCACCCCCGGCCAGCTCCGGCAGCTGGAAGAGGTGGTGAAGGTCAAGGTCATCGACCGCACCGCGCTGATCCTGGACATCTTCGCCCAGCACGCCAAGAGCCGCGAGGGCAAGGCCCAGGTCGAGCTGGCCCAGCTGCAGTACCTGCTGCCCCGCCTGCGCGGCTGGGGTGGCAACCTGTCCCGGCAGGTCGGCGGCCGGGCCGCGGGCGGCGTCGGCATCGGCGGCCGTGGTCCCGGTGAGACGAAGATCGAGCTGGACCGGCGGCGCATCCGCGAGCGCATGTCCAAGCTGCGGCGGCAGATCAAGGAGATGTCCACCGCCAGGGACACCAAGCGCCACCGGCGCCAGGTCCGCGAAGTGCCCGCCGTGGCCATCGCCGGATACACCAACGCCGGCAAGTCCTCCCTGCTCAACCGGCTCACCGGCGCGGGCGTGCTGGTCGAGGACGCGCTCTTCGCCACCCTCGACCCGACCGTGCGGCGGGCCCGCACGCCCGAGGGGCGCCTGTTCACGCTGGCCGACACGGTGGGCTTCGTGCGCCACCTGCCGCACCAGCTGATCGAGGCGTTCCGGTCCACCCTGGAGGAGGTCGGCGACGCCGATCTCATCCTGCACGTGGTGGACGGCTCCCACCCCGATCCGGAGTCCCAGCTGGCCGCGGTGCGTGAGGTGATCGCCGAGATCCCCGGTACCAAGGACATCCCGGAGATCGTCGTGGTCAACAAGTCCGACGCCGCCGATCCGGTGGTGCTGGCCCGGCTGACCATGCGCGAGCGGCACAGCATCGTGGTGTCGGCGCGGACCGGCGCCGGGATCGGCGAGCTGATGGCGCTGATCGAGCGGGAGCTGCCCCGGCTGGACCACGAGGTGCACGTGCTGGTGCCCTACGACCGGGGCGACCTGGTGGCCAGGGCGCACAAGGAGGGCGAGGTGCTGTCGCTGGAGCACACCGGGGACGGCACGATCCTCCGCGCGCGGGTGCTGCCCAGTCTGTTCCACGAGCTCGATCGTGTGGCCAAACCGGTAGAAACGGTCTAGACTGCCCCATTCCTCACCGGACTAAACCGGCTCTTTACTGTCTCTTGGTGACAAATCGGAGAATTCGGGGAGGCTTGCCCGAAAGCGGCCGGAGAACGGCTCTGGCCGCAACGGATCGGCGTTGCTAGGATAAGCCAAGCCTTACGCGACAATCTTGCGCGGGTACCACGATGACACCAGTGACTGCAGTGACACCTGGGGTGCGGGTGCTTTTGCCGGGTCTGAGCTGGGGAGACGGACTCCGGAGTGACGGGGGAGAAGGACGGGTCAACCGGATGCCAGGGAGGCGAACCGGCGTTCTTCTCAATAACCCTGTACAGCGAGCCGACCTGTGAAATAACGTAACTGAACTGAAATCGCCGAGGCGACCCTCACGGCGATCCGTCATCGCACAACCCGGTGCGCGATGAGAGCAGGAGACCCCCCAATGACGTCCGGACACGGAGCGGACCCGGCGGGCGCGGCGCCCGTACGCTGGGCTTCCCCGGCGTCCCCAGAGACGTCGTCATGGATGGTGGTCGGATGACCGTACGGCTTCTCACCAATATCGGCCGGCTGTGGACCGGCCATGACGTGTGCAGCAACGCGTCGATCCTGGTCCACAACGACCGCATCGCCTGGGTGGGACGCGCGGCGGATCTGCCGCAGTCCGTGCCCGGCGTGGTCGACGACATCACCGACGTCGACCACGTCGAGAACCTCGGCGGCGCGCTCGTCACGCCAGGGCTGATCGACGCCCACACCCACCCGGTGTACGCGGGCAACCGCTACGCCGAGATGGCCATGCGCTCCGGCGGCTCCTCGGTCTCCGCGATCACCGCCGCGGGCGGCGGCATCGGCTCCACCGTCACCGTGACCCGGGGCACCGACCCGTGGACGCTCTGCAACGGCGTGCGCGAGCGGCTCCGTGAATGGCTGCTCAGCGGGACCACCACCGTCGAGGCCAAGACCGGGTACCACCTGACCAGGGACGGCGAACTCGCCGACGTGCGGCTGCTGCGCGAGCTGGAGAAGGAACCGATGATGCCGCGCGTGCACGTCACCTTCCTGGCCGCGCACGTGGTGCCGCCCGAGTACTTCGGCCGCCAGCGCGACTACGTGGAGGCCGTGGCCGCCTGGTGCGCGGACGCCGCCGCGGCCGGGGCCGACAGTGTGGACGTCTACTGCGACGACGGGCACTTCTCGCCCGACGAGGCCCGCTGGGTGCTGGCCTCCGGCCGGAACGTCGGGCTGCTGCCCCGCGTGCACGCCGGCGCCTACAGCAAGCGCGGCGCCGTGCAGCTGGCCGCCGAGATGGGCTGCGCCTCCGCCGACCTGCTCCACCACACCACCGACGAGGACATCGCGCTGATGGCCCGCTACGGCGTTCCCGCCGTGGTCTGCCCCGGCACCGCCCTCTCCCACGGTTCCCTGCCGCCGGTCCGCCACCTGATCAGGCAGGGCGTGCCCATCGCCCTGGGCAGCGACCACAACCCCGGCCACTGCGGCATCACCTCCATGTCCCTGGTGATCAGCCTCGCCGTGGCCGCCTTCGGCATGAGCGTCGGCGACGCCCTGCGCGCCGCCACCCTCGGCGGAGCTCAGGTGCTCGGCGCTCCCGACCGTGGCGTGCTGGCTCCTGGTCGTTTGGCCGACATCGTCCAGTGGGACGCCGACCACGAGGGCGCCTTCGCCTGGGCCTTCGGCCTCAAGCCGCGCCGGGTGTGGCGCGGTGGCACGCCGGTGCAGTAGCCGATACCTCTGGACATGTCGGTTGTCGTTGTCACGGATTCCTCTGCCTATCTGGGGGCGGGGGAGGTTGACGGGCTGGGGATCGTCGTTGTTCCGCTTCAGGTGATCGTTGGGGGGCGGGAGTTCGACGACGGGGCTCAGATCGACGCTGACGGGGTTTCTGACGCTCTTCGGTCCTGGACACCGGTTTCGACTTCACGGCCCGCTCCGTGGCGTTTCGCCGACGCGTATGAGGCTGCTGCGGCTCGGGGGGCCGCTGGGGTGGTCTCGGTCCATCTTTCCGGGGAAATGTCGGGCACGGTGGACGCGGCTCGGGTCGCCGCTCGGGACGCGGTGCTGCCCGTTGAGGTCGTCGACAGTCGGTCGCTCGGGTACGGGCTCGGGTTTCCCGTGCTCGCCGCCGCCCAGGCCGCCGCTCGCGGGGCCGGCCTCGCCGAGGTGGCGTCCGTCGCCCGTGACACCGCCGCCGCGACCCGCAGCTACTTCTACGTGGACACCCTCGAACATCTTCGCCGCAGTGGGCGGGTCAGCACCTTCGCCAACCTTCTGGGGTCCGCGCTCGCCGTCAAACCGTTGATGCACATCACCGACGGGTCCATCACCCTCCTCGAAAAGGTGCGCACCTCCTCGCGGGCGCTCTCCCGCCTGGAAGACCTGACCGTGACCGCCGCCGCCGAGGATCCCGTCAACATCGCGGTCCAGCACTTGTCGGCTCACGCCCGGGCCCAGACCCTCGCCGATCACCTCACCGCCCGCATCCCCAAGCTCAGCCACCTGCGCACGGTGGAAGTCGGCGCCGCCATCGGCGCCCACACCGGTCCCGGCATGCTCGCCGTCACCGTCTCCCCGCATATCCCCTGATTGGGGCTTTTCCGCGCACAGGGCTTTTCCGCGCACAGGGCTTCCCGCGCACAGGGCTTCCTGTGCACGGGGCTGCCTGTCACGGGGCTTCCGGTGCACAGGGCTTTCCCACGCACAGGCTGCGCGGCCGCTATCCACAGAACCTCGCTCGCCCGATTCCTCCCTGCTCCCGGTTGCCTAGCCTCGCGGCGTGCGTACCCCCCGATCGACGCGCCCGGACGTCGAAGCCCGCCTCCACCACTTGACCTCGCCGCAGGAGCGGGCGGGGCCACCGCCTTCGTTCGGGGCCGACGGTTCGTCGTTCGGTGGATCGGGGGTCGCGTCAGGCTCGGTTCGGGCGCATCCGTATCCGGAATCGGCGTTGGAGAGCCCTATCGGGGGTCGTTACGTCTCCGATGTGGTGGAACGAGGCTTCGATGGGAGGCGGTCAACTGGTGGGCGGACGACTGGTGGGCGGACGACTGGGCGGACGACTGAGGGACGGACAACTGGAGGGCGGTCGGCCGGGGACCTGGATGGCGACGATCTGACGATCGAGGGCTCGAACCTTGGGGTGGTTGGGAGGATTCGGGAGTTCTTCGGTGATGGGCGGGAGTTCGATCCCGGGCGGTCCGGGCTTCGGGCGCTGGTGGTTCTGGGGGTTGTGGCCGCTCTGGTGGCCGGGTACTTCGCTTGGCGGTCCCAACCGGTTGCCGAGCCCTTGCCGCCGCCGACCCCTGCTTCTGCTTCCAGTGGAGGGATGGCGTCTCCTTCGGCCACCGGGAATGTGACGGTCTACGTGACCGGCAAGGTGCGCAAACCGGGTGTCCTCACGCTGCCTTCGGGATCCCGGGTCATCGACGCGCTCACCGCCGCCGGGGGCCTCAAGAAGGACGCGACGCCGGGGAACCTCAACCTCGCCCGGCGTCTTGTGGACGGTGAACAGATTGTGGCGGGCCTGCCGAACGATCCAGGTTCCGGGCCACCGCCGTCGACCGGCGGTCCTCTCAGCTTGAACTCCGCGACCGCCGCCCAACTGGAAGAGCTCCCCGGAGTGGGCGAAGTCCTGGCTGGGCGAATTATTGACTATCGCGATTCCCGTGGTGGATTCCAGTCCGTTGAGCAACTCCGCGAGATAAGCGGAATAGGTGAACGGAAATTCGCTGAACTGAAAGACAAGGTCTCGCCATGAAGGTGGCCGAATTCACGTCTCCGTGTGTTCGGGTGGCGGGGGAGTCGCCGTGAAGGTTGTCAAAGATGACCTGGTGATTGAAGAAGGTCACTCCTGGTTGCTTTTTGGGCCGGGGGTGGCGAGCTGGGTGACTGCGCTGGTCTTGCTGGGGTGTTCGGCGGAAGTCGGCGTTGTGATGGCGGGCGGGTGTTTGGTCAGCTTGGCGGGCGTGTGGGTCTGCCTGGGGCGAGGGTGTGTTTCGAGCGGGAGAGGTGAGCCGCTGGCGCGGTGGCGAAACGTGGCTGTCGCGACATTGGGGTGTGCTGCGGCAACCGCCCTGGTGGTGGCCGTCAAAGTGCACGCCGTGAGCACTGGGCCGGTTTCTGCGTTGGCGGCGGAGAAGGCTTCGATTGAGGCGGAGATCGTGCTCGATGGGGATCCGCGTGTCCGGCCGACTCGGGGGCGGCCGACGTCCGAGACGAATGTCGTGGTGGACGCGCGGATTGTGAGGTTCAAGGCGGGTGGCGGGCAAGGGCGGGTTTCGGCTGATGCCGAGGTCTCGGGGGCGGCGAGGGAACTGGTCGGCTCGTCGAGGGAAGGCGGGCAAGGGCGGGTTTGGGCTGATGCCGAGGTCTCGGGGGCGGCGAGGGAACTGGTCGGCTCGTCGAGGAATGGCGGGCAAGGGCGGGTTTCGGCTGATGCCGGGGCCTCGGGGGCGGGGAGGGAACTGGTCGGCTCGTCGAGGAGTGGTGGGCAGGGGTGGGTTTCGGTTGATGTCGATGTGGTGGTTTTCGGGGTGGGGGAGAAGTGGGTGGGGTTGTTGCCGAGTCAGCGGGTGCGGGTTATCGGCCGGTTGGGGGTGGCGGAGGGCGGGAGGTTGAAGGCGGGGGTTCTGGTGGTTCGGGGGCCGCCGGAGGTGATGGGCGGGCCGTCGGCGGTCCAGGAGGTTGCGGGGCATTTGCGGGCGGGGCTTCGGGAGGCTTGTGCGGTTCTGCCGGATGGGGCTCGGGGGTTGTTGCCGGGGTTGGTGGTGGGGGATGTCTCGAGGCTGGATCCGGGGATCAAGGAGGATTTCGCGGCGGCGGGACTCAGCCACCTGAACGCGGTCAGCGGGGCCAATCTGGCGATCGTGGCGGGGGCGTTCCTGTTCGCCGGGCGGCTGACCGGGATGCCGTTGCCTGTTCGGGCAGGGCTGGCCGTGCTGGCGATGGGGGCGTTCGCCGTGGTGGCGCGGCCGTCGCCCAGTGTGTTGCGGGCGCTGGTGATGGGCGTGGTGGCGGCGATCGCGCTGGGGACCGGGCGGGCGCGGGACGGAGTGGCGGCGCTGTCGGCGACGGTGCTGCTGCTGATCCTGTTCGAGCCGGGGCTGGCCAGGGAGTACGGGTTCGCCCTGTCGGTGTTCGCCACTGGCGGCATTCTGCTGCTCGCGCCCAGGTGGCGGGATCGTCTGGCGGAGCGCATGCCCCGGCTGGTCGCGGAGGCGATCGCGGTTCCAGCGGCGGCGCAGGTGGCCGTCACGCCGGTGCTGGTGCTGATGTCGGGTGTGGTGGAGCCGGTGGCGATCCCGGCCAACCTGCTCGCCGGTCCGGCCGTCGCACCCGCCACCCTGCTGGGGTTTCTGGCCGCTCTGGTGGCGCCGATCAGCATGGACGCGGCACAGCTGATCGTCCGCCCGGCGGGCCTTTCCGCCAGTTGGATCATCCTGGTGGCGGAGTGGGCGGCCGGCCTGCCCGTAGCCAGGCTCGCCTGGCCGGCGGGGGCCTTCGGTCTGGTGCTACTGGCGGTGGCGGCGCTCGGCGGTTGGTGGGTGCTCCGGCGGCGGATCGGCCGACGGCTGGTGATCGCGGTCGCGGGTGGCGCGCTCGTGGCGGTTCTGCTGGCCGGGCCGGTGACCTCCAACTGGCCGGCGCCCGGGTGGTTGATGGTGATGTGCGATGTCGGGCAGGGGGACGCGCTGGTCCTGGCCGCCGGTCCCGGGAAAGCGGTGGTCGTCGACACCGGCTCCGAGCCCGGGCCGGTAGACCGGTGCCTTCGCAGGCTGGACGTGCACACGATCGTCCTCCTCGTTCTCACCCACCCCCACCTTGACCACGTCGGCGGTCTGACCGGAGTCCTTCGTGATCGCCCGGTTGGCGCCGTGGTCGTCAGTCCGAACCGTCATCCCTTACGCGAAAGTGCCCGAGTGTCGGCGGAACTGCGTACCAGACGGATTCCTGAGTGGGTGGTGGGGCCAGGAACACGGTGGAGGTTCGGCCCGACTGAGATCACTGCGCTTGCGCCGTCCGTCGGAGCCGCCGGGCTCACAGAACCCGGAGCTTCAGGAGCAGGCGTGCACGCTCAAGGGGGCGGAGATCCCCGCTGGAGCGAAGGAACGGGCGACGGATCCGCCGTCAACAACGCCAGTGTCGTCCTGTTGGTTCGGTGGGCGTCCGGTTCTGCCCTGCTCGGCGGGGATTTGGAGACCGAGGCGGAGGCGGCTTTGCTCCGCGACGGCGTTCCTCGAGTGGATGTGCTGAAGGTCCCGCACCACGGGTCCGGGCGGCAGGATCCCGAATTCCTGGCGGCGACCGGAGCCCGTGCCGCTCTGATCAGCGTCGGCGCGGACAACGGCTACGGCCACCCGTCGGCCGCCACCATCAGCCGCCTGACCTGGCTGGGCGCCCGGGTGCACCGTACCGACCGCTCGGGTGATCTCGCCGTGGTGCCGTACGGGGCGGGCCTGGCGGTCGTACCCAGGGGGAAGTCGTGATCCCGTGGCGCGGCTTGGGCGTGGAAGTGGCATGCTGCCAGGCATGGCTAATCCTGCGGCGGTGACGTTGGTCATTGGGGATGAGGAACTGCTCGCGGATCGGGCGGTCGGAGAGGTGGTCGCGGAGGTTCGCGCGGAGGGTGGTGACGCCGAGGTTCATGATCTTGTTGGGGGGAAGGTCGAGCTGGGCGAAGTCACTCGGCTCACCTCGCCGTCGCTTTTCGGGGATCGGACGGTCATTGTGATCCGTTCGGCGCAGGATCTGGGCAAGGACGTCATCACGGAGGTCGTCAAGTACGCCGGGAACCCCAGCGACGACGCCGCGCTCGTCCTCATGCATCCGGGCGGGGTCAAGGGCAAGGCCCTGGTGGACGGGGTCAAGAAAGCCGGTGCCCACGTGGTCACCGTCACCAAGCTCACCAAGGCCGGCGAACGCATCGACTTCATCCGCGCGGAGGTGCGCCGTGCCGGTCGCACGATCACTCCCGGGGCCGCGCAGGCCCTGCTCGACGCCGTGGGCAGCGACCTCCGCGAACTCGCCGCCGCCTGCGGCCAGCTCGCCTTCGACACCCCGGGAAAGGGCATCGGCGAGGACGCGGTGGCCCGCTACCACCGGGGCCGGGTCGAAGTCACCGGCTTCACCGTCGCGGACCTGGCCGTCGAGGGCAGACTGGGCGAAGCCCTGGAACAACTCCGCTGGGCCCTGGCCACCGGCGTCGCCCCCGTCCTGATCGTCAGCGCCCTGGCCGGCGGCCTCCGCTCCCTGGCCAAGGTCGCCGGAGCCCCCCGGAACGCCAACGAGAACCAGCTCGCCGGCCAGCTCGGCATGCCCCCCTGGAAGATCAGAAACGCCCGCCGCCAGCTCAACGGCTGGGGCCCCGAGGGCCTCTCCCGCGCCATCCAGGCCGTCGCCGCCGCCGACGAACAGGTCAAGGGCGCGGGCACCGACCCCGCCTACGCCCTCGAAAACACCGTCCAAACCATCGTGAACAGTCGCAACGGCCGCTAACCGAGCCCACCTCGGTCCGGTGCCGTTCAGCGGGTTGGAGCGTTGTCAGGTCGGACACGTCGCGAGCTAGTGGCCCGTCACGCAACCTTGACCCGGCAATTCGCGGCCCCCGCTTCGACCGAATCCGGGTCAAGGTTCGGAGACGCCCCACTAGCTCCAGGCGGGGAGACCGCGAGAAGACGCGCTGAGGGGCGAGCCAGGGGGTTACGTCGCGCTGGTGGCGGCGGGCTCCGCGGTGAGGAAGGTGCCGTCGCGGAGTTCGAGGACGCGGTCGGCGAGGGTGATGAGGCTGGGGTCGTGGGTGGCGACCAGGGCGGTGACGTTCTCGCTGCGGACCAGGGCGCGGATGAGCTCCATGATCTGGCGGGCGGTCTGGGAGTCGAGCTGGCCGGTCGGCTCGTCGGCGATGAGAAGTTTGGGACGGTTGGCCAGGGCGCGGGCGATGGCCACCCGCTGCTGCTGCCCGCCCGACAGCTCGTACGGGCGCTGGTTGCGGTGGTTGTCCAGACCGACCAGGGCGAGCAGCAGCCGGATGCGCTCCTCCCGTTCGGCGACGGCCATCCGGGCCAGCCGCATCGGCACGCCCACGTTCTCGGCGGCGGTCAGCACGGGGATGAGCCCGAACGACTGGAACACGAACCCGATCACGTCCCGGCGCAGGCCGAGGAGCTCGGACTCGGGGAGTTCGGTGACGTTCTTGCCGTCCACCACGACCCGGCCCCCGGTCGGCTGGTCCAGCCCGCCGACGAGGTTGAGCAGGGTGGTCTTCCCGGACCCCGACCGCCCCCGGATCGCCACCAGCTCCCCGGGGTACGCCTCGAAGGAGACTCCCCGCAGCGCCTCGACACCCCGTGGATAGACCTTCCGCAGCCCCTCCACGACCACCAGCGGCTCAGTCATTGTTCTCCTCCCCGGGCGTGGCCGGCCAGACCCCGATATGGTCGCGCTCCAGCTCCAGCCGTACCCGGCGCTCCATCTCCAGCGCGTTCATGAAGTCGCGCGGCAGCTGGAGCCGCCCGACCCGGTCCAGCACCGCGTACTCCTCGGCGATCACGTCCCCGTCCTCGGAGGTGCGGCGCAGCGTCTCGCTGGAGGTCCGCCCGTCCCGGATGCCCACCGTACGGTCCACCTGCTCGGACACCAGCGGGTCGTGGGTGACGATGACCGCCGTCACGCCCAGCTCCCGGTTGGCCTGGCGCAGCGCCCCGAACACCTCCTCGGAGGTGTCGCTGTCGAGTTCCCCGGTGGGTTCGTCGGCCAGGATGACCTCCGGCCCGTTGGCCAGCGCGACCGCGATGGCCACCCGCTGCTGCTGCCCGCCGGACAGCTCCCCGGGCCGCCGCCCGGCGCAGTCGGCCACCCCGAGCAGTTCCAGCAGCTCGTCGGCGCGCTGCCGCTGGGCGCGCCGGCCGGCCAGTCGCATCGGCAGCAGCACGTTCTCCCGGCCGGTCAGGTACGGCAGCAGGTTGCGCGCGGTCTGCTGCCAGATGAACCCCACCACCGAGCGGCGGTACCTGAGCCGGTCCCGCGCGGTCATCGAGAGCAGGTCCATGCCGGCCACCCGGGCCAGCCCCGCGGTCGGCACGTCCAGCCCCGAGAGCACGTTGAGCAGCGTCGACTTGCCGGACCCCGAGGCCCCGACGATCGCGATCAGCTCGCCCTTCTCGATGAGCAGGTCCAGCCCCTGGAGCGCGACCACCTCCACGCCCTCGGTCTTGTAGATGCGGACCAGGTTGTCGCAGAGGATGTGGGCGTGCTCGCCGAAGGCCGGGCGGCTCGCCGCGGCGCGCGCCTCCAGGTCGGACAGTGCGGTCATGAGGACTCTCCCACTCGAATCGCGGTGGTCATCCGGCGGCCCGCGGTGGCGTGCGCGAGCGCGCCGAGAATGGAGACGGCGGCCAGACCGGCCGCGAGCAGGGCCGGGGTGGTGAAGGTGAGCGGGAAGTCGGTGACGGCGATCCCCGCGTACGCCGACAGGTCGAGACCGGGGCCGAGCGCGGCGGGCAGGCCGAGGCCGATCGCCAGCCCGGCCAGCGAGGTGAGCACGATCAGGGGCGCCACCTCCAGCACCGTGAGCAACCGCGCCTGCCTCTGGGACAGCCCCAGCGTACGCAGGAACGACAGCGTCTTGCTCCGGTCGGCGGCCCCGATCACCAGGGCCAGCACGACGGCGATCAGCGCGTACCCGCCCATCGCGACGGTGACCACGGTGAACCCGGTCGTGATGGTCCCGGTCAGCGGCGCGGAGGAGATCCGCCCCAGCGACTCGTCGAAGGTCTCGACGACGGCGTCCTCCAGCCCGACGGCCGCCTCCAGCGCCTCCCGCCCGACATTCCCGGAAATAAGAAGCATGTTGGTGTACGTCCGGAGCCCGGCGAGCTTCGGCCCCTCGTACGGCATGACGATCAGGTTCCCCGGGTAGGCCAGGCCCGGCAGCTCCGTCACGTCCCCGACATTGTTGATCTTCATCCGGGTGTGCCACCCGATCTCGAACGACGGGTAGACCACGAAGCTCTTCGACACCAGCGCCGGAATCCCCGGCCCCGTCGGCGCCGCCGGCACCGCCAGCGGGCTGCCGGCCACCAGCGACCGGTAGGCGTCCAGGTCGATCGCCAGCACCGTCGCCGTCTGCCCGCCCGTCGCCAGCTGCACGGTGCCCTTGGCCGCCGGCACCACCGCGGTCACCCCGGGCAGCGCCGCCACCTTCGCCGCCACGTCGGCCGGGATCTCCGCCGCCCGCTCCACCCGCGCCTGCGCCCCCACGTGCTGCCAAGCCGCCAGCCGCTGCGTCTCCCCGATCGCCCCGGACACCAGCGCCCCGAACACCGACACGGCCAGCGCGGGCAGCAGGATCAGCACCGGCAGCGAGGTCGCCCCTCGGGACCTCGCGGCCAGTGTGACCCCCAGGAACGGCACCGCGCCCCGCCGCCGGGCGGCCAGCCGGAGCACCAGCCGCAGCGGCAGCGGGTAGCAGCGCAGCGTGATCAGCGCCCCGGCCAGGGTCAGCGCGGCCGGGACCAGGGCCAGGAACGGGTCGGCCCCCCGCTCGGCCACGTCGGTGGACAGGCCACGGGAGCGCAGCGCGTACGCCCCGGCCAGCGCCAGCACGATCACCAGCACCTCGGCGGCGACCCGGCGCGGGGAAGGCTTGGCGGCGACCAGGTCGGCACGGCTGTCGGTGAGCGGCCTGCGGTGGGCGAGCGCCAGCCGTACCGCCGCGAAGCCCACGGCGGCCAGCGCCAGCGCCAGTGGGGCCAGGTGCACCACGGGAGTGACGGGACCGGGTATCAGGAAGGACAGCCCGTACCCGGCGAGCGCGCCCGGCACCGCCGCCAGCGCGGTCGCGGCGGTGCCGGTCGCGGTGACCTGGGCCAGCGAGGCGCCGCGCGCCCGGGCCAGGCCGAGCGAGCCGCGCATCCGCTCACTGAACAGGTGCACGGCCAGCGCGATCACGCCGATCGCGACCACCACCAGACCGCCGATGATGAGGAACACCAGCGTCTGGGCGCTCCGCAACTCGGTCAGGTAGCCGGTCAGCAGCGGATCCAGGCCGGTGACCAGGTCGAAACGGGCGTTGCCCAGCCGGGCGGGCCCGTAGGACTCCTGACCGCCCTGGCTGGTGACGTACCGCCGGAAGTCCTCGATCTCCTCGATCAGCGTGGGCGCGTTGCGCGCGTTGACCGACGCCGGGTTCAGGCCGAGCACCCAGTTGTAGGTCAGCTCCCGCCGGGAGTCCAGGAAGCGCAGGCCCTCGGCGGGCACCAGACCGGTGGCGTAGTACTCCAGGTTGTCGTCCGGCAGGCGGCGCTCGAGAACCTGCCGGATGCCCTCGTTGTGCTCCCAGAACCGGTCCTCGGGGTCGACCGGCTCGAACAGGCCGACCACCTCGGCGACCACCGTGTAGCTGTTGGCCAGCAGCACCTTGGTCCCGATCGGCAGCGCCATCCGCTGCTCCGCGTCGGCGACCAGGCCGATCTCGAAGTACGGGATGTTCTTCAGTTCCGGATGCCCCGGCACCTCGGCCAGCGTCCGCGGCGGCCCCGGGGGACGGCCCGCCACATAGCGGACCCTGTCCTCGATCCCGGAGACCCAGGCGATGTCCACGTACTGCCGGGCCTTCGCGGGCGAGCCGATGCGGCCCATCACCGGCGTGCCGTACGTCTTGGCGGAGAAGTGGCTGGTCCCCCCGGCCTGGACCGCCGTGCGCAGCAGCGGCGGCAGGTTCCCCCGCCAGTCGGCGTCCAGGTCGGCGAACCCGGCGGGCGAGGCGATCTGGTCGTCCATCATGTTGGGCCGCAGCGACACCGTCAGGTCGGTCTGCTGCGCGCTCACCTCGTCGAGCCGCACGGTCAGCGCCTCGTCGTACGCCTGCTCGAAACTCCTCGGCAACCCCGCCACCAGCAGCGACGCGGTGAGCGCGAGCAGCGCGAGTACCCCCGCCGCGCCCCGGTGCACCAGGATGAGCCGCCACGCGTTCACGTCAGTCCTCCCCGATGCGCAGCGCGGCGCCCAGTCCCTGGCGGCGTAGCGTGCGGGCGAGCCCGGCCACGACCGCGAACAGCAGCACGGCGGTCCCGGCCAGCAGGCCGATGGTCGCCCCCCACGGGATGTCCAGCAGCACGCCGGGGGTCACCGAGGTGGCCTGGCCGGTCAGCACGATGTGCGGCACCACCAGCTCGGCCACCACGACCGCCAGAGCGGTCCCGGCGGCCAGCGAGAGCCCGACGATGAACGCCTGCTCCACCGCCAGCAGGCCGAACACCTGCCGGAAGCTCACCCCGAGCGCGCGGAGCAGGGCGAACTCGGCCATCCGCTCCCGGGCCGCGACCGCCGCGTTGACCAGGAAGCCGAGCACCGCGAAGACCAGCGCCGCGGCGAAGCCCAGGATCAGCGCCCCCTGGAGGCCGCTGGCCAGCGGGTCGTCGCGCAGCTGCCGGGTCAGCACGGCCCGGTCCACCACGGTCTGGTCCCATTCGGGATGGGCGGCCAGTTCGGCGGCGGCCCGCTCGTCCGGGGTGGCCAGCCACCATTCGGTGGCCAGGTGCGGGGCCCGCGCCGTGGTCAGGTCCCGCGCCTGCAAGGTCTCCAGATCGGCCAGTACGGCCGGAGCGTCCCCGCTGGTGCCGGGCATCGCCCTAACGATGCCGACCGGCATGACCGGGATGTCCTGCCCGTCGATGGACAACTGGGCGGCTTTGCCGACGGCCATCTTGGTGGAGGCGGCCAGGTCGGCGGTGACCACCACGGGCAGCATGGGCGTGTCCGGCAGACCGGGCACCACCGCCAGGTGCTCCGGGTCCTGCGGCTCCTCGAAGTCCTTATCGTCGGCCCTGGGCACGTTCAGGGTGAGCAACCCGCCCGGAATGGTCTCGGGCGCCGCAAGCCGGCCGCCCCCGCGGATCACCGGCGACCACTCGGGCACGGACAGCCGCTCGCCGGTGTCGGTCCCGGCCTCGGCGAGGGTCAGCGTGAACGCCGAGCCGGTGATCGGGACGGGCACGTCGAGCAGCAGGCCGGTCACGCTCAGGGGGTGGGCGATGGTGCCCGACTTCCCGGCCAGGCCGGCCAGGTCGACGGTGAGCGTGTGGTCGGCGCCGTCCGGGACCAGCACCCCGGCCCTGGCCTCGTACCGGGCGCCCAGCGCGTCCCGGAGCACCAGGCGCGGGACCAGGTTCCGGTAGGAGTCGGCGACCTGGGGGTTGTCCAGGGTGAGCCGGGTGGTGATGAGCAGCTTGGCCGGCGTGCCCGGGATGGTGAGCGGGGTGAGCTCGGGGCGTTCGGCGGACAGCTCGTGGCCGAGCGCGCTCACCGGATAGTCGGTCAGGTCGTCGCGGAGCCGCATCAGCGGCTGGAGCTTGGTGGCGTCCAGGGCCAGGAAGGTGGCGTCCACCGTGCCCTGCTCGACGGCGCCCCGGTAGACCGGGCTCAGCGTGGTCACCCCGGGCAGGGCCGCGTAGGTGGCCCCGCGCCCGAGTTCGCCCAGTTCCGGGCCCGCCACCGGGCCCGACACGCGCAGGTCGGCGGCGGCCAGGTGGCTGGCCTGGTCCAGCTGGGAGCCGCGCCAGGTGGCGGCGGTGGCCATCGACACCACGCCGATCGCGATCGCCATGGTGAGCAGCAGGACCGGGCCCGAGTACCGCATCGGACGGCGGGACACCTGCCAGGCGCCCAGCGCGGGGGCCAGGCTGCGCCGCCGCGCGGTCAGTTTCTCGGCCAGGCCGGACACCAGGGGGACCAGTCGCAGGCCCAGCATGCCGCCGGTGAGCAGGGCCAGCGCGGGGCCCATCACGATCAGCGGGTCGATGCCGAGGCCGCCGCCCGCGGTCGAGGTGACCGGGGCGCCGTAGTGCTGCAGCTGCCAGACCGCCAGCCCGGCGACGACCAGCAGGACCAGGTCGGCGCCCGCCCGCTGGATCAGGCCCTGCCGCTCGCCCCGCCCGCGGGCGGACTGTTCCTCGACGTACGTGCGGCGGGCCCCGCGCAGGGCGGGCAGGGCCAGCAGGATCGCGCAGGCCACGGCGACCCCGGCGGAGACGGCGAAGGTGGTCGCGTCCGGGGTGGGCGTCAGCCGTACGCCGGTGGCGCGGAACCACGGCAGTGAGCTGATCAGCTGGAGCAGCGGCGGGGCCAGGAACGGCGCGACGATCGCGCAGGGCACGGCCACCAGCAGGGACTCGGCGGCGGCCAGCAGGCCCAGGCGCACGCTCCCGGCCCCGCGCGAGCGGAGCAGCGCCACCTCCATGCGGCGGTGGTCGGCCAGCAGCCTGGCGGTGAGCATCAGGGCGTACGCGGCCAGCAGGAGCAGCTGGAGCACCGGCACCAGCATGGTCGAGCGGGCCACCAGGGCGGCCTGGTCGAGCTGGCCGAGCATGTCGGGCAGGCGGCTGGAGGCGGTGCAGGCCGAGCACTGGGCCTTGATGTCGTCGCCCAGGGCGGCGACCTTGTCCGCGAACGGGCGCAGCTCCTCCCTGGGCAGGTCCCGCAGGTCCGGTGCGGCCAGCCAGGTCGCGCTGACGTTCGTCGCGAAACGGGCGATGAAGGTGTCCTCGGGGACGACCAGGGGCCCGTACGTGGTGTAGTTGCCGGTGCTGGAGCCCCGCCTGAGCACCTCGTCGCCGGACCAGCGCTCGCTGTAGGGGTCGGTGAGCTGGAAGATCCCGGTCACCCGGACGTCCACGGGCTTGCCGTCCAGGCGGCCGTGGATGGTGAACTCGCTGCCCAGGGTGAGGTTCATGGCCTGGGCGGCGGGCTGGGAGATCGCGGCCTGCACCCGGCCGCCGGGGGAGCCCTGCGGCCAGGCTCCCTCGATCAGGCGGGACTGGGTGTCCAGGTCCTGGTAGGTGGCGAAGCGGGTTAACTCGGGCTGCTCGCGGTTCTCCTGGCCGGGCATCGCGTAGGAGTCCGAGCGCACGCTCACCGTGACGCCGGCGGGGATGGCCCCGTAGGTCTCGGCGAACTGGGCGCGGACGTCGCGGTCCAAGGTCGGGAAGGACTTGGCGTCCACCGGGGCGCTGACGCGGGCCGCGGTGGTCTCCAGGGGCGCGGTCTCCATGGCGCGGCGTACGCCCACCTCGGCGACCGTCACCGCGTACATGGTCAGGGCGACCAGGGCGGTGGTGGCCAGCAGGATCGAGCCGAAGGCGGCGACCAGGAGGAGCGGCTCGCTGAACGCGCGGCGCAGGACCAGCGGTGTTCGCCCGCGCATGCACAACCCCCAAGCTTTGCGCCCTGATGTCCGTATTTCGCACACACATTAAGGGAATTCAGGGGCTTGACGAGGGGTCAGAGACGACAGTGATGCACCCGATACGCTGCGGCGATACCGATGTGATATCGAAAACGTGACAAAACCACGCTTGAGTTCGCACAACGATCTCGATATGTGTTTGCCGTCTCACACGCTTTCACACGGCGCCTTCATGGTGCCACGGCGGGCGCTTCTACTCTTCGCCGGAGAACTTCTCCCAGGCCGACTGGCGGGTCATGCCGAGGGCGGCGCCGATCCTGGCCCAGGTGACCCCGCGGTCGCGGAGGCGGCCCACCCAGACCTTGAGGTCCGCGTCCACCTGGGCGCCGACTGCCGCGATCCTGGGCAGGTGGTCGAGGATCTCCTCGTCGGTCATCGTGTCCGGCCAGGGCACCTTGGGCTGGTCGAGTCCGAGCACTTCGGTGCAGAGCGCCACGCACTCGCTGCAGATGAACACTCCGGCGCCGGCGACCATCTTGGGAACCTCGGTCTTCGGTTTGCCGCAGAACGAGCAGCGGATGTCCTGTTCGTTGAGGGTGGGTGCGGGCATGGGGGGCTCCTTGAAGGTTTGTCAGGCTCTCCCTGACACACTTCCATGTCAGGCTCTCCCTGACAAGCCCCGGCATGAAAACGCCGCCTTCCCCGTGCTACAGGGAGGCGGCGTTGATCGGTTAGCTACTTGGCGGCCTGGAGGGCGGCGGCGCGCTTGGCGATGGCCGACTTGCGGTTGGCGGCCTGGTTCTTGTGGATCACGCCCTTGCTGACGGCCTTGTCCAGCTGACGGCTGGCGGAGCGCAGCGCGGCCAGGGTCGCCTCGACGTCACCCTGCTCGGCGGTCTCGCGGAACTTGCGGACAGCAGTCTTCAGGGAGGACTTGACCGCCTTGTTGCGCAGACGAGCCTTCTCGTTCTGCTTGTTGCGCTTGATCTGGGACTTGATGTTCGCCACGAAGGAAGCCTCGGATGTGAAGTCTGGTTGGATGGGTCGCGCTGGCTCGATGAGAGGGCGCGCCACACGCAGTTAGTCAGAATACCAACAGCCCTGGCGGGGTCTCAAATCATGAGCACGGATTGCCTGACATTCTAGCCTGGCCGCACCCAGTACTCGTGGTACTCCCGCCAATCCTGCTCGGTGGCGGCGAAGTCCACATACAGGGCGAGACCGAGGTTCTGGCGCGGCCCGTGCTGGGTGAGGGCCAGCCGGGCGCCTTCGGCGGCCATCTCGACACTCTCGGCGTAGTCGCTCACCCCCGCCATGTGGTCGTGGTAGGCGGGCGCGCCGATGAGCAGGGTCGTGTCGTCCGGGACGACCTCCAGCGCCATGGCCGTCTGCCGGGCGACATATCCCCCGTAGAGGGACTGCAAGGGGGTCCACGAGTCGTAGGTCATGATGGCCACCTGGTCGGAGAGCTCGGCCATCTCCCGGAAATACTCCGGGGACCAGTACTTGCCATGCCCCGCCACCAGCTGGAACGCCCACTGCGCCCCGAAGGCGGGTTCGATCTGCTGGGTGGCCACCGACAGCACCTTCTGGCCGATCGCCTGCCGGGTCTCCCGCATCAGGGCCGGGTAGGCGGGGTCGCCGTCCGGCACCGGTTCGAAGTCGTAGTGGATGCCGTCGAACCCCAGGTCGATCAGGGTTTTGGCGCCCTGGACGATACGTGCCCGGGTGGCCTGGTCCGACAGGTTCAGATGGCCGCCGTCCTTGGCGTTGACCGTCTGACCGAGCCACGCGGAGATCCGTACGCCAGGGAGCCGCTCCTTCCACCAGGACAGCAGGTTGGTGGCGTTCGGGTATTTCTCGGGGCGGAGTGTGCCGTTCGCGGTCAAGGGGCCGCTGTGCACGTACACGTCTTTGATCGAGCCGAGCCGCGTGGCGAGGGCGTCCACGTCGGCGGCCGTGCGGCGGCCGTCCACCCAGGCGTGGCCCAGCCAGAGAGCATCATTTCCGGTGGATTTGGCCCATTCGGCTGGGGTGCCCGCGAAGTCCAGGCGCAACACGGTGGCCGCGAGGAGCACGAGCGTCACCGGAACCGCCACAATGATCGCGATCCATTTCAGGACCCCTCTGGTGGTCAAGGCAAGCATCCGGACATGCCACCATGGAGGGTGGCTGCTCCGCCAGCCTTGGATTCGCCTCAGACCCTGTTGAAACGGACTTCGGTGCGCACTCAGACTGGCCAGACCGACCCCGCGTTGATCCGCAATTTCTGCATCATCGCGCATATCGACCATGGCAAGTCAACCCTTGCCGACCGGATGCTGCAGATCACCGGCGTGGTCGACGACCGGTCCATGCGGGCGCAGTACCTGGACCGGATGGACATCGAGCGTGAGCGCGGCATCACGATCAAGTCCCAGGCCGTCCGGCTGCCCTGGAACGGCCACGTGCTGAACATGATCGACACTCCTGGCCACGTGGACTTCTCCTACGAGGTCTCCCGGTCTCTCCAGGCGTGCGAGGGCGCCATCCTGCTGGTGGACGCGGCGCAGGGGATCGAGGCCCAGACGCTGGCCAACCTCTACCTGGCGATGAACGCCAACCTGCACATCATCCCGGTGCTCAACAAGATCGACCTGCCCGCGGCCCAGCCGGAGAAGTACGCCGAGGAGTTGGCGCACCTGATCGGCTGCGAGCCGTCCGAGGTGCTCCGGGTGTCCGGCAAGACCGGTGTCGGGGTCAGGGAACTGCTCGACCACGTGGTGGAGACGGTGCCCGCCCCGGTCGGCGACGCGGCCGCGCCGGCCCGCGCGCTCATTTTCGACTCGGTGTACGACACCTACCGCGGCGTGGTCACCTACGTCCGGGTGATGGACGGCCACCTCGGCCGCCGCGAGCGCATCCTGATGATGTCCACCCAGGCTCAGCACGAGACCCTGGAGATCGGCGTCATCTCGCCCGAGCCGATGGTCTCCGATCGTGGGCTCGGCGTCGGCGAGGTGGGGTACCTGATCACCGGTGTGAAGGACGTGCGGCAGTCCCGGGTGGGTGACACGGTGACCAGCGCGGCCAAACCGGCGGGGGAGGCGCTCGGCGGGTACGAGCACCCCAAGCCGATGGTCTACTCCGGTCTGTACCCGATCGACGGCGACGACTTCCCCGAACTCCGCGAGGCCCTGGACAAGCTCCGGCTCAACGACGCGGCGCTGGTCTACGAGCCGGAGAGCTCGGCCGCGCTCGGTTTCGGCTTCCGCTGCGGGTTCCTCGGGCTGCTGCACATGGAGATCGTGCGGGAGCGGCTGGAGCGGGAGTTCAACCTGGCGCTGATCTCCACCGCGCCTAACGTGATCTATCGGGTGGTCATGGAGGATGGCCGGGAGGTCGTGGTCACCAACCCCTCCGAGTTCCCCGAGGGCAAGATCGCGGAGATCTACGAGCCCGTGGTGAAGGCCACGGTGCTCGCTCCCGCCGAGTACATCGGCGCGATCATGGAGCTCTGCCAGGGGCGGCGCGGGCAGCTCCAGGGCATGGACTACCTGTCCGAGGACCGCGTCGAGATCCGGTACACGCTGCCGCTCGGCGAGATCATTTTCGACTTCTTCGACCAGCTCAAGTCCAAGACCCGGGGGTACGCCTCGCTCGACTACGAGCCGTCAGGGGAGCAGGACGCCGACCTGGTCAAGGTGGACATCCTCCTCCAGGGCGAGGCGGTGGACGCCTTCAGCGCGATCGTCCACCGCGACAAGGCCTACGCGTACGGCGTCGAGATGGCCAAGAAGCTCAAGGACCTCATCCCCCGGCAGCAGTTCGAGGTACCCATCCAGGCCGCCATCGGCGCTCGTGTCATCGCCCGCGAGAACATCCGAGCGATGCGCAAGGACGTCCTCTCCAAGTGCTACGGCGGCGACATCAGCCGCAAGCGCAAACTCCTGGAGAAGCAGAAGGAGGGCAAGAAGCGAATGAAAATGGTCGGCAGGGTCGAGGTCCCCCAGGAAGCCTTCGTAGCCGCCCTCTCCACCGGCGAGTCCTCCGCGGAAAAGCCGAAGAAATAGCTGTGACACCGGGCCGGCCTCCGGCAGGCTGGCCCGGATAAGACATTGCCCGCGCCTCCCGACACGGCGGCCCGGCTGTGACTTGGACCCGCTTCCGGCGGCCCGGCCTGGCTGTGACGTTGCGACTCCGGCACGGCGGCCCAGCCGCTCTCAGTCGGTATCTTCCCTCTCTCCGGTCACTGGCGCTCCTCCGTTCACTCCAGACACCGGCGCGGCCCCCGGCGGGGGCGAGTTCGGCTGGAGTCAGCAACGGGCTGGGGGATTATTCGGGTTTCAGGACGCGTTCGGCTACGCGGTCCCAGACCTCGGCGTGGCCGGGGAAGGCGAGGAGGCGGCGCATCAGGTCTCGGTCGCCGTGGTAGGCGTGGAAGGACTCGGTGAGGGTGACGCTGGATTCCGGACGCCAGATCACGTCGATCTCGTCGCCGGCGGCGAGATCGCCCTGTTCCAGGACTCGGAAGTAGGCGCCGGGGCGTGCCGCCTGGGTGAAGCGGCGGACCCAAGCTGATTCGTTGAGCCAGTTGCGGAACACGACGCAGGGGATGCGGGGGGCGGTCACCTCCAGGAGCGCGCTGCCCACGCGCCACTGCTCGCCGAGCAGGACACCATTCACGTCGATGCCGGTTGTGGTGAGGTTCTCGCCGAACTGGCCGTTGGGCAGGGGGCGGCCCAGTTCGCCCTCCCACCAGTCGTAGTCCTCGCGGGCATAGGCGTACACAGCCTGGTTGGGCGAGCCGTGGGCGACCATGTCGGCGCGCTCGTCCCCGCCGAGGCCGTTGGCCAACACGGGCACCCGGCCTTCGACAGACCTCTTGTCGATCGCGGTGCGCTTGGTGTTACCCGCCCACTCGGCATCGACCGCCCGGCCCACGTTCACCGAAAGAATGTTCATCTGCCGACCGTAACCTTTCCCCGCTCTCGGCCAGCGAGGCGATCTCCAACAACGGCCGAAGCACCGCCTGCCGGGCCAGTTCGGGCGGCCCGTCCCCTTCCGGGAAGCACCCGGCCGCCGCATCCAACACGGCCGCCATGACCGCCGCGTCGGGCACCGGAATCTCCACCGCAGTGGCTCCCTCCGCCCGGTGCACCCGCAGAATGCGCTGCGCCTCCAGAGCCATCGCCACCCCCAGCCGCGCAGCCCGCAGAAACCGCTCCGCCACCACCGCATCGCTGATCACATCAGCCTCCAACTCTCGCACGCACGTTCGAGAGCCACAGTACGCAACCCCACCGACACTTCCCGGAACCCCGCTTGCCATGGAACTCCCACTCACCCTTCTGGCCCTTCGGGTCTGGGCCTAGCTTCCGCCGGAGTGATTGGGTGCCGCTCCTCGCGCAGGGAGATTGATCGCCGTGGGCTTCGGTTCGTCCAGCCTGTTTCGGCCTGTGGTCGGATCGAGGGCGTCGGGGTGCTGGGCGTCCGCGTCGGTGTGCGGAGTTTGGTTGCCGTGGGACTCCTTCCATCCAGCCCTTTCTGGCCTTTGGCTGGGCCCGGTTTGCGTCGGATGGTCGGTTGGCGGCCGGGGCATGTGAAGGATTGGTTGCCGGGGTAGTCGCATCTGCCTGAAGCGTTGCTGTCGTGTGGTTTCGTCTGGTTTTCACTCGACTGTTCGTTCCATCCCTTGGGCCCCGTCCCTGGCCCGGTAATTCGGTGGCGGGGTGCGCGGCGGGATGGCTAGGGTCCTTGGGCTTTGCCCGGTTTTGGGTGGGGCTTTGGGTGCGGAGGAAGGGAGAGTTCATGGGTGAGGGGCGGGCGCTTTCGGTTCTGGCCGACATCGTGACGCCTATGGCGGTGCGGACGGCGGCCACGTTGAGGATCGCCGATCACATCGCGGGTGGGGTGGGGACGGTCGCAAAGCTGGCGGCGGTCGTCGGTGCCGACGTGGATGCTCTCGATCGGCTGCTTCGTCATCTCGTGACTGTGGGGATCCTCAGCGAAGGGCCCGATGGTGGTTACGCGCTGACCGAGAAGGGGGAGGGGCTGCGCGACGACCACCCGAGTGGTCTGCGGCCGATGCTCGACGTGGAGGCGGCGGTCGGCCGGGCCGATCTGTCCTTCGTGTACCTGCCGCACAGCATTCGCACCGGGCGTCCGGCGTTTCCGGAGATGTACGGGCGCGAGTTCTGGGCCGACGTGGCCGCCGATCCCGATCGCAGCGCCGGGTACGACATTCAGATGGGCGTGGACGTGTCCGGCGACGCGCCCGCCATCGTCAGTGGCTACGACTGGGGTGCCCTGGGGCACATCATGGACGTCGGAGGCGGGAACGGCTCCCTCCTGGCGGCCATCCTGCGCGCCTATCCCGGCCTGCGCGGGACCGTTTTCGACCAGCCGGACACCGCCGAGGCGGCCCGGCGTACCCTGGCGGCGGCCGGGCTGGACGACCGTGCGGACGCGGTCGGCGGAAGCTTCTTCGAGCCCCTGCCCAAGGGGCCGAAGGCGTACCTGCTCTCCGCGATCATCCACGACTGGGACGACGAGTCCTCGATCACCATCCTCCGCCGCTGCGCGGAGGCGGCCGGTCCGGACGGCGCCGTGTTCGTGCTCGAGAGAACCGGCTACGACGGCGAGAGCGTGAGCACGGGGATGGATCTCCGCATGCTCGTCTACTTCGGCGCCAAGGAACGCGGCGTGACCGAACTCAGCCGGCTCGCGTCCCGCGCGAACCTCACGACCGCCGCCGTCCACCAGGCCGCAGACATCTCCATCCTCGAACTGCGCCCAACTCCCTAGCCCCAGCGTGCCCAGGGCAAAAGAAAAGGGCCGGAGCGGCGGGAATCGGGTCGCTCCGGCCCTGGGCGAGGCGTTGTACGGGGGACGCGCTCGCTGTGGGAGGAAGGTCAGTGGGAACAGGTCAGCGCAGGATTGACCAGAGGGCCTTGGTGAGGGAGGCCTTGGAGTCGTCGCCGTCGATGGACCACATCATGGAGCCGCCGAGGCCCTTGAGGCGGATGTAGGCGGCTTTTTCGAGCATGACGGCGGGGTCGTCGTAGGACCAGAACTGGTTGCCGTCATAGAGCCACTGGGACCCGGTCAGCAGGTCGCGGTAACGCTTGCCGGGCTTGGTGGCCAGGTCCTTGTAGTCCTCGGTGCCGGGGCCCCACTTGCCGGCCGCGGGGCCGGTGGCGGGCTTCCAGAGGCCGTTGCCGCCCGCGGTCACGCCGGTCCAGCCCTGCCCGTACGCCGGCACCCCGATCACGAGCTTGCGCTTGGGCGCCCCACGAGACAGGTAGTCCCGCACGGTCTGGTCCACGCTGTACTTGACCGGGTTGGGGTCCTTCCTGTCCGTGAACAGGTTGCCGTTGTGCCCGGTCTGGAGCTCCCAGGTGCCGTGCAGGTCGTACCCCTGGATGGTGGCGAAGTCGAGGTAGTCGAAGACCTTCCGCACCTCGAACCCAGCGTCGATCTTGGCCGCCGCCGCAGGGAGGAAGGCGGTCAGCTGGCTGCGCCGGTCGAAAGCGTTCATCTGCCGCCGCAGTTCGGCCAGGAAGAGCGTGAAGTTCTGCTTGTCCTCCGGCCGGATCACGTTGCCCGCGTTGCCGTCCGAGCCCGGCCACTCCCAGTCCAGGTCGATGCCGTCGAAGACGCCCGCGCCGGCGCCAGGGGCGTCGGGCAGGTTGCCCTTCAGCCAGAGGTCGATGCAGGAGGCGGCCAGCTTGGATCGGGACTGCGGGGTGAGGACGGCGTCGGAGAAGTAGGCCGAGCCGGTCCAGCCGCCGAGCGAGATCAGTACCTTGAGCCCGGGGTGCTTGGCCTTCAGCTTCTTGAGCTGGTTCATGTTGCCCTGCAGCGGGCCGGTCCAGTCGTCGGCGACGCCGTCCACGCTCTGCTCGGCGGGCACGCCGCGCTGCCAGTCGGCCCACGGGTCGGCCGAGTAGCACTCGCCCGCCGCGTTGACGAAGCCGAACGCGTAGTTGATGTGGGTGAGCTTGGCGGCGGCGCCGCTGGTGTCCACATCCTTGACGTGGTAGTTGCGGCCGTAGATACCCCACTGGATGAAGTAGGCCACCCGGTTGAAACCGGAACCGGTCGTGGTGGCCTGGGCGGTTGCGGGTTGTACGGCGGTGGCCACCAGGGCCAGCGAGAGCAGGAGGAGGAGTCGACGCACGGGCTGGTCTCCTAGAACTATTAGGAAACTTTCTTTTAAATTTGAGCAGGATCGTAGACCGGTGTGATCAGCCCGGTCAATGGCATCCTCCGGATGCCGCCACACTGGAGTACGTGCCTTCCGTTCTCCCTGACGGCGGTCCTGTCCCGGCCACCGGCGAACTGCCGCCGCAGTCCCTGGCCACCCTCGGCGACCGTCCGTTCGGCTTCTACGTGCACGTTCCGTTCTGCGTGACCCGCTGCGGCTACTGCGACTTCAACACCTACACCGCCGCCGAACTCGGCCCGGGCGCCTCCCACCGGGACTACGCCGACACCGCGATCGCCGAGATCCGGCTGGCCCGCCGGGTGCTCGGCCCGGCCGCGCCCAGGGCCGAGACGGTGTTCTTCGGCGGCGGCACCCCCACCCTGCTGCCCGCCGCCGACCTGGTCCGCATCCTGCACGCGATCGAAACCGAGTTCGGACTGGCCCCCGGCGCGGAGGTCACCACCGAGGCCAATCCGGAATCGGTCGGCCCGCGGTCCCTGGCCGAGCTGCGCGCCGGCGGCTTCACCCGGGTCAGCTTCGGCATGCAGAGCGCCAGGGAGCACGTGCTCGCCGTGCTGGACCGCAAGCACACGCCCGGGAGGGCGGCGACCGCCGTACAGGAGGCGAAGGCGGCCGGGTTCCAGCACGTGAACCTGGATCTGATCTACAGCACGCCTGGAGAGAGCGACGACGACTGGCGGGCCTCGCTGGAGGCCGCGATCGAGGCCGCGCCCGACCACGTCTCGGCGTACTCGCTGATCGTGGAGGAGGGCACCAGGCTGGCCGCCAGGGTCCGCCGGGGCGAGCTGCCGATGCCCGAGGACGACGTGGCCGCCGACCGCTACCTGATCGCCGACGAACTCCTCGCCAAGGCCGGGTTCCGCTGGTACGAGGTGTCCAACTGGGCCACCTCCGAGGCCGCCAGGTGCCGCCACAACCTGCTCTACTGGACCGGCGGCGACTGGTGGGGCGTCGGCCCCGGCGCGCACGGCCACGTCGGCGGCACCCGCTGGTGGAACGTCAAACACCCCGCCGCGTACGCCTCCCGCCTGGCCGCCGGAACCTCACCCGCGCACGCCCGCGAGGTGCTCACCCCCGCCGACCAGGTGGTCGAGAAGATCATGCTGGAACTCCGGCTGGACACCGGCTACCCGCTGGACGCCTTCGAGCCCCGGGTCCGGCCCGCCGTCGCCCGCGCGCTCGCCGACGGCCTGCTGGACACCGCGGCGTTCAAGGCCGGCCAAGCCGTGCTCACCCTCCGGGGCCGCCTGCTGGCCGACGCGCTGATCCGCGACCTGACCTAACTCACGAACCTGATCGACAGCGGATACCGGTACGGACTGCCGTTGTTGGCGGCCACCGCGCCCATGATGCTCAGGATCACCCCGCCGAGCAGCACCGCCATCAGCAGGAAGATCCCGATGATGATCACCATCAGGATGGACGACACGATCGACGCGACCAGCACCGTGAGCTGGAAGTTGAGCGCCTCGGCCGCCTGGTCGCGGACATAGGGGGACTCGTCCTTCTTCAGGAGGTACATCACCAGCGGTCCGACGAAGCTGCTCAGGAGGCCCAGGAGGTGGGCGAGCATCGCCATCGTGGTGTCATCGCTGCCCGGCCTGGGACCGTACTGGAAGGGCACGTGCGGCGGGGGCGCGTAATAGCCCGGCGAGGGGCCGTACTGCGGGGGACCGTAGTACGGCGGCGGCGCCGGTGGCGGGGGCGGAAAGCTCTGCGGCGGCGGGTAGACCGGGTACCCGGGCTGGGCCGGCGGAGGCGGTGGTGGCGGCGGCACGGGGCCCTTGTAGCCGCTCGGCATGGTCGGGGGCCCGGAGAGGCTCTCCCAGGACGGTCGACCCGGCTCCGGGGGAGTTTCGCTCATGGCAACGCCTCCATGATCAGTCGATCAACAGATCAGTGGTCAGCCCCCGCCACTACGGTAACCCCCCGAGCCGCATCGTCGGCCGGGCCGGACTACCCGGCGTCGGAAACCGTCACGAAGTCAATCAGTTCCTCGACCCGGCCCAGCAGTTCCGGCTCCAGATCCGCATATGTCGTGACCTTGCCGAGAATGTGCCGCCACGCCTCCGCAGGCTCCAGCCGCCACCCCAGCGCCGCGATCACGCCTTCCTTCCACGGCACCCCCTTGGGCACCGTGGGCCAGGCCGCGATCCCCAGTACCGAGGGCTTCACGGCCTGCCACACGTCAACGTACGGATGCCCGAGCACCTGCACGTGCTCCCCGGCGACCTGCGCGGCGATCCGGCTCTCCTTGGACCCGGGCACCAGATGGTCCACCAGCACGCCCAGCCGCCGCTCCGGCGAGGGCTGGAACTCCGCCACGATCTCGGGCAGGTGGTCGACCCCTTCGAGGTACTCCACCACCACACCTTCGACCCGCAGATCGTGTCCCCAGATCTTCTCCACCAGGGCGGCGTCGTGCACGCCCTCCACGTAGATCCGGCTCTCCCGCGCCACCCGCGCCCGCAGCCCCGCCACCGCGACCGACCCGGACGCGCTGCGCTGCGGTCCGGACGGCGCCGCCGTGGGCCGGACCAGGGTCACCGGCCGCCCTTCAAGCAGGAATCCGGCCGGGTCCAGCGGGAACACCCGCCGTCGCCCGTGCCGGTCCTCCAGCGTCACGGCCTCCTTGTCGCAGGCGACCACGGCGCCGCAGAACCCGCCGTCCGCGTCCTCCACCACGAGGCCGGGATCGGCGGGCACCTGGGGGATCTTGCCTCGCCCTGGGCGGCGCCAGTCTCCGGAGAGCACGTCCCGCTCGTACATGCCGGGAACGCTAGTACATCCTCTGGCGCTTGCGGGCCGAGCTCCGCCGGACCAGCACCACGATGGTGACGATCACCGCGACCAGGAAACCCACCCCGGGCAGCACCAGGAGCGCCACCGCGCCGCCGACCAGCTTGGCCGAGGCCAGCTCCCGGCCGACGCCGAACTTGACGCCGTCGCCGTCGCAGGCGACCTGGTACTCACCGGCGGCCGGCACGCCCACCTGGAAGACCAGCTCCCAGTTGTCGGAGCCGAGGGTGAGGCTCTGCGAGGTGCTCGGCTGGGTCAGGGTGATCTTGTCGTCGGGGTTGCCGCCCTGGACCTGGCACTCCACGTTGGTGGCCTGGGCGGCGGCGGCCCAGATGGCGGGGCTGTTGGCGGGATCGAGCTGGACCTTGACCGTCTCGCCGCCGCGGAACGTGGTGGTCGGCGCGGCGTCGTTGACCCCGGCGAAGAGCCCGCCGGCGAAGCCTAAGACCCCCGCGATCAGCAGAATCACGAAGAGGACCCAGGACAGGACGATCCATAGGACGCGCGGGCGGATCGGGGGCGGCGGGCCGGGGTTCGCCGGGGGTGGGGGGTACTGGCCGTATTGGCCGTAGTTCCCGTAATTCTGGCCATAGGGAGAACTCATAGATGTAAGTGTGAATCATTCGGCTTGTGAGGCGTTTGCAGTCCGCTTGGCAGGTAAGCGCCACTCGCGTTATCGCACCCTGCGGGCGCTGGCCGTACACTTGTTGGCACTCGGGAAGACAGAGTGCCAGGGGAGGTGAGCACGTGGTTGACGACCGTAGGCTGGCGGTCCTGCGCGCCATCGTCGAGGACTATGTGTCCACCAACGAGCCGGTCGGCTCCAAGGCGCTGGCCGATCGCCACAATCTGGGGGTCTCGCCGGCCACCATCCGCAACGACATGGCGGCGCTGGAGGACCAGGGTTACATCCACCAGCCGCACACCAGCGCCGGGCGGGTGCCCACCGACAAGGGATACCGGCTCTTCGTGGACCGGCTCTCCCAGGTGAAACCGCTCACGGCGGCCGAGCGCCGGGCCATCGAGACCTTCCTGGCCGGGGCCGTCGACCTGGACGAGATCGTGACCCGCACGGTCCGGCTGCTGGCCCAGCTGACCCGGCAGGTCGCGGTGGTGCAGTACCCCTCGCTCACCCGCTCCACGGTGCGGCACGTGGAGATCGTGCCGCTCTCCGAACGGCGGGTCATGCTGGTCCTGATCACCAACACCGGGCGGGTGGAGCAGCGGGTGGTCGACCTGCCCGATTCCATCGCCGACGACCGGGTGGCCCACCTGCGCTCGGTGCTCAACGCCGCGCTGGACGGCTGCGGCCTGGCCAAGGTCTCCGACGTGGTGGCCGACCTGCCGGAACGGCTGCCCCCCGAGGACCGGCCGGCCATGATCACGCTGCTCTCGGTGATCCTGGAGACGCTGGTCGAGCGGCACGAGGAGAAGATCGTCTTCGCGGGGGCGGCCAACCTCGCCGCGGCCGACTTCAGCGTCGGCCTGCGCGATGTGCTGGAGGCCCTGGAGGAACAGGTCGTGCTGATGCGCCTGCTGGGCGAGACCGGCGACCTGTCCGAGCTGACCGTCCGGATCGGCTCGGAGAACCCGTACACCGGCCTGCGCGGCACCTCCTTCGTGGCCGCGGGATACGGTGCGGGCGACAAGGAACTGGCCCGGCTCGGAGTGCTGGGCCCGACGCGAATGGACTATCCGGTGACGATGGGTGCGGTGCGCGCCGTGGCGCGTTACGTCGGCCAGATCCTGGCGGGGTCATAAGTGGCCAAGGACTATTACGCCACCCTCGGGGTGCGCCGTGACGCCAGCCAGGACGAGATCAAGAAGGCCTACCGGCGGCTGGCCCGGGAGCTCCATCCGGACGTCAACCCCGACCCGGAGACCCAGGAGCGGTTCAAGGAGATCACCCAGGCGTACGAGGTGCTCTCCGACCCGCAGAAGCGGCAGATGCACGACCTGGGCGGCGACCCCTTCGGCGGCGCGGGCGGCGGCCCCGGCGGCTTCGGCCAGGGCTTCCCGTTCAGCGACATCATGGACGCCTTCTTCGGCACGGCCTCGGCCTCACGCGGCCCGCGCTCCCGGGCCAGGCGGGGCCGCAACGCCACCATCCGGGTCGAACTCGACCTGGCCGAGTCGGGCTTCGGCACCACCCGGGAGCTGGTGGTGGACACCGCCGTGCTCTGCGAGGTCTGCACAGGCTCCGGCGCGGCGGCCGGCACCCACCCCGACACCTGCGACATGTGCCACGGCCGCGGTGAGGTCTCCCAGGTCACCCGCTCCTTCCTGGGCCAGGTCATGACCTCCCGCCCGTGCCCGCAGTGCGGTGGGTACGGCAGCGTGATCCGCCACCCCTGCCAGGAGTGCTCCGGCGACGGCCGGGTCCGCACCCGGCGCACCATCAAGGTCAGGATCCCGGCCGGGGTCGAGGACGGCACCCACATCCAGCTGGCCGGGGAGGGCGAGATCGGCCCCGGTGGCGGCCCGCCCGGCGACCTCTTCCTGGAGATCGTGGAGCGCCCGCACGCCATCTTCGAGCGGCGCGGCGACGACCTGCACTGCACGGTCCAGATCCCGATGACCGCCGCCGCCCTGGGCACCTCGCTCACCATGGAGACCCTGGACGGCGCCGAGGAGATCGACGTGCGCCCTGGCACCCAGTCCGGCCAGGTCATCCCGCTGTACGGGCGGGGCGTGCAGCGCCTCAACGAGTCCGGCCGGGGCGACCTGCTGATCCACGTCAACGTGGAGACGCCGCTGAAGCTGGACGCCCAGCAGGAGGAACTGCTCAGGGAACTGTCCCGGCTGCGCAACGAGGAGCGCCCGCCCGGCAAGTTCTCGCCGGGGCAGCAGGGCTTCTTCTCCCGCCTGAAGGACGCGTTCAACGGCCGCTGACCCGTCATGACCGTACCCGTGTTTCTGAGCGACCTCGGGGGCGACTCCGGCCCCGGCTCTCGCCTGCTCCTGGACGGCCCTGAGGGGCGCCACGCGGCGGCCGTACGGCGGCTGCGTCCCGGCGAGCGGGTGGACCTGACCGACGGGGCCGGACGGGTGGCCGAGTGCGCGGTCCGGGAGGCGCACAAGGACGCGCTGGACCTGGACGTGCTGGACCGCTACGACCTGCCCGCCCCCCAGCCCCGGCTGGTGGTGGTCCAGGCCCTGCCCAAGGGAGACAGAGGCGAGCTGGCCGTCGAACTGATGACCGAGGCCGGGGTGGACGTGATCGTGCCCTGGGCGGCGGCCCGCTGCGTCACCCAGTGGAAGGGCGAACGGGGCGGCAAGGCGCTGGCCAGGTGGCGGTCCACCGCCAGGGAGGCGGGCAAGCAGGCCCGTCGCTTCCACCTGCCGGAGGTCGCCGAACTCGCCGTGACCGCCCAGGTGGCCGCGCTGCTGGAGAGCGCCGCCCTCGCCCTGGTGCTGCACGAGGAGGCGACGGAACCGCTGTCCCGGATGGAACTGCCGGACAAGGGTGACATCGTCCTGGTGGTCGGCCCTGAGGGCGGCGTCGCCCCCGAGGAACTGGCCCGATTCGGCGCGGCCGGAGCCGTGCCGACACTGCTCGGGCCGACCGTGTTGCGCACCTCGACGGCGGGCGTGGCCGCCGCCGCGGTGCTCCTGGCCGGAACCGGCCGCTGGTAGGGGCGCGAGCCCGCCTCAGGGCCGCCCCGAAGCCGTGACCCCGCCCGCTAGGGCGTCTGGGTCTGCGACGGGGCCGCCTCCGGGGTCGGCTTCTCGCTGAGCTGCGGCAGCGGGGTCGGCGAGTCGCAGCCGGCGCCCGAGCAGCCCGACGGGGTGGGGGACGGCGTGGCGGACGGGGAGTCCGACGCCGACGGCTTCGGGCTGGGGGTGGGCGAGGCGGGCGCCTCGCCCGGCGGGCAGTCGTCGTCGCCGGTGGCGTCCGGCTCGACCACGGTCGGGGTGACCGACGGCGTGGCGCACGGGTCCGGGCTGCCCGCGCTCGGCGTCGGGGACGGCGCGGTGGTCTGGGCCGCCCGCGGTGGCACCTCGCCGGCCACCGAGGGGGACGCCGTGACGATGACGATCTCGTCCGTCGGGGCGGGCGCCGGCTGGTTGGTGGCCCCGATCTCGGGCAACTGGCCGGGAGTGGTGTCCCTGAGCAGCCCGATCTCGGTGCCCACCCGGTCGCGCAGCCCGGGCACCACCATGACGATGGTCCCGGCCACCATCGCGGCGACGGCCACCGCGGCGCCGATGCGCCACCAGATCAGCCCGCGCAGGCCGTTGAAACCGCGCATGCCGCGGTTCTCGATGCGCTCCCGGATGATGTCGAGTCCGGCGGGAGAGGGCACGACCGAGTCCGCCTCCGCGCGCAGCGCACGGCGGAGGACATCGCCGTACTCGTCGGGGGGGATGGTCATGAGAACTTCTCCAGTACCTGCCGTAGCGCGGCCATGCCGCGGGCCGTGTGACTCTTCACCGCGCCTTTGCTGATGCCCATCGCACTGGCGATCTCCGCTTCCGACAGGTCACCGTAGTAGCGCAGCACCAATGCCTCGCGCTGCCGGGTCGGCAGGCCGCGCAGGGCCTCGATGACCGCCGATCGCTCGAGTTCGCCGATCGCGCCGTTCTCGGCGCTGGGCGCGTCGGGCAGGCCCTTCGGCGCGTACTTGTCCACGACGGCGCGGTGGCGCAGCACGGAGCGTGATCGGTTGACGACCGACTGGCGCAGGTAGGCGAGTGCCTTGTCGGGGTCACGCAGTCTGCGCCAGGCGCCGTGGATGGCGACGAACGCGTCCTGAACGACCTCCTCGGCGCTGGCCACATCGCGAACCAGCAACACTGCGAGACGCACGAGTGACCGATAGTGCGCACTGTAGAGCGCGATCACGGCCTTGTCGGCGTCCCAACCGACGGGCACCGCTCCCAGCGACCTGTCGGCCACGAGGGTCTCGGTGGTCACATCAGTAGGACGCTCGTCCTTGCCGGAGGGTTTACGCTCTTCCGAATCATTAGGGGGCATGGCCCAGCTGTGTCCTCGCCCGACACGGGGGTTTAGTTGACGGTGCAGTGTCGCACATAAACCCTATCCGGGCGGATCTTTCCGCGGCACCGCGATGGGATTACCGATTGGCAACGCTAAGCTTCCCCAAGTGAGCGACTGCCTGTTCTGCAAGATCGCGGCCGGTGAGATCCCGGCCACGGTGGTCCACGAGACCCCCACCACGCTGGCCTTCCGCGACATCAACCCGCACGCCCCCGTGCACGTTCTGGTCATCCCGAAAGAGCACCACGAGGACGCGCTGGCCCTGGCCGAGGCGGGTCTGGCCGGCGACGTGCTCAGCACGGCGGCGGCGGTGGCGGCCAAGGAGGGCATCGCCGAGTCCGGCTACCGGGTGACCTTCAACACCGGCCCGGACGCCGGGCGCACCGTCTTCCACGCGCACGCCCACGTGCTCGGCGGGCACCCCCTGGAGATGCGGCTCGGCTGATACCCGCTGGACGCGGAACGGGTCGGCCGAGCATGCTGTGATCTGCTGCTCGGGCCAAACAAGGCGCGCGAGTCCCGGGCTAGCATTGGTGAGAAATTAGGGAGGCGAGCAGGCCACCACGGCCGCCCATGTCCGAGACGCGCGAAACACCGAAGACCCGCGAGAAGACCCTCGCGGACAAGACCCTCGCCAAAGTGGTCATCCCCGACGAACACGCGATGATCAGCATTCTGGGCCGCCGCGACGAGCTGCTGCGGGTCATCGAGAAGTCCTTCCAGGCCGACATCCACGTGCGGGGCAACGAAATCACCATCACCGGGCCGCCGGAAGAGAGCGGCGTCGTGGTGAGCCTCTTCGAGGAGCTCGTCGAGCTGGCCAGGTCCGGCGCCGAGCTCACCCCCGACGCGGTCGAGCGGAGCATCGCCATGCTCCGGAAGAGCTCCGGCCGCCCCGCCGAGGTGCTGTCCATGGACATCATCTCCTCGCGCGGCCGCACCATCCGGCCCAAGACCGTGAACCAGAAGCAGTACGTGGACATGATCGACAAGCACACGATCGTGTTCGGCATCGGCCCGGCCGGCACCGGCAAGACGTACCTGGCGATGGCCAAGGCGGTGAAGGCGCTCCAGGAGAAGAAGGTCAACCGGATCATCCTGACCCGGCCGGCCGTGGAGGCGGGGGAGCGGCTCGGCTTCCTGCCCGGCACGCTCTACGAGAAGATCGACCCTTACCTGCGGCCGCTCTACGACGCGCTGCACGACATGGTCGACCCCGACTCCATCCCCCGGCTGATGGCGGCGGGCACCATCGAGGTGGCCCCGCTGGCGTACATGCGGGGGCGGACGTTGAACGACGCCTTCATCATCCTGGACGAGGCGCAGAACACCTCGCCGGAGCAGATGAAGATGTTCCTCACCCGGCTCGGCTTCAACTCCAAGATCGTGGTCACCGGTGACGTGACCCAGATCGACCTGCCGTCGGGCCAGGACAGCGGCCTGAAGGTGGTGCAGCGTATCCTGGACGGCATTCCCGACATCCACTTCAGCCGCCTCACCAGCGCCGACGTGGTCCGCCACAAGCTGGTCAGCGAGATCGTGGACGCGTACGGGAAGTATGACGCGGCGATGGCGTCCGACCCGCGCGCGTCCGCCAACAACCGTCCCCGGGGGAGACGATGAGCGTCGAGGTGGCCAACGAGTCCGGCGCCGAGATCGACGAGGCGCGGCTGGTCGCGCTGGCCGGTCACGTGCTCGGCAAGCTGGGCGTCAACCCGCTGGCCGAACTGTCCATCCTGGTGGTGGACGAGGCGGCGATGACCGCGCTGCACGAGCAGTGGATGGGCGAGCCGGGGCCCACCGACGTGCTCGCCTTCCCGATGGACGAGCTGCGGCCGCACCAGGCCAGGTCGGAGGAGGCCGCGCCGGACCCGGCGCTCCTCGGCGACGTGGTGCTCTGCCCGTCGGTGGCCGCCAAGCAGGCCGCGGAGGCGGGGCACAGCGCCCAGGCGGAGCTGGAGATGCTCTGCACCCATGGCATTCTGCATTTGCTGGGCTACGATCACGCCGAGCCCGAGGAGCATGCCGAGATGTTCGGGCTCCAGGGCGAGTTGCTCGAATCGTGGCGGGAGGTGCGCCCGAAGCCGTGACTAACGGCTGGTTGTTCTCGGCCGTCGCGCTCATCGTGACCGGCGGCCTGCTCGCCAGCGCGGAGACCGCGCTGACGCGGATCTCCCGCGTGCGCGCCGAGGAGTTCGTGAAGGACGGGCGGCGCGGCGCGCGGCGGCTCCAGGCGATCGTGGCCGACCCGCCGCGGTACCTGAACCTGCTTCTGCTGCTGCGGCTCAGCTGTGAGCTGGTGGCGACCGTGATCGCGACCCTGCTGGTCATCGACTGGCTGGGCGACACCGGCCAGGCGTACGCGGTGGCCGCGATCATCATGATCCTGGTCAGCTACGTGATCGTCGGCGTCTCGCCGCGCACCCTCGGCCGCCAGCACGCCGAGCCGGTGGCGCTGGCGAGCGCCCCCATCGTGTACGGGCTGACCCGCATCTTCGGCCCGCTGCCCACCCTGCTGATCCTGCTGGGCAACGCGCTCACCCCGGGCAAGGGCTTCCGGGAGGGCCCGTTCACCTCCGAGGCCGAGCTGCGCGAGCTGGTCGACCTGGCCGAGGAGCGGCGGGTGATCGAGCCGGACGAGCGGGAGATGATCCACTCGGTCTTCGAGCTGGGCGACACGCTGGTCCGCGAGGTCATGGTGCCGCGCACCGACATGGTCTTCATCGAGCGCGGCAAGGCCCTGACCCAGGCGCTCTCGCTGGCGCTGCGCAGCGGCTTCTCCCGGATCCCGGTGACCGGGGAGAACGAGGACGACGTGGTCGGCATCGCCTACCTCAAGGACATCGTGCTCCGCATGCAGGACACCGGGGAGACCGACATCCGGGTGGACGAGCTGATGCGCCCGGCCACGTACGTGCCGGAGAGCAAGCCCATCGACGAACTGCTCAGGGAGATGCAGGCCCGCCAGATCCACCTGGCCATCGTGATCGACGAGTACGGCGGCACGGCCGGCCTGGTCACCATCGAGGACGTGATCGAGGAGATCGTCGGGGAGATCGCCGACGAGTACGACCAGGAGGCCCCCCGGGTGGAGTGGCTGGCCGAGGGCGCCGCCAGGGTCACCGCCCGGCTCTCGGTGGACGAGCTGGCCGAGATGTTCGACACCGAGATCGAGGCGGAGGACGTGGACACCGTGGGCGGCCTGCTCGCGCACGCCCTAGGCCGGGTGCCGATCGCCGGTTCCGAGGCGCTGGTGGACGGGCTCCGGCTGACCGCGGAGAACCTGGCGGGGCGGCGGAACCGGATCAGCACGGTGGTGGTCCGCCGGGTGGGCGACGAGCGGGCCGAGGAGACGGTCAGCGTCGCGAGCTGACCCGATTTGCGGCGGCCTTCGGGTTTGGGATGAATTGCCGCAAGCGTTCTTTAAGTCGTTTGCAAGCGGGTTGGTCCAATATCTAGGCAAGGCACTCGGGAGGGGTTCGGAGTGCCGAGGGGATTGGTTCCGGGGCGCCGGGAGGGGTTCGCGGCGCACCGGCCGATCCCGGGGGGAATCATCGATTAGAGGGCTCTCGTTACGGCGGGAGCCCTCTAATGGTGTCTGCTTGCAGTTGGCGGTGATTGCCGGATTTGCCGACGGGGAAGGTAGCCGGTCGGCGGGGTGATTTGGGGGCCCGCCGGATGGATCATGGCAGATCATGGCGGGGGAGCCGGTATGCGGGGGATCGGGGTTGCTGTTGCTTGTTGTCTGGCGGTGTCCGCCTGTGGAGGTACCCCAGGGGCACGGTCGGATCCGCGCAGCACGCCACAGGCGGCCCGGCTGCAGGCCATGCTCCGCGACATGGAGGACATGCCGGCCGGCTTCTCCGACCGGGGCAGGGAGCGCTGGCACCCGCCCTTCACCCCGGTCAGCAAGAGCTGCCGGACCCTCTTCGACCTGCTGTCCGGACGCCCGCCCAAGGAGGAGCTGACCGCCTCGGGAGCGGTCACCTACCAGGGTGACGGCATCGGCCAGCTGGCGGGGGTGAGCCTGGCCGTCTACCAGGGGGACGGCGCCCAGCGGCACCTGAAGGGCATGCGCACGGCCATGGAGCAGTGCGTGACCGCCGCCGACCAGTCCCCCGACCGGGGGAACCAGCTCTCCGCCACCGCCCTCGACCTGGGCAAGGGCACCCTCGCCGACGGCGCCGCACGCCGCCTGTCCGGCAAGGTCGCGGGCTACCCGTACGAGATGCAGCTGGTCGTGGCCCGGCAGGGCCATACCCTGGTGGGCCTGGTGAACGCGGGGATGCGGGCGCCGGACGTGCGGCGGACCACCGAGCTCGCAAAATTGCTCACCGCCAAGGTCGGTACCCTTGATCTGTGACGCTGGACGCTGAGGACACCAAAATCATCACCCTGGCCAGGTCGGCCAGGGCCAGGAACGGCACCGCCGAGGGCGCGGCCGTGCGCGACGAGACCGGGCGGACCTATGTGGCCACCGACGTCGCCCTGCCCTCGCTGAAGCTGTCGGCCGTACAGGTGGCGGTGGCCATGGCGGTGTCCAGCGGCGCGGCGGGCCTGGAGGCGGCGGCGCTGGTGAGCGAGGCCGAGGAGCCCGCGCCGGACGACATCGCGGCGATCGAGGACATCGGGAACGCCATCCTTTACCTGGTCGGGCCCGACGGGGAGGTAAAGGGCAGGTATGTCTGACTCCCCCAAGGACTTCCCCAAGAACTTTCAGGCCGGGTTCGCGGCCTTCGTCGGCCGCCCCAACGTGGGCAAGTCCACCCTGATGAACGCGCTGGTCGGCACCAAGGTGGCGATCACCTCGGCCAAGCCGCAGACCACCCGGCGGGTCATCCGGGGCATCGTGCACCGGGAGAACGCCCAGCTGGTCATCGTGGACACCCCCGGCCTGCACCGCCCGCGCACCCTGCTCGGCGAGCGCCTGGACAGCCTGGTGCTCTCCACGCTGACCGAGGTGGACGTGCTCGGCTTCTGCGTGCCGGCCAACGAGCCCATCGGCAAGGGCGACAGGTTCATCGCCGAGAAGCTGGCCGCCGTCAAGAAGACCCCCGTGATCGCCGTGGTCACCAAGTGCGACCTGGCCACCCGGGAGCAGATCGCCGGTCAGTTGCTGGCGGTCTCCCAGCTGGCGGAGTTCGCCGAGATCGTGCCGGTCTCGGCGGTCGGCGACGACCAGCTGGACCTGCTGGCCGACCTGCTCGTCAAGCGGCTGCCCGAGTCCCCGCCGCTGTACGCCGGGGGCGAGCTGACCGACGAGCCGGAGCAGGTCCTGGTGGCCGAGCTGATCCGGGAGGCGGCCCTGGAGGGCGTCCGGGACGAGCTGCCGCACTCCATCGCCGTGGTGGTGGAGGAGATGGGCCCGCGCGAGGGCCGGGACGACCTGCTGGACATCTACGCCTTCATGTACGTCGAGCGCCCCACCCAGAAGGCCATCGTGATCGGCCCCCAGGGCTCCCGGCTGAAGGATGTGGGGACCAGGGCCCGCCACCAGATCGAGGCCCTGCTCGGCTCCCGGGTCTACCTGGACCTGCGGATCAAGGTGGCCAAGGACTGGCAGCGCGACCCCAAGCAGCTGCGCCGTCTGGGGTTCTACGACTGATTCAGCGCCGCCTGACCAGCGCCGTGGCCGCGAACCCCGCTACCAGGATCGAGGCCAGCAGGGCCGCGAACCAGCCGTACAGCACGGTGGGGTGGACGTCGAGCACTCCGGCGATCCGGAAGCTGAGCCGGTTGGCCAGGTCGCTGGGGTCGGTGAGGAACATGGCCAGCGAGAAGGCGGCCACCGCGCCGGGCAGGATGGCCAGGCCGGTCACCAGCCACCCCCTGGTCAGGCCGAGCACCCCGAGCGCGGCCGCGACCAGGCCGGAGGCGACCACGAACCAGCCGGAGCCGTCGTCGGTGCCGTGCACGGCGTGGGTGATGTCGGCGCCCAGGAAGCCGACCTCGGCGGTCAGGCCGGCCCAGGGGAGCAGGCCGGTGAGGGCGAGCACCAGGCCGGCGAGCACGACTCCGACCGGTGGGACCAGACTCCTGCGTGCATCTGCCACGGTTCCACCCTAAGGGAGGCTGCTGCCTCCAAAACGGGATTGAAGGGCTACCTGCTCGCCCCATTCGAGGCGTTCGCGGAGCCGTACGGCGTCCGGGGCGAGGGCGGAGACGAGCGTGCCGGGGCCGGCCAGCGGGAGCACGGCGCAGCCTTCCGCCAGGTGCGAACTTTCTGGGCGGGCCCTGGTGAGCAGGGTGCTGCCGACGCAGCGGGCCTCGCCGTAGACGGCCGGGCTGTCGTCGGTGGCCGGGTCGCCGACGGTGAACTCCTGGCGGAGCAGGGGGGTTCCGGCGACGGTGGCGTCGAAGCGGGAGTGGCAGCGGCCGGGGCGTTCGCCGTACCGGCCGAAGACGATCTCCTCGCGCCAGAGCACGGTGGCGTCCTCGGCGAGCGAGAGCCGGACCCGCGAGCGGTGGGCGCAGCCCGCGGCGAGCACGGTGGGCTCGGGGGCGAAGCGCAGCGACGCCCCCTCGTCGACCCGGGCGCGCACGGTCAGGACCGAGGTGCCGGGGCCGGGCAGGACCAGGGTGCCGGCCACCGAGCAGACGGTGAGCGTGGTTCCAGCGGCCACGTCCAGGTCGAGTTCGAGGTGGTCGCCGCCGAGCGGACCGGCCGCCGTGGCCACCAGGTGCACGGTGGTGGGACCGGTCTGGCGCAGGGTCAGCGGAGGGTCGGAGCGGAGCGTGGTCAGGCGGGTGGCGCCGCCGTCGAGCGTGGTCGCGATGGCGGCGTGCGCCCGGACCGCCGCCCGCGCCGGGTGGAGCGTGTCCGGCGCGGGGCGGGTGGTGGTGCGGGACATCAGCGGGACAGGTGCGCGTGCTGGTGCTGCCAGGCGTCGACGATGCCGACCACCCATTCGGCCACGGAATGCGCGCCCTTGTCCTCCCGGATCGAGGTGAAGAGCACGGGCTTGCCGTCCCGGACGGCGGCGGCGTCCCGTGACATGACGGTCAGGTCGGCGCCGACCATCGGCGCCAGGTCGGTCTTGTTGACCACGAGCAGGTCGGCGGTGGTCACGCCGGGGCCGCCCTTGCGGGGCACCTTGTCGCCGCCGGACACGTCCAGCACGAAGATCTGCCGGTCGGCCAGGCCGCGGCTGAAGGTGGCCGTCAGGTTGTCCCCGCCGCTCTCCACGATCACCAGGTCGAGCGGACCGAACCGCTCCTCCAGGGTCTCCACGGCGTCGATGTTGGCCGCGATGTCGTCCCGGATCGCGGTGTGCGGACAGCAGCCGGTCTGCACCGCGAGGATGCGTTCCGGTGCGATGACGCCGGCCCTGCGCAGGAAGTCGGCGTCCTCGGTGGTGTAGATGTCGTTGGTCACCACGCCGAGGCGCAGGGACGGGCCCAGGCTCCGGCAGAGTGCGGCCACCAGCGCGGTCTTGCCGCTGCCGACCGGACCGCCGATGCCGAGCCGCAGGGCCCGGCCGTGCCCGTCGGGGGCGTGGTGGTGGTCTTCGTGGTTAGCTGACAAAGAGCCTTACCTCCGTACGTAGGTGCTGTTCGGCCAGCAGATCGAGGGCGGGGGCGGCATGCGCGGGTAGCGCGGACCAGTCGTGGTGGTTCTCCTGACCCACGACTGAGTCGATCAGTGATGCACAGGCGGCGTGCGCCGCGTCGTTCAGGGCGGGGGCCAGGTCCGCGAGCAGCCGGTGCACGGTCACCGGGTCGAGCCCGAGCAGCCGTACCGCCGCCGTCGCGGGAGCGGTCACCGAGGTGTAGGCGGCGGCCAGCGCCGCCTGGTGCGGGGCGCACCCGGCCGCCGCCGCGGCGGCGCCGAGCGCGACCGGGTGGTGCGCCCCGTCCGGTACGGCGGCCGCCAGCGAGTCGAGCGCGGGCGACGGCCAGATCCGGCGGGTGGTGCGCACCAGCAGGCGGCCCTGGGTGCGGCTGGCCTCCCGCTGGGCGGGTGAGGAGGTTCGGGCGTCTGCTTCCGCATCGAGGCGGGTCCACCGTGCGACTTCCCGGCTGCCTTCCTCGACGGAGCTGCCGATCTCGCAGGCGGCGGCCGCCAGGGCCGCGCTGACCAGCCCCGCCGTGGCGAGCCGGCCACGGAGGAACCGCGCCAGGTCCTCCGGGCCGGTGATCGCCCCGACGCGCACCGCCTCCTCCGCGCCGCCCGAGTGGGCGTGACCGCCCGCAGGCAGCCGGGAGTCGGCCAGCAGGAGCATGGCCATGTCGCCCTGCGACGGACCGTGCATCCGAATCCTTTCTCACGTTCTCCGAACACTCAGAACAGGAAGTACCGCTGTGCCATGGGGAGGACCTCGGCGGGAGCCGGCTCGATCAGCTCCCCGTTCACCCGGACGGCGAAGGTGTCCGGTCGTACGTCGATCTCGGGCAGGGCGTCGTTGAGCTTCATCGACTCCTTGCCCCGGCTCCGCACGTCGGCGACCGGGACCAGCCGCCGGTGCACCCGGAGCCGGTCGGCCAGCCCGTCCTCGATCGCGGTAGGGGCCACGAAGTGCACCGAAGTGGTGGCCGGGGTGATCCCGTACGCGCCGAACATCGGCCGGGGCAGCACCGGCTGCGGGGTCGGGATGGAGGCGTTGGCGTCCCCCATCTGGGCGTACGCGATGACCCCGCCCTTCACCACGAGGTCGGGCTTGACCCCGAAGAAGGCCGGGCTCCAGAGCACCAGGTCGGCGAGCTTGCCCACCTCGACCGAGCCGACCTCCGCGTCCAGCCCATGCGCGATGGCCGGATTTATCGTGTATTTCGCGATGTAGCGGCGGGCCCGGAGGTTGTCGGCGGGGCCCTCCAGTTCCCCACGGCGCTTCTTCATCACGTGCGCGGTCTGCCAGGTACGGATGATCGTCTCGCCCACCCGGCCCATCGCCTGCGAGTCGGAGCCGATCATCGAGATCGCGCCCAGGTCGTGCAGCACGTCCTCGGCGGCCATGGTGGAGGGCCGGATCCGGGACTCGGCGAAGGCCAGGTCCTCCGGGATGGACGGGTTGAGGTGGTGGCAGACCATGAGCATGTCCAGATGCTCGTGGTGGGTGTTGACCGTGTGCGGCCGGGTGGGGTTGGTGGAGGACGGCAGCACGTTCCGGTACCCGGCCACCTTGATGATGTCCGGCGCGTGCCCGCCCCCGGCGCCCTCGGTGTGGTAGGCGTGGATCATCCGGTCGCCGATCGCCTTCAGCGTGGATTCCACGAACCCGGCCTCGTTCAGCGTGTCGGTGTGGATGGCCGCCTGGACCCCGGTGGCGTCGCAGACCCGCAGGCAGGCGTCGATCGCGGACGGCGTGGTGCCCCAGTCCTCGTGCAGCTTGAAGCCGGAGGCGCCCTCCCGGAGCTGCTCCAGCAGGCCCTCCTCGCTGACCGTGTTGCCCTTGCCGAGCAGCGCCACGTTGACCGGCATGGCGTCCATCGACTCCAGCATGCGGCCCAGGTACCAGGCCCCGGTCACGGTGGTGGCCTTGGTGCCCTCGGCGGGTCCGGTGCCGCCGCCGATCACCGTGGTCACCCCGGAGGCCAGCGCCTCGTCCACGATCTGCGGGCAGATCAGGTGCACGTGCGAGTCCACCGCGCCGGCGGTGACGATCTTGCCGTTCCCGGCCAGCACCTCGGTGGACGGGCCGATCACCAGGTCGGGGTGCACGCCGTCCATGGTGTCGGGGTTGCCGGCCTTGCCGATGGCCGTGATGCGGCCGTCCCTGATCCCGATGTCGGCCTTGATCACACCCCAGTGGTCGAGGATGACCGCGCCGGTGATGACCAGGTCGGGGGCGCCCTCGGCGCGGGTGGCCCTGGCCTGGCCCATGGACTCGCGGATCACCTTGCCGCCGCCGAAGACGGCCTCGTCGCCCGCGCCCGCCGGGCCCATCGAGCGGTCCTCGGTGACCTCCAGGAACAGGTCGGTGTCGGCGAGGCGGACCCGGTCGCCGGTGGTGGGGCCGTACAGGGCGGCGTAACGGGATCGCTCGATGCTAGGCATCACTGTCTCCGGGGGTGTCCAGCGGGCCCGCCCACTCCGGGCGCAGGCCGGGCACGATGCGGTTCCCCGCGATGGGCACCAGCGTGACGTCCCGCTCGATGCCGGGCTCGAATCTGATCGCGGTGCCGGCGGGCACGTCCAGGCGGGTGCCCCAGGCGGCCTCCCGGTCGAACTCCAGGCCGGGGTTGGCGGCGGCGAAGTGGTAGTGCGAGCCGATCTGGATCGGCCGGTCGGCGGTGTTGACCACCCGTACGGTCACCCGCTCCCGCCCCGGGTTGAGCGGCACCGGGCCCTCCCCGGGGATGATCTCTCCGGGGACGGTCATGGGATCGGGTGGTGGACGGTGACGAGCTTGGTGCCGTCGGGGAAGGTGGCCTCGATCTGCACCGACTCCAGCATCTCGGGCACGCCCTCCATGACGTCCTGCCGGCGCAGCACCTTGCGGCCCGCGTCCATCAGCTCGGCCACGCTCTGGCCGTCCCGGGCACCCTCCAGCAGGAATGATGCGATCAACGCGGTGGCCTCCGGGTGGTTGAGCCGGAGCCCCCGGCCCATACGGTCCCGGGCGACGCCCGCCGCGACGTGAATGAGAAGCCGTTCCTGCTCGTGTGAGGTGAGCCGCATGACGGGACGATAGGTAATCGCCGTTTCCCCGGTGTTACGCGGATATTTCAGCCGTGATTCCTTTCGCCGCACCGGTCACTGGGCGAACAGGGGGCTTCGGTGAAATCCCGGTAATATGCAATTTACCTTCCGGAACTTAGCGCGAAATGTCGCTCGATCACCTTGTCGGCAGATGGGTCGGTGCGGGGGCCGTATCGGCAAGGAGGAAGTAATTGCGGAATTTAACCTGGCGTGCCGGAGCCGTGGCGGCGGTTCTCGTCACCGCGTTGGCCGCCTGTGGCGGAGATCCGGCGACGACGGAGGGCACGACTTCGGGTGGTGGCGGCAACACCATCAAGGTCGGCCTGCTGCACTCGCTCAGCGGCACGATGGCCATCAGTGAGGTCACCGTCCGGGACGCCGAGCTCCTCGCCATCGAGGAGATCAACAAGGCCGGCGGCGTGCTCGGCAAGCAGCTCGAACCGGTCGTGGAGGACGGCGCCTCCGACTGGCCCACGTTCGCGGAGAAGGCCGACAAGCTGATCTCCCAGGACAAGGTGGCCACCGTCTTCGGCGGTTGGACCTCGGCCTCCCGCAAGGCGATGCTCCCGGTCTTCGAGAAGCGCAAGGCGCTGCTCTGGTACCCGGTCCAGTACGAGGGCCTGGAGAGCTCCCCGTACATCTTCTACACCGGCGCGACCACCAACCAGCAGATCATCCCCGGCCTGGACTATCTCAAGGAACAGGGAAAGACAAAGCTTTTCCTGGTCGGCTCCGACTATGTTTTCCCGCGCACCGCGAACAAAATCATCAAGGCGTACGCGGCGGCCAACGGAATGGAGATCCTGGGCGAGGAGTACACCCCGCTCGGGCACACCGAATACGGCACGCTGACCAACAAGGTGGTGCAGGCGAAACCGGACGCGGTATTCAACACGCTGAACGGTGACAGCAATGTCGCGTTCTTCAAGCAGCTGAAGGGCGCGGGCGTCACCGCCGAGTCCATGCCGGTGCTGTCGGTGAGCGTCGCCGAGGAGGAGGTCACCGGCATCGGGGTGGACAACATCGTCGGCCACCCGGTGGCGTGGAACTACTACCAGACCACCGACACCCCGGCCAACACCAAGTTCGTCGAGGCGTTCAAGGCCAAGTACGGCGCCAACAAGGTCACCTCCGACCCGATGGAGGCCGGGTACAACGCGGTCTACCTCTGGGCCGAGGCGGTCAAGAAGGCCGGCAGCACCGACGTGGAGGCGGTCAAGAAGGCGGCCGGCGGCATCGCGCTGGAGCGTCCCGAGGGCCTGGTGACCATCGACGGTGAGACCCAGCACATGTACAAGACGGCCCGGATCGGGATCATCCAGCCGGATGGCCTGATCAAGGAAGTCTGGAACTCGGGCGAGCCGATCAAGCCCGACCCCTACCTCAAGACGTACCCGTGGGCTGGGGGGCTGGCCTCCTAGAAGGTCACCTCCCTCTGTGAACGGGCTCCGGAGCCGCCACGACCCGCGGAGAGAACCGCGGGCGGCTCCGGAGCCGAGGTATGTCACGAAATTTCGTAAGGAAAGGGGCAGGGTGGAGGGGTTCCTCAACCAGCTGCCGATCGGGCTCTCGATCGGCGCGGTACTGCTGCTCATCGCGCTCGGACTGACCTTCACGTTCGGGCAGATGGGCGTGATCAACATGGCCCACGGCGAGTTCATCATGGCCGGGGCGTACACGGCCTTCCTGCTCCAGGACTGGGCGGGCCGCAGCGCGGTGCTGGTCGCGCTCCCGGTGGCCTTCGTGGTGGCCGGGCTGATGGGCCTGCTGCTGGAACGGAGCGTCGTCCGGTTCTTCTACGGGCGGCCGCTGGACACGCTGCTGCTCACCTGGGGCGTCAGCCTGGTGCTCCAGCAACTGGCCCGGGACCTGTTCGGCGCGCCCAACGTGCAGGTGCTCTCGCCCGAGTGGCTGCAGGGCGCGGTCGGGCCGCTGCCGTACAACCGGCTCTTCATCATGGTGCTGGCGGTGGGCAGCGTGGTGGCCATCTGGGCCTACATGAACCGCAGCGCCCAGGGCCGCCGCATGCAGGCGGTCATGCAGAACCGGCAGCTCGCCGCGACCAGCGGCATCAACACCGGCCGGGTCGACCAGCGCACCTTCTTCATCGGCTCGGGGCTGGCCGGGATCGCCGGAGTGGGGCTGACCCTGATCGGGCCGGTCGGGCCGACCCTCGGCACGTACTACATCGTGGACGCGTTCCTGGTGGTGGTGGCCGGCGGCCTCGGGCAGCTGCGCGGCGCGGTGATCGCCGCCGTGGCGCTCGGCCTGCTCAACTCCTACGCCGAGTTCTGGACCAACGCCAGCCTGGCCAAGGTCATCGTGTTCGCGGTGATCATCGCGTTCCTCCAGTTCCGGCCGCAGGGCCTGTTCGTACTGCGATCGAGGGCACTCACATGACGGCGGTTCTGGAGAAGAAGCCGGTCCAGGTGGCTCCCAAGGAGCCCCGGCGGTGGAAGGGCGCGGCCCTGTTCGCGGCGGTCGCGGTCGTCGCGCTGGTGGTCATGCCGCTGGTGCTGGAACCCTTCCGGCTGGGCCTGCTGGCCAAGTACCTCTGCTACGCCATCGTGGCGCTCGGCATCGGCCTGGCCTGGGGGCAGGGCGGCATGCTCACCCTCGGCCAGGGCGTCTTCTTCGGCCTGGGCGGCTACGCGATGGGCATGTACCTGAAGCTCAACGACGCCGGCGGCGACCTGCCGGACTTCATGGTCTGGAGCGGGGTGGAACAGCTGCCCGCGCTCTGGGCGCCGTTCCGCAACCCGGTCCTGGCGCTGGCCATGGTGGTCCTGGTGCCGCTGGTGGTGGCGGCGCTGCTGGGCACCCTGGTGTTCCGGCAACGGGTGCGCGGGGCGTACTTCGCCATCCTCACCCAGGCGCTGGCGGCGGCCATGGTCATCCTGCTGGTCGGCCAGCAGGGCCTGACCGGCGGCACCAACGGCCTGACCAACTTCTTCGACTTCTTCGGCAACGACATCTCCGCGGAGTCCACCCAGCGCGGGCTCTACCTCACCGTGGCGATCGTGCTCGGCGTGCTCTACCTGGCCGCCTGGCAGCTGGTCCGCAGCCGGTTCGGACGGCTGCTGCTGGCGGTCAGGGACGGCGAGGACCGGGTGCGCTTCCTCGGCTACAACCCCGCCACGGTCAAGACGATCACGTTCACCATCTCGGCCGTGATGGCCGGGATCGCGGGCGCGCTGTTCGTCCCGGTGGTCGGCATCATCTCCCCGGCTCTGCTGGGCGTGGTGCCGTCCCTGGAGCTGGTGGTCGCGGTGGCCGTCGGCGGGCGGTTCGCACTTGCCGGGGCGGTGCTCGGCGCGGTGGTCATGGGCTACGCCAAGACCTACTTCAGCGAGGAGTTGCCGGACGCCTGGCTCTATCTGCAGGGGGCGCTGTTCATCCTGGTGATGACGCTGGCGCCGAAGGGGATCGTGGGCGTGGCCGGCGCGCTGCGCGACCGGTTCCGGAAGGAGGCGGCGGCATGAGCGCGCTGCTTGAGGTCCGCGACCTGTCGGTGGTCTTCGACGGGTTCCGGGCCATCGACGGAGTCGACTTCACCGTACGCGAGGGGGAGCTGCGCTTCCTGATCGGCCCGAACGGCGCGGGCAAGACCACCCTCATCGACATCATCACCGGCCTCACCAGACCGACCACCGGCACCGTCTCCTTCGACGGCCAGTCGCTGGCGGGCAAGCGGGAGCACGAGCGGGTCCGGCTGGGCATCGGCCGGACCTTCCAGACCTCCGTGGTCTTCGAGGAGCTCACCGTGCTGGAGAACCTCGACCTGGCGGCCTCCTTCCGGCGCCCGCTGCTGTCGCTGCTGGCCCGCCGCAACGGGGTGTCGGAAACGGTGCAGCGCGCCCTGGAGACCACCGGCCTGACCGAGCTGGCCGCCCGCAAGGCCGGGGTGCTCTCGCACGGCCAGCGCCAGTGGCTGGAGATCGGCATGCTGATCGCCCAGGGCCCCCGGCTGCTGCTGCTGGACGAGCCGGTGGCCGGCATGTCCGGCGACGAGCGCTCCCGCACCGGCGAGCTGCTTACCTCGATCGCCAAGGACCACACGGTGATCGTGATCGAACACGACATGGAGTTCCTCCGCCGGTACGCCTCCCAGGTCACCGTGCTGCACGAGGGCAAGGTGCTGATGGAGGGGTCGGTGGAGGAGGTCCGGGCCGATCCCCGGGTGCAGGAGGTCTATCTGGGCCGGGCGCGCGAGGAGGCCGCACACGATGTTGTCAGTTGACGGGCTGGAAGCCGGGTACGGCCGGGCCAGGGTGCTCTTCGGCGTCTCCCTGGCGGTGACGGAGGGCCAGCTGGTCTGCGTCATGGGCAGGAACGGCGTGGGCAAGACCACCCTGCTCAACACGATCATGGGCGTGCTGCCGGCCACCGGCGGCACGGTCACCTTCGAGGGCCGGGACGTGACCCGCCTCAAACCCCACGAGCGGGTCAAACTCGGCATGGGCTACGTCCCCCAGGGCCACGAGACCTTCCCGCAGCTCAGCGTGCTCGGCAATCTGCTGGTCACGCTGGAGGCCTCCGGCAACCCGCAGTCCGCCCTGGACGACGCGCTGGAGGTCTTCCCCCGGCTGAAGCCCCTGCTCAAACGCCGGGCGGGCTTCCTGTCCGGCGGCCAGCAGCAGCAGCTGGCCATCGCCAGGGCCCTGGTCACCAAGCCCAAGCTGCTCATCCTGGACGAGCCCACCGAGGGCATCCAGCCGTCCATCATCCTGGAGATCGAGGAGGCCATCGAGCGCCTGCACGCCTCCGGGATCGCGGTGCTGCTGGTCGAGCAGTACCTGGATCTGGCCCTGCGGCTGGCCGACCGGTACGTCATCCTGGACGCCGGCCAGGTCGTGCACGCCGGGACCGCGGCCGACCTCCAGGGCGAGGAGGCCCGCCGCCTGCTGGCGGTGTGACAGCTCTGGCCGGGCCCGGCGGCGCGGGCCCGGCTAGAGTTTCCGCTCCCACTCGTGCCAGATGTCCAGCAGCCGGAAGCCCATGCGCTCGTTGATGGCGATCATGCGGCTGTTGGTCACCGCGTTCCAGGTGGCGATGGTCCGCACCTGCGGCTCGCTCTCGATGAACCAGGCGGTGTTGGCCACCTTCACGGCCAGGCCCAGCCGGTGGCCGCGGTGCTCGCGGAGCACGGCGGTGTCGGTCTGGCGGCCCCACGGGCTGATGCGCCCGCCCTCGGTGTTGAGCTGGGTGAACCCGGCCAGCCGGCCGGTCTCCCGGTGCCGTGCCACGGTCGTGTAGGTGGCCTGGCCCGCCTCCCGCCAGTTGGCCTCCAGGGCGCGGACGCGGTCGCGGTCCCAGCGCTGGCCCTCGATGTCCATCTCGTCGGTGGGGGCGTCGTTCATCGCCTCGTTCAGGCGGGCGATGTCGTCCACGTACTCCTCGGGGGCCGGGCCGCGCCAGCGGTCCAGCTCGTACGCCGAGCCGTACGGTTCCGGCCGCAGATCGGCCTTGGTGACGTCCAGGACGCGCCGGGCCTGGGTGCCGGTGGGCTGGAAGCCATGGGCCCGGGCGAAGGCGGCGCCGGGTCCCTCGGCCAGGGCCTCGGCCAGGAGCAACCGGCGGCCGTTGGCTTCGGCCCGGACCAGGGCGTGTTCCAGGAGCGCGCTGCCAACGCCGCGCCGGAGCCGGGCCGGGTGCACGGCGAAGAAGCGCAGGTGTGCCAGGTGGGTGTTGTCCGTTTTCGGCAGCCACATCACGAAGCCGCCCGCGACCTCGCCGTCCAGCCGGGCCACGACGACCTCGCTGGGTTCGGAGCTCCAGCCGCGCTGGGCGATCACCGAGAACCGGTGCAAGGACGACACCGGCCCCGGTGGCTCGTGTGCGGCGACGATCGCGTGTAAAGACGACAGCCGATCGCCGGGGTCGGCGAAGTCCACAGGCTCGATCCGCATGCCCCTAGCAAACCCGTCGGCACGCACGCGAAGCCAATGGTTTTACTGCCGGTAGCCCTCGACCTCGGTCACCGGGCGGGCCTCGGCGTTGTCCGGGTTGTCGCCCACCTGGCGTTTGGCGCGGCGCTGCCGGAGCAGGTCCCAGCACTGGTCGAGGTTCTGCTCCAGGGTCCTGATTCGCTCGTGCTCCTCGTCGCTGGAGAGCTGGCCGTTGGCCAGGCGTTCGCGCAGGTCGCGCTCCTCGTCGACCAGCTCGCCGATCCTGGTGAGGATGTCGTTGTCGCGCATAAGCGTCACTCTACGATGCGGTGTGTCGTGATTTGCCGTGTCTTGAGGGATGGGAGAGCCAGTTGAGCCACACCCAGGCCGAGGTCGAGAGCCAGCCGGAGATCTGGACCCGGGTGCTCGGTGCGCCCGCCGAACTGCCCGAAGCCGGGTGTAACGTGCTCGGTCTTGGCTGCGGGACCTCCTACTACGTGATGGACTCCTACGCCCGCCGCCGCCAGGCGCTCGGCCAGGGCCGTACCCGGGCCGCCATCGCCTCCGAGCTCGCCGACGAGGACCCGTACGACGTGGCGGTGCTGCTCTCCAGGTCCGGCACCACCACCGACCTGCTGCCGCTGGCCGAACGCCTGTCGGAGCGCATGACCACGATCGCGATCACCGGCACGCCCGGGTCGCCGATCACCCGGGTCACCCACCGGCAGGTGGTGCTGGACTTCGCCGACGAGGTGTCGGTGGTGCAGACCCGGTTCGCCACCTCGGCGCTGCTGCTGCTGCGCGCCTCGCTCGGGGAGGACCTGGGCGGGCTGCCCGGCGAGGCCGCCACGGCGCTGGCGGAGCCGCTCGCGGCCGAGCCGGCGGAGGTCGACCACGTGGTCTTCCTCGGCACCGGCTGGACGCTGGGCCTGGCCGGGGAGGCGGCGCTCAAGCTCCGGGAGGCGGCCAAGTTCTGGACGGAGTCGTACGCGGTGGGGGAGTACCGGCACGGGCCGATCGCCTGCGCGGGGCCGCGGAGCCTGGTCTGGTCGCTGGCGCCGCTGCCGCCGGACGTGGCCGCGGCGGTGCGGGACACCGGCGCGCGGCTGCGGGTGGCGTCCGGCGACCCGCTCGCCGAGCTGGTACGGGTGCACCGGCTGGCGGTGGCCTTCGCCCGGTACAGGGGTCTGAACTGTGACAGTCCCGAACATCTCACCCGTTCGGTGATCGTCGACGCCTGAGCGGTCACCTGCGTCTGCTAGTGTGCTTGGCATGCTGCGCGGCCTCCTGCTTAGTCGCCGCGGCGAGGGCCTGTAGCAGGCCGGCTCCCTCGCCGCGGAGCGAGCCATGCGCGTCGGCCACTTGCCATGTGACCCCGACGAGGAGCCCTTTTCCATGTATCCGCGGCAACAGCCCAGCCCCATGCCCTTCCATCGCTACACCCCCTTCGAGCCGATCCGGCTGACCGACCGCACCTGGCCCGACAAGGTCATCGACCGCGCCCCCCGCTGGTGCGCGGTGGACCTGCGGGACGGCAACCAGGCCCTGATCGACCCGATGGACGCGCACCGCAAGCTCAAGATGTTCGAGCTGCTGGTCAGCATGGGCTACAAGGAGATCGAGGTCGGCTTCCCGGCCGCCTCGCAGACCGACTTCGACTTCATCCGGCAGATCATCGAGGAGGACCGGATCCCCGATGACGTGGTGGTCCAGGTCCTCACCCAGGCCCGCCCCGAGCTGATCGAGCGCACCTTCGAGTCGCTGCGCGGGGCCAAGCAGGCCATCGTGCACCTGTACAACTCCACCTCCACCCTCCAGCGCCGGGTCGTCTTCGGCCAGGACAAGGAGGGCATCACCGCCATCGCGGTGGAGGGCGCCAAGCTCTGCAAGAAGCTCGCCGAGAACATGGGCGAGACCGAGATCTACTTCCAGTACTCCCCGGAGTCCTTCACCGGCACCGAGCTGGAGTACGCGGTGGAGATCTGCAACGCCGTCAACGACGTCTGGCAGCCCACCCCCGACCGCAAGGTCATCCTCAACCTCCCGGCCACCGTCGAGATGGCCACCCCCAACGTGTACGCCGACCAGATCGAGTGGATGAACCGGCACCTGGCCTACCGGGACTCGGTCGTGCTCTCCCTGCACCCGCACAACGACCGGGGCACCGCCGTGGCCGCCGCCGAGCTGGGCTACCAGGCCGGGGCGGACCGGATCGAGGGCTGCCTGTTCGGCAACGGCGAGCGCACCGGCAACGTATGCCTGGTCACCCTGGGCATGAACCTGTTCTCCCAGGGCATCGACCCCGAGGTCGACATCTCCGACATCGATGAGATCCGCCGGGTGGTCGAGTACTGCAACCAGCTGCCGGTGCACCCGCGCCACCCGTGGGGCGGCGAACTCGTCTACACCGCCTTCTCCGGCTCCCACCAGGACGCCATCAAGAAGGGCCTGGAGCACCTGGAGCGGGACGCGACCGCCGCCGGGGTGCCGGTGGACCAGTACACGTGGGCGGTGCCGTACCTGCCGATCGACCCGAAGGACATCGGGCGCACCTACGAGGCGGTCATCCGGGTCAACAGCCAGTCCGGCAAGGGCGGCGTGGCCTACATCATGAAGGCCGACCACCAGCTCGACCTGCCGCGCCGTCTCCAGATCGAGTTCTCCCGGGTGATCCAGGCGCACACCGACACCGAGGGCGGCGAGATCACCCCGGCCGCGATGTGGTCGATCTTCACCGACGAGTACCTGCCCAACCCGCGGCAGCCGTGGGGACGGCTGGGCCTGCTCGCCCACCGCAACACCTCCTCGGCCGACGGCCAGGACGCGATCAGCGCCGACGTCCGCGTGGACGGCCAGATCCGCGAGATCAAGGGCAGCGGCAACGGCCCCATCTCGGCCTTCTGCGACGCGCTCACCAGCGTCGGCGTGCACGTCCGGGTGCTCGACTACACCGAGCACGCGATGAGCGCCGGCACCGACGCCAAGGCCGCCTCCTACGTGGAGGTCGAGATCGACGGCAAGGCGCTCTGGGGGGTCGGCATCGACGCCAACACCACCACCGCCTCGCTCAAGGCGATCATCTCGGCGGTGAATCGGGCCACGCGGTAACCGAGAGGAACCGGATCGGCAGTTCGACCAGGCGCTGGGGTCCGTGCGGCCCCGCGCCGTCGAACTGGAGGCAGTCGCCGGGGGAGAGGGTGTAGCCGGCCATTCCATGTCCGTACACCATGATCCCCTCCAGCATGTACAGGAACTCGGTGCCCGGGTGCTGGAAGAGCGGGAAGACCTCGCTGGACTCGGTGAGCGTGACCAGCACCGGTTCCAGGCGGCGGCCGGCTCCACGCAGGGCGCCGAGCAGTTGGTAGTGGTGGCCGATCCGGCTGCCGCGCCGGACGATCTCGGCGCCGTGCCCGGCCGGGGTGTAGACCGCCTCGCTCTCCACGTCCACGCCGCGGAACAGCGCGGTCACCGGGATGTCCAGGCCCTCGGCCAGGCGGGCCAGCGTGGTCAGGCTGCACGAGGTCTGCGCGTTCTCGATCTTGGAGAGCATGGCCTTGGAGAGCCCGGCCCGCTGCGCCAGCAGGCTCACCGAGAGCCCGGCGGCCCGGCGGTACTCCTTGGTGCGCTGGGCGATGGTCTCCTCCAGCGTCACCGCATCTCACCCGCCCCTGCGTACGGGTGCGGGCTGGTCAGCGGGCGGCCCTCGGCGAAGCGGGTGAGGCGGAAGTCGGGCAGGTCGGCGCCGGTGATCATTTCGGCGGCGATGCGGCCGACGGCGGGGGAGATCTTGAAGCCGTGGCCGCTGAAGCCCGCCGCGACGAACAGGCCCGCCGGGCCCGCCGGGCCGATGATCGGGTTGAAGTCGGGGGTGACGTCGTAGCAGCCCGCGTAGGAGGTGGCGAAGGAGACGTCGGGCAGGCCGGGGAAGCGGGTGGTGAACCTGGTGGCCGCGCGTTCCAGGTCGGGGTCGGTGGCGCGGTTGAGGTAGCGGTCCGGGTCGGCGGGTTCGGGGGTGGACAGGTCGCTGTTGCCGATCAGGAGGCGGCCGTCCGGCTCGGTCCGTACGTACTGGAGGCTGACCAGGTCGGAGAAGACCGGGACCTCGCCGACGGGTTTGCCCGGGTCGGCGATCACGATGGGCTCGCGGACGGCGTGGACCGGCAGGTCCACCCCGGCAGGGGCGACCAGGGCGGTGGACCAGGCGCCCGCGGCGACCACCACGGTGCCCGCGCTCACCCGCCTGCCGTCGGCCAGCCGTACGCCGGTGACGCGGTCCCCGTCGGTGACCAGGGCCGCCACCGGGGTGTGCTGGAGGATGCGGGCCCCGCTCCTTCTGGCGCTCTCGGCGAAGTGCTGGCAGGTGCGGTAGGCGTCGCCGTGGCCGCCGCGCGGCTCGTAGGCGAACGCGGCGAAGTCCTTGGTCTCCAGGCCCGGCCACATGGCCAGGACCTCGTCGTGGCCGATGATCGACACCTCGATGCCGAGCTTCCGCTGTGCCGTGACGTTGCCCTCCAGCGCGGCGACGTTCTCCGGGCCGACGCCGACGACGTATCCGGTACGGCGGAAGCCCAGCCCCGGGGTGTTCTCGAAGAAACGCACGCCCTCCCAGGCCATCGCGGCCAGGATCGGGACCCCGTAGTGGCAGCGCACGATGCCGCTGGACTTGCCGGTGCCGCCGGAGCCCACGGTCCGGCGCTCCAGCACCAGCACGTCGCGCACCCCACGTCTGGTGAGCGCGGCGGCGATCGACATGCCCTCCAGGCCGCCGCCGACGATGACCACCTCGTGGGCGCTCATCGGCCGGGGATCCACTCGGTCCCGGCCAGCGGCACCCTCGCCATGGCGGCGGCCTCCACGGTCAGCGCCACCAGATCCTCCGGCTCCAGGTGGTGCACGTCGGCCTTGCCGCAGGCGCGGGCCAGCATGGTGGTCTCCATGGTGAGGGCGCGCAGGTAGTTGGCCACCCGCTGGGCGCCGCGCACCGGGTCCAGGCGGGCGGCCAGGCCAGGGGACTGGGTGGCGATGCCGACCGGGCAGCCGCCGGTGTGGCAGGCCGTGCAGTCGCCGGGGGTGGTGCCCAGGTCGTCGTAGGAGGCGGGGCCGAAGTCGTGCACGGTGTCGTTGCAGCCGAGGGCGACCAGGGCGGCCACGCCGATGGAGACCGCGTCGGCGCCGAGGGCGAGCGCCTTGGCCACGTCGGCGCCGCTGCGGATGCCGCCGGAGACGATCAGCTTGACCTCGGGGAAGTCGGCCAGGGCGTCGGCGGCCTGGCGTACCGCGGCCAGGGTGGGGATGCCGGTGTGCTCGATGAACACGTCCTGGGTGGCGCCGGTGCCGCCCTGCATGCCGTCCACCACGACCACGTCGGCGCCGGCCACGGCGGCCAGCCGCACGTCGTGGTAGACCCGGGTGGCGCCGATCTTGACGAACACCGGGACCCGCCAGCCGGTGGCCTCGCGGAGTTCCTCGATCTTGATGAGCAGGTCGTCGGGGCCGGTCCAGTCGGGGTGGCGGCAGGCCGAGCGCTGGTCGATCCCCTCGGGGAGGGTACGCATCGCGGCCACCCTGGGGCCCAGCTTCTGGCCCATCAGCATGCCGCCGCCGCCCGGTTTGGCGCCCTGGCCGAGCACGATCTCGATCGCGTCCGCGGCGCGCAGGTCGTCGGGGTTGAAGCCGTAGCGGGACGGCAGGCACTGGTAGACCAGGGTTTTGGAGCTCATGCGTTCCTCGGGGGTCATGCCGCCGTCCCCCGTGGTGGTGGAGGTGCCGACCTCGCTGGCGGCGCGGCCGAGGGCCTCCTTGGCCTGGGCGGAGAGGGCGCCGAAGGACATGCCGGCGATGGTGATCGGGATCTCCAGGACCACGGGGTCGCGGGCGTTTTTGGCGCCCAGGACGGTTCTTGTCGCGCAGTGCTCCCGGTAGCCCTCCAGGGGGTAGCGGGAGGCGCTCGCGGTGAGGAACGTCAGGTCGTCGAAGGTCGGTATCTTCCGCCGGGCGCCCCCGCCCCGGATCGGGTACCGGCCGAGTCGTGCCCGCTCCCGTATGTCGTCATAGCTCATGGACTGCCCCAGTGGTAGAGCTGCTTGGCGGAGGCCACCCGTTTGACGTTCTCCGGGTCGATGTGGTCGAAGCCGTGGCGTTTGGCGAGGTCGGCGATGAGTTCCACGTCTTCGGCGGTGAGGTCCTCTATCCGGGCGTCCGCGCCCAGGTCCTTGATTTTTCCGGCGACGTAGATGACGGCCTCGTAGAGGGAGTCGCCGAGGCCGCGGCCGGCGTCGCCGCCGATCAGGATGGTGCCCGCCTGGGCCATGAAGCCGCAGTGGTCGCCGACGTCACCGCCGACGAGGACGGTGGCGCCCTTGAGTGAGATGCCCGCGCGCAGCGAGGCGTCGCCGCGTACCACGATCGTGCCGCCGTGGGCGCTGGCGGCCAGGCTCTGGGAGGCGTCGCCGTCCACCTGGACCAGGCCGGACATCAGGTTCTCCCCGGCGCCCCAGCCGGCGGTGCCGCGGACCAGTACGGTGGCGTTCTTGCCGAGGCCTCCGGCGTAGTATCCGGCGGTGCCGTCGATCTCCACGGTGATCGGCTCGGTCAGGCCGACGGCCAGGTTGTGTTTTCCGGCCGGGTTGACCAGGCGGGCGGTGGTTCCCGCGGGCAGGGCGCGGAGGGCGGCGTTGGTGGTGCGCACGTCGGTGGTGCTCAGGTCAATGTCCACAGGTAGACCTCCTCCGGCTCGGGTTCGTACACACGGGCGGATTCGATGCCGGGGAGTACGGCGAGGGCGCGGTACTCCGAGGCCATGGCCACCCAGCCGGGGGTTTCGGCGATGATCGCGGGTTTGCAGGCGATGATGTCGCGGACCACGGCGAACGCCTGCGGGGTCTGGATGGCCAGGGTGTAGAAACCATCGAAACGCTCGCAGAGCAGGCGGATCGCCTTCTCCAGGTCGTCGCCTTGGGCCATCCGGTACGCCAGGAACCTGGCGGCCACCTCGGAGTCGTTGTCGCTGTCGAACTCCACGCCCTGGGCGGTCAGTTCGCGGCGGATCGTGTGATGGTTGGCGAAGGAGCCGTTGTGGACGAGGGAGAGGGCGTCGCCGACGACGAACGGGTGACAATGGGCTGCGGTGATCGCCGATTCGGTGGCCATGCGGGTGTGCGCGATCGCCTGCGTGCCCGAAATTTCGTGCAATCGCCACTCGGTGGCCAGGGTTGTGGGGTGGCCAACCCCCTTAAGCACCCGTTTTTCTGGATAAATCATGATTCCGGCGGAGTCAGGGCCGCGGTCGGCGACCTGGCCCAGCATCGCCGTGATCAGCTCTCCGAGCTTGGGCCGGAGTGCGGCGTCCCGTACCTGGATGGCCGTGATGCCGCACATCAGAAGGCCGTCAGGTAGGTGTCGATCTCCCACGGCGTCACCGTGTTGTGCCACGCGAAGAACTCCTCGCGCTTACGACCCGCGTAGTAGGCCGCCACCTCCGCGCCCAGCGCCCCGCTCACCACCGGGTCACGCTCGAACGCCTCCATCGCGTGCAGCAACGTCACCGGCAACTCCGCCGCCGAATCGGGGAACTTCCCTGGCCCGCTCGGATCCCCGGGATCCAGATCCCGCTCGATCCCGTCCATCCCTGCCGCCAGCACGGCCGCGATCGCCAGGTATGGATTGGCCGAGCCGTCGCCGCCGCGCAGTTCCACCCGGTTGCCCTCCGGCACCCGGAGCAGGTGGGTACGGTCGTTGCCCCCGTAGCTCGCCCGCTTCGGCGACCAGGTCGCCCCCGAGTTGGTGGTCGCCGCTCCGCGTCGTTTGTAGGAGTTGACCGTGGGGGCGATCACTCCGTGCAGGCCGGCCGCGTGCTCCAGCACCCCGCCCACGAAGGCGTACGCCAGCTTGGACAGCCCCAGCCCACGCGGGTCGTCCTCGCCCGGGAAGAGCGGCGTCTCCTCATCCCAGAGGGACAGATGCAGGTGCAGCCCGCTGCCCGTGCGCTCGGTGAACGGTTTGGGCATGAACGTGGCGATCATGTCCCGGCGTTCGGCCAGCATGTGCAGCACGTACCGGAGAGTGATCACCCGGTCGGCGGTGGTCAGCGCGTCGGCGAACCGGAAGTTCTGCTCGAACTGCCCGTTGGCGTCCTCGTGATCGTTGGCGTAGTTGCCCCAGCCGAGGGTGTTCATCGCCGTCGACACGGTGGTGAGGTGGTCGTACATGCGGGTGACCCCGCGGGCGTCGTAACAGGGCTGAGCGGCCCCGTCCCGCGCGTCCGCCACCACCAGCTTGCCCGTCTCATCCCTCTGAAGCAGGAAATATTCGACTTCGGCCCCCACGTACGGCGTGTACGGCACCTTCTCCAGCAACCGCCGCAGGATCACCCGAGGCGCATACGGCCACGGCTCCCCATTCACATGCGGATCGCAGTGAACCAGCGCCAGCCCTTCCCTCAGGAACGGCAACGGTGTGTACGACCCCACATCCGGAATAGCCATGATGTCCGGGTCATAAGGCTCCTGCCCCAATGCCCCCGCCGCGTACCCCGCGAACCCGACCCCCTCCGCCTCCAGCTCCGCCACGGCCTCGACGGGCACGAGCTTGGCGCACGGCTTCCCCGTCAGATCCACAAAGGTCGCAAGCAGAAACCGCACATTGTCGGCACTCGCCAACTCACCAAGTGAGCTCGCCATCCTGGGCTCCGTTCACTGCTGGTCACCCGCGTTGAACGGAAGTGAACAACCGCCCTGTTGCCACCAGATGCCTGCCCAGTTTCGACCCTGTTTCCGCCGAGCTCCGCGTACTCCGGGGTTACGGCCCCCGGTATCGGTTCAGCCGCTCCCGAACCCGGACACGAGCCACCGGTCCTTCACGTACTGGACCCAGAAGGTGTGGGCGAAGTTACCGTCAGGCAATGACGGGTTGTCCACCTCGCACAGGTGCATGGTGACCCCCATCGACTGGCATCTCTCCCCCTTCGGGCAGTCGGTGGTGTCTGATGCCTCGCCGATGGTGATGTCATTCGCCCAGATCCAGCTCTGGAACGGATAGTTCGGATGGCTGAACTCGGTCTCGAAGTCTGTGTCCGGCACCATGACGGCTCTTGCGGTCTCCTTGTCCTTGCCGACCATCGCCTCGATATAGGCGAGCACGACTTCCTCCGGCTTGGCCGAGGCGGGAGGCACCGGCACCTCCCGCCGGACGCCCAGCCCGCACCAGCAGCCGGCCAGCGCCGGGATCAGGGCGAGCAACACCAACGCGCGGCGTGAGATCACCCGAACGCCTTGATCAGGTCCTGGTGGGAGAAGGTGACCTGGGCCGTACGGGAGGTGGCTTCTTCAAGGAACTGGTTGAAAGTCGCATCGGAGAAGTCCGTGCCCGTTGTCATGTCCTTGACGGGGTTGGAACCGGGGGGATTGCCGCGATGCCGGGCGTACCAGGGGTCGATGGTGTAGCACTCGGCTCCCCAGGTGTTGACCTGGTTGGCGGTTCCTGCGCGGTTGACCACGACGAAGGCGTGGCCGCCCTGCGTGCCGTCGTACTTGAAGAGTTCGACGACCGATCCCTCGTCGAGCAGGTTGTGGTTCCGCGCCAGGAAGCCGAGGACCGCGCAGGCGAACATGGTGCAGACGCCGCTCGGGAAGTTGCCGAGCGACTCGGCGCCACGCTTCAGGTAGTCGGACTTCAGGCGGGCCCGGAGCTGCTCGAAGATGGTGGCGGTTAGATCGTTCCACTCCTGGTCCTCGTTCATCAGCCCGCAGTGCTTCGCGGAGGCGGCGAAGCTGCGCTTTTCAAGGCTTTTGAGGTTGTCGAACCGCTGGCTGTCCGGGATGAATTCGGGCACCTTCGGATCGTTCCCGGGCGGGGAGCTGAATTGCGAGGTCGGCCTGTCGGCGATCGAGGGGAACGGGTTCCAGACTCTGGCGGTCGCGAGCGCGGTGTTCTTCAGGGCTTCGTTGATGCCGGTCATCGCGGTGAGCTTGGACATCCACGTCTCCTCGCTGTCAGGGGGATCCACATGATCTCATTCCGCGGGTGGCCGGGGGAGCCGATCACAGATTGGGACGCAAAGTTAGGTAAGGCAAACCTAAGTTTGCTATTCTGGCGCGGCACAGAAAGGGGCTGAACATGGCCAGCCAGAACCTGTCGAAGACCGCGATCAAGCCCGACAACGCCGAGCTCATCACCCTCCAGGTCCTGCGCAGGGAACGCCTCTCCCCGCACTTCGCCCGGGTCACCCTCGGCGGGGAAGAACTACGCCGTTTCACGCCCATGGGCTTCGACCAGTGGTTCCGCCTCTTCATCCCGGTCGGCGACGGCGCCACGCTGGCCCGCGTGCCCGCCAGGCTCACCACCATGTCGTACCTGAAATTCCTGACCGTCTCCAAGGCGACCAGACCTGTTCTGCGCAACTACTCCGTCCGTGCCTACCGCCCCCACGGCCCCGAACTCGACATCGACTTCGTACTGCACGGCTCCCCATCAGACGGCACCGCCGGCCCCGCGGCCACCTGGGCCCAATCCTGCGCCCCCGGCGACCTCGTGGCCCTACTCGACGAGGGCATCGGCTTCAACCCCGACCCTTCCCTCACCCACGTCCGCCTGATCGCCGACGAAACCGGCCTACCCGCCATGGCCGGCATCCTCGCCTCCCTGCCCCCCGACACCCGCGGCCACGCCCTCATCGAACTCCCCGACCAGGCCGACCGCCAGGACCTCACCGCCCCACCCGGCGTCCAGATCGACTGGCTGATCCGCCCCTCCGGCACCACCCCCGGAACCCTGGCCCTCCACACCGCCCTCGAACTCCCCACCCCACCCACCCCCTTCTTC
>NZ_JAHCST010000047.1 GCF_018476525.1 Acrocarpospora catenulata
GGCGGAAGCCGGCCCCGGACCCGGAGGGTCAAATGGGTGGGTGGGCGGGAGGTCACCGGCGACTGACCCTCCCAGCGGGGTCGGGTCCGGACCTGGAGGGGTCAAAGGGCTGGGTGGGTGCGAGCACACGGCAACCAGGACTTCCGCGTGCCGGACCGCCACCGCGCCCACCCCGGCGGAGCCGAACCCCCGACCGGAGGTCGAACAAGGGTGGGTGGGCGCGAGCACACGGCAACCAGGACTTTCGCGTGCCGGACCGCCACCGCCCACCCCGGCGGAGCCGGGCCCCCGACCGGAGGTCGAACAAGGGTGGGTGGGTGGGAGTTCCCCGGCAACCAATTTGTGTCTTTAGGGCAGCTTGGTGTTCGTGGAGGCGGGGGTGCTTTCGTTGCCGAGGCGGTCGAGGGCGGTTACGTGGAAGATGCCGTCTTTTTTGATGGGGAAGGATGGCTTGTTGGCGGCTGGGACGATTGTGACCAGGTTTTCGGCTCCGGCGGTGGCGCAGGAGTCGGGGGTGTTGGTGCGGTAGATGGCGTAGTTGCGGGCGCCGGGTTGGGGGTTCCAGACCAGGGTGTTGCCGGACTTCTTCACGCCGGTGGGGGCGGGAAGTTTGGCTGTGGGCATGTCCTCGATCAAGGGGAGCAGGGCCGGGGTGGGGTAGTGCTCGGTGGTGATGCGGTCCATGACGCCGAGGGGGTTGGCGCGGACGTTTTTCGCGCTGAAGTAGACGTCGCCTTGGACTTCGGGATATTTCCGGTTCAGGGCGAGGTGAGCGGGGAGTTCGCCGGGTTTGGTCCAGGCGTCGGCGGTGCCGACCTGGTAGAGGGCCTGACCGATGTAGAGGTCCACTCCGGTGCCGCGGACCGCTTTGGCCCACCAGGGAACCAGGACCTTGTAGTCGGCGACCGCCAGGCCGCGAGGCCAGTAGAGCTGCGGAATGAGGTAGTCAACCGTCCGGGCCTTGATCCACGCCAACGGATCCGCATAAATCTGGTCATAGGCGGACATGCCGTTCGTGTTGGACCCGGCCGGGTCCTGGGCCTTGTTCCGCCAGATGCCGAACGGGCTGATCCCGAACTTCACATGAGGCCGAACCCCGTGCACCGCCTTGGACACCTGGGCGACCAGCTTGTTGACATTCTCCCGCCGCCAGTTGGCCAGGCTCTTCCCGTCGCCGTACTTCCGGAAGGCGGCCTGGTCGTTGAACGGCTTCCCCTGCCCCGGATACGGATAGAAGTAGTCGTCGAAGTGGACCCCGTCCACGTCGTACCGCTTCACCACATCGGTGACCACCCGCGTGACGTGGTCACGCACCGACGGCAGCCCCGGGTTGTAGTAGAGCCGCCCCTCATGCCGGACCGTCCACCCCGGATGCACCCGAGCCGGATGATCCGCCGGCAACTTCGACACATCATCGGTGTACGCCGCCCGGTACGGATTGAACCACGCGTGGAACTCCAGCCCCCGCCGATGCGCCTCAGCGACCAGGAACGGCAGCGGATCCCACCCGGGGTCCTTGCCCGCCGTCCCCGTCAGATACTGCGACCACGGCTCCAGCGACGACCGGTAGATCGCATCCGAGGCCGGCCGAACCTGCACGAACACCGCGTTCAGGTTCCGCCGCACGGCGGTGTCGAGCAGTTGCACGTACTCCGCCCGCTGCCGCTCCGGCGACAGCCCCGCCTTGGACGGCCAGTCGATGTTCATCGTTGTCGCGATCCACATGCCGCGCAGCTGCCGCTTGGGCACGTCCACGGTGCACGCCTTCCCGGTGACGGTGCTCTCGGTGTTCCCCCCTTGGGAAGTGACCGCGGCAACCGGCTCCTCCGTCCCCGGCCCCACCACGTATGCCACGGTGGCCGCGGTCGCGGCCACCGTCACCGTGGCGATCACCCGACGTTTCATTGAGCCTCCCGTGCGCATGGCTCCCCAGTTTCACATGGGCGAACGCATGCTTTGGCCCAATAAAAGAAATCGGTTTGTGATACGCATGTGACGAAAGACACGAGCGGGAAATTCCCACCCGCCGGCCGTGCGAAACGGCCGGCGGCCGGAATCGCCGCTAGTCAGCGGCGTTGGTCACCTTGCCGGCGAGATGCGAGGGCAACGGCTCATACCGGAGGAAACCCCGGTGGAACGACCCCGTCCCGTGCGACATCGAACGTAGATCTATCGCGTACCGGGTGATTTCCAGCTCGGGCACCTCCGCCCTGACCAGGGTACGGCCGGTGCCCACCGGCTCGGTGCCGAGCACCCGCCCGCGCCGGGAGGACAGGTCCGACATGACCGCCCCGACGTACTCGTCGGCCACCAGCACCGACACCTCGTCCACCGGCTCGAGCAGCAGCGCGGGCACCTTGGCGGCGGCCTCGCGGAGCGCCAGCTGCCCGGCGATCTGGAAGGCCATGTCGGAGGAGTCCACCGAGTGGGCCTTGCCGTCGTACAGGGTGACCCTGATGTCCACCATCGGGTAACCGGCCACCACACCGCGGTCCATCTGGGCGCGCACGCCCTTCTCCACCGACGGGATGAACTGGCGCGGCACTACGCCGCCCACGATCTTGTCCACGAACTCGAACCCGCCGCCGGAGGGCAGCGGCTCCACCTCGACGTGGCAGATCGCGTACTGCCCGTGCCCGCCGGTCTGCTTCACGTTGCGGCCCATGCCCTGGGCCCTGCCGCCGAAGGTCTCCCGGAGCGGCACCCGCAGTTCGACCTTCTCCACCTCCACGCCGTGCCGCCGGGACAGCCGGTCCAGCAGCACGTCCGAGTGCGCCTCGCCCATGCACCAGAGCACCAGCTGCCGGGTCTCGGCGTTGTTCTCCAGCCGCAGCGTCGGGTCCTCGGCCACCAGCCGGGCCAGCGCCTGCGACAGCTTGTCCTCGTCGGCCTTGGACTTGGCCCGGATCGCCACCGGCAGCAGCGGGTCGGGCATCTCCCAGGGCGTCATGAGCAGCGGGCGGTCCTTGTCGGAGAGGGTGTCCCCGGTCTCGGCGTGGGACAGCTTGGCCACCACGCAGATGTCCCCTGCCACGCACTTGGCCACCGGCCGCTGGGTCTTGCCGAGCGGCGAGGTGAGTGCGCCGATGCGCTCGTCCACGTCGTGCTCGTGGTCCTGGATGTGCCCGGAGACGTGCACGGTCATATCCGGGCGGAGCGTGCCGGAGAAGACCCGGACCAGGCTGATCCGTCCCACGTACGGGTCGCTGGTGGTCTTCACCACCTCCGCGACCAGCGGTCCGTCCGGGTCGCAGACCGGTACGGTGACCGGCCTGCCGTCCAGTGTGGTGATCTCGGGCAGCCGGTGCTCCGGCGGCGAGGGGAAGCCCTGGGTGATCACTTCGAGCAGTTCGAGCAGCCCCACCCCGGGCGCGGTGGCCAGCACCGGGTAGAAGCTGCCCCGCGCGATGGCCTTCTCCAGGTCGTCGATGAGCACCTTGGCGTCGATCTGTTCGCCTTCGAGGTACCGGTCCATCAGGGACTCGTCCTCGCTCTCCTGGATGATGCCCTCGATCAGCTCACCCCGGTACTGCTCGACCAGCTCCAGCTGGTCCGCGCTGGGCTCCCGCTCGGCCCGGCTGCCGCCCGAGTAGTCGAAGAAGCGCTGGGACAGCAGCCCCAGCAGGCCGGTGCCGTCCACCGGCAGGTAGAGGGGGGCGACGCCGTCGCCGAAGGCGTCCTGGCAGGCGGTGAGCACCTCGTCGAAGTTGGCCCGCTGGTGGTCGATCTTGGTGATCACCACGGCGCGCGGCATGGCGACCCCGGCGCACTCCTCCCAGAGCATGCGGGTGACGCCGTCGATGCCCTCGGCCGCCGAGACCACGAACAGGGCGGCGTCGGCCGCGCGCAGCCCGGCCCGCAGGTCGCCGACGAAGTCCGCGTAGCCGGGGGTGTCCAGTAGGTTGATCTTGATGCCGTTGTGGGCCACGGGGGCCAGCGAGAGGTTCACCGAACGCTGCTGCCGTACCTCGATCTCGTCGAAGTCGCTGACCGTGGTGCCGTCCTCGACCCGGCCGGGCCGCTGGATGGTGCCCGTGGCCGCCAGCAGCGCCTCGACCAAGGTTGTCTTGCCCGCTCCCGAGTGGCCGACCAGCACGACATTACGCACCATGTCCGGCCGGTCGGCCGTGGGTGCCCTGCCCGCGGCTCCCGAGGTTCCTCCGACTGATTTCTCCGCCACATCGCCTCCCAGAGTTTTGAGAGAGAGTGGCCTCCCAGGCCGCAGGGACCCGAGCGGCCACCCACTAGGCCGCTTCGCGCCCGTCCGCACCCCCGGTACTTAAGGCGCGTGTTACCCACCCTTAACCCATGTGCCGCAGATCACAAGACCCAGACAACGATTGTTGGTCCTGGTGCTTGCCCTAGGATCGAACCGCGATGTTGAACGTTCTCCGCCCCGCGATCGCCCGAGTCATGACCCCGCTGGGCCGGGTGCTGGCCCGGCACGGAGTCTCGCCGAATGTGATCACCGCTGTCGGCACGCTCGGCACGGTCGCCGCGGCCCTGTGGTTCTATCCGCGCGGGCAGTTGGTCTGGGGCACTCTGGTCATCACCTTCTTCGTCTTCGCCGACATGCTGGACGGGGTGCTCGCCCGCCTCACCGGCACCGGTTCCACCTGGGGGGCCTTCCTGGACTCGACCCTGGACCGGCTCGGCGACGCAGGCATCTTCTCCGGACTTATCGTCTATTTCATCCTGTTTGACCAGTTTATCCTCGCCGGTGTCGGCCTCTACTGCCTGGTCTCCGGTGCGCTCGTCTCGTACGCCAAGGCCCGCGCGGAAGGGCTCGGCCTCACCGCCAACGTGGGCATCGCCGAGCGCGGCGAACGGCTGCTGATCGCCCTGGTGGCCGCCTTCCTGGACGGCCTGGGCGTGCCGTACGTGCTGGCCGTGGCGCTCTGGGCGCTGGCGGTGGCCAGCACGATCACGGTGATCCAGCGCATGGTCACCGTCTACCGGCAGGCGGTGACCCAATGAGCTTTACCGACCGAGTGGTGGCCGGGCTGTACGCGGTGGCCTGGACCCTGGTGAAACTGCTGCCCGAACGGGTCGCCGCCGCGATCTTCCAGGCCATCGCCGACGTCATGTGGCGGCGCAGGGGCAAGTCCGTGCTCCGCCTGGAGTCCAACCTGGCCCGGGTGGTCGGCCGCGACAAGTCCGATCCGTACGTCCGGGACCTGGCCCGTCAGGGCCTGCGCTCCTACTTCCGGTACTGGATGGAGATCTTCCGCCTGCCCGCCATGGACCCCCGCAGGGTCGTCGAGGGCACCCACGTCGCCGGCGAGGAGCACATCTTCGACACCGTCGCGGCCGGGCGCGGCGTGGTGATCGCCCTGCCGCACATGGGCAACTGGGACGCCGCCGGAGTCTGGCTGATCGGCCGGGGCCACCCGTTCACCACGGTCATGGAGCGGCTCAAACCCGAGTCGCTCTTCGAGCGCTTCGCCGCCTTCCGCCAGGGCATCGGCATGGAGGTGCTGCCCCTCACCGCCCGGGGCGGCGGCACCGCGCACGCCTTCGGCACCCTGGCCCAGCGGCTCCGCGCGGGCAAGGTGGTCTGCCTGCCCGCCGAGCGCGACCTGAACTCCACCGGGGTGGCGGTCGACTTCTTCGGCGCCAAGACCCGGATGGTGGCCGGGCCCGCGCTGCTGGCGATCCAGACCGGGGCCGCTCTGGTGCCCGCCGTCATGTGGTTCGAGGGGAGAGAATGGGGGCTCCGGCTCCATGAGGAGATCCCCGTTCCCGCCGAGGGATCCAGACAGGAGAAGGTCGCCGTGATGACCCAGCAGCTGGCGAACGTCTTCGAGAAGGGCATCGCCGAGCACCCCGAGGACTGGCACATGCTGCAACGCCTCTGGCTGGACGACCTGGAACCGCGGTCGTGAGGATCGGCATCGTCTGCCCGTACATGTGGGATGTGCCGGGCGGTGTGCAGGCGCACGTGCGCGACCTGGCCGAGGCGCTGATCGACGACGGCCACAAGGTGTCGGTGATCGCCCCCGCGGGGGACGACGCCCCCCTGCCGCCCTACGTGGTGTCGGCCGGGCGTGCGGTGCCGGTGCCGTACAACGGGTCGGTGGCCCGGCTGACCTTCGGGTTCCTGTCGGCGAGCCGGGTCCGCAAGTGGATCAAAGAGGGCCGGTTCGACGTGCTGCACGTGCACGAGCCCGCCGTGCCGTCGCTGGGCGTGCTGGCCGTCTGGGTGGCGCGCGGGCCCATCGTGGCCACCTTCCACGCCTCCTACCAGCGGTCCAGGGCCATGTCGGTGGCCGCCCCCATGCTGCAGAGCGCGCTGGAGAAGATCACCGGCCGGATCGCGGTCTCCGACGCGGCCCGCAAGACCCTGGTGGAGCACCTGGGCGGCGACGCCGTGCTCATCCCGAACGGCGTCACGGTCAGCCGGTACGCCGAGGCCGAGCCGCTCCCCGGCTGGGGCCCGGACGGCAACGTGCTCGGCTTCCTGGGACGCATGGACGAGCCGCGCAAGGGCCTGCCGGTGCTGCTGGAGGCCTTCGCCAAGCTCGCCCCGGAACGCCCCGAGCTGCGGCTGCTGGTGGCCGGGCCCGGCGACGCCGACGAGGTCTACCAGCGGGTGCCCCGCGAACTGCACGCCCGGGTGGGGCTGCTCGGCCTGGTCAGCGAGGCCGACAAGGTGCGCGCCTACCACTCGGTGGACATCTTCTGCGCGCCCAACCTGGGCGGGGAGAGCTTCGGCATCGTGCTCACCGAGGCCATGTCGGCCGGGGCTCCCATCCTGGCCAGCGACATCCCCGCCTTCCGCCGGGTGCTCGGCGAAGGCCAGGCCGGGGCGCTGTTCGCCACCGGCGACCCCGGCGCGCTGGCCCGCGAGGCCGCCCGCCTGCTGGACGACCCCGCGCTGCGCGCCAAGCTCTCCACCGAGGCCCGGCTGGCCGTCCGCAAGTACGACTGGTCCACGGTCGCCCGGGACGTGGTGCGGGTGTACGAGACCGTGGCCGGCGCCCCCGTCGGGGTGGAGGACGTAGCGTTGTGAACACCACCGTGGTCCTGATCGCGGGCGCGATCGTGCTGCTGCTGGCCGTCTACATCTCCTGGCGGGCGGGCAGGCTGGACCGGCTGCACATCCGCCTGGAGACCGCCCAGGCCGCGCTGGACGCCGCGCTGCTGCGCCGCTCGGCGGTCTGCCTGGAACTGGCCGGGTCCCGGCTGCTCGACCCGGCCACCTCGCTGGTGCTGGCCGCCGCCGCCCACGAGGCCCGTACGGCGGGCCCCGACGAGCGGGAGCACGCCGAGAGCGACCTGTCCGGGACCCTGCGCGCGGTGGTCGACCAGGAACGTTTCCGGGAGAAGGTACACGCCCCCGAACTCCTCGACGAGCTGGACAGCGCGGTGGCCAAGGTCGTCTACTCGCGCCGCTTCTACAACACGGCGGTGGCCGTCACCCGCGTCGCCCAGCGCCGCTGGCTGGCCCGTACGCTCCGGCTGGCCGGGCACACCGACTACCCGAGCTTCTTCGAGATCGACGACGCCCCCCCGAAGGCTTTGGCCGCCGAATAGGATTTACCGGCGGATAACACACTTCGGTCGATTTCCCGGCCGACCCCGGTAAGCTCTTGCCCGTTTCATATCGGGAGGAGTAGTTCAGTGCGGGCAAATCGGGTCATCGGCGTCGCTCTGGCTTCGGGACTGGCGCTTCTGGCCGCGGCCTGCTCCTCCAAGGGCGAGGACCCCGGCAGTCAGCCACAGGCCGCCAGCGTGAGCGAGTCGCCCACCCCGCCGCCGGAACACCCCTTCACCGGCATGCCCGTCGCCGCCCGGCGCCCGGTGCTGGCCGTCAAGATCGAGAACACCTCGGCGGGGAAGCCGCAGATCGGGGTGGACAAGGCCGACATCGTCTACGTCGAGCAGGTCGAGGGCGGCCTCACCCGGCTGATGGCCATCTTCTCCACCCGGCTGCCCAAGGAGGTCGGCCCGGTCCGCTCGGCCCGCATCTCCGACCTGCACATCCTGCCGATGTTCGGCAAACCGGCGCTGGCCTACTCCGGGGTCCAGAGCAAGATGATCCCGTTCGTCCGGGAGGCGTCGCTGTTCGACGTGTCCGACAGCGCGGCGCCGGGGGCCTACTTCCGCTACCCGGGCAGGTACGCGCCGTACAACCTGGTGGCCACGCCGCGCAAGCTCCTCCAGCAGGCGCCCAAGGCGTCCAAGGCCACCGACATCGGGTTCGTGTTCTCCGACGAACCCCCGGCGGGCGGGGTGCCCAAGAAGACCTTCAGCGTGAAATATCCGGCGGCGCGCTTCGCCTTCGGCTGGAGCGAGGCCAAGAAGCGCTGGCTGATCTGGCAGGACGGGGCCAAGGACATGGCGGCCGGGGGCGGCCAGCTGGGCGCCGCCACCGTGGTCATCCAGTACACCAAGACCGAGCGCTCCCAGTTCCACGACTTCACCGGCAGCTACACTCCGCTGGTGCACTCCACCGGCAAGGGCACCGGCATCGTGCTCAGGGACGGCCAGGCCTATAAGGTCAACTGGGAGCGGGAGTCGGAGGAGGAAGGGACCACCTTCACCACGCCGACCGGCGAGCGCATGACCTTCGCCCGCGGGCCCGTCTGGGTGGTGCTCGCCTCGCGCAAGCCTGTCCAGCCCTAGTACATCCTGTCCATGTTTGGCAAGGGGCTCTGACAGGGTGGAGCGTCGGAGTCGCCCGAGCGCACGGCCTACCATGGGGGAGAACCGTCTATTTCCCCTGCGAGGTATAGCCATGTCCAGTCCTTCTGTTGGAACCCCCCGGGTCAAGCGCGGCATGGCCGAGATGCTCAAGGGTGGCGTGATCATGGACGTCGTCACCCCCGAGCAGGCGAAGATCGCCGAAGACGCCGGGGCGGTCGCGGTGATGGCGCTGGAGCGGGTGCCCGCCGACATCCGCGCGCAGGGTGGCGTGTCCCGGATGAGCGACCCCGACATGATCGACGGGATCATCTCCGCGGTGTCCATCCCCGTGATGGCCAAGGCCCGGATCGGGCATTTCGTCGAGGCCCAGGTGCTGATGTCGCTGGGCGTCGACTACATCGACGAGTCCGAGGTGCTGACCCCGGCCGACTACGCCAACCACATCGACAAGTGGAAGTTCACCGTGCCGTTCGTGTGCGGGGCCACCAACCTGGGCGAGGCGCTGCGCCGCATCAACGAGGGCGCCGCCATGATCCGCTCCAAGGGCGAGGCCGGCACCGGCGACGTCTCCAACGCGGTCACCCACATGCGCACCATCCGGGCCGAGATCAAGCGCCTCACCTCGCTGCCCGAGGACGAGCTGTACGTCGCCGCCAAGGAACTCCAGGCGCCGTACGAGCTGGTCGCCGAGGTGGCCAAGACCGGCAAGCTGCCGGTGGTGCTGTTCACCGCGGGCGGCATCGCCACCCCCGCCGACGCCGCCATGATGATGCAGCTGGGCGCCGAGGGCGTGTTCGTCGGCTCCGGCATCTTCAAGTCCGGCAACCCGGCCGAGCGGGCCGCCGCCATCGTCAAGGCCACCACCTTCCACGACGACCCCGACGTGATCGCCAAGGTCTCCCGCGGCCTGGGCGAGGCCATGGTCGGCATCAACGTCGACGACATCCCGGCCCCGCACCGGCTGGCCGAGCGCGGCTGGTGACCCGGGTGAAGGTCGGCGTACTGGCCCTCCAGGGGGACGTGCGGGAACACGTGCGCGCCCTGGCCGAGGCCGGGGCGGAAGGCGTCGCGGTGCGCCGCCCCGAGGAGCTGGCGGCGGTGCACGCCCTGGTCATCCCGGGCGGCGAGTCCACCACCATGTGGAAGCTGGCCACCGCCTTCGACCTGCTCGAACCGCTCCGGCTGCGGATCAAGGAGGGCCTCCCCGCGTACGGCTCCTGCGCCGGGATGATCATGCTGGCGGACCGCATCGAGGGCGGCGTCGAGGGGCAGGAGACCCTGGGCGGCATCGACATGGTGGTCCGGCGGAACGCCTTCGGCCGCCAGGTCGACTCCTTCGAGGCCGATCTCGACTTCGCGGGCCGCCCGGTCCGGGCGGTCTTCATCCGGGCGCCCTGGGTCGAATCGGTCGGACACGATGTCGAAGTGCTGGCCCGCGCTGGCGATAGGATCGTCGCCGTCCGACAGGGCCCGCTGCTCGCGACATCCTTCCATCCGGAGCTCACGGGTGACGCGCGGGTTCATTCGTATTTCGTTGAGATGGTAAGGGAGCTCTAGGCGATGTCCGGCCACTCCAAATGGGCGACGACGAAGCACAAGAAGGCCGCGCTCGACTCCAAGCGCGGCAAGCTCTTCGCCAAGCTCATCAAGAACATCGAGGTCGCCGCCCGGACGGGCGGCCCTGACCCGGACGGCAACCCCACCCTCTACGACGCCATCACCAAGGCCAAGAAGAGCTCCGTCCCCAACGACAACATCGAGCGCGCCCGCAAGCGCGGCGGCGGCCTGGAGGCCGGCGGCGCCGACTGGCAGACCATCATGTACGAGGGGTACGGGCCGAACGGCGTCGCCGTGCTCATCGAGTGCCTCACCGACAACCGCAACCGGGCGGCCTCGGAGGTCCGGGTGGCGCTGACCCGCAACGGCGGCTCGCTGGCCGACCCCAACTCGGTGTCGTACATGTTCAACCGCAAGGGCGTCGTCCTGGTGCCCAAGCTGGTCTCCGAGACCAAGACCGGGCGGGTCGAGCTGACCGAGGACCAGGTGCTCGAAGTGGTCCTGGAGGTGGGCGCCGAAGAGGTCAACGACCTCGGCGAGTCCTTCGAGATCGTCTCCGAGGCCGGCGACCTGGTGCCGGTGCGCAAGGCGCTCCAGGACGCCGGGATCGACTACGACTCGGCGGAGAGCAGCTTCCTGCCCAGCATCAGCGTGCCGGTCGACGAGGAGGGCGCCCGCAAGGTGTTCCGCCTGATCGAGGCGCTGGAGGACTCCGACGACGTGCAGAACGTCTGGGCGAACGTGGACGTCTCCGACGAGATCCTGGAAAAGCTGGACGCCTGACGCATTGATTATTGACTGGCCTTCGCTCCCGAGCGCTGCCTAAGGTGGTCGGCTGTGGAGATTCGCGATCTGACCGTTGACGATCTGGACGCCGTGCGGGATGCCAGGACCCGGGCGTTCGGGCCGCTCTCCCCGGCCACGGCCGCCGTCTGGCGGCGCATGGTGGAGCCGTTCCTGGCCGAGGGCAGGGTCCTCGGCATCTTCGACGGGCCACGGCTGACCGGGACCGCGCGGATCAATCCGTACCGGCAGTGGTGGCACGGCCGGGAGCTGTCCATGGGCGGGGTGGCCAGCGTCACCGTCCTGCCCGAGGACCGGGGGCGCGGGGTGGGGCGGCAGCTCATGCTGGCCGCCATCGACCGCGCCGTCGAGCTCGGCCACCTGGTCTCCGCGCTCTACCCGGCCACCACCCACCTGTACCGGCGGCTGGGCTGGGAGCACGCGGGCGCGCAGCTGATCGCCACGCTGCCCGCCGAGGCCGTGCGCACCATCGGGGTCACCGAGCCGGTCAAACTCCGCCGGATGGGCCCCGACGACGCGGCCGAACTGCTCGCCGTCGCCGCGCGGGTGCACACCGCCACCCGCGCCAGCGGCCCGCTCGGCTGGGACGAGCGCACCACCCGGCTCTGGCTGGAGGACGAGGACGACTTCTGCTACCTGGCCGAGGACGGGTTCGTGGTCTACCGCTGGGACGGCCAGGACATCGAGATCGACAACCTGGTGGCGGGCTCCGAGGCGACCGCCCGCGCGCTCTGGTCCCTGGTCGGCAGTTCGGCCACCATCGCCAAGAAGATCACGGCCTGTGTGGCGCCCGACGACCCGATCTTCTGGATGCTCCGCGAGCGTGGCAAGAGCGACGACGTGCGGGCGGTGCGGTGGATGTTCCGCCTGCTCGACCTGGTCAAGGCGGTCGAGGGGCGCGGCTATCCCGCCGCCGTCACCGCCGCCGCCGTGGTCCAGGTCCAGGATCCCGAGCGGCCGGCTAACACCGGCGGCTGGCGCATCGAGGTCACGGGCGGCGCCGGGACCGCCATCCCCACCGCCTCGGCGGACGGTCCCCGGCTGAGCATCAACGGCATGTCCGCGCTGTACGCGGGGGTGCCGTCCGCCACCCTGCGGCGCTCGGGCGCCATGACCGGGCCCGATCTGTACGACGAGGTGTTGGACGCGGCTTTCGCGGCCCGGCCTTACATGATCGACTACTTCTGATTCCCGGCGCCGGCCGTGTCGGGCGTGCCTTCCGCGGTGGGGAGGAGTAGAGTGCGGGCCGAACAGATGTTCGGTTGTCGTTTGTTGGGGGGTCCGTGCTCAACGTGCGCAGGGTGCTGGGGGTCGACCCCGGGCTGACCCGGTGTGGCCTCGGGGCCGTGGAAGGGCGGCCGGGGTCTCCGCTCAGCCTGGTCGCCGTCGGGGTGGTCCGCACCCCCGCCGACGACGACATCGGCGCGCGGCTGGTCGCCGTCGAGACCGGCATCGAACGCTGGCTCGACGAGGTCCGCCCCGACGCCGTCGCCGTCGAACGGGTCTTCGCCCAGCACAACGTCCGCACCGTGATGGGCACCGCCCAGGCCGCCGCCGTCGCCATCGTCTGCGCCGCCCGCCGTGGGCTGCCGGTCGCCCTGCACACCCCCTCCGAGGTCAAGGCCGCCATCACCGGCAGCGGCACCGCCGACAAGAAGCAGGTCGGCGCCATGGTCACCCGTCTGCTCCGCCTCGACGCCATGCCCAAGCCCGCCGACGCCGCCGACGCCCTGGCCCTGGCCATCTGCCACGTCTGGCGCGGCGCCGCGCAGAGCCGCCTCGCCGAAGCCCTCGCCCGCGCCGGCGCGGCCACGACCGCCCAGCGGAAGGCCGGATCATGATCGCAACCGTCTCGGGCCTGGTCACCGCGCTCACCCCCACCTCGGCCGTGATCGAGGTCGGCGGCGTCGGCATTCTGGTCCACTGCACGCCCGGCACCCTGGGCGCCCTCCGCGTCGGCGAACCCGCCCGCCTGGCGACCTCCCTCGTCGTCCGGGAGGACTCCCTCACCCTCTACGGCTTCGCCACCGACGACGAGCGCACCGTTTTCGAACTCCTCCAGGGCGCCAGCGGCATCGGCCCCCGCATCGCCCTCGCCATGCTGGCCGTGCACACCCCCAACGCGCTCCGCGTGGCCGTCGCCTCCGCCGACCTCAAAGCCCTCACCCTGGTCCCCGGCATCGGCCAGAAGGGCGCCCAGCGCATCGTCCTCGAACTCAAAGACAAACTCGGCACCCCCGAGCAGATCCTCACCCCCGCCCTGAACGGCCACTCGGCCCCCTGGCGCGACCAGGTCCACTCCGGCCTCGTCGGCCTCGGCTACTCCACCCGCGACGCCGACGAGGCGATCGCCCTCATCACCCCCGAAGCCGACACCGCCCTGGCCGCCGGCCGGCAACCCCAGATCGCCGCCCTCCTCAAATCGGCCCTCCGCGTCCTCAGCGTCAGGTGACGGGGGAGAATCACCGTGAATCTTTCAAGGGGACGTCGTGGGGTTTGAGCGGGAGATCGTGTCGGCCGAGGCCGACGGCGACGAGCAAGTGGTGGAAGCCGCGCTGCGGCCCAAGCGGCTGGAGGAGTTCATCGGGCAGGCGCGGGTCAGGGAGCAGCTCTCGCTGGTCCTGCAGAGCGCGCTGTTGCGGAACCGGCCGCCTGACCATGTGCTGATGAGCGGGCCGCCCGGGCTGGGGAAGACCACGCTGGCGATGATCATCGCGGCGGAGCTGGGGGCTCCGCTCCGGGTCACCTCGGGGCCCGCGCTGGAGCGGGCGGGGGATCTGGCGGCCATCCTGAGCACGCTCGCCGAGGGCGAGGTGCTGTTCATCGACGAGATCCACCGGATGGCCAGACCCGCCGAGGAGATGCTTTACCTGGCGATGGAGGACTTCCGGGTGGACATCGTGGTCGGCAAGGGCCCGGGGGCCACCGCGATCCCGCTGGACATCGCGCCGTTCACCCTGGTCGGGGCCACCACCAGGGCCGGACTGCTGCCCGCGCCGCTGCGGGACCGGTTCGGGTTCGTCGCGCACATGGACTTCTACGACGACAGGGAACTGGAGCAGGTGCTCTACCGGTCGGCCCGGCTGCTGGCGATGGACCTGCCCGTCGAGGGCGCCGAGGAGATCGCTCGCCGGTCCAGGGGCACCCCGCGCATCGCCAACCGCCTGCTGCGCCGCGTCCGCGACTTCTCCGACGTGCGCGCCGAGGGCCTGATCACCCGGGACATCGCCGCCGCCGCGCTCAACCTCTACGAGGTCGACGCGGAAGGCCTGGACCGTCTGGACCGCGCCGTCCTTACCGCCCTGCTCCGCAAGTTCGGCGGCGGCCCGGTGGGCCTGTCCACTCTGGCCGTGGCCGTGGGGGAGGAGCCGGAAACCGTCGAGGTGGTGGCGGAACCCTTCCTGGTGCGCCAGGGGCTGCTGGCCCGCACCCCCCGAGGGCGGGTCGCCACAGCGGCGGCGTGGACGCACTTCGGTCTCATCCCACCCCCAGGCGCATTCGGCGCTTTACCCGACGACTCCGAATAGTTTTACGAACGTGACCTTCCCAGGAGGCCCCGTGGTGGGCGAAAGCCGTACACGCATGCCATAGGGTGTGCTACGGATCACAGATCGGTTGCAACGGGCGTGAACCAGGAACTTTCCCGCGTGCCTATGCGTGGGTTCGTTGCCGGGCTTCGAACCGCTCGCCTACACTGCGTGGCTTGGCTGGCTGTGTAGGCTGACGTGCTAAGAGCGGCCACCTGTGTGACCTCCGGCGATTGGGCCGGTCATCTCGTATACGAAGGAGAGCCCCGTGAACGGGCTTGGGCAGTTCCTCCCGATCATTCTGCTGATCGTGGTGTTCTACTTCCTGTTGATCCGTCCGCAGCGCAAGCGGCAGCAGGAACAGATCGCGATGCAGAATTCGCTCGCCGTCGGCTCCCGCGTCATGACCACGACCGGTCTGTTCGCCACTGTCGTCGGTTTCGCCGACGACGACGTGCTGCTGGAGGTGGCGCCCGGCGTGGAGACCCGCTGGGCCAAGGCCGCGATCGGCCGCGTGATCACCCCTGTCGACGACGCCGACGACGCCGCCGAGGACCCGGGTGACGAGGCCGATGACGCCGAGGACGCCACCGCCGACGCCCCTGAGAAGGGGGATTCGAGCACCAAAAAGTCCTGACCACCTTTGAACACCCCTTGACGGAAAGACTGACCACCAGTGGCCCCACCGACAAGTAGCCAGATCAAGCCAGGACGCACCCTCCTGGTCCTTCTGGTGATCATCCTCGCCATGGGCGCGGCGACGTTCCTGCAGAAGGCGTTCATCCCCAAGTTCGGCCTCGACCTGGCCGGCGGCACGACGGTGACCCTGTCGCCGAAGACGCTGGACAACACGGCGCCGTCCGATGAGAGCCTCAACCGGGCCGTCAACATCATCCGGGACCGTGTCAACGGCACCGGCATCTCCGACGCCCAGGTCGCCAGGGCGGGCTCCAACATCCTGATCCAGATCCCTGGGGCGGGTCAGGAAGAGGCCCTGAAGCTGGTGTCCACCACCGCCGAACTCCGCTTCCGTCAGGTGCTGGCCGTCGGTCCCGCCCAGGACCAGCCCGCCGCGCTGCCCAGCGAGGCCCCCAGCGGCGCCCCGTCGAGCTCCCCGGCCGCCAGCAGCGAGCCCTCGGCCAGCAGTTCGCCCGCCGGCCGTACCGTCGCCAAGGCGCTGGCCAACCCGTCACCGAGCGGTGAGCCCAGCGCGCAGGCCAGCCCGGAGCCCAGCGCGTCGGCCACCTCCGCGGGGTCCGACGCCCTGACGCCCAGCAGCCCGGCCCCCAACACGGGCAACGAGGACCCGCTGGCCGGTCAGGACCTCTCCGGCATCGACCCGCAGGTGATCACCGAGTTCCGCGCCCTGAAGTGCTCGGCCACCAACTTCGGCCAGGGCGTCCAGGACGACCCGGACAAGCAGTACGCGGCCTGTGACACCAGCGGCCAGGTGAAGTACATCCTGGACAAGGCCTCCGTGCGTGGCACCGAGCTGGCCGGGGCCTCCGCCGGCACCGACTCGACCACCGGTGAGTGGATCGTCCAGGTCGACTTCAAGAGCGCGGGCGCCAGCCAGTTCGCCGACATCACCCGCCGCATCACCAGCCTGCCCGCGCCGCGCAACCAGCTGGCCACGGTGCTGGACGGCGCGGTCATCGTGGCCCCGACCATCAACGAGGCCATCCCCGGCGGCAAGGCCCGCATCTCCGGCGGCTTCACCCAGACCTCCGCCACCCAGCTGGCCGACCAGCTCAAGTACGGCGCGCTGCCGCTGAAGTTCGTCACCAGCTCGGTCGTCTCGGTCTCCTCGACCCTCGGCGCCGACCAGCTGCGCGGCGGCCTGATCTCCGGCGCCATCGGCCTGGCGATCGTCATGATCTACCTGCTGCTCTACTACCGCGGCCTGGGTCTGGTCGGCATCGCCAGCCTCGGGGTGGCCACCGTGTTCACCTACCTGTCGGTGGCCGTGCTGAGCGAGAACGCCGGGTTCCGGCTCTCGCTGCCGCACATCATCGGTCTGGTGGTCTCCATCGGCATCACCGCCGACTCCTTCATCGTCTTCTTCGAACGCATCAGGGACGAGATGAAGGAGGGCCGCCGCTCGCTGCGGACCGCGGTCGAGGTGGCCTGGAAGCGGGCCCGCCGGACCATCATGGTGGCCGACGCGGTCATGCTCATCGCGGCCATCGTGCTGTACTTCCTCGCCGTCGGTGACGTGGCGGGCTTCGCGTTCGCGATGGGCCTGACCACGGTGGTCGACGTCGTGGTGGTGTTCCTGTTCACCAAGCCGCTGATGTCGCTGGTGGCGCGCACCAAGTTCTTCGCCAAGGGGCACAAGCTGTCCGGTCTGGACGCCGAGCGCATGGCCCGTTCCGAGACCCAGACCCTGCAGGAGGCGTGATGTCCGGGGTCGTCAGCCGCCTCTATCGCGGCGACATCAACATCGACTTCGTCGGCAAGCGGAAGCTCTGGTACGGCCTGTCGGCCTTCCTGCTGATCGTGTCGATCGCCGGCCTGCTGTTCAAGGGCCTCAACCTGGGCGTGGAGTTCAAGGGCGGTTCGGTCTTCGACTTCACCCGCACCACCAACTCCACCGTCCAGGAGGTCCGGGAGACCATCCAGGACACCGGGGTGCACCAGGTCATCGTGCAGGAGGCCGGCCCCAACTGGCGGGTCACCACCGAGAGCCTGCAGGGCGCCGAGGTGACCAAGGTCCAGCAGGCCGTCGCCGACAAGTTCGGGGTGGACCGGGAGCAGGTGAGCACGCAGGTGATCGGTGCCACCTGGGGTGGCGAGGTCTCCAACAAGGCCATCATCGGCCTGATCGTGTTCATGATCGCGATCATGCTCTATCTGAGCATGGCGTTCGAGTGGCAGATGGCCCTGGCGGCCATCGTGGCCCTCATCCACGACCTGGTGATCACCGCCGGTGTGTACGCCTGGTCGGGCTTCGAGGTCACCCCGGCCACCATGCTGGGCTTCCTCACCATCCTCGGCTACTCGCTGTACGACGCGGTCGTGGTCTTCGACATGATCAAGGAGGTCACCGCGAAACTCGGCACGTCCGCGCGGATGACCTACACGCAGGCGGCCAACAACGCGCTCAGCCACACCCTGATCCGGTCGCTGAACACCTCCCTGGTGGCCATCCTGCCGGTGGCGGCGATCCTGTTCATCGGGACCACGCTGCTCGGCGCGGGCACCCTGAAGGACCTGTCGCTGGCGCTGTTCGTCGGCATGCTGGTCGGCACGTACTCCTCGATCTGTGTGGCCACGCCGATCCTGGTGTCGCTCAAGGAGCGCGAGCCGCAGTGGCAGGCCCTCGCCCGCCGGGTGGCCCAGCGTGAGGCCTCGGAGGCCAAGCAGGGTGCCAAGCAGCAGCCCAGGGCCAAGAAGGAGCCGGTCGGGGCCAGCAACGACAAGCCCAAGAAGTAACGGCGAGCCCGGAAAACAGGGCGGGCACCCCGCGTCCGGAACGGGACGCGGGGTGCTGCTTGTTTCAAGAGTGCTTTAAGGTAGGCGACGTGACCGACTGGATCTCGCTGATCAGGGATGTGCCGGACTATCCGAAGCCCGGCATCCTGTTCAAGGACATCACGCCTCTGCTGGCCGAGCCGAAGGCGTTCACCACCGTGGTGGACGGGCTGGCCGCCGGTCTGGCCTTCGACAAGGTGGTCGGGATCGAGGCGCGCGGGTTCATCCTGGCCGCCCCGGTAGCGATCAGGAACGCCGCGGGATTCGTGCCGGTGCGTAAGAAAGGCAAACTGCCTGCCGAGACGTTTGAGGCGTCCTACGATCTGGAGTACGGCTCCGCCACCATCGAGGTGCACACCGATGCCTTCGCGCCCGGCGACCGGGTGCTGATCGTGGACGACGTGCTCGCCACCGGCGGCACGGCGGCCGCCACCGTGGAGCTGGTCCGGCGGACGGGCGCGCAGGTGGTGGCGGTCTCGTTCCTGATGGAGCTGTCCTTCCTCTCCGGCCGGGAGAGGCTGCCCGGGCTGGACGTCCGGTCCCTGGTAACCGTGTGACCATGAGCCATACCCCGGCACGGATACACTGAGGACCTGGACTCGAGGTGTAAGGAGTCTGCGTGTCCCGTGAAGCGGCCGCCCCCGGCGGCGTGACCTCCGAAGCGCCCCCGGCGGGCCCGGAGCCCACGTCGGCGGACGCGAGCGCGCCGCCCGCGGGCGTGCGGGCGACCGAGCGCCCAGCCGACCCGGCCGCCAAACCGGCCGAACGACAGCCTGACCGACAGGCCGAACGACAGAACGCGAAACCAGCCGCCAGAACCGAGCCGCCCAGAGCCGCGACCCGGTCCGAGGCGGGCCCCGACACTCGGCCCGCTCCGGCCGTCCGGCGCAGGCTGGCCCGGTTCGGCGGGCAGTGGGGGGCGATGAATCCGGTTCTGGAACCGCTGTTCAAAACGGTGCGGGCCAGCCATCCCAAGGCTGACCTGCGCCTGATCGAGCGCGCCTACGACGTGGCCGCGTTCCACCACCGCGACCAGAAGCGCAAGAGCGGCGACCCGTACATCACCCACCCGCTCGCGGTGGCCACCATCCTGGCCGAGTTGGGCACCGACGACGAGACGCTCTGCGCCGCCCTGCTGCACGACACGGTGGAGGACACCGCCTACAGTCTGGACGAATTGCGCGCCGACTTCGGCGAGAACATCGGCCTGCTGGTGGACGGTGTGACCAAGCTGGACAAGGTCAAGTTCGGCGACGCCGCGCAGGCCGAGACGGTCCGGAAGATGGTCGTGGCGATGTCCCGGGACATCCGGGTGCTGGTCATCAAGCTCGCTGACCGGCTGCACAACATGCGCACCATGCGTTACATGCCCGAGCACAAGCGGCAGCAGAAGTCCCGGGAGACCCTGGAGATCTTCGCGCCGCTGGCCCACCGGCTGGGCATGAACACCATCAAGTGGGAGCTGGAGGACCTCGCGTTCGCCATGCTCTACCCGAAGCGGTACGACGAGATCGCCCGCATGGTCTCCGAGCGCGCCCCCCGGCGGGACGTCTTCCTCCAGGAGGTCATCGAGAACGTCGGGGCCGACCTGCGCGAATCCAAGATCCGGGCGACCGTCAAGGGTCGCCCGAAGCACTATTACTCGATCTACCAGAAGATGATCGCCCGGGGCGTGGCCTTCGACGACATCTACGACCTGGTGGGCATCCGGGTGCTGGTCGACACGGTCCGGGACTGCTATGCGGCGCTGGGAACGATCCACGCGCGATGGAACCCGGTGCCCGGCCGGTTCAAGGACTACATCGCGATGCCCAAGTTCAACATGTACCAGTCGCTGCACACCACGGTGATCGGCCCCGAGGGCAAGCCGGTCGAGCTGCAGATCCGCACCCGCGCCATGCACAACCGCGCCGAGTACGGGGTGGCCGCGCACTGGAAGTACAAGGAGGAGATGACCGCCGCCGGCTCGGCCAAGGTCAAAGAGGTCAACGACATGGCCTGGCTCCGGCAGTTGCTGGACTGGCAGAAGGAGACCTCCGACCCGGGCGAGTTCCTGGAGTCCCTCCGCTTCGACCTGTCGGTCTCGGAGGTGTTCGTCTTCACCCCGCGCGGCCAGGTCGTCGCCCTCCCCGACGGCGCCACCCCCGTCGACTTCGCGTACGCGGTGCACACCGAGGTCGGCCACCGATGTATCGGCGCCCGCGTGAACGGGCGGCTGGTGCCGCTGGAGTCCCGGCTGGGCAACGGCGACACCGTTGAAATCTTCACCTCCAAGTCGCCCGACGCGGGCCCGTCCCGGGACTGGCTGAAGTTCGTCAAGAGCGGCCGGGCCCGGAACAAGATCCGGCAGTGGTTCTCCAAGGAGCGCAGGGAGACCGCGATCGAGGCCGGCAAGGAGGCCATCGGCCGGGCCATGCGCAAGCAGGGCCTGCCGTTGCAGCGCCTGATGTCCGGCGAGGCGCTGCTGGCGCTGGCCCGCGACCTGCGCTACCCGGACGTCTCCGCGCTGTACGCGGCCGTCGGCGAGGGCCACATCGCGGCCCAGAGCGTCGTTCAGAAGCTCGTACAGGCCCTGGGCGGCGTGGAGGGTGCGGAAGAGGACATCGCCGAGGCCGCGGTCGTCACGCGGCTCAAGGGGCGTCCCAGGGCCAATTCTCACGCGGGCGTCAACGTGGCGGGGGATCCGGACGTCTGGGTCCGGCTCTCGCGCTGCTGCACGCCGGTGCCGGGGGACGAGATCATCGGTTTCGTGACCCGCGGCCACGGCGTCTCGGTGCACCGGGTCGACTGCGCCAACGTCGGCCAGCTCCGCAGCCAGCCGGACCGCCTGGTCGCGGTGGCCTGGTCGCCGGGCGACGACTCGGTCTTCCTGGTGGCCATCCAGGTGGAGGCCCTGGATCGCCCCCGGCTGCTCTCCGACGTCACCCGGACGCTCTCCGACCAGCACGTGAACATCCTGTCGGCCTCGGTGACCACCTCAAGGGACCGGGTCGCGGTGAGCAAGTTCACCTTCGAGATGGGCGACCCCAAACACCTCGGCCACGTGCTGAAGGCGGTCCGCAACATCCAGGGCGTCTACGACGTCTACCGCGTGACCTCCTGAGACGGAAAAACCCCCGCCAGAGGCGGGGGTTTTCGCCGATATCAGCAGATATCAGGAGAATTCGGCGAGGGTGCGCTCGGCTTCCTGGAGCCAGGAGCGGCGGGCCGCGATGGCCTCTTCGGCCTCCTTGGCCGCCTTGCTGCCGGGCTGAGCCTTGGCCAGGCGGTTCTCCAGCTGCTGGATGGACTTGCGGAGCTGGTTCACGGTGTCCTGCGCCCGCGCCCTGGCCTCGGGGTTGGAGCGCCGCCACTGCTCCTCCTCGGCCCGGCGGACCGCGTCGTCCACCTTGCGCAGGCCGCCCTCCAGCCGGTCCCGCTGCTCGCGCGGCACCGGCCCGACGGCCTCCCAGCGCTCCACCAGGGCGCGCAGGGCGCTGCGCGCGGTCCGCACGTCGGTGACGGGGAGCAGCTTCTCCGCCTCCACCAGGAGCTGGTCCTTGGCCTCGGCGTTGGCCGCGAACGAGGCGTCCCGCTCGGCGAACACCGCGGACCTGGCCTGGAAGAACTGGTCCTGGGCGCCCTTGAAGCGCGTCCACAGGTCGTCCTCGGCCTCCCGGGAGGCCCGGCCCGCCGACTTCCACTGCCGCATCAGCTCGCGGTAGGCGGCGGCGGTGGCGTTCCAGTCGGTGGAGGTGGCCAGCGCCTCCGCCTCGGCGACGATCCGCTCCTTCTGCCCGCGCACCTGGTCGCGCTGCTCGTCCAGCGAGGAGAAGTACGCCTTGCGCCGCTTGGCGAACGCGGTGCGCGCGGCGGACAGCCGCTTCCAGAGCCCGGCCTCGGTGGCCCGGTCGATGCGCTCGGCCGCCTTCCACTCCTCCACCAGCTGCCGGAGGCGCTCGCCGCCGGACTTCCAGTGGGTGGCGTCCTCGGCGATGCGCTCGGCCTCGGCGACGATCCGTTCCTTGATCTCCTTGGCCTGCGTCCTGGCCTGGTCGCGGGCGGCCCTGACCTCCTCGCGGCGCTTGCCCACCAGCTCCGACAGGGCGCCCAGGCGGTCGTTGAGCGAGGCGAGGTCGCCCACGGCGTGCGCCTCCGCCACCGCTTCGCGCAGCTTCAGGATGCTCGCCTCAGCCTGCGCGGGCGGCAGGTCGGTGCCGCGTACCCGCTGTTCCAGCAGCTGGACCTGGCCGGCCAGCTCCTCGAACTTACGGTGGAAGTAGGCCAGTGCCTCTTCCGGCTCACCGGCCTGCCAGGACCCGACGGCCCGTTCTCCCTCAGCCGTACGCACGTAGACGGTGCCGTCGTCGTCTACCCGGCCCCACGGGTCGGTGGTCACCGTGTCCTCCCGCACTCGAATCAGCCTCCAGGGCCCAAATGTCCCTTGGTTGTATTACGTCAGCTCTTGCTGGTGATTGTCACGTCTTTGATGTCGACGGTGGTCTTGGGCTGGCCGTCCGCGCCACCGCCTTCGACCCCATCTTTGGCGATCTTGTCCACTACGTCCATGCCCTTGGTGATCGTGCCGAAGGGGGTGTAGGCGTCCTGCAGCGCCGCGTCGGTCTCATCGCCGTACACGATGAAGAACTGGCTGCCGTTGGTCCCGGGGCCGCTGTTGGCCATGGCCAGCACGCCGCGCTTGTAGCTGGCGCCGTCCAGGTTCTCGTCGGTGAAGCGGTAGCCGGGGCCGCCGCTGCCGGTGGCGGTCGGGTCGCCGCACTGGAGGACCTTGATGCCCTCGGTGGTGAGCCGGTGGCACTTGGTGTCGTTGAAGTACTTCTTCTCCGCCAGGTACTTGAACGAACCCACCGTGCAGGGGGCCTTGGCGCCGTCCAGGTCGGCCTCGATGGTGCCCACGCTGGTCTTGATGGTCATCACGGCCGGGGCCGCGTCCACCTTGGCGGGCGGCTGGCCCACGTCCTTGGCGGCCTGGCCGTCGGCCAGGAACTCACAGGTGCCGGAGGCCGGGTCGTACGCCTTCGGGCCGGCGGGAGCGCTGGCGTCGCTGCTGGGCGCGGCCTCCGGGGTGGCCGCGGCCTCGGTCGTGCCGTTGCCACCGCCCAGGAACGCCGCCGCGGCCACGATGCCGCCGATCACCACGAGGACGCCGATGCTGGTGCCGATGGCCGCGGTCCGCTTGGCGGCGCGCTCTCGCTGGATGCGCGCGGCCATCTGGCGCTCGTAATGCTCGCGCGCGAGTTGCTTCTGGCGGTCCTTACCGCTGACCACTTCGTCCTCCCGACTGTCCAAGAATGACTATTGAGGTGGGCGAATCGTATCGGCACACGGGTATTGATTCGCAGCCCGCCGACCCGCACCGGTACCCTTCGGTTACATTCGCTCGCGCAATCCTTGAGACACCGAGGCTCTTCCGTTGTTCATCGCCGCGTTCCCCGCTGGGTCGTTTCAGGCAAACTGTTATGTGATCGCGCCCTCGGCCGGGGCCGAATGCGTGGTCGTCGACCCAGGTCAGGACGCTACCGGACCGCTCGACGAGGTGTTGCGCGAGCACCGGCTGAAGCCCGTCGCGGTGGTGCTGACGCACGGTCACCTGGACCACGTGTGGTCGGTGGCGCCGGTCTGCGGCGCCCGAGATATTCCTGCATGGATTCATCCGGACGACCGCGCGCTGCTCTCCGATCCCGCCAAGGGCATCTCTGCCCAGGCTACCCAGCTGTTCGGAGGGCTGGAACTGAGCGAGCCCGACGACGTCCGGGAGCTCACCGACGGGGCCACGCTGAAGCTGGCCGGTCTTGAGCTGACCGTCGACCACCGGCCCGGCCATACCCGAGGGTCGGTGACGTTCCGTTTGCCCGAGAGTGGGGAGCTCCCCTCGATCCTGTTCTCGGGTGACCTGCTGTTCGCCGGCTCCATCGGGAGGACCGATCTGCCGGGCGGCGACCACGCGGCCATGCTGCGCAGCCTCGCCGCCACCATGACGCTGCCGGACGAGACGGCCGTGCTGCCCGGTCACGGGCCGCAGACCACCATCGGCCACGAGCGGGTGAGAAATCCGTACCTTACGGATCTGCCGCCCGCGCGCGGCCCGCACAGGGGACTTTAGGCTTCACAGCACAGGGGAATTCTGATGACTTTTCAGGCGCCCAAGGGCACCTTCGACTGGATGCCGCCGCGCTCGGAGCGGGCTCTCGCCGTCCGCGACGCGCTGGCCGGCCCGGTCCGCCGCGCCGGGTACGGCTACATCGAGACGCCCGCCTTCGAGGACACCGGCCTGTTCTCCCGGGGAGTCGGCGAGTCCACCGACATCGTCACCAAGGAGATGTACACCTTCCTCGACAAGGGCGGGCGCTCCATCACGCTCCGCCCGGAGGGCACCGCCTCGGTGATGCGCGCGGTGATCGAGCACGGCCTGCCCGGCGGCCCGCTCCCGGTCAAGCTCTGGTACTCCGGCAGCTACTACCGGTACGAGCGCGCCCAGAAGGGCCGCTACCGGCACTTCTCCCAGGTCGGCGCGGAGGTCATCGGGGCCGAGGACCCGGCCCTGGACGCCGAGCTGATCGTGCTGGCCATGGACGGCTACGCGGCGCTCGGCCTGACCGGGGTGCGGCTGCTGCTCAACTCGCTCGGCTGCGCCCAGTGCCGCCCGGCCTACCGGAGCGCGCTCCAGGACTTCCTGCGCGGCCTCGACCTGGACGAGCAGACCCGCCAGCGCATCGAGATCAACCCGCTCCGGGTGCTGGACGACAAGCGTCCCGAGGTGCAGGCCCAGCTGGCGGGGGCGCCGCTGGTGACCGACCACCTCTGCGCGGCCTGCAAGGCCTACCACGAGGAGGTCCGGGCGCTGCTGACCGGTTCCGGGGTGGCCTTCGAGGACGATCCGCGGCTGGTCCGCGGGCTGGACTACTACACCAGGACCACCTTCGAGTTCCTGCACGACGGGCTGGGGGCGCAGTCCGCGGTGGGCGGCGGGGGCCGCTACGACGGGCTGAGCGAGATGATCGGGGGCCCGCCGCTGCCGAGCGTCGGCTGGGCGCTCGGGGTGGACCGCACCGTGCTGGCGATGGAGGCCGAGGGCCTGTTCGAGGCGGTGCCGACCACGGTGGAGGTGTTCGGGGTGCCGCTCGGCGAGGAGGCCAGGCGGGTGATCTTCGGCCTGGTGGCCGATCTGCGCCGGGCCGGGATCTCGGCCGACATGGCGTTCGGGGGGCGTGGGGTCAAGGGGGCCATGAAGGCCGCCGACCGCAGCGGGGCACGGTTCGCGCTGATCCTGGGGGACCGGGATCTGGCGTCGGGAGCCGTACAACTGAAGGAACTGTCCACTGCCGAGCAGACCGCGGTGCCGCTTGCCGAGGTCGTCGACACCCTGAAAGGGAAACTCTCGTGATCCGCACCCACGGAGCAGGAACGCTCCGCCCGGAGCACGCCGGCCAGCAGGTGACGCTGGCCGGCTGGGTAGCCCGCCGCCGTGACCACGGCGGCGTGGTCTTCATCGACCTGCGCGACGCCTCCGGCTCCGCCCAGGTCGTCTTCCGCGAGGAGGACGACGCGCACGGGCTGCGCTCGGAGTACTGCGTGAAGGTGACCGGCGAGGTCCGGACGCGCCCCGCGGGCAACGAGAACCCCGACCTGCCGACCGGCGGCGTCGAGGTGGTGGCCACCTCCGTGGAGGTGCTCAGCGAGGCCGCGCCGCTGCCGTTCCCGATCGAGGGCAACACCGAGGTGTCGGAGGAGTCCCGGCTGCGCTACCGGTACCTGGACATCCGGCGGCAGCAGGCGGGCGACGCGCTGCGCACCCGCTCCCGGGCCACCTACCTGGTGCACGAGGTCATGCGGGAGCGGGACTTCGTCTACGTGGAGACCCCCAACCTGACCCGCTCCACCCCCGAGGGCGCCCGCGACTTCCTGGTCCCGGTCCGGCTCCAGCCCGGCAACTGGTACGCGCTGCCACAGTCCCCCCAGCTGTTCAAGCAGCTGCTCATGGTGGCCGGACTGGAGCGCTACTACCAGCTGACCAAGTGCTTCCGCGACGAGGACCTGCGGGCCGACCGCCAGCCCGAGTTCACCCAGATCGACATCGAGATGTCCTTCGTGGACCAGGACGACGTGATGGAGCTGGGCGAGGCCATCATCGGCCGCGTCTGGAAGGAGACGCTCGGCTACGAGCTGCCTTCCCCGCTGCCCAGGATGACCTACGCCGACGCGATGGCCAGGTACGGCTCCGACAAGCCCGACCTGCGCTTCGGCTGCGAGCTCGCCGACCTGACCGAGTACTTCTCCGGCACGACCTTCCGGGTCTTCCAGGCGCCGTACGTGGGGGCCGTGGTGATGCCGGGCGGGGCCGCCCAGACCCGCAAGGAGCTGGACGGCTGGCAGGACTGGGCCCGCTCGCGCGGCGCCCGCGGCCTGGCGTACGTGCTGGTCCAGGAGGACGGGTTCGGCGGCCCGGTGGCCAAGAACCTGTCGGAGACCGAGCTGGGCGGCCTGGCCGAGGCGACCGGGGCCAAGCCCGGCGACGCGGTCTTCTTCGCGGCCGGCGACCGGCACGAGTCCAGGGAGCTGCTCGGCGCGGCCCGGCTGGAGATCGGCCGCCGGTGCGGCCTGATCGACGAGTCCGCCTGGTCGTTCCTGTGGGTGGTGGACGCCCCCATGTTCGAGCCGGACGGCGAGGGCGGCTGGACGGCGGTGCACCACCCGTTCACCGGCCCCAAGCCGGAGTACGCCGACACCTTCCAGGACAACCCGGGCGAGGCCCTGGCCTACGCCTACGACATGGTCTGCAACGGCATGGAGATCGGCGGCGGCTCGGTCCGTATCCACCGGGCCGAGATGCAGCAGCGGGTCTTCGAGGTGCTGGGCATCTCCAAGGAGGAGGCGGAGAGCAAGTTCGGCTTCCTGCTTGAGGCGTTCAAGTACGGCCCGCCCCCGCACGGCGGCATCGCCTACGGCTGGGACCGGGTCTGCATGCTGCTGACCGGCAGCGAGTCGATCCGGGACGTGATCGCCTTCCCGAAGACGGCCTCCGGCTTCGACCCGCTGACCGGCGCGCCGACCCCGATCACGGCCGAGCAGCGCAAGGAGGCCGGGGTGGACGCCAAGCCCCGCGCCCAGGAGCCCGCTCCCGCCTGACAAGCTCACCTGAAGCCCCGGGGTTCGCCCCCCGGGGCTTCAGCGTTGGTGCCCTACCGCGCCGAGGAAACCCGCCTTGTCCCAGTCCGGGAGGACGTCGTACTCGGGCCGCCAGGCCTCCACCGGGACCAGGCCGGGCTCCAGGAGCTCCAGGCCGTCGAAATAGGCCAGGATCTGCTCAGGACTCCGAGGTGTGAGGTTGCCTGCCTTGGTGGCCTTGTAGGCGTCCCGGACGAGGGCTTCGTCCTGCTTGCTCACCCGCCCGGCGTGGCCGTGCGAGATGATCACGTAGCTGCCGGGCGCCAGCCGCTCCCTGAGCTGGGCGACGATGGCGGCGGCCTCCTCGTCGTCGGCCACGAAGTGCAGCACGGCCAGCAGGAGCAGCGCCACCGGCTGGGAGAAGTCCAGCCGGGAGCGGACCTCGGGGTGGTCCAGCAGGGTCTTGGGCTCGCGCAGGTCGGCCTGGACCACGGTGGTGAGCGGGTTCTCGGCCAGCAGGGCGCGGCCGTGCGCCAGCACGATCGGGTCGTTGTCCACGTAGACCACCCGGGAGTCGGGGGCGGTCTGCTGGGCCACCTGGTGCACGTTCTCCCGGGTGGGCAGCCCGGAGCCGATGTCCAGGAACTGCCGCACCCCGGCGTCGGCCACCAGCCGGACCGAGCGGGACAGGAAGGCGCGGTTGTCCCGGGTGAAGTCCCGCACGTACGGCATGACGGCGAGGATGTGGTCGGCGGCCTCCCGGTCGGCGGCGAAGTTGTCCTTGCCGCCGAGATAGTAGTCATACATCCGGGCCACACTCGGCACATGGGGGTTGATCACCCAGGCCGGAGCCTGCTCGTGGTCGGTCACATCCTCGCCTTAGGTCACGACTTTTCCGGAACTTGCGTGAAATGGTACGGCCCGCTGGTGGTGCGAACCGTACCAGACACCAGTGTCATCAGAACGGTCAGAAACGCCGGTCAGAAACGGACGGGGAGGGCGTTCAGCCCCCGCGTCACCGCGCCGGTGATCTTGTACTTGATCTGCTCGAGCGGCGCCCCCAGCTCAAGGCCGGGAAACCGCTCCAGCAGCGTGCCGATCGCGATCTGTCCCTCCAGCCGGGCCAGCGGCGCCCCCAGGCAGTAGTGGATGCCGTGCCCGAAGGCCAGGTGCCGGTTGTCGGAGCGGGTGATGTCCAGCTGCCCGGGGTCGGTGAAGACGGCGGGGTCGTGCGCGAGCGCCCCCAGCGAGATGTGCACCATGCTCCCGGCCGGGATGGTCACCCCGCCGAGCTCGAGCTCCTCGGCGGCGAACCGGGGAGTGGAGCGCTCGACCGGGCCGTCGTACCGGAGGAACTCCTCGATGGCCGAGGGCAGCAGGGTGGGGTCGTCGCGGAGCAGCTTCAGCTGGTCCGGGTTGCGCAGCAGCGCGAACACGCCGTTGGAGATCAGGTTGACCGTGGTCTCGTGTCCGGCGATCATCAGCAGGCTGAGCGTGGAGAGCATCTCCTTGTCGGTCAGCCCGCCCTCCTCGTGCACGGCCAGCAGCCCGCTGATCAGGTCGTCGCCCGGCTCGGCCCGGCGCCGCTCGATCATCTCGGCGAAGTACTCGTTGGTCTCCCTGGTGGCCTGCGCCCGGGAGCGCTTGTCCTCCTCCGAGTACCCCGGGTTGATCAGCAGGGTCGACCAGTCGCGGAGCCGGTCACGGTCCTCGACCGGCACCCCGAGCAGCTCGGAGATGACGATGATCGGCAACGGGAAGGCGAGCGCCTCGATCAGGTCCGCCTCGCCGTGCGGCGCCATCGCGTCGAGGAGTTCGTCGGTGAGCTGCTGGACGCGCGGCCGGAGCGCCTCCACCCGGCGGGCCGTGAACGCCTTGGAGACCAGCTTCCTGAGCCGGGTGTGGTCGGGGGGATCGGCGGTCAGCATGTTGGCGTCGAAGACGATCTCGTCCTCGCCGGTGGTCCGCCGGAAGTAGTCGCGGTAGTACTCGACGCTCTTGGAGAGCCGGGGGTCGGTCAGGGCCGCGCGGCCCAGCTCGTGGTCGATAACGATGAACGCCGTGAAGCCGGGCGGGAAGTCGATCGGGTGGACGGGACCGAGATCCCGGATGGCGTCGTAGGCACGGTAAGGGTCGGCGCCGAACGCGGGCGTGAGCACGAACTCGAACGGGAGTTTTTCTGGCACGTGTGCCGCTCCTCGGTAGGGGGTTCAGTACCTTTCATGATCCCCTACCGAGGGCGGCGATGGGCGGGCTAGCGGACGATCACGTCCTTAATCTCGACGCGGATCTTGGGCGCGTTGGAGCCGCCTTCGTCGCTGGTGATGTCGATCCCGTCCTTGGCGGTGTTCACCCCGCCGGCGGCCACCTTGTCCACGATGTCCATGCCCTTGACCACCACGCCGAACGGCGTGTACGCGGCCGGCAGCTGGGCGTTCTCGTCGTTGTAGGAGATCGCGAACTGGCTGCCGTTGGAGTTGGCGGCGTCCCCGCCCTGGGCCATGAAGACCACTCCGCGCACGTACTGCGGCCCGAGGTTCTCGTCCGGGAACAGGTAGCCGGGGCCGCCGGTGCCGTCGGTCAGGTTCTCCCCGTCGCCCTTGGCCTGCGGGTCGCCGCACTGCAGCAGGTAGATCCCGTTGGTCTCGGCGGTGGTGAGCCGGTGGCAGACGGTGTTGTCGAAGTAGTTCTTGGAGGCCAGGAACGCGAAGGAGTTCACCGTGCACGGCGTGTACGGGGTGAGCTCGATCACGATGTCGCCCAGGTTGGTCTTGATCGTCATGTTCTTGGCCCGCAGCGAGGCCTTGGTGGGCTTCTTCGGCGGGAAGCCGACGAACTTGGCCGGGCTGCCGGTGTCGTCCTTGCGGTACTCGCAGGTCACCTTGCTGGGGTCCTGCGGCTCCGCGGAGGCGCTCGGCTCGGCCAGTTCCGAGGGGACCGCCGAGACCTCGGCGTCGGGCGTGGGGGTGGCGGAGATCGAGCTCTCGGCCCCGGCGTTGGTGCTCGCGTCGCCACCGCTACAGGCCGTCAGGACGAGCAGCGAGAGGATCGTCAGCCCGACGCCGAGGGTGGTGCCGCGCCTCTTCGCGAGCCGATGCGCGTGCTTCTGCCGAATCGTGTCGGTCACCGCTATGCCTTCCCGAAAAATTAACGTTGTCTGACCAGTGCGATGCGCAACTCTATCCGCGTTCCTGTTCGGTTCGCGTAAGACAGGCCCCCGCGGCCCCGTCCGCACCGATGGCCCCGTTAGTCACGATCTTTGCGGCGATCGGGGGGCCGATTAGCATTGTGTGGGTGACGAGTGGGTCATACCTCCGCTTTCCCCACATTCACCGTGACCTCCTGACGTTTGTCGCGGAAGACGACGTGTGGATCGCTCCGCTGGACGGGGGCCGCGCCTGGCGGCTCACCATCGACCGCGTCCGCGCCGCCCAACCACGGATCTCCCCGGACGGCACCAGGGTGGCCTGGACCAGCTGGCGCGACTCCGATCCCGAGGTGCACATCGCCCCCGTGGCGGGTGGGGCGGCCACCCGCGTGACGTACTGGGCCAACTACCGGACACGGGTGCGCGGCTGGGCCGACCCGGCCACCGTGCTGGCCACCGCCTCGCACGACCAGCCGTTCCACTTCTGGACCTGGGCCTACCGGGTGCCGGTGGACGGGGGAGCGGCCACCCGCCTGCCGTACGGGCCGGTGTCGGACCTGCACGTGGCCGACGGCCGTACGGTGCTGCTCACCGGGTCGGCCAGCCACGATCCCGCGCACTGGAAGCGGTACCGGGGCGGCGGAACCGGGCGGCTCTGGCTGGACGGCGAGCGCGTCCCGCTGCCCGGCGTGGACGGGCAGCTGGCCGCGCCGATGCTGGTCGGCGGCCGGATCGTGTTCCTCTCCGACCACGAGGGCAGCGGCAACCTGTACTCGTGCGCGCCGGACGGCACCGACCTGGTCCGGCACACCGCGCACACCGACTTCTACGCCCGCCAGGCCGCCACCGACGGCGAGCGCGTCGTGTACGCCAGGGCGGGCGAACTCTGGCTGCTGCCCGACCTGGACGGCAGCCCTCCGGAGCGGCTCCAGGTGACCCTCGGCGGGGCCGGGCGGGGGCGGCAGCCGTACCCCGCCCACGTGTACGTGCGGGACCTGGCCTGCGACACCACCGGCCGGGCCAGCGCGGTCGAGGTGGCCGGCACCGTGCACTGGCTCACCCACGAGGACGGCCCCGCCCGCGCGCTCTCCGACCGGCCCGGCGTGCGCGCCCGGCTGCCGATCGTGCTCGGCGCCCACGAGCCGCCCGAGGAGGAGGAGAAGGCCGACAACAGCGAGGCGGAAGAGACCGAGGAGGACACCGACAAGCCCAAGAAGCTGGGCAAGCGGATCAACGGCCCCGCCGCCTGGGTCTCCGACGCCACCGGCGAGGACGCCATCGAGCTGGCCGAGCCCGGCGGCACGGTGCGCACCATCGCGGCCGGTCAGCTGGGCCGGGTGCTCCGCATGGAAGCCGCCCCAGACGGCTCGCTGATCGCGGTCGCCGCGCACGACGGCCGTCTGCTCCTGGTCCGGGTGGCCACCGGCGAGGTGGCCGAGCTCACCCGCACCGAGCACGGCCGGATCAGCGGCCTGGGCTTCGACCCGCGCTCGGAGTGGCTGGTCTGGTGCCATCCCGTCGAAGGCGGCTCCGCCGCCATCCGGATGGCCAAGCTGCCCGAGTGGACCGACGAGACGCCCTTCGAGGCGCCCGCCGTCGTGGAGGTCACCGACGGCAGGTTCGTCGACACCTGGCCCGCCTTCACCGCCGACGGCCGCAACCTCGCCTTCCTGTCCAGACGCGGCTTCGACACCGTCTACGACGTGCACAGCTTCGACCTGTCCTTCCAGCTCGGCTCCCGGCCCTACCTGCTGCCGCTGGCCGCCGACGCGCCCAACCCGTTCGCCCCCTCGGTGGGCGGGCGCCCGGTGGACAGCCCCAACGGCGACACCCCCGTCGAGATCAGCGTCGACGGCCTGGCCGGCCGGATCATCGCCCTGCCGGTGCCCGAGGCCCGCTACTACGGCCTGCGCCCGGTCAAGGGCGGCCTGGTCTGGCTGCGCTGGCAGCCCGGGGAGCACCCCGCCCTGGAACGCTTCGACCTGGAGAAACGAAAGGCCGAGGAGCTCTCGGACGCGGTGGACGACTTCTCGGTGAGCGGCGACGGCGCCCGCATCGTGGTGGTGGACGGCCACGAGGTACGGGTGATCTCCGGCACCGCCAAGAACGGCGACACCGTCAGCGTGGACCTGTCCCGGCTGCGCGTCGAGGTGGACCCGGTACGCCGCTGGCGCCAGTCCTACGCCGAGGCCGGCCGGATCGTCCGCGACCACTTCTGGGTGGCCGACATGGCCGGGGTGGACTGGCCGGGCGTGCTGGACACCTACCGCCCCTGGCTGGACCGCATCGCCGGCGCCGACGACTTCGCCGACCTGCTCGCCGAGGCGGTCGGCGAACTGGGCGCCTCGCACGCGTACGTGCACGGCCGCGTCCGGGGCTCCGGCCGGTACGTCGGCATGCTCGGCGCCGACCTGGCCCCCGACACCGACGGCCTCTGGCGGATCCGCCGCATCTACCCGGCCGAGCTCTCCGACCCCTACGCCCGCTCCCCGCTCCAGGGCACCGGGGTCCGCCCGGGGGACGCCCTGCTGGCGGTGGACGGCCGCCCGGTGGACCCGCGCCGGGGCCCGGCCGAACTGCTGGTGGAGACCGCGGAACGGACCGTGGAGCTCACCATCGAGTCCGGCGGCACGGTCAAGCGGGTCGCCGTGGTCCCCGTCATCGACGACGTCCAGCTGCGCTACCACGCCTGGGTGGGGGAGCGCAGGGCCCGCGTGCGGCGGCTGTCCGACGGCCGCGTGGGCTACCTGCACGTGCCCGACATGGGCCCCTCCGGCTGGGCCCAGCTCCACCGCGACCTGACCAGGGAACTGGCCAGGGACGGCGTGGTGGTGGACGTGCGCGGCAACCGCGGCGGCCACACCTCCCAGCTGGTGGTGGAGAAGCTGTCCCGGCGCATCGTCGGCTGGAACATCTCCCGGCGGCGCGAGCCGGTCAGCTACCCACGGGACGCCCCGCGCGGCCCCGTGGTGGTCGTCTGCGACGAGGAGACCTGCTCGGACGGCGACGTGATCACCGCCGCCGTGCAGTCGCTCGGCCTCGGCCCGGTGGTGGGCGCCCGCACCTGGGGCGGGGTGATCGGCATCGACGGCTGGCACCTGCTCGGCGACGGCACCATGATGACCGTGCCCGGGTACGCGTACTGGATCGGGAACTACGGCTGGGAACTGGAGAACCGGGGCGCCACCCCCGACCAGGAGGTGCTCATCACGCCCACCGACTGGTCCCGCGGCGCCGACCCCCAGCTCGACACCGCCGTACGGCTGGCCCTGGACGCGCTGGCCGGGCAGCCGGCCGGGGGTCCCCCCGATCCCGCCACCCGGCCCTTCCGGGGTCGTTACTAATGGGAAACCTGCTCATCAGACTGCCATTAGTAGCCCACCGCGACGGGGTCCTTCGGGGTGTCGTCCTCGCGCAGGCCGTACCGGTCGTACAGGCGGCGCAGCGGGCCCGGCGCCCACCAGTTCCACCGGCCAAGCAGCGTCATCGTGGCGGGCACCAGCAGGCAGCGGACCAGGGTGGCGTCCACCGCGATGGCGATGGCCAGGGCCAGGCCGAGTTCCTTGATGCCGATCATCTGCCCGGCCGCGAACCCGCCGAACACCACCACCATGACCAGCGCCGCCGAGGTGATGATCTTCCCGGACCGCTGCAGGCCGACCACCACCGCCCGATCGCTGGACAGGCCGCCGTCGTAGAACTCCTTGATCCGGGCCAGCAGGAACACCTCGTAGTCCATGGACAGCCCGAAGGCGAACATGAACACCAGCACCGGCACCCAGGTCTCCAGCCGGCCGGTCGGGGTGAACCCGAGCACCTCCGCCAGCCAGCCGTCCTGAAATATCAGGACGATGGCGCCGAAGGCCGCGCCGAGCGAGAGCGTGTTCATGATCAGCGCCTTCAGCGGCACCAGCACCGACCCGGTGAGCAGGAACAGCATCACGAACGTGCCCAGCGCCACCACGCCGATCGCCCACGGCAGCCGGTTGGCCATCTCGGCCCGGAAGTCGATCAACCCGGCCGCGCTGCCGGTGAGGTAGGTGGGGAAGTCAGGACGGTGGGCGCGCAGCCAGGTCACCGCGTCCTGGGCCGCCTCGTCCCGGCCGGTGCCCGTCGTGTGCACCTCGGCGACCGCCAGGTCGGGGGCCAGCTGCCGCGCCGGGCTCACCGAGGACAGGTTCGGGACCTCGCCCAGCGTGTCCAGGTAGCCCTGTAACCCGGCCTGCGAGGTGCGGGCCACCACCTGGATGGGGGCAGACCCCTGGTCAGGGAACCGGGCCAGCATGAGGTCGGACGCCTGGCGGCTCTCGAAACTGGTCGGCAGCAGCTCCGCCCCGCCGTTGCCGAAGCGCACGCCCAGGAACGGCAGCGCCGAGACCGCCAGCACCAGCGCCACCACCCCCGCCGTACGGCCGGGCCGCCGCTGCACCCACCGGGCCAGCCGGGCGAACCGGCCCTCGTCGGCGGCCTCGCGCTGCGCCTTGATCCGCCCGCCGAACACGCCGAGCAGGGCAGGGGTCAGCGTCAGCGAGGCCAGCACCGCCACCGCCACCACGCTCACCCCGGCCGCGCCGATCGCGTGGTAGAAGGGCGACTGGAAGACGAACAGACCGCCCAGCGACACCCCGACGATGACCGCCGAGTAGCCGACCGCCCGCCCGGCGGTGGCCGCCGCCCGCTCGATCGCCTCCGGCACGTCCAGCGCCCTGCGTTCCTCCCGGAACCGGCTCACGTACAGCAGCGCGTAGTCCAGGGACAGGCCCAGGCTGAGCACCGTGGTGACCGGGATGACGTTCGGATCCAGGTCGCCCAGCGCGGAGAAGCCGTACAGGGTGAGCAGCGCCCCCGCGATCGAGCAGATCGCGCCGATCACCGGCACCCCGGCGGCCAGGAAACCCCCGAAGACCAGCACCATCACCACCAGCGCGGCCGGGATCGAGATCAGCTCGCCCACCATGGTGTCCCGGGCGACCTGCTGGTTCACCTCCCGGTTCACCAGGGCCCCGCCGCCGGCCAGCACCCGCAGGCCGGGCGCCTCGATGGCGTGCAGATGGTCCGCGATCGACGCCACGGCCGCGTTGTTCCGCTCCCGGGGCAGGTGGTTGACCAGGTCCACGATGATCAGCCCTGCCCGCCCGTCGGACGAGGTGAGGCCGGGGGTGTCCCAGGCCGTGCGCACCGTGTGCACGCCGTCGACCCGGCGCAGCTCCCCGGCCGCGGCCAGGGCCGGCCCCCGTACGGCCGCCACCGGCGGCCCGTCCAGCACGCCGATCACCCGGCCGCCGGTGGGGGAGTGCTCGTCGAGCAGCTCGGCGCCGCGCACCGACTCGAACACCGGCGAGGCGCGCTGGCCTTCAAGACGGCTGAAGACCTGGCTGCCGAACCCGAAACCCGCAAGCAGCAGCCCGACCCAGCAGACCAGGACCAGACGGCGGTGGCGGTAGCTGAAACGTCCGATAGCGGCGAACATGTCTCCGAGTCTGGCGGGATCACGCGGCCCCTGCATCCACCGGCAGGAGGACCGAGATCGTCCTACTTTCTGAGAACCTGTTGGCGATCATTTACGTATCAGGGGAAGACACAAGGAGCGCACCCATATGTTCGATGAGATTCTCGGCCTCCCCCTGCACCCCCTCGTGGTCCACGGCGCGGTCATCTTCACGCCGCTGCTGGCTGTCGTCTCCATCGCGTACGCGCTGATCCCGCGCCTGCGCCCGCGCCTGGACTGGGCGGTCGTGCTGCTCGCCCTGGCCGCCCCCGTCACCGTGTTCGTGGCCAAGGAGAGCGGCGAGTCCTTCAAGACCCGCCTGTTCCGCGACCAGACCCCGGCACCGGTCGCCGCCCACGAAGCCCTCGCCACCCCGCTGCTCATCGCCGTCATCGCACTCGGCGTGCTGGCCCTGCTGCTGGTCTACGCGGCCAACCGGTCCACCCGGAGCTCCGCAATGATCCTCAGCGCGCTCACCGTGGTGGCCGCCGCGGTCGCCGGCTACTACGTGTTCCGGGCCGGGCACACGGGCGCGACGGCGGTCTGGGGCGCCTGAGCTAGGCTCTCGGTGTGGAGAGCCTGTTCGATTCCGCGGCCAGGGAGGCCACTCCCGAGCCGCTCGCGGTCCGCATGCGCCCGCGCACCCTCGACGAGGTGATCGGCCAGCGCCACCTGCTCGGCCCCGGCACGCCCCTGCGCCGCCTGGTGGAGAGCGAGGCCCCCATGTCGCTGTTCCTGTGGGGCCCGCCAGGCACCGGCAAGACCACCCTGGCGTACGTGGTGTCCAACGTGACCCGGCGCCGTTTCGTGGAGATCTCCGCGGTCTCCGCCGGGGTCAAGGAGGTGCGCGCCGCCATCGACGCGGCCCGCAGCGAGCTGGGCCTGACCGGCCGCCAGACCGTGCTCTTCGTCGACGAGGTGCACCGCTTCAACAAGGCGCAGCAGGACGCGCTGCTGCCCGCCGTGGAGAACCGCTGGGTCACCTTCATCGGCGCCACCACCGAGAACCCGTTCTTCTCGGTCATCTCCCCGCTGCTGTCCCGCTCCCTGCTGCTCACCCTGGAACCCCTCGCCGACGCCGACATCGGTGCGGTGGTGGACCGCGCCGTGGCCGACGAGCGCGGCCTGTCCGGCCGGGCCACCCTGCACCCCGACGCCCGCGACCAGCTGGTCAGGCTGGCCGGCGGCGACGCCCGCCGCTCCCTCACCTACCTGGAGGCCGCCGCCCTGCTGGCCGACGACATCACCGTCGAGGTGGTGGAGAAGGCCGCCGACAAGGCCGCCGTGCGCTACGACCGCCAGGGCGACCAGCACTACGACGTGATCAGCGCCTTCATCAAGAGCATGCGCGGCTCCGACGCCGACGCCGCCGTGCACTACCTGGCCCGCATGGTGGAGGCCGGGGAGGACCCGCGCTTCATCGCCCGCCGCATCGTCATCTTCGCCTCCGAGGACGTCGGCCTGGCCGACCCCAGCTGCCTCCAGGTCGCGGTGGCCGCCGCCCAGGCCGTGGAGTTCATCGGCCTGCCCGAGGGCCGCATCAACCTCACCCAGGCGGTCCTGCACTGCGCCCTGGCCCCCAAGTCCAACGCCGTCGTCAAGGCCATCGGCGCCGCCGTCGACGACGTCCGCCGGGGGGCCATCGGCCACGTCCCCGCCCACCTGCGCGACGCCCACTACCCCGGCGCCCGCAAGCTCGGCCACGGCGCGGGCTACCAGTACCCGCACGACTTCGAGCACGGCCTGGTCAAGCAGGAATACGCGCCCGCCGAACTGCGCGAGCGCCGCTACTACGAGCCCACCACGCACGGCGCCGAGGCCCGGTTCGCCGAGCGGTGGGCCAGGATCCGGGCTTTCCTGCGAGGGTGAGGTCCCGCGGGCACGATAGGGTCTTGCCATTCACGCCAGGACCGTCTAAAGGCGCGTTGCTAGGAGGCCGCATGCTCACCGCGGGAGAGGTCGCGGGCCTGATCGTCGCCCTGTTCTGGGCCATCCTGGTCTGCTTCCTGGCGTACGTGCTGGTCAAGCTGGCCCGCTTACTCACCGAGACCACCCAGGCGGTGGCCCAGCTGGGGGAGCGGGTCGGGCCGCTGCTGGACGAGATCGGCCACACCGTCGCCGAGACCAACCGCCAGCTGGTCGCCGTCGAGGAGATCACCGAGAACATGCGCCACGCCAGCGGTGACGTCGCCAAGCTCACCGGGGTCGCCTCCACCCTGGTGGCCACCCCGCTGGTCAAGCTCTCCTCGCTGGCCCACGGCGTGCGCGCCGCGCTCACCCGCCGCCGCCCCCGCATGCTCGGCCGGGGGCGGTCATGATCCGCCGCCTGTTCTGGCTGGGGCTCGGCGCGTACCTGGCGCTCTGGGTGGAGCGTAAACTGCGCGCATTGGCACCTGACCACCTGGCCCGGCGCACCGCCGGGGAACTGGCCGGCTTCGCCGCCGACGTCCGGGACGCCGCGCTCACCAGGGAAAACGAGTTGCGTGCCCGGTACGCCTTGGACACGCTAGGTAACAAGCGCCCTCAAACACACCACTACCACGACGTAAGGGATGGCCGCTGATATGGAGTCGGCAGAGATCGCCCGCCGCTTCCTGCGCTTCTTCGAAGAGCGCGGGCACACCGTCGTGCCCTCGGCCAGCCTGATAGCGGAGGACCCCACTCTGCTGCTGGTCCCCGCGGGCATGGTGCCGTTCAAGCCCTACTTCCTGGGCCAGCGCACGCCCCCGGCCAAGCGCCTGGCCAGCTGCCAGAAGTGCGTGCGCACCCCGGACATCGACGAGGTCGGCAAGACCACCCGGCACGCCACCTTCTTCCAGATGCTCGGCAACTTCTCCTTGGGCGACTACTTCAAGGAAGACGCCATTCCGTACGCCTGGGAGCTGCTCACCAAGCCCGAGTCCGAGGGCGGCTTCGGCTTCCCCGAGGACCGCATGTGGGTGACCGTCTACCTGGACGACGACGAGGCCGCCGACATCTGGCACAAGAAGGTCGGCATCCCCGTCGAGCGCATCCAGCGCCGCGGCATGGCCGACAACTACTGGTCCATGGGCGTGCCGGGCCCCTGCGGCCCCTGCTCGGAGATCTACTACGACCGCGGCCCCGAGTACGGCGCCGAAGGCGGCCCGATCGCCGACGAGAACCGCTACCTCGAAGTGTGGAACAACGTGTTCATGCAGTTCGAGCGAGGCGCCGGCGGCACCAAGGACGACTTCCCGATCCTCGGCGACCTGCCCAGCAAGAACATCGACACCGGCATGGGCCTGGAGCGGATGGCCGCCATCCTGCAGGGCGTCGACAACATCTACGAGATCGACACCACCTACAAGATCCTCGAGCGCGCCGCCGAACTCACCAAGTCCCGCTACGGCCGCGACCCGCGCGCCGACATCAGCCTCCGGGTGGTGGCCGACCACGTGCGCACCGGCACCATGCTGGTGGCCGACGGCGTCATCCCCAGCAACGAGGGCCGGGGCTACGTGCTCCGCCGCATCCTGCGCCGCTCCATCCGCAACCTGCGCCTGCTCGGCTCCGGCGAGGACCGGTACATACACGAGCTCACCGGCGTCGCCATCGACGTGATGGGCGAGCAGTACCCCGAGCTGAAGGCGGACGCCCCGCAGATCCACGGCGTCATCGACGCCGAGGAGGCCACCTTCCTGGGCACCCTGCGCACCGGCACCGCCATCTTCGACGTGGCCGTGGAGGAGACCAAGCGCAAGGGCTCCGCCACCCTCGCGGGGGAGCAGGCGTTCCAGCTGCACGACACCTACGGCTTCCCGATCGACCTCACCCTGGAGATGGCCGCCGAGCAGGGCCTGCAGGTGGACGAGGAGGGCTTCCGGCGGCTGATGAAGGAGCAGCGCGACCGGGCCAAGGCCGACGCCAAGGCCAAGAAGACCGGCAACGCCGACATCTCGGTCTTCGGGCAGCTGCTGGAGCGCACCGGCAAGGTGGAGTTCCTCGGCTACGACCACGTCGCCGCCGAATCCGAGGTGGTCGGCGTGCTGGTGGACGGCGTGTCCGTCCCGGCGGCCGGGGCCGGCAGCACGGTGGAGGTCGTGCTGGCCCGCACCCCCTTCTACGCCGAGGGCGGCGGCCAGCTCGCCGACCAGGGCGTGATCCGCACCGACGCCGCCGAGATCGACGTGGTGGACGTGCAGACCCCGCTGGCCGGCGTGGTGGTGCACCGCGGCAAGATCAGGTCCGGCGAGCTCCGGGTCGGCGACCTGGCGCACGCGGAGATCGACATCGAGCGCCGCCGCGCCATCTCGCGCAGCCACACCGCCACCCACCTGGTGCACCGCGGCTTCCGCAACGCGCTCGGCGAGACGGCGGCCCAGGCCGGTTCGGAGAACTCGCCCGGCCGCTTCCGGTTCGACTTCACCGCGGCCGGGGCGGTCCCGCCCTCGGTGCTCCGCGACGTGGAGGACGAGGTCAACGCGATCCTCATCAACGACCTGCAGGTCAACGCCTTCCACACCTCGCAGGCCGAGGCCCGCGCCATGGGCGCGCTCGCCCTGTTCGGCGAGAAGTACGGCGACGTGGTGCGCATCGTCGAGGTCGGCGACTACTCCCGCGAGCTCTGCGGCGGCACCCACGTGGCCAGCTCAGGCCAGCTGGGCCTGGTCAAGGTGCTCGGCGAGTCCTCCATCGGCGCCGGCGTGCGCCGGGTGGAGGCCCTGGTCGGGCTGGACGCGTTCCGCTTCCTGGCCAGGGAGAGCGTGCTGGTCTCCCAGCTCAGCGAGCAGCTCAAGGCCCGCCGCGAGGAGCTCCCCGAGCGGGTGGAGGGCATCGTCACCCGGCTGCGGACCGCCGAGAAGGAGCTGGAGCGGCTGCGCTCGGCCCAGGTGCTCGCGGTGGCCGGGGAACTGGCCGCCGGCGCGGAGGACCTGTCCGGCGTCGCCCTGGTGGCGCACCGCGCGCCTGCTGGCACCACCCCCGACGACCTGCGTAAACTCGCCCTCGACGTGCGTGGTCGGTTCGCGTCCGACCGCGCTGCGGTGGTCGTCGTGGCCGGTGTCCCCTCAGACCGGCCGGTCGTGGTCGCCGCTGTGAACGAGGCGGGGCGCGGTCGTGGCCTCAAGGCTGGCCGGCTGGTCGGCGTCGCCGCCAAGGCGCTGGGGGGTGGCGGTGGCGGCAAGGACGATGTCGCGCAGGGCGGCGGAGCCCGTCCGGAGGCGATCGAGGAGGCGCTGCGCGCCGTGCGGTCGGCGGTCGCCGCGGCCCTCACATGATCCCTGTCTCGATCCGATGGATCCGATGAGACGCGGCGTCCGCCTGGGCGTGGACGTCGGCTCGGTCCGCGTCGGCGTGGCCCGCAGTGACCCTTCGGGGCTGCTGGCCACGCCGGTGGAGACGGTGCGGCGCGGCAAGGGCGATCTGGATCGCATCGCCGCGCTGGCCGCCGAGCACGAGGCGATCGAGATCGTGGTCGGCCTGCCGGCCTCGCTCTCCGGCCGCGAGTCGCACGCCGCCGAGGCGGCCCGCGCGTTCGCGGCCAAGCTCGCCGCCCGGGTCGCCCCGCTGCCGATCCGCCTGTACGACGAGCGCCTGACCACCGTCACCGCCCAGCAGGACCTGCGCGCCAGCGGCGTGCGGGCCAAGCGGCAGCGGGACGTCATCGACCAGGCGGCGGCCGTGGTGCTGCTGCAGGCCGCCCTGGACCGCGAAAAGGCCACCGGGCAACCACCAGGCCATCCCCTCGACCCGCCCCCCGGTGGAGAAACGAGCGGCGGGATCCTCAGGTGACCCCGCCCGTCCCGTCATCGGGAAACTCGGGAGACCTGGGAGATTCGGGAGACGGGGCCGCTTTCCTGCTCACGGACGGCGAACCGGAACGGCCGAGACGCCGCCCTCGCCGGGGCCGAAAACGGCTGATCCTGGCCGGCTGCGCCGCCGCGTGCACCCTGGCCGCCGTGCTGGGCGTGCGCTCGGTGCTGCTGCCGCTGATCCGGCCCGACGACTTCGAGGGCGCAGGGACCGGCGCGGTCACCGTCGAGATCAAGCCAGGGCAGAGCGCCGGCCAGATCGCCGACACGCTCGCCGAGGCCGGGGTGGTGGCCACCTCGCGCTCCTTCGTGAAGGCGGTCAGGGAACGCGCCAAGGAGAACAGCCTGCGCCCCGGCCGCTACCGGCTGGCCCGCGGCATGGCCGCCGGCGCCGCGCTGGACCGGCTGCTGGACGAGAGCTCCCGGGTGGTCCGCCGGGTCGCCGTGCCGGAGGGCCTGTGGGCGGGGGAGGCACTGTCCCGGCTGGCCAAGGGCTCCGGCATCCCGCTGGCCCAGCTCCAGCAGGTGGTGGCCGCGCCGCACGGCCTGGGCCTGCCCGCCTACGCCGGCGGGGTGGAGGGCTACCTGTTCCCCGCCACCTACGAGGTCGAGCCGAACACCACCGCCAAGGACCTGGTCCGGGCCATGGTCACCCGGTTCCGCCGCACGGCCGAGGAGCTCCGGCTGGACCAGGCCGCCACCGGGGTTAAGCTCACCCCCCGGGAGGTGGTCGTCGTGGCCAGCATCATCCAGGCGGAGGGCGGCCGGGACGAGGACTATCCGAAGATCGCTAGAGTGATCTACAACCGGCTGGCCAAGGGCCGCAAGCTGGAGATGGACTCCACGGTCAACTACGTCCAGGGGCGCCGCACGCTCCGGGTCTCCGAGAAGGACATCAAGGTGGCCTCGCCGTACAACACCTACCGCTACGCGGGCCTGCCGCCGGGTCCGATCGGCAGCCCCGGCGAGAAGGCGCTCAAGGCCGCGCTGCACCCGGCCGAGGGTGATTGGTACTGGTTTGTCACCACAGATCCAGGACGTAGAATCACCAAATTCACTGACAGCGAAGGCGAGTTCGTGAAATATCGGGAAGAGCTGAACAGATACCTAGGGGCCGACTAGGCCGACTCCCCGCACCCCCGCCACCACGGGGGACGGGCCAAGCGACCAATCCGACGCCTGTATCCCCCGCTCGTTCCGCTTGCTCGCTTGACGTGAGGCAGGTCGGACCGAGAGATTGGCCTGCGCACTATGAACGATCTCGACATGGACTCACTGCTTGGTGGCGCCGAGGACGAAGGGCCGTCCCGGCGGCGCTCGCGTGGTCCCAGCCGGCGGCAGCAGGGCCGCAGCCGCAAGCGGCGCCGCCGTACCCGGCGCAAGGGCGCCGCGGCCTCGGTCATCGCCCTGGTGGTGATCGTCGGCATCCTGGGCGGGGGCGGGTACCTCGCCTACACCTGGGTGCGCGGCGTCATGATCCCCAAGGACTACACCGGCCAGGGCAGCGGCGAGGTGGTCATCGAGATCAAGGAGGGCTCCTCCGCCTCCGACGTGGCCCAGACCCTGGAGGACGAGGGCGTGGTGGCCAGCACCCGGGCGTTCATCAACGCCGTGGACGCGGCGGGCAAGGGCGCCTCGCTGCAGCCCGGGACCTACACCATGCGCCGCCAGATGTCCGCCGAGGCCGCGGTGACGCTGCTCGACCCCGAGAAGCGGGTGCGCTCCAGCCTGCCCATCCCCGAGGGCTACCGGCTCAGCAAGATCTTCACCGTGCTCTCCACCGCCACCGGGCTCCCGGTGGACGACTTCAAGCAGGCCGCCAAGAGTGACATCGGCCTCCCCGAGTACGCCGGCGGCAGGCTGGAGGGCTTCGCCTTCCCGGCCACCTACGAGCTCAACCCCAACATGACGGCCGGCGCGATCCTCAGCCGCATGGTGGAGAGGTTCAACGAGACCGCCGTCAAGGTGGACCTGGAGAACCAGGCCAAGAAGATCGGCTTCACCCCCAGGGACATCATCATCATCGCCAGCATCGTCCAGGCCGAGTCCGGCAGCGCCGAGGACATGCCCAAGGTGGCCCGCGTCATCTACAACCGCCTAGGCCTCAACCCGCCGATGGAACTGAAGATGGACAGCACGTTGATGTACGGCCTCAACAAGTACGGCATCGCGGCCACCGACGCCGAGACCAGAAGCAACAACAAATACAACACCTACAAGTTCCACGGCCTCCCGCCCGGACCCATCTCCAACCCCGGCGACCACGCGATCGAGGCGGCGCTCCACCCGGCCAAGGGTGACTGGCTCTACTTCGTCACCACCGACCCGGAGAAGGGCATCACCAAGTTCACCGCCAGCGAGGCCGAGTTCTGGAAGTTCCGCGACGAGTTCAACCGCAACCACAACAACCAATAACCAGCATCCAGCTAACCTGGGACAAATGACCAGAACAGGCGTCTGCCGCGCGGCCGTCCTCGGCTTCCCGGTCAAGCATTCGCTCTCCCCGGTCCTGCACCGGACCGCGTACGCGGCGCTCGGCCTGACCGGCTGGCGCTACGACGCCATCGAGTGCGCCGAGCACGAGCTGGCCGGCCTGGTGGCCGGGTGCGGCCCCGAGTGGGCCGGCCTGTCGCTCACCATGCCGCTGAAGCGGGTGGTCTTCCCGCTCCTGGACACCGTGGACGACCTGGCCGTCCAGGTCGGCGCGGCGAACACGGTGCTCTTCAGGGACGGCGCCAGGCACGGCGCCAACACCGACGTGTACGGGATCGTGACGGCGCTGACCGAGGCCGGGATCACCCGCCCGGCCACCGCCACCGTGCTGGGCGGCGGCGCCACCGCGGCCTCCGCCCTGGCGGCCCTGCGCCAGCTCGGCCTGGCGGAGGTCACCCTGGTGGTCCGGGAGCCGGCCCGGGCGGAGGAGACCCTGGCGGTGGCCGACCGGCTCGGGGTGGGGGTGACCGTGCAGGGCTTCGAGAAGTTCGACGCCGAGGTGGACCTGCTGATCTCCACACTGCCGTCCGGCGCGGCCGACGCCCTCGCGACCGAGGCGACAGCGGCCCGGGCGGTCTTCGACGTGGTCTACTCGCCCTGGCCCACCCCACTGGCGGTAGCCGTACGGGCAGCGGGACGCAAGGTGGTCGGCGGCTTCCCGATGCTCCTGCACCAGGCCGCCCGGCAGGTGGAACTGATGACCGGGAGCTACCTGGCCCCGGTCGCCGAGATGCGCCGGGCGGGGGAGCAAGCGCTCGCCGGGTCCTGACCGCCTCCGGGAATGAATCCGGTTCCACGTTCCGTTTGTCGAATGTAGGGTTTGCCCGGCCGCTGCCGGTGTCTGGACTGAACGCAGGGAGCGCAGCGACCGGAGAGAGGGAAGACACCGGCTGCGGAGCGGCCGGGCCGGCCTGCCGGAGGCGGGCCCATAGATACTGTGGTAGTGTTGCCAATCGATCGGTCTGGCATACCAGCTGGACGCGCAAGCGGAGGTCAACCTCCCACCTGATCGGCCGAGAGGCCGACGGGTCAAGGATCACAGCAGAGTTCTGAAGAACAACCGTTAAGGACTCAGTGGCCCCGCATTGCGTGACGTGTGGGGTCTTTTGGCATTTTCTCCACACGGTCGAGCACCTAAGCGGAAGTCCCTTGGAGGTCCCATCAGCACCGAGCCCCGCATCAATGATCGTATTCGTGTGCCCGAGGTTCGCCTCGTCGGCCCGAACGGCGAGCAGGTCGGCATCGTGTCGATCCACGACGCGCTGAAGCTGGCCCAGGAGGCCGATCTCGACCTGGTCGAGGTCGCGGCCACCGCTCGCCCGCCCGTGTGCAAGCTCATGGACTACGGCAAGTTCAAGTACGAGTCGGCCATGAAGGCCCGCGAGGCACGCCGTAACCAGGCACATACGATCATCAAGGAGATCAAGCTCCGGCCGAAGATCGACCCGCACGACTACGAGACCAAGAAGGGTCACGTCGTGCGCTTCCTCAAGGCGGGGGACAAGGTCAAGGTCACCATCATGTTCCGCGGGCGCGAGCAGTCCCGTCCGGAACTGGGCTTCCGGCTCCTGCAGCGGCTCGCCGAGGACGTCACGGAGCTGGGCTTCGTCGAGTCCCAGGCCAAGCAGGACGGCCGGAACATGATCATGGTGATCGGTCCGCACAAGAAGAAGGCCGAGGCCAAGGCCGAGCGGGCGGCGGCCAAGGCCCAGCGTGCCGACGAGCCGGGTGACGACGCCCCGGTGTCCTCGGCCGTGGACTCCATACCGGAGTCGTAGCCGCGGCGCTGGCCGCGGCGGCAGAACCATCGCGGAACCCGTGCGGTTCCGATCGAGTCAGGCATGCCGTGGCTCGGGCCTGTCGAAAACAGGCCCGGGCAGCGGCACGGGAACAACGAGGGAGAGACGGCTACATGCCGAAGATGAAGACGCACAGTGGTGCGAAGAAGCGGTTCCGGGTGACCGGTTCCGGCAAGATCGTTCGCCGGCGGGCCAACCGGAAGCACCTTTTCGAGCACAAGCCGTCCACTCGTACGCGCAGGCTTGAGAGCGACGTCGTGATTTCCGACGCCGACGCCAAGAAGATCAAGAAGCTGCTCGCCAAGTAACCCCCGGGGAGATAGATACACATGGCACGCGTGAAGAGGGCGCTCAACGCCAAGAAGAAGCGCCGGGTCGTCCTTGAGCGGGCGAGTGGCTACCGGGGTCAGCGGTCGCGGTTGTACCGCAAGGCCAAGGAGCAGATGCTCCACTCGATGACCTACGCCTACCGGGACCGCAAGGACAAGAAGGGCACCTTCCGGCGCCTTTGGATCCAGCGGGTCAACGCGGCGGCCCGGGCCAACGGCATGACCTACAACCGGTTCATCCAGGGCCTGCGCCTGGCCGGCATCGAGGTGGACCGCAAGATCCTGGCCGACCTCGCCGTGAACGACGCCCCGACCTTCGCCACCCTGGTCGAGGCCGCCAAGAAGGCGCTCCCGGCGGACGTGAACGCGCCGGTCGCCTGATTACCGAGCAATCGCTGAGGGGCTCACCGGCCGTCCGGTGGGCCCCTCGGCGTGTCCAGGACTAAGGTCGAGATCATGTCCGAGCTCACCAATATCAAGTCGCCCCGGGTGAAGGCGGCGCGGCGGCTGACCAAGCGCGCCTTCCGGGACCGGGACCGCGCGTTCCTGGCCGAGGGCCCGCAGGCGGTACGGGAGGCGCTGGCGCTGGACGGGGTCACGGTGGAGCTGTTCGCCACCGCCGAGGCCGAGCTGCGGCATCCCGAGATCATCACCGCCGCCAAACTGGCCGGGGTGCCGGTCTTCCGGGCCAGCGGAGAGGTGATGGCCGAGCTCGCCCAGACCGTCACCCCGCAGGGGCTGCTGGCGGTCTGCCGGTTCGTGCACGTGCCGCTGGAGGAGGCGGTGGGGGAGCACGCCCGGCTGGTGGCCGTGCTGGCCCACGTGCGCGACCCGGGCAACGCCGGAACCGTGCTCCGCACCGCCGACGCCGCCGGGGCCGACGCGGTGGTGTTCACCGACGCCTCGGTCGACCCCTACAACGGCAAGTGCGTCCGGGCGAGCGCGGGCAGCCTCTTCCACCTGCCGGTGGCCACGGGCGCGCCGGTGGCCAAGGCCGTACAGGATCTGAAGACCCGGGGCCTGCGGGTGTTCGCCGCGGACGGAACCGGCCGCCGCACCCTGGACGAGGTGGACCTCTCGGGCCCCACCGCCTGGCTGTTCGGCAACGAGGCCTGGGGCCTGCCCGCCGACCTGCTGGCCCTCGCTGACGAGGTCGTCCGCGTCCCGATCTACGGCCGCGCCGAGAGCCTCAACCTGGCCACCGCCGCCGCCGTCTGCCTCTACGCTTCCGCCGGAGCGCACCGGCGCGGGTGAATTCTGGTGGAAGAGGTTTGTACCCCGGAACGCCGAGGCTGCCAGAGGGCTTGGGAAAACCGCTATTGTCGGCCGTGATGGCTCAAATAACAGGTGTGGAAGCGGATTCCCGGCTGGAGGCCTTCTTGCGTGGCGTGAACACCCATGACCGGGGTTTCGACCCGGCGAGTGTGATCGCTGTCGATGATCTCCCCGATGGCCTGGTTGCGGTGGACGACGCCGGACGGGTGGTGTCGGTGAACCGGGCCGCCGAGCGGCTCACCGGGGTGCCCCGGGAGCGGGCGATCGGCGCCGACGTCACCGACGTGCTGCCACTGCGGGACGCGGAGGGCCGCGACTGGTGGAAGTGGCTGGATCCCTACGGCGGGCTGTCGATCCGCAGCCGCCAGGTGGAGCTGCCGCTGCTGCTGGACCGGCGCGAGCTGCTGGTGGCCGCCCGCTTCGTCCGGTCACCTGCGCGCGGGGGCCGGGTGGTCCGCGTGGTCGTCACGCTGCGCGACGCCGCCGCCCGGCACCGCCTGGAGCGCAGCCGCGCCGACCTGGTGAGCACCGTCGCCCACGAGCTGCGCTCCCCGCTGACCAGCGTGAAGGGCTTCACCGCCACGCTGCTGGCCAAGTGGGAGAGGTTCAACGACGCGCAGAAGCTGGTCATGCTGCAGACCGTCAACGCCGACGCGGACCGGGTCACCCGGCTCATCACCGAACTGCTGGACGTCTCCAGGATCGAGTCGGGGCGGCTGGAGATCCGCCGCCAGGTGGTGGACATCCCGGCCAGGGCGCGGCGCATCATCGCCGGGCGGGTCGCGGCCGGCGAACCCGAGGACCGGTTCGTGCTCACCGTCAACGAGCCGCTCCCGGAAACCTGGCTGGACCAGGACAAGATCGATCAAATCCTGGCCAACCTGCTGGAAAACGCGGTGCGGCACGGGCGCGGTAAAGTGACAATCGTCGTAGAACCCGTGGAATGGGGAGTGGCCGTGTCCGTGCGCGACGAGGGCGAGGGTGTCGCACCCGAGCTGGCCTCGCGCGTCTTCCGCCAGTTCTGGCGCGGCAACGGCCGCCGCCGCGGCGGCACCGGGCTCGGCCTGTTCATCGTCAAGGGCCTGGTCGAGGCGCACGGCGGCACCATCGGCGTCCAGCGCGCGCCCGGCGGCGGCGCGGAGTTCCGATTTACCGTGCCCACTGGGGCCCCAGACTTCGCCTGACTTTTTCGGGCCTGGGTTCGGGTCGCGCCGGTGGGCTTTCCCCGCGCACTAGACTCATGCACGCTCAAGCCCTGGATACGGAGCCCTCACTTGTCTGATTACGACCCGGTCGAGGTGACGCCGCTGCACGCCGACGAACTGGCGCGCGCGGAGGCCGACGCCCTCGCCGCCATCAAGTCGGCGGCGGATCTCGACGCACTCAAGCAGGTACGGCTCGCCCACGCCGGCGACCGTTCCCCCATCGCGCTGGCCAACCGGGAGATCGGCGCGCTGCCGCCGGCCGCCCGGGCCGAGGCCGGCAAGCGCATCGGCGCCGCCCGCCGGGCGGTGGCCGAGGCCCTGGCCGCCCGGCAGGCCGAACTGGAGGCCGAGCGCGACACCAAGGTCCTCATCGAGGAGACCGTCGACGTCACCCTGCCCTGGGACCGCGCCCCCCGTGGCGCCCGCCACCCGCTGACCACGCTCCAGGAGCGCGTCGCCGACTGCTTCGTCGCGATGGGCTACGAGGTCGCGGAGGGCCCCGAGCTGGAAGCCGAGTGGTTCAACTTCGACGCGCTCAACATCGCGCCCGACCACCCGGCCCGCTCCGACCACGACACCTTCTTCGTGGAGTCCACCGAGTCCGGCAAGGTGCTGCGCACCCAGACCTCCCCGGTGCAGATCCGCGCCCTGCTCGCCCGCGACCTGCCGGTGTACGTGATCTCGCCCGGCAAGGTGTTCCGCACCGACGAGCTGGACGCCACCCACACCCCCGTCTTCCACCAGGTGGAGGGGCTGGCCGTGGACAAGGGCCTGACCATGGCCCACCTGAAGGGCACCCTGGACCGGTTCGCCGAGGTGATGTTCGGCGAGGGCATCAGCACCCGGTTCCGCCCCAACTACTTCCCGTTCACCGAGCCGTCCGCGGAGATGGACCTGCGCTGCTTCGTCTGCCGGGGCGCCTCCGCCGTGCCGGGCAACCCGCCGTGCCGTACCTGCAAGTCCGAAGGCTGGATCGAGTGGGGCGGCTGCGGCATGGTCAACCCGCGGGTGCTCATCTCCTGCGGTGTGGACCCGTCGGTCTACTCCGGGTTCGCCTTCGGGATGGGCATCGAGCGCACCCTGATGTTCCGCCACAACGCCGAGGACATGCGCGACATGGTGGAGGGCGACATCCGCTTCACCCTGCCGTTCGGAATGGAGGTCTGATGAAAGTCCCGCTTTCCTGGCTGCGGGAGTTCGCCGATCTCCCCGCCGTCACCGCGCACGAGGTGGCCGACCGGCTCACCGAAGCCGGCCTCAAGCTGGAGGCCATCACCTCGCACGGCCACGACCTCAAGAACGTGGTGGTCGGCCGGGTGCTGGAGATCGAGGAACTGGCCGGCTTCAAGAAGCCGATCCGGCACTGCAAGGTCGAGGTCGGCGAGGCGATGCCCCGCGAGATCGTCTGCGGCGCCACCAACTTCGAGCCCGGCGCCGTGGTCCCGGTGGCGCTGCCCGGCGCGGTCCTGCCCGGCGGCTTCGAGATCGCCTCCAGGAAGACCTACGGCCGCCTGTCCGACGGCATGATCTGCTCGGAGGCCGAACTCGGCATCGCCGACTCCTCACCCGGCATCCTGGTGCTGCCGCAGGACACCCCGATCGGCGCCGACGTGGTCGAGCTGCTCGGCCTGCGCGACGAGGTGCTGGAGCTGGAGATCACCCCCGACTGCGGCTACGCGCTGTCCATCCGCGGCGTGGCCCGCGAGGCCGCCACCGCCTTCGGGGTGGCCTTCCACGACCCGGCCGCGATCGACTACCCGGTCTCCGGCGGTCCTTCGCACCCGGCCTCGATCGCCGACCCGACCGCCTGCGACCGCTTCGTGCTGCGCGCCGTCTCCGGCTTCGACCCCGCCGCCGAATCCCCGCTCTGGATGCGGGTACGGCTCGCCCGGGCCGGCATGCGCCCGGTCTCGCTGGCCGTGGACGTCACCAACTACGTGATGCTGGAGCTCGGCCAGCCCCTGCACGCCTTCGACCGGGCCACCCTGCAGGGGGAGATCGTGGTCCGCCGGGCCGAGCCGGGGGAGACCCTGGAGACCCTCGACCACGTGGTGCGCGAGCTGCACCCGGAGGACATCCTCATCACCGACGACTCCGGCCCGATCTCCATGGCCGGGACCATGGGCGGCCTGGCCACCGAGATCTCGGCGAACTCCGCCGACATCCTCATCGAGGCGGCGCACTTCTCCGCCACCGGCATCGCCCGCGAGTCCCGCCGCCACAACCTGGTCAGCGAGGCGTCCAAGCGCTTCGAACGCGGGGTGGACCGGGAACTGCCGCTGGCCGCCTCCTGGCGCGCGGTGGAGCTGCTGGTCTCGCTGGGCGGCGGCACCGCCGAGCCCGGCGTCACGCACGCCTCGGTGGACGTCGCGCCGGTGGCCATCGCCATCCCGTCCGGGCATCCGAGCGCGGTGGCGGGCGTGCCGTACCCGCGGGAGACCGTGATCAGGCGGCTGGAGCAGGTCGGCTGCCGGGTCGTGGACGGCGAGGTCGCGGTGAGCGGCGGGCCGCGTGGTGTGGCCGCCACCGGTGTGGTGTCCAGTGACGACCTGGCCGAGAAGCTGACCGTGCGCGGCGACGACATGATCACCGTCTACCCGCCGTCCTGGCGGCCCGACCTGACCGACCCCAACGACCTCGCCGAGGAGGTCATCCGGCTGGAGGGCTACGGCAACCTGCCCTCGGTGCTGCCCGCCGCCCCCGCCGGGGCCGGTCTCACCGAGACCCAGCGGCTGCGCCGCCGGGCCGGGCGGGCGCTGGCCGTGTCCGGGTACGTCGAGGTGCTGGCCTACCCGTTCATCGGCGTACGGGACCTGGACAACCTCCAGTTGCCAGCGGGCGACCCGCGCAGGGCCGCCACCCGGCTGGTCAACCCGCTCAGCGAGGACGAACCGCTGATGCGGACCACGCTGCTGCCCGGGCTCCTCAAGACCCTGGTCCGCAACGTCGGCCGCGGCTTCACCGACCTGGCCCTCTTCGAGGTCGGCCTGGTCTACCGTCCCGCCCCCGACGCTCCGGCCACCGCGCCCATCCTGCGGGTGGACCGGCTGCCCACCGAGGAGGAACGGGCCTGGATCGAGTCGGCGCTGCCCGCCCAGCCGGTCCGGGTCGCGGCCGTGCTCGCCGGGCAGTTCGAGAAGTCCGGCTGGTGGGGGCCCGGGCGGGCCGCCATCTGGGCGGACGCCATCGAAGCCGCCCGGATCGTGGCAGGGGAGGCCGGGATCGCCCTTACCGTCAAGGCGGACCGGCACGAACCCTGGCACCCCGGCCGGTGCGCCGCCCTGTACGCAGGGGACACCCTGGTCGGCCACGCCGGTGAGCTGCATCCGCGCGTCATCGAGGCGTACGGGCTGCCGCCGCGCACCTGCGCGATGGAACTGGAACTCTCCCGGCTGACCCCGTCCGGACCGCCACAGGCCCCGCCGGTCTCCGGCTACCCGGTGGCCACCCAGGACGTGGCGCTGATCGTCTCCGCCGACATCCCGGTCACGACGGTCGAGGCGGCACTCCGGGAGGGCGCGGGCGAACTCCTGGAGTCCATCCGGCTCTTCGACGTGTACGCCGGGGCCCAGGTAGGCGAAGGCCGCAAGTCCCTCGCCTACACGCTGCGCTTCCGCGCTCCCGACCGCACCCTGACCGTCGAGGAGACCACCGCGGCCCGCGACGCGGCGGTATCGGTGGCCACCGAACGCACCGGGGCCCGGCTGCGCGGCGCGTAGCGGGTCTTTCGCGCGCTCTGGACTGCGCGCCCAGTGACGGGCCCTTCGCCCGGGCTGAGCTGCGCGCCCAGTAGCGGGCTTCTCGCCCTGGGTGGCGGAAACGCCCGGCCGGGAGGAGAATCACCCTCCTGGCCGGTGCGCTTTCCCCCTCATGCGCCCGGCCCAGGGGGCGAAAGTTGATGGACGAGCTGATCGGGCGCGACTCCGAGGTCGCGGGGGTGGTCGCCGCGCTTGATCGCGCCCGGCTGGTGACCGTCACCGGGCCGCCGGGCGTGGGCAAGACCGCACTGGCCCGGCGGGTCGGGGAGCTGATCGGCGGCCGGGTCACCGTGGTCGACTTGGATCAAGTGGGCGACCTGTCGCGGGTGACCGAGCTGCCACAGACGGCTGAGCTGTCGCAAGTGGCCGAGCTGCCTTGGGCGGCTGGGCTGTCGCGGATGGCTGACCTGGACTCGGCGGGTGATCTGGTGCGGGCATCCGACCTGCAGCAGTCCGTGGGCGGGTTGCCCGAGGTGGTCGCCGGTCTGCTGGTGGTGGACGGCTGCGAGCGGCTGCTGGATGAGGTCGCGCCCTGGGTGGGGGCGCTCATGCAGGCGAACCCGGGGCTGCGGGTGCTGGCCGCCAGCCGGCAGTCGTTGAGCCTGCCCGGCGAACATGTGATGGTGCTCGGCGAGCTGACCGTCCCCGACCGGCTGGCGCTGCTGACCCGGCTTGCCGGGGACGCGGCCTCCGCGGAGGTGTTGGCGGCCGAGTCGGCGCGCTTCGACGGCCTGCCGCTCACCGTGGAACTGCTCGCGGCGGCGTTGCGGCGCGGGACCCTGGTCGACCCCGGCTGCCTGGACTCGCTCACCGATCCCGCCAGGGGCCGATCGCTGCGGGCCGCCATCGACGCCGCCCACCGGCTCTGCACCCCGGCCGAACAGCTGCTCTGGGCCCGGGCCTCGGCGTTCGCCGGATGTTTCGACCTGGATGCCGTCCGAGAAGTGTGCGGGGGCCCGCCGCTGGACGCGGACGAGGTGCTCACCGCCGTCGCGGGGCTGGTGGACAAGTCGGTGCTGCTCCGGATGGACGGGCTGCTCGGGGTGCGATTCCGGTTGGTCGGGTCGCTGCGGGTGTTCGGGGGCGAGTCGCTGGCACGGCTCGGCAAGGCGGCAGCCGTACGGGAACGGCATTTCCGGCACTTCCTGGGGCTGGCGCGGCAGGCTGAGGTGGCCTGGCAGGAGGATCAGGTCGCCTGGTACCGGCGCATCCGGGCCGAGGCCGCCGAGTTCGGGGCCGCGCTGGAGTGGCGCCTGGCCGATCCCGGGCGTGGCGGCACGCAGGCGCAGGACCTGGCGGGGTCGCTGTGGTTCCTGTGGGCGTGCTGCGGCCTCCAGCGGGAGGGTGCCGCCTACCTCGACCGCGCGCTCGCCCTGCCCGCCCCGCCTGGAGCGGTCCGGGAGAAGGCGTTGCTCGCCTCCGGCTGGCTGCACAGCGTACTGGGCGACATGGACGCCGCCGCAGAGCGGGTGGCCCAGTGCGCGCCCGGGCCGAGCGCCGCCCAGCTGGCCGCCGGGGTGGCGGCGCAGCGCGGCGACCTTCGCGAGGCCCTCCAGCTGATCGGCGAGGCCCGAGCCGGATACCGCCGGGACTCCGACCTCTTCCCCGGCTTCGTCTCCAGCTACGCCGTCCTCGGCACCATGCTGCTCCAGATGGGCAACCTGAGCGGGGCCACCACCGTGCTCCACGAGGGCCGCGAACTGTGCGCCAGCGCCGGAGAATCCTGGACCCGCTCCTGCCTGGACCACCTCCTCGCCCAGGCCCACCACCTGTCCGGCGACACCCACGCTTCCCTCACCCACGCCAGGTCCGCCCTGCGCACCGCCCGCCTCTTCGATGACGTGGCCGCCCTCACCGCGGGAATCGAGCTGATCGGCGCCGTCTCCGTACTCGCCGGCGACCCCGACTACGGAGCACCCCTCCTGGCCACCGCCGCCTCCATCTGGGGCACCTCCGATCCCCATACGCTACGCACCCCGGTGCTGGCCACGATCGCCACCCAGGCACGTGAGAAACACGCCGCCTCCGGAGAACCCCCGCAGCCTTCTCTTTCGCTTTCGCTGGAGGAGGCCGTGACACACGCCCTCCTCGATCATCTCGATTGAATCGCTTGACAGGGTAGCGGCATGCAATGTGCGATATATCGCATGCCGATTCCGAGCAGAGTGGCGGCGGTGCGGAGGTCCTTGTTGCGGGAGGACGCCTACCGGGCCATCAGGGACGCGATCGTGGATGGCACGCTCGCGCCCGGTGAGCGGTTGAACGACGGAGACCTGGCGCAGTGGCTGGGCGTCAGCCGTACGCCGGTGCGTGAAGCGCTGGCACGGCTTGAGGAAGCCGGTCTCGTGCAGACCAAGCCGGGCCGCTACACGATCGTCAGCCCGTTGGACGTGCGGGCGGCACGGTCCGCGCACTCGGTGACGTCGGCGATGCACGAGTTGGCCGTACGGGAGGCGCTGCCCAACCTGTCGGTGGCCGAACTCGATGCCATGCGCGCTGCCAACGCCCGCTTCGCCGAGGCGCTACGCGCGAATGACGTCGATGCGGCGCTCGCCGCGGACGACGAGTTCCACGGTGTCGTGGTCACGGCCTGCGCCAACTCCGCGGTGCATGCCGTGCTGGAGCAGTTCACCCCGTTGCTGCGGCGACTGGAGCGGCTGCGGTTCGCCTCGTTGAGCGGGCGCAGTTCGGTCGCCCAGCACGACCGCATCATCGCGCTGTGCGAGGCGGGGGACGTCGACGGGGCGGTCGCCGCCACCCGTGCCAACTGGGCGACGCTGGCCCAGCTCCTCGATGCCGCGCTCACGGACGGCGACGGCGACGATGCCGGCAGGGAGTCATTCGACAGATATGGGGGATGAGGAAGAGGTCCGGGTCCTGGTAGGAGGATCTAGAGTGCGGGGATGACCGATCAGATCCTCCGGTTAGTGGCCCGGCATCTGCCCGGGTATGAGATCAGGACGATTACCGGCCTGGGCGGCGGATTGGACAACATCGCGTACGAGCTCAACGGCGAGATGGTCGTCCGGCAGCGAAGGGACGACGACCCGGCCTCCCGGAGCGAGGCGACTCGGCGCGAGGCGGCCCTGCTGGCCGTCGTGAGCGAACTGTCCCCACTGCCGGTTCCGCGACCGATCTTCGTGGACGAGGATGAAGGCGTCCTCGCGTACGCGAAGGTCCCGGGCCTTCCGCTGAACCTGAATCCCGTGCCGGAGCCCGCACAACTGGCAGCCCCGCTGGGAGCCTTCCTCAACCGGCTTCACACGGCCCCCGCGGAGCGGGTGGCAGCACTGGTGCCGCGTGACGCCTACTCGTTGGAAGAACTACGGGAAGAGGCCGAGCGGGACTATCGCGACATCGTGCCGCACATTCCGGTGCCGTCTCGCCGCCACGTCGAGGACTTTCTCGCCCGCACGGCACCCCGGGAGCCCGACACGCTCACCTTCTGCCACAACGACCTGGGCAGCGAGCACATTCTCGTGAACGCCGAGACGAGCACCATCACGGGGGTCATCGACTGGAGCGACGCGGCCATCGCCGATCCCGCCCACGACCTCGCCCTGATCTTCCGGGACCTCGGTCCGGAGATCTTCGACCTGACGCTGGCGCACTACGAGGGCCCATTCGACGTCACCGCCCACGAGCGGGCCCTCTTCTACGCCCGGTGCGCGCTGCTGGAGGACATCGCGTACGGCCTCCGTACCGGAGGTCGGCAGTACTCCGACGCCGGTCTGGCCCACCTCGACCGGACCTTCTCCTAGCTCGCCCGCACCTGACCGACCCGGCGGGGGAAAACCGTTTGCTCGGCGGCAGGGAAACCGGCCACCATGACCCTCCGTGCCACAAAATCCCCCGCGGAGCCTCCGGGCGCTGCTGCGCCGGATGCGGATGGACGTCAGCCCGATCCGGGAAAGCCGGGACTTCCGGCTGTTACTGGGCTCGTCCATGATCACCATGTTCGGGTCCTTCGTCACGCTGGTGGCGGTGCCGTACCAGGCCAAGGAGTTGACCGGCTCCTACCTGGTGGTGGGGCTGCTGAGCGCGGCCGAACTGATCCCGATGGTGGTGTGCGGGCTGTGGGGCGGCGCGATCGCGGACGCGCTGGATCGACGCAAGATCATCGTGTACTCGGAGATCGGGCTCTGCCTGTCCGCGCTGGCGCTGCTGGTCAACGCGCTGCTTCCCGAGCCGCAGATCTGGGTGCTGTACGTGGCGGGCGCGGCCAGTGCGGGGCTCTTCAGCATTCGCGGGCCGAGCGAGCAGGCGGTGATCAACCGCGTGCTCAAACTCGACCAGATGGGGGCGGCCTTCGCGATCCAGGGGCTGGTGCGGAGCATCGGCTCGATCGCGGGCCCGGCCCTCGGCGGCGTCATGGTGGTCGCTCTCGGCCCCGCCATCTCCTACTCCGCCGACATCGTCTCCTTCCTGGTCTCGCTGCTCCTCCTGGTCCGGGTCAGAACGATGGCCCCACCCGAGGGCGCCGCCCCCGCCTCCCTGGATTCCCTGCTGGCGGGGGTCAGGTACGCGGTGGCCAGACCGGACCTGATGGGCACCTATCTGGTGGACATCGCCGCCATGGCCTTTGCCTTCTCCACCTCGCTCTTCCCTTTCATGGCGGAGCAGTACGGCGGCTCGCACGAGAGCCTCGCCCTGGGCCTGCTGGCGGCCTCCCCGGGCATCGGCGCCGTCCTCGCCTCCCTCACCTCCGGCTGGACGGCCCACGTGCACCGGCACGGCCTCGGAGTGATCATCTCCGCCCTGTTCTGGGGCGCGTGGGTGGCCGTCGCCGCCGTCATGCCCAGCATCTGGCTCATCATCGCCTGCCTGGTGGCGGCCGGGGCCGCCGACATGTACAGCGGCATCTTCCGCGGCATGGTCTGGAACCAGACCATCCCCGACGAGTACCGCGGCAGACTGGCCGGAATCGAGCTGCTCTCCTACTCGACCGGCCCCATGCTCGGCAACACCCGCGCAAGCCTGATGGCGAATCTGGGCGGCCTCCGCTTCTCCCTCGGCATCGGCGGCCTCCTCTGCATGCTCGGCGTCCTCACCCTCGGCGCCCTCCTCCCGAAGTTCCGCGCCTACGACGTCCGAACCAGCGACCACGCCCAGGCCGAACGCACCCGCCGCAGCGAACCGACCGCTGCCGGGGAGCTATCGATCTGATGCGGGGTATGACCGCCAATCTATGGATACCTCTACGAGGTAGTGATCGCTCGGGCCTGGGCTATGGCCCCTACTTGAGCGTGGCGTCGAAGCGCTTGGCCACCGCGACAAACTCGTAGCCCCAGCCGCTGGAGAGCGAAACTTCCTGGATCGGCCCACTCGGCGCGAACAGCACGGTGAGGTCGATCGGGATCTGGCCGTCCACGCTGATCCGCGAGATCGCGGCGTCGATCTCCGCCAGTGCCGCGTCCGCGTCCTGCCACGAGGACCACGAAAAGTCATTATCGGGCCGGGCGAGGAGCGCACGCACCTCGCCAAGCACTCGCAGCAGATCCGCGTGCGACGACGTCATGACGGAAGTATGACATTGCCTAAGATCAAGGAAAGTATCGGGGCCGGCGTCTATTTGGTGGGCAGCGGGCGGCTGGTGGATTTGTAGACGCGGATCCAGTCGACGAGCATTTCGGCGGGGAAGTGGGTTTGCGGGGAGGGTGGGCCCTGCCAGTGGCCGCCTGTTTGGAGGTTGAGGATTATTTGCATGGGCTGGTTGAAGGGCCAGGGGGATTTGCGTTTGAGGGTGCCGTAGATGTGGTTGCCGACGCGCCAGGTGATTTTGGTTGGGGTCCAGTCGACGCGGTAGATGTGGAAACGGCTGTTTATGGGGTGCTTCAGGGTGTGGGTGTTGTTGGAGACTTTGACGTTCTGGTGGGCGGCGCCGTAGATGATGTTGGGGCGGGCCCCGAAGATCTCGGCGATGTCGATTTCGGCGTACGGGTTGCCGGGGCGGGATCTCTGCAGCCAGAAGGCGGGGTAGATGCCCTGGCCGGCGGGGAAGCGGATGCGGGCCGCGAAGGTGCCGTACTGCAGGGGGAAACGGCCGGCGGATTGGATGCGGGCCGAGCGGTAGCGGCAGGGGCCGTACCAGCAGGTCGGCTGGGTGAGGGTGTTGCGGATGGCGGTGATCACGAGGTGGCCTTGGCCGTCCTCGTTGGCCAGGGCGGGGTCGTAGTAGGCGAGGCCGCCGACGCCCCAGCCGTCGCGGTCGCCTTTCTGGTAGGTCCATTTCTGGGGTGACGGGCGGCCGGTGCCGTTGAACTCGTCGGACCAGATCAATTGGGGGTCACCGCGGTGCTTGGGGGACGCGGGGTCGACGGCGGAGACGCGGCGGGCGCCGGCGAGGGAGGCGGGGTAGGGGCGCGGGGCCGTCGCGACGGGCGGGGGAGTGGTGAGCGCTTTCTCGTGCGTCACGATGTGGATGAGGGTGCCGCCGGTGAGCAGCCCGCCGACGGTCACCGCCACGGCGAATTGCAGTCGGTCGCCCATGCGCTTCGTCATCACACAACTCCAGGATCGTCGGCACGTCGGGGTGGGCTTGTGGTGGCGGCGCCGACCAGTTCATGACCCTCGGCCAGGGAGACTTCGACCGTCTTTCGGGTGCCCCACGCGGTTCTGCGCAGGGTGAGCAGGGAGAAGACGCGGACGGGCAGGAGCAGTGCGACGTGCATCACGCCGTAGAGGGGGGCGATGGCGAAGATGGCGAACTGCTGGGGCCAGCTGATGCCGGGGCGCTGGAGGTCGAGGTAGCGGACCGATCGCAGGTAGCCGAAGATCACGATCATGGCCGAGTACTGGGGGAGGAGGAGCCGGCCGTAGAGCAGGGGGAAGATCAGCAGGGAGTAGATCAGGGTGGCGGTGAAGGTCAGCCAGGTGGCGATTTCGATGAAGGACAGGAGCCAGGCCGTCGGGCGTACCCGGGGGAAGGTACGCAGGCACCAGAGGGTTTCGCGGAAGAACGAGCGGTTCCAGCGGGATTGCTGGCGCAGGTAGTGGCCGAGGCGTTCGGGGACGGCGGTCTCGGCCAGGGCGCTGCTCTGGAAGAGGACCTGGCCTTCCAGCAGGCAGTAGTTGGTGAGCCGGCGGTCGTCGCCGACCACGGCCCGGCGGCCGAGGAAACGCTGGGTGCGGAAGTCGGTCAGGTGCTTGTGGACCACCCGGCCGCGGTAGGCGGCCAGCGAGCCGCAGCAGCAGAGCACGCTCCGCAGGAGCGAGTACGCGGCGCGCTCGTACAGGAAGGCGTTGGCGTAGCGGAGGTCGATGAGGCGGGTGAGCACGTTGACGCGGAAGTTGGCGGCGAGGACCAAGCCCGTCACGGCGGTGACCTGCTCGTCGCCCAGGGGCGCCAGCAGGCGGTCCAGCGCGCCTGGGTGGAGCAGGGTGTCGCTGTCCACGCAGACGTAGACCTCAGCGTCGGGGCACTGCTCGAAGCCGCGTGCCAGCGCCTCTCGTTTGCCGGTGTTCTCCGGCTGGCGGAGCACGATGAGCTCGATCTTCTGCTCCTGGAAGTCCCCGATCATGGATTCGGCCACGGGCACGGCCGCGTCCTCGGTGCTTCCGTCGTCGATCACCACCACCCATCGGGGGGTACGGCTCTGCGTGCGCAGCGTGGTGAGGCAGCGCCGGAGGATCTCCGGGTCCTCGTTGAAGATGGGCACGATCACCGCGAAGTCGCCGTGCCAGCTCGTACGGCGGTTTGGGCGGTAGCAGAGCGAGAGCAGGAGTTTCAGCGACAGGAGGGTGAGCAGGAGCACACCGAGTGGTCCGAATTCTTCCGGCGTTCCCCAGCGCCAGGCGGCTATGGCGAGAAGGGCGAAGACGGTAAGGCTGATCACCCGCAAGGGCGCGCTGGACAAGCGGTCTCCTCCCCGCCAAGCCCGAGCGCGCGGATGTCGCCCGTGCTGGCACTCTGCCGGTGATCTGCGACGTAACGCCATCATCTGCGGGGATTGATCAAGAAAGCCGGGGACGCTCCCGGGGGTTGACCGCGAGTTTCTCCACTGTTTGCCAGTGCCGGAAATGCCGGCAAAGACGAGCGCCCGAAAAAGACGTCACACAGAGGCTCACACGCAGGGTCGGGAGGATCGCTCCGAGTCAACCCAAGGGGAGGGTGAGTGGCGTGCTGAGGACCTACCAGGAAATCCGTGCACGAGTGAACGAACTAGCCCGCGAGTCGATCCTGAAGGAACTGCCCGAGGAGTACCGCGCACGGTTCCTCACCGAGTACGAGGCCGTGGCCGGCGGCGCCCCCGAGCGGCTCCAGGATGTCCTGCACCTGTGGTGGATGCGCACCATCAAGTCCTGATATGCCAAGGGCACGCCATGACGCGTCCAGGGTCATGACGAAGGCGGGGTCATGACGAAGCGGGGGTCATGACGGGCCCAGCACCTGCTGCCGCAACTGCGTCTTGAGGATTTTTCCGCCCGGATTCCGCGGCAGTTCCGTCTCCTGGAACCAGAACCGAACCGGGATCTTGAACGCCGCCAGCGACTCCTTCAGGAACGCCTGGAGCTCCTCCGCCGAAACAGGCGTGGTAACCCGCACCACCGCGCCCACCAGTTCCCCGAGCTCCTCGTCCGGAATCCCGATCACGGCCGCGTCGTCCACGTACGGATGCTCGAACAGCGCAGCCTCCACCTCCGCGCAGTACACGTTCTCCCCGCCCCGGATGACCATGTCCTTGGCCCGGTCGACGATGTACACGAACCCGTCGGCGTCCACCCTGGCCAGATCCCCGGTGTGCAGCCAGCCGTCCACGATGACCTCGGCGGTGGCCTCCGGCCGGTTCCAGTACCCGGGAATGACGATCGGCCCGCGCAGGCAGAGCTCGCCCACCGCGCCGACCGGCAGCTCGGCCCCTTTCGGGTCGCAGACCTTCACGTCGACGACGGCCAGCGGCATCCCGACGCTGCCGGGCCTGGCCAGGTAGTCCCGCCCGGTGTTGTAGATCGCCAGCGCGGTGGTCTCGGTCAGCCCGTACCCGTTGGAGGGCGTCCGGTTGGGCAGCAGCGAGGTGAGCTTTTCGAGGAGTTTGGGCGGGGCGGGAGCGCCCCCGTAGGAGATTCCGGACAGCGTGGAGATGTCGTAGGACCCGAGCGAGGGATGCGAGAGCAGCTGCCAGGCGTTGGTGGGCACCCCGCTCATCCCGGTGACCTTCTCCCGCTCGATCAGCTCAAGCGCGTCCAGCGGATCCCACTTGTACATGAGGACCAACCGCCCACCGTTCAACATGGTGGTCAGCAGCACCGCGAAACACCCGGTCGCGTGGAAGAGCGGCACGGTGAGCAGGGTGATCCGCCGCTGCCGCGCCGATGTCAGGGGATCCCGCCCGGCCAGCGCCGTCCCGCGCATCATCGCGTACGCCACCGACATCGGCGCCTGCCCCAGGTTCCGGTGGCTGCCCAGCGCCCCCTTGGACCGCCCGGTCGTCCCGGAGGTGTAGAAGATCGTGGCAGGATCCTCCGGCCGTACGTCCACCGGGGGCAGGGTGACCAGGGGATCCACCTCCCCCATCACCGAGTCCCAGGAGTGCCCGCCGGCACCGCGGGCCACGATGACCGGAATGTCCACCCCGGCCAGCCGCTCCGCCCGCTCCCCGTCGGCGATCAGCACCATCGCCCCGGAGTCGGCCAGGCCGTACTCCAACTCCTGCCGCGTCCACCACGCGTTGAGCGGTACGGCGATCGCCCCGATGGCCAGGGTCGCCGAGAACGCCACGATCCACTCCGGGTAGTTGCGCATCGCGATGGCGACCCGGTCGCCTTTGCGCACCCCGAAGGAGTCCGTCAGCCGGTGGGCCAGGGTCGCCGCCAGCCGGAAGTGCTCGGCGTAGGTGAGCCGGGTGTCCTCGTACACGATGAACTCGTGCTCCCCGTGGAAGGCGCTGTTCTCCAGCAGCGCCCGGAAGGTCGCCGGGGCGTGCTTCCAAGCCCGCACGCCGCCCCCGATCTCGGCCATCTCGAACAACTGCCCCGGCGCCGTCAGGGCGGCCTGGACCTGGGCGTGCATGCTGCTCATCCGCAAGACCTCCCCTGTTAAGCCGATATTTCAGGATACCGACCGGTAGGTATGGGGGCCAAGGCGTCCACTCCGTGGATGGTGACTTGCATGACCATGCTTTCCGTCGCATACTCTTGGTCGGGGAAGAAGATAAGTCGGACTGCATGAACATACAGGGGTGAGTCAGGATGAAGGCAGCCATCGCCGGCGCCAGCGGCTACGCGGGAGGCGAACTGCTCCGGCTCCTCCTCGCCCACCCCGAAATCGAGATCGGCGCTCTCACCGCGGGCTCAAGCGCCGGCACCCCTCTCGGCGCCCACCAGCCCCACCTGCCCTCCCTCGCCGACCGCGTCCTGGAGGACACCACCCCGGGCAACCTGCAGGGCCACGACGTCGTCTTCCTCGCCCTCCCGCACGGGCAGTCGGCCGCCATCGCGGGCGACCTCGGCCCGGACCCGCTCATCGTCGACTGCGGCGCCGACTTCCGCCTCAAGGACCCGGCCGACTGGGCCGAGTTCTACGGCGGCACGCACGCCGGAACCTGGCCCTACGGCCTGCCCGAACTCCCCGGCCAGCGTGATCGGCTGGCCACCGCCCGGCGCATCGCCGTGCCCGGTTGCTACCCGACCTCGGTTACCCTGGGCCTGTTCCCCGCCTTCGCCGCCGACCTGGTGGAACCCGACGTGGTCGTGGTCGCCGCCAGCGGCACCAGCGGCGCCGGCCGTTCGCTCAAGCCGAGCCTGCTCGGTAGCGAGGTCATGGGCTCGGTCAGCGCCTACGGGGTGGGCGGGGCGCATCGCCACACCCCGGAGATGACCCAGAACCTCTCCGCGGTCGCCGGGCAACCGGTGCGCGTCTCCTTCACACCGACCCTGGTTCCCATGTCCCGCGGGATCCTGGCCACCTGCACGGCTCCCGCCGCCCCCGGCCTGACCGAAGGCGCGCTCAGGGAGGCCTACCAGGAGGCGGTCCGGGACGAGCCCTTCCTGCGGCTGCTCCCGGAGGGCGTCTGGCCCGCCACCGCGATGACGCTCGGCGCCAACACCGCGGTGCTCCAGGTGGCGCTGGACCGGCGGGCCGGGCGGGTGGTGGTCGTGGTGGCCATCGACAACCTCACCAAGGGCACCGCCGGAGGCGCGATCCAGAGCGCCAACCTGGCCCTCGGCCTGCCGGAGGAGCTCGGCCTGCCCACGACCGGTGTCAGTCCATGATCACCAGAGGGACAAACCAAGGAGAGCCCCAGATGAGCGTGACCGCCCCCCTCGGCTTCCGCGCCGCCGGCATCCACGCCGGGATCAAGAAGATCGACGGCCCGCCCGATCCGGCCGAGGACGCCCGCGACCTGGCGCTGGTCGTCAACGACGGCCCGTCCCGGGCGGCGGCCGGGGTCTTCACCCGCAACCGGGTGAAGGCGGCGCCGGTGCTCTGGTCTCAGCAGGTGCTCAGCGGCGGCCGGGTGCGCGCGGTGGTGCTCAACTCGGGCGGCGCCAACGCCTGCACCGGCCCCGCCGGGTTCCAGGACACCCACGCCACCGCCGAGAAGGCGGCGCAGGTGCTCCAGGACTCGGCGGGTGAGATCGCGGTCTGCTCCACCGGGCTGATCGGCGAGCGGCTGCCCATGGACCCGCTGCTGGCCGGGATCGACACTCTGGCCGCCCAGCTCTCCCGGGACGGCGGGGTGGCCGCCGCGGACGCCATCCGCACCACCGACACGGTCAGCAAGATCGCCTTCCGCCGGGGCGCGGGCTACATGGTGGGCGGCATGGCCAAGGGCGCGGGCATGCTCGCCCCCGCGCTGGCCACCATGCTCAGCGTGATCACCACCGACGCCGACCTGACCGCGCAGGAGCTGGACGAGGTGCTCCGCCGCGCGGTCGCGGTCACCTTCGACCGGCTGGACACCGACGGCTGCATGTCCACCAACGACACCGTGCTGCTGCTGGCCAGCGCCGCCTCCGGGGTCCGGCCCGACCTGGAGGAGTTCGAGCGCAAGGTCACCGACGTCTGCGCCGACCTGAGCCGCCAGCTGCTGGTGGACGCCGAGGGCGCCACCAAGGCCATCGCCATCGAGGTGGTGGGCGCCGCCGCGGTGGCCGACGCGGTCGAGGTCGGCCGCGCGGTAGCGCGCAGCAACCTGCTCAAGTGCGCCCTGCACGGGGAGGACCCGAACTGGGGCCGGGTGCTCAGCGCGGTGGGCACCACCAGCGCCGCCTTCGAGCCGAACCGGTTGAACGTGGCCATCAACGGCATCTGGATCTGCCGGGGCGGCGCCGCCGGGGACGACCGCTCCAAGGTGGACCTGAGCCCGCGCGACGTGACCATCATCGTCGACCTGTCGGCGGGCCCGCACTCGGCCACCATCCACACCACCGACCTGACCGCGGAGTACGTGCACGAGAACTCGGCGTACTCGTCATGAGCCACGAGAAGAGCACCGAGAAGGCGCGCACGCTGATCGAGGCGCTGCCCTGGCTGGCCCGCTTCCACGGCGCCACCATCGTCATCAAGTACGGCGGCCACGCGATGACCGAGCCGCACCTGCGCGAGCAGTTCGCCGACGACGTGGTCTTCCTCAGGTACGCCGGGCTCAAGCCGGTCATCGTGCACGGCGGCGGCCCGCAGATCAACGCCCACCTGGACCGGCTGGGCATCGAGTCCTCCTTCACCGCCGGCCTGCGGGTGACCACCCCGGAGGCCATGCAGGTGGTCCGCATGGTCCTGGTCGGCCAGGTCAACCGGGACGTGGTGGGCACCATCAACCGGCACGGCCCGTTCGCGGTGGGCCTGTCCGGCGAGGACGCCCACCTGTTCACCGCCCAGCGCAAGCACGCCATGGTGGACGGCGCCCTGGTCGACATCGGCCAGGTCGGGGAGATCGTCAGGGTCGAGCCCGGCGCGGTCCGCGCGCTGCTGGACAACGGGCGCATCCCGGTGATCTCCTCCATCGCCCGCGGCGAGGACGGCACCGTCTACAACGTCAACGCCGACACCGCCGCCGCCGCGCTGGCCGTCGCCCTCGGCGCGGTCAAGCTGATCGTCCTCACCGACGTGGAGGGCCTGTACGCGGACTGGCCCAACAGCACCGAGGTGATCCGCCGCATCTGGGCGGACGACCTGGCCGAACTGCTGCCCACCCTCTCCAGCGGCATGGTCCCCAAGATGGAGGCCTGCCTGGCGGCCGTCCAGGGCGGCGTGGCCCAGGCGCACGTGCTGGACGGGCGCATGCCGCACTCGGTGCTGCTGGAGATCTTCACCGCCGAGGGCATCGGCACCATGGTGCTGCCCGAGCCGACGGACCTGAAGGAGCACGTGTGAACCTCTTCGAACGCTACGAACAGGCGTTCATGCCCAACTACGGCGTCCCGCCGGTGGCGCTGGCGCGCGGCGCGGGCACCGTGGTCTGGGACGTGGACGGCAAGGAGTACCTGGACTTCATCGGCGGCATCGCCGTGCTCTCGCTCGGCCACGCCCACCCCGCCCTGATCCAGGCGGTCTCGGCTCAGGTCGCCACCCTGGCCCACACCTCCAACCTGTTCCTGCACGAGCCGGAGGTGAAGCTGGCCGAACGCCTGCTCACCCTGCTCGGCCACCCCGGCCGGGTCTTCCTGGCCAACTCCGGCACCGAAGCCAACGAGTGCGCCCTCAAAATGGCCATAAAGTACGGAAAATCCACGGGCAGGTCCTATTTCGTGGCCGCCGAGATGGGCTTCCACGGCCGCACCCTGGGCGCCCTCTCGCTCACCGGCAAACCCGCCATCCGCGACCAGTTCGGCCCGTTCCCGCTGGACGTGCGCTTCGTCCCGTACGGCGACGCCGAGGCCCTGGCCAAGGCCGTGGACGAGGAGTGCGCCGCGGTCTTCCTGGAACCCACCCAGGGCGAGGCCGGGGTCGTCCCGCCCCCCGACGGCTACTTCGCGGCGGCCCGCGAGATCACCCGCCAGGCGGGCGCGCTGCTGGTCGCCGACGAGATCCAGTCGGCCATCGGCCGCACCGGCCACTGGTTCGCCCACCAGGCCGAGGGCGTGCTGCCCGACATCGTCACCCTGGCCAAGGGCCTCGGCGGCGGCCTGCCCATCGGCGCCGCGATCGGCTTCGGGGCGGCCGGGACCCTCTTCGCGAAGGGCGACCACGGGTCCACCTTCGGCGGCAACCCCGTCTCCTGCGCCGCCGCCCTGGCCGTGCTGGAGAACGTCGACCTGGACCACGTGCGGAGCATGGCCACCCTGCTGCGGGACGGCCTGGAGGCGATCCGGCACCCGTTGCTCAAGGGCGTACGGGGCAGGGGGCTCTGGCTGGCGGCGGTGCTCGCCGGGGAGCAGGCCGGCCAGGTCCAGGCCGCCGCGCAGCGGGCGGGCTTCCTGGTCAACGCGGTGCAGCCGGACGCCATCCGGCTGGCGCCGCCCCTGGTGGTCACCGCCGAGCAGATCCACACGTTCCTGACGGCGTTTCCCGCGATCCTTGACGAGGCCGGCGATGGTTAGACACTTCCTCAAAGACGACGACCTGTCCCCGGCCGAGCAGGCCGAGGTGCTCGACCTGGCCCAGGCCATGAAGAAGGACCGGTACGGCCACCGCCCCTTCGAGGGCCCGAAGACCGTCGCCGTGCTCTTCGACAAGCCCTCCACCCGGACCAGGATCTCCTTCGCGGTCGGCATCGGCGAGCTCGGCGGCCTGCCGCTGCTGATCGACTCCGGCGCCTCCCAGCTGGGCCGGGGCGAGCCGATCGAGGACACCGCCAAGGTGCTGACCCGCCAGGTGGCCGCCGTCGTCTGGCGCACCTCCGGCCACGACCGCATCGAGGCGATGGCCGCCGCCAGCGAGGTCCCGGTGGTCAACGCGCTCACCGACCTGTTCCACCCCTGCCAGGTGCTGGCCGACCTGCAGACCATCCGCGAGGTGAAGGGGCGCCTGGCCGGGCTGACCCTGGCCTACTTCGGGGACGGCGCCAACAACATGGCCCACTCCTACCTGCTCGGCGGCGCCACCGCCGGGCTGCACGTGCGGATCTGCGCGCCGGCCGGATACCACCCGGACCCGGGCGTCCTCGCCCAGGCCGCGGCGATCGCCGCCGAGACCGGCGGCTCGGTGGCGGTGACCGAGGACCCCTCGGCGGCGGGCGCGGACGTGCTGGCCACCGACACCTGGGTGTCCATGGGCCAGGACGGCAAGGAGGAACGCCTGGCCGCGCTCGCGCCGTACCAGGTGAACGCCGCGCGGCTGGCCGAGGCGGCGCCGGACGCGATCGTGCTGCACTGCCTGCCCGCCTACCGCGGCCTGGAGATCACCGCCGAGGTGCTCGACGGCCCGTCCAGCGTGATCTGGGACGAGGCCGAGAACCGGCTGCACGCCCAGAAGGCGCTGCTGACCTGGCTGGACGCGCGATGACCATCCCGCTGACCAAGACCGCCAGGCACGCCAGGATCGTCGAGCTGCTCACCCGCAACAAGATCCGCTCCCAGCCGGAGCTGGCCAAGCTGCTGCTGGAGAGCGGCGTCGAGGTCACCCAGGCCACCCTGTCCAGGGATCTGGACGAGCTGGGCGCCATGAAGCTCCGGGCCGACGACGGCACCCTCGTCTACGCGGTGCCGGGCGAGGGCGGCGAGCGCATCCCGCTCTACCGCGCCGGCGGCACCGGCGAGAGCCCGGGGGCCAGGCTCCGAAGGCTCGCCGAGGAGCTCCTGGTCTCCGCGGAGGCCAGCGCCAACCTGGTGATCCTGCGCACCCCGCCGGGCGCCGCGCAGTTCCTGGCCTCGGCGATCGACCACGCCGACTGGGAGTCCATTCTCGGCACGGTCGCCGGGGACGACACGATCCTGGTCATCGCCCGCGATCCGCTGGGCGGTGAGGCCCTGGCCGAGTCGATGCTCCGGCTGACCACCCGTACCCGTACCAATAATCTGGAGAAACCATCATGAGTGACCGGGTCGTACTCGCCTACTCGGGCGGCCTCGACACCTCTGTTGCCATTCCGTTCCTGGCCGAGAAGATCGACGCCGAGGTCATCGCGGTGGCCGTGGACGTCGGCCAGGGCGGTGAGGACATGGAGGTCATCCGCAAGCGGGCGATCGACTGCGGCGCGGTGGAGTCGGTGGTGGTGGACGCCCGCGAGGAGTTCGCCACCGAGTACTGCGTGCCCGCCCTCCAGGCCAACGCGCTCTACATGGACCGCTACCCGCTGGTGTCGGCGCTGTCCCGGCCGCTGATCGTCAAGCACCTGGCCGACGCCGCCAAGCGGTACGGCGGCACCATCGTCTCGCACGGCTGCACCGGCAAGGGCAACGACCAGGTCCGCTTCGAAGCCGGCCTGGCCGCGCTGCACCCCGAGCTCAAGGTCATCGCCCCGGCCCGGGACTACGCCTGGACCCGCGACAAGGCCATCGCGTACGCGGAGGAGAAGAACCTCCCCATCGAGACCACCAAGAAGAACCCGTACTCCATCGACCAGAACCTCTGGGGCCGCGCCGTGGAGACCGGCTTCCTGGAGGACATCTGGAACGGCCCGATCGAGGACGTCTACGCCTACACCGCCAACCCGGCCGAGCCGCGCGAGGCCGACGAGGTCGTCATCGCCTTCAGCAAGGGTGTTCCGGTGGCGCTGGACGGGCGGGCGCTCACCCCGTTCCAGATCATCGCCGAGCTGAACGAGCGGGCGGGCGCGCAGGGCGTCGGCCGGCTGGACATGGTCGAGGACCGGCTGGTCGGCATCAAGTCCCGCGAGGTCTACGAGGCGCCCGGCGCGATCGCCCTGATCACCGCGCACATGGAGCTGGAGAACGTCACCGTCGAGCGCGACCTGGCCAGGTTCAAGCGCAGCGTGGACCAGCGCTGGGGCGAGCTGGTCTACGACGGCCTCTGGTTCTCCCCGCTCAAGCGGGCCCTGGACGCCTTCATCGCCGAGGTCCAGCAGCAGGTCAACGGCGAGATCCGGCTGACCCTGCACGGCGGGCGCGCGGTGGTCACCGGCCGCCGCTCCGAGTCCTCCCTGTACGACTTCTCGCTGGCCACCTACGACACCGGCGACACCTTCGACCAGTCGCTGGCCAGGGGATTCGTCGAGTTGTGGTCGCTGCCCAGTAAGATCGCCGCGGCCCGCGACGCGCGGTCCTGACCTGAGCAAGCACGCCTTCGCCCCGGCCGATGCCGGGGCGGCTGGTTTTTTCCTGGGCTAGGGTCCCAGTGGAGGGGAGAGGAACGGTGGCGGAGAACAAGCCGATGCGGCTGTGGGGCGGCAGGTTCGAAGGGGGGCCCGCGGACGCGCTGACCCGATTGTCGGTGAGCGTGCACTTCGACTGGCGGCTCGTCCCCTACGACCTGCTCGCCTCCCGGGCGCACGCCCGCGTGCTGCACCGGGCGGGCCTGCTGACCGCCGAGGAGCTGGAGCGCATGATCGGCGCGCTGGACGACCTGGAGGAGGCCTGCAAGTCGGGCGCCTTCCGGCCGACCGTGGCCGACGAGGACGTGCACACCGCCCTGGAGCGCGGCCTGCTCGAACGGCTCGGCTCGCTCGGCGGCAAGCTCCGCGCCGGGCGCTCCCGCAACGACCAGATCGCCACCGACCTGCGGCTCTACCTGCGCGACCACGTGCGCACCGTCGTGTCCCGGCTGGTGGAGCTGGAGACCGCGCTGATGAGCCAGGCCGAGGCGCACGCCGACACCGCGGCCCCCGGCATGACCCACCTGCAGCACGCCCAGCCGGTCTCCTTCGGCCACCAGCTGCTGGCCCACGTGCACCCGATCACCCGCGACATCGACCGGCTGCGCGACTGGGACCGCCGGGCGGCGGTCTCCCCGCTCGGCGCGGGCGCGCTGGCCGGCTCCTCGCTGCCGCTGGACCCGCAGGCGGTCGCCGCCGAGCTCGGCTTCGACGCCGCCGCGCCCAACTCCATGGACGCGGTGGCCGACCGCGACTTCGCCGCCGAGTTCCTGTTCTGCGCCGCCATGATCGGCATCCACCTCTCCCGGCTGGGGGAGGAGATCGTGCTCTGGGCCTCCCAGGAGTTCCGCTGGATCGAGATGGACGACGCCTACTCCACCGGCTCGTCGATCATGCCGCAGAAGAAGAACCCCGACGTCGCGGAGCTGGCCAGGGGCAAGTCCGGGCGGCTCATCGGCTCGCTCATGTCGCTGCTGACCACGCTCAAGGGCCTGCCGCTCACCTACAACCGGGACCTGCAGGAGGACAAGGAGCCGGTCTTCGACGCCGTCGACACCCTGCTGCTGGTGCTCCCGGCGGTCTCCGGGCTGGTCTCCACCATGCGGGTGAACACCGCCAAGCTGGAGTCCTCGGCCTCCGACGGCTTCGCGCTCGCCACCGACCTGGCCGAGCTGCTGGTCCGCAACGGCGTGGCGTTCCGGGACGCGCACGAGGCCGTCGGCCACCTGGTGGTCTGGTGCCAGGTCAACGACAAGGAGCTCGGCGACCTCACCGACGAGGAACTGGCCAAGGTCTCCCCGCACTTCGGCGGCGGCGTGCGGGACGTGCTGAGCGTGCCCGGCGCGCTGGCCGCCCGCAAGGCCTTCGGCGGCACCGCGCCCGACCGGGTGCGCGACCAGCTGGCCGCCCTCAGGGAAACCGTCGACGCGCAGGCCGCATGGGCGAGCGGAGCCTGACCCCGCTGCCGCGGGAGTTCTTCGATCGGCCCGCCCACGAGGTCGCCCCCGACCTGCTTGGGCGGGTCATCGCGCACGGCCCCGTCGCCGTGCGCCTGACCGAGGTCGAGGCGTACGGCCTGCCCGGCCAGGACCCCGCCTCGCACTCCTTCCGCGGCCTCACCCCCCGCAACTCGGTCATGTTCGGGCCCCCCGGGCACCTGTACGTGTACTTCACGTACGGCATGCACTTCTGCGCCAACCTCGTCTGCCTGCGCGAGGGCCTGGCCTCCGGAGTGCTGCTGCGCGGCGGCGAGGTGGTGGCCGGGGCCGAGCTGGCCCGGTCCCGGCGGCCCAGGGCGTCCGCGCGCGACCTGGCCCGCGGCCCCGCCCGGCTGGCCACCACGCTCGGCTTCGTCCGCGAGCACAACGGGCTGGACTGCTGCGACGACGAGAAGATCGTCCAGGTGCTGGAGGGCGACCCGGCCGATCCCCGTTCGGTGCGCTCCGGGCCCCGCACGGGGGTCTCGAACGGAGCCGAGACCCCCTGGCGGTTCTGGATCGAGGGCGATGTCACGGTCTCGCCGTACCGTCCACATGTGCGGCGGGTCCGGGGAGCGTACGGACCCGCCGCACGGCCCTAACGCACGTACACGTTGGGCTTGGCCGGGGCGGCCATGCCGTCGCCGATGAAGAAACTCGGGTGCGGCGGCTGGTTGTAGGCCGTGTTCTGCCAGGCGATCGCCGTGCGGTACTGCGGGTCGTGCATCAGGGTGTGGATCTTGCGGTCGGTGACGCTGGTGGTGGCGTAGATCCGCAGCGCGGTGTCGTTGCTCGTGGGCCAGATGACCTCCTCACGCCAGTCGCCGAACAGATCCGCCGACAGCGCCGGCGTCGACTTGGTGCCGTTGTTGGAATGCACGCCGGACGCCGTCAGCAGCCGGGTGTCGGCGCTCGTCCCGTACTTGTCGATATGCGTGCCGTCGAGAAGCTCACGCACCGGATCGCCGTCCCACCACACCAGGAAGTTGATCGACCCGGGCTTGCGGCCGATGTTGGCGCCCGTCGAGCTGTACAGCCCGGACACGGCGGCCGACCAGGACTCGGCGCCCGGGCTTCCGGCGTAGACGTCCCCGCTCACGCCGCGGCCGTTGTCGCAGCCGCAGGTGGGATTCGTCCAGATCACGGCGCCGGTCCGCGCGTCGACCATCGAGGCCGCGGGCTTGCTGGTGTCCTCGTGCGGCTTGAAGACCTCCAGCCCCTGCCTGGACGGGATCAGATCCCCGACGTGCAGCGCGTCGCCGTGACCCAGCCCGGTGGTCCACATGGGCGCGCCGTTGTCGTTGACCGCCATCGCCCCGTACACGATCTCGTCCCTGCCGTCCTGGTCGGTGTCGGCGATGGACAGCTGGTGGTTGCCCTGCCCGGTGTACTGCGATCCGCTGACATTGGAGTCGAACGTCCACCGCTGGGTGAGACTTCCGTTCCGGAAGTCCCAGGCGGCGATCACGGTCCGCGTGTAGTAGCCGCGCGCCATGATCAGCGACGGCCGCTGCCCGTCCAGGTAGGCCGTGCCCGCCAGGAACCTGTCGACCCGGTTGCCGTAGGAGTCGCCCCACGACGAGACCGTGCCACGCGCCGGGACGTAGTTGACCGTCGACATGGCGGCGCCAGTCTGTCCGTTGAACATGGTCAGGTATTCCGGACCCGACAGGATGTATCCGGATGAGTTCCGGTAGTCCGCCGACGCCGACCCGATGACCTGCCCGGTCCCCGACACCGTGCCGTCGGCGGTCTTCATGGCGACTTCCGCCCTGCCGTCGCCGTCGTAGTCGTACACCTGGAACTGGGTGTAGTGGGCGCCCGCCCGGATGTTGCGGCCCAGGTCGATACGCCAGAGGCGGGAGCCGGTGAGCGTGTACGCGTCGACGTAGACGTTGCCCGTGTACCCGGACTGGGAGTTGTCCTTGGCGTTGGAGGGGTCCCACTTCAGGACGATCTCGTACCGGCCGTCGCCGTTCAGATCGCCGACGCCGGCGTCGTTGGCGGAGTAGGTGTAGGCCTCGCCGCTCGGGGTGGTGCCGCCGGGCGGGGGCTGGATGGGGATGTCGAGGTAGTTCCCGCCGGTGAAGCGGAGGCTCGCGGGGGAGGCCGCCTGCTCGACGCCGCCGACCACGGCGCGGACCGTGTACGAGGCGTCGGCGGCCGCCGTGTCCAGGTAGTTGGTGGAGTTGGTGACCGTGGCCACCCGGGTGCCTGAGCGGTACAGGTTGAAGGTGGTGGCACTGGTCTCGGTGCCGAGCAGGCGCCAGGAGACGAGGTTGGCGCTCCCGGACCGGACGCTGATCAGCCCGCGGTCGATGTTCTCGACCTGCTTGGCCCCGGCGGGGATGGTGGTCGGGGACGGGCTCGGTGTTGGCGTGGGGGTCGGGCTCTGGGTCGGACTGGGGCTTTGAGTCGGACTCGGGCTCTGGGTGGGCACCGTTCCCGTGCAGGTCGTGCCGTTCAGGGCGAAGGACGCCGGGGCCGGGTTACTGGAGTTGTTCCAGGACGCGTTGAAGCCGAACGCGGCGCTCGCGTTGGTGGCCAGGGCGGCGTTGTAGCCCGCGTCGGCGGCGGTCACCTGGGCGCCGCTCTGGGTCACCGTGGCGTTCCACGCCTGGGTGACCTGCTGGCCGGCCGTGAACGACCAGACCAGACGCCAGCCGTTGAGCGGATCGCCCAGGTTCGTCACGGTGACGTTGCCGGTGAAGCCGCCACCCCACTGGGTGGCCACCGAGTAGTCGACTCGGCAGCCGGGGGCGGCCTGGGCGGGGAGACCCGGCGCGGTGGCGGCGAGCGCGATCGATGCGATGATCGCGAAACGCTTCGACAGTGGACGCATGTGCCCTCCAGTCGGGGAGGAGGTCGGGTCACCACCTTCTACCGAAAGCTTTCGGAAAGCGCTATCCACACCTTTTCGCGAAATATGGGAATAAGGCGGGGCGGGGCGTTAACCAGGAGACATCCGCTCGTTCCGCCCGTACCGTGAAGTGAACGTTTCAGCCCCTGGTACGAAGGGGCGATAAGGTTTCGAGATCCGGCGGGCTGCGGACGCCCGCCCCCAGCAACGGGAAGCCAGAACCGTGACCGACATCCTCGATGAGCTCGAATGGCGCGACGTCACCGCGCAGACCACCGATGCCGACGCCCTCCGCGCGGCACTGGCCGAGGGTCCGATCACGGTCTATGCCGGCTTTGACCCGACCGCGCCCTCGCTGCACGTCGGCAACCTCGCCACCCTGCTCATCCTGACCCGCTTCCAGCGCGCCGGGCACCGCCCGATCGGCCTGGTCGGCGGCGCCACCGGCCTGATCGGCGACCCCAGCGGGCGCAGCACCGAGCGGGCGCTGAACTCCGAGGAGATCGTCCAGGAGTGGGTGGCCCGCATCCGGGTCCAGGTCGAGAAGTTCCTCTCCTTCAGCGGGGAGAACGCCGCCACCCTGGTCAGCAACCTGGACTGGACGGCCAGCCTGTCGGCCATCGACTTCCTCCGGGACATCGGCAAGCACTTCCCGGTCAACCGCATGCTGGCCCGCGAGTCGGTCGCCGCCCGGCTGGCCGGGGAGGGCCTCAGCTACACCGAGTTCAGCTACCAGATCCTCCAGGCCAACGACTACCTGGAGCTCTACCGGCGGCACGGCTGCACGCTCCAGCTCGGCGGCAGCGACCAGTGGGGCAACATCGTCGCCGGGGTGGACCTGATCCGCCGGGTCGAAAGCGGCCACGCGCACGCCTACACCGGCAAGCTCATCACCAAGGCCGACGGCACCAAGTTCGGCAAGACCGCGGGCGGGGCCGTCTGGCTCGACCCGGCGCTCACCTCGCCGTACGCGTTCTACCAGTACTGGCTGAACGCCGACGACCGGGACGTGATCCGCTTCCTCAAGGTCTTCACCTTCCGGACCAGGGAGGAGATCGAGGAGCTGGAGAAGGCCGTCGCCGACCGCCCCTTCGCCCGGGAGGCGCAGCGCACCCTCGCCGGGGACCTGACCACCATGGTGCACGGCGCCGACGAGGTGGAGCGGGTGATCGCCGCCTCGCGGGCGCTCTTCGGGCAGGGCTCCATCGCCGAACTCGACGAGGCCACCCTGGGCGCCGCGCTCGCCGAGGTGCCGCGCGCGGTGGTGCCCGCGCTGGGCATGCCGTACGTGGATCTGCTGGCCGAGAGCGGCCTGGCCAAGTCCAAGTCGGAGGCCAGGCGCGCGGTCAAGGAGGGCGGCGCGTACCTGAACAACGCCAAGGTCACCGACGAGGAGTACGTGCCGACCGCCGACGACCTGCTGCACGGGCGCTTCCTGGTGCTCCGCCGGGGCAAGCGCACGATCGGCGGCGTGGAGATCGCCTGAGTTCTGCGTATTTGTACGCGGAGCCGCGTCGCGGCCGGTCGTACCGTTCTGGGCACCCTCCCGGAACGGCGACAGGTGGCACGATGTGCGTTGAACAGGACGTGACGCGGCTCACCACGGCCATGGCCGAGGTGCTCCACTGCAGCAGGCTGCTCGCCGGGGGCGACGAGTCCCCTGGGGTACGCCTGCGGCGCGGTATCGCGTACCAGACCCTGCACGATCATTCCGGCGCGCTCACCGAGCTGAGCGCCGCGATCGGCGGTGAGCTGGACCAGGAGGGGGAGGCCGAGGCGTACCTGCTGCGCTCGCAGCTCATGGCCCGCCTCGGCCACTACGCCCAGGCCGAGGCGGACGCCACCGCCGCCCTGCGCGCCAAGCTCACCGCACGCGGCTACACCGCCCGCGCGACCGCCCGCGCCCTGGCCGGCGACCACCAGGGCGCGTGGACCGACACCGAACGCGCGTTGCTTCTCAACCCAGGCGAATGGGAGGCCCGCGCGGTCCGCGGCCGGGCCTTCCTCGGCCTGCGCCGGTGGACCTACGCCGTGGCCGACTTCGACCGGGTCATCGAGACGGCCGATTGCGCCATACACGCGGGCGAACTCCGCGTGGACCGCGCCGAGGCCCTGATCGCCCTCGGCGCCCCTGCCCGCGCCGCAGCGGACTGCGGCACCGCCATGGTGCCCACCCCCGGCTGTCCCCTCGTCTCCGACACCCGGCGGCTCATCCGGCTCCGCACCCGCGCCCACCTGGTCCGCGCCCGGGCCCACCTGGCTCTGGGCGACGCCACGGCGGCCCTGGCCGACTGCTTCCTTGCGGCGGCCGGCGCGCCGGACGAGCCCGAGGTGTACGAGATCCGCGCCGCCGCCTACGAGCTGGCCGGCTGTCCGGAGGAAGCCCGGAATGACCTGGTACGTGCGGGGGAAGCGGCGGAAATTGATGTGACACGGGTAACAGTCTCGTAGCGGGGGAGTCATGAAGGCCTAATACGGGGGCGTTGACCTGCGAAATCGCGGACGGCGGGGCGATTTGACGAGGGGCGAGGGGTTGCCTAATGTTCTCTTCGCCCCGGGAGTTCGCGGAGTGCCGAAAGGCGGCCAGTTTCCCGGTGGTCCCCTCAATGATCAACCTGCTTGGTCATTTGTGATGTGATCAAACAGCCCCAAACCGGGGCGATTGGACACGAAGCAGATGACAAGGTAAGTTAGAGGGGTTGCCTCGGAGACGGGGCAAGCGATCCGTTTCTTGAGAACTCAACAGTGTGCTAAAAGCCAGTGCATGATGCACAACCCCGTCATTTTTGACGGATTCCTTTGGTTGACATTCATGTGAATGTTGGCCAGGAGCATTTCTTCAAGCATTGTTT
>NZ_JAHCST010000048.1 GCF_018476525.1 Acrocarpospora catenulata
CTCGCCTTACCCTCCACCAGGCCGAGGCCACCCCAACTGGCCTCGTCCACCCACCCCACCCTCCACCCCCTGCCCGACTTCGCCGTCCCCGTCCCCGTCCCACCCACCCTCCCGACCTCCGACCGGCAACCGCTTCGTCACTCGTCGCTGATCGTATTGACGGGCCGTCGCAAGTGACCGGATGGCGCTATGCGGCTGGCAGTATGTGGAGCTATGAGTGAGAGCTTCCCCAGACTGTATGCCCGGACCCGGCGGTTCACCTTGGGGGTGCCGCGTCAATTCACGATCGTGGGGGATCGTGTGCTGTTCCTGCGGAGCAGGTCGGGTACCGATGCGGTGACCTGCCTGTGGGAGTTGAGCGTGCCGGACGGGGTGGAGCGGCTGCTGGTCGATCCGGTGTCGGCGGGGGTGGCTGAGGAGGATCTGCCGGCGGAGGAGCGGGCGCGGCGGGAGCGGGCGCGGGAGGCGGCGGGGGGTGTGGTCGCGTATGCCGTGGATGATGAGGGGCGGCGGATCGTGTTCGCGCTTTCCGGGGGGCTGTATCTGTGGGAGGCGGACCAGGTCCGGCGACTGGAGACGCCGGGGGCGGTCATCGATCCGCGGCTGTCGCCGGACGGGGAGCGGGTGGCCTATGTGACCGGCGGGGTGCTCCGGGTGCAGGAGGTCGGCTCGGGGGCGGACATCGCGGTCGCGGCCGAGGAAGGGGTGACCTTCGGGCTGGCCGAGTTCGCGGCGGCCGAGGAGCTGTCCCGGATGCGGGGGTACTGGTGGTCGCCGGACGGCCAGGCGCTGCTGGTGGCCCGGGTGGACGAGGCACCGGTGGAGCGGTGGCACATCGCCGATCCGGCCAACCCCGACCGGGAGCCCGCGACGGTGGCCTATCCGGCGGCGGGGACCGCCAACGCGGACGTCCAGCTGTTCGTGTACCGGCTGGACGGGACCAGGGTCCCGGTGCCGTACGAGGCGGAGTACCTGGTCACGACGGTCTGGGATGGGCACGGCCTGGCGCTGGTGACGCTGGACCGGGCGCAGCGCACGATGCGACTGCTGAGCGTCGACCCGGAGAACGGCGCGACGACCGTGGTCCGGGAGGACGTCGATCCGGCGTGGCTGGACGTCGTGCCGGGCATACCGGGCCGTCTGGGTGACGGCACCCTGGTGTGGGTCGCGGACGAGGACGGCGGGCGCCGGCTGGTGGTCGGGGACCGCGCGGTCACCCCGCCGTCGTTGCAGGTCAGGGCGGTCCTGGACGTGGACGGGGACACGGTGCTCTTCCAGGCCTCCGGGGACCCCACCGAGATCATGCTCTGGACCTACCGGGACGGCACACTCAGCCCGGTCACCACCGAGGCAGGCGTCTACACCGGCCGTAGGAAGGGCGGGGTCACCGTGGTGGCCGCGCAGACGCTGGACACCGAGGGCACTGCGGTCCGGGTGATCCGCCCGGACGGGTCGACCGTCGCGATCGCCGGTGTGGCCGAACGGCCCACGCTCGACCTGCGGGTCTCGCTGGTGCGAGCGGGGGACCGGCAGTTGTCGACCGCGGTGCTCCTGCCGTCCTGGCATGTCGAGGGCGCAGGGAAGCTCCCGGTCCTGATGGACCCGTACGGCGGACCGCACGCGCAGCGGGTGATCGCCGCCAGCCGGAGCTTCCTGGAACCCCAATGGTGGGCCGAGCAGGGCTTCGCGGTGATCGTCACCGACGGCCGAGGAACGCCAGGGCGGGGGCCGGCCTTCGAGCGGGAGATCCGACACGACTTCACCGTCACCCTCGACGACCAGGTGGACGCGCTGCTCTCGCTCCCCCACCCCGACCTGGACCTGACCCGGGTGGCCATCAGGGGCTGGTCGTTCGGCGGCTACCTGGCCGCGCTGGCCGTGCTCCGCCGCCCCGACGTGTTCCACGCGGCGGTGGCGGGCGCTCCGGTCACCGACTGGCGGCTTTATGACACCTGCTACACCGAGCGGTATCTCGGCCACCCGGACGAGGGCCACTACGAGCGCTCCTCGCTGCTCGCCGACGCCGAGAAGCTGGAACGCCCGCTAATGATCATCCACGGTCTGGCGGACGACAACGTGGTGGCGGCGCACACCCTGCGGCTCTCCTCGGCGCTGCTGGCCGCCGGACGCCCGCACACCGTGCTGCCGCTGTCGGGGGTGACCCACATGACGCCGCAGGAGGTGGTGGCGGAGAACCTGCTCCTGCTGCAGCTGGAGTTCCTGAAGAAGGCGCTAGGCGGTCTGTGACTTCCCGTGCCAGCTGTCCCAGAGCGCGGCGTAGGCTCCCCCGGCGGCGACCAGTTCGTCGTGGGAGCCCAGCTCGCTGATCACCCCGTCCTCGACCACGGCCACCCGGTCGGCGTCGTGCGCGGTGTAGAGCCGGTGCGCGATGGCGATGACGGTCCGCCCGTCCAGCACGGCGGCCAGTGAGCGTTCCAGGTGGCGGGCGGCCCGGGGGTCGATGAGCGAGGTGGCCTCGTCCAGTACCAGTGTGTGCGGGTCGGCCAGCACCAGCCGGGCCAGCGCGAGCTGCTGGGCGTGGGCCGGGGAGATCGCCTCGCCGCCCGAGCCCACCTCGGTGTCCAGGCCCATGGCCGACACCCACTCCCAGGCGTCCACCGCCTCGAGGGCACGGCGGACCTCGGCGTCGGTGGCGTCGGGGCGGGCGATCAGCACGTTGTCCCTGAGGGTGCCACGGAAGACGTGGTGCTCCTGGGTGACCAGGGCGACGTGCCCACGCAGCTCGTCCAGCGGCAGCTCGACCAGCGGGGTGCCGCCGACGGTCACCGCGCCGGTGCGGGGGCCGTGGATGCCCGCCAGCAACCGGCCCAGCGTGGACTTGCCGGCCCCGGACGGGCCGACCATGGCCAGCCGTTCGCCGGGCCGGACCGCCAGGTCGATGCCGTGCAGCACGTCGTGGCCGTCCCGGTAGGCGTACCGGACGCCGGTGGCGGTGAGCTCCGCGCCGGACGGGCGCGCGCCGGTGGGGTCGCGGTCGTCGGGGACGTTGGCCACGCCGAGCAGGCGGGCCATCGAGGCGCCGCCCACCTGGAGTTCGTCCACCCAGGAGAGCAGCCGGTCCAGCGGGTCGATGAGCTGCTGCACGTAGAGGGTGGCGGCGGTGACCTGGAGCAGCGTCACCCAGCCCTGGATGTACATCAGGCCGCCGACGAGCACGGTGGCGACCACCGGGATGGCGTAGCCCATCTCCACCGAGGGGAACCAGACCATGCGCAGGCCGAGGGTGTACCGCTCGGCGGCGTAGGAGCGGGCGATGTCGGTGTCGGTGCGGGCCCGGCGGCGCTCCGGCAGGCCGAGCGCCTCCACCGTCCTGGCCCCCTCGACGGTCTCGGCCAGGCCTTCGGTCATGTCCGCGTACGCGGCGTTCTCCCGGAGGTAGCCGTCCCTGGCGCGTTTCAGGTACCAGCGGGTGGAGATCCACAGCAGCGGCACCGCGATCAGCGAGGGCACCGCCGTCACCGGGCCCACCAGCAGCAGCGCGCCCACCCCGAAGAACCCGGCGACCAGGGCGATCAGGGTTTCCGGCACGGCGTGCCGCACGGTGCGGGAGAGGGAGTCGACGTCCCGGGAGGTCCTGGTGATCAGGTCGCCGGAGCCCGCGCGCTCCACGGTGGACAGCGGCAGCGCGAGCACCCGGTCCACGAACTCCTCCCGGAGCTCGGCCAGCACACGCTCGCCGAGCCGGGCGGAGGCGTACACCGCGAATCTGGTCAGTACGGCCTGAGCCGCCACGAACCCCGCGATGGCCAGCGCCATCACGTCCACGTTCACGTTCCCGGTGCCGTGGACCACGTCCTCCACCAGGCGGCCCAGCAGCAGCGGGCTCGCCAGTCCGGTGACGGCGGCCAGCGCGTGCAGGCCCAGCGCGGCGGCCAGCTGCCGGGGGTACTTCAGGGTGAGCCGCCGGGCGTACGCGCGGACCTGGGCCTGGTCGGCGACGGGCAGGATCTGGCGGGCCATCAGTCCTCCCGGATGACGATCGAGCGGTAGCGGGCGCAGGAGGCGAGCAACTCGCGGTGGGCGCCCTCGGCCTGGACCTTGCCGTGCTCCACGTAGAGCACCAGGTCGGCGCGGTCCAGCACGAGCGGGCTGGTGGTGCAGACCAGCGTGCTCCGCCCGGCCCTGGCCTTGCCGAGTCGTTCGGCGATGCGGGCCTCGGTGTGCGCGTCCACCGCGCTGGTGGGCTCCACCAGGATGAGGATCTCGGGGTCGGCGGTGAGCGCGCGGGCCAGCCGGAGCCGCTGCTGCTGGCCGCCGGAGAACTCCCGCCCGGCCTCGGCCACCCTGGTCTCCAGGCCCTCCGGCAGGGCCTCGACGATGTCCTCGGCGCAGGCCGCGTGCAGGGCGCGGGTCAGCCCGGCCGGCTCGCCGCGCACGTCCAGTTCCTCGCGGAGGGTTCCGGAGAAGAGCTTGGCGGCGTTGTCGGCGACCAGTACCTGCTCCCGGAACTCGGTCAGGTCCAGCTGGGCGACCGGGACCCCGTCCAGGGTGACCGCGCCCGGGGCATAGTGGCCGAGGCGGTCGGCGATGGCGATGGCCTCGTCGGGGTCGGCGGCGGCCAGGCCGATCAGCAGGCCCGGCCGGACCAGGACGCCCGACTCGGCGTCCAGCAGCGGGCCGCCGGGCACGGCCTGCGTGCCGCCGATGATCTCCGGCTCAAGTTCGAGGATGCGGCAGACCCGGCGGGCGGCCACGTGGCCCTTGGTCAGCTTGTCGGCGGCCTCGGTGAGTGTGCGGAGCGGGGCGATCAGGAAGAACGCGTACCCGTAGAAGGCCACCAGTTGGCCCGCGCTGATCCGCCCGTCCAGCGCGAAGTGCGCGCCCTGCCAGGTGACCAGGGCGATGAGTAGTCCTGGCAGCAGGATCTGGGCGCCCTCCAGCAGCGACTCCACCGAGGCGACCCGCACGCCTGCCCTCCTGGTGCGCTGGGACTCCTCCCCGTAGCGTGCGGCGAAGACCTGCTCGCCGCCGATGCCGCGCAGCACCCGGAGGCCGGCCACGATGTCTCCGGCTCGCGTGGCCAGGTCGCCCTGGAGGTCCCGCTGGGCGTGCTGGCGGCGGTGCAGCGGCTTGAGCAGGGGACCGACGGCGATCGCCATGACCGGTACCCCGATCAGCACCATCAGGCCGAGGGGGAGTGAGGTGGCGAGCAGGATCACGGTCACCGCGCCGATGGCCAGCACCGCGCCCACCCCGCGCAGCAGGATGTCCATCGAGTTGCCGATGTGCGCGATGTCGGAGTTGCCGACGCTGACCACCTCGCCGGTGGAGAGGCGTTTGGGCAGCGTGGCGCCGAGTCGGGTGGCCTGACGACTGGTGAGCTGGACCGTCCGGTAGGCGGCCGACAGCCAGTTGAACACCGCGTACCGGTGGCGGAGGGTGCCGCAGACGGCGGTCAGCCCGCCGAGTCCGAGCAGCGCTGCCGACCAGGCGATCAGCTCGCCGGAGCGTCTGGCGGTGAGGGCGTCGATGGCCGCGCCGAGGGCGGCGGGAACCAGTGCCTGCGCCAGCCACCAGGCCGTGGCGAAGCCGATGCCGATGGCCAGGGGCGCCGCTTGGGCACGCGCCAGCCACCACAGGAACCGGAGTGGGCTGCGATGGTCAGGTATGCCGGGATCGGCCACAGGTAACGCGCGCATAGCCTTTCCAGACTCGCAAATGCCCAGGTCAACCGGCAAATGGTTTTCTGGTGGCTCAGCCCCGGTTCCGGCCGCTCAGCCGCGACGGCCCAGGAAGTCGGCGTTCATGCGGGCGATGGTGTCCAGCGGGATGCCCTTGGGGCAGACCGCTGTGCACTCGCCGGTGTTGGTGCAGCCGCCGAAGCCCTCCAGGTCCATCTGCTCCACCATGGCCTTGGCCCGGACGGCCCGCTCCGGCTGTCCCTGCGGCAGCAGGCCCAGGTGGGTGATCTTGGCGGCGGTGAAGAGCGAGGCCGACCCGTTCGGGCAGGCCGCCACGCAGGCCCCGCACCCGATGCAGGTCGCCGCGTCGAACGCGGCGTCCGCGTCCTCCTTCTTCACCGGTACGGCATGCGCGTCCGGCGCCGACCCGGCCGGCACCGAGATGAACCCCCCGGCCTGGATGATGCGGTCGAACGCCGACCGGTCCACCACCAGATCCTTGATCACCGGGAACGGCGCCGCCCGCCAGGGCTCGACGGTGATCACATCGCCGTCGCTGAACTGCCGCATGTGCAGCTGGCAGGTGGTGGTCGCGCGGCTCTCCCCGTGCGCCACCCCGTTGATGACCAGCCCGCACATGCCGCAGATGCCTTCACGGCAGTCGTGGTCGAAGGCCACCGGGTCGTCCCCGTCCAGGATCAGCCGCTCGTTCAGCACGTCCAGCATCTCCAGGAACGACATATCCGGCGAAACCTCTTCGACGTGATAAGTCACCATTTGGCCTGACTTGGCCGCGTCGTGCTGCCGCCAGATCTTGAGGGTGAGGTTCACTTGTAGCTCCGCTGGGTCATCGTCACGTACGCGTACTCCAAGTGCTCCCGGTGCAGGACCGGCCCGTCGGGCGTGTGCTCCCAGGCGGCGACATAGGCGAATTTCTCGTCATCCCGTACGGCCTCGCCGTCGGCGTCCTGGGACTCGGCCCGGAAGTGGCCGCCGCAGGACTCGGTCCGGTTCAGGGCGTCCAGGCACATCAGCTCGGCCAGGTCGAAGAAGTCGGCGACCCGCCCGGCCCGTTCCAGGGCCTGGTTGAGCTCCTCGGCCGTGCCGGAGACCTTGACGTTCCGCCAGAACTCCGCGCGCAGCTCCGGGATGCGCTCCAACGCTTTGCGCAGCGACTCCTCGGTGCGCTCCATGCCGCAGTAGTCCCACATGAGCTTGCCCAGCTCCCGGTGGTAGGAGTCGGCGGTGCGGGTGCCGTCCACCGCGAGCAGCCGCGCGATCCGGTCCCGTACCGCGATCTCGGCCTCGGCCACCGCCACGTCGTCCACCGGCCCGAAGTCGCGGGCGTCGGCCAGGTAGTCGCCGATCGTGGTCGGCAGCACGAAGTACCCGTCGGCCAGGCCCTGCATCAGCGCCGAGGCGCCCAGCCGGTTGGCGCCGTGGTCGGAGAAGTTGGCCTCCCCGATCACGAACAGCCCCGGGATCGTGGACTGCAGGTCGTAGTCCACCCAGAGGCCGCCCATCGTGTAGTGCACGGCCGGGTAGATGCGCATCGGCCTGCGGTACGGATCCTCCCCGGTGATCTGGGCGTACATGTCGAAGAGGTTGCCGTACTTGGCCTCGATGGCCGGGCGGCCGAGGCGGGCGATGGCGTCGGCGAAGTCGAGGTAGACCCCGAGACCGCCGGGGCCGACCCCGCGCCCCTCGTCGCAGACGTTCTTGGCGGCCCGGGAGGCGATGTCCCGGGGCACCAGGTTCCCGAAAGCCGGATAAATCCGTTCAAGGTAGTAGTCGCGTTCGGCTTCCGGGATGTCGCCCGGTGCCCGGGTGTCTCCGGCCTGGACCGGCACCCAGACCCGGCCGTCGTTGCGCAGCGACTCCGACATCAGGGTGAGCTTGGACTGGTGATCACCGGAGACCGGGATGCAGGTCGGGTGGATCTGGGTGAAGCAGGGGTTGGCGAACATCGCGCCCTTGCGGTGCGCCCGCCAGATCGCCGTGGTGTTGCAGCCCTTGGCGTTGGTGGACAGGAAGAACACGTTGCCGTACCCGCCGGTGGCCAGCACCACCGCGTCGGCCAGGTGGCTCTCGATCTCCCCGGTCACCAGGTCCCTGACCACCACGCCCCGGGCCCGCCCGTCGCTGATGATCAGCTCCAGCATCTCGTGCCGGGCGTTCATGGTGACCGTCCCGGCCGCGATCTGCCGCTCCAGCGCCTGGTAGGCCCCCAGCAGCAGCTGCTGCCCGGTCTGCCCCCGGGCGTAGAAGGTGCGGGAGACCTGGGCGCCCCCGAATGACCGGGTGTCCAGCAGCCCGCCGTACTCGCGGGCGAACGGCACCCCCTGGGCCACCGCCTGGTCGATGATGTTCACGCTGACCTGGGCCAGCCGGTACACGTTGGACTCCCGGGACCGGAAGTCGCCGCCCTTCACGGTGTCGTAGAAGAGCCGGTGGATGGAGTCCCCGTCGCCCCGGTAGTTCTTGGCCGCGTTGATCCCGCCCTGGGCGGCGATGGAGTGCGCCCGCCGGGGCGAGTCCTGGTAGCAGAACGAGGTGACCTGATACCCCAGCTCACCGAGGGTGGCCGCCGCCGAACCCCCGGCCAGCCCGGTGCCGACCACGATCACGTGAAGCTTGCGCTTGTTGGCCGGGTTGACCAGGCGCGCCTGGAACTTCCGCCGCTCCCAGCGCTCCTCGATCGGACCGTCCGGGGCCTTGGTGTCCCGGATGTCCTCGCCCACCTGAAAGCTCATCCGGTCGGTCATCGAACCACTCCGATCAGCACGGCGTACGGGACGGACAGGAAGCCGGCCACCAGCCCGGCCGAGACCAGCACGGCCCCCGCCTGGAGCGCCTTGCGGTGGCGGCCCAGGCCGAGCGTCTGGAAGGCGCTCCACAGGCCGTGGCGCAGGTGCAGGCCGACCATGACCACGGCCAACGTGTAGACGAGGGTCACGTACCAGTGCTGGAAGCCGGCCACCACCCGCGCGTACGGCGTGGCGGCGGGCCCCGCCGGGTTGGCCACGCCGAACGTGAGGTCCAGAAGGTGATAAATCACGAAAAGGGCGATGGTGAGGCCGCCCCAGCGCATGATGTGCACCACGTACCCGCCGGCCTGGGACCTGCGGCGCCGGGCGTAGCGGACCGGCCGGGCCCGGGCGGCGCGGCGGGCCAGCGCGACCGCCGACCACAGGTGCAGCCCCACCGCGGCCACCAGCACGACCTCCACCAGCGTGAGCACGGCCCGCTTCGGCAACGCCGGGTAGCCGACCTCACGCAGCCAGGCCGCGTACTCGTTGAAGGCCGTCGCGCCCGCGAAGGTCTTGAGGTTCCCGGCCATGTGACCGGCCAGGAAGAGCACCAGCACCGCGCCGGTCACCGCCATCACGGCCTTCTGGCCGGTGGAGGAGCCGAAGAACCCCGGCTTGCGCGCAGGCGGCGGGACGATCGGCCGGGTGGCCGCCCCCCGTTCGATGATGGAGGTCACGCCTTTGACGGTAAGAAGCCGCCGCGAATGCCGTCCAAGTCATCGGGGATCTGGTTTCCATAGCCGTCGGCTATGAGATCAGGCTCCGGCGGTCTTGCCGCATCCCCGCCACCCGGCCTGATGCGAGCAATATCACACCACGTACGCTGGGGAATCGTGCAGTTACAGCAGCTCGCGTACTTCGTGGCGGTGGCCGAGACCCGGCACTTCACGCAGGCCGCCGAGCGCGTGCGGGTGGCCCAGCCCTCGCTGAGCAAGCAGATCAAGGCCCTGGAGACCGAGCTCGGCGCCCCGCTGTTCAGCCGGGCCAGGGGCAACGTGACCCTGACCCCGGAAGGGGAGGCGCTGCTGCCGCTGGCGCGGCGCATGCTGACCGACGCCGAGACCGCCAGGCGGGAGATCGCCGAGCTGGCCGGGCTCCGCCGGGGCCGGGTCCGGCTGGGCGCCACGCCCTCGCTCTGCGCCGGGTTGCTGGCCGACGCGCTGGCCCGGTTCCACCTGGACTACCCCGGGGTGGAGCTGGAGGTCGAGGAGGGCGGCTCCCGTGACCTGGTCCGGGCGCTGGCCCGGGGGCAGCTGGACCTGGCGTTGATCATCCTTCCGTTGCAGGGGGACGATCCGGCGCTGGTGACCGAGGAGATCCTGCGGGAGAGCCTGGTGGTGGCGGCGCCCGCGCATCTGGCGGGGCCGGTGCGCAGGCCGTACCTGCGGATGGCGGAGTTGCGGCGGCGGCCGCTGGTGATGTTCCGGCGCGGCTACGACCTTCGCGAGGCGACCCTGAACGCCTGCCGCGTGGCCGGCTTCGAGCCGCGGTTCGCGGTCGAGGGCGGCGAGATGGACGCGGTGCTCCGGTTCGTGGAGGCCGGTCTCGGGGTGGCGGTGGTGCCGTCCATGGTGCTGGACGGGCGGCCCGGCCTGATCGGCACGCCCCTGCTGCCGGGGCTCCAGCGCACGGTGGCGCTGGCCCACCGCAAGGACGTGCGGCCGACCCGGGCGGCGGAGGCGTTCCGGGCCACCCTGCTGGCCTTCCTGGCCGAAGCCACGCAGGAGGGAACGCTCCCCGACGGGGTCGAAGCGCTCCCACAGGTGTGACCCGATCTCGCTATATTTGTGAGGCCCTCCCCCGAAAGAGGCGTGCGTGCCGACTCTCTCCTACGGTCTCCATGACCTCCTCACCCTCCTCCTCATCGAGGACGACCCAGAGGACAAGTTCCTGGTGGAAGAGGCGCTCGCGGGCGCGCAGAAACCACCGAAGATCATCTGGGCGCGGAGTCTGGCCGAGGGCAGGGAGCGGCTGACCAGCGAGGTCAAGTGCGTGCTTGTGGACCTCTCGCTGCCGGACGCCAGCGGCCTGGAGGCGCTGGAACACGTGCTCCAGATGGCCCCCGACACGGCGGTGCTGGTGCTGACCGGCCTGGACGACGTGCAGATGGGCGTGGACGCGGTGGCCGCCGGGGCCCAGGACTACCTGCTCAAGCAGGACGTGGACGGCCCGCTGCTGGCCCGCGCCATCCGGTACGCCATCGAGCGCAAGCGCGGCGACCTGGCCCAGCGGGAGCTGGTGGCGCAACGGCTGCTCAGCGCCGAGGCGGCCCGGCTTGAGCACGGCCTGCTGCCGGTGCCGATGCTGGGCGGCGACGCGCTGCACCACGACAGCACCTACCTGCCAGGCCGGGAGGCGGGCCTGCTGGCCGGGGACTTCTGGGACACCGTGCAGACCCCGGACGGCGCGGTGCACGTGGTGGTCGGCGACGTCTGCGGGCACGGCCCCGACGAGGCCGCGCTCGGCGCCGCGCTGCGCATCGCCTGGCGCACGCTGACCATCGCCGGCCTGGACGGCAACCCGATGCTGGCCACCATGGACACCGTGCTCCGGCACGAGCGCAACTCCCCGGAGATCTTCACCACGCTCTGCACCGCCACCATCGCGCCCGACCTGGGCTCCGCCCGGCTCTACGTGGTCGGCCACCCGCCGCCGGTGGCGATCAGGGGCGAGGACGTGAACGTGGTCACCGAGATCCCGTCCGGGCCGCCGCTGGGCATCTTCAAGGACATGACCTGGAACCCGGTGGACGTCGCGCTGGGCGAGGTATGGTCGCTGCTGCTCTACACCGACGGGCTGATCGAGGCGACCGTCGGCGGCGGGCGCGACCTGCTGGGCACCGAAGGACTGATCGGCCTCATCCGCGAACAGGGCGGCATCGACCTGCGCCGCCTGATCGCCCGGGTGCAGGAGATGCACAAGACCGCATTGACCGACGACCTGGCTGCGGTGGTCCTATCCCGGAGGTGAACGAGAAGAGGTGAACGAGAAGAGGTGACGGTGAAGCTGGATCCGCTTCCCCCGCCGAAGCCCGCGCGCGGTTTCGGGCGGCTGCCGGTGGGGCGGTGGTTCCTGCTCGTCGGCGCCGCCCTGGTGCTGGCCTTCACGGCGGCCATCGCGGTCACCCTCACCACGCTGAACGAGACCCGCGAGGCCCGCGAGTACATCATCGAGGTGATCGACCCGATGGTGCTCCACACGCTGGAGATGTCCACCGCGATGACCACCGAGGAGAGCTCCATCCGCGGCTACGGCCGGACCAACGAGCCCTCCTACCTGGCCGAGTACAACCAGGCCAGGGTCGCCGAGACGGCCGCGGGGAACGCGCTCCAGGCGTTCATCCCGCGCGTGCCAGAGGTGGCCGCCGACCTGGCGCATCTGCGGTCGGCCATCGACGACTGGCGGCTCGCCTACGCCGACGCCATCGTCCGCGACGTGCCGAGCAAGGGCCGGGAGACCGCCTCCGGATATGCCGACGTCAACAACATCAGGTTCGGCGCGGTCCGCAGCGCCTTCGCCACCCAGCAGCAGCACCTGGAGGCCCTGCACCGGACCGGCAGCGAGCGGCTGGAGAAGGGCTGGAACACCTTCTACCGGGCGCTGATCGTGCTGGTCGCGCTGCTGGTGCTGGCCGCCGTGCTGTTCACCCTGCTGGTCCGGCTGGTCGTGATCCGCCCGGTGAACCGGCTGGCCGCCCAGGTCCGCGCGGTGGCCCAGGGCGAGTTCGACCGGTCGCTGACCGTCCACCACCCCGCCGAGATGGCCGAGCTCTCCGGCCACGTGGACGCCATGCGCCGCCGCATCGTCCGGGAGTGGCGCACCGCCACCCAGGCCAAGCGGGCGCTGGAGGACCAGGCCGTGGAACTGCGCCGCTCCAACGGCGAGCTCGAGCAGTTCGCCTACGTGGCCAGCCACGACCTGCAGGAGCCGCTGCGCAAGGTGGCCAGCTTCACCCAGATGCTGGAGCAGCGGTACGGCGACCAGCTGGACGATCGGGCCAAGCAGTACATCAAGTTCGCGGTGGACGGCGCCAAGCGCATGCAGCTGCTCATCAACGACCTGCTGGACTTCTCCCGGGTGGGCCGGGTGAGCACCGAACGCGAGCCGATCGCGGTCTCGGAGGTGTACGAGGCGGCCGTCGGCAACCTGGCCGCCCGCATCGAGGACAGCGGGGCCGTGATCACCCACGACGAGCTCCCGACGGTGAACGGCAACCGGCTGCTGCTCACCCAGCTGTTCCAGAACCTGATCGGCAACGCCATCAAGTTCCGCTCCGAGGAACCGCCGGTGATCCATATCGGGGTGCGCAGGGACGGCTCCGTGTGGGAGTTCTCCTGCTCCGACAACGGCATCGGTATCGACACCAAGTACGCCGACCGGATCTTCCTGATCTTCCAGCGGCTGCACCCGCGCGACGTCTACCCCGGCACCGGCATCGGCCTGGCGCTCTGCCGGAAAATCGTCGAGTACCACGGCGGCCGCATCTGGCTGGAGGACCGCAAGCCCGGCACCACGTTCCGCTGGACCCTGGAGGCACCAAGTGAATGACCTGCGCTGGATCGACGTGCTGCTGGTCGAGGACGACCCGGGCGACGTGCTGCTCACCCAGGAGGCGTTCGAGCACAACAAGGTCCGCAACAAGCTGCACGTGGTCAACGACGGCGAGCAGGCGCTGGAGTTCCTGCGGCGGGAGGGCGACTACGCGGGCGTGCCCCGGCCCGACCTGATCCTGCTCGACCTCAATCTGCCCCGCAAGGACGGCAGGGAGGTGCTCGAGGAGATCAAGGACGATCCCGAGCTGCGCGCCATCCCCGTGGTGGTGCTCACCACCTCCGAGGCCGAGGAGGACATCCTGCGCAGCTACCGGCTGCACGCCAACGCCTACGTGTCCAAGCCCGTGGACTTCGACCAGTTCATCCGGGTGGTAAGGCAGATTGATGACTTCTTTGTGACAGTGGTTAAGCTGCCTGGGAACACCTATCGGGGCACGTGACAGGAATCACAAAGCCAAAGTGAGTGACCCGCTTCACACATGCTGTTTGCGTGGTCGTAACGTAGCCCCCACCAATACGGCGTCCGTACGCGGTGGAGAGGTCCCCGGATGACCCAGACAACGGCCGAGAGCCCGGCCAGGAAACAACGCGCTCAGCTCAAGGTGCGCACGCTGCGCACCGACCGATGGTGGCTTGCCCCGGCACTGACGTTCGCAGGCCTGTCGGCATTTCTCATCTACGGTTTCTGGGCGATTTTCGATGGAAGCTACTTCGTCGATCCCTATATCGCACCATTCTCCTCGCCCTGCCTGGCGACCTCCTGTCCGGAGGGCGCCCGGTTCCTGGGCTTCGCCCCGTTCGGCGACTGGTACGGCCTGCCGCCCGGCCTGCTGATCCTCGGCCTGCCTGCCGGGTTCCGGCTGACGTGCTACTACTATCGGAAGTCGTACTACCGGTCGTTCTGGTTGTCACCCCCCGCTTGCGCCGTCGCCGAGCCGCACAAGAAGTACACCGGGGAGACCCGGCTGCCGCTGATCATCCAGAACGTCCACCGCTACTTCTTCTACGGGGCGATCGTGATCGGCGCCGTCCTGACCTACGACGCGATCCTCGCCCTCATCCACAAACCAGCCGGGCTCGGAACGTGGATCCTGCTGGTCAACGCGGTGCTGATCGTCGCGTACACGGTGTCGTGCCACTCCTGCCGGCACATCACCGCCGGACGGCTCAACCACTTCTCCAAGCACCCGCTGCGCTACCGGGCCTGGACGTTCGTCTCGAAGCTCAACGCCAAGCACCAGCCACTCGCCTGGGCCTCGATGTTCTCGGTCATGATCGCCGACCTGTACGTGCGACTGGTCGCCAAGGGCGTCATCAACTTCCCGTTCGCGTAAGGATTGTCATCGTGGAGCGTCACGAATACGACGTCGTCGTCATCGGAGCCGGCGGTGCCGGACTGCGGGCGGCGATCGAGGCACGGCAGCAGGGCAAGCGGACGGCGATCGTCTGCAAGTCCCTGTTCGGCAAGGCCCACACGGTCATGGCCGAGGGCGGCGCCGCCGCCGCCATGGGGAACGTCAACTCCGACGACAACTGGATGGTGCACTTCCGTGACACCATGCGGGGCGGCAAGTTCCTCAACAACTGGCGGATGGCCGAACTGCACGCCAAGGAGGCTCCGGACCGGGTCTGGGAGCTGGAGGCCTGGGGCGCGCTGTTCGACCGCACCAAGGACGGCAAGATCAGCCAGCGGAACTTCGGTGGGCACGAGTATCCCCGTCTCGCGCACGTCGGCGACCGCACCGGCCTGGAGATGATCCGCACGCTGCAGCAGCGGGTGGTCGCCCTCCAGCAGGAGGACTACCAGGTACACGGCGACTACGAGGCCTACATCAAGGTCTTCGCCGAGTGCACGGTCACCCGGCTGCTCAAGGACGGCGACGCCATCTCCGGCGCGTTCGGCTACTGGCGGGAGACCGGCAAGTTCATCGTCTTCGACGCCCCCGCCGTGGTGCTGGCCACCGGCGGCATCGGCAAGTCGTACGTGGTGACCTCCAACTCCTGGGAGTACACCGGCGACGGGCACGCGCTGGCCCTGCTGGCGGGCGCGAAGCTGATCAACATGGAGTTCATCCAGTTCCACCCGACCGGCATGGTCTGGCCGCCCTCGGTGCGCGGCATCCTGGTCACCGAGTCGGTCCGCGGCGACGGCGGCGTGCTCCGCAACGCGCAGGGCGAGCGGTTCATGTTCAACTACATCCCTGACGTGTTCAAGGACAAGTACGCCACCAGCGAGGAGGAAGCCGACCGCTGGTACACCGACCAGGCCGGCAACCGGCGTCCGCCGGAGCTGCTGCCCCGGGACGAGGTGGCCCGGGCGATCAACTCCGAGGTGAAGGCCGGGCGGGGATCCCCGCAGGGCGGGGTGTTCCTGGACGTGTCCACCCGGCTTCCGGCCGCCGAGATCGTCAAGCGGCTGCCCTCGATGCACCACCAGTTCAAGGAACTGGCCGACGTCGACATCACCAAGGAGCCCATGCAGGTCGGCCCGACCTGTCACTACATCATGGGCGGGGTGGAGGTGGACGCCGACACCGCGGCCGCCTCGGTGCCCGGACTGTTCGCGGCCGGTGAGGTTTCCGGCGGCATGCACGGCTCCAACCGCCTGGGCGGCAACTCCCTGTCCGACCTGCTGGTCTTCGGCCGCCGCGCCGGGGCGGGCGCCGCCGAGTACATCGACGGTCTGGCCAAGCGCCCGGTGGTGACCGGGGTCGAGGAGGCCATGGCCGAGGCGCTGGCTCCGCTGGAGCGCGCCGGCGGGGAGAACCCGTACGAGGTCCACCACGAGCTGCAGCGCACCATGAACGAGCTGGCCGGCATCATCCGCAGGGCGGGCGAGCTGAGCGAGGCGCTGGAAGTGGTGGAGAAGCTGAAGTCGCGGGCCAAGAACACGGCCGCGGCCGGTGGCAAGATCTACAACCCCGGCTGGCACCTGGCCATCGACCTGCGGAACATGCTGCTGGTCAGCGAGTGCGTGGCCAAGGCGGCGCTGCTCCGCGAGGAGAGCCGGGGCGGGCACACCCGGGACGACTACCCGATCATGTCGCCGGATTGGCGGCGCAAACTCCTGGTCTGCTCGGCGGCGCCGGACGGGTCGGAGGTCTCCGTGGTGGAGAAGGTCCAGCAGTCCATGCGGGACGACCTGATCACCCTGTTCGACCGGGGCGAGCTGTCCAAGTACCTCACCGAGGACGAAATGGCGGAGTTCGACGCCGCGCTCGCGGGGCCGCTGGTAGCACAGAAGAGAGAGTCGTGATGGGGTACAAGGCGAAGTTCCGGGTCTGGCGCGGCGAAGGCGGCGAGGGCAAGCTGGAGGACTTCACCGTCGAGGTGAACGAGGGCGAGGTCGTCCTCGATGTCATCCACCGGCTCCAGGCGACCCAGGTGCCGGACCTGGCGGTGCGGTGGAACTGTAAGGCCGGCAAGTGCGGTTCCTGTTCGATGGAGATCAACGGGAAGCCGCGCCTGGGGTGTATGACGCGGATGTCCACCTTCTCGGAGGACGAGACGATCACCGTCACGCCGATGCGGACGTTCCCGGTGATCAAGGACCTGGTCACCGACGTGTCGTACAACTACCAGAAGGCTCGGGAGATCCCGTCCTTCACGCCGCCCGCCGACGTGCGGCCCGGCGAGTACCGCATGCAGCAGATCGACGTGGAGCGCTCGCAGGAGTTCCGCAAGTGCATCGAGTGCTTCATGTGCAACAACGTCTGCCACGTGATCCGGGACCATGAAGAGAACAAGGTCAACTTCGCGGGTCCGCGGTTCCTGATGCGCATCGCCGAGCTGGACATGCACCCGTACGACGTGGCGGACCGGAAGGACCTGGCCCAGGAGGAGCACGGCCTCGGCTACTGCAACATCACCAAGTGCTGCACCGAGGTCTGCCCAGAACACATCAAGATCACCGACAACGCCCTCATCCCGATGAAGGAACGCGTCGTCGACCGGAAGTACGACCCGCTGGTCTGGCTGGGTAACAAGATCTTCCGCCGATAACGGATCTTCCGCTGGTACGGGTGACCCGATGAACCACGGGTGAACGCCGGTCGGGGCTTTCCGACCGGCGTAACCGTTATTGTCGTCATATGAAACAGGCTTCAGATGTGGACGCGTGCGAGGCCCGGATCGTCGACGCCGAGCGGGTCGCGGCGGTGCGGGTCCGGATGCCCGGCGACAGCGACCTGAAGGACACCGCCGAGGTGTTCGGGCTGCTGTCCGACCCGGGACGGCTCCGGTTGCTGCTCGCCCTGGTCGAGGGCGAGCTCTGCGTCTGCGACCTGGCCGTGGTCAGCGGCCTCAGCGAATCCGCCACCTCGCACGCGCTCCGCCTGCTCCGCGCGCACCGGGTGGTCTCGGTCCGCCGGGCCGGCCGCATGGCGTACTACAGCCTCGACGACGCCCACGTCCGCATGCTCCTCGACCTCGCGGTCGCCCACACCGAACACGTCCGCGACTAGCCTGAACGGCTCACAGATCGCGACGCCGGAAGGACGCCATCGCGAGCCCGAGCACCAGGACGACCCAGAGGCCGGTCCAGGCCAGGTAAGCGGTGGTGAGCGAGGCACTGCTCAGGAACGGGAAGCCGCCCCGGAGCGCGGGGCCGTCGAACCGCGCCAGCGTGATCGGGTCCTGGAACGCGTGCATGGCCCCGCGCCACAGGCCGTCCGTCGGGAGCAGCATCCGGGAGACGGTGCCGACCTGGGCCACACCCTCGTTGCCGAGGGCCTGGCCGACCCCGCCGACCACGCCCGCGATCCAGGTGGCGCCGAAGAGGCCGACCGCCACGATGCCGGAGGCCATCGGCGAGATGGCGGTGGACAGCAGCAGGCCCAGGGTGAGCAGCACCGCCGTCTGCGCCGCGAGCAGCGCCAGCCCGGTCACCGGCTGCGGCGGCCAGTAGTCCGTGGTGGCCCAGACGATGAGGAACTGGGCGAGTCCGGCCATGGCCACGAAACCACTGCCGAAGGCCACCAGCCCCAGCCATTTGCCCAGCAGCACCGCCTGGCGCCGGATCGGCCGCGCCAGGATCGCCAGCGCCGTCCCCGACTCGATCTCGCCGGCCAGGGTGGGACCGGCGAGGAACGCCGTGCCGAGGGCGGCGATCAGGCTCAGGCCGAACATCACCAGGTTGAGCAGCTGGGAGGCCACCAGCCGGGCCTCGCCGCTGGTGAGCGCGCTGCCGTCGAACTCGACCTCGACCAGCCGGGAGAACCCCCAGGCGCTGAGCGTCAGCAGCGCGACCGTCAGCACGGCGAGCGCGCGCAGCACCCGTCGGCGTGCGGCCTCCTGGAGGGTGAGGGCGGCGATGGTGAACACGATCCGGGCGGTCATGAGCGGTCACCGCCGTCGTCGGCGCGGAGGATGTCGAGCAGCCGGTCCTCCAGGCTGATCCGTGCGGGTTCGACCGCGTGCACGCGCACCCCGAGGCCGACCAGGTCGGCCACCAGGTCCGGCACCGAGGCGCTGTCCTCGGCGGCGGGCAGCGCGACGGTGAAGGAGTCTCCGCTGCGGGTGAACCGGCCGACGGCGGCCAGCCGCGCCTCCGCCTCGGCGCTCACCTCGCCGAGCCGCAGTCGCAGTTCGCGCTTGCCGAGCAGTTCCGCCAGGGTGCCGGAGGCGGCGACCTGGCCCCGGTCCAGGATGACGACCCGGTCGCAGACCCGCTCGACCTCGCCGATGAGGTGCGAGTTGAGCAGGACGGCGACCTTGCGGGCCTTGAGGGACAGCAGCAGGTCCCGGACGTCGGCCCGGCCGATGGGGTCCAGGGCGCTGGTCGGCTCGTCGAGGACGACGAGTTCCGGGCGGGCCACCAGCGCGACGGCCAGTCCGAGGCGCTGCTGCATCCCCTTGGAGAAGCCGCCCACCCGGTCCCGGGCGCGGTCGGCCAGGCCGACGGCGGCCAGGCACTCGCGCCGCTCCTGGGCGGGCACCGCGACGCCCGCGAGCCGGACGTGCAGGGCCAGCACCTCGCTCGCGGTGAGCCATGGCTGGTAGCGGAAGAGCTCCGGCAGGTATCCGACGCGGGCCCGGGCACGTGGGTCCCGGGCCGGGTGCCCGAGTACCAGCGCCTCCCCGGCGTCGGGCCGGACCAGACCGAGAAGGATCTTGATGACGGTGGTCTTGCCGGCTCCGTTCGGTCCGAGCAGGCCCACCACTTCGCCGCGGCCGACGGTGAGGGACACGTCGTCGACCGCCGTCCGCCGCCGGTACCGCTTGCGCAGGCCCGAGCACCACACCGCCGCCGCGGGGGGCAGTTCCGCGAGCAGCCGCTCCGCGGCGGCGGTGTCGCTGATCATCGGTTCCATCGCAACCCCCTGGCCACCGACAGCGCCTCGTCGGCGCTCAGCGAACCGGCCACCGCGGTGACCACACCGTCGCTCACCCAGACCACGGCAGCCATCGTGCCGTCGCGCGGGGTGAGCACCGTGGCCGGCACCCCGCCGACGTCGGCGGTGGTGCTCGTGGACTGTTCGGTCGCCGTGAACAGGGGTAGCGTCATCGCCTCGCCGGAGAAGCCGCGCAGCTGCGAGGCGACGTCCTCGGGCAGCACGCGCAGGGACAGCAGGTAGTCGCGAGCCGTGTCGAACGGGACGCCCGAGGAGTACGCGGTGGGTGCGATAGCGCGCGCCACGATCAGGGCGGGGAAGGGGCGGTTCGCCGACCAGACCGCGGCGAGCCCCGGACCCGCGACCAGCTGGAACTGGCTGCCGTCCAGGCCCGGGGGTGGTGGTGGCGCCGTCTGGCCGGCCGCCGCGGCGGTCCGCGCCGCCTTCTCGGCCGAGAAGGTGAACACCGCGCTCGCCCGGGCGCCGACGTGGTAGGTGGGTTCTCCCGTCACGCCGCGGGGCAGCTCGGCCACCCGCGGGACGGAGAGACCGCTGGCCTTCTCCGCGGCGGCGGCGTCGGCGACCTGGCGCACGTCGACCTGTCCGGTGACCTCCAGTTTCCCGAAGGCGGACAGGTCGGGCAGTTTGACCAGGTCGGCCCGGGGGGCGGTGACCGGTGCGATCTGCTCGGTCCGGAAGATCTGCAGCCAGTCCACGGCGGCCGCGGCACCGGCCCCGGCCAGCAGGACGACGACGCCGACCACGGCGACCACCGGGCTGCGCAGCACCGCACGCCAACGGCGGGCGGGGGAGGCAGAGGAGCCAGGGGCCGCCCGCCCTTCCTCGGCGAGCGCGCGCGACAGGCGGCGCCACCCCGCGTCCACGTCCACGTCGGACTCGACGCTCAGGGACTCGACGCTCACGGACTGGACGCTGACGGACTCGACTTTCGCGGACTGGACGCTCGCGGACTGGACGCTCAGGGCCGCGCTGGCGACCGCCGCGTCCTCCTGGGCGGCCGCCAGTCCGGACAGGCACGCCGGGCAGCCGGCGACGTGCTCGCGATCGGCCTCGGCGACGCCGGCCGGCTCGTCCAGGAGCCGGCGCAGCGTGCCGTCAGTCGGATGACGCATGACGGTTCAACTCCTCGCGCAGAGCGGACTCGGCGCGTCGCACGGTGGTGCCCACGCTGCCGGGGGAAAGATCGAGAGCGGCGGCGACCTCGGCGTAGCTGAGGCCGCTGTGCCGCAGGACGAGGGCGACGGCCTGTCTGCGGGGCAGCCGCGCCAGTGCCGCCCGCACCCGGCGGCGCTCGTCGCGGGTCACGACCGCGTCGGCGACATCCGGGCTGACGCCATCGCCACCGTCGGCGGCCTCTTCACGCCAGGCCCGACGACGGCCGGAGCGGAGGTGGTTCAGCGCGGTGTGCGCCGCGGCGACGGACAACCAGCCCACCGCCTCCCCGGCCGGTATCGAGGAGCGCCCGAAGGTCAGGAACACCTCCTGCGCCACGTCCTCGGCCTCGTCTCGGGAACCGAGCACCCGGGCGGCGACCGCGACGACTCGCGGATAGGCCGACCGGAAGACCTGTTCGAGGTCGGCTCTGACAGTCACCTGTCCCGGAGGACCCGACACCACCACGCCGTCCCTCCGCTCGGCCCGCCTGGCCGCCGCGCCGTGGCCGCCACTCAACAGGACAGCCGGGGCGCTCCCACCATGCCCTACAACATCCACATTCGTAGAGCACCGCCGACGTCCCAGATGTGACACCGGCCGATCGAAATGGTCGCGGATGCGGTACGAGACCGCCAGACCGGCTCCAGGATGGCTCCAGGGACGGCTCTAGTACGGCTTGCGGCGGCGCGGGTCCTCTTCCGGCTGCTCGCCGTGGATCGGGTAGACGGCGGTTCCGTCGCCCACGTGCTGGCCCGGGATGGGCTCCTGGACGGTCCGCTCGATCACGTACCCCTGCGCGTAGTGCTCCTGGTGCGGGGCGACGTACGGGGGCTGCCCCTCCTGGCCCGGGTACACGTAGGGCGGCTGCGGGTACGGCATCGGATACGGCACCGGCACGTAGCTGACCACCTGCGGCGCGTACGGCTGGACCGGGTAGCCGGGGTAGGGCACCATCCCGCCGTGGGCCATCGGCATGCCGGGGCCGAGCGCGTGCGGGGGGATCGGCCCGGCGCGGCGTACGGCGGCGGCGTGGGCCAGGCGGCGCAGCCGGCCCTCGAAGACCAGCCAGCCGAGCAGCGCGAGCAGCACCAGCAGGGCGGCCGGGGCGGCCAGCTTCCGGCTCAGGTTGACCTGGTCGAACTCGGGGCTGGCGTTGCGGATCTCGATCGGCACGGTCTGCGGCTCGGGATCGGTGAAGGCCGGGCCCGACGCGCTCGGCTCGGTGGTCGGCCTCGCCGGCGGGAGCTGAACCGCTTCCTCGGACTCGGTGGCGGTCTCGCTCGGCGGCTCGATGATCGGATCGCCGGTGGGTAACGTCTGCGCAACCGTCGGAATCGGCGCCGGTGTCGTCGACGGCGCTTCCGGCTGCGAGGCCGCGCCTGACGGCGACGGGGTGACCGTCTGGGTGACCGTGACCACCGGATCCGCCGTGGGATCCCCGCTCCCGGACACCGTCATGGTCACGGTGATCGTGTCACATTCCCCTTGGGCGCACGGATCCACCGGCCCCGCGTAGGCGCTGGCGGCCGCGATCATCACAACCACGCCGACCGACGCCAAGGTAGCGGCCACCGTGGACGCGACCCGTCGTCGCACGCGTCCAACCACCGCGACCTCCCACGACCATCAAACTTTTCCGAGCCAAGCAAATACTAGTCACGCAAAGCTCAGGTAAACCTACCGCCAAGCCACAACCACCCAATATCAACCAAACCTCGGCTCCACCGCTACAGATGCCGACGATATGGTCGGGGGATGACTGAGCGGCGGTTGTTGCTGGTGCACGCCCATCCCGACGACGAGAGCATCGGGACCGGGGCGACGATGGCGAAGTACGCCGCCGAGGGGGCCCAGGTCACGCTGGTGACCTGCACGCTGGGGGAAGAAGGGGAGATCATCCCGCCGGAGCTGGCGCATCTGGCGGGGGAGGACGCGCTGGGCGAGTACCGGACGGGGGAGCTGGCGCGGGCCTGTGCCGCCCTCGGGGTGAGCGACCACCGGTTTCTCGGGGGTCCGGGTCGCTGGCGGGACTCCGGGATGATGGGCGCGGCCAGCAACGGTGATCCGCGGTGCTTCTGGCGGGCTGACGTGGGGGAAGCCGCCCGGCTGCTGGTGGAGGTGATCGAGGAGGTCCGGCCGCAGGTCATGGTGACCTATGACGAGATCGGGTTCTACGGGCACCCCGATCACATCAAGGCCCACCGGGTGGCGTGGCGGGCGTTCCAGACGGTCCGGGGGAGTTCGGTGGAGGTCGCGAAGTTCTACCACACGGCGCTGGCGCGGTCGGTGATGCGGCGGTCGGCGGAGGCGATGCGGGCGGCGGGCGCGGCGTTCCCGGCCTTCTGGGCGGAGGGGGCGATCGATGACCTCCCGTTCGGGGCCGAGGACACGGAGATCACCACGGAGGTCGACGCCCGGCCGTACGCGGAGGCCAAGCTGGCGGCGATGCGGGCGCACGCGACGCAGATCTCGGTGGACGCGCCCTGGTTCGCGCTGTCCAACAACATCGGGCAGGAGGTGCTGGGGGTCGAGCACTTCATCCTGGCCGACGGGGTGCGCGGTCCGGGCGGGCCTGGGGCGCCGGTCGAGGCCGGGGGGATCGGCGAGCCCTATGACCTGGAGGTCGGGCTCTTCTCGGGGATCGGCTAACCTCGGCGGCATGATGGGCATGCTCGCCCCGGGGGTCGCCCCGGAGGTTCCGGACGGTTCCGAACTCCCGGGCGCTCGGGCGGCGGCCATCACCGGGGCCGCGTACGGCGTGCTGCTCATCCTCGGGGTGGTGCTCGGCGTGCTGGGCGGTTTCAGCCACGCGTGGTACCTGCAGGACATCCCGATCGCGGCGGTGGGGTGGGTCGTGGCGCTGTTCGCGCTGCCGTGGGGCATGGGCCGGTTGATGGGGACCCGGCTGGCCGCGCTGCTGCCCATGCTCTCCTGGCTGCTGGTCTCCTTCGTCCTGTCCGGCCGCCGCCCCGAGGGCGACCTGACCATCGCCGGCGACCTGGCCGGCTATGTCTACCTGTACGGCGGCATGCTGGCCTCCGCGGTCGCCGTCCTGTTGATCCCCTCAACGGGGGGCTCCTGGCTACTTCGGCAAAATGTCCGAATAAAGTAACCCCGTGTACGCAGACAGGGACCTCTACCGCAAGGTGGTCGGCCGCTTCGCCACCGGCATCGCCATCGTGACCACGGTGGACGAGGGCATGGACCACGCCATGACGGTCAACTCCTTCAGCTCGGTCTCCCTGGACCCGCTGCTCGCCCTGTTCTGCGCCGAGAAGATCGCCCGGTTCCACGACTCCGTGCTCAGGTCCGGCGTCTGGGGCGTGTCCGTGCTCGCCGCCGAGGCCGAGGAAACCTCCCGCTTCTTCGCCCACCGGGGCCGTCCGCTGGCCGGCCGGCTGGCCGGGCACCCCCACCACCGGGGCATGTTAGGGGTGCCGCTGCTGGACGAGGCGATCGCCACCCTGGAGTGCCGGACCACGGCCACCCACTCCGCCGGTGACCACACGATCATCGTCGGCTCGGTCGAGACGGTGGGCACCCCCCAGGACGGTGAGCCCCTCCTGTACCACGAAGGCCGTTACCGTCGCCTGTGATCCGGGTCACCATGGGAGGCATGAAGCCACGCCACCAGGCCCGGCGGGTGATCAACTGGGTGAACCTGTCCACGCCGCTCGGCCTGCTCATCGCCCGCGTCGGCGGCGCCACCGTCCGCCGGGGCGACCTCGGCCTGGTGTACGCGCACGGCTACCGCATCCCGTTCCCGATCGCCGGCGCGTTCACCGTGGGCAACGTCATCCTCACCAAGCACCCCGACGGGTTCCTGCACGGCAGGCTGCTGGCCCACGAGGCCAGGCACGCCTCCCAGTACGCCGCCTGCCTCGGCCTGCCGATGCTGGTGCTGTACGTGCTGAACCTGACGCTCTCGTACGCGGTCACCGGAGACCTGGCGTCCTGGAACGTGTTCGAGCGCATGGCCAACCTGGAGGACGGCGGCTACCGCCGCTGCCCGCCCCGCTGGCGGCGCTAGAACGTCCAGGTCTGCCCGGAAGGGGTGTCCGCGACCTTGACCCCGAGGCCCGCGAGCGTCTCCCGGAGCCGGTCGGAGCCCGCCCAGTCCCGGGCCTCCCGGGCGCGGGCGCGCTGCTCCAGCAGTTCGGCCGCGCCCGGCGGCAGCGCGGGCACCTTGCCGATCTCGGTGGACAGGTCCAGGCCCAGGAGGTGGTCGAAGTGCAGGAAGGTCTCGAACTTGGCGCCGGGGGCCACGTCCTCGGCCCGTTCCAGCTCGCGCAGCACGCGCAGCGCGGCGGGGGTGTCCAGGTCGTCGTCGAAGCAGGACTGCACGCGCTCGCGGTACCCGGCGTCGATGGGCCTGCTGGGTGACTCCGCCCATTCGGCCACCTTGGCGCGCCAGCGCCGTACGGTACGGTCGGCCGCCCGGAGGGTGTCCCAGGTGAGGTTCATCTGCTGGCGGTGGCGGTGTTCCATCAGCGCCAGCCGTACCGCGAGGGGGTCGAGGCCCTCGGCGACCACGTCGGCCAGCAGCACCACGTTGCCGGTGGACTTGGCCATCTTGCGGCCGTCGAAGAGCAGGTGCTCGCCGTGCGCCCAGTGGCGGACCACCTCGTGGCCGGTGGCCGCGTCGGACTGGGCCCGCTCGTCCTCGTGGTGCGGGAAGCGCAGGTCGATGCCGCCGGTGTGCAGGTCGATGCGCTCGCCGAGGTAGTGCAGGGACATGGCCGAGCACTCGATGTGCCAGCCGGGGAAGCCGCGGCTCCACGGGGTGTCCCAGGTCATGTCGCGGTGGGAGTGCTTCCAGAGCGCCCAGTCGGCGTGGAAACGTTTGCGGGTGTCGACGCCGTCGACCCGGTGCCCGGGCCGCAGCGCCTCCAGCCGATTTCCCGAAATCTCGCCGTAGGAGGGGAAGGACTGGGCGTCGAAGAAGACCGAGCCGTCCGTGCCCACGTAGGCATGGCCCTTCTCGATGAGCTTGGCGATCAGCTCGATCATCAGGTCGATGGTCTCGGTGGCCCGGGGGGTGTGCTCCGGCGGGCGCAGGTTCAGCGCGAGCGCGTCCGACCGGAACGCCTCCTCGTAGAAGCGCGCGATCTCCAGCGAGGACCGGCCCTCGGCCCTGGCCTGGGCGAGGACCTTGTCCTCCCCGGTGGGGTCGATCTCCGCGTCGTCCACCAGATGCCCCACATCAGTGATGTTCTGGCAGACCACCGCCCGGGCCCCGTGCCGCTCGACCACCCGCCGGACCAGATCCGCGAACAGGTACGAACGGAAATTTCCGACATGGGCGAAGCGGTAGACGGTCGGCCCGCAGGTGTACATCCGCATCGAACGAGCCCCTGCGGGCAGAACCGGCAGCACCTGCCGGTGTCGCGTGTCATAGAGCCGCAACATGCTCCGAGCCTACCCACGGGGACCCATCCAGATCAGCTGTGCGAGATCACCCGCGCAGCGTCAGTTTCGCCGACCCCACCGCCACCCGCAGGCCGACCGGGGCGGCGCCCTTCACCTTGGTGGCCACCGTCAGCTTCACGCTCTTGCCCGGGGCCAGCTCGGGCAGCTTGCACCGCAGCACGGTCGCCGTGACCCTGCACGCCTTCGGCGCCTTCACCAGCTTGTTGGAGCCGAACGTCTTGCCGTACACGCTGAGGCCGGTCGCCGCCCGCGCCCCCGTGTTGGTGATCGTGATCGTGTACGCGTTCCGCCGCACCGCCCGCCCGGCCAGCTGGTACCGGATCGGCGGGAAGGCCAGCGCACGCAGCTGCGAGGCGGTCCCGTTGAACCGGTCGGCGCCCCCGGCGTGGTTGCCCTTGGCCGCGGACTGCCAGAAGGTGTGCTTCTTCCAGGCGGACGGCAGCTCACCCACCGACTTCCCCCAGCGCGCCAGCCACAGGGGATTGCGGGCGAACTCCAGCGAGTCCCCGGTGCAACTCCGCCACCAGGCCGTGGTCGTATAAATGATCACATCCCGCCGCGTCCACGCGCGGTACCGGTTGGCGAAGTCCCTGATCCAGTCGACCATCTCCTCCTGGGAGAGCCCGTAGCAGTGGTCAAGCTTGTTCAGGCTGTTGTACGGGTTGTCCTCGACGTCCAGCACCCCCGGCAGGGTCTTGCCGTCAGGAGTCCACCGGCCCCCGTTCCGCACGAAGAAATCGGCCTGCGCGGCCCCGCCGGACTCGTGCGGCTGGGCGAAGTGGTAGGCCCCACGGTAGATCCCCGCCGTGGACGCCCCCGCGAACTGCGAGGCGAATCGCGGGCTCTTGTAGTCCAGCCCCTCGGTGGCGTGGATGAACGCGAACCCCGACCCCTTCTGGGACACCGACTCCCAGTCCACATCTCCCGTCCAGTTGGAGACGTCCACCCCCGGTATCCCGGCCACGGCCATCGCGACGGCAGGCGTCAGCAACCCCGTAAGTAAAAACTTCACGAAAAATCCCCCCGTAACGGACAAGTGCCGAAGATCCTGACAGATCTCCGGCGACGCCCGCTACAGGAACGCGAGAATGTCGCGGTCGCCGCGCTCCCGGAGCCGTGCCAGGACTTCCTCCCTGCCCGCGCCGTCCGGCAGCCCGATCCGCGCCCCGATCAGCCGCAGCCCCTCCGCCTCCGAGGCCACCGGCGCGGTGTACCCGATCAGGTGCAGGGCCCGGTTGAGCGCGGGCAGCCCGGGCGGGCTGGCCGGCAGGAACCGGGTCAGCAGCTCGCCGCCGTCCGACACGGTCAGGAAGACGTGGTCGCCCTCGGCGGCGTTGTACTCGGCCAGCACCGGGCGGATGGACCCCATGGTCGGCTGGTTGTGCCAGCTGATCACCACCTCGCCGGCGGCGGTGGAGGCGGTCAGCTGCCCGCCGGGGGCCATGCCCAGGTGGGCCGCGAAGCCGGTCGGCAGCGGGGAGCCCGAGCCGCGCAGGTGCTCGGCGTTGACGTCCACCCGGTGCCACCAGCGCCCGTCCCGGCTGCGGAAACAGCGGCGGGTCATGGACACGTCCCGGCGCGGCTGGTACTCGCTCTGCTCGGCGCCCGCCACCCGGATCCAGCCCCGCTGGGTGCGCTCGAACCCGGGCCCGCCCGCGTACGCCCGGACCGAGCTCTCGCTCACCTCGTACTTGGAGGTCAGGCTGGACACGATGGTGTTGACCGAGGCCTCGCCGCCGGCCCGCTGGATCTCCCTGGCGATCATCTCCCGGATGCCCAGGTACTCCTCGCCGCCCCACCGGGCCAGGCCGTACTTGTTGCGGTCGAGCCGGATGAACCGCTCGTCGGCGGTCAGCTGGTTGCGGATGCCGACCAGGCTGTAGTCCTCGCCGATCCGGGTCTGGATCTCCTCAGGGGACAGCGGCGTGCCGGCCACCGCCAGCACCGCCTCGGCCTTGTCGTTGACGCTGCGCGGCCAGGGCACCACGTACCCCTCCAGCACCCGCAGGTGCGGCACCGCGGCCAGCCACCGCTCGGCCACGTCCTCCCGCACGCCCAGCTGGGAGACCATCTTGATGGCGTCGGACAGCGGCACCGGGCCGTCGGTGAACAGGCCCCGGGTCTTCTCCCGCAGCTCGTCCGCGCCGCCCGCGATCAGCCAGCCGTCGGTCTGGTCATAGCCGGTCAGCAGGGTGCGGATGAACCGCCAGGCGGGGATGCCCAGGGTGGCCAGCTCGCTGCGGTGCCAGGGCACCGCGGCGGCCAGGTCCTCGGCGGGGACGGCAGAACCCAGCCGGGTCCGCAGCCAGCCCAGGTGCGCGGTGAGCGGGGCCGCGTCCGCGCCGGCCAGCCAGGCGTCCACGTGGTCGCGCAGGTCCCGTTCGATCTGCCGGATGCGCTCCCGGGTGACCGAGAAGCGCTGGGCCAGCTCGTCCAGGGTGGCCCGCTGCTCGGCGTAGAGCCGGTCCCTGGCGATCGCCCGCTGCCGGTCGTCCAGCCGCGCGAAGACCGCGTCCACCAGCTCGGGCAGCGGCCGCTCCGGCGCCACCGGGGCCTGCTCGCCCGGCTCGGTCTCCAGCAGCTTCTCCAGCAGCCCGGTGAACATGCGGTGCACGCTCTCCCTGCTCCCCGGGGTACGCGCCGACTCCACCGGATCGGTGAACCTGAGCAGCGGCATGATGTCGCCCAGCGCCAGATGGCCCCAGCACGCGGTGGCCAGATCGGCCAGCCGGGACGCCACCTGTGCCGTGCCCACCGCGGCGCAGGCCCGGTCGATCGGGAGCGCCTGCCACCACGCGTCGGGGAGACCGGGGTCGCTGGCGATCGGCTCAACCTGGCTGGGCGCTGTCCAGCGCAGGGGAGGCACGATGTCGCTCAGGCTCAGATTCATGCAGGTCCAACCGGCAAGGGGAATATATCCGCAGTTCAGATTAGGGGATCAGGTGGGCAGGAAGGGACTCGCCCGGCCGGAGTAGGACACGTACAACAACTCGTTCGCGCGCGTGCAGGCCACATAGAGCAGCCCCCGTTCTCGTTGCAGGTCGTGGGCCCGCGCGGTCGGATCCTCGGTGGCGGGCGTCAGGGCTTCAGGCGAGGGGACAATCCCATCCGCAACGCCTATCACGGCCACCCGCCGGAACTCCAGACCCTTCATGCCATGGAGTGCCGTCACCTTCACCTCGATGCCCGCCGCGCGCAGCGCCGCCCGCGCGGTCCTGACCAGTTCCACGGTCCTGGCCGTCACCGCGACCTCGTTCGGCGGCACCCCGTCGGCCAGCCACTCGCTCACGTGCGCCACCAGACCGGTGAGCTCCGCTTCGGGGCTGACGTACTCGCGGACCATCGGCCGGGTGCCGTGCTGGAGCGAGCGGTAGCCGTACATCTCGGATATGCCGTCCACCAGGCCGTCCACCGGACCGCCGCCGCGCAGCCGCACGCCGAAGGAGAGGATCTCGTGCGGCAGCCGGTAGGAGATCTTCAGGTGGAACCGCCGGATCGGGATGCCCATCCCGGCCAGCGAGGCCCGGTTGCCGAACATCCGCTGGTGCGGGTCGCCCACCACGAACAGGTCGTTGGGCCCCGGCGGCACCGCCGCCCGCAGCAGCCGCCACTGCGCCGGGTGCAGGTCCTGCGCCTCGTCCACCACGATGTGCCGGTACGGCTCCCGCCCCGGCGCCTGGTCCCCCAGCATGTCCCCGGTGGACTGCCCGAGCAGGTCGGCGGCCTCGCTCACCAGCTGGAGCAGGGTACGCCGCCCGGACTGCCGGAGCCGGCCCACGGCGTGCTCGACCGCGTGCCAGACATTGGTCCTGATCTCCGGAGACAGGTCCACCCCCCGGCCGGGCCGCTCGGCCGCCAGGTACTCCTCCAGTGTGCGCAGGTTCTGGGAGAGGATCACCTGCTCCCACTCGCGGAGCAGGAAGGCCGCCCCGAACCTGCTCCCGGCCGCCTCGTGCCAGAACTTGGCCACATCCCCGACCAGAGTCGGCGAGCGGCCCTCGTGCTCGGCCACGATCCGGTGGGCCAGCCGGTCCACGTTGGTGACCTCGACCCGCTTCCTGATCACCTCATCATCGATGATCATGTCCAGCTTGGCCGCCAGCTCGTTGGCGAGCACCTGGGAGAAGGTGGCCAGCAGGATCGGGCCGGTACCCGCCCTGGCCAGGAAGGCCGCCCGGTGCAGGACGATGATCGTCTTCCCGGTCCCGGCGCCACCGGTGATCAGCGCGGGCTGCTCGTAGGTCTCCCAGTGCGAGTAGGTGTGCTGCGGCGGATAGAGGAAGGTGCACCAGTCGGGCACGGTCAGGATGCGGTCCAGCTCGACCCGGTCCGCCGCGAAGGCCGCCTTGCTGGGGGTGCGCACCAGCGCGGTGAGCAGGTCGTCCTCGTCGATGGTCTCGGCCAGCATGCACCGGCATCCGTCCAGCTCCCGCCACGCCTCCGCCAGCGAGCCGCCCTGGGCCAGGCAGGCCAGCGGCGCGTACTGGCTCTCCGGCAGCAGCGGCTCCACCGCGGCCAGGTGCGCGTCGGTGGACATCAGCCGCAGCAGCGGCAGCAGCCGTTGGTCGATGCCCAGGTTGAGCAGGTCGGTGTCGCAGATGTGGCTGTACAGGCGGCGGGTGGACCCGGCCGAGGAGCGGCGCAGCGCGGGTTCCACCCGGTCCAGCGCCTCGGCGTCCCAGACCTCGATCACCCCGATCGCCGAGTTCACCGTGAACAGGTGGCGCTGGGCGTAGTTCCACGCCTCGGCGTCCGGCAGGATCGCGACCAGCCAGTAGACGTCCCGCTGGCGGACCACCACCCCCCGGTACCGGTCGCTCAGCCGGAGTGTGGCCACCCGGGGGTCCCGGGCGTTGCGCACCCGCTCCGGGGTCGGCCCGGCGGGGGAGTTGTGCAGGAAACGGCGGACGGCGACCGCGGCGTCCCGGCGCACTGGCCGGGCCAAGGCGCTGAGCTCCTTGGTGAAGTCCAGAGAGACCGCGAGTCGTGGCATGGGTCCCGTCGCTATCCGAGCAGGGACAGCAGATCGCGGTCCCCGCGCTCCTGGAGTCGGGACAGGAGATCGGCGGTGCCGACCGGGCCGGTCAGGCCGATCCGGGTGGCGATCACCTTGGTGGCCTGGTCCGGCGTGCCGCCGGGGGCGGTGTAGCCGACCAGGCGCAGCGCCCGCGAGGTGCTGTCACCGCCGGAGGCCGCGGGCAGGTGGCGCACCCGCAGCATGCCCTCCTCGGAGAGGGTGAGGAAGATGTGCCCGCCCTCCTTGGCGGCCACCTCGGTCAGGATGCGTTGCAGGGACCCCAGCGCCGGGCGCGCCTCCCAGCTCATCTCCACGTCCCCGGCGGCGCTCTTCACGGTACGGCTGCCGCCCTGGGCCAGCCCGAGGTAGGCGGCGAAGCCGCTGGGCAGCGGGACCTCGCCTCCGGTGAGGTACTCGGCGGTGACGTCCACCCGGAGCCACCACCGGCCGTCGGGCTGCCGGAAACACCGGCGGGTGAGCGCGACGTCCTTGAACCCCGGGTCCTTCGGCTTCACCTCGCCACTGAGCACCGTCTCCGGCTGGGGTTCCGGCTTCCGCTCCGGCTGGGGTTCGGGTTGTTCTTCCGGCTTCGGTTCCGACTTAGGTTCCGGCTTCGGCTCCGGCTTCGGCTCCGGTTTGGGTTCCGGTTTGGGCGCGGGGGCGGCGGGCGGGGGCTGGGATGCTGGGGGCCGGGTCTGCCGGGGTTGCGGGCGGGGTTTCGGCTTCGACTTGGGCTGGGCGCCGTTGCTGCCGCTCTGGATGCGCAACTGGGGCACGTTCTCCAGCCACTCCTTGGCCACCTCGGGATGGATACCCAGACTGGAGACCAGCTCCAGGGCCCGGCTCACCGTGGGCGGCCGGTCCGCATTCATGATCAGCCCGACGGTCTTCTCGTGCAACTCCGCCAGGTCCCCGGCGACCAGCCACTCCCCGGACACCTCGTACCCGGGCAGCGCGGCCAGCACGAACTGCCAGGCCGGCACGTCCAGCGAGCGGAGCTCCTCCTCGTGCCACTCGGCCGCCCCGATCAGCCGGGTCTTCGGCGCGGCCACCCCGAGCTGCACCACCATCTGGTCCACATGCTCGCGGAACGGCGCCGACTCCGGACTGGCCAGCCACTCCGCCAGCCGGGCCCGCAGCGCCTTCTCCATCGCCTCGATCAGCCCGGCGGGCACGGCCAGCAGCCGGGCCAGCTCCTCCACCGGGGTCGGCGTGTCGGTGAAGACCCGGTTCTGCGCCACCATCCAGGTCTGGTCGTCCAGCGCGGCGAACACGTTGTCCAGCAGCAGGGGCAGCTCGGCCCCGGAGAACCCGGCCCGGGGGGCGGGGACGGCCACCGCCGGGGGCTCCACCCGGATCGGTTCCCAGGGCTTGAGGGCCAGCGGGCCCTGCGCGGCGGCCGGTCGGGGCGCGGCGGCGGTGCGCGGCGCGGCCGCCGGGGTTGCGCCGAGGCGGTGGAACACGGCGGCGAACAGCGCGGTCAGCACCGGGCGGACCTTCACGAACGGCTGGTCGCCCAGCTCCCGCCCGGTCAGCGCGAGCAGCCCGGTCCAGGACCCGGCCCGGTCCAGCGCGATCGCCACCTGGGGGTCGTCGGCCTCGTCGGGGTCCAGCACGTGCAACGCGGGCAGCACATCCCCGATGGCCGCCGCCGGCCACAGGTCCAGGGCCAGCTCGGTCAGCATCTCGGCCAGCTTGTCGGGGCCGGTCGTGGCCAGCACCCGGGCCATCGGCAGGCTGCGCCACCAGGCGTCCGGCAGGTCCGCGGGAACGGGGACGTTGGCAGCGTCACTCCAGCGCAGCGGTGGCACAAGGTCACTCAGGCTAAAGTTCATCGCCATCCCCATCACGTACGTAAGACCAGACCATAGTCTGGCAAATCCCTCGCCGCGGCGGGAGTTTCCTCAGTGACGTCCAGAACCAGCGCCGAGCCGCGCGCGTGTGACCGAACCCGTGCGTCAACCCCGTATCCGGGTAATCACGGTCAACTGCGTTCCGCGGCGAAGCGCAGGCGCACGTAGTCGGCCATCCAGCCGGACTCCCGGCGCAACGCGGGGGCCGCGAGTTCGTTGACCCGGCGGAGCAGGGGCTCCACCGTCCCCACCGGCACACCGTCCAGCAGCGAGTGGGCGAACATGCGCACCCAGTCGGCGGCGCCGTTCGGGCACTCGTCCAGCGGGGTGGGCCGATCGAAGTATTCCACCAATCGCACCGTGAAACCGGCCCGCTCCAGCCGTACCGCGTACTCGGCGGGGCTGGGAAAGTACCACGGGAGCTCGGGCTCGCGCAGGCCGTACTCGCGCCAGGCGGTGAGCATGGCGGAGGTGAGCGCGGCGCAGTTGCCGGCTCCGCCCAGCTCACCGACGAACCGGCCGCCCGGACGGAGCGCCATCCGGACACAGTCCAGCACCGCGTCCGGGTCGCGGCTCATCCAGTGCAGCGCGGCGTTGGAGAAGACCGCGTCGTACGGCTGCGCGACGGTGAAGTCGGCCCCGTCCCCGACGGTGAAGTCCAGCCCGGGGAACTGGGCCAGGGCGGTCTCGATCATCGAATGGGATCCGTCGATGCCGAGCACCCGGGCGCCGCGGGACGCGATCTCGGCGGTCAGCACGCCGGTGCCGCACCCCAGGTCGAGCACGCGCTCGCCCGGCTGCGGATCCAGCAGCTCAACCAGTGGCGCACCCTGCGCGGAGACGTAGCCGAAAGAGCTGTCGTACGCGCGAGCGTTCCACCTCATGAGACTAGGGGTGTCATATCGCAAGATCGGCTCACATTCCACGGTTAGGCATACTGTACGGCCTTCGTGGAATGCGTGTTCGTTAACCGATCTGCTGTGCCCAATGTTGCTTGAGGTACGTCTTCGCGGCGTCCTGCTGGGGAATGGTGAGCGTCACCGGGGTTCCGGACACTTTGGGCAGCTTGGCGGCGGCCTCCTTGTCCAGCGTGTTCCGCATCTCCATGGCCTCCATCCGGACCGGCCGGGCGAACCCCTTCAGGAACAGGTTCTGGCCCTCGTCGGAGAAGAGGAACTCCTGCCAGAGCCGGGCCGCCGCCGGATGCGGCGCCTGCGCGTTGATGGCCTGCGCGTAGTGCGAGGCCAGCACCGCGTTCTGCGGCACGGTCACCTTCCAGTCCGGCCGCCCCTGCTCGGCCGCGGCGGCGCCCCTGGCCAGGTTGAGGTAGTCCCAGTCCAGCACGGCGGTGGCCTGCTCCGGCGAGGAGACCAGCGCGCCGGCCTTCTTCAGGTCGGTGAAGTACTTCAGGCCGCGCTCGGGGTCGGCCTTCCCGCCCGCCAGCGAGGCCGCCATCACCCCGCTGAACCCGGAGGCGGTCTTGGTGGGGTCGCCGGGCAGGGCCACCGTGTTGCCCGGCTTGATGAGCTCGGCGAAGGTGCGCGGAGCGGCCATGCGGCGCGGGTCGTACCCGATGGACATGTAGCCGCCGTACCCGGCGTACCAGGTGCCGGACGGGTCCTTCAGGTCGTCGGGGATGTCCTGCCAGCCCGTCACCTTGTACGGGGCGAACTTGTCGGCGTTGGCGACCGCCACGTCCAGGCTCAGGTCGTACACGTCCGGGGCCTGGCCGCCGGCGCCCTGGAGTTGCTGCTGGCTGCTCGCCATGTCGGGGCTGATGGCGTTGATCTTGATGTCGTACTTGTCGGCGAACCTGTCCATGATCTCGCCGAAGTTCACCCAGGTCCGGGGCAGCCCGATCACGGTCAGCGTGCCTTCGTTCCTGGCCGCCTCGGCCAGCCGGTCCAGCGTGCCGAAGCCCTGCTGGAGGCCGGCCGCCTTCGGATTGACCGGTGGCAGCTTCTTGTCATCCACCGGTGGCGTGGAACAGGCGGCCGAGGCCACCGCGAGCAGGGCGAACAGTCCGAGAACACGTGTGGTCACCCTTTGAATACTTGGCGCGAGGTTGCCCCAGGTCGAGCGGACACGCCGTCAGCCGGGCACGACCTTTGCCGCCACCATGACGTGCTCGGAGAACTCCACCAGCGTGCCGTCCCGCCTGCGCACCGCCAGCACGCCGCCGGACCAGGATTCCAGCACGCCCACGACATCGCGGAAGCCCTCTGGACAACGGCGTCGCACCGACACCCGCCGCCCCACGTCTTCCGCTGAGATGCTCACCACGAGATGGAAGGCCATCCTTTGGCCCCCTCCTGTTTCAGCCACCAGGCAGGCAACGCAATACTAGGCGTTAGCAACCGCGGCCGTGTTCGTGCCGGAAAGAAGGAGCCCGAGGTGACCTACGTCATCGCGCAGCCTTGCGTGGATGTCCTGGACAAGGCGTGCATCGAGGAGTGCCCCGTCGACTGCATCTACGAGGGCAACCGCATGCTCTACATTCACCCCGACGAGTGTGTGGACTGCGGGGCGTGCGAGCCGGTCTGCCCGGTTGAGGCAATCTTCTACGAGGATGACCTGCCTGAGCAGTGGAAGGACTTCTACCGCGCCAACGTGGACTTCTTCGAGGACCTGGGCTCGCCCGGGGGTGCCTCCAAGGTGGGCAAGATCGAGAAGGACCATGAAATCGTGGCAGCGCTGCCGCCGCAGGCCGAAGGCCACTGACCGAGCATTAAAACCGGCGGTCGGCCGCCTGCTGGGGGAAGCAGCCCGGCGGGCGGCTTCCGCATGCGCTCTGCGTGACTCGTAGGGGGACACCGTTGAAAGCACTGCCCGACTTCCCGTGGGACCGGCTGGCGCCGTACAAGGAGATCGCCCTGTCCCACCCGGACGGCCTGGCCGACCTGTCGGTAGGCACGCCCGTCGACTCCGTTCCCCCCTCGGTACGGCAGGCCCTGGCCGACGCCGCCGACAGCCCCGGCTATCCCCTCACCCACGGCACCCCCGCCCTGCGCGCGGCGGCGGCCGGCTGGCTGGCCCGGCGGCACGGGGTGCGCGTGGACCCGGAGGCGGTGCTCCCCATCATCGGCTCCAAGGAGCTGGTGGCCTGGTTGCCCACCCTGCTCGGCGTCGGGCCCGGTGACCGGGTGGTCTTCCCCGAGCTGGCCTACCCCACCTACGACGTGGGGGCGCGGCTGGCGGGGGCGGAGCCGTACCCGGCGGACGGGCTGGTCAGCCTGGGTCCGCAGCGGGTGCCGCTGGTCTGGGTGAACTCCCCCTCCAACCCGACCGGGCGGGTGCTGCCCGCCCGGCACCTGGCCAAGGTGGTGGCCTGGGCCAGGGAACGCGGCGCGGTCGTGGCCTCCGACGAGTGCTATATCGGGCTCGGCTGGGAGGACCAGCCGGTCTCGATCCTCCACCCCGACGTGTGCGGCGGCTCGCACCAAGGGCTGCTGGCGGTGCACTCGCTCTCGAAACGCTCCAATCTGGCCGGGTACCGTGCCGGGTTTGTCACAGGTGATCCGGATTTGGTGCGGCAGCTGCTAGAGGTCAGGAAGCACGCGGGCATGATGGTCCCCGGACCGGTCCAGGCCGCCATGACCGCCGCGCTCGACGACGACGAGCACGCCGATGACCAGCGCCTCCGCTACGCGGCGCGCCGAAACGCACTCCGTACGGCTTTGGTATCGGCCGGCTGGCGGATCGAGCACTCCCAGGCCGGGCTCTACCTCTGGGCCACCGACGGCTCCGACTGCTGGGACCAGGTCAAACGCCTGGCCGAGGCGGGCATCCTGGTGGCTCCGGGAGAGTTCTACGGCGTCGCGGGGAAAAACCACATTCGTATAGCGATGACCGCCACCGATGAGCGGATAAATGCGGTTGTGCGTCGGCTCCAGTAGCATCTCCCGCCATGACGACAGCGGTGGTGCTCGGACTGAGCCTCGCGACGCTTGTCGTCGTGCTGGGCGCGTTCCTGGCCACCACCCGGCAGGACCGGCGGAGCGCTCCCGCGGGCGCCGGTCTGGAGTTCGGCGCTGATCAGGGGCCCGGGTTCTTCGACCCGCGGACCATCAAGGTCGGCGACACCGTGCACATCGCGGGGGCGCGGTACAAGGCGATGGGCGCGCTCCATCTGTCCTGGCACGGCGAGCAGTGGACCGAGCACCTGCTGGACGACGGCACCCGCCGCTACCAGTGGCTCTCGGTCCAGGAGCGGGACGTCAGCCAGGGGGAGGCCCACCTGGAGGTCATGCTCTGGACCCAGGTGCCCGCGCAGGGCATGATCCCGGCCAAGAGCATGCTGATCATGGAGGGCGTGGAGTTCTTCCCGATCGAGCGGGGCACGGTGGCCTTCCGGGCCGAGGGCATGACCGGCCTGCCGGACCGGGGGCTGCTCGACTTCGCCGACTACCGGGCCAACGACAACCGGCTGCTGTCGTTCCAGCGGGTCCAGGGCGGGCAGTGGGTGGCCTCGTACGCGCACCCGCTCACCCCTGGCTCGATCCAGGTGGAACGGCTGGCCTAAACGACCGCGACGCTCTTGGCCTTTGGATCGGACTGCCAGCCGTCGTAGCCGTTCTCGGCGATCCACATCACGCCGTCGTAGCGGACCTCGCGCAGGCCGTACTTCTGGGCGTAGGCCACGTACCAGGTGGCCACCAGCCAGCTGTCCTTGGCGGCGGCGGCGCCCAGCGCCCGGGTCAGTTCCTTCCGTGCCGCCTCCAGGCGGGGGGTCACCGGCTTGTCGGCGGGCGGCCACCAGCAGTTCACGGCCTTGGGCACCCGGCCGCCGAACCCCCCGGCCAGGATGTTCGCGTCGGCCTCGTGCATGGCGTACGCGCTGCCGTCGGCGGAGCGCTGCACCTCCTGGGCGGCCACGTGCAGCGGCATGTCCAGGTAGCCGTCCACCTTCTCCAGCGCGGCGAAGAACTTGCGGGTCGAGTAGACCACGTCGAGCAGCTGCTCGGGGGTGCCCCAGCCCTGTGAGGGCCGCTGCTGGAACACCCCGACCGAGTCGCGGTCGCCGTAGGGGATGTTGCTCAGCTTGGACTCCTGGATGGCGGTCACGTACGCGATCTTCAGGGCCCGCTCGGGAAGCTTGCGCCGGGCCGCGACCGCGGCGATGGTGGCCGCCACCTGGGACTGCTCGATGTCCAGCTCCAGGGTGCCCGCGGGGGTGGTGATCCGGCAGTGCTCGCCCAGCGCGTACGTCCGGGCCTGTTGGAAGATCTTGTAGAGGGCGAAGAAGATGCCCGCGCCCAGCACAGCGACGATGGCCAGGATGATCAGTGCTGTTCTGGGAACGCGCCTTGTCACGAACCAGAACCTACCCTCCCGGGACATAGGCTCGGGAACATGCGATTGGATCAAGACGTCAGGGCGCTGACCGCCGAGTTGGTGGACCTGCCCTCGGAGAGCGGCCAGGAGAAGCCGCTCGCCGACGCGATCGAGGCCGCGCTGTCCCGTCTCGGCCACCTCACCGTGCACCGGGACGGCGCCAATCTGGTGGCCCGCACCGACCTGGGCCGCGCCGAGCGGGTGGTCGTCGCCGGGCACCTGGACACCGTGCCGATCGCGGGCAACGTGCCCAGCCGGGTCGAGGGCGACCGCCTGTACGGCTGCGGCACCTCGGACATGAAGAGCGGCCTGGCCGTCCAGCTCAAACTGGCCCTGCTGGAGCGTCCCAACCGCGACCTCACCCTGGTCTTCTACGACTGCGAGGAGATCGAGGCGGCCCGCAACGGCCTCGGCCACCTGGTCCGCGACCACCCCGACTGGGTGCGCGGCGACTTCGCGGTGCTGATGGAGCCCACCGGCGGCGAGATCGAGGGCGGCTGCCAGGGCACCCTCCGCGTGGAGGTCGCCACCACCGGCGTGCGCGCCCACAGCGCCCGCTCCTGGCTGGGCGTCAACGCGATCCACCAGGCCGCCGAGATCCTCAACCGGCTCCGCGACCACACCCCGCGCCGCCCGGTGGTGGACGGCCTCCAGTACCACGAGGGCCTCAACGCGGTGCTGATCCGGGGCGGTCACGCCGGGAACGTGATCCCCGACGAGTGCGTGGTGACGGTGAACTACCGGTTCGCCCCGGACCGTTCCGAGGCACAGGCCCTGGCCCACCTGGAGGAGGTCTTCGCCGGTTTCGCGGTCCGGCTGGTCGACAGCGCCCCCGGCGCCCGGCCCGGCCTGGAGAACCCGGTGGCCGCCGCGTTCGCCGCCACCGTGGGCGGCACTCCCCGGGCCAAGGTGGCCTGGACGGACGTGGCGCGTTTCTCCGCGCTCGGCGTGCCAGCGGTGAACTACGGCCCCGGCGATCCGGAACTGGCCCACAAAGTCGACGAGTACGTGGAACTTTCGAAGATCGTCGAGGCGGAACGGGTGATGACAGCCTGGTTGACCTGAGCTGACACCCGGGGAAGTACCCGTAGAAAGAAGAAAGTGGCTTTCCTCGCCGGCCATTTGGCGGGGAAAGCCACTTTCCGTCCCGAGCAGCACCCTCGAACCTTAGACGCGCCCTCCGCGAAAGCCGGTTCCGCTCGTTTCCAATGAATTTCAAGATTCTTTTCGCGGCCGTCACGGGCACCGCCTAGGACGGTACCGTGACCGCCATGAACACGTTCCGACCCGAGCGACGCCAGGGCCCCGCCCTGGTCCGCGGCAACCTGGTCTCCGACTCCACCGCGGACCAGCGCCTGCTGGACCGCCGCGGCCCCACCGACTGGGTGCACCTGGACCCCTGGCGCGTGCTGCGCATCCAGGCCGAGTTCGTGGAGGGCTTCGGCGCCCTCGCCGAGCTGCCCCCGGCCGTGACCGTCTTCGGCTCCGCCCGGACCAAGCCCGACGCTCCCGACTACGCCACCGGCGTGCGCCTCGGCCGCGCCCTGGCCGAGGCCGGCTACGCGGTCATCACCGGCGGCGGCCCCGGCTGCATGGAGGCGGCCAACCGCGGCGCCCTGGAGGCCGGAGGCCTCTCCGTGGGCCTGGGCATCGAGCTCCCGCACGAGCAGAGCATGAACCAGTACGTCGACCTCGGCGTCGAGTTCCGCTACTTCTTCGTCCGCAAGACCATGTTCGTCAAGTACTCCTGCGGTTTCGTCACCCTGCCCGGCGGCTTCGGCACCCTGGACGAGCTCTTCGAGGCCCTCACCCTGGTCCAGACCCGCAAGGTCACCTCCTTCCCCGTCATCCTGATGGGCACCCGTTTCTGGACCCCCATGGTCGACTGGATCAAGACCACGCTGCTGGCCGACGGCAAGATCTCCCCAGCCGACGTCGACCTGATCCGCCTCACCGACGACGTCGACGAGGCCGTGGAGATCATCGTCAACGCCGACCGCAAGCACGACGACACCGGGGAAGCCGAGCCCGCCACTGAGCCCACCACTGAGCCCACCGCCGAGCTCACCGCCGCGGACGCCCAGTGAGCGCGATCTGCGTCTTCTGCTCCTCCAGCGGGCGGATCGCCCCCAAGTTCCTGGAACTGGCCAGGGAGGTGGGCACCGAGCTGGCCCGGCGCGGCCACACCCTGGTCAGCGGGGGCGCCATCGTGTCCTGCATGGGGGAGGTGGCCCGGGCGGCGCGGGCCGGCGGCGCCGCCACGATCGGCGTCATCCCGCGGGTGCTGGTGGACATCGAGATCGCCGACACCGGCTCCCACGAGCTGCTGGTGACCGACGGCATGCGGGAGCGCAAGGCGCTGATGGACGCCCGGTCGGACGCCTTCCTGGTGCTGCCCGGCGGGATCGGGACCCTGGAGGAGCTCTTCGAGATCTGGACCTCCCGGGTGCTCGGCATCCACAACAAGCCGCTGGTCATCCTCGACCCCTGGGGCCTGTACGACCCGCTCCGCGCCCTGGTGGAGGGCATGTACGACCAGGGGTTCACCCGGCCCGACGTGTTCGACGCGATTTCCTGGACGGGCTCGGTCGAGGAGGCGTTCGACCTGCTGGACAAGCGCTCCCACATCATCCCCAGCGTGGACGAGGCCTGACCTAACCGGCTCCCGGTGGTGGGAGTTGTGGCACGATTCGTATGTGCTGCTGGTCGTACTCGTGGTCGCCGCCCTCGCCGTGCTGGGGTGCGTGGTGTTGGTGTCGCTGGGCAAGGGCGGCGAACTGGCGGAGTTCCCGCCGGACGTCCCGCCGCTGGAGTTGCCGGAGGCCGGTCGGCTCGACGCGGGCGACTTCGTGGACCTGCACCTGCCCATCGGCCTGGTCGGCTACCACACCCAGAGCGTGGACGAGACCCTCCAGCGGGCGGCCACCGCGCTGAGCGAGCGGGACAGCCGGATCGCCATGCTGGAGCAGCGGGTCTCCGAACTGCTGGCCAGCCGCCTGCAGGCCCGCCAGGAGGCCTACGCCCGCCCGGCCGAGCCGCCCAGGACCGAGCACCAGCCCGAGGTGCTCGACTGGAACGGCGCCCAGGCCGGCGCCACGGCCGAGATCACGGCCAACGGCAAGGCCGACGTGACGGCCGACGCCGAGGAGACGAGGTAGCCCTGTGGTGGTCCGCTGCGCCTGGGCCACCTCCGACCCGCTCTACGTCGCCTACCACGACCAGGAGTGGGGCCGCCCGGTCCACGGCGACGACGGCGTCTACGAGCGCGTCACCCTGGAGGCGTTCCAGTCCGGCCTGTCCTGGCTGACCATCCTCCGCAAGCGGGAGAACTTCCGCAGGGCCTTCGACGGCTTCGCCGTCCACCAGGTCGCCGGGTACGGCGAGGCCGACGTGGCCCGCCTGCTGGCCGACCCCGGCATCGTCCGCAACCGCGCCAAGATCGAGGCCGCGGTGGCCAACGCCCGCGCCGCCCTGGCCCTGCCCGGCGGCCTGTCCGCCCTGGTCTGGCAGTACGCCGACCCCGCGGCCCCCGTCCCGAAGACGATGGCCGACGTGCCGGCCATCACCCCCGCCTCCACCGCCCTGGCCAAGGACCTCAAACGGCACGGCTTCCGCTTCGTGGGACCCACCACCGCGTACGCGCTGATGCAGGCCATCGGCCTGGTCAACGACCACATCGCGGACTGCGTGGTGCGCACCGACCCGGACGCGGTCAGGCCACCGGCCGGAGCCTGACCCGCTTCCTCAGGTGGCCCCGTGCAGGGTGCGGTCGACGAAGGCGGCGGCGCGGGGCAGCAGGCGGCCGGCCTCCTGCTCGAAGTAGGCGCGAGCCTTCTCCCCGGGCCAGCCGGGGGGCAGCAGGGCCGGAGGCAGCGCGGGGTCGCGGAACAGGAAGTTGCGCCAGGTGTGCACCAGCCTGCTGCGGACCGCGAACACCTGGTCCTCGGGGGCGTCGTCGGGCAGCGAGCCCACCAGCGTCATCGCCCCGGCCAGCCACTCCTCGTACGCCCTGCCGATGCCCTCCAGGTCCCAGGCCCGGGCCACCAGGTCCCGCGGGTCGCCCTCCAGCACGGCCTCGAAGCGGTCCGCCGTGATCTGCAGGGCGTCCAGTTCGGGAGACGGGCGCGGACCGATCCAGGTGGTCTCGGAGAGCGGCGCGTACCCCAGGAACATCAAGTCGGCCCGGAGCCGCTCCCGGCGCGGGCGGTCCCTGACCGGCTCGATCACCAGCAGGTGCCAGCGGCCGGGCCAGGTGACCGTGCCGCTCCGGTAGATTCGGGCGGCCGTCTGGTCCAGGCGGCGGGCGCACTTTGGGGTGAGACCGTAACCGGGGCCCTGCGGGAGCCGTACCGGGTCCAGCCAGCCCTGTCGGACCATGCGGGAGATGGCGGTGCGGACCGCCGGGGCGGCGACGTGGAGCGGCGCGAGCAGCCGCACCAGCGCGGCCACGGAGGCGCGTCCGCCGCGCGTACGCAGATGGTCCCCGTAGAGGTCGAAAAGCGCGGCTCGGGCGTTCACGCCACCCAGTGTGGGGTCAGGATCTGTCTCCGACAATGCATAGGGGCACCCGCTTTGATCCACAAATGAGCCCTAGGCCGTTACCCTGAAGAGCTCGGAGGCGGGATAATAGGACATCACAGAAGACGTGAATGCGCCGACCACCTCTTCGGGGGCGGTCGACAACGCGGGAAGGGATACACGCATGGCGGCGATGAAGCCGCGGACTGGTGACGGTCCGCTGGAAGTCACCAAGGAAGGCCGGGGCATTGTCATGCGGGTCCCGCTTGAAGGCGGTGGCCGGCTCGTCGTCGAGCTGTCAGCGGACGAGGCCAGCGCGCTCGGAGACGCTCTCAAGAACGTGGTCGGCTGAGGCTCGGCCCGCCGTCCGATTCCACACCGGCCCTGGCCGCGGGGTGATTCCGCGCCGGGGCCGCATTGTTTTCTCCCTGGTTGTCCTCGGTTATCTGGAGTTTCCGTGCCCATCGAGACCCGTCTGACCATCGCCCCGCAGGCCATCGCCGACGCCGAGTTCCTGGCCGTGCCGTTCGGCCCCGGCCGGACCCCCGAGGTGGACCTCCCGCTCCCGGTGGACGCCCTGCTCGCGCACTACCAGGCCAAGGGCGAGCCCGGCGAGGTGCTCGAAATTCCGGTCGCGAACGGCGACGGAGTGCGGCGCGTGCTGCTGTACGGCACCGGCGACGACCTGCGCAAGGCGGGCGCCGCGCTGGGCGGCAAGGCCAAGGGCAGGCCCAGCCTGACGGTGCTGCTCCCGCCGGACGGGGACGTGGCCGCGCTGGTGGAAGCGGCCCTGCTGGCCACCTACCAGTTCACCATCGGCGAGGTGCGCGGCCGCCCGGTGGGGGAGATCGTCGTGGTCGGCGGCGACGAGGCGGCCATCCGCCGGGGCGAGGCCACCGCGCGGGCCACCGCGGCCGCCCGGGACCTGATCAACACCCCGGCCTCGATCAAGACCCCCGGCTGGCTGGCCGCGCAGGCCGTGGAACTCGGCGCCGCGGCCGGGGTCGGCGTGCGGGTGGACACCGAGCTGGCCGGGTTCGGCGGCATCCGGGCGGTCGGGAAGGGCTCGGTCAACCCGCCCTGCCTGGTCGAGATGTCCTACACGCCCGCCTCGTACGACCGGCATGTGGTGCTGGTCGGCAAGGGCATCACCTTCGACAGCGGCGGGCTCTCGCTGAAGACCTCCGACGGCATGAAGACCATGAAGACCGACATGGCCGGGGGCGCCGCGGTGATCGCCACCCTGGCCGCGCTGCCCGGCTTCGACGTGCCGGTCAAGGTGACCGGCCTGATCGCCTGCGCCGAGAACTCCTTCTCCGGCTCCGCCCAGCGCCCCAGCGACGTCATCACGCAGTACGGCGGCCGCACCGTCGAGGTGCTCAACACCGACGCCGAGGGCCGCCTGGTGCTGGCCGACGCGCTCGCCTACGCCGACGCCGAACTCGACCCCGACGCCATGGTGGACGTGGCCACCCTGACCGGCGCGGCCCGGGTCGCCCTCGGCACCGGCCTCGGCGCCCTGTACGCCAGCGACGACACCCTCGCCGCCGAACTGCTGGCGGCAGGGGAGCGCGGCGGCGACCGGATGTGGCGAATGCCACTCATCGACGACTACCGGGCCGAACTGGACTCCGACGTGGCCGACCTGTCCAACGTGGAGCGCAACCCGAGCCCCATCCCCGCCGCCGGCTCGGTCACCGCGGCGCTGTTCCTCCGTGAGTTCGTCGGCAAGCGTCCCTGGGCGCACCTGGACATCGCCGGCCCGGCCCGCGCCGACAAGGGCGCCACCGGGTTCGGCGTGCGGCTGCTGCTGGAGTGGCTGAGCGGGCTCGGCAGCGTCAGGAGCTGAGCTTGACCGCGGCGAGCAGGCCGTCGCCGAGCGGGAGCATCAGCGGGCGGAGCCGCTCGTCGCCGCGGACCAGCTTGCCCAGCTCGCGGATGACCACGGTGTCCGGGTCGCGCTGGGTCGGGTCGGCCACCTTGTCGTGCCAGAGCGCGTTGTCGAAGGCCACGATGCCGCCGATCCGGAGCAGCCGGATCGCCTCGGCCAGGTAGTCGCCGTACTCCTGCTTGGCGGCGTCGCAGAAGACCAGGTCGTAGCCGCCGTCGGCGAGGCGGGGCAGCACGTCCAGGGCGCGGCCCACGATCAGGCGGATCCGGCTGCCGGAGAAGCCCGCCTCGGCGAACGTCTGGCGCGCCAGACGCTGGTGCTCCGGCTCGGCGTCCACGCTGGTGAGCGTGCCGTCCTGGCGCATGCCGCGGAGCAGCCAGAGGCCGGAGACCCCGCAGCCGGTGCCGATCTCCACCACCGCGCGGGCGTTGTTGGCGCTCGCCAGGAAGCTGAGCGCGGCGCCCGCGCCGGGCAAAATGGGCGGCGCACCCACTTCCGTGCCGCGCTGCCGCGCCGCCCGCAGGAGCTCGTCCTCCGGGACGAACTCCTCCGCAAAGGCCAGGCTCGCCGTGTTCATGGTTCTGAAGCGTAGGGGAGTAAGCCCCGAACGGGAACTCACGCAACAACGGGGACGTTGCACGCTTTGAACGGTCTTTGTCGAACCCTGCTCGTTCGACAAGGGTCGCGCGCGTCCCGGGCCCGAGGGGTCCGGGAAATTAGACGCAGCAGGGAGGGGCGGGGTCGGGCACTATGGGGGTAGTAGCGGCACTGGAGAGAGGATTGTCGGTGGACGATCGGGACCACCAGCCGGACACCGCCGTGTCCGACTGGACGCCTCCCACTTGGGAGGAGGTCGTCCGAACGCATTCCGCGCGGGTGTACCGGCTCGCCTACCGGCTGACCGGGAACGTGCACGACGCCGAGGACCTGACCCAGGATGTGTTCGTCCGGGTCTTCCGCTCCCTGTCCAGCTACACGCCCGGCACGTTCGAGGGCTGGTTGCACCGGATCACCACCAACCTGTTCCTGGACCACGCGCGGCGTAAGCAGCGGGTCCGCTTCGAGGGTCTCGCCGACGACGCGGCCGAGCGGCTGCGCGGGCGGGAGCCGTCCCCGGCCCAGGCCTACGACGACGCCCACCTCGAACCCGACATCCAGGCGGCGCTGGACGCGCTGGCCCCGGAGTTCCGGGCCGCCGTCGTGCTCTGCGACATCGAGGGCCTGTCCTACGAGGAGATCGCGGCCACGCTCGGGGTGAAGCTGGGCACCGTCCGCAGCCGCATCCACCGGGCCCGCACCCAGCTGCGCGACGCGCTGGAGCACCGGGCCCCCCGCAATGACCAACTCCCCCCTTCGTCCTTCACCCGGGAGGGCAGATGAGCACCCCGCTCCGCTGTCCCCGACAGCACCACGAGGAGGGAGCATGACGCACCTCGGAGAGCGCGTCTCCGCGCTGATCGATGGCGAGCTCGGCCACAACGACCGGGAGCGCGCGCTGGCCCACCTGACCTTCTGCGCCGACTGCCGGGCGGAGGTGGAGGCGCTGCGGGCCCTGAAGAGCCGACTGCGGCTGATGGACCCGCCGGCCATGCCGGCCGACCTGACCATGTCGCTGCTGCGCATGCCGCCGCCGAGCCCGCCGGACACCCGCAACCTGCCGGGGATCTACAGCCTGGCCCCTTTGGACAACCGCCCCCGCAGAAGCGGCGGCGGTTCTTCCGGGCCTGGCCGTGGTAATCGCCGGGTCGGCTACGTGGCGGTCGGGATGGCCTCCGCGGCGGTCGCGCTCGGCACGTTGTTCATGGTCAGCGGGGACCCGCGGCCCGCTACGCCGCCCGAGATGATGGTGCCGGCGCCCAAGACCGCGACCCCGTTCAACGGCCAGGCCCCCAGGGCCACTCCTCAGGTCAGCCCGAGTGTGACGCCGTCGCTTGCGCACTGATGTCCAGATCGGGCGACTACCCTGCCGAATGATGGGGATCCAGACGGCATACGATCTGGCTTTACGCCGGACGTATGCCGTTGCGGTGAGGATGGCATCCCGCCACCGCTGACCTTGCGTGGGAGTGAAAGCAGCGATGACCGACGACACGCGTCCTCACAACGCGTCGGACCGGCCACAGTTCCTACCGGCACCGGTGGAGGGAGCCGCGCCCCAGCCAGGTTGGGGCGATCCCTCCGGGGCTGCCGGCGGGACCGCTCCGCACCGCATGCCCCCACCGGACCCGGCGACGACCGGGCAGTTCGGGCCGTACCCCGGGCAGCAGGGGTCGTTCGGCGGTCAGCAAGGGGGGTTCGGAGGTCAGCAATTCGGAGGTCAGCAAGGGGCGTTCGGCAGCCCGCCGCCGCCGCTTCCGCAGGAGCCGCCCTTCGGCGGGCCAGGTCCGGCCGGTCCGCCGCCGCCCACCAACCCGTTCGGTATGGGCCCGGCCTGGGCGCCGCCGCCGGGAGGTCCCCCGCCGGCGCCCGCCCCGCGGCGTTCGCCCCGGACGGGCACGCTGGCCGCGCTGGCCGTGACGATCGCGCTGGTGGCCGGCGTGGCCGGCAGTTACGGCACCTACCTGTTGCAGAGCCGCGGCTCCGGCCTGGACCCGGGGTACGCCATTCCCAGCGCCCCGGCCGGGACCACCGCGCGCCCGCCAGAGTCGGTGGCCGGAGTGGCGGCCAGGGTGCTGCCCAGCGTGGTCTCGCTGGAGGTGCGGGGCAACGCCGAGTCGGGCACCGGCTCCGGCTTCCTGATCAAGGGCGGCTACGTGGTCACCAACAACCACGTGGTGGCGGTGGCCGCGCAGGGCGGTGAGATCCGGATCAAGTTCGCCAACCGGCAGGCCACCACCGCGCGCATCGTCGGCCGCGACCCCAACTCCGACATCGCCGTGGTCAAACCGGACGAGACCTTCGGCTCGCCGGAGGCGGCGCTGGGCAACTCCGACACCATGGTGGTCGGTGACCCGGTCATCGCCATCGGCTCCCCGCTCGGTCTCACCGGGACCGTCACCACCGGCATCGTCAGCTCGCTCAACCGGCCGGTGGAGGCGGGCGGCGAGCGCGGGCGGGACTCGGCGCTGATCAACGCCATCCAGACCGACGCCGCGATCAACCCGGGTAACTCCGGCGGGCCGCTGGTGAACGCGGCCGGGGAGGTGATCGGGGTGAACTCGGCCATCGCCACCCTGGGCGGCGGCTCGGCCCTGGGCGGCCAGCAGACCGGCAGCATCGGCCTGGGCTTCGCCATTCCGGTCAACCAGGTACGCCGGATCGCCGAGGAGCTGATCACCACCGGCACGGCCCGTACCTCCCGGATCGGGATCAGCATCGACCAGCAGTACCAGGGGCCGGGCGTGCGGATCGCGGCGCAGGCCGAGCGGGGCATCGAGCCGGTCACCCCGGGCGGGCCCGCCGACAAGGCGGGGCTGCGGCCGGGCGACGTGATCCTGGAGGTGGCCGGCCAGCCGGTCGGCGACAGCCGGGAGTTGATCGTCACCATCCGGAGCAAGGCGCCCGGCGACCAGGTGTCCTTCAAGTATCAGCGGGCCGGCGCGGAGCGGACCACCACGGTAACGATCGGTGCCGCACCGGCGCCGAGCGCGCGGCCAAGCTGACGGGGCCTCGTGAGCACGCCGGTGGCGGCGTTAGTCTGAGAGCCATCGGTACGGGTTTGTAAGGGAGATCGCCGTGTTCGGAATCGGCTGGCCGGAGATTGTGGCGTTGGCGGTCATCGCGCTGCTGGTCTTCGGTCCGGAGAAGCTTCCGCAGGCGGCCTCCCAGGCGGGGCGCACGCTGCGGCAGCTGCGGCAGATGGCCAACAACGCCAGGAGCGATCTGGAGGCCAACCTGGGGCCGGAGTTCAAGAACTTCGACCCGGCCGATCTGAACCCGAAGGCGTTCGTCCGCAAGCACCTGCTGGACGACGTGGAGAAGGACTGGAACTCGCCGGAACCGGAGCCGCTGGAGGCGCCCGTCCCGGCGCCGGCGGCCATGGAGCTCACCAACGGCGAGATCCCGCCATACGACAACGAGGCGACCTGATGTGAAAAAGCCCGTCCTGGACAGGACGGGCTTTTTCGTGTGCGTGTCTATCGACCGGCTGGGGAGATGTCGAGCTTGCGGCCCTTGAGGCTGCTGGAGCGCTTGCCGAGACCGGCGGCGATCCGGCGGAGCTCGGCGGCGGCCGGGGCGTCCGGGTCGGTGAGCACCAGCGGCTTGCCCTCGTCGCCGCCCTCGCGCAGCCGGGTGTCGATCGGCACCTGGCCGAGCAGCGGCACCCGGGCCCCCAGCGTCCGGGTCAGCGCGTCGGCCACCTGCTGGCCGCCGCCCTCGCCGAAGACCGAGATGCGCTCGTCGCAGTGCGGGCAGGGCAGCCAGGACATGTTCTCGATCACGCCGGCCACCTGCTGGTGGGTCTGCGCGGCGATCGACCCGGCCCGCTCGGCCACCTCGGCGGCGGCCTGCTGCGGGGTGGTCACCACGAGGATCTCGGCGGTCGGCATGCGCTGGGCCACCGAGATGGCGATGTCCCCGGTGCCGGGCGGCAGGTCCATCAGCAGCACGTCCAGGTCGCCCCAGTAGACGTCGGCGAGGAACTGGTGCAGGGCGCGGTCGAGCATCGGCCCGCGCCAGACCACCGCGCTGTTGCCCTCCGGCTTGAACATGCCGACCGAGATGACCTTGATGTCGTGCGCCACCGGCGGCATGATCATGTCTTCGACCTTGGTGGGGCGCTCCCCGACCCCGAGCATGCGCGGCACGCTGTGGCCGTAGATGTCGGCGTCCACCACGCCCACCTTGAGCCCGCTCGCCGACATGGCGGCGGCCAGGTTGACGGTGACCGAGGACTTGCCGACCCCGCCCTTGCCGCTGGCCACCGCGAAGACCCGGGTGAGCGAGCCGGGTTTGGCGAACGGGATCTCCTTCTCCGGGCCGCGGTCGCCGCGCAGTTTGGTCTGCAGGACCTTTCGCTGCTCGGTGCTCATCACGTCCATCTCCACCCGGACCCGGGACACGCCGGGCACGGCGGAGACGGCAGCGGTGACATCCCGGGTGATGGTGTCGCGCATCGGACATCCGGCGACGGTCAGGTAGATGCCCACCCGGACTTCACCGTCGAGCCCGATGTCAATGCTCTTCACCATGTCGAGATCGGTGATCGGCCGGCGGATTTCCGGGTCGTTGACCCTCGCCAGCGCGGCTGTCACCTGTTCAGGGGTCGGTGCCATACCGTTCATGCTACGAACTCGGGGGCGTACCTACGAACGGCGGGCTGTCTTACCGTCCCTGTGGGTTGTCTTTTGCCTCGCCCTCCAGCTGGTCCATCAGGCGCTGGAGCTCGGCTCTGAGGTAATCCCGGGTGGCCACGTCGCCCAGCCCGATCCGGAGTCCGGCGATCTCCCGGGTCAGATATTCCACCGCCGCTTGGTTCCGTTCCGCGGCCAGCCGGTCCTGCTCGTTCTGCACCCGGTCCCGGTCGTCCTGCCGGTTCTGCGCCAGCAGGATCAGCGGCGCGGCGTAGGAGGCCTGCAGGGACAGGGCCAGGGTCAGGAAGATGAACGGGTACGGGTCGAACTTCAGCGGCGTCAGCACGTTCCACAGCACCCAGACGGTCACGAAGATCGTCATGTACACCAGGAACCTGGCGGTCCCCAGGAACCGGGCGAAACGCTCCGCCCAGCGGCCGAACGCCTCGGGGTCGTACTGCGGCCGGAGCTGGAGGCGCGCTTCCCTGGGCTGGTCCAGCCGGTCAGCCATTGCTCTCCCGCCAGTCCTCGGGCAGCAGGTGGTCGAGCACGTCGTCCACCGTCACCGCGCCGAGCAGCCGGCCCACGCCGTCCACCACCGGGCTGGCCATCATGTTGTACGTGGCCAGGTAGGAGGCCACCTCGGGCAGCGTGAGGTCGGGGCGGATCGGGTCGAGTGAGGTGTCGAGCAGGCTGCCGATGAGGGTGGACGGCGCCTCGCGGAGCAGCCGCTGGAAGTGCACCAGGCCCAGGTAGCGGCCGGTCGGGGTCTCGGTGGGCGAGCGGGAGACGAACACCTGGGCGGCCACCGAGGGGGTCTGCTCCGGGTTGCGGATGTGTGCCAGCGCCTCGGCCACGGTGGCGTTCGGCGGGAGGATCACCGGCTCGGTGGTCATCATGCCGCCGGCGGTCTCCTCGCCGTAGCCGAGCAGGCGCCGTACCGGCTCGGCCTCCTCGGGGATCATCAGCTGGAGCAGCGACTCGGCCTGCTCGGCGGGCAGCTCCTGGAGCAGGTCGGCCGCGTCGTCGGGGCCCATCTCCTCCAGCACGTCGGCGGCCCGTTCGGCGGCCAGGTTGCCGAGCACCACCACCTGGTCGCGTTCCGGCAGCTCCTCCAGCACGTCGGCGAGGCGATCGTCGTCGAGCGCGGCGGCCACCTCGGCCATGCGCTTGTCCGGCAGCTCGTGCAGCAGGTTGGCCAGGTCGGCGGGGCGCATGGTGTCGATGGCGGCGAGCAGGCTGGCCGCGCCCTGCTCGTGCGGGCGCGTCTCGAAGCCGGTGACCTGGTCCCAGTCGACGATCACCGTCTCGCCCCTGCGGCGGGTGCCGCGCCGGATGGCCACCTTGGTGATCAGCCAGTCCGGGGGTCTGTGCTCCATGGCCAGGTCCAGCACGGTGGCGGGGTCGCCGGCCAGGGCGACCTTGCGGTCCAGCAGCTCGCCCATGGCCAATGTCTCGGAGTCGCGCTGCTCGAACCGGCGCAGGTTGAGGCGGCCGGTGAAGATGACCGCGCCGGCCTCCACGCTGATGATCCGGGTGATCGGCAGGAAGACCCGCCGCCGGGGGCGTACCTCGACCACCAGGCCGTGCACCCGGGGCGGCAGGCGGCCGCGCAGGGCGACCACGACGTCCCTGATCCGGCCGATGCGGTCGCCGGCCGGATCGAACACCGCGAGCCCCGCCAGCCGGGCCACGAAGATCCGATCCACGCTCGAAGGCTATGGGGGTGCGTGCGTTACGCCGGTTATGACAGGATCAATAGCATCAAACGGTAGTTACATGGATGGGTCATGATCAGGTCAATCAGCCTGGGAATCGCTGTCGTCTCCGCGGCCTGTTTCGGGTTCTCCGGGCCGATGGCCAAGTTCCTCGGGGCCGCCGGGCTCGCCCCGCTGGAGTCGGTGTGGGTGCGGATGGCCGGGGCCGGGGTGCTGCTCCTGGCGGTGCTGGCGGTGGTCCGGCCGCGGGCGCTCCGCATTCCCCGGGACCAGCTGGGGTTCTTCGCGGCGTACGCGGTGGTGGCGGTGGCCGGGGTGCAGGCGCTGTTCTTCGTGGCGATCACCCGGTTGCCGGTGGGGGTGACCCTGCTCATCGAGTACACCGCGCCGGTGCTCGTGGTGCTCTGGGTGCGGTTCGTCCGGCGGGTACGGCTGTCGCGGGCGGCCTATGTGGGCGCGGTGGTCGCGGTGGTCGGGCTCGGGGTGGTCGTGGAGGTGTGGCAGGGGCTGCGGCTGGACGCGATCGGGCTGGTGCTGGCGCTGCTGGCCGCCGCGTGCTGCGCCGGATATTTCCTGATGAGCGATAACTTGCGGGTCGATCCGCTCGGGCTGGTCGCCTGGGGGATGACGGGGGCGGCGGTGGTGCTGATTCCGATCGCGCGACCGTGGGAGATCGACTGGGCGGTGTTCGGGGGGACCGCCACGGTGGGTGAGCACACGCTGCCGGTGGCGGGCGCGGCCGCCTGGCTGGTGGTGGTGGCCACCGTCATCGCGTACGTCACGGGGGTCACCGCGGTGCGGCGGTTGTCGGCGGCGGTGGGGGCGACCGTGGCCACCGTGGAGGTGATCGGCGGGGCGCTGATCGCCTGGGTGCTGCTCGGGGAGCGGCTCGGGGTGGCGCAGATCGCCGGTGGGGCCGTGGTGCTCGTGGGGGCGCTGCTGGCCCAGACCGCCGCCGCGGGTGCCAGGAAGGCCGCACCGGTGGCGGCCGAGCCGTCACCCGTCGGGGTGGGGTGAGGGGCTCACCCGTTGAGGTCGGGTGCGGGCCTCAGCCGTTGGGGTCGGGTGCGGGCCTCAGCCGTTGGGGTCGGGTGCCGGCGTCAGCCGTACCACCAGGGCTTCGGTGGCCCAGCGGGCGGTCAGGGCCGCGCTGTCGGCGGCGTTGAGCCGCTCCTTGGCCAGCGCGGCTACCGTCTCGGCGTGCTCGGTCTGGTCGAGCACCTCGACGGTGGCCGGGAAGCGGATCAGTTGGGCGCCGTTGTCCTTGCTGCGCAGCACCACCTCGGTGGTCGCGCACTCGGCCAGGCCCGGCAGTTCCTGCTCGCCGCCGCCGGTGACCAGGCAGATCGCCCCGTCGTGCCAGACGTGCCAGGCCAGCCGGGTTCCGGACGGCAGCGCCAGCCAGCAGACTCCGGACTTCTTGGCGCCCTCTTCGATCAGCCGCAGGGTCATTCCTCTACTTTGGCACCCCCGCCGAGCAGCTTCCAGGTGGCGGGGAGCAGCCCGGCGGCCACCACCAGCTTGACCGTGTCCCCGGCCAGGAACGGCACCACGCCCTTGTCCACCGCGGTGGCCAGGTCCATGCCGGTGTAGACCATCAGCCAGGGCACGCCCACGGCGTAGATCGTCAGGGTCCCGGCGAGCATGGTGCCGACGGTGCGCGCGACGGTGCGGTCGCCGCCACGCGCGGCCAGGTGGCCGACCAGCGAGGCGGCCACGATGAAGCCCAGGATGTAACCGAGGGTGGCGTTCCCGCCGGACGGGGCGAACCAGGTCAGGCCCAGGCCCGCCAGGTCGCTGACCTGGCCCACCAGGAAGTAGAGCACCATGCCGAGGAAGGCCCGGTGCAGGCCGAGCGCGGCTCCGGAGAGCAGCACGGCCAGCGTCTGCAGGGTCACCGGCACGGGGGTGTCCGGGAGCGGGAAGCTGATCTGCGCGGCCACGCCGGTGAGCGCGGCGGCGCCGACGACCAGCGCGGTGTCGCGGACCAGCCGCCCCGGGATGAGATCGGACAGTACGGCGGGGCGGGCCCCGGTGGTTGCGCTGGTCATCCTGACGTCCTTTTCGGAGTACTTGTCGCTGTTGACCATTCTTGGGAGAGCTTTGGGGTGCGATATACGACGTCGCGGCCAACGTCGTTCGCGGTCGTTTGTAGGAAGGGCACAGGTGGCTATCCGGGGTTATCCACAGCAGGCGGGTTATCCACAGACGGAGGGGTGGGGGCGCTGCGGGTGGCCGGGCGGGCGCTACGGTGTGGCGCATGCGAGCGAGACGATCTGTTCTGGCGGTTCCCGGCAGCAATCCGCGGTTCCTGGAGAAGGCTCAGGGCCTCCCGGTCGATTCCGTTTTCCTGGATCTGGAGGACGCGGTCGCCCCGCTGGCCAAGGCGGAGGCCAGGCGGAACGTGGTCGCGGCGCTGCGGTCCGGCGACTGGTCGGGGAAGGCGGTGGCCGTCCGGGTCAACGACCTGACCACGCACTGGACCTACCGTGACGTCATCGAGGTGGTGGAGGGGGCCGAGGGGCGGCTGGACTGCGTGATGCTGCCCAAGGTGGAGGACGCCGGCCACGTCCGGTGGCTGGACACGCTGCTCAGCCAGATCGAACGGGCCAACGGGCTGCCGCTGGGCGGGATCGGGATCGAGGCGCAGATCGAGAGCGCCCGGGGCCTGGTCAACGTGGACGAGATCGCGGGCGCCAGCGGGCGGCTGGAGACGCTGGTCTTCGGCCCGGCCGACTTCATGGCCTCGATCGGGATGCGCACGCTGGTGGTGGGGGAGCAGCCGCCCGGGTATCCCGAGGGTGACGCCTACCACTACGTGCTGATGCGCATCCTGATGGCCGCGCGCAGCCACGACCTGCAGGCCATCGACGGGCCCTACCTCCAGATCCGGGATCTGGACGGCTTCCGGCGGGCGGCCGGGCGGGCGGCGGCGCTGGGGTTCGACGGCAAGTGGGTGCTGCATCCGGGGCAGGTGGACGCGGCCAACGAGGTGTTCTCCCCGGCGCAGGAGGACTACGACCACGCGGAGCTGATTCTCGACGCGTACGAGTACTACACGACCGTGGAGCGGCGGGGGGCGGCGATGCTGGGGGACGAGATGATCGACGAGGCGTCCCGGAAGATGGCGCTGGTGGTCGCGGCCAAGGGGCGGGCGGCGGGGTTGACGCGGAGCAAGGTGTTCGAGCGGCCGGAAACCCTCTGAGCTTCTCTGAGCTCCCTCCGGCTTGTCTGGCTTGTCTGGCTTGCCTGGCTTCTCTGAGGGCGCTTCAGGGGCTGTGGGGTGGCCCCTGAAGCGGTCCCAGGGAGTTCGGTGTGGCCTGGCGCGGGTCGTGGCGCGTCAGATCACCACGCCGATCGTGGTGAAGAACCAGAACGAGGAGGTCAGCCAGAGGCCGACCAGCAGGGTGAAGAGCACGCCGCCGAGCACCGGGAGGGTCCAGCCCGGCAGGCCGCGCTTGGGGAGGGAGAGCATCTTCGTGGCGAAGACGCCGTAGAACAGGCAGCCGAGGATGGAGTGGATCATGACACGGGGTTCGTCGTACCGGGCGCCCACCGCGTACAGGCAGTGGAAGGCGACCGGCACGGTGAGCAGGAAGGCGATCCGGCCCGACCAGCGGTGGACCGGGGCCACCCACGCGCCGTCCAGCGGGAGCCTGCCCCACATGGCCATGGCGGTCAGGACCTGCACGATGGCCAAGAGGGCGGCGCCCGTGGTCAGCCAGGCCTTCATGGCCAGGGGGCCGGAGAACCCGGCCACGCTGATCCCGAAGCGGGTGGGCGGGTGGAACTCCCCGTACACGCCGAGTGCGGTGGAGATGGCGCCGCCGACCAGGGCGGGGACGAGGAGCAGGACGACGGCGGAGCGGTGGCGGGTCAGGTGCGTGTGGCTCATGTCGGGCTCGCTTAATGAGAAAGTCGTGATCTGGACAGCCACAGCGGTGAGCGGCCTGGTCGGTGGCTATGTGGCTGTCTATGGGACGGGTTTCTCGTTAACATCAGGGGTTCAGGGTGTCGATGAAGGCGTCCGGCTCCTGGGGCTGCAGTTGGATGCCGTACCAGGTGACGGCGCCGCCGTCGAAGGCGGGCGCGGACTCGCCGGCGCCGCCGGAACCCAGGGCCAACCGGCCCACCGACTGGCCGCTGGGCAGCTTGATCCAGCCGCCGACGATCCGTGCCCCGCGCACCTGGGCGGTGGCCCGGTAGAGGCCGGACGGCTTCTTCACGACCGGGGCCGAGAAGCGCCACGACTTGTTCTTGAACTGCAGGCGGCCCTCCGCCTTGCCGCCGCCGAGCGTGGCGGTGATCCGGGCGTCCTTGCCCTTCAGGGTGACGGTGTTGTTCTCCGCCGTGCCCTTCAGCCAGGCCTCGATGTAGCCGTCACAGAAGTAGGCCACCGCCTTGCCGTCGCGGATCGAGATGGCCACCAGGCCGCCGTTGCCCTGCACCACACCGGCGTAGTCCACCTTCTTCGGCGTGGGGTCGACGGCTTCGGGGGCCGCGCTGTCCTCCGGGGTGGGGGTCTCCTCCTGCGGCGGCTCGGTGGCCTCGGCGGCGGGGGATTCCGTGGGGGCCTCGGTGGGGGCCTCGTCAGGTGTCTCGTCGGGGGTGGCCGTCTCCGCGGCCTCCGCCTCCGACGAGGTATCGATCGGGCTGGCCGTCGCCTGCTCGATGGCGGGCGCGGCCTGGGCGCTGGCGATGCCGAGAGCGACGGTGAGCAACGCGCCCGCGGCCAAGGTATATACAGGTCCTAACCGACTCATTGCAATCTCCTGGGGTTGAACGTCCCCCTGAGTGAACTCTTCGCGGCCCTTGATGTCTGTGAACAATTGCGCATAGGGGGCCGCTATGTGATCGCCAGGGGTTACGGAGAATGGGATTCATGAGCGACCACGAGAAGCGTCCCGACCGGCCACCGCCTGCCCACACGCCTCCGACCTGGGCGCCCGTCCATCCCGCACCGACCGACCCGTCGCCTCCTTCAGGCTCGACGCACCAGACGCACCAGACGCACCCAAGTGGCACGCCGCGTTATCCGGCACCATATCCGCCGCAATCGGGCGAGTCAGGCGTTCCGCCGCATTACCCGGGGACGGGATGGCCGAATTCGGGAAACGCGCCTGATGCGGCGTATTCCGCGCCGGGTGCGGGGCCGGAGTGGCCGGGATGGTCGGGCCAGCCCCCAGGCGCTGGACCTGGATGGCCGCCGGGTGCTGGGCCGGGCCAGCCGCCGGGCGCTGGGCCTGGATGGCCATCGGGGGCTGGGCAGGGATGGCCGCCTGGGGCTGGGCCTGGATGGCCACCAGGTGCTGGGCCCGGCTGGCCGCCGGGTGCGCAGATGCAGCCGCAGCCGCAGCCGTGGATGGTTCCGGTGCCGGGGGGGTTGCGGTTCGATCTGATGGCGCGGAACGCGGTCAATCGGTGGTGGCGGCCGGTGGTGGGGTCGCTGACCGTCGTGGCCGGGTTCATGGCGGTCTCGCTGGTGCTCGGGGTGATCGTGGGGATCACCGCGAACCTCGCCAACGTGCCGATGGTCGCCGACGGGACCCGGTTCTTCCGCGATCCGCTGCTGGAGTTGGGGTTCCAGTTGCTGGTGATCGCGCTGGCCATCCCGGTGGTGCTGGGCACCGTCTGGCTGGTGCAGCGGCGGCGTCCTGGCACGGTGTCCTCGGTGGCCGGGCGGTTGCGCTGGCGGTGGCTGCTGGCCTGCGTGCCGTTCGCGATCCTGGCCGTAGCGCTCGGGGAGGGGGCGCAGAGCCTGACGCTCTTTCTCACCGGGGGGCGGGTGAACTACGAGTGGGGTGGCTGGGCGCCCTTCCTCAACGCGATGGCGATCATCGTGGTACTCGTGCCGTTCCAGGCCGCCGCCGAGGAGTACGTGTTCCGGGGGTGGGTGATCCAGGCGTTCGGGGCCTATCTGCGTAACCCGTGGCCCGCGATCATCATCGGCTCGGCCGGGTTCGCGGCGTTGCACGGGTACACGGACTGGGGCATCGGGTACGTGTTCGGGTTCGGCTTGCTGATGGGGTGGCTCGTCGTGCGTACCGGGGGGTTGGAGGCGGCGATCGCGTTGCATGTGGTCAACAACGTCGGGGCGTTCGGGCTTGCGGCCTCGGACGGGGATCTGGACGGGGCGCTGGAACAGGGGTCGTTGCCGTGGCAGAGCGCGGTGGGGACCGCCGTTCAGTTCGCGGTCTACGCCGTGGCCGTCCTAATAATCGCCCGCAAAGCCGCAGTTCAGACTCTGTCCCGATAAATCTCACTAGAGAAGAGGTGATCGCTCGGTGGTGAGAGGGTATCTAGCGAGCACGTCCGCGATATGTCTGGAACGGTCCTGATATAGGAGGTACCGGCTCGTGTCCCCCCGAGACGAGGCCCCCCGCGACGAGGTGCCGCCGGAGTCGCCTCCGACGCTGCATCACTCGCCGCCGGGGCCCGTGGTGCGGCCGGTCCAACGCCCAGGCGCATCACCGTGGGCGCTGCCGCCATTCGGTGCCCCCGTGCCGGAGGATATGGAGCATCCTGCGGAATCGCCGGAATCGTCCTCATCTGATCCTTTTGATCCGGAAGCTACCAACCCCTGGACGCCGAGAATCGGCCGTCGGCCTTACGGGGATGTTCCCGCGACGCCGTCGGGCCAGGGAAATGCCTACGAATCCTCTTCCGGGCAGAGTGGCCATGGAATTTCCCATGAGCCGCAGCCCGGCGAAGGAAATCTTTACGAATCATCTTCCGGGCGGGAAAACTTTTACGAAACTTCATCCGGGTATGCCGGACGCCGGGCGCAGGAGGTTTCCGATGAGGCGGATTTCCGGCATGTGCGGCCGTACAGCCGGCCCGAGCCGCCCGATCCGGAGCCACGGTCGGGACGCCCGCCGTACGGGGATCCCGAGCAGCCACGTCCGCAGCCCAGCTGGTCCTGGCAGGCGGAGATAGACGAGGAGCCGCGACCGCCGCGCCGGCTGGTCACCCGTCCGGACAAGCTGGTCGCCTCGGGGCCACCGCCCAGCGGGATCCGGATGCAGCCCCAGATCCAGGCCGATCCCGAGCGACTGCCGGCGGAGACCGGAGAGGGCACGGCCGGTGATTCCGGGACCGCCAGGGATCCCTATGGCGGGTCCACGGCCTATCCCGCCTGGCGCAGCGAGGAGGGGGCAGGGGGAGAGGCCGGTGACCGTCCGGTGGCCGGGGTAGGGGGCGGCGCGCATCCCTACGGCGGTTCGGCCGAGCGGACGAGGCACCCGTACGGGGGAGGCCGGAGCGGGACGTTGCCGCCCAAGGTGGAGCCGGTCCAGGTGCCGGAGGTACCGGACGTTCCGGAACCGGAACCACAGCGGATCGGCCGGCCGCCAGGGGGACGACCGGCCCGGCCCGACGTGCTGGTCGCGCTGGGCCCACCGCGTAGCGGGCGCCACCACCGCCGGGGCGTGAAGGCGCCACGCCGGACCCACCGGCCCCTGCTGTTACCGCTGCTGGTGCTCATCACGCTGGTCGCGGTGGCGGCGGTCGGGCTGTTCGCGATCCGCTGGGCCAGCGAGCCCAGCGCCGCCGGGATCACCCTGGCGGTGGGCGACGGACAGTCCGGCGACTCGGCCTTCCAGGCGCCCGGCCTGCCCGGCAACGGCTCCCGCCAGGTGCTCACCTCGGTGGCCTCGGCGGGCTCCACCATCGTGGTGGTCGGCAGCGACACCACCAGCGCCATCGCCCGGCCGCTCTTCCTCGTCTCCGTCAACGGCGGCAAGGACTGGGAACTCGGCAAGGTCATCGGGCCGCCCGGCTACGAACCCGCCCCCGGCTCGCCGGGCCGGGTCACCGGCGGCGACGGCCGCTGGCTGGCGGTCGGCACCGACACGCCCGGCCAGGACGGCCGGGGCATCTGGACCTCCGCCGACGGGCGCACCTGGACGGCGGTGGACCCGGCCAGGCTCAGCGCCTTCCTCGGCCAGGACCAGATCACCGACCTGGCCAGGACCGCCAGCGGGTTCGTCGCCGTGGGCGTCACCACGCTCGCGGACGGCACGCTGGGCGCGGTCGCCTGGGTGTCCCCGGACGGCCAGGCGTGGACCCGGATCGACAACGCCAGGATCGGCACCTCCGACAAGATCCGGGGCATCCAGTCGGTGATCGCCAAGGGGGATCAGGTGGTGGCGCTCGCCAACCCCGGCGAAGGCACCGCCACGGTGATCCTGCGTTCGCCGGACGGTGGCCGCAGCTGGCTCCGTACGGCTACCGCGATCCCCGACATCCGTCCCGAGCCGGGGGCGCTGGCGGTGGGGTCGGATGGGTTCGTCCTGGTTCCGACCGGTCAGCGGTTCGGCGGGGAGGGCGTGCCCGTGCACTGCTCCCCCGATGGGGGCGAGTGGAGTCCGTGCGGGACGATCGGGCCGCTCAGCCCGCAGGGCAGCGGGGTGCGCGGGCTGGCCTCGTCCGCGGCCGGGATCGCGGCGGTGGCCGAGTCGGCCTGGGAGGAGTACGCGGTCTTCCGCAGCGGTGACGGCAAGAAGTGGGCCAAGAGCTCCGATCTCGGGCACATTCCCGGCACGCTGCGCGGGGTCACCGTCACCGACGACGGGCTGCTGGTGGCCGGTGGGGACAAACGCGGCGCCGGTGATGTGGAGAACCTGCCGGTGCTGATGACCGCGGAGAAGGGCAAGGAGGCCAGGGCCGTACCGCTGGAGACGGTGGCCGGGTTGAACCGGCTGGCCAGGGACACGGCGAGCGTGCTCGCCTCCGGTGGGGCCTTCGTCGCGGTGGGGTCGGCCAACGGGGATGCCGGGATCTGGACCAGCGGGAACAACGGCGCCAACTGGAAGGCCGTGGTGTCGGAGTGGCTGGGTGGGTCGGGGCGGCAGGCGCTGACCGACGTGGCGCACGGGCGGGACGGCTGGCTCGCGGTGGGCAGCACCATGGCCGATCTGATCGTCACCAGGCCGCTGCTGGTCACCTCACGGGACGGCAAGGCATGGCGGCCCGGGCCGGCCCTTGAGGTGCCGGAAGGGCACTACTACCTGGCGCCGCATGCCGTTGCCGCCGGTTCGGCTGGGTACGTGCTGGCGGGGGAGGACCAGACGGGTGCGGGCATCGTGCCCGCGCTGTGGTTCAGTCCCGATCTCAAGCGGTTCACCAGGGTGGGGAAGCTTCCTGCGGGTGGTGCCGGGGTGCGCATCCACGATGTGGCCGCCACCTCGTCCGGGTTCATCGCGGTCGGCGGTACCGGGCCGGCTGAGCGGGAGTCCGGGGTCGTCTGGGTGTCCGCCAACGGCAGCACCTGGTCGGCGAAGAGCCGTATTGTTCCCGAGGACGCCCGGTCCGCCGGGTTACGTCATGTGGTGGCGCGTGACGACCGGATCATCGCCGTGGGCACCGCCCTCACCGACGACGGCACCCGTCCCTTCTCCGCCGTCTCCCGCGACAACGGCGACAGCTGGGAGTACAGCTGGCTCCCCGCCGACGAGAACGCCGTGGTCCTGGACCTGAGCGCCGCCCAAGGCGGCATCGTCGCCGTCGGCTCCCACGGCCCCTCCAACGAGGGCGACAGCTCGGTCTGGGCCTCCGCCGACGGCCTCACCTGGCAACGCCACACCCTCACCGAAGACGGCCTCGGCGGCCCAGGCGCCCAATGGCTCGCCGCCGTAACCATCTCCGGCCAACGCGTCATCGCCCTCGGCCGCTCCACCACCGCCACCACCGACAACATCACCATCTGGCGCAGCACCTTAACCACCGAGGACCGTTAGTTACCTCGGGACGGGAGGTTGTTGAGGAAGTCGAGCAGGCCGTCGGTCAGGGGGAGGTGGGTGAGGTCGGTTGGGGTGGCCCAGTGGAGGGCGGTGGCGTCGTCGCCGGGGGCTGGGGTGCCGTGGGTGATGGTGGCGTAGTAGTCGTGGATTTCGTACGGGGGGCGGTGGACGGTGCCGGCCAGGGGGCCTGGGGTGATGTGGAGGCCGGTCTCTTCGTGGATTTCGCGGCGGAGGGCTTCGGCGTCGGTTTCGCCGGGTTCGACGCGGCCGCCGGGGATGGACCAGAGGCCCTCGCCTGGGGGGTGGCCTCGTTTGATGAGGAGAAGGCGGTCTTGGGGGTCGGTGATGATTGCTCCCACGCATCGCACGTAGCCGGGATTCCCTGTACTGGACACACGGACAGGATTCCCTGGGTGGCGTGCATCGCCAAGATTACGGCTCGATAACGGGAAAAGTCTTGACTTGGGTGCGGGGGGCGCACCACCGTGGGTAGGTGTGAGACCCCCGCCCAGGTGCCCACGTTGCTTCGGGCCCCTACAGGAGCCGAACGTCTGGTCAAGCGCCTGGCGCTGTGTCTCCCATGGCGAAGTCCTGCCGTACTACGCGCGCCACCCGTCCGTGGCCACGCTCAACGAGATACGACAGGCGTCCACGGTCCCGGTCTGGCTCCCCTGGCCGCTCCCCATCGGCTGGCTGGTGACCGGCTTCGGTGAGGCGGGCGACGAGCGTTCGGGGATACGGGCGAGCGTGGTCGCCATCTCCGGCCCGTCGCTCAGCCACGGCCCGGCCGACATGCTGCTGGTCGCCGAGGAGCCGGGCGTCGGCCTCGGCGCCGCGTACGCCGGACTGAACGGCCCCGACCCGGGAACGGGCGTCGGCGCGGGGCCCCCGCACGCGAAGGTGAACGTCAACGGCCACCCCACCCCGCTCTGGTGCGTGGAGGGCGTCCCCGGCGACCGGGCCGTCTACGCCGGCGAGGCCATGGGCCGCTGGTTGTGGACGATCGCCTGGCCCGCCGACGCCGGATGCCTGCTCGTCCTGTTCCAGCTGGCCCTCGCTGACCTGCGGGATCTGGAATGGGATGTCCCGTTTGGTGCGTACTCGCCCAGGCTGGATATCGATGCCACCAGGTAGACCTTTATGGCACGAATCCCGCGCACGCCGGTGAGGCAGTAAGGTTCTGAATCGTGACAGCGCGTATCGAGCGAGTGGTGACCTCGGGCGTCGTGGAGATCGACGAGGTCGAGCACAAGGTGGAGAACAACACCTGGATCGTGGGTGACGACGACGAGGTCATCGTCATCGACCCGGCACGGGATCCGGAGAAGATCCTGGAGCAGGTGGGCGAGCGCGAGATCCTCGCCGTCATCTGCACCCACGGGCTTTCCGACCACGTCGCCGCGGCCATCGAGGTGGCGGCCAGGGACGAGGCGGTCATCGCCCTGCATCCCAAGGACAAGCGCCTCTGGCGGCAGACCTGGGAGGACACCTGGCCGGACATCGACATGGACGACGAGGGCCTGTTCGGCGTCGCCGACGTCGAGCTGGAGGTCCTGGCCACCCCCGGGGTCACGCCCGGCGGCGTCTCCCTGCTCTGTGAGTCCCTGGGCGTCGTGTTCACCGGCAAGACGCTGCTGGCCGACGGGCCTGGGAAGCTGGGCGGGGAGTACCCCGCGCTGGCCGACCAGCTGACCTCGATCGGCGAGCGCCTCTTCACGCTGCCCCACGACACCCGGGTGCTGCCGGCCCACGGCGAGGAGAGCACCATCGGCGACCTGGAGCCCCAGTTCGACCGTTGGCTGTCCGGCTCCCTCACCGGCGGCTACGAGGAGCCCGAGCCCCCGCTGGCCGACGGCACCCGCGCCTCCGGCATCAAGCTCGACCTCGACCGGGACGACGAGGACGACTGACCCGCCCGGCCGGCGTGAAAGGCCGGGCCGGTATGGAGGCCAGGGTGAAAGGCGAGCGGGAAAGGTGCCGATGGAGCAGCTCGGGCTTGAGGGCATGCCCCGGCGGTTGTACTCCTGCACGCCGTCTCGCCTGAACTCCTGGCTCGACTGCCGCAGGCGGTACCGGTTCACCTATCTGGACCGCCCGGCTCCGGCCAAGGGCCCGCCCTGGGCGCACAACAGTGTCGGGGCCGCCGTGCACAACGCGCTGGCGGCCTGGTGGCGGGAACCGCAGGAGCGGCGCACGCCCATGATGGCCGCGATCCTGGTCGCCAACGGCTGGCTGACCGAGGGCTTCCGGGACCAGGAGCAGTCGCTGGCCTGGCTGGAGCGTGCCCGGGAGATGGTGTCGGGTTACGTCGCCAGCCTGGATCCGTCCGACGAGCCGGTGGGTGTCGAGCGCACCGTCGCCACCAGGACGGCGGTGATCGCGGTCTCCGGGCGGATCGACCGGCTGGACCGGCGCGGCGACGAGTTGGTCGTGGTCGACTACAAGACCGGCCGCCGCCCGCTCACCGCCGACGACGCCCGCTTCTCCTTAGCTCTGGCGGTGTACGCGGTGGCCGCCGCCCGCGTCCTGCGCCGCCCCTGCCACACGGTGGAACTCCACCATCTGCCCTCCGGCCAGATCGTGGGCTGGACCCACACCGAGGAGTCCCTGGCCCGCCACCTCCGCCGGGCCGAGGAGATCGCCGAGGAGGCCGCCGAAGCCGACGAGGCCTACCAGGCCTGGGCGGGCCCCAACAGGCCCCCGCGCGGCAACCCTCGCTCCAGCGATCCCAACCCTCAGCCGGCCAGGACGGTCCCTGCGGAGATCGACGCCCGCTTCCCGCCCTCCCCGGGCCCCCTCTGCTCCTGGTGCGACTACCGCCGCCACTGCGCGGAGGGCCAGGCCGCCGCGCCCGACAAATCGTCCTGGGACGCCCTGGCGTAATGCCCGCTCAGCGGTGCAGGATCTCGCTCTCCGCCGCGTTCCAGAAGCGGGTCAGCGCCGCGGCGGTGGTCTCCGGGGCCTCCACCGCCGGGGAGTGCGCCGCGCCGGGGACGACCACGCAGTCCGCGTCGAGCTGGTGGGCCATCTCCGACTGCAGCGCGGGCGGCCAGCCGTCGTCGTGCTCCCCGTACAGGACGAGGGTGGCCAGGCCGGACTGGCAGAGTTCGTCGACCCGGTCGGCGGCGTTCAGGACGGCGCGGCCCATGGTGAGCAGCCCGGTGGGGGAGGCGGCCAGCAGCCGGCGCCGCAGGAAGGCGACGATCTCGTCGGACACCCCGGCCCGGATGGCCTCGGGTTCCACCCGGGTGGTCCAGATGTGCTCCACCCCGAGGGTGGTCAGCTCGTCCAGCATGGCGCGCCCGACCTGCTCCCTGGGACCCACGATGCCGGCGGGACCGGAGCTCATCAGCGTGTACGAGGCGAGCTTGGCGGTGCCGTCCAGCACCGACTCCCGGGTGACCAGGCCGCCGAAGGAGTGCCCGAGCAGGTGCACCGGATCCCCGCCGCTGACCGCGGTGGCGATCGTGTCCACGTCGGCGCCGAGCGCCGCGCAACTGTACGCCGCGGGATCCTCAGGACCAGGAGACTGGTACTGCCCCCGCAGGTCCATCGCGACCACCCGCCGCCCGGCCTGGGCCAGGGTCTGCAGGATCGCGATGAAGTCCTCCTTGCTGCCGGTGTAGCCCGGGACCAGAAGCGCCGGCCAGCGCTCGGCGACGCCGCTCACCGGCAGCGCCTCCAGGATGGCGAAGATGCCGGCCGACGTCTCGATCCGCCGGGCGGTCACGCCCGGCGGCAAGGTTAGGAATCTCGGCGTACTCACGTGAAGCCACGATACTGACCCGCCCTGTCGGCGTAACCGCCGTAAGGGTTTGGGCAGTTATTACCCTTCTTGATCTTCGGAGGCTTTGGGGCGCTCCGGTCGTTCCCGGTCCGTCTGTTCCCTGGCGGCCCGGCGTTGTTCTTCGGCGCGCTGCCTCAGCTGCCGCAGGAACTCCTCGTCGTCGTCCGGGTTGACCACCCGGGGCGGCGCCGGCGGAGCCGTGCTCTCGCGACTCCCGCGGGGCCGTCCGGCGATCAGCCAGAGCAGCGATCCGGCCAGTGGCAGCAGAAGCACCACCACGAGCCAGAGCAGCTTCGGCAGGGTTCGCACGTCCGACCGCTGGGTCGTGATCACGTCCAGCACGCAGTACACCCACAGACCGATCAGCACCAGACCGATCACACCGCGAATCAGCAGCACGACGATCACCCGTTCCGGCGGGGGCGGGGCCGCGCGTTCTGGCGGCGCATCGCCTTCCGCTCGGTGGCCGCGGACGGCGCCGGGGCGTCGTCGTCGGTGGCCAGATCGGGGGACTGGAACACCACCGCGAACGGGCTGGGCAGGGTGATCCGGGCGGGTTCCGGCCGGGGCGCGGGAGATTCCTCGACAGGCTCGTCGTACGGCTGCTCGTCGTAGGAGTCCTCGAAGGAGTCCTCGTAGGTGTCCACGGGCTCGTACACTTCCACGGGCTCGGGGGTCTTCTTCCTGGTCCGGCGGGCGGGCTTGCCTTCCTCCGGCGCCGGCGGAGCGTCCGCGAGCGCGCCCGTCAGCGCGGCCTGGTTCGCCCCGCGGCTCCCGGCCCGCCGCCGCCCGGTGCTCCCGGCGAGCGGCTCGGCGAGGTCGGCCACCGGCTCACCCACGGGCGCGTCCACCAGGTCCGGCGCCAGCACGTCCCCGTCCGGCGCGATGTCCGCCGCGAGGGTCCGCCCGCCGCGGGTGCGCCGCCGCTCCCGGGTCTTGGCCGGGCGCTCCCTGCGCTCCTCGGCGCGGTCGCCGGACCGGGATCGCTTGCGCCCGGTCTCGCCGAGGTCCTCGATCTGCTCGGCGTCCAGCCCCGCCCGGGACCGGTTGGCCCGGGGCAGCACGCCCTTGGTGCCCTCCGGGATGTCCAGGTCCACGAAGAGCTCCGGCGAACTGGAGTAGGTCTCCGCGGGCTCGGCGAAGTTCAGCGCGAGGGCGTTGTTGATGACCTTCCACCGGGTCAGCTCGGTCCACTCCACGAAGGTCACCGCGACGCCGGTGCGCCCGGCCCGGCCGGTCCGGCCGATCCGGTGCACGTAGGTCTTCTCGTCCTGCGGGCAGTCGTAGTTGACCACGTGGGTCACGTCGTCGATGTCGATGCCGCGGGCCGCCACGTCGGTGGCCACCAGCACGTTGATCTTGCCGTTCCGGAACGCGCGGAGCGCCTGCTCGCGCTGCCCCTGCCCGAGGTCCCCGTGCACGGCCGCCGCCGCGAAGCCCTTGTCGCGCAGCTGCTCGTAGACCATGTCGCAGGCCCGCTTGGTCTCGCAGAAGACCATGGTCAGCCCCGCCGCCCGGCTCTGCAGCAGCCGGGCCAGGATCTCGATCTTGTCCATCCGGTGGGTCCGGTAGACGAACTGGGTGGTCTGCGGGGTGGCCTCCGCCTCCGCCTCCACCTGCTCGGCGCGGACCCGGATGGGACGGGTCAGGTACCGCCGGGAGAGCGCCACGATCTCCCCGGGCATGGTGGCCGAGAAGAGCATGGTCTGCCGCTCGGCCGGGACCAGCTTGATGATGCGCTCGATGTCGGGCAGGAAGCCCAGGTCGAGCATGCGGTCGGCCTCGTCGAGCACCATCATGCCGATCTGGCCGAGATCCAGGTGCTTCTGCTTGATCAGGTCGAGCAGCCGCCCGGGCGTGCCGACGATCACGTCCACGCCGTTCTTGAGGGCCTCGATCTGCGGTTCGTACGCGCGTCCGCCGTACACGGTGAGAATTCGGGAGCCGAGCTTGCCGGCGGCCAGGACCAGGTCCTCGGTCACCTGCAGAGCCAGCTCACGGGTGGGCACGAGGACCAGGCCCCGCGGCTTTTTGCGGTTCTTCCGCGGCTTCCCGACCAGCTGGAGCATGGCGACGCCGAACGCGTAGGTCTTGCCGGTGCCGGTGCGCGCCTGGCCGATGACGTCCTGTCCGGCCAACGCCAGGGGGAGCGCCATCTCCTGAATCGGGAATGGTGAAGTGATGCCCTCGGTCTCCAGGGCGTCGGCGATCTCCGGGATCACTCCCAGGTCTCGGAACGTCGTCGTAATCGTCGCCTGCCTCAGTCGTTGTCGAAGTTGGGCCTCCGGGGCCTCTGGCCACGCTGGACATCCCCGTTGGGCCATCCCCGTGCCGGGCCGCGCGCAGGTGACGCCTTCGACGTCATCAGCGACCGCGGCATCCAAGAGTTCTGGGGGTTCCGGGGAACTTATACCCCGGATCGACGTATGCGGTCGCACTTTCCCAGAGCAGTCTACTCGATACCACAACTGAAGACTGTTTTCCGCGTGTTACCTGTGTTTTCTGCGGAGAACGTGCCCCTACGCTGGCTGCCATGACAGATTCTCAGCCCGGCGTGGTCGACCTTCTCGGAGTGCTCGCCTACGCCGAACTGACCGCGTTCCTCCGGATGGCGGAGGACGCCTCGGTGCTGGCCCCCACGCTGACCGACCGGGCCGCGCTCGGCGACGTGGCCGCCACAGAATACGGCCACTTCCGGCTGGTGCGGGACCGCCTGACCGAACTCGGCGCCGACCCGGAGGCCGCGATGGCGCCCTTCACCGAGGCCCTGGACGCCTGGCACGCGCAGACCCGCCCAAGCGACTGGTACGAAGCCCTGATCAAGGCGTACGTGGGGACGGGGATCGCCGGCGACTTCTACCGGGAGGCGGCCAGGCACGTGGACGCCGACACCCGGGAGCTGGTCGACCGGGCACTGGCCGACGACGGCCGCTCGCAGTTCGCGGTCGAGCGGGTACGGCAGGCCCTGGCCGAGGATCCCAAGCTCAACGGGCGCCTGGCGCTCTGGGCCCGGCGCCTGGTGGGCGAGGCGCTGAGCCAGGCGTACCGGGTGGCGGCGGCCCGGCCCGAGCTGGCGGTGCTGCTCGGCGACTCGGCCGACCTGGCCGGGGTGGGCCGCATGTTCGCCCAGATCACCGAGGAGCACGGCAAGCGTATGGCGGCGCTCGGGCTCACTCCGGGAGGCTGACAAGGCGGCTGACAAGGGGCTGCCGCCAACCGGGTGCGCCGATCGAGGGGGCACGGGCGGCCAAAGGGTTGTACCGTGCGCTCATGAGGGCCTCGCGCCGCTACGGCAGTTCCTTGACGAGATGTGGACCGAACCGCTGGGTTGTCCGGGCCGTGCTGAGAAGGGAGAGCGCGGGCTGTCCGACCGCCGGCCGAAAGCGGGGCCACTGTCCCCGCTCCGATCGGCGCCCGCCCGGGTGTGGGTTCCGCGGCCGGTAAGGGGCGTGCCGGGCGGGCGCCCCGCCCGGCACGCCCGGGTCAGCAAGACGGAACGGTGAGACGGGTCAGAGCGTGCCGCCGAACCCCACAGAACGGTTCTCGCCCTCGCCGATCTCCACGAACCCCAGCGCCGCCACGGGAATGATGTACCGGTTCCCCTTGACGTCGGTGAGGGTGAAGACGCCACGGTCGGCGGCGAGCGCGTTGCGGAGCTCGTTCTCGATCTCCTCGACCGTCTGATCGCTTTCCAGCACGATCTCGCGGTGCACCGAGCGCACGCCGATCTTGATTTCCATCACGACCCCTTTCGACTGACTTCCATCGTGACGCCTGGAAATCGGGATGGCACATCTGATCGCGTCAAGCGGAAAACCGAGGTCAGGCGAACCCGGCAACCAATCTTCCGTGGTCGTATGTGGGGCCGGCCTGCCGGAGGCGGGCCCAGTGTCACTGCCTCGGGAAGCCGCTGATGCCTCGCCAGGCCAGGCGGGCCATCAGCTGGGTGGCCGCGTCCTTCGGGATGGAGCCGCGGCTGGTCAGCCAGTAGCGCGCGCTCACCTCGGCCATGCCCACCAGGCCGACGCCGAGCAGGTGCGCCTCGTCGCTGGAGCAGCCGGTGTCCTCCTGGATGACCTGGGCGATCGCGTCGGCGCTCTCCCGGAGCGAGCGCTCCATGCGCTGCCGCACCGGCGCGACGTTCCGCAGGTCGGACTCGAAGACCAGGCGGAACGCCTCCCCCTGGCTGGAGACGAAGTCGAAGAAGGCGCCGATCGCGGCCTGCACCCGCTGCTTGTTGTCGGTGGTGGCGCCGAGCGCCTCCTTGCACCGGCCGACCATGTCGTCCACGTGCAGGTCGAGCAGGGCCAGGTAGAGCTCCAGCTTGCCCGGGAAGTGCTGGTAGAGGACCGGCTTGCTCACCCCGGCCCGCTCCGCGATCTCGTCCATCGCGGCCGCGTGGTAGCCGTTCTCGACGAAGACCTCCTGCGCCGCGGTGAGCAGCTGCCGGCGGCGAGCCAGCCGGGGCAGCCGGGAACCCCGCGGCTTGGCGTCCGGGGAAGCGGTCACGAGGTCTCCTAGAGGATGTGCGGTGGAGGTCCCTTCCGGGGGCTGCGCTCCCTTGCAGGGGGCCATCCTACGCGCGGGTAACCTGGCTCAGCGATACCCCGATTCAGCGGTAGTCGTCCTCGTCGTCCTGCTCGACGACCCGGCGCTGCTCGGCGGTGTCAGCCGGGTCGGCCTCCAACGGGATCTCCAGTGACCAGACGGTGCGTTCCCGTTCGTCCTCGCGGAGCGTCCGGTTCTGCTCCACCACGTCCGCCGGATCGGCTTCGGAAGTGTCGAGCGAGTGCATCTCGGACATGGGCGTCCTCCCCGTCGGACTTGCCTGCGTCGTTCAGCCTAAAGGAACAGATCGCCGAATTCCTCGACCCTGGCCAGCACGTCGGGCGCGGTGAAGACCAGCTGGGCCGGGTTATCGCAACCCTCGACCTCTTCCCAGGAGAGCGGGGTGGAAACCGTCGGGGCGGCGTTGGCGCGCAACGAGTACGCGGCCACCGTGGTCTTGGCCGGGTTGTTCTGGCTCCAGTCGATGAACACCTTGCCCGGGCGCTCCCGGCGGGTCATCACGCTGGTGACCAGCTCGTGCCCGGCGTCCAGGCGCTGGGCCAGCTCCCTGGCGTACCCGCTGGTCTCCCGGTCCGGGTACGGCCAGGGCACGTGCAGCTGCATGCCCTTGTTGCCGCTGGTCTTGGGGCGGCACTCCAGGTCGTCCTTGGCGAGCGCGTCGCGGAGCAACAGGGCCACCTGGCAGCACTCGACGATGGTCGCGGGGGCGCCCGGGTCCAGGTCGAAGACGAGGATGTCGGGGGGCAGCGCCGTCCCCTCGGGGGAGACCTGCCACATCGGGACGTGGAGTTCCAGCGCGGCGAGGTTGGCGTAGTAGATGAGGGTGGGCAGGTCGTCGATGACGGCGAAGTCGATGGTCTGGCGGTTCTTGGTGCTGCCGGGGACCGGGAGGGTGGCCCGGCGGATCCATGGCGGGGTGTGCCGGGGGGCGTTCTTCTCGAAGAAGTGGGGGCCGGTCACGCCGTTGGGGTAGCGCTTGACGGTGAGCGGCCGGCCGCGTACGTGGGGGAGCAGGACGGGGGCGATCCGGGAGTAGTAGTCGATCACCTCGGCCTTGGTGAAGCCGGTCTCGGGGTAGAGCACCTTGTCCAGGTTGCTGAGGGCGAGTTCCCTGCCCGCCACCTGCACGCGGACCTTCACAGCCGGACCTCCGCGGGGATCTTGTCGGGGCGCAGGCCGCGCCAGGTGGGGTGGCGCAGGCGCCGTTCCTCGGTCCACATGGTGAAGCCCACCTCGCCCACCAGCTCGGGCCGTACCCAGTGCGCGCCTCGGGCGATGTCCCGGGGCAGCGGCCGGGAGTACGTGCTGCGCGGCACCTCCAGCGGGCGCAGCAGCTGGTAGAGCCGGTCCAGGGCGGCGTCGGTGAATCCGGTGCCGACGTGGCCGACGAAGGCGAACTCGGCGGCCCCTCCTGGTAGGTCCGCGTACGCGCCGAGCAGCAGCGAGCCGATGCCGCCCTCCCGGCGGCCCTTGCCCGGCCGCCAGCCGCCGATCACGACCTCCTGGGTGTGCAGGTTCTTCACCTTGATCCACCACGGGGTGCGCACGCCCGGCCGGTACGGCGAGTCCAGCCGTTTGGCCACCACTCCCTCCAGGCCCTGCTGGTAGGTGGCGTCCAGCACCGCGGGGTCGCACGGGAAGTTGGGCGGGACGGTCAGTCCGGCCAGACCCTCGAGTAGCTCTCGCCGTGCCTGGTACGGGCGGTGGTAGAGGGTCTCGCCGTCCAGGTAGAGCAGATCGAACGGCATGTACGCCACGGGCACGGTGGCCAGCAGTCCGTGGGCGCCGGGATCGGTGATGTGCATGCGCCGCTGGAGCAACTCGAAGCTGGGGCGGCCGTGCTGGTCGAAGGCGACCACCTCGCCGTCCAGGATCACCCGGTGGCCGGGTACCCGGAGTGCTGAAATTTCAGGGTAACGAGGGGTGAAGTCGGTGCCTCTGCGGCCGGTGACGCGGATCGTGTCGTCGATGTAGACGATCGCGCGGATGCCGTCCCACTTGACCTCCAGGGCATAGTGAGCGGCATCCACGGGGAGATCTCCGGGGACGGCGAGCATCGGTTCGACCGGATATGGCATTGCCACAATGGGTATCTGCCCAATAGGTAAGTCCCTTGAATCCCGATATAGCGGTATTCGAACAAAGAGACGAGTATGTGGCTATGCGTAGCATCTGGAAGGGCGCCATCTCGTTCGGCCTGGTGACGATCCCCGTCAAGTTGTACTCGGCGACCGAGCAGAAGGACGTCTCCTTCCACCAGGTGCACCGGGAGGACGGTGGGCGGATCCGGTATCGGCGGGTCTGCCAGGTGGATGGTGAGGAGGTTCAGTACTCCGACATCGCCAAAGGCTACGAGTTGCCCACCGGTGAGGTCGTGGTGCTGACCGACGAGGACTTCGCCGACCTGCCGTTGAGTACCTCGCGGCGGATTGACGTGCTGCAGTTCACGCCTATCGAGCAGATTGATCCGATCTACTTCGCCAAGTCGTACTACCTGGAGCCTGAGGCGCAGGGGTCCAAGCCGTACGTGTTGCTGCGTGACGCGCTGGAGCGGTCAGGGCAGGTGGCGATCGTGAAGGTGGCGCTGCGGCAGCGCGAGTCGCTGGCCACGCTCCGGGTCAGGGACGGGGTCTTCGTGCTGGAGACCATGCTCTGGCCGGATGAGGTGCGGGCGGCCGACTTCCCGTTCCTGGAGGAGGACGTGGACGTGCGGCCCCAGGAGTTGAAGATGGCCGAGTCGCTGATCGAGACCATGGTGGGCGACTTCGATCCCAGCGAGTACCGGGACGCCTATCGGGAGGCGCTCCAGGAGGTCATCGAGGCCAAGGTGGCCGGGCGTGAGGTGGTCGCGGTGGAGGCCCCGGCCGAGCCGGGACCGGCCGTGGACCTGATGGCCGCGCTGCGCGCCAGCGTGGAGGCGGCGAAGAAGGAACGCGAGGGCGCCGCCGCCCCCAAGAAGACCGCCGCGGGCAAGACCACCGCAAAGGCCGACGCCGGCAAGGCCAAGAAGGAAACCGCCCCGGAGGAGAAGCCCGCACCGAAACGGCGAACCAGGAAATCCGCCTGAGCGGGGGCCCGTCCGACGGCCTACCAGTAACGTCTGGCCGTCGCGCTGTGCTGGGAGTGGTCGTACTGCTTCTTCAGATAGAACGTCCGGGTGAAGCCGAGGTTGCCGTTGCCGGTGCCGGAGACCATGCGCCATTTCTTGTCCTGGCCGTAGAGGCCGCATTCTCCGGCGATGAAGTCGCCGATGTTGTAGACCTCGTCGACCACCCGTGACTTGAAGTCGGGGGCCAGGTACACGGGTGCGGCGGCGTTCAGGGCCTTCGGATGGCCGCGGACGACTTCGTAGGAGCAGGTGCTGGCCTCGGCGGCGGTGGCGGCGGAGGCGAGGGTGAGCAGGGTGCCTGCGGCGAGCATGGTCAGCGCGGTGGCCAGGGCGGGGTGGGACGGCATCGTCGGCTCCTGTGGTCGGTGGGCCCTGTAGGCAGTGGGCAACGATGGGTTGGATATCCCGGCCGAGGAATCCGAAAAAGCGACCTGCGGAGTTATTACCTGGATCCGCACTTATGTTGAGCGGCAAAGGGGGATAAATCGGACATGGGGATGGCGTGCCGCAATGAATGGGTTCATTGCGGCACGCTGGTTCAGCCTCAGGCGCTGGGTGACGAGGACGGGTCACCCGGAACCGTGGAGCTTATTCCGGTTTTTCGCAGGGCGTGCGCTGGCCTCTCGCCAGCTGGTCTCCTACCAGCCGCCGCCCCAGTTGGCGCCACCGCCGTGGCGGTTCCAGTCCAGGTGAGAGCGCTTGTGCAGGTGACGGGAGTGCGCGAAGCCGGTGCGCGGGTCCCAGCTGCGCACCTTGAAGTGCGACTTCACCTTGCGGAAGGTGCCGTGGTGGTGGTGGTGACGGTGACCACCCCAGTCGCCGCCCCAGCTGCTGCCGCCCCAGCGGGCGCCGTGGTGGTGGTGGCGGTGGTGGTGGTGACCGTACAGGCCGCACCGGCCGACCGTGAACCCGCCCTTGTGCAGGAAGCCGATGATCCGGCTGTGGTTGTTCGGGCGGAGGTGCACGGGGACGGTGCGGGTGTGGGCGATGCCCCCGCCAAAGTGGTGGTGGCGGTGGCCGCCCCAGTCTCCGCCGAAGCTGCCGCCGAAGTCGCCGGCGAAGTCGCCGCCGACGCCGCGACCCCAGCCGCCGCCGAAGCGTCCGTGGTGATGATGATGGTGGTGGTGCCCGACCCGGTAGACGCAGGTCCCGTGGTTATGGTGACCCCAGCCGGCGTGACGGAAGCCGCCCCAGTCGCCGCCCTCCCAGCCGCCGCCGAAGCCGCCGCCGGCGGTGTGGGCGTGGGCCGGAGTCGCGGTCACCGCAGTCGCTACGGCCATCCCGCCACCGGCGACGGCGGTGGCGACGAGCGCAGTGGCGATCCTCTTGAAACGCATCAACTACTCCTTGTGGTTGGCTGCTGCCTAATCGTGTTATGTCCTCACTCTCCGTCACAAAACGGACAGATATCCATCTTTGCGGTCACTTAGGGTAGTTATGCCCTATGCTGGGATGGATGGGACGTAAACGACAGGAGGATTCGCGGTGGAGCATGGGTATCCAGAACCCGTTCCGGCTTGGCCGGGCGAGCTGGTTGACTTGGGCGATCTGCGACTAAATGTCCGGTTTACGCCGCCAGGGTTCGCGTCACCAGGCCACCGGGAACGCGCGGTCTTCGTCCACGGCCTGGCCGGCAGCGCGACCAACTGGACCGACCTGATGGGCCTGCTGGCCGACGACGTCGCCGGGTACGCGGTCGACCTGCCCGGGGCCGGGTACTCGCCCGCCCCCGAGGACGGCGACTACTCGGTGGACGCCCACGCGCACGCGGTCATCCGGCTGATCGAGCACCTCGGCTCCCCCGTGCACCTGTTCGGCAACTCCCTCGGCGGCGCGGTCGCCGTGCGCCTGTCCGCCAACCGCCCCGAGCTGGTCCGCTCCCTCACCCTGGTCTCCCCGGCCCTGCCCGACCTGCTGCCCCGCTTCGGCCCGGCCCGGGTGGCCATGTCCGCCGCCCCCGGTCTCGGCGAGTGGGCGGTCCGCCGCCTGACCGCCGTCCCTGCGGAACGCCGTATCCAGGCCACCCTCGACATGTGCTACGCCGACCTGGCCCGGGTCCATCCCGTACGGCTCCGCGAGGCGATCGAGGAGCTCCGCCGCCGGGACGGCCTCCCGCACTCCGGCACCGCCCTGGTGGAATCCGCCCGGGGCATCGTCCGCGAGTACTTCCGGCCCGACCTCTGGCGCCAGGCCGCCACCATCACCGCCCCCACCCTGGTCATCCACGGCGGCCGTGACCGCCTGGTGGACGCCAGAATGGCCCTGCGCGCCGGCCGTACGTTCCCCAACGTCCGCCTGGTCACCCTGCCCAGGGCCGGCCACGTGGCCCAGATGGAGTTCCCCGACATCGTGGCCAGGGAGTCCCTCCGCCTGATCACCGAAACCGTGGTCCTGCCGGGCCGCTGACCCCAGGCCGGGGGTTCGGGAATGCCCGGTCGCCCGGTTAGGTTGTGCATGTGCGCGGGTGTGAGATCCGCGTGAGCCGTACCCAGAAGTAGCTGGGTTGCCCTGAAACGGGAGAAGAACTGTGTCGTTGCCACCGCTGGTTGAGCCGGCTGACGAGCTCACCGTCGATGAGGTGCGTCGCTACTCGCGTCACCTGATCATCCCGGATGTCGGGATGGCCGGGCAGAAGCGGCTGAAGAACGCCAAGGTGCTCTGTGTGGGCGCGGGCGGGCTGGGTTCCCCGGCGCTCATGTATCTGGCCGCCGCCGGGGTCGGCACGCTCGGGATCATCGACTTCGACGTCGTGGACGAGTCGAACCTGCAACGCCAGATCATCCACGGCCAGTCCGACGTCGGGCGGCTGAAGGCCGAGTCGGCCGCGGCCTCGGTCCGCGAGATCAACCCGCTGGTCCACGTGGTGATCCACAACGTCGCGCTGACCACCGACAACGTCATGGACATCTTCTCCGGCTACGACCTGATCGTGGACGGAACGGATAACTTCGCCACCCGGTACATGGTCAACGACGCGGCGGTGCTGCTCGGCAAGCCGTACGTGTGGGGTTCGATCTACCGGTTCGACGGCCAGGCCAGCGTGTTCTGGGCCGAGCACGGGCCCTGCTACCGCTGCCTCTACCCGGAGCCCCCGCCCCCGGGCATGGTCCCCTCCTGCGCCGAGGGCGGCGTGCTGGGCGTGCTGTGCGCCTCGATCGGGTCCATCCAGGTGAACGAGGCCATCAAGGTGCTCACCGGGGTCGGCGACCCGCTGGTCGGGCGGCTGATGATCTACGACGCACTGGAGATGAAGTACCGCGACGTCAAGGTCCGCAAGGACCCCGAGTGCGTGCTCTGCGGCAAGAACCCGACGGTGACCCAGCTGCTCGACGACTACGAGGCGTTCTGCGGCACCATCTCCGACGAGGCCCAGCAGGCCGCGATGGGCTCCACGATCACCGCGGCCGAGCTCAAGCAGCTGCGGGACGCGGGCGAGAACATCTACCTGATCGACGTCCGCGAGCCCAACGAGTACGAGATCGTCTCCATTCCCGGCGCGGTGCTCATCCCCAAGGGCGAGTTCCTCAACGGCTCGGCCCTGGAGAAGATGCCGCAGGACAAGCGCATCGTGCTGCACTGCAAGTCGGGCGCCCGCTCCGCGGAGGTGCTGGCGGTGCTGAAGAACGCCGGGTTCGCCGACGCCGTGCACGTGGGCGGCGGCGTGCTCAGCTGGATCAAGACCGTGGATCCGTCCCTGCCGACCTACTGACAGCAGCGACCGCGCGGCCCGCCGGGGTGTCCCGGCGGGCCCGCGGCGATTCCCGGGTATTCCCGGCAAGCCGGTAGAGCA
>NZ_JAHCST010000049.1 GCF_018476525.1 Acrocarpospora catenulata
GCGGCCCCGACCGGAGCCGGCGGCTCGCCGAGGCGGCGTACTTCGGGGCGGTGATCGCCGGGGACCTGCGCGACGTGCCGCGCCTGCTCGCCGACGCCCGGCAGGGGGCGACCGGCCTCGCCCAGCCGCTGGTCTCGGCCGTCGCGGCCGCCCACCACCTGCTGCTCAGCGGCGAGGGCGACGTGGACACCGCGCACCGGCTGCTGGTCGGGGCCGTCGAGATGCAGCCCACGCCCTACGACAGCGGGAACGACACGCTCGTCGAGGCGTTCTACACCCTTGGCTGGGTCTGCTACTTCGGCGGGCGGGCCCAGCTGTGGGCGCCGTTCCACGCGGCGTTCGCCCGGCTGACCGGGCCCGTACCGGAGTTGCTCGCGCTGCTCGTCGGCACCTTCGACGACCCGGCCCGTACAGCAGGCGCCCTGCTGGACCGGATCGACACGGCCATCGCCGACCTGGACGAGCAGGCCGACCCGGTCTGGAGCGTCCGGGTCGGACTCGCCGGGATGTTCGTCGACCGCCTGACCTCCTGCCGGGCGGCCCTGTGGCGCATCCTGAGCGACAAGGGCGGCGGCCCCGCGGTGACGCTTTCCCTGCACGCCCGGTCCTTGATCGGGCTCGATCAGTTGATGACCGGCGAGTGGGACGAGCTGCGCGCCCTCGCCGAGGAACACGTCACGCTCTGCCGGGCGCACAACTACCGGCTGCTGGAATGCCTGGGCCTGTACCTGCTGGCGATGCTGGCCGCCGCCCACGGCGACCACGACGCCACGAAGGCGCTGACCGACCGGATGACGGTGTGGGCGACGCCGCGCAGGGCCGGTCTGGTCCTGCGCATCGCGGCCCAGGCGCTGATGCTCGACGCTCTCGGCCGTGGCGACTTCGAGGACGCCCACCGGCACGGCAGGACGATCACACCTGCCCATGAGCTGGCCGAGCACGTGCCGCACGCGCTCTGGGTGATCATGGACGTGGTGGAGGCGGCGGTGCGCAGCGGCCGCCTGGCCGAGGCCGCCGCGCACGTCGCGGCGGCACGCGCCTGCGGGGTGGCCGCGCTGTCGCCGCGGCTGGCCATGACCGTGGACGCCGCGGCCGCCCTGGTGGCCTCCGACGACGACGCGGCCGGCCTGTTCGAGCGGGCGCTCGCCGTGACCGGCGGCGACCGCTGGCCGTTCGACCGCGCGCGGATCGCCCTCGCGTACGGTGAACGGCTGCGACGCACCAAGGCCACCACCGAGGCCCGCCGTCACCTGACCGCCGCTCTGGACACCTTCCATCGGCTGGGGGCCCGGCCGTGGGCCGCGCGGGCCGCCGGCGAGCTGCGCGCGACCGGGCAGACCATCGGCCACCTCGCCCTGTCCGGCCCAGCCTCCCTCACCCCGCAGCAGCGCGAGATCGCCGAACTCGCCGCCGCGGGCCTGACCAACAAGCAGATCGGCGAACGACTCTTCCTGTCGCCCCGGACCGTCGGCACCCACCTCTACCAGCTCTTCCCGAAGTTGGGCGTCACCTCGCGCGCCGCCCTGCGCGACGCGCTGGCCGACCTCGACCGCGAGGCCCCGCCGGAGAGCGGGTGACGGCGCCAGTCATTTGACGCAATCGACCGCGCCCCCCTGCTGCCTACCGTTCTTCACGTCTGGACCAACCAGTACGCGAGGAGTGAGCACATGAGTTCCACCGCGACCAACGTCGTGCTCGTGCACGGCGGCTTCGTCGACGGGTCGGGCTGGCAGCCCGTCTACGACCTGCTCAGGCGGGACGGCTACCGGGTGAGCGTCGTCCAGAACCCCACCCTGTCGCTGGAAGGGGACGCCGAGGCGACCCGCCTGATCCTGGACCGCCAGGACGGTCCGACGGTGCTCGTCGGCCACTCGTACGGCGGTGCGGTGATCAGCGAGGCCAGGCAACCACCCGAAGGTGTCGGCGCTGGTCTTCATCGCCGCGTTCGCCCCCGACAAGGGCGAGTCCGTGAACACCCTCATCGCCGACCCGCCGCCGGGCGCGCCCGTGCCGCCGATCCTGCCTCCCGTCAACGGTTTCCTCTTCCTCGACCGCGACAAGTTCCCCGCCTCCTTCGCGGGCGACCTTCCGCTCGCGCAGGCCGAGTTCATCGCCGACTCCCAGGTCCCGTGGGGCGTCGGCGCGCTCAGCGGCGCGGTCACCGAACCCGCCTGGCGCACCAAGCCCAGCTGGTACCTGGTCGCCACCGACGACCGCATGATCCCGCCACCGGCCCAGCGAGCGATGTCCGAACGCGCGGGCGCCACCGTGGTCGAGGCCGCCGGCAGCCACGCCGTCTACGTCTCCCAGCCGCAAGCCGTCGCCGATCTGATCAAGCAGGCGGCCACCGGCGGCTGAGATATGGCCCGCGCTCCGGGATGTCCTGTCGCGCGGGCCAGATCACGATTGCCGGGTGGTGATCCTGGTGATCGCGTCCTTGGTGATACCGCGGTCCAGGGGTTCGGGGTCGAGGCTGCGGTGAATCCAGAGCCCTTCGATGAGGGCGTCGACCTGGCGTGCGGTGTCGGGGTCGAAGTGGCGTTCGAGCTCGACGCGGCTGCGGCGCATCCACTCGCGGGTGATCGCGCGGAAGCGTGGTTCGCGGGCGGCCAGGGTGTAGAGCTCGAAGGCGAGGACGCCGTCGCGGGCCGTCTGCGGCCCGGTGAGGTCCTGGTGGATGAGGCCGACGATCGCTTCTTTGGCCTCGTCGATCGTGGTGGCCGCGCTGAGCCGCTTCTCGAACTGCGTGATGATCGTCTCGGCGAACCGGGTGAACGCCTCGAACAGCAGCTCGTCCATGCCGTTGAAGTGGTAGGTCATCGAGCCCAGCGGTACGCCGGCGCGTGCGGCGATCTTCCGATGCGATGTGCCCGCCACCCCGGCCTCGGCGATCAGCTCCAAGGTCACGTCGATCAGCCAGGCTTCGCCGATCGGGTTCGGTTCGACGGGCCCGCACGTGGCCTCCTGTTGACTAGATGGATTTGATGACCCGCGCCGGGTTGCCGACCGCGACACAGTTCGCGGGGATGTCCTTGGTGACGACGGCCCCTGCTCCGATCACCGAGTTCTCGCCGATGGTGACTCCGGGAAGGACGATGACGCCGCCGCCGAGCCAGACGTTGTCGCCGATCGTGATCGGTTTGGCCGCCTCCAGCTTGTCGCGGCGCGACTGCGGCACGAACGCGGTCTCGTCGAGGTCGCCGAACAGCTCGCGCGCGATCTCCTGCGCGGCGAACCCGTCCTCACCGTACGCCGTCAGGAACTGGGCCGACAGGCGCGCGGCACGCTGCTGCAGCTCGAAGATCGCGGATGGAAGTGTACGATCGTACACTTCTGCTCCGCTGGGGATCAGAACGCGTTCGGGACGAACGTGTCCGGGTCCGGGAAGTCCGCTTCCAGCCAGCAGCACATGCGCCAGTTGTACTCGTACAGGCGCTCGCGGTCGGCAAGGAACAAGGCGTAGGTCTCGGCGAAGAACTCGTCCACGGCCGTCCGGCCATAGGCGGTGAAAGGAACGAATCTCACCTTCTCCGCATATTGTTTGAAGTAATAGAGGCGGCGGCCGTCCGTGGCCGTGGCATCGGAGATCTCGCTCTGCCTCGTCTGTTCGGTGGTGATCTGGACCGCCAGCCGCTCCCCCTCGGGCAGGACCGGGTCCAGCAGCGCGGCCGAATCGAGCAGCGCTTTCTTGGCCGTCTCCGCCACCGTCCTCTTGGCCTGGTACTCCCGCAGGGCTGCGTTGACCCGCTCGGGGTCGCAGGAGTAGTAGGCGGTACACAACGCGTCCGCCGCCGCGAACTGCTCCGCCACCGCCAGCGTGTACGGATTGGACAACCGATTCCACTCCACCAGAATCGGGCGATCGTCCGTCGCCACCTGCTTGACGATCCGAGCGACGAACTGATCGCGGGTCTCCTGATAGGACCTGACCAGGGAGTTGCGGCTGACGAAATACCACGCTCTGGGACAGCTGATCACCACATGGCCCGCCTCGTGCAGCAGCGTGAAGTCCGCACCGCCTCCGGCATCGCCGGGCGACCCGGTGGCCCGCCCGTTGCGCTCGTCGAAGGTCACGTTGTAGTAGTGCACATGCGGCGGCGGCCTCAACTGGTCCCCGGCGTCGACGTCGTGCCTGTTGATATGCGTGAACCCGGCCCTGGTGACCCCGGCGTCCAGCTCCGCCGTCACCCCGTCGCGGACCAGCACGACCCCGCGCAGCGCCTCCGCGCCGGAGGGCGGCAGCCGCTCGAAGGCCGCGGCGACCAGGCCGAGCTCGTCCGCCGACCACCGCGCCGTCCGCCGGTCCTCCACGCCACCGAGGGCGAACCTCCTGATGAGCGCGTTCCTGCGCGCGTCCACACCGTTCTGGTCGCCCACGTAGCCCGGAACCGCCCAGCCTGTCGCCTCACCCAGCCGTTCCGGGCGGATCTGCCGGGGCTGGTCCCCGTCCACGGCCGCGAAGACCAGTTCGTACCGCACCCGCCCGCCTTGCGCCCGAATGGTCAGCGGCCAGATGAACCGGCCCGGAATCTCTTTCGGCCCTCCGGTGGCCACGGCCTGGAAAACGGCCTCGGCGACCGCCTGCCGCTCCGCGCCGGGAACGTTGCCGAAGTCCACCTGGAGGGGGACGGCCTTCAGGTCCTCGGGCTCGATCTGCCCGGTCGGCTGGTAGGTCAGCAGGTTCTGCCTCAGCTCCAGCTGCGGTCCGTTCTCCCCCAGGAGCAGCAGATGCACCGCCGCGCGCCGCAGCCGGCGCACCTTCACATCGCTGATCGCGCACAGCCGCCGGTCCGCCCCAACGGTCACCCCGGCCCGCCGGATCCCCTGGAGAATCCGCTCCCGGAAGGGGATCATGGCCTCGCTCACCGGGGCCGGCGCCTTCTTCAGCCGCGTCACCACCGCGGTCAGATACTCGACATACGCCTCCACCCACGCGGGACCGAGCGACTGAACATCGTCCCGGTCCAGGGCCACCCCCGCCAGCGCGGCCGAGGTCACGGGAGATGCCTCGATCCAGACCGCGAGGCACTTGAAGTAACTGCCCGCAGCCGCGTCGGCAGCCAAGGCCTCCTTCACCTTGGCCAGGTGTTTCCGCAGTTCAGCCACATGCGCCAGGCGCTGCGCGCTGGTCCGCAGACTTCCGTCGCGTACGGCGCGAACCGCCGCCAGGATCGGCTCCAGCACCTGCTGCTCCGCGGAAACCGCTGAATGCATGGAACGTTCCCTTCCTCGGGGACAGCCCTGACCGTAACGCGGCCCCCCGGACGCGTAAAGCCCGCGATCACGATCGATACTCAGCCTCCTCAAAGGAGGACAAAGTATTCGGCACCCACACTCTTGAAAACAGGTCTCCGGGCTGTTAGCCATGTGGGCGGGTGCAAATTGCTGAGGAGGCTGACCCGAAATGGACGTTCGCCCCGAGGGTCTCGATCCGTTGACTGGCGTTGGTCAGGGTCACAACGAGCTCAGCCAGCCGCTGTCCTTCGAGCGTCACGGAATCGACCGCATCCCGGAGGAAAAGCGGAATAGCACACCGTGGACGTGGTTCATTATCTGCGCCGGGAGCAGCTTCACGCTCGGCAGCGTCGTCTACGGATGGCTGCCGATCGCGTTCGGGTTGGGATTCTGGGCGTCGATCACCTCGATGACGGCGGGCATATTTGTCGGCCTCATTCCGATCGCGCCGCTCATCGTCATCGGCTCGCGGACCGCCACCAACAACTCCACCTCCAGCGGTGCCCACTTCGGGGTGCGCGGCCGGCTCATAGGCTCCGGGATCGGCCTGGCCCTGGTGCTGCTGGGGATGGTGATCACGATCTGGTCCAGCGGTCAGGTTCTCGTCGCCGGTGCGAGCAGGCTGTTCGACACCCCGACGGGCAACGGCGCTCTCGCGCTGGCCTATCTCGCCCTCACTGCCCTGTCCGCACTGATCGGCGTGTATGGGTATCACCTGCTGGTGCGCACGACCCTGGTGCTCACGGTCTTTGGAACGATCACCGTGCTGCTGATGCCGCTGGCGGTTGCCGGGGATCTTAACGTGGGCTACCAAGGCGGGAACTACATTCTCGGGAGCTTCACCGCCACCTGGCTGCTGTCGGCGCTCTCCGTCGGCGTCGGTGGGGTGATGACGGCGGCTACCGTGGTGGGCGACTGGTCCCGCTACGTCTCATCCCGCAGGTACCCTCCGCGCCGGTTCCTGCCGATCGCACTGCTGGCAGTGGTCGTCAGCTACGTGATTCCGATGGGGATCGGCACGTTGGTCACGACGGCGTTCGCGCACCCGGACGCGCCGTTCCCGCAGAGCCTGATCACTGCGGTCCCCGGGTGGTACGCGGTCCTCCTGCTTCCCATGGCACTTCTCGGCGGGCTGGGCTGGAGCGCGGGCATGGTCTACAGCGCGGGACTTGACCTGAGCGCCATCGCCACGAGGCTGACCCGGGCCGGCTCCACCACGATCATGAGCGTCGTGGGCCTGGTGATCGTCCTGGGCGGCTCGCTGCTCTGGAACGCCAGCGACGCGCTGAGCGCGATTTCATTGATCCTGCTCGCCGTGAGCGCGCCGTGGGCGGCGATCATCGGTGTCGGCTACCTTCGCCACCGCGGCCAGTACCTCCAGGACGACCTGCAGGTGTTCAACCGGCGGGAGCGGGGCGGCAGGTACTGGTACACCGGCGGCTGGAACCTGGCCGCGGTTGCCGCGTGGGTGTCCGGGTGCACCTTCGGTCTGCTGGCTGTGCAGACCACGCTCTATGTCGGGCCGCTCGCCAACATCGCCGGTGGCGTCGACGTGAGCTTCGCGGGATCGTTCGTCATCGCCGGCGTCCTGTACCCGATCCTGGAGGCCCTGCTGGCGCGGGTCTCGCGTCCGGTCGTAACTGCCCCTGAAGGCAGCTGAGGAAGCCGGCGTCAGGGAGACGCCACGGTGGCGGTGCCGCTGCCGGGCTACCAATGTGAACTGAGGGAGGGGAACATGACCGCGTCTACGCTCCTGCTCCCGGGCGTCAGCCTGGGCGAGATGCAGCCGACAGCCGGGGCGGTCTGGCTCCCGCCGTCGCAGTGGCCGCGCGACGCCGACTATCTCTTCCGGCCCAGACCCGTCGACACCACCGCCGCGCCGACGGTCGTCAGCAGGTACGAGGACGTGCTTGCGGTAGTGCTGGATTCTGACGGAGCCTGGCGCCGGGAAATACCGCTCGATGTCGTCCCCCGCGAGGAGCGCCACTGCATCCTCGACGCGTCCTGGCTGATGGACGGCGAGACGCACCGGGCACTGCGTCGCTCGCTGCGGGGCATCAACCGCGGCTCGACCGTTGAGGCGCGCGAATTCACCCGCACGCTCATGCGGCAGCTCCTGCGCCTGCTCATGGACGAGGAGCCACCGTGGAACCTGTCCCGGGCCATCTACGAAGCCTCGCTGCGGGTCATCGTCGAGCACACCCTGCAGGCCCCGCCGCTGCTGGAGCACGTGGCCCGGCTGCGCGAGCTCCAGCGGTTGCGCGTTCCGCCTCCCAGGCCAGACGGCTCGGGCAGCGGCTTGGACTACTTCGGCTCGGTCCGGCAGCCGGAGTTCGAGGACATCATGGAGTGCGTACCCGCGAGCTACCACAAGTTGCCAGACGGCCTGGCCCGTCATCTGGTGAGCCTGCACCGTTCCGGGAACATGACCAGCAGCCAGCTCATCAGCCAGCTCGGGATGCTCGTCCTCAGCCACGAATCGCAGACGGCCACCGCGGCGAGCCTGATCGCCATGCTGCTGGAACACGACTTGTACGGCTACGCCGTCAAGGCGGCAGGACAGCCGGAACTCGTGCGCAGAATGGTGGCCGAGGGCGGCAGACGCGGGCTCTCGTTCCCTATCAACCTCATCACCCCCAGGGCCGACGTAACCCTGGGCGGGCGCGAGCTCCCGGCCGGGGAGCCGGTGCTGATCTCCTACGCTGCCGCGAACATGGACCCGGAACGCTTCGGCCTGGCCCCCTCCGGTTTCGACCCGCGCCCGCAGCGGCCACCGCATCTGGCCTTCGGCGAGGGTGTGCACCGCTGTCAGGGCGAGGTGGGCGCAGAGCAGTTCGTAGCGGACGTGCTGCTGGCCACGTTGGAAACACTGCCCTCGCAGGTCCGTCTGGACCACGGTGGGGAGGTGCTTCGTGAGGTCACCGGCATGTCGTGGGATGTTGTCTGCCTGCCGGTGAGCCCCGCGTAGGCTCCAGGGACATCCTCACTGATCAGCCTCAACACGCCCCCAAGCCGCCCGGGTGGGGCCACTCCAAAGTCGTTATAACCACCCGTGAGTGTTAAGGGGGGATTCACGCCGATCTTGTCTGGGCTGGAACGCACGGGCTGCCATCAGATGGTCGAGGCACCTCAGCTCACCTCGAAGGTGGTGCCGACGCCCATGCCGGTGATCCATTCCGGCACCGGCTCGTAACCGGTCCACACCAGCGGCCGGCCCAGCGCGGCCAGCGCGATCAGCCAGGTCCTGATCTCGTGCCCGCCGGTGCCCGCGCGCTCCTCCAGGCCCTTGTCGCCGAGGTCGGTCACCGGCCCGAGATCGCCGGTGCGCAGCTGGTCGAGGAACCAGGTGTCCCACCCGGCGTTGACCGGAGCGTCCGGGTTGCCGGCCATGGCCAGCACCCGCGGCTCGCGGGCGGCGGCGAAGGCCCGGGTGTCCTGCCGCCCGCGGATCACCGCCTCGCGCCGGTCGGCGGCGATGCGCGGGTCGCGCGGGTCGTTGGACGGCAGCCAGTGCGACAGCCCGCCGCTGGCCACCAGCAGCACCCGTCCCGCGTACGCCGAGCCCCGGATCGCCGCGCCGAGCGAGCGGCCCAGCTGGACGCAGCGCGGCATGCTCGGCAGGGGAGGCGCGGCGGTGTTCACGACCAGCGGGACCAGGGGCAGTTCGGCGTCTCCCCGGATCATGTCGTAGCTCTGCACGATGCCGTGGTCGACGGTCAGCGCGTACGACAGGGTCAGGTCGAAGCCGTCGTCGGCGAGGGCGTCGCGGACCGACCAGGCCAGTGCCGAGGCGACCGGCAGCGGGCCCGCCTTGCTCCCGAAGTCGCCGAAGCCCTCGGCCTGTTCGACGCCGAGGATGAAGGGGGGCATGGCGTCGTAGAAGTTGGCGTGGAAGTGGTCGGGGCCGATGACCACGAGCGCGTCGGGCGCGAGCGCGGCCACGGCCTCGGCGACGCGCCGGGTGTCGGCCATGAACCGCCATCCTGGCTGCTCAGGGCCGGACGGCGGCAGCAGGGTCGCGAACGGGGAGTGCGACATCCCCACCATGCCGATGATCTCGCTCATGCCGTGCCCCGCAGGAACTCGTGGTGGACCTGGAGGTACTCCTCGGGTTTCTCCCACTGCGGCCAGTGCCCCGCGTCGGCGATCACGTGCAGCCGGGCGTCGGGCAGCCACCCGAGCAGCAGTTCCGCCTCGTCGAGCCCGCCGGTCGGATCGTGGTCGGTCCACAGCAGCAGCGTCGGAGTGGTGATCTTGCCCACCCAGGTGGGATCCCAGGCGAAGTCCTTCCGCACCTCGGGATCCTGGAGCACGAGCGTGTTGGTGATGGCCCGGACGAAGCCCGGACGGCTGTAGACCGCGCGGCGGAGGGCGACCAGCTCGTCGGTGACCATCTCCTTGTGGTGGAAGAGGAACTCCACCCGTCTGCGCACGTTCGCCTCGCTCGGGTCGGTCACCGCGGCCATGGTGCTCTCCCGCAGCCGGACCATCACCTCCGGCTTGTTGGCGATGTTGCCGGGGGTGTTGAGCACCATCCGCCCCACCCTGCCGGGGTGATGCGCGGCGGTCCAGGCGGCCACCCAGCCGCCGAGCGACTCGCCGGACAGGTGGGCCGACTCCACGCCCAGCGCGTCCATCAGGCCGATCAGGTGGTCGGACAGCACGTCGATCGTGTACGGCCGGTCCGGCAGATCCGACCAGCCGTGCCCCACCATGTCGTACGCGGTGACCCGGAACCCGGCGGCCAGCCCGGCGATGTCCCGCGCGTACGCCTCCAGGTGCCCGCCGGTGCCGTGCAGCAGGATCAGGTCCGGGCCCGACCCCGCGCGCAGCACGCGGGTGCGCACGCCGCCGACGTCCACGTGGCGCAGCTCGTGATCGACGTCGGCGAGTTCGCCCCAGATGCTGAGATGCTCAGTCACGGCAGGTCCTCCTGGCCTCCTCGACGGTGGTCAGGCCCGCGCTCTGCCGCCGCCCGACGCCCAGCAGGGCGAGCAGGCGGGAGTTCTCGATGGTCAGGAACTCGACGGGCTCCTCGGCCGAGTCGTTGTAGTGGCGGTGCCAGGTCCACGGCGGGGTGTAGATGAAATCCCCGGTGGCCCACTCGGCGGTCTCGTCCTCGATCTCGCTGTGCCCGCGCCCGGAGATCACGAAATGCACCGTCTCGTGGTGGTGCCGCTGCATGTCGGAGCTGAGGCCGGGCGGGATCGTCTGCCGGAAGATCTCGAACGTGGTGGTCGGCAGCTTGCCCGCGATCGACAGCGCCGTCGGGTTGTGCACCTGGTCGGCCGGCAACGGCTCCAGCTCGGCCGCGCGCACGACCACGGGACGCGCCGGGCTTGGCCGTACGACGTCACTGATCGCGCCCAGGAAATCAGCCATCACGAATTCCGTCATCAGATCGTTTCCGTCCTTCCACCGTCGACTGTCAGCACAGTCCCGTTGATGTATCCCGCGTCCGCCGAGACCAGGAACTCGACCGCCGCGGCGATCTCGTCGGGCCGTCCCGGCCGCCCGGCCGGGATGCCGCTCACGTCCTCGGCGTCCAGCTCCGCTGCCGAGCGTCCGGTACGGCCTGCCCGCGCGGCCAGGATGCTCCGGCGGCGCTCGGTGTCGGTGGCGCCGGGGGCCACGCAGTTGACGGTGACGCCGTCCGCCGCGTACTCGCGGGAGAGCAGTTTGGCGGCGGCCGTGACCGCCGACCTGAGCACCACCGAGACGGCCAGGTCGGGTTGCGGCTGGCGGACGGCGCCCGTGGTGACGAAGACCACCCGGCCGAAGCCGCGCCCGGCCATCGCGGGCAGCGCGAGCCGCGCCAGCCGTAGCGGGCCGAGCAGCAGCAGTTCGGTGCCCGCCCGCCAGACCTCGTCGCCTACGTCCAGGATGCGGCCCGGCGGGGGACCTCCGGCATTGAGGACGAGGATGTCCACGGTGTCGACGGCGGCGGCGTCCTCGCCTGAGATGTCGTTGACCAGCGTCGCCACCGCGGCGCCGGTGTTCTCCTTGAGCCGGCGCGCGGCGGCGTCGAGGGTGTCGCCGGTGCGTCCGGTGATCACGACGCGGTGCCCGGAACGGGCCAGCCGCTCGGCGATCGCGTAGCCGATGCCGGTGGCTCCGCCGCCGACGAGTGCGGTACGAATGACGGCCTCCCAGGGGATCGAGACGAGGTTTAGCCTGACTCGTATGCACTCGGGAACCAACGATGAGTCCCGCTGAGCGGGACGAATCGGCGATGGGCGGGCTGGACAGGGCGGCCGCCATCCTCGGCGCGTTCGACGCGACGCACCGTGAGCTCACCCTCGCCGCCCTGGTCGCGCGGAGCGGCCTGCCACGTTCGACCGCGCACCGCACCGCCGGCCGGATGCTCCAGCTCGGCTGGCTGGACAAGCCCAGGAGCCGGTACCGGATCGGCAACCGGCTCTTCGAGATCGCCAGCCTCGCCCCGATCCGGATGGAGCTCCGGGAGGCGGTGCTGCCGTTCCTGCAGGACCTGCATCACGCCACCAAGATCACAGCGCAGCTCGGCGTGCTGGAGGGCGGCCAGATCCTGGTCGTGGAGAAGATCACCGGCCATCGGGCGATGCCGATGTTGTCCCAGGTGGGCGGCATCATCCCGGCGTACTGCTCGGCGCTGGGCCGGGCCATACTCGCCTACTCGCAACCCTCGGTCATCGAGGCGGTCCTCGGCGCCCCGCTCAACGCCCGCACGCCCCGCACGCTGACCAGCCCGGTCGCCATCAGGCGGGAACTGGCCGCCGTCCCGGAGCGCGGCTGGGCGATCGACCGTGAGGAGGGGGTCATCGGCGTCAGCTGCGTCGCCGCGGCGATCTTCGGGCCGCTGGGCGAGGTGGTGGCGGCGCTGTCGGTCACCGGGCCCAGCCAGCTCGTCCGGGCCGACCGGATCGGGCCGGCAGTGCGGATGGCCGCCTCGGCCGCCTCCAGGGCCTACTCCACCCGACGCTGAGTCCCAGCCAGTGGGACATCTGATTGCGGATCACACCAAGCCCCCGCACGCTGTGACATCAGACACACGGCGAAGGAGGACACGGTGACCCTCGGTGGTGGATACATGCTGCCGTCCCGCGACGGACACAAGATCGCGGCGATCGGCCTGGGCATCACGATGAAGACCGACGGCGGTTCGACCCGCGACGCGTACTCGCTGTTCGAGTACGCCGTTCCGGCGGAGACCGACGGGCCGCCGCCGCACGTGCACACCCGGGAGGACGAGTCGTTCATCTGCCTGGCCGGGCGGCTCGACGTCCACCTGGGCGGCCAGGACTTCACCCTGGAGCACGGCGACTACCTCTACCTGCCCCGCGATGTGGTGCACACCTTCCGCAACCCGTACCAGGAGGAGGCCAGGGTCATCTCGGTGGTCTCGCCGGCCGGCCTGGAGCGCTACTACCAGGCGCTCGCGGAGATGCCGCCCGGCCCGAAGGACATCCGGCTGATCGAGAAGATCATGGCCGAGTTCGGGCTGGAGTTGCGGCTGCCATGAGAGTCGCGATCATCGGGGCCGGGGTGGCCGGCCTCAGCACCGCCAAGGTGCTCACCCAGGCCGGTCACGACGTGGTGGTGTTCGAGAAGGCCCCGGACGTCGGCGGCGTGTGGAGCCGCACCCGGCGCTACCCGGGTCTGTGCACGCAGAGCCCCAAGGCGCAGTACTCGCTGTCGGACTTCCCGATGCCCAGGGACTACCCGCAGTGGCCCAGCGGCGAGCAGGTCCAGGCCTACCTCGCCGCGTACGCCGAGAAGTTCGGGCTCACCTCCGCCGTGCGGCTGAACACCGAGGTGACCTCGGCCGAACCGGACGAGGCCGGCTGGACGGTCACCACGCGCGACACGGCCGAGACCTTCGACCGGCTCGTCGTGGCCAACGGCGTGTTCTGCGAGCCCGCCGTCCCGAGCTACCCCGGTCTGGCCGAGTTCACGGCGGCGGGCGGCCTGCTCCGCGCGGGCACCGACGTGCACGACGCCGAGCAGGCCCGGGGCAAGCACGTGCTGGTCGTCGGGTACGGAAAATCCGCGTGCGACATCACGGTGCCGATCAGCCGGGTCGCCGCGAGCACCGACGTGATCGCCCGCCACCTGCTCTGGAAGGTGCCTCGCAAGATCGCCGGCGTGCTCAACTTCAAGTTGCTGCTGCTGACCCGGATGGGGGAGGCGCTCTTCCGCTACCTGCGGTTGCGCGGCGTCGAGAAGTTCCTGCACGGGCCGGGGAACGGCATGCGGGCCCGGATGATCAACTCGATCGGGTCGGTGTCGGTGCGCCAGTTCCGTCTCGACAAGCACGGGCTGGTCCCCCCAGGGCAGATGGAGGACATCGTCAAGGGCGCCATCGGCCTGGCGACCGAGGGCTTCTTCGAAGCGGTCGCCGACGGCGGCATCAACGTGCGCCACGGCCGGACCATCGCCCGGCTGCACGCCGGCGACGACGGTCCGTACGCGGAACTCGACGACGGCACGACGCTCCGGGCCGACCTCGTCATCTGCGCCACCGGCTTCACCCAGGGCGTGCCGTTCCTTCCCGGCGACGTCCAGGAGCGGCTGTTCGACGAGCGCGGCAACTTCATGCTCTACCGGCAGATCCGGCCCGTCGAGGTGCCCGGGCTGTACTTCAACGGCTACAACTCCTCGTTCTTCAGCCCCCTCAACGCCGAGATGGCCGCATTATGGATCGCCGCCGACCTCGCGGGGACTGTGCCGCTTCCGGACCCGGCCACCATGCGTCAGCTGGTCGTCGACCAGCTCGCTTTCATGGACATCGCCACCAACACCCACCACTGCCGCGGCACAAAAATCATCCCGTTCTCCATGCACAACGTCGACGAAGTCCTCGGCGACCTCGCCCTCAACATCAGCCCCCTCGTCCGCGCCTCCCACTGGCTCAACCCCATCAACCCCACCGCCTACCGCCACCTCACCCCGACCCTCCTCAAACGCCTCTCCACCAGCCCCCCGACCACCGCACCCCGACTGGTCGCCGAACACCCGGTCCCGGACCCTCGCTAGGAGGGCTCGGCCTGCCGCGGGCGTCCACCTCAGGACGTCCGCGCCAGGCTGCGGCCCTGCCGCTCTTTCCCTCGACCTCAACCCCGGCTCGCGTATCGCCGAAGCCCACAAGGACTGATGTCGACTAGGTCGGGGTAGGGAGCTTTTCGCCATGCGTACGCTCATTCGCCTGATCCTGATGACCGCCATGGTCGTGGCCGTGACGTCCGGTAGCGCGGGTGAGGGCCCGCGGCTGCTCCTTGGTGAGGACGCCGACACCGGCGAGACCGTCTGGATCGGTGTGGTCCTGCCTGACACCGTGGCCCACCGCCCCTATTCACTGGGCGGCTGGGTGATGTGTCTGGATGGGCCCGGTTCGGTCACCATCGACGAGATCGACCTGATCAGGCCGAGTGGCGGCATCGTTCTGCAGGCGTTCTCGTCCCGGCTGCAGAGCCGTACCCGGACCATGCTCGGCAACGCCGAGCAGCCGCTGACCGAACTCGGCTTCCCGGCCCGCAGCCCCGCCGTGACCACGGCCTGCAAGGAGAAGGACCGGGACGGTCTCCTCACCGAGCTCGGTCTGCAGTACGGAAAAACCGGCGACGCCACCGCGCACGCCGAGGGAGTTCGCCTCACCTACTCTTCACAGGCCCGACGGCGTACCGTCGACTTCGACTTGGACGTCCGGCTATGCGCGCCTGACGATACGCATACGAAAGAGTGCGCAGACCTGTAAGGAGCTACGAAGCCCAAGCGGGGGAGACGATTAGCGCCTTGGGATCTTCGTTTGGACCATGATCTCCTCGCCGGTGGGCCCGTAGTTGACACGGGGGCCGCCGCGCTCGGCGGGGAGCGGGCGGCGGGTGCCGAAGCTGGCCAGAAGTGTTTCCAGTAGTGGCAGGGCGTCTGACACCTGTCGTGCCCGGATGGCCAGGTCCCACAGCGGTTCGAACTTCTTCCATCCGCCCGCGTAGGCGAGGTGGCGCAGGCGGTCGCCAAGGAGTGGCTTGGTGGCGGCGCCGCGCCAGATCGCGTTCCATCGGTAGAAGTCCCGGTAGGCCCGCCAATACCCGTCTTCGAGCTGCCGGGCGGTCATTCCCACCGGCCGGTACACGACGTGCCGTGTGTCGTACAGGTCCCAGTCCTGGTGCAGGAGCCGCCCTGCGGCCGCCATCCGCTGGTACAGCGCCGTACCGGGATAGGGGGTCATGATGTGGAAGGTGGCGGTCTCGATCCCCTGTTCGACCGCCCAGGCGACGGTACGGTCGAACACGTCGGGGCCGTCCCCGTCCATGCCGAAGACGAAGCTGGCGTTCACCATCACGCCCAGGTCGTGCAGGCGCCGTACCACCGCGGCGTAGTCGCGCCCGATGTTCTGGCGCTTGCGCTGCGCGGCCAGGTTGCCGCCGTTGATGGTCTCGAAGCCGACGAACAGGCTGCGCAGCCCCGCCGCGACCGCCTGTTCCAACAGCCCGGGGGCCAGCACCGAGTCGACCGTGCCGGCGGCCTGCCACAGCCGCCCCATCCCGGCCATGCCCGCGAAGAGGGCCTCGGCGAAGCGCCGGTTGCCCAGTAGGTGGTCGTCGAGGAAGTACAGGTGCCGCCCGGGCAGCCGATCGATCTCGGCCAGCGCCGCGTCCACCGTCTGGGTGTAGAAGGACCGGCCGCCGGTGAAGAAGGCGTCCTTGTAGCAGAAGTCGCAGTGGTGCGGGCAGCCACGGGAGACGACGATCGAGTTGGGCACCAGATAACGGCGCCGATCGATCAGGTCCCGTCGCACCGGCGGAAGGCCGGTCAGTGTCCGCTGGGTGGAGTGGTAGCGGGCTCGGGGTCTGCCTCGGCGGAAGTCGGCCAGGAACTCGGGCCAGGTGTCCTCTCCCGGTCCGGTGACGACGGTGTCCGCGTGTGCGGCGGCCTCGTCGGGCAGGGAGGTGACGTGCAGTCCGCCCATCACCACGTACACGCCCCGGGCCCGGTAGGCGTCCGCCAGCTCGTAGGCCCGTCGCGCCGAGGTGATGTAAGGCTGGATCACTGCCAGATCGGGGCGGTCATCGTCGAGGCGCAGCCGCTGGACGTGCTCGTCCCAGATCCGCACCTCGTCGTCGTCGCGCAGGTAGCCGGCCAGGGTGGCGAGCCCCAGCGGCGGGAACAGTGCGTACTTGACCGGCCGGAACAGCGGGCTGGTCGCTTCGGTCAGCGCCGGGAGCACCATCGTGACACGCATGCCCCGGATGTTAGAAAGCGGATGTGGAACCGCTGCCGAGGTCGTGTGCCTGTTCTGTGGAGATTTCGCTGCTGTCACCAGTTGGGATTGAGGGAGGGTGGGGTCGGGTTCCGCGGAGCCCGGCCCTACCGGGGGGAAGATTACGGAGCCGGGTAGTCCGTGATGTAGACCGGTGCACCGTTCTTGGTGGTGTCGGCCGCGTCGCCCACGCCGTTGACGACGTGGTCGATCGTTCCGGCGCCGAGGTTGACGGTCATGATGTGGTGCAGCTTCACGCCCGGGGTCTTCGGAACCTCGAAGCCGTTCTCGGTGTGGATCGACGGGTTGTGCTGGTTGAACACGTAAACCCCACCGCCGTAGAGCTTGTGGGTCTTCACGCGGTTGCCGACCTTGTACCCGGCGTAGCCCTTGACCTTGCCGTTCATCCAGTCGGCCTGGGTCGGCGGGTCGTACGGCAGCTCGTTCTGGTACAGGATCGTGGTGCCGTTGTCGCCGTTCCAGACGGTGTTGTACCGCTGGAAGTGTTCCACGAACAGGCCGGTCGCGGTCACGTTGGCACCGTTGATGACGGCGCCGAAGCGGCCGATGTTGGTGTTCCAGCGCTGGGCGTCGGTGAAGCCCTCGACCCCGTGGTCGGCGCGCCACACCCAGGTGTGGTCGATGAGCACGTTGCCGCTGTTGACCTCAAGCGCGGTCTCGGTCTTGCCGATGTGCGGCCCGCCCACGCGGAAGTACACGTCGGACAGCGTCGTCGGGTTGGTCGCCGAACCGCGGCTCCCGCATCCGCAGCCCTGCTTCTTGCCCACCCTGAGCAGGACGTTCGACTTCTTCAGACCCGCGTCGACGGTCACCCCGGCCACGATGACGCCGGAGACGTCGGCGATGTCCAGCGGGGTCGAACCGTTGACGGCGGTGAGCGTGGCGTGCCCGAGACCGAGGACGACCGTGTTCGGGCGCTTGACCTCGATGCTCCGCGCGACGTTGTACACGCCGGGCGTGAGCAGCAGATGCTTGCCTCTGGCGAGCTGGTTGTTGATGACCTGCACCGAATCCGACGGCTTGGCGACGAAGAAGTCGCCGATCGGCAGCGTACGGCCGGGGGTCACGCCGTTGGCCCAGGTGATGCCACGCGTGCCCCGCTGCGCGGCGGGCACCCGGACGTTGTACTTGCCCTGCGCGTCGACGTACAGGTAGGGCTTCTCCCGGCTGAGGGGAGTGGTGTCGAGCGTGGTGTACGGCGAGCCCGGGAACGAGGAGTCGGCCGGTGCGCCGACGACGCCGGAGAACCTGGTTCCACCTCCCGGAGTCCGAGGCTTGATCAAGAACTGAAGTCACGTTTCTACCGCGTGAACCAGCCGTAGCACAAGCACGGCTTTGGAACGGTTGAACGGCTTCGGTGCTGAGGGCGGGCGCCACGGGCCCGGCGGGCCGCACGCCGCCTCGGACCGCCTCGCAGGTCAGGCGTGGCCGAGGACCAGGACCGCGGCGGCGTTGCCGTCGAGACCGGCGGCTCCGCCGCCCATGGTCTCCACCACGCCGAGCTTGGGGGCTCCGAGCTGGCGGGCCCCGGCCTTGCCGGTGAGCTGCCAGACGACTTCGGCCACCTGAGCCACGCCGGTGGCGCCGAGCGCGTGGCCGCGGGCGAGCAGTCCGCCGCTGAGGTTGACCGGCCGGCGCCCACCGCTGGAGAAGACGCCGTCGTGGAGGAGGTCCAGCGACTCGCCGGGGCGGCAGAGGCCAAGTGCCTCCAGGCTGAGGACCTCGCCGATGGTGAAGGCGTCGTGCACCTCGAACAGGTCGGCCTCGGCGAGCCGCAGACCCGCCCCGGCCTCGGCTTCCCGCGCGGCCCGCCGTATGCAGGCGACGCTCCACGGCTCGTCGGGCGCGGCGGGCCATGCTTGGCCGCCCACGTAGACCGAGGCCAGGACCGGCACGTCGGGGCGGCCGGCCCGGGGCGGGCCGAGCACCGCGGCGGCGGCGCCGTCGCTGAGCGGGCAGCACTGCAGGACGGTGAGCGGGTCAGCGATCATACGCGAACCGAGGACTTCCTCCGTGGTCACCGGGTGACGGCGGTGAGCCCGGTCATTGAGGGAGCCCTGCGCGCGGTTCTTCACCGCGACGGCGGCCAGCTCGGCCGGGTCGCGCCGGTGCACGTGCAGGTAGCGGTGGGCCTGGAGAGCGTAGAGGCCCGGCAGCGGAAGCCCCTGGCCGCCTTCCGCGTCCGACCGTTCCGGCTCGATGGCCCCGTCGAACCTGGCCGACAGGTGCTCGACGCCGACCGCCAGCACCCGGCCGTACCGGCCCTCCGCGACCGCCTGGGCGGCGCTGTGCACGGCCAGGGTGCCGCTGGCGCAGGCGGCCTCCACCCGGATGACCGGCCCATGGGAGACCCCGGCGGCGCGGGCCGCCCGGGCGGCCACCCCCGACGGTCCGAAGACGTTTCCGACCACGACGGCTTCGATCTCGGCGGGCTCCACCCCGGCGGCGGTCAGCGCCTCCGCCGTCGCCTCCGCGACGAGATCCTCCGGGCTCCGCCCGGGAAACCTGCCGAACTCCGAGGTGCCGACCCCCCAGACGGCGGCTCCGGTCATTTGTTCTCCTCAAGGACGGCCAGGCACCAGTGGTCGGCGGACGGGATGAGCACGACGGGAGCCCCCACGTCCGCCACGCGGGCCTCCTCCAGGGGGGCCAGGACGCGAGGCCCGTCGTCCAGGTCCACGTAAGCGAAGGCGAAGGGGGGCTGCCGACCGGCCACCCCGATATGCAGCAGGGTCGATGCCCAGACGGTGCCTCGCGGGCTGAAGACGGTCTCACTGGACGGGCCGCCACAGGCGGGGCAGCGGGGACACGCAGGGGCGGCAGGGTAGGAGCAGGACGCGCAGCGGCTGCCCGCGACACCGCCGGAGACCAGCAGTGGCGGGCTCACGAGATCCCCCGGTGATGATCTGCCCAGTGCGGGAGCCGCAGCGCGCGTTTGTCGATCTTTCCGTACCGGGTCAGCGGAAGTTCGGCGGCGAACTCGTAGCTCTTGGGCCGCTTGTAGGAGGCCAGCGCCGCACGGCAGTGCTCGGCCAGTTCGCCGGGCTCGGCGTCGCCCACGATGACGGCGTGAACCGCCTCACCCCAGTCCTCGTGCGGGACGCCCACCACGGCCGCGGCGGTGACCTGGGGATGGGTGAGCAGCGCCTGCTCGACCTCGATCGAGTAAACGTTCATCCCGCCCGACACGATCATGTCGTTGCGCCGGTCCACCAGGAACAGGAAGCCCTCCGCGTCCAGGTAGCCGATGTCCCCGGTACGCAACCAGGAACCGTGGAAACGGTCGCCGGACTCGCCGTCCCAGTAGCCCCGCATGGTGTAGGGGGACCTGACGCAGACCTCCCCTGGCGTCCCTGGCTCCGTCTCGGCGCCGGCGTCGTCGCGGATGGACAGCTCGCACATGATGGACGCCCGTCCCGCCGAGCCCATCAGCTCGGGCTCGGTCAACGCCCGCAGATGGTCCTCCTTGTGCAGCACGGCCGCGTAGTTCGGGCACTCCGTCTGCGCGTAGAGCTGCTGCAGGACGGGCCCGAACCGGCCCAGCGCCTGCCGCAGCCGGGCGGCCGAGATCGGCGCGGCGCCGTACTGGAGGGTACGCAGCGTGGCCGGGCGCCAGCCGCGCTCCGCCGCCAGATCGAGCAGCCGGTAGATCATGGTTGGCACCGCGAACATCCAGGTCGCTCTGTCGGTGTCGATCCGGTCCAGCGCCGCGGCCGTGTCGAACCCCGGCTCCACCCTGGCGTAGGCGCCGCGCAGCAGGGCGGCCAGCGTGAACAGCCCGGCGGCGTGCGCCAGCGGGGTGGTCAGCAGCAGCCGCTCGTCACGCCCGATCCCGCCGTCGAGAAGGTGCGCCCACAGGTTGGTCACGGTGGCCGCCTGGGTGTGCACCACCCCTTTGGGCTGACCGGTCGTGCCGCCCGTGAAGTAGATCACCGCCGGGTCGTCCGGGCTGGTCCCCGCCTCCCTCGGCAGGTCCTGCGCGGGCGCCTCCGCGAGCCGCTCGACGGCGGTCAGGTCGAGCCCGGCGTATCGGTCGCGCAGCTCCGGGCTGACCACGATCGCCCGCGGCCGGACCCGCGCCACGATGCCGGAGACCTCGTCGGCGGTCAGCGCGGGGCTGAGCGGAACCTTCACGCCGCCGACGGCCATGGTGGCGAGATCGTAGACGGGGAACGCGGGGTGGTTCCCGGTCAGCAGGACCACTCGATCCCCGGGACGGACTCCAGCCCCGTCCAGGACGCCGACCGCGCCGGCCACGGTTCGCGACAGCTGGTCATAGGTCCAGGTCCGCGTGCCGAACGCCAACGCGGGCCGGTCGCCGTTGCGCAGCAGCGAGCCGCGGAAGACCGGCCACAAGGTCGCGGCGCCGTCTCTCATCGTCTCTCCTTCCGGGGTGGTGCGGTCGACGCCCGGCGAACCAGCACCGGTGGCTGCGTCATCACCGTCGGCTCCGGGTCCTGCCCGTCGATCACGGCCAGGAGCTGGTCGAAGGCCGCCGCGCCGAGCTCGACCATCGGCATCGCGACCGTGGTCAGCGGTGGTGACATGAACCTGGCCAGATCCACGTCGTGCAGCGAGACGATGGACAGCTCGCCGGGGACCGCGATCCCCGCCTCACTCGCCGCGCGCAGCAGCCCGACGCCCAGCATCAGCGTGGTCGCGAACACCGCGGTCACCTCGGGATGACGGGCCAGCAACTCGGCGCCGGCCCGCAGCCCGTCATCGGGGGTCAGGCCGTCCGCGACCACCACGGGCGGGTCCTCTCCACCCACGGCGTCTCCCAGGGCGTCGGCGAAGCCGCGCACGCGGCTCCCGTCGGAGTCGAACCGGCCAGGACCGGTCAGCACGCCGACGCGACGGTGTCCTAGCTCGCGCAGGTGCTCGGCCGCCAGCCGGCCGCCGAGACCGTAGTCCACGACCGCCCACCGCCGCGATCCCGGGATCTGCCGGTTCACCGCGATCACCGGCAGGTCGCCACCGCACAGCTCGGCGATCCGCGCGTCCTCCAGGTTGCCGGCGGCCAGCAGGACGCCGTCCACGCCTCGCGCCTGGTGCCCGCGCATGTCCTCGGCGTCGGTGTCGTCCAACTCGCTCAGCATGACGGCGTAACCCAGGCTCGCCGCCCGGCGGTGCGCCCCCGCCACGATGCGGGAGTAGACCGGGTTGGTGAACTCCGGTAGCAGGAACGCCACCATCAGGCCGCGTGAGGTGCGCAGTGAGCGGGCCGTCAGGTTCCGCCGGTAACCCAGCTCGCGTACGGCGTCCATGACCCGCCGCCTGGTATCGGGTGCGATGCTCAGTCGCGGGTCGTCGTTGAGCAGCCGCGACACCAGGCTCACATCCACGCCCGCGCGCGCGGCCACCTGCTTCATGGTCGGCCGTTTCGCGGCAGGGGGCTTGGGCTCGGCCACGGATCAGCTCATCCGCTGGTTGATTTCGACGGCGTTCATGGCGGGGTCCAGGCAGTAGATCTGCTGGTATCCGTTGAGCGCCCAGTTGCCGGGGTCGGCGAAGTAGATCCCACGCTCCCGCAGCCGGGCCCGTACCGCGTCGAGATCGTCCACCTCTATGGCGACATGCCCGTTCACCAGCGGGTCCATATGGAAGTTGTTGTCCGCGCAGAAGTGGTGGGTGGGGCGTGCGATGTGCAGTTGGCTGACGCCGTTGTCGAACCACGCGACATTCTGTTCGTCGGTGTGGAAGACGCCCCGGTCCCGGTCCTTGAACGTGGGGGAGGACTCGGTCATGCCGAGCACCTGCACGTAGAAGTCAGCAGTCTCGCGTACGAAGCGGGCGGGAATATTGACGTGATGGAGCTTCCAGCTCATTGCGGTCCTTTCCTGGGTGTACCGATTATTCAAAGGTCGGCAGGTGGAGCAGGATGACTTCGGAAACGGGGGCAGCGCCGGTGACACTCACCTGGTCGGTCTCCTCGGTGCGCACCGCCGACCATGCGCCGAGCGCGCTGCCGTCGCAGTCGACCGCGCCGGTCAGCACGAAACCGACGACGGTGCGGCCGGGCTCGCTGATCTGGGCCTGTGCCCCGGCCGGCACCTCCAGCATGGAGATGGTGGTCTGCCGCTCGCCGAAGACGCCGAGGGTCTTGCGCCGCACCGATCCCGCCGCGCCGACCCAGGCGAACGCGTCGATGTTCATGTAGATGGGCGTGGTGAAACGGCGTTCCGGATAGACCATGGACTGGCCGGTGACCCGCTCCCAGGACGCCTGGTAGGCGTCGATCCTGGAGTCGCCGTTGGCCGGCTCGAAGAAGCCTCCGGCGAACGTTCCTTCAGTACGCAGCTCGGCGGTGGCCCGGTCGAGGTGCTCGTAGCTGACATAGCCGCAGTGGCTGGCGCCGTCGAACTGCAGGATGGCCTGGACGGACGGCTGGTTCACCTGCAGCGGCCCGTACCAGGCCCCCTCGGGGAAGTAGCCGACGGTCCGGGCCCGGATGAGATGCTTCTCCCCGTAGCTGGTCTCCCCTTCCAGGCCGATGCGGATCTGGTCGAAGTTGTGCCGGTGCCGAGGGCTGAAGAAGTCGCCGCCGCCGAACTGCACGATGTTGAACTCGAAGCTGCGTCCCTGCCCGTCCCGGTTCACCAGCGGTTTGATCGTGATACCGGGGGTGCGGTGCTCCGAGGCGTTCACCCAGCCGTCGGTCTTGGGATCCTTGGTCGTCACTGCCATTGGTTCCTCCTAGCTTTCGTTCTTCAGGTCATCGCAGTAGGTCACGCAGCTCGTGTTCCAGCGCGTGCACCCGGGGGTCGACGGCCAGTTCCTCCAGGTCGCGGGGGCGGGCGAACGGGACCCGTACCTCACGGATGACCCGGCCGCCGGCCAGCAGCACCACCCGGTCGCCCAGCAGCAGGGCTTCGCGGAGGTCATGGGTGACCAGGACCACGGTGGCGCCCGTGCCGGCCCACGTCTCCAGGAAGCCGCTCTGCGCCTCCTGCCTGGTCTGCGCGTCCAGCGCGGAGAACGGCTCGTCCATGAGCAGCAGCTTCGGCTCGCGGGCCCAGGTACGGGCCAGGGCGACCCGTTGACGCATGCCCTGGGAGAGCTGCCAGGGCAGCCGTCCCGCCGCGTGCTCCAGGCCGACCTTGCGCAGCATCCGCTCGGAGACCTCGTGCCGCTCCTGTTTGGAACGCCCGAGGATCTCCAGCCCGAGTTCCACGTTGCGGCGCGCGGTCCGCCAGGGCATCAGCGCGTCCCGCGCGAACATGTAGCCCAGGTCGGCCCTGGCCGCCACCGGCGGCCGGTCGAGCACCCGCACCTCGCCCTCGTCGGGCGGCAGCAGGCCGGCCAGCATGTTGAGAATCGTCGTTTTGCCTGATCCGCTACGTCCCACCAGGACGACGAACTCGCCAGGCGCGCAGGACAGCGAGACGTTCGTCACGGCCGGCTGAGCGGTGCCGGGGAAGCGGACGGTCACCCTGTCCAGCCGTACAGCTGCCATCTGGCCTTCTCTCATCGCGGTTTCCACCACAGCAGCCGCCGTTCGATCAGTCCGGCGATCGAGTTGAGCAGCGTGGCGGCAATGATCAGCACGGCGATCACGGCGTACACCCGATCGAGCTCGAAGTTTCCGGAGAAGGTCGCCACCAGCTGGCCCAAGCCGTCCTTGGCGGCGATCATCTCCGAGGTCACCACGCCCAGCAGGCTGTAGATGAGGCCCAGCCGCAGCCCCGCGAAGATCGACGGGACCGCCACGGGGAACAACAGCTTGCGGAAGATCTGTGACTTTCTCGCGCCCATCACCTCCATCAGCCGGATGACGTCGGGGTCGGCGGCGTGCACTCCGGCCCGCGAGTTGAGAATCACCACGAAGACCACGACGGAGAAGGCCAGCGCGACCTTGGCGGTGGTGGTGATCCCGAAGGCGACGATGAAGACCGGGGCGAACGCGATCCGCGGGGCGCTGTTGAGGGCGCTGAGGTACGGGTCGACTATCCGCTCAACCCGGGGTGACAGGGCCAGGCCGAGGCCGATCAGGACGCCGGTGACCGCGCCCAGCGTGAGCGCGATGAGCGTCGCCTGCAGCGTGGCCCACAGGTTGGGCCACAACTGGCCGGCGCTCACCAGGTCCACGGCCGCCTGCCAGACCTCGCCGGGGCTACGCAGGACGATCGGGCGGACCAGCTTCAGCCAGTGCGCGACCTGCCACAGGCCGAGGAACGCGAGGAACAGCAGCACCTGCCAGAGCAGGGTGACCGCGCGACCGCGCCGGTCCCTCGCCGGCCCGGCCTGGGTGACCTCGGCGGGCTCGACGGCCTCGACGGCTGAGCCGACGACGGACGTCATGCCCGCGGGTCCTTGGCGGCGCACGGCGCGTAGACCCAGGTCGCGTAGTCAGGGACGGTTTGCTGGTCCGGCGGGTTGAACTTGGACTGCGCCGCCCACAGTTCGGGGGTGAGCGTGGGGTGCTGCCGCCACACGTCGCCGTACCGGGTCCACATCCCCTTGGCCGCGTCCTGGCTCATGTCGAGGTACTTGGCGAGGATTGTGGAGAGGGCGTCGAGGTTCTTGGGGTCCAGCGCCCAGTCGCGGGCGTCGTAGTAGGCCCGGCAGTAGTTCAGCACCGTGTCGGGATGCTTGTCGAGATAGTCGCAGGTGGTGACGGTGTGCGAGACGATGACGTCCCTGAGCGGGCTGCTTTCCGGGTGGCCGACCAGGTCGACCACGGTCTGGTAGGACCCCGCCGGGAAGTTCGTCGAGTCGGGCGGGAACGCGGCCAGCGCGTCGACCGAGCCCTTCTCCAGCGCGGCCACCGCCGTGCTGCCGACCCCGATGGCCACGAAGGTCACGTCCTTGGTGACGTCCAGCCCCGCGGCGGCGAGCACGGTGCGGGTGTTGCGGTCGGTCGCGCTTCCCAGGTTCGGTACGCCGATCTTCTTGCCCTTCAGGTCGGCCAGGCCGCCGGGGAAGGCGTCGGACTTCTTGCTCGGCAGCGCGAGGTCGGGGCGGGCGATCACGTTGACCGTGTTCGAGTGGCCGGACGTGAGGTACTTGAAGCACTCGCCCTGCGAGGCCGCCTGCACGGTGTTGCTCTGCGGGCCGTACAGGATGTCCACACCGCCGTTCAGCGCGGTGGCCACCGCGGCCTGTCCGGACGCGCTGGGCATGAGGGTGACCGAGAGTCCTCGGCCGGAGAAGAATCCCTGCTCCTGGGCGACCCAGTCCATCAGGCTCAGGATCGCTGACTTCTGGTATGCGACCCTGAGGGTCTGTTTGCCGTCCGCGGTGGTCCCGCTGTCGTCGGTGCCGCCGCCACATGCCGTGGCCAGCGCGATGACAGCGAGCGCCGCGGCGCTCAGGCGCACTTGTCCGAATATCACAGTTCCGCCTCCACGTTCGAGTGATCGGCCCCCGATCTCGTCACACTGAGTCGATACCGAGCCGCCTGGTATAGAGCCGGCGGCACATCACGCAACCCGCCACAGCCTGGACCGTTTCCGCAGTTGGCACGGTGGTTTCGGGCGGGTTACGCCATGCTCACCTTGAGCTGATCAGAAGTGAAGCATGCGCTTAAAGAGGAAGTCAATCGTTTGACCCAAACGATTGACCTGGCGATGTGATCTCACGGAGCGTTACCGATATTGGACACAAGTAGCACCGTCATGCGTGCTCGCAGGCTCGATCACCAGCCGCCGGCCACCTTCATCGCCCCACCCAGGCATGGCATGGGCGCGGCTCAGAGCGTCGTGCGGATGCGCTCCCCGCGAGCCGACGATCTCCAGCAGGCCGCCCCGCTGGTGCGCCTGGTCGGCCGACAAGGACTAGCTTGGGTGACGAACGTGCCGAATGGGGTTAACGGGGACGGGCATATGACCACTCGAAACGACTGGACTGTCGACGCTTGTGCCATCGCTCCGGAGGATCATGTCCTGGAGATCGGCTGCGGCCGAGGGGTTGCCGTTGAGTTGGTCTGTGCCAAGCTGACCACGGGCAAGGTCGTGGCCATTGACCGGTCGGCGAAGATGATCGCTCTGGCCGAGCAGCGGAACCGGGATGCCGTGGCTTCGGGGAAGGCGAGCTTCCGTACGGGGGAGTTCCAGGATGCCGAATTCGACGGCGAACGCTATGACAAGATTTTCGCCGTGAACGTGAACGTGTTCTGGGTGCGGAATCCGGTCACGGAAATGAGTGTGATCCGCTCGCTGTTGAACCCCGGGGGTGTGTTCTTCCTGGGCTATGAACCGCCCGCGGGTCGCGTCGCGGAGATAACCGAACGGCTTCTCAAGAACATGGCCGATTTCAAGGTTTCCGTCGTGGCGGGAGCTCCCCATCTGGTCGGTCTCAAGATCTCCATCTGATCGACTGCTGGTCGCGGCCCCCTACGTACACTGACGGGCATGGCATGCCGCGCCGACGTCGGCCAGACCGGCGCCGAGAACTGGCACGTCCTGACCGACCCGGAAGGCAACGAATTCTGCCTCCTGCGCACCCGGCTCCAGCCCCTCTGACCACGTGCGTTAATTTCCGGGAACCGCCATCGACGAAATCGAGTTCGGGCGTCATGCTGGCGGCAGGGGGATTCGGGTGGGCCCGGGGATCGGCACTCATTGGTGCAGACGCGCGTTGACAATCCAGGGAGGGTGGATTGGATGGCGGCGCAGGGGGATTATTCGGACGCCGAGCTTGTGGAAATGGCGAGATCCACAAAAACGCGGCGAGACGCGCACGAACGGATTTACGCGCGGTACGGAAAACGGGTTCTGGCGGTGTGCCTGGCTCACCTCGATCCGGAGCGGGCGCAGGACGCGGCGCAGGAGTCGTTTCTGGTCCTGATGGACGCCCTGGCGCGTAACGGCGGGCCGGAGCCGGGCAAGCTCGGGCCGTGGCTCTACGGGGTCGCGCGGAACAAGGTGCGGGAGACCTACCGCGACCGGCGGGTGACCGTGATCGAACTGCCCGAGGAGGCGGACACGGTCCCCGAATGGATCGGCGCGGCCGACGACCAGGCCAGCGAGGCCCGGCGACGGGCGGAGGTGCTGCGCCTGCTGGACATCGTGGCGTCGGGTCTCACCGAACGGCAGCGGCGAATCTACTGGCTGACGGTGCGGGAGGAACTGCGGGGGCAGGCGCTCGCCAACGCCCTGGACGTCGCCCCCGCTGAAGCCAACCGGCTGAACAGCGAGGTCAGGAAGCTGATGACCGACGGGTTCGGCTGTTTCCTGCTCGCGGACTACACCCAGTTCCAGTGGCGGTACGGCCAGGCCGCGGCGACCTGCCAGGGACTCCTGCAGGTCATCCGGGCGTGGAGCCTGGAGCACGGCCTGTGGACCGGGAAAACCTTTCCCGCCCTGCTGCGGCAGCAGGTCTCCCAGCATGTGCGGGACTGCGCGGCCTGCTCGGACGGACGCCGCCGTGTGGTCCGGCCGTACCTGCCCGGGCTCATTCCGGTGCTGTTTCTCCCGGCGTTGTCCGAGCGGATGCGGGAACTGTTCGCGCGGGTCTCGGCCGAAGACCCGCTTCGGCAGGGCGATCAGCAAACGGCGCCGAACCGGTTCCCATGGCACGAGCACGGTCAGAGGGAGGCACCCCCACGCGCACCGCGCGGGCGCCGGCCCCGGCCGCGCGCCAGACGGACGAACCGGTCGCTGGGCGCCGGACTGGCCGCGGCCGCCATCGTGGTGCTTCTCATCGGCGGCGTGCTGGCGTGGATGGGGACGGCGCCGCCCCCCAGCCCGTCGGCAGCGGCGAACGAGACGCCCCTCGCCCCGGATGCGGATGCCCCGCCCAGCGGCGGCACGGCGGCCGACCCCACCCAGCCGGGCGATCCGGGGCGACCGAGCGACGTGCCCAGCGAATCCGTGCCGCCGAGCGACCCCACCCAGCCGGGAGACCCCGGGCAGGAGCCCAACCCGCCACAGCCGGGGCCGGGGCGACTGACCTTCTCCGGGAAACTTCTCCAGCTGGGCCAGCAGTACGACATCACGATGGACGGGTTCGGCGCGGGTGAAAAAATCGGCATATCTGGTGACCCCTCCCGCGCCACGGCTCCCGACGTGACAGCCGACCGGTCGGGCAGGGCCGTCGCCCATCTCACCGTCGGATCGGACGTCCAGGCAAAGAACTACACAGTCACCGCCAAGGGGCGAGGTACGGGCACCACCGCGACGGGAACCGTCGCCGTCGTGGCCACACCCGCCGGAAAGACGCCGACCGTTGGCACGATCTCGTTCTCGGCGCCCCTCCTCGGCCGGGGCCAGTCATACGACGTCACTCTGGCCGGGTTCGGGGCGAGCGAGGACATCGTCATCGAAGGCGCTCCCTCAACGGACACGCCCACGGGACGGACGGACTCGGCCGGAAGCGGCACGATCCGTCTCGCGGTGGGGCAGGAGGCCGCCGCGAAGAAGTACGACGTCACCGCCAGAGGGCGGCAGTCAGGCACCGTCGCGAAAGGGACCGTCACCGTCTTGGTACCGGCACTGACGGCGCCGCCAGATGGGATCGCGCCAGGCGAGACCGTGACGGTCACCGGTACGGGTTTCCCGCCCAGCACGACGATCACACTCACGTTCAGTCCCGGCGACCAGAGCAGAACAGTTGCCACCGACTGCTGTTCCGAAAGCTTCCGAGTCGACTCGCCCCCGCTCACCGCCCCCGGCACCTACACGATCACCGCGACGGGAGCGGGCTTCTCCGCGCAGGCGCGGGTCACCGTGCATCCCCCCGCCTGCAGGCCCACCCTGACCTTGACAACCCGCACGGTCAGACATCCCGCGTCGGGTCTGTTCGCCGCCTACGACGAGACGATAAGCGTCCTGTCCGCCACGGGCTTCCCGGCGGGCGCGGCGGTGACGTTCAGCGGCATCGCGGGCGACGGCACGAAGTCCACCATCAGAACGGTGACCGCAGACCAGAACGGCAACGCCTCGATCGACACACCATCGTCCCCCGATACGTTCGTAGCCTCCGCCAGCGGCTGTGAGGAGGCCCGCATCGTGGTACCCCGCTACTATCCACGGCTCCACTGAGCCACCGCCGTCCTTCGCGGAAGTGCCGGGGTCCGCCACGTACGGGCGGACCCCGGCGTACTCGCCGGGGCATGCCCTCAGTTCTGGCATCGTGCGGAGGAGTCGGGCGTGAATCTGAGGAACCGCAGGCTTGTGCCGTCGGCGCGCAGGCCAGCGGAGATCCGCACACAGGCGTTCCGCGCGGCGGCTGTCTCAAGCGCGTCGGCGAAGTCGCCGATGACCTTTCCCACCACCTGCTCGCACCCGATCCTGGCGATCACTGCCTTGATCCTGGCCGCGCCGCACACCCCATAGGCGAGCAGACTGGTGACCATCTCGTTGACCAGCCGCGGATTCGCCGCCAGGCGGCCCCCCACCTGACGCGTGAGACCTCGACGCATGGAAAAGACGCAGACGCCGTCCGCGCAGACCGGCAGCCCCAGGTCGAGCCGCATGGAGATCGTGGGCGTAGCACCGCCGGTCAGCGCCGCACGGGTCTGCCGGCCGACCTTGCCATCCCGCAGCAGCCCGTGGTCCCCCTGGTAGGCCTTGACGTTCGCGTGGGTCTGCGGGCCGAACCGGCCGTTCAACCGCTGCCCCGGAAAGCCGTTGTCCCGCAGTGCCCGCTGAAGCAGACGCACGCAGTCCTTGCCGTCGATCGGGTCGACGTCGCCCATTCGCAGCTCCGGGCAGTCGCTCAGCCCACCGTCAACCGGCGGCAGAGTGACGTTCCCCGAACCGATGAGAAAAGCACAAAGGATCGCGATTCCCGCTATCCAGATGAACACCCCTAACACCCGCATGGCGAGGCCTCCGACTCGACCACGGCGCCCATCCCCGGCGCCACTCGCCAACAGGTGCGAGACGGACCCCGAATCTCCCCCTCGGAGCGAAAAAATCTTGAAACAATTTCCGGACAAGATCCGAATTCATGGACCTTGTCATTTGAAATTCAGCTGAGCTGCGCGAAAACCGTGTTGAGTCCCGGAGGGAGAGCGCGACACGGAGCGCTTCCTCGGCTCGATGGCTGCGTGGTGAGTGCTGGGCTTTAGCATGTCGCAGGTGACCGCCTACGACGATCCTGACATGCTCGAATACCTGGACTCCTCAGCCTTGTCGGAGCGCCGGCGGCGGATCCTGGCCACGATCCGGGACTGGGTGGTCAGGTACGGATACCCGCCGAGTACCCGCGAGATCGGCCACGCGGTCGGGCTGCGCTCGCCCTCGTCGGTGTCGAAACACCTCAAAATCCTGGAAGAGCAGGGCTTTCTCCGCCGGGGTACGGCGATGACCAGGCCGATCGACGTGCGGCTGTTCCTGGGCGCCTCGGCGCCGCAACCTGCCGTCGACCTGGTGAGCGTGCCCGTGGTCGGTGACATCGCCGCGGGCACGCCCATCCTGGCCGAGCAGTACGCGGACGACACGCTGACCCTGCCCCGCGACCTCACCGGCCGGGGCACCGTGTTCGGCCTGCGGGTGCGGGGCGATTCGATGATCGACGCGGCGATCTGCGACGGCGACATCGTCGTGGTCCGGCAGCAGCCCGAGGCGTACTCGGGGCAGATCGTCGCCGCGATGATCGACGGCGAGGCGACCGTCAAGGTGTACCGCCGACGCGGCGAGCATGTCGTTCTCGAACCACGCAACCCCGCCTACGACGACATCGACGGTGACGGCGCCGTGGTGCTGGGCATCGTGGTGTCGGTCCTGCGCAACGTGTGAGGACCCGTCCGGCGTCGCCCCGCTGTGCGAAGCGGTCAGTCGCAGTGCACCGTGAGTGTGCCCAGGTGGGTGAACTCGGCGGTGATCGGGCGGCCCGGTTCCAGGGGGACGGCGTCGGTCATTCCGCCGGTGAGGACGATCCAGCCCTCCTCCAGGGCCAGCCCCCGCTCGGCGAGGGAGTTCGCGGCGAGTGCGAGCGCCCGCGCCGGGTGGCCCTGTACGGCCGCGCCCGTCGCGGTGTCCACCACCGTGCCCCCTACGCTCAGCGCGCACGCCTCAAGCGCGAGGTCCAGGCCGGCGGGGTCCACTTCCACGTCACCCACCACGAACCGGGCCGACGACGCGTTGTCGGCGACCACGTCGGCGAGGGTGAACCGGAAGTCGCGGTAGCGGCTGTCGATCACTTCGAGGCCCGCGGACACGCTCCGCACCGCGGCCATGGCCGAGGCCGGGGTGACCCCGGGGCCCTCCAGTCGCCGCCCGAGCGTGAAGACGATCTCGGGCTCCACCCGCGGGTGGATGAGCCGCTCGACCGGAACGGGCGCGCCGGCGTCGAGCACCATGCCGTCGGTGAGCCAGCCGGTCAGCGGCGCGGCCACGCCCATCCGCCGCTGCTTGGCTTGCGAGGTGAGGCCGAGCTTGACACCGACGATCCTCTCGCCGCCGGCGACCCGGTTGGTCACCAGCTCGGACTGCACCTGGTAGGCGGTGCCGAGGTCGAGTTCGGGCCAGTCCTCGGTGATGGGGTGGCGCGCGGTACGGGTCGACTCCGCCGCGCGCAGGGCCTCGACGGCCCGATCGACCGTCCATGTGTTCGCCGTCATGGTGGCCAACCATGGACGGCGGCGGGCACGGCTTCCACCTGGCATTCCCATATACCGGAAATCGGGTAGTTGCTTCCGCCCCCGACGGTCCTACGGTCACTCCCACCCGCCATCATCCCCCCGAGGCGGGAAGCATTCCAAGCTGGAGGAAACCGGCGATGAACAAACAGGAACTCAGGGTCGTCGGCGCGTCGGCCGTCGGTACGGCGTTCGAGTGGTACGACTTCTTCCTCTACGGCGCACTCGTCCCCGTGATCGGCAGCAAGTTCTTCAGCGGCTACGGCTCGGCGGCGCAGACCGTGTTCGCACTGCTGACCTTCGCCGCCGGATTCGTCGTCCGCCCGATCGGCGCGCTGGTGTTCGCACGGATCACCGACCTGGTCGGCCGCAAGATCGTGTTCATGATGACGCTGGTGCTGATGGGCCTCTCGACGGTTGCCGTCGGGCTGCTGCCCACCGCGGACCAGATCGGCATCCTGTCCCCGATCCTGCTGGTGACCTGCCGCATCCTGCAGGGCCTGGCGGTCAGCGGAGAGTTCGGCGCCGCGGTCACCTACGTCTCCGAGTACGCCCCCTCGCGGCAACGCGCGTTCTTCGTCGGCTGGCTGACCGGCACCACGGCGCTCGCCTTCAGCCTGTCGCTGGGCGTGCAACTGCTGGTGCAGGCCATCGTGGGCGCGGACGCCTTCGAGGAGTGGGGCTGGCGGGTGCCGTTCCTCATCTCCGTCCTGCCGCTCGCGCTCTCGGTGTGGATCCGCAGCAAGCTGAACGAGAGCCCGCTGTTCCTGCGGATGAAGGAGGGCGGCACCCAGGCCAAGGCGCCGCTGCGCGAGGCGTTCGGCTCGCGGGCCCGGGTGCGCATGATCGCGATCGTGTTCGTGATGGCCGCGACGCAGTCGTTCATCGGCTACCTGTCCACCGTGTACATGCTGACCACGATGAAGACCTACCTCAAGGCCGACTCGTTCACGGTCAACGCGATCTTCATGGTGGTCATGCTGATCGGGTTCTTCCTGTGCGTGCTCGCCTGCTGGGTGTCCGACCGGATCGGGCGCCGGCCGGTGCTGTTCGCGGGGCTGGGCCTGGCCGCGCTGCTCGCGTTCCCGGTCACCGGTGGCATCGTCTCGACCACGAACCCGGATCTCGCCCGGGCGCAGGAGAGCGTGTCGGTCACCATCCAGGCCGACCCGGCCGAGTGTTCCTTCCAGTTCAACCCCGCGGGCACCGCCAAATTCACCTCCGACTGTGACCGGGCGCGGAACGTGCTCCAGGCCAACTCGGTCACCTTCGAGCGGCAGGACAGCACCGGCCCCACCAAGGTCCTCGTGAACGACACCCAGGTCTCCGGTGGTCCGCAGCTGACCGACGAACTGCTGGCGGCGCTCAGGACGACCGGGTACCCGGTCGACGGATCGGACGGCACGATCAAGATCACCAGTGTCGGGGACTTCTTCACCGGGCCCGTCCTCACCGTCGCGCTGCTGCTCCTCGCACTGGTCGCGTTCGCGCAGATGGCCCAGGGACCGGCCGCGACGGCGATGGCCGAGGTGTTCCCGACCCGCGTCCGGGCCACCGCGCTCTCGATCCCCTACCAGCTCGGCGTCGGCATGTTCGGCGGGCTGCTGCCGGCGACGATGGTCGCGATCGGGGCCGAGGTGGGCAGCACCACCACCGCTCTGTGGTACCCGGTCGGCGCCCTGGCGCTGGGCCTGGTGATCCTGGTGTTCACCCTGCCGGAGACCAAGGGCGTGGACCTCGCCGAGGTGCGCCTGGAGGGTGACACGGCCGAGGAATCCGTCGTACGCCAGGACAGCTGACCCAGAAAGGGAAGGGCATCATGCCGATCATCGATGTCTCACTGCTGACCGGCCGTACCGAGTCCGAACTGCGCGAGATGATCGCGGCCGTCCACGACGCGGTGGTGCGCAGCCTCGGGGTCCCGTCCGAGTCGGTGCGGATCCTGGTGCGTGAGCTGCCGCCGACCCACTGGGCCGCGGACGGCGAGACCATCGCGGAGCGCAGGGCGCGCTCCTAGGAAATCGAGTGGGGGGACGGGTCGCCCGTCCCCCTCTCACACCTGGTCCCGCGCGGGCGAACGAGGCCGTTGGCGGGTCAGCCGTGGCGGGCGCGGGGCCGCGCCGGCCCCGTCGTGTCGCGCAGCGAGATCGGCGGCGCGACGAGCAGCCGGCGATGCGGGAGACCGGGGTCGGCGATGCGCTGGATGAGCAGTTCGACTGCATGCGCACCCAGTTCGTCGGCCAGGATGTCGGCCGCGGTGAGCGGCGGGTGCAGGTTCTCGGCCCAGCGCCGGGCGGCGACTCCGGTGATCGAGAAGTCGCCCGGCACGGTCAGGTGCCCGTGGGTCAGCGCGCGGTACATCCCGGGGATGGCCGCTTCGTTGACGGTGGCGATGGCGGTGAGCTCGGGGTGCGCGGCCAGCAGCCGTTCGACGCAGGAGGTCCCCGCCTGGGCGTCGTCGGCGCAGCAGACCTGCACGCCCGTCAGGCCGCGCTCGCCGACGGCGCGGGTGAAGCCGAGCTGGGCCCGATGGCTGGGGCCGTACCCGGCGGCGACCAGCTCGGCCGAGCGGTTGACCAGGGCGATCTGCCGATGGCCGAGGTCGGCGAGGTGGTGCACGCAGCGGGCGATCAGCGTCTCGTAGTCGATGTCCACCCAGGTCATCTCCTCGGGGTGGCTGGTGTGGCCGATGCCGACGAACGGCAGGCCACTCTGCCGCAGGCGGGTTACCCGGTCGTCCTCCAGCCGGATCTCCATGAGGACCACTCCGTCCACGCGGCTGCCGGTCACGACCCGCTCGAACGAGCGGTCGTGCTCGCCGCCGGACGGTGAGAGCAACACGTCCAGATCGGCGCGCGCGGCCGCGTCCACGACGCTGGCCACGAAGCCCAGCTGCACGTCGGTCAGGCGCTGGCTGGCCGGGGGGATGACCAGGCCGATCGTCCGCGTCCTGCCCTCCTTGAGCGCCCGTGCCGCGGCGTTGGGACGGTAGCCGAGCTCGTCGATCACCGCCTGGATGCGCCGCCGGGTCTCCTCCGCCACCGGCCGCTTGCCGCTCAGCGTGTACGACACCGTGCTGCGCGACACGCCCGACCGCTTGGCGATCTCCCCGATGTTCACCGGCACTCCTCGGCTGGCTCGGTCCCGACGATTCCCCATAGTAGGTCGAATCGGTTCAGGACGCAGAGTCGGATGCCGACCAGGTGATCAGGTCCAGAAATACCAGGCTTATCGGCGATGTCTGCGCAGCACCGTTGACGCGGCCGATGCGGCGACGTATCTTCGGTCGAACCGATTCGAGGAATCGATTCGACATCGAGTGGAAACAGGCGTGTAACGCCGGCCAACGGAGGCCGGAACCGTGCGAACAACGAGCTCACCCACACCGCGACCCACGTCATCTGACCCCGAGAGGACGGCTGGAGCCGTGACAGCAGCGAGATCATCGGGATGGAGCCGGCGCACGCTCGGCGTCGGCCTGGCGGTCGTGGCCGCCGCGGGCTGCCTGGCCGGGTGTTCGACCACAACGCCCGAGAACGGCACCGCCGCCACCGGCCAGCCGTCGGCAGGCGGGACCTACACCATCTGGGACCCCTATCCTCAGTACGACAAGACCTCCGAATGGGTGAAGCTGCTGGAAAGCTGCGGCTCCCAGGCCGGGGTGACGGTCGAGCGCACCGCCTTCGACACCAGTGACCTGACCAACAAGGCACTGCTCGCCGCCCAGCAGGGCAACGCGCCCGACGTGATCGTCATCGACAACCCGGTGATCTCGACGCTCGCCGAGGCCGGGGTCCTCACCACCACCGAGGAGAACAAGCTCGACATCTCGGCGATCTCGCCGAACCTGATCGCGGCCGGGCAGAGCGGGGGCAAGACCTACGGCGTCCCGATCGGCGCCAACACCCTGGCCCTCTACTACAACAAGGCGGTGCTGGACGAGGCCGGGGTGGACATCGCCTCGGTCAAGGACTGGGTGTCGCTGACCGCCGCCCTGGAGAAGGTCAAGGCGGCGGGCGAGAAGGGCATCACTTTCTCCGCCATCGGCACCGAGGAGGGCAGCTTCCAGTTCCTGCCCTGGTTCTGGGGGTCGGGCGCGCAGCTCACCAAGCTCGACTCCGCGGAGGGCGTGTCGGCGGTGACGCTGTGGACCGACTGGCTGAAGAAGGGGTACGCCCCGAACTCGGTCATCAACAACACGCAGACCACCAGCTGGCAGGAGTTCGCGAGCGGGGACTACGCCTTCGCCGAGAACGGCACCTGGCAGCTGGCCAACGCCAAGCAGGCCGGTTTCGAGTACGGCATCATCCCGATCCCCGGCAAGGCCGGCGGCACCGCGGCGGCGCCCACGGGCGGCGAGTTCGTCAGCATCCCCGTGCAGCAGGACGCCGCGCGCTACGCCACCTCCCAGCGGCTGGTCACCTGCCTGACCAGCACCGACAACTCGTTCACCACGGTGTCGACGCTGTCGTACATCGCGCCCACCGAGCAGGTCCAGGCCCGGCAGATCACCGAGAACCCCGAGCTCGAGGTCTGGGTCGCGGCGGTCAAGGCGGCCAAGGGCCGTACCAGCGACGACCTCGGCACCAAGTATCCGAAGATCTCCGAGCCGATGTGGGGTGCGGTGCAGGCGGCGCTGAGCGGGGCCAAGAGCCCGCAGCAGGCGATGACCGATGCGCAGACCGCGATCCAGTAGGCGGCCTCGCCATGAGTCGAATCGCCCAGGCGCCCAACCGGCGCCCGGCGCCCGCCATCGGTGGTTCCGTCCCGACCGGGCGGGGCCACCGGAAGGTGTGGCGGCCACGGGCCGAGCAGTTGACGGCGTGGGCTTTTCTGCTGCCGATCGTCGTCTACCTGGTGGTCTTCTACGCCTATCCCCTCTACCGCAATCTCGAGTTGAGCCTGCGCGACTACACGGTTCGCTCGTTCGTCCAGGGTGACGCGCCCTTCATCGGGTTCGACAACTACGCCAAGGTCATCAACGACGCCACCTTCGGACCCGCCCTGTGGCACACGGTGGTTTTTACGGTGGTGTCGCTGGTCTTCCAGTTCGGCATCGGGCTCGCGCTGGCCCTGTTCTTCGTCAGGAACTTCCGCCTGTCGGCGACGTTGCGCGCGCTGTTCCTGGTGCCGTGGCTGCTGCCGCTGATCGTGTCGTCCTCGACCTGGGCGTGGATGCTCAACAGCGACTCCGGCGTGGTCAACGCGGTGCTCGGCATGGTCGGAGTCGACCCGGTCAACTGGCTGACCTCTCCTGATTGGGCGCTGTGGTCGGTGACAGTGGCCAACATCTGGATCGGCGTCCCGTTCAATCTGGTGGTCCTCTACTCCGGACTCCAGGCGATCAGCCCGGCCGTCTACGAGGCGGCCGCGCTGGACGGCGCCTCAGGCTGGCAACGGTTCTGGAGCGTCACCTTTCCCCTACTCCGCCCGGTCTCGGCGATCACGCTGCTGCTCGGGCTGGTCTACACGCTGAAGGTGTTCGACATCATCTGGATCATGACCAGGGGAGGGCCGAGCGGCGCCTCCACCACCTTCGCCACCTGGTCCTACCGGCTGGGGTTCGGGAACCTGGTGCCCTCCTTCGGTCCGGGGGCCGCGGTCGGCAACCTGCTGATCGTGACGGCGCTCGTGTTCGGACTGCTCTACATCCGCGTCCAGCGAAGGCAGGCCCTCGCATGACCGCCCCGCGCCGCTGGTGGAAGACCCTGATCGGGATGGCGCTGACCGGCGTGATGCTGTTCCCGGTCTACTGGATGATCAACGTGTCGTTCACCCGGGACCGGGACATGCGCAAGAGCCCGCCGTCCTGGTTTCCCGTGGACGGCACGCTGGAGGGTTACCGCGCGGTCCTCGACCAGCAGCTTCCCTATCTGGGCGCCAGCCTGGTCGTCGGGCTGGGCACCGTGGCCCTGACCCTGGCGGTCGCCGCACCGGCCGCGTACTCGCTGGCCAAGCTGCGCCCGCGCGGCGGCGGGGCGCTGAGTTTCCTGCTGCTGATCGCCCAGATGATCCCCGGAATCATCATGGCGATGGGGTTCTACGCCATGTACCTCAACCTCGGCGTGCTCAACACGCTCCCCGGGCTGATCGTGGCCGACTCCACCCTCGCGGTCCCCTTCGCGGTGCTCATCCTGACCGCGTTCATGTCCGGCATTCCCCAGGAACTCCTGCACGCCGCCCGGGTGGACGGTGCCGGAGCCCTGCGGACCTTCTGGTCGATCATCATGCCGGTCAGCCGAAACGCGATCATCACCGTGTCGCTGTTCGCGTTCCTCTGGGCGTGGTCGGACTTCATCTTCGCCAGCACGCTGGACAGCGGAGGCGATCATCAGCCGATCACCCTCGGCATCTACCACTACATCGGCAACAACAACCAGCAGTGGAACGCGATCATGGCCACCGCGGTGGTCGCCTCGATACCGGCCACCGTGCTGCTCGTCATCGCGCAGCGCTATGTGACCGCGGGTGTCACCGCGGGCGCCGTCAAGGACTGACCGGGCTCTCCTCCCGACCGAAAGGACCATCCCTTCATGACCGTCGCCGCCACCGGCCCGGTGTTCTCCGTGCGGGAAATCCCGTTCAGTTTCCGCGGGTCCTGGTTCGGCTTCTCCCCGGTCATCGGGGAGAACACCTACGCCCAGGATGTCCACCTGGTCTCGCACCAGACCGGCATGCACCCGATCCTGCGACTGACCCCCGTGGCCGGGACCGCGCCCGTCGACAGCGCCGTCACCGCCACACCACACCAGCTCACCTGGAGTTGCGGCTCCGGGCGGATCGATCTCGCATACGAGAGCACGGACACCGTGCGGGTGCGCGGCCGGGGAGTCGGCCTGCGGCTGCTGGCCGCCGATCCGGTCCTGACGCCGTTCAGCGGACCGTACTTCTTCCAGGACCCCCGCGACGGGTCCTCCGTCTTCACCGTCTACCAGACCGGACGCCGCTACCGCGTCACCCTCCTGCACGGGCGGATCGCCGAACACCTGGGGGCGCAGGTGCTCGGCACCACCGAGCGGGGCGTCGTGGTGACCGGCGACGGCGAGGCGTGGGAAATCGCCATCGAGGAGTACGAGACCGCCCGCGCCCCCTACGCGAGCGAGCGGGGATTCGAGCAGGTGGTCACGGCGGCCCGGCGCGACTTCGACGAGTTCTGCGATGCGGTGGCGCCCTGGCGGGACGACCGGGCGCCCGCCGCCGAACTGGCCGTCTACGTGCTCTGGTCGGCCACGGTACGCGCCACGGGTTTCGTCACCCGTACGGCGGTGCTGATGTCCAAGCACTGGATGGACAAGGTGTGGAGCTGGGACCACTGCTTCAACGCGATCGCCCTCGCCGAAGGGCTCCCCGCGCTGGCCTGGGACCAGTTCCGGCTGCCCTTCGACCACCAGGACGCCGCCGGCGCGCTGCCCGACTCCATCACCCACTCCGAGATCCTGTATAACTTCGTCAAGCCGCCCATCCACGGCTGGGTTCTGCGGCGTCTGCCCCTGGTGCCACGGGACGAAGTGGCCGAGACCTATCGCCTGCTGGAGCGGTGGACCACCTTCTGGCTGGCCGCCCGCCGGGTCCCCGGCCATGAGCTCGCGCACTACCAGCACGGCAACGACAGCGGGTGGGACAACGCGACCACCTTCACGGCGGAACGTGTCGTCGAGACAGCCGACCTGGCGGCGTTCCTGATCATCCAGATGCGTGCGCTCGCCCGCCTGGCCACCGGACTCGGCCTGACCGACGAGGTGGCCCGCTGGTCGCAGGCGGCCGACCGGATGCGCGAGGCGATGCTCGCCGAACTGTGGCGGGGCGACCATTTCGTCGCGAGAAGCGCGCGTTCTGACCAGGTCTGGTCCAGCTCCAGTCTGCTCGACCTGATGCCGATCGTGCTGGGGGAGGAGCTGCCCCAACCGGTCCACGCCACCCTGGCCGCCAAGATCAAGACCCACCTGACCGAGTACGGACTCGCCACCGAACTGCCCACCTCGCCGCACTACCAGGACGACGGCTACTGGCGCGGCCCGATCTGGGCCCCCTCGACGGTCCTCATCGAGGACGGTCTCCGCCGGACCGGCTACACCGGCCTCGCCGACGAGATCAGCGCACGCTTCCGCGCCCTGTGCGAGAAGTCGGGGTTCGCGGAGAACTTCGACGCCCGCACCGGAACGGGGCTCCGCGACCGTGCCTACACCTGGACGGCCAGCGCCTATCTCATCCTGGCTGCCGCCCATACGTACGGAACCTGACCGGGTCACATCCCACACCCGTCCGTCCAAGGAGTCATCAATGCACACCCCGCCCAGCAGACGCCTGGCCGCCCTGCTCTCCATCGGCGCGCTCGTCGCCGCCTCCGTCGTCACCGCCTCGGTGCCGGCCCAGGCCGCCGACGAGTCCATCACCGTCAACTTCGCCACGGCAGGCGGCTCCCCGACCTACCGGGCCTCCGGCTGGATCTACGGCATGACCGAGAACGCGTCGGGGCCCGCGGACCACTTCTTCCGGGACGTGAAGTTCCGGTACATGCGCGCCGGCGGCGCGCAACTCGACTCCCCGGGTGGCTGGGTGTCGGGCCGGTACGACCGCCGGTGGAACTCGACCCGCGCCCAGTTGCTCCGCACCCGGGCGCTGGGCGGCGAGTTCATCCTGCTCGTCCACGACCTGTGGGGCGCCGACGGCTACCCGATCTCCCGCTTTCCCGGCGACAACGGCAACTGGACCGACTACGACAACTTCCTCACCCGCCTGATCGACGACGTGCGCGCGACGGGCGCCCCGGTCCAGTGGGACCTGTGGAACGAGCCCAACATCACGCTGTTCTGGAACCGGCCCCAGTCCCAGTACTTCGAACTGTGGCGGCGCACCTACCAGCGCGTCCGCGCCGAATTCCCGACGCACCTGATCGTGGGACCCAGCTGCGCCTGCGTGCCGTCCACGAGCGGCTGGTGGACCCAGTACCTCGACTACGTCAGGGCCAACAACGTGGTCCCCGACATCGTCAGCTGGCACTCGCTGCCCGGCGACCCGGTAGCGAACGTGGCCACGGCGAACACCACCCTCAACTCGCGCGGCATCGCCCATCCCCGTCCGTACCAGATCAACGAGTACGCGAACCCCAACGAGCAGAACCCGGGTGACGGCTCCTGGTACATCGCCCGCCTGGAACGGGCCGGCGCCGACGGCCTGCGGGCCAACTGGGCGGGTGGCGGCAACCTGCACAACGATCTGGCCAGCCTGCTCGTCCGCAATTCGGCGGGGCAGCACCTGCCGAAGGGCGAATGGTGGGTCTACCGCTTCTACGGCTCGCAGACGGGTCAGATCGCGTCCGTCACCCCCAGCGGGTCGTACGACGCGTTCGCCACCAAGGCGAGCGGGGTGGCGAAGGTCCTGGTCGGCGGTGGCGGCACGACGGGCAACATCGCGGTCAACCTGCAGCGTCTCGACACCACCAGCGGAATCGTGCAGAACAACCAGGTCCGGGTGGTCGCCCAGCGCATCCCGTACAACGGTGGCGGCGCGGTCCAGGGCCCGATCACCGTTCAGAACTCCGTGGTGACCCTGTCCGGCAACGCCACGACGGTCAACCTGCCGCACGGCAATGTCGATGACACCTTCACCGTCACGCTGCTGCCCCCTTCTGACGGCGGTTTCCAGACCGTCGCCGTCGCCCAGCACTCCCAGCAGTGCCTGGACAACGCCGGCATGAGCACCGCCGACGGCAACCAGCAGCAGCAGTTCTACTGCGAGGGCGGCGACCAGCAGCTGTGGAACTTCCGCCCGGTCGCCGGGGTCGCCGACACCTACACCGTCGTCAACCAGCACTCGGGCAAGTGCCTGGACGTCAACGGCGTCTCCACCGCCGACGGCGCGGCCGTCATCCAGTGGACCTGCGTCAGCGGGTCGCTGAACCAGCAGTTCACGCTGCGGAAGGTCACCTACGGCGGCAACGACTCCCACGACTACCAGCTCGTGGCCCGGCACAGCGGCAAGTGCGTGGACGTGAGCACGATCTCCACGGCCGCCCGCGCGCCGATCCACCAGTGGACCTGCAACCCCGCAGGCCAGGGCAGCCCGCTCAACCAGACCTGGCGGCTGTGGGGCCGGTGACGCGCCCGTAGCCACCGACGCCGGACGGCGGATTCCTGGTCACTCCACCAGGAATCCGCCGTCGCGGGGCCTCTGGTCAGACTCGGGTCCATTTCTGGTTGGTGCCGCCGTGGCAGGTCCAGATCTGGACCTTGGTGCCGTTGGCGGTGCCGTAGCCGGAGATGTCCAGGCACTTGTTCGCGCCGACCGCGGTGATGCTGCCGTCGGAGTTGAAGCGCCACTTCTGGTTGTTCTGGCCGTTGCAGTCCCAGATGATGACGGCCGTGCCGTCCGCGGTGCCGCCGCCGTTCACGTCCAGGCACTTGTTGCCGTAGACGCGCAGCTCACTGGAACCGGTGGAGGTCCACTGCTGGTTGGCCTGCCCGTTGCAGTCCCAGATCTGTAGCTGGGCGCCGTTGGTCTGGGAGACGCCGGTGACGTCCAGGCACCTGTTCGACGCCACACCGCGGATCGCGCCCGCGGACGAGGTGCCGCCGGGCTGGCCGATGCTCCCGGACACCGACTGCAGCGCCGCGTACCAGGCGGCGGCCATCTTGTCGTAGCCGCCCGCGGTGGGGTGGATGCCATCGATCAGGTCGGATGTGGTGAGCTTGCTGTGCATGTCCACCAGGTAGACCCGCTTGCCGCTGTTGACCTTGCTCTGCACGATGCCGGGGATCGCCGCGTTGAAGGTGCGGGCGGCCGACTCCTGGCCCGAATTGGAGAGCGGGATGATCGTCGCCACGAACACGTCCGCGTTCGGCACGGTCGCGGTGATGCGGTCGATCAGCGTCGACAGCCGGTTCGGCGCACCGGAGAGGTTGAAGTTCTGCAGCACATCGTTGGTGCCGATGTGCAGCAGCACGGTGCGCGGGGTGTAGGTACGCAGCCAGCCGGTGATGTTGGCGTCGATCTGGTCGATGCGCCAGCCGGGATGGCCCTCGTGGTCGTGGTCGCCCAAGCCGCCCGGTCCGTTGAACTGTGAGCCGACGAAGTCGACGGTGTAGCGGCCGGAGGCCAGACGCTGCCACAGGCCGATGCGGTAGCCGCCCGGCACCTGGGTGCCTTCGGTGATCGAGTCGCCCAGCGGCATCACGCGTACTCCGCCGTTGGATTCGGCGGCGGCGGTTCCCGCCCCGGTCACCAGGCTGATCGCGGTCATGGTCATGGCCAGGAGTGCGGCGGCGAGCCACGGTTTCCACGCGCCTCGCCGGCTGTGCCGACCCGATTCCTCTGTTAACGTTAACATTTCGCGTGCAGCTCCTTTGGGTAAAACGCGCAAGCGGATGAACAGGTGTGAGCGGTTACCGCTGTCAAGGGGGTGAGCCTTCGCCGGGGGATGAGTCGCCCGGCGAAGGCTCGTCGTTACAGGTTGTCAGGCGCGGGTCCATTTCTGGTTGGTGCCGCCGTGGCAGGTCCAGATCTGCACCTTGGTGCCGTTGGCGGTGCCGTTCCCTGACACGTCCAGGCACTTGTTCGCGCCGACCGCGGTGATGCTGCCGTCGGAGTTGAAGCGCCACTTCTGGTTGTTCTGGCCGTTGCAGTCCCAGATGATCACGGCCGTGCCGTCCGCGGTGCCGCCGCCGTTCACGTCCAGGCACTTGTTGCCGTACACGCGCAGCTCACTGGAACTGGTGGAGGTCCACTGCTGGTTGTTCTGACCGTTGCAGTCCCAGATCTGCGCTTGCGCGCCGTTGGCCTGCGAGGCGCCGTTGACGTCCAGGCATCTGTTCGACCCGACACCCCGCAGCGCGCTCGTGCTCCCAGAAGGGGACGGAGAGGGCGAGGGTGACGTGCCGGTCTGGGGCCCGGCGGACGCCATCACGGCCTGGGCGCCGGAAGGCCAGTTGCCGTTGGTGACGGTGACGTTGCCGGAGACGACGTTGCCGCGGTCGCCGTTGCTCACATTGGTGCTGCCGTTGGTCGACCAGTTGTTGGTGACGGTCCAGTTGCCCATGTTCTCCCCGCCCCAGTAGTTGGCGGTGGCCCAGGTGCCGGTGTTCGAGAACACGTTGTTGGTGACGGTGTAGTACCGGGACCCCTCGTCGAAGTAGACGCCGAAGTAGCCGTTGGTCCGCAGGCAGTAGTTGTCTCTGATCATCCCGTTCGGGTTCGCCGACAGGGTGTAGATGCAGCCGCCGTCGTTCATCTGCTGCATGACGTCGTGGACGTAGTTGCCGACGAGCTGGTTGCCGGAGGCGGTGGTGGGCGTCGAGTACCGCGGCTGGTAGTTGTACAGGCCGCGGCCGGCGTAGTTGTTGTTGCCGCCGGCGTCGTTGGCGCCCCAGCCGTAGCCGATGGACATGCCGGTGTACGGCAGGTTGTAGACCTCGTTGTGGGACACGTTGGTGTTGGTGACGTACGTGGTCAGGACCGAGACGATGCCCCGGTAGTCCAGGCCGAGGTCGTGGATCCGGTTGTTCGTGACGGTGATGTTTCGGTTGACCATCCGCTGGTCACCGGGGTGGTGTGCGTCGGCGCGCACGCCGCCGACCACGATGCCGCCGGCCGAGCTGCGGGCGATCTCGGACCTGGTGATCGTGATGTCGCCGGCGCCCAGGCCGACACCGCTGGCGTGCGCGTTGGCATCGTTGCCGATGCCCACGGCCGTCTGACCCAGGTTGACGAACTGGGAGTCGGTGAAGGTGATGTTGCCGGCGGCGGAGACCTGCACCGCGGCGGGCATCTGGGACCAGTTCGGCCGGGCGGCCTCGAACTGGGTGCAGCCGTTCTGGCAGGAGGTCAGCCGGTCGGCGGGCCAGTTCCAGTTGCCCGCGATGTAGGCGCCGGTCTGCTGGTCCGCATAGCCCTGGTTGCTGCTGGGCCCGAGCCAGGTCGTGCCGGTGAAGGTGATCCCGCTGAACGTGATGTGGTGCGCGGGCGCGTCGTAGGTGCCCCCGATGTTCACCAGGGACTGCAGCACGGGCAGCTCCACGCTGACGTTGCTCATGTTCTGCCCGTTCGCCGGGATGTAGTACAGGACGCCGGTCCCGGGGTTGATGTACCACTCACCCGGCGCGTCCAGGAACTCGTACGCGTTCGCCAGGTACAGCGGGCCCGCCCGGTGCGGCTGGGTGAAGGTGTCGTAGCCGAAGGTGTTGTTGTTCCAGCCGGGCTGCTGCATCGTGATGAAGTTGCCGCTGATGCTCTGCACCGTCACGTACCGGTCGGTGAAGGAGTTCACGCTCTCCATCTCGACCCGGTTCTGGTTGGCCAGGTTGTTCAGGTAGCTCAGGGCACTGTTGCTGAACCGCATACCGGTGCTGGTCGCGGTGAAGTCGGCCCGGTTCACCTGGGTGCGGGCGCGCGTGGCGACGGCGCCGTTGACGTACAGCTGCCGGGTGTCGATCCCGGTGCCGACGTTGGCGCGCCAGATGTTCTTCGCGGAGTCGGCCACTGACCATCCGGTTACCGCCCGGGCTCCGCTGATGGCGGGACGCGCACCCGCCGCGGCCTGCCATTTGACGGTGTAGCCGTTGTTTCCTGAGTCGGCGGCGGTCAGCCGGAGCGGCGCGGCGAGCCGGTAAACTCCGTCGGCCAGTTCCACGACGATGTCGCCGGACATGGCGCCGTTCAGCGATCGCACCGCCGTCTGTGCCGCGGACACCGAGCACGGCTGGGCGGAGGTGCAGGCGGTGCCGGTGCCGGAGGGTGACGCGTACAGGGTCGTGGTGGCCGCGAGGGCCGAGGTGGCCGGGGCGACGAGGGCGAACGCCGCGGCCAGCGCCGCGGCGACGATGCCGGTCAGGACCGGTCTCAACGCCGTGATGGGCGAAGATGACTGCACGGTGGGTTCCTTCGGGGTAGGGGTGTGGCAGGTCACGCTCTCCTCACACCCCGCCCATGTGATCCCAGCCACGGAGCCGGGAGGAGCGCCTTCGGGACCTCGCTACCAATTACGTTCGGAACACTGATGTCCGTCAAGACCTTAAGCACGCTTATTTCACCAGGCTCACACTGAGACTCTGGTCGTAGTTAACCGCTTTGCTCTGTTGACCAGTGGTGACGTTCACAACCGTGCCCGCCCGCATGACCATCACCGTATGAACCGTTCAGATGTGTCGTACTGATCAGAGGTCGTCGGCCTTCAGGAAAGACAACCGCGATCAGTCATACTCTTGCAGGGAAGGCGAGGAGGAAGCACGGTGACCGACACCCCGCGTGAGAGCGGATACCGGCCGGGCTACGAGGTGGCCGCGGAGCAGCTACTGGAGTTGATCGTCCGGCTGCGTCTGCGCCCGGGCGACCGCATGCCGACCGAGAACGAGCTGGCCCAGCAGTTGGGCACCAGCCGCACCGTCGTACGTGAGGCGGTGAAGATACTCTCCGCGCTCGGCCGGGTGCGCGCCCAGAAGGGCCGCGGGCTGTATGTCGCCGACGACGAGGGGATGCTCGGTTCTGGGCGCCGGGCCTCCTTCTTCCTTCCGACTGACCTGGACCACGTCTACATGCTGTTCGAGTTCCGCCGGGCACAGGAGATGGAGACCAGCCGGCTGGCCGCCCGCCGTGCCACCCCCACCGAGCTGAGGGCGATCGAGGAGGCGGCCCGCGTGTGCCGCCATGGCTTCGAGACCGGACGCGAGGAGCTGTTCAACGAGGGCGACGACACCTTCCACACCGCCATCGCCACAGCCTCGCACAACATGTTCCTCGAGATCGCCGTGCGGGAGGCCAGGCGGCTGCAGGCGCAGTCGAGCCTCATCGGGCTGCGGGGCTCGGTGGGCGGGCACGCCGCCAAGGCCGTCGAGGAGCACGAGGCCATCTACCAGGCCATCCGCGCCGGCGACCCCGAAGCGGCCGCCCAGGCCGCCGCCACGCACATCGACAACACTCTCGACGACTACCGCAGGGAGATCCAGCAGCGTCTCTTCTCCTCCCAGTGACGCGGGTGCCTGAACCGGTTCGATCCAGGGGAGGGGCGGGACGTGAGCAGACGAAGCCGGGGCGGATGAATCTTTCATCTCGGCGGAGTGTGAGCATCGCCGATCAGAGCCGCCGGAAAGAGCTTCCGGCAGGCAGCCGGACAGGCCGGACCCTTGACAGGTTGTCCGCCCGTCGTATGTGCTTCGCCGTACACCGCCGCCTCCCTCCTCAGCGGATTCAGTCACGTTAGCGAATCGATTCGCATTCATCGCGGCGACCGGCTCCCCAGCGGCCCTTGCGCCCTGTTCCCAAGGAGTACGACAATGCAGCCTTCATCCGTCCCCTTATCAGGCCGCGCGCCGCGGCCGGCCGTCGTCGCGTCTGTCGTGGCGGTGCTGGCGACCGTCCTGGCCACCGCGCTGTCCTGGTCGGCGCCGGCCTCGGCGGCGACCACGCCGCTGGTGGGCGTGGGGTCGAACAGGTGCCTGGACGTCAACGGCGCCTCGCAGGCCAACGGCGCCCAGGTGCAGATCTGGGACTGCAACGGGCAGGCCAACCAGCAGTGGACCTCGACCACCGCGAGTGAGCTGCGGGTGTACGGCGGCAAGTGCCTGGACGTGAACGGCGGCGGGACGGCCGACGGCACGGCTGTCATCATCTGGGACTGCAACGGTCAGAACAACCAGAAGTGGCGGTTCAACTCCGACGGCAGCACCACCGCGGTCGGCGCGAACAAGTGCCTGGACGTGTCAGGGAACGGCACCGCCAACGGCACCAAGGTGCAGATCTGGTCCTGCCACGGTGGCACCAACCAGAAATGGACCACCGGCGCCCAGCCCAGCCCGACGCCGACCTCGTCGCCGAGCCCGCAGCCGCCCGGCGCGCGCCCGTGTGACATCTATGCCTCGGGCGGCACGCCGTGCGTGGCCGCGCACAGCACGACGCGGGCGCTCTACGGCGCGTACAACGGCAACCTGTACCAGGTCAGGCGCTCCTCCGACAACACCACCAGGAACATCGGCGTCCTGGCCGCGGGCGGCGTCGCCAACGCCGCGGCACAGGACTCGTTCTGCGCCGGCACCACGTGCGTCGTCACGGTCGTCTACGACCAGTCCGGGCGAGGCAACGACCTGTGGTACCAGGGATCCAGCGTGGTTCCCGGCTCCCCGCAGAGCAGGCCCGCGATCGCGACCACCGAATCGCTCACCGTCGGCGGCAGCAAGGCCTACTCCCTCTACATCAACCCCGGCAACAGCTACTGGCGGGACGGCCACCTGACCGGCGTCCCCACCGGCAGCGCGCCCGAGGGCATGTACATGGTGACCAGCGGAACCCACGTCAACAGCGGCTGCTGCTTCGACTACGGCAACAGCGAGACCACCAGGAAGGCCGACGCCGCCGGCGCCATGGACGCCATCAACTTCAGCACCCAGTGCTGGTTCGGCGGCTGCTCCGGGACCGGCCCCTGGGTCCAGGCCGACCTGGAGTGGGGCCTGTTCCCCGGCGGCAGCCAGTCGTGGAACCCCAACCAGCGGGCCTTCCCCCACAAGTTCGTCACCGCCACCTTGAAGAACAACGGCACCACCCGGTTCGCCATCAAGGGCAGCAACGCCCAGTCCGGCAGCCTGTACACCCTGTACGACGGTTCGCTCCCCAACGGCTACAGCCCAATGAAAAAGCAGGGGGCCATCATCCTGGGCAGCGGCGGCGACTGCTGCAAGCCCGACGGCGGCGCCAACCTCAGCGCGGGCACCTTCTACGAAGGGGCCATGGTCGCCGGCTACCCCACCGACGCCACCGAGAACGCCGTCCAGGCCAACGTCATCGCCGCCGGCTACCGCTGACGGAAGCCGTCGGCGACCGCCAGCAGTCGTCGCCCGGCGTGTTCCGGCCGGATGTTGGGGCCCTCGGCGGCCCTGGCGTCCGGCCGGCGGGTGAACGTGTTGATCGCGTGCTCGTCGATCGTGAGGCCGAGACCCGGCGTGTCTCCGAGGATGAAGGCGCCGTCCTCGACGTACAGGTCGAGCGATACTCCGAGCGGCGGGTGCAGGTCCTGCAACTCGCTGGCCATATGGTTCGGCACCGACGTCGCGGCGTGCAGCAGCCCGACCGGCGTGGTGCCGATCGGACTGACCGGCAGATCGTGGGCGTGCGCCAGGGCGGACACCCGGAGGAAGTGGGACACGCCCCAGACCGCGGCCGTCTGCACGATGTCGACGGCCCCCGCGGCCAGCAGCGGGCGGAACTGCTCAAGCCCGCTGAGGTTCTCCCCGGTCGCCACGGAGGCGCGGATCCCGCGGCCGACGACGGCCAGGCCTTCGGCGTCCCACCGCCGGACCGGCTCTTCGATCCAGGTGAGATCCAGGGTGCGCTCCAGTTCACCGACGTGCCGGACCGCCTGCTTGCGCGTCCAGGCCTCGTTCACGTCGAGCATGAGGCCCGGCCGCGACCCGTGCCCGGCCTCGGTCAGGACGTCCCGTACCAGCGTGAGGCGGTGCCGGTCACGCCCTATGTCCAGGCCGCCCTTGATCTTGGCTGCGCGCAGACCGTGCTGGGCGTAGACCTGGTAGGCGGAGACGAGTTCGTCGTCGGTCAGGCCGATGTCGAGGCCCGAGGCGTAGGCGGGGACCCGCTTGTCGCGTCCGCCCAGCAGACGCCAGAGCGGTTCACCGGCCGCCTGTGCCTTGATGTCCCACAGGGCGGTGTCGAGCGCGCCGATCGTACCGAACACGGTGCCCGCGTGCCCCGCCTTGAAGGTCTGCCGCAGCATGCGGTCGTAGAGCGCGGTCACGCCGCGCGGATCCTCGCCCTCGATCGCGGCGAACACGGCGTCGATCTCCACGTACGGCCCGAGACCGACACCGGTGATCCCCTCGTCGGTGTCCACCATGACGATCGGCACCGAGACGGCCCCGTCGGCGAAGACGCCGTTGGCGTCACCGACGGGACGGCCCCATTCCTGGACCGTCGTCGTGGTCCGGTACCCCGTGATCCGCATGTCAGCCTTTCGTGGCACCGGCGGTGACGCCGTCGGCGATCTGGCGCTGGAGGAACAGATAGATCATCAGCACGGGTACCGCGGCGATCAGGACTCCCGAGGCGAAGGTGGGGATGTCGTCGGAGTACTGTCCGCGCAGCGAGTTGACCCCGATCATGAGGGTGCGATGCTCGGGCGACGGCATCATCAGCAGCGAGATGAGCACGTCGTTCCAGCAGAACAGGGTGTCCAGAATGCCGACCGACAGCAGCGCGGGAACGCCCAGCGGGAGCATGATCCGCCGGTACACGCCGTACACCGTGTTCCCGTCGATCCTGGCGGCGTCGACGATCTCCGCAGGAATGGTCCGGTAGTGGCTGGTCATCAGGAACACGGTGAAGGGGAGGAACTGTGCGACGTAGGCCAGGATCAGTCCCGGGTAGGTGTCGACGAGCCCGCTGTCGGCCATCACCCTGGTGAGCGGCACCATGATCACCTGGAACGGGACGAACAGCCCCGCGAGGCAGCCCAGGAAGATCATGGAAGAACCGCGGAACCGCAGCTGGCTCAGCGCGAAGCCCGCCATCGACCCCAGCAGGAGCAGCAGGGCCACCGCGCATGTCACGACGATGAAGGAGTTGGCGAAGTACCGGGCCATCCCGGCGCCGGCCCACGCTTCGGCGAGGTTGTCCCAGCGCGGCGAGCCCGCCCAGGAGAACCGGTGGAGGATGTAGTCGCGCCGGGTCTTCATCGCGACGTTGGCGGTGAACACCAGAGGATAGATCGTCGCCAGCGCCAGAACGGCCATCGGAACGGCGGCCACCCACCTGGCCAGACGCCTGCCGGGCATCAGTCCCGCCTCCCCGCGCGGCGGAGCAGGGTGATCTGCAGGATCCCCACCACGAGCATCACGACGAAGAGGACCGTCGAGGCGGCCGAGGCGAGCGCCGGCCGGTTCAGCTGTCCCTGTTGGTGCCAGATGTAGTACTCCGGCAGGTAGGTCGACCCCTCCGGGCCACCGCCGGTCATGACGAAGAGCAGGCCGAACATGGACGTCAGCATCCCGATCATCGTGGTCACGAAGACGAACTGAATGGTACGTGTCAGGCTCGGGATGATCACGTGCCAGATGATCTGGGGGAGTGACGCGCCGTCCACGCGGGCGGCGTCCAGCAGCGAGGTGTCCATGGTGCTGAATCCGGCGAGGAACACCACCAGGGCCATGCCGAACGTCGCCCAGATGTGCACGCCGACGACCGTGAACATGGCGATGCCGGGATCGCCGAGCCAGTCGACCGGGCCGGCGCCGATCGCCCTGAGTAGGGCGTTCAGCGGGCCGTCGAACCCGAGCATGAGGTTGAAGATCGCGCCGACGATCACCGGTGAGAGCACGGCCGGGAAGAAGTAGACGCTGCGGTAGACGCGGTGACCCGGCACGCGCAGATAGATGAAGGTCGCGAGCAGGCCCGGAATCGCCACCGCCACGGGTAGCAGCAGCACCAGCAGCCCGACGTTCCGCAGCGAGGTGCGGAACAACGGATCGTCGGCCAGTTCCAGGTAGTTGTTCAGGCCGACCGGGGTCCCGTTGAGCTCGCCGTCGCCCGTGAAGGAGAAGTTGATCCCAAGGACGAGCGGCCACAGCCGCAGCACCACGATGATCAGTACGGCCGGGACCACCAGGACGTAGGGGGCCAGGCGTTCGGCGCGCGCGCCACGGGAGGTCGGCCGGGTAGCCGTGTCAGCCTTCCTGCGGCGCCCCCGCTGTTTCATCGTCGATCCGTGGGCCCGCCCGGAGCCGGTCGGGCGGACCAACGGCGACGAATTTCCGATCGGCACGCGATCAGCGCGCCCGGTCGGCGGCGGCCAGCTGCTCCACAGCCTTGTCCACGGTGGTCGACCCGCTCAGGAGTTGCTGGGAGAGCCTGCCCATCAGGTCCAGGGTCTTGGAGGACAGCGCGACGTGCAGGGCGGGCTTGCCGGTCTTGATCTCGGGCACGATCGCGGCGACGGCCGGACCGGCCTGCGACACGTCGATCGTCGTGTCGGAGGCGATCGCGCCGGCCTTGGCGTAGAACGCGGTCAGGGCGTCCGTAGAGGTCAGGGATCGCACCAGGTCGGCGGCCAGCTTCGGGTCCTGCGTCCACTTCGCGACCGCGTAGCCGATACCGCCGTCGTACGGGAGGCTCGGGGCGGCCCCCTCGGTGACGACCGGGGCCGGCATGACGCCGATCTTGTCGGGCGGCAGGAACTCGCCGAAGTCCTTCCAGTGCCCGATGTCCGACATCAGCCCGATGATGTGGGCGGCCTTGCCGGTCTCGAAAACCGCGAAGATGTCGGTGAACATCGCGGTGGAGTTGGCGCCGTCGTTGTTCAGCCCCTTGTCGTTGGCGTCCTTCCACAGCTCGAAGATCCGCCGCACGTGGGGGGAGTTCCAGTCGCGCTTGCCCGCGATCCAGTCGTCGTACTCCTGGGGGGTCAGGATGCCGGATCCCAGGCCCGACATGAAGAACTGGATGCCGATGCCTTCCTTGTTGCCGAGCGCGAAGCAGGTGGCCCCGGTCGCCTTCTTGATGGCGGCGCAGCCGCTGACGAACTCGTCCCAGGTCTTCGGCGGGTTCGCCGGGTCGAGACCGGCCTTCTCGTAGAGCGTCTTGTTGTAGTAGATCGGGTGCCCCTGCAGGGTCACCGGCGCGGCGTAGATCTTGCCGTCCTTGGTGAACGCGTCCCAGCCCGCCAGCCGGCTCCTGTCCTCGGCCACGTACTCCTCCAGCGGGAGGAGCGCGTCGACCCGGTCGCGGATCTGCCCGCCGCCGTTGAAGAGCATGACGTCGGGCCCCTTGCTGGACTGGATCGCCGTGCCGAGCAGCGTGTAGTACTGGTCGAACGGCTGGGCGACGAACTCGACGGTGACATCGGGATGCCGCTTGGCGAAGTCGGCCTTCGCCTTCTCGATGTACTCGGCGGCGGCCGGTTCACCGGACTTCCAGTCCCAGACCACGAGTTTCTGCTGCTTCTGCGGCGAGTCTCCGGACGGGGACTCCGTCCGTGCCGCGCTTCCGCAGCCGGCCAAAACCAGTCCCGCGGCCACCAAGGCCGACCACAACGCTCGCTGCTTCATAGCTGCTCACTCTCCGAGAGCGGCCGATGGACCCGGCCATCTTGTGCGGCGAAACGTAACTCGTATGACGTCTCACGTCAATAGCGGGTGACGTATACTGACGCGGTGGCGCTGCCCTAGCCAGGCCACCGGAGGGGGATATGGCGGCATCGCAGGAAACGGCCGGCGGTATCCCGGAACCACCGGCCTGGGTACGACGCCCGGCCAATCTCGCCCGAGCGATGACGGCCGAGCTGGTGGAGCGCATCGTTCGCGGCGTGCACCCGCCCGGAACGCCGCTGCCTCCCGAGCCCGCGCTGTGCGAAGCCTTCTCCGTGAGCCGCACCGTCGTCCGGGAAGCCGTGAAAATCCTGCAGGAAAAGGGGCTGGTTCAGGTCCGCCAGGGCGCCGGCACCATGGTGACCCCTCCGGCGATGTGGGACATGCTCGACGAGCTCGTTCTCGCCGCGACCATCGCCGAGGACGAGAGCCTGGCGATTCTCGACGACCTCGTCGTCACACGGCGGGTGCTTGAGTCCGACATGGCGAACGTCGCCGCCCGCGTGGCCGGGCCGGACACCGTGCAGCGACTGCGCGAGCTGGTGGACCAGATGGACGAGCTCGTGGACGACCACGTCACGTATGCCGACTTCGACCGGGCCTTCCACGACACGATCATGCAGGCGTCGGGGAACCGCATCGCCCGTGGCGTCGTACGGTCGCTGGAGAGCCAGGTCATCAACACCGCCCGGTACATGGGCCGGACCGAGCGGGCCCTGTGCGTGGCGTCCAACCTCGGCCACCGCCGCATCTACGAACGCGTCGCCGCCCACGATCCTGACGGCGCCGCCGAGGCGATGTTCAACCACATCACCGAGGCCTGGCTGGTCCGCCGCAGCGGACCGGCCGATCCCGTCCGGCTGCAGCGTTAGCACCGCCGTCACCCCGTGAGAACGGTCACTCCCCGCCAGGACAGGGGTGGCCATGATCGCCTGCTCCTGCCCGGAAACGGTTCGATCAGCGATCGGTGAAAGTTTCAGCGCGCCAGGTCGGCGGTGACCACGGCCGCTTCCGCTGGCCAGACGCAGGAGCGGCGGGCCGTGTCGGCCCAGGGCCCGCAACATCGGAAAGGCCCGGCCTTGACAGGCCTCGGCAAAGTCATATTTGCTCCGCTGCACCATCGCCTGCAGTATCCGAAAGAAAGGAGAACCTGTTTACGGCGGCGCTAAGTGAGCGTTAACAATCCATCACTCGACCGGCCGGCGAATGCGCGCACGGCCGGCGGGTTTCGATCGGCGTAACGCGGCCGTGCCGCGTCGATCCGGCATTCCTCGGGCCGGAGAAAGAAACGCCGACGGCCAACGTTCGCACCCCCGGGAAAGGGGGGTGAGCAAAACGGCTTCCCCGTCTACGGGTGTCCCATGAGAAGGGCAAAGGAACTACGTGATGTTGAGGTATAGGTCCCTCTTCACCGCTGTCGCGACCACGGCACTGCTGGTCCTGGCCGCGACACAGACGGCGCTGGGCGAAAGCGCGACCATGTCGCTCACCAGAAAGAGCGCCCTCGCGCCCACCGCGGGATGCGGCAAGACTCCGACGCTGAGAAGCGGTACGCAGTCCATTACCACCAGCGGGAAGAATCGCAGCTACATCCTGAGAATTCCCGACAACTACAACAACAACACCCCCTACCGGTTGATTTTCGGGTTCCACTGGAACGGCGGCACCGCCAATGATGTCGATTCCGGCGGAACCAGCGGGTACGTCTGGTCCTACTACGGGCTCAGGGCATTGTCGAACAACACCGCGATCTTTGTCTCGCCCCAGGGCTTCAACAACGGCTGGGCCAACTCCGGCGGTGAGGACGTCACCTTCGTCGACGACATGATCCGGCGGATCGAGGCGGACCTCTGTGTCGACACCGCCCAGCGCTTCGCCCTGGGCTTCAGCTACGGCGGCGGCATGAGCTACGCGCTCGCGTGTGGCCGGGCGACGACCTTCCGCGCGGTGGCGGTCTACTCCGGCGGGCAGCTCAGCGGGTGCAGTGGCGGCAACGACCCCATCGCGTACATCGGGCTGCACGGCCTCAGGGACCCGGTGCTCAACATCTCCGCGGGCCGGTCGCTGCGTGACAGGTTCGTCAGGAACAACGGCTGTACGGCCCAGAACCCGCCGGAGCCGGCGCAGGGCAGCCTGACGCACATCGTCACCTACTACTCGGGATGCCGGGCCGGGTATCCGGTCGCGTGGGCGGCGTTCGACGCGGGTCACACCCCCAATCCCGTGGACGGAAGGTCGGGCGACTTCGAGCCCGGCGAGAACTCCTGGACCAGGCAGGTGGTGTGGAACTTCTTCGCGCAGTTCGGGGGCGGCAACCCGACTCCGACGCCGACGCCGACTCCCACGGTCAATCCGCCGGGGACGAGCGTGCTGCGGGGTGTGGGGTCGAACAGGTGCCTGGACGTCACCGGCGTCTCCCAGAACAACGGCACCCAGGTGCAGATCTGGGACTGCAACGGTCAGAACAACCAGCAGTGGACCTCGACCGGTTCCGGTGAGCTGCGCGTGTACGGCAACAAGTGCCTGGACGTGAACGGCGCCGCGACGGCCGACGGCACGGCTGTCATCATCTGGGACTGCAACGGTCAGAACAACCAGAAGTGGCGGTTCAACTCCGACGGCAGCATCACCGCGGTCGGCGCGAACAAGTGCCTGGACGTGTCAGGGAACGGCACCGCCAACGGCACCAAGGTGCAGATCTGGTCCTGCCACGGCGGCAGCAACCAGAAATGGACCCGCGCCTGAGGCGTATCAGCGGCCGATGAGGTCACCAGAGACGGCACCCCTCTGGACAGAACGCGCACTGGCAACAGCGCGGCGGCGCGCGCCTTGCCCTGACTGAAGTTCATATGTCAGGAAGGAACACTCATGTCCCGACGTCCGTGGCTCAGACTGCTGACCACGATGGCGCTGATCACTCCAGGAGCCTTCGCGCTCACCGCCTCCCCGGCGAACGCACTGACCATTTCGGCGTCCGACTACCAGCAGGTGTCGCTCGCGTCGGGCGGCGCGGAACTGGGTGAGGCGATGTCACTGGCCGTGATGCCGAACCGGTCGGTCGTCCACACCGCCCGCGACGGCACGGTGCGGGTCACCGATGTCAACGGCAACACGAAGGTGGCCGGCAGGCTCAACGTCTACACCCACGACGAGGAGGGCCTGCAGGGTGTGGCGGTCGATCCGAACTTCGCCACGAACCGGTACGTCTGGCTGTACTACTCACCTCGGCTCAGCACGCCGAGCGGCGACGCCCCGGCCACCGGCACCCAGGCTCAGTTCGACCAGTGGAAGGGTGAGCTTTACCTGTCCAGGTTCACCCTCAAATCGGATGACACGCTCGACCTGGCGAGCGAGAAGGTCGTCCTGCGGGTCGCCAACGACCGCGGCATGTGCTGTCACGTGGGCGGCGACATCGACTTCGACGCCGCCGGCAACCTGTATCTGACCACCGGGGACGACACCAACCCGTTCGAGTCGAGTGGCTACTCCCCGCTGGACGAGCGGACCAACCGCAACCCGCAGTACGACGCCCAGCGCACCGCGGCCAACACCAACGACCTGCGCGGCAAGCTCCTGAGGATCAAGCCGCAGCCGGACGGCAGCTACACGATTCCGTCCGGGAACATGTTCGCCCCGGGGACGGCGAAGACCCGGCCGGAGATCTACGCCATGGGACTCCGCAACCCCTTCCGGATGAGCGTGGACAAGGCGACCGGCATCGTCTACCTGGGCGACTACGGGCCGGACGCGGGCGTGACCAACTCCAACCGGGGACCGAACGGGCAGGTGGAGTTCGACCGGATCACCGCTCCGGGTTTCTACGGCTGGCCGTACTGCACGGGCGGCAACACCACCAGCGAGACCTACAACGAGTGGGACTTCGCCGCCAACAGCACCGGCCCGAAGTTCAACTGCGCGGGCGGAGCGACCAACAACTCCTTCCGCAACACCGGTCTGACCACGCTGCCCGCGGCCAAGCCGGCGTGGATCAAGTACGCCGGCGACTCCGGCTCCCCGCCGGAGTTCGGCAGCGGTTCCGAGTCGCCGATGGGCGGCCCGGTCTACCGGTACGACCAGAACCTGAACTCCAGCGTCAAGTTCCCGCAGGTGCTGGACGGCCGGTTCTTCGCCGGCGAGTACGGTCGCCGCTGGATCAAGGCCATCGAGGTGAAGGCCGACGGCGGCTACGGGGAGATCTCCGCGTTCCCCTGGTCGGGGACGCAGGTGATGGACATGGCCTTCGGCCCAGACGGGGCGTTGTACGTGCTCGACTACGGCACCGGAAGCAACAACCAGGCGCTCTACCGGATCGAGTACATCGGCCAGGCCAACCGCAACCCGATCGCCAGAGCCTCGGCCGACAGGACCTCGGGACCCTCCCCGCTGACGGTGAACTTCTCCTCGGCGGGCAGTTCCGACCCCGAGGGCGGCGCACTGACGTACTCGTGGAACTTCGGCGACGGCACCACCTCCACCGCCGCCAACCCGAGCAAGACCTACACCGCCAACGGCACCTACACCGCCACCCTCACCGTCAGGGACCCGCAGGGGCTGACTGGGGGCGCGAGCGTCATCGTGAGCGTGGGCAACACCGCCCCGACCGTCACGCTCACCACCCCCGCCGACGGTCAGCTGTTCTCCTTCGGCGACACGGTGCCGTTCCAGGTCAACGTCAGCGATCCGGAGGACGGCACGATCGACTGTTCGAAGGTGACGGTGACCTACTCGCTCGGCCATGACAGCCACGCCCACCAGATCACCTCCAGGACCGGCTGCAGCGGCTCCATCGCGGTGCCGGTCGACGGCGAGCACGACGCGGCGGCGAACATCTTCGGTGTTTTCGTGGCGTCCTACACCGACCGGGGTGGCCTGACCTCCACCAGTACCAGGACGCTGCAGCCGCGGCGGCGACAGGCCGAGCACTTCGGCGCCCAGCAGGGCGTCCAGACGGCCGACCACACCAGCGCCGAGGGCGGCAAGACCGTGGGCTTCGTCGACGACGGCGACTGGATCTCCTTCCAGCCGTACAACCTGAGCAACGCCAGGAGCGTCACCGCGCGGGTGTCCTCGGCCGGCGCGGGCGGCCGGATCGAGGTGCGGGCCGGCTCGGCGACGGGGACCCTGCTGGGAACCGTCACCGTGCCGGTGACCGGCAACTGGGAGACCTTCGTCAACGCGAGCGCCACGCTCAGCGGCACGCCCGCCGGCACGACCACGCTGTACCTGGTCTTCCGCGGGGCGACCGGCCAGGGCTACCTGTTCGACCTGGACGCCTTCACTCTCGACACCGGCACCTCGCCATCTCCGTCCCCCTCACCGTCGCCCTCGCCCTCTCCGTCGCCCTCGGGGAGCACGAGCGCGCTGCGGGGTACGGGGTCGGGCCGGTGCCTGGACATCACGGGCGCCTCCCAGGCCAACGGCGCGCAGGCGCAGATCTGGGACTGCAACGGTCAGAACAACCAGCAGTGGACCTCGACCGGTGCCAGTGAGCTGCGCGTGTACGGCAACAAGTGCCTGGATGTGAACGGCGGCGCGACGGCCGACGGCACGGCCGTGATCATCTGGGACTGCAACGGTCAGAACAACCAGAAGTGGCGCTTCAACTCCGACGGGACCATCACCGCGGTCGGGGCGAACAAGTGCCTGGACGTGTCGGGGAACGGCACCGCCAACGGCACCAAGGTGCAGATCTGGTCCTGTAACGGCGGCAGCAACCAGAAATGGACCCGCGTCTGAGCCATCCGCCAGACCACCTCATTGATGTGACGCCAGGCGCGGCCCCTTTCCCTCGTCGAAGGGGGCCGCGCCCGGGCGCCGCGACGGAAGGACATTCATGCTGCGACATCTGACCCCCGCCGCGCTCGGGCGCGCGGGAGGCGACCGGAGGACATCCATGCTGCGACGCCTGTCGGTGACCGCGGTGGCGCTCACCGCCGCCGCGGCGATGATCCCCGCCATACCCGCCCAGGCCGCCGCCTTCAAGGTGCTGGTGTTCTCCAAGACGGCCGGGTTCCGGCACGACTCCATCCCCAACGGGATCCAGGCCATCCGTGACCTGGGGGCCGCCAACGACTTCACCGTCGACGCGACCGAGGACTCCAACGCCTTCAACGCGGGCAACCTCGCCCAGTACAAGGCGGTGGTGTTCCTCAGCACCACCGGTGACGTGCTGAACGACACCCAGCAGAACGCCTTCCAGGCGTACGTGGACGGCGGGGGCGGCTACGTCGGGGTGCATTCGGCCGCCGACACCGAGTACAACTGGCCCTACTACGGGCAACTCATGGGGGCCTGGTTCAACAACCACCCCGCGATCCAGCAAGCCACCGTACGCAACGAGGACCGGGCGCACGCCGCTACCGCTCACCTGGGTACGACCTGGACGCGCACCGACGAGTGGTACAACTACCGCACCAACCCCCGCGCCAACGCACGCGTGCTGCAGAGCCTGGACGAGTCCAGCTACAGCGGCGGCGGCATGGGCGGCGACCATCCGATCACCTGGTGCCACCCCCAGTCCTCCGGCCGCGCGTTCTATACGGGCCTGGGGCACACCCAGGAGTCGTACGCGGACTCGAACTTCCGCACCCTGCTGCTGGGCGGAATCCGGTACGCGGCCAAGGCGGTCAACGCCGACTGCCGTCCGGAGACCGGGTACACGGCGTTGTACAACGGGTCGACCACGGGGTGGTCGCAGGCCGGGCCGGGGTCGTTCACCAACAGCGCGGCCACACTGACCTCCCAGGGTGGCATGGGCATGCTCTGGTACAGCGCCAAGGAGTTCCGCGCCTACTCCCTCAAACTCGACTGGAGGCTGACCGGCGACTCCAACTCCGGGGTGATCGTGGGGTTCCCGGCCACCAGCGACCCCAACGCGGCCCTCAACACCGGTTACGAGGTGCAGATCGACGCCACCGACACCCCGGACAAGACGACCGGCGCGATCTACGGGTTCAAGTCGGCCGACATCGCCGCACGTGACGCGGCGCTGAACCCGCCGGGCCAGTGGAACACCTACGAACTGCTGGTGCAGGGGGAGCGGCTGCAGGTGTTCCTGAACGGCACCAAGATCAACGACTTCACCAACGCCGATCCGGTCCGCTCGCTCCAGCAGGGCTACATCGGCATCCAGAACCACGGATCCGGTGACGTGGTGTCCTTCCGCAACATTCGGATCAAGGAACTGACCAGCCCATCCCCCTCACCTTCTCCCTCTCCCTCTCCGTCGCCTTCCCCGTCGCCCTCGGGGAGCGCGAGCGCGCTGCGGGGTGTGGCGTCGAACAGGTGCCTGGACATCTCCGGCGCCTCGCAGGCCAACGGCGCGCAGGCGCAGATCTGGGACTGCAACGGCCAGGTCAACCAGCGATGGACCTCGACCAGTTCCAGTGAGCTGCGGGTGTACGGCAACAAGTGCCTGGACGTGAACGGCGGCGGCACGGCCGACGGCACGGCCGTCATCATCTGGGACTGCAACGGCCAGAACAACCAGAAGTGGCGGTTCAACTCCGACGGCAGCATCACCGCGGTCGGCGCGAACAAGTGCCTGGACGTGTCAGGGAACGGCACCGCCAACGGCACCAAGGTGCAGATCTGGTCCTGCCACGGCGGCACCAACCAGAAATGGACCCGCGTCTGAAAGGCCGGTACGCCTTCGCCGGGTGATCCGTCACCCGGCGAAGGCGGGCCCCATCCCCGCTTCCGCGGTCGCCCGTGAACGGCATGTCCGGCGGACATGTGCGCAGGCAACCGATCAAGCGGAAACTGAAGGGAAACCGCGTGAAACGAATAATCAGAGCCATTCTGACGGCCACCACCGTCCTCCCCCTGGTCGCGGCAGCTGTCCTCCTCGGAGTACGGCCGACGTCCGCCGCGGCGCTGACCCAGGTGACGAACTTCGGGAACAACCCGACGAATCTCAATATGTACCTCTACGTGCCGGACCGAGTCGCGGCGCGGCCGGCGCTGCTGCTGCTGGTCCACTACTGCGGCGGATCAGCCGGAGCGATCTTCAACGGCAACGGGCGCGACTACGTGACCGCCGCCGACCGGTACGGATACGTCATCGTGCTGCCGGAGGCCACCCGCAGCGAGAAATGCTTTGATGTGTCCACCCCGGCCGCGTTACGGCGCGACGGCGGCGGCGACTCCACCGGCATCATGGCGATGGTCGCCTGGGCGCGGCAGCGCTACAACGTGGACCCGGGGCGGATCGTGGTCAGCGGGTTCTCCTCCGGGGCGATGATGACCAACGTGCTGGCCGCGCAGTATCCGGATGTGTTCGCCGCCGGATCGGCGTTCTCCGGGGTTCCCGCAGGGTGTTTCGCGACCACCAACGGGTCGCTGTGGAACAGCCAGTGCTCGGGCGGGCAGGTGATCAGGACGGCGCAGCAGTGGGGCGACCTGGCCCGGTCGATGTACCCGGCGTACACCGGGCGCTACCCCCGCATGCAGCTGTGGCATGGCACGACGGATACGACGCTGCACTACAACAACTTCGGTGAAGAGATCAAGCAGTGGACGAACCTGCACGGGCTGAGCCAGAGCCCGGCGTTCACCGACCGCCCGCAGTCGAACTGGACCCGGACCCGGTACGGCGTCACCTCGACGCAGGCCACGGTGGAGGGGATCAGCATCAGCGGGGTCGGCCACCAGTTGCCGATGAGCGGCCAGCTCGCCTACGCCATCTCCTTCCTCGGCCTGGACGGCGCCACGACCTCACCCTCACCATCCCCGTCGGCCTCGCCCTCTCCGTCGCCCTCGGGGAGCACGAGCGCGCTGCGGGGTGTGGCGTCGAACAGGTGTCTGGACGTCACCGGCGTCTCCCAGGCGAACGGCGCGCAGGCGCAGATCTGGGACTGCAACGGTCAGAACAACCAGCGATGGACCTCGACCGGTTCCGGTGAGCTGCGCGTGTACGGCAACAAGTGCCTGGACGTGAACGGCGGCGGCACGGCGGACGGCTCGGCCGTGATCATCTGGGACTGCAACGGTCAGAACAACCAGAAGTGGCGGTTCAACTCCGACGGCAGCATCACCGCGGTCGGCGCGAACAAGTGCCTGGACGTGTCAGGGAACGCCACCGCCAACGGCACCAAGGTGCAGATCTGGTCCTGCCACGGCGGCACCAACCAGAAATGGACCCGCGTCTGAAGCAAGCTCGGCTCGGCTTGATCGTGAAAGTTTCACACTTATAGTGGCGATATCACCGCGTGATGTGTCATGCCAATCTCCTCGGGATGGAGGTCGGTTGGACAGGTCAGGCCCCATCGATGGGGCTGAGAAATGCGGATTCTCGATTCAGGCAGCCAGAGACCGTCCAATGCAACAGGGCGCTCCGGCTTCCAGTGGCAAAAATAAGCATGCTTAATAGTGGTGTCGCGAGTTAGGAGACCCCCGTGCACGACCCCCACCCCGTACGGCACGGGGACTCGTTCGGGCCCGTCCCACCCCCGTGCCCGGTACGGCCGGCCGCCTCGACGGGTGGGGCCACGTGCTGAAGATGACCGGCATCGGCAAGAGCTTCCTGGGCGTCCGGGTCCTCACCGGAGTGGACCTGGAGGCGTCCGCCGGCCAGGTTCACGCGGTGGTGGGGGAGAACGGCGCGGGCAAGTCGACGCTCATGAAGATCCTCGCCGGGGTGCACGCGCCGGACGAGGGGAAGATCGAGATCGACGGCCGGAGCGTGGCCTTCCATCACCCGGTGGAGGCGCAGCGGGCCGGGGTGGCCATCATCTACCAGGAGCTCACCCTGCTGCCGGAGCGGACGGTGGCCGAGAACGTGTTCCTCGGCCGGGAACCGGTCCGGCGGGGCCTGGTCGACCGGGCGGCGATGGAGTCGGCGACCGGTGAGCTGCTGAGCTCGCTCGGTGAGGAGTCGTTCGGGCCGCGCGATCTCGTCCGGCGGCTCTCGGTCGCACAGCAGCAGGTCGTGGAGATCGCCAAGGCGTTGTCGCTGAACGCGCGGATCGTGGTGATGGACGAGCCGACCGCCGCGCTGGCCGACCACGAGGTGGAGCTGCTCTACACGCTGGTGCGGCGGCTCACCGGGCGCGGCATCGCGGTCCTGTACATCTCGCACCGGCTCCGCGAGATCTTCGAACTGGCCGACAGGATCACCGTGCTCAAGGACGGTGCCAGGGTCACCACCGCGGCGGCCTCCAGCCTGGACACCGCGACCCTGATCCGGCTGATGGTCGGCCGGGAGCTCGATTCCTACTACCCGCCCCGTGCGACGGAACCGCCCGGCGAGGTGGTGCTGAGCGTGCGCGGCGGCGGCAACGCCAGGCTGCACGGCATCGATCTCGATCTGCGCGCGGGGGAGATCGTCGGGGTGGCCGGGCTGCAGGGCTCGGGCCGTACCGAGCTGGCCAAGGCGTTGTTCGGCGCGGAGCCGTTCACCAGCGGCGAGATGACGCCTTGCCGCCCCCGTTCGGCCCGCGCGGGCGTCGCTGCCGGGATCGGCCTGGTCACCGAGGACCGCAAGGCAGAAGGACTCCTGTTGAACCAGCGGGTGCGCGACAACGCCCTGCTCGTCGCCCGGGCCGTCAGGCGGCGGCAGCCGGGGATCGAGCGGCTGCTCGAGCGCGTGCGGCTCAACCCGCCCCGGCCCGCCCAGGAGGTCCGGCTGCTGTCCGGGGGCAACCAGCAGAAGGTCGTGCTGGCCAAATGGATGACGGTCGCGCCGCGCGTCCTGCTGTTCGACGAACCCACCCGCGGCGTCGACGTCGGCGCCAAGGCCGCCATCCACGAGCTGATGCGCGAACTGGCCGGCGACGGCGTGGCCATCCTGATGATCTCCTCAGAGCTCCCCGAGCTCCTCGGCATGAGCGATCGCGTCGTGGTGCTGCGGGACGGCCGGATCGCCGGAGAACTGCCCGCCGGCGCCACCGAGGAGGCCGTGATGCACCTGGCGGCCGGGTCATGACCCAGCCGCTGAAGCTCCGGCGCGTCCCGGCCGGGAACTCCTTCCTCCGGCGCCTGTCGGCCGACCGGCCCGCGCGGGCCGTCTACGTGGCGCTGGCCCTGCTCATCGTGCTGGGCTGGCTGCTGTTCGCCCTGGACGGCGGGCGGTTCCTCAGCCAGGAGAACATCGTCGGCATCCAGCAGCGATCGGCGGCGCTGGGCATCGTCGCGATCGGTCAGACCCTGGTGATCCTGGCCGGGAGCCTGGACCTCTCGGTGGCCTACCTGATCAGCCTGACCTCGCTGGTCGCGGCCGAGATCATGGCGGGCGCCGACGCGAACGTGCCGGCCGCGGTCGCGGCGGTGCTGGCGGTGAGCGCGCTGACCGGGCTGGTGAACGGCCTGATCGTCACCAGGCTCCGGGTGCACGCCTTCATCGCCACGCTCGGGGTCGCGCTGATCATCAGAGGGGCGCTGGACGAGCGGTACGACGGGCCGGCGGGCGGCGTGCCCGAGTCCTTCCAGCACCTCGGGTACGACCGCGTCGGGCCGTTTCCGGTGTCGGCGCTGCTGTGGGCCGCAGTGGGGGCGTGCGCGTGGCTCCTGCTCAGCCGGACGCGCCTGGGGTACCGGATCTACGCGGTGGGCGGGGACGCCGAGGTCGCGCGGCTGTCGGGAGTCCGTACCGAGCGGGTCGTGGTCGCCGTCCACGTGCTCTGCTCGGTCTGCGCCGGGATCGCCGGGCTGCTGCTCGCCTCCCGGCTGGGGGCCGGCGCGCCGACGGTCGGGACCGACGGCGGGTACGACCTGGAGTCGATCGCCGCGGTCGTGCTCGGCGGGACCGCCCTGGCCGGAGGCCGGGGCGGGGTCGCCGGGACCGTCGGCGGAGTCCTGCTCCTGGCCGTTCTCGACAGCATCTTCAACCAGCTGGAGGTCAACTCCTTCGCCAAGGACGTCGTGCGGGGCGTGGTCCTGGTGGCCGCCCTGGCGATCCACGCCCGCAGGAGGCGGACCGCATGAGACGCGCGCTGCCGATCTTCGTGGTGCTGGCCGGTCTGCTGGTCGCGATCGCGATCGCCAACCCGTACTTCCTGGAGCCGCCCGCCTTCCTCGCCTTCGTCAAACGCGCCGCGCCGCTGGTGATCCTCGCGGCCGGGCAGTACTTCGTCATCGTCTCCGGCGAGTTCGACCTGTCGGTCGGCTCCCTCGTCACGGCCGAGGTGGTGATCGCCGCCCGGCTCATCGACGGCTCCGCGGCGGCCACCTGGCCCGTGCTGGGCCTGCTGATCGTTGTCGGCGCGCTCATCGGGCTGGTCAACGGGATCGTCACCACCCTGCTCCGGGTCCCGTCGTTCATCACGACGCTCGGCACGCTGCTGATCCTGTCGGGAGCGGTCTTCCTCTGGACGGGCGGCGCGCCCAGGGGCGCCCTGTCTCCGCAGTTCCGCGAGCTGGGCCGGGGGAGTCTGGGGCCGGTGCCCTGGTCGGTCCTGATCCTCGTCGCGGTGGCGGCCGCCGCGATCTACGCGATGCGCGCCGGTTTCGGTCACACGCTGGTCGCGACCGGCGACAACGACCGGGCCGCGGCTCTTTCCGGTGTGCGCGTCGCCCGGGTGCGGACCGCGGCTTTCATGATCTCCGGGCTGTCCGCGGCGGTCGCCGCGATCCTGCTCGGTGGCTTCGCCGGGGTGTCGGCGCAGGTCGGCCAGGGCCTGGAGTTCCAGGCCATCACCGCTGTCGTGCTCGGTGGCGTGGCCCTCGGGGGCGGCCGCGGCTCCGTGGTCGCCGCGATGGCGGGCGCCTTCACCCTGGAGGCGCTGTTCACCCTGCTCAACCTGTACGGCATCTCGGGGGCGCTGGAGCCCGCCGTACAGGGCGTGATCATCATCGCCGCGGTGGCGCTGGGAGCCGTGAACCTCCCACGCAGCAGGGCCGCGGCCGCCCCGTGATGGAAGGAAGACCATGGGTTCATATTCGCGGCGGATCATCGCCGCAGCCGCACTGGCCGTGCTGACGCTGCCGGCGGCCGCGTGCACGAGCGACAAACCCGCGCCTGCGGCCTCCGCCGCGCCGGCCGGGTCGGCCGGATCGGATGAGAAGGCCACCGGCGCGCAGTCGAAGTTCTTCACGCAGGCCGACTACGACGCCCAGATGGCGATGCGCCGGGCACAGCCGACAGGTTCGCCGGACAAGCCGTGGGAGCAGAGCATCGACGCCCAGCTCGTGGACACCGCCGCCTACCAGAAGCCGGGACCGTACCACCTCTGCTTCTCCAACGCCGCGGTCAACAACCCCTGGCGGCAGGTCGGCTGGAAGACCATGCAGGCGGAGGTCGGCCTGCACAAGGAGATCGTCCGCTTCACCGCCCTGGACGCCGAGGGCAAGGACGACAAACAGATCTCCGACATCGCGGAGCTGCAGGGCAAGGGCTGCGACGTGCTGATCGTCTCGCCCAACACCACGGCCACGCTGACTCCCGCGGTCTCCGGGGCCTGCCCGAAGGTGCCGGTCATCGTGTTCGACCGGGGTGTCCAGACCGACTGCCCGGTCACCTTCATCAAGCCGATCGGCGGTTACGCCTTCGGCGCGGAGGCGGCCGAGTTCCTCATCGACAAGGTGCCGTCCGGCGGGAAGATCCTGGCGCTGCGCATCCTGCCCGGGGTGGACGTGCTGGAGACCCGGTGGTCGGCGGCGAAGGTCGCGTTCGACAACAGCGACAGGGAGATCGTCGGCGTGGAGTTCACCGACGGCGACGCCGCGAAGACCAAGAGCATTGTGAGCGACTACATCCAGCGCTACGGCAGGATCGACGGAGTCTGGATGGACGCGGGCGCCACCGCCGTCGCGGCCGTCGAGGCGTTCGAGGACGCGGGCCAGCCCGTGCCGCCGATCAACGGCGAGGACCAGCAGGACTTCCTGCAGAAGTGGCACGACGCGAAGCTGACCGCGATCGCCCCGACCTATCCGACCTACCAGTGGCGCACCCCGGTGATCGCGGCGCTCAAGATCCTCAAGGGCGAGCAGGTGCCGAAGGTCTGGAACCTGCCGCAACCAACCATCACCCACGCGAACCTCGCCACCTACCTCAAGCCCGGCATGCCCCCGCTGCACTACGCGCTGTGCGGCTGCGAGGACCTGCCCGGCTACCCCGAGAAGTGGGGCGGCACGCCGTGATCGGCGTCAACACGTGGGTCTGGGTCTCGCCGCTCACCGACGAGACCCTGGCCGCCCTCGCGCCGCGGATCGCGGGCTGGGGATTCGACGTCGTCGAACTGCCGGTCGAGCGGCCAGGCGACTGGGACCCCGGGCGGGCGGCGGCCCTCCTGGCCGGGCTCGGGCTCGGCGCGTCGGTGGTGCTCACGATGCCGCCGGGACGCGAACTCGTCGCCGCCCAGGGGCGGTGCGTCCGGGACACCCAGGACTACCTGCGGCACTGCGTGGACGTGGCGGTGGCCGTCGGCGCGCCGGCGGTCAGCGGTCCCGCCTACGCCTCCGTCGGCCGGGTCTGGCGGATGACCCCGGACGAGCGGCGCGCCTGCTACGCCGCGCTGAGGGAGAACCTGGAACCGGTTGTCGCCTACGCGGCAGAACGCGGCATCCGGATCGGCGTCGAACCGCTCAACCGGTACGAGACCAGCGTCATCAACACCGTCGAGCAGGCGCTCGAAGCCCTTCCGGAGGAATGCGGGCTCGCCCTCGACACCTACCACATGAACATCGAGGAGAAGGATCCCTGCCGAGCCGTCCGGCTGGCGGGCGCCAGGATCGCGCATCTCCAGGTGTGCGGGACCGACCGCGGCGCCCCCGGCGGCGACCACTTCGACTGGCCGGGCTTCGCCGCGGCCGTCCGCGACGTGGGCTACCGGGGCCCGCTCGTGATCGAGTCCTTCACCGCGGACAACAAGACCATCGCCACCGCCGCGTCCGTCTGGCGTCCCCTCGCCCCAAGCCAGGACGCCCTGGCCACCGAAGGCCTCGCCTTCCTCCGCACCCTCACCACCTGACCCGACGACCCCATCCCGACCCACTCATGACCTCGCAGCCCCCGCAACCCTGACCGTTGCGGGAAACCCCCCGGGAGATTCTTCATGCGAAGATCACGCCTGCTTCCCGCCCTGGCCGCCGCCCTGTTAGGGCTGGTGCTGTCCGCGGTGCCGATGGTGGCGCAAGCGGCTGCTCCGCAGTTCAAGGTCCTGCTGTTCAGCAAGACCGCGAGCGGCGCCTACCGGCACGATTCCATCCCCGCCGGCATCACGATGTTCCAGCAGTTGGCGACCGACAACAACTTCCAGCTCGACCGCAGCGAGGACTCGACCGTCTTCACCTCGGCGACGCTGAACACCTACGATGCGGTGATCATGCTGCAGACCAGCGGCATGGTGTGGGACAACGACGCCCAGCGCCAGGCCATGCAGGCCTACGTACGCAGCGGCCGCGGCATCGTCGCCATCCACAACGCCACCGACATGAACATCGAGTCACAGTTCCCCTGGTGGGACCAGGTGGTACTGGCCGGCGCGCACATGACCCAGCACTCGTCGGTCGTGCAGGGCACCGCCAAGGTGGCCGACAAGGTCCACCCCTCCACGAAGGGCCTGCCGGACCGGTGGGTGCGTACGGAGGAGTGGTACAACTTCGACAAGAACATGCGCGGCTCGGTGCACGTCCTGGCGACTGCGGACGAGACCACCTATGACGCCGGGCCGAACAAGATGGGCGCCGACCACCCGATCTCCTGGTGCCACAACCCGGAGGGCGGCCGGGTGTGGGCCACCGCGATGGGCCACCAGGCGTCCTCCTACTCCGAGCCGCTGTTCAAGCAGCACCTGCTGGGCGCCGTGAAGTGGGCGGCGGGCGCAGAGCCGGGTGACTGCGGCGGCACGATCGCGGCCCGCTTCCAGAAGGTGACCCTCGACGGCGCGCCGGACCAGCCGATGGAACTGGACGTGGCCGCCGACGGCAGGGTCTTCTACATCTCACGCTCGGGCAAGGTGAACATGATCCCCGCCAACGGCGGGGGCACCCGCGTCATCGCCACCCTGTCGGTGTACGACGGCGGCGAGGACGGCGGGGTCGGGCTGGCCCTGGACCCGAACTTCGCCACCAACGGCTGGATATACCTCAACTATTCGCCGTCCAACGGCGGTGAGGTGAACCGGGTGTCGCGGTTCACCTTCAACGGCACCAGCCTCGACCTGTCGAGCGAGAAGAAGATCATCGAGGTTCCGGCGTACCGCAACGTCGACGAGCCCGGCCACACCGGCGGCTACCTCGCCTTCGGCCCGGGCGGGAACCTGTACATCGGCCCGGGTGACGACACCAACCCCAACGGGTCCAGCGGCTACGCCCCGATCGACGAGCGGCAGGGCCGGGAGCACTTCGACGCCCAGCGGTCCTCGGCCAACACCAACGACCTGCGCGGCAAGATCCTGCGCATCCACCCCGAGTCCGACGGCACGTACACGATCCCGTCCGGCAACCTGTTCGCGCCGGGCACCGCCAGGACGCGGCCGGAGATCTTCGCGATGGGCTTCCGCAACCCGTTCCGCTTCTCGGTCGACAAGGTCACCGGTTGGATCTCGCTGGGGGACTACGGCCCCGACGCGGGCAGCGCCAATGCGAACCGCGGTCCCGAGGGCACGGTGGAGTGGAACCTGATCAAGCAGCCGGGCTTCTACGGCTGGCCGTACTGTGTGGGCAACAACATCCCGTTCAACGACTTCAACTTCGCCACCAACACCTCGGGGCCGAAGTTCAGCTGCTCGGCGCCGGTCAACAACTCGCCCAACAACACGGGCCTGACCAACCTGCCCGCGGCACAGCCCGCGACCGTTTGGTACAACTACCACGTCTCGCCCGAGTTCCCCGAGATCGACTGCTGCGGCGGCGCGGCCCCGATGGGCGGCCCGATCTACCGTTACGACGCGGCCAGCACCTCCGACCGCAAGTTCCCCGAGTATTTCAACGGCACGCCGTTCTTCTACGAGTGGAGCCGCAACAACGTCAAGGAGTTCCGCCTGGACTCCTCCGGCAACCTCCTGAAGATCAGTCCCTTCGTGGCACAGCTCGCCCCGCACGCGCCGATCGACATGAAGTTCGGCCCGGACGGCGCCATGTACCTGGCCGACTGGGGCAACGGCTTCGGCCACGCCAACACCGACGACGGCATCTACCGCGTCGACTACGTGGCAGGGAACCGCGCTCCCGTCGCCAAGGCGAGCGCCAACCCCGACTCGGGCAGCGCACCGCTGACGGTGGCGTTCTCCTCGGCCGGCTCGTCCGATCCGGACGGCGACGCGATCACCTACAGCTGGGAATTCGGTGACGGCACCACCTCCACCGCCGCCAACCCGAGCAAGACCTACACCGCCAACGGCACCTACACCGCCAAACTGACCGTACGGGACTCAGGCGGGAAGACGGGCAGTGTCACGTTGTCCGTCGTCGTCGGCAACACCCGTCCCAAGGTCGTCTTCTCGGCACCGCCCGACGGCGGGTTCATCGACTTCGGCGACCGGGTGGCCTACACGCTGAACGTCACCGACCCCGAGGACGGCGCCGTCGACTGCGCCAGGGTCAACGTGATCACCGCGCTCGGCCATGACCAGCACGCCCACGACACCGGTCAGTACACCGGTTGCTCTGGGACGGTCACGACCACCGCCTCCGGCCATGACGAGGCCTCCAATGTCTACTACGTCCTGTCCGCCGACTACACCGACAGGGGTGGCCTGAAGGGCAGCGCCGGCATCATGCTCCAGCCCAAACACAAGCAGGCCGAGCACGCCACCGGCTCCTCGGGGATCCGGATCGTCGATGAGCCGGGCGCCGAGGGTGGCAGGCGCATCGGCGACATCTCCAACAACGACTGGATCTCCTTCACGCCGGTCAACCTGTCCGGGATCGACACGGTGTCCTTCCGCGTCTCGGCGCCGTCCAGCACCGGGGCGTCCATCGAGCTGCGCGCCGACTCGCCGACCGGGGCGCTCGTCGCCGCCAGCTCCGTGCCGGCGACCGGGGGATGGAACACCTATGTGTCCCTGCCCGCGGTGCGGGTCACCGACCCCGGCGGCACCCGCAATCTCTACGTGGTGTTCAAGGCGCCGTCGGCGAACGCCTTCGACGTCGACTCGTTCACCTTCTCCGGCAGGGGCGTCGCGCAGGGCGGCGGTTCCCCCTCACCTTCTCCCTCTCCGTCGCCTTCCCCGTCGCCCTCGGGGAGCGCGAGCGCGCTGCGGGGTGTGGCGTCGAACAGGTGCCTGGACATCTCCGGCGCCTCGCAGGCCAACGGCGCGCAGGCGCAGATCTGGGACTGCAACGGCCAGGTCAACCAGCGATGGACCTCGACCGGTTCCAGTGAGCTGCGCGTGTACGGCAACAAGTGCCTGGATGTGAACGGCGGCGGCACGGCGGACGGCACCAGCGTGATCATCTGGGACTGCAACGGCCAGAACAACCAGAAGTGGCGGTTCAACTCCGACGGGACCATCACCGCGGTCGGCGCGAACAAGTGCCTGGACGTGTCAGGGAACGGCACCGCCAACGGCACCAAGGTGCAGATCTGGACCTGCAACGGCGGCAGCAACCAGAAGTGGACTCGGGTGTAACCCGGTGTGAGGCCTGCCCCTTGGAGCCGGTCCGCTTCGGCGGACCGGCTCCAAGGGCGCGGCGGCGTGCGGGCTCAGGGTGTGTGACGGGTCGGTCGTCACACGCCCGTGATGGTCCACTGGTTGTTGGTGTTGCTGTTGGGCGTCCACATGCACACGGTCGAGCCGACGGTGCTGCTGCCCATGCCGTCCAGGGCCGTGCCGGTGCCGCGGTTGATGATCTGACTGCGGCCGTTACCCAGGTCGTTCAGCCGCCACTGCTGGTTGTTGCCGCCGTTCCACGCCGCCTGCCTGGCGTTGGCGCCGTTGGTGGCGCTGCCCCAGCTGTCGATGACCATGCCGTTGGTGCGGTTGACGATGCGGTACCAGCCGCCGCCCAGGTCGACCAGCTGCCAGTGCAGGTTGGTGCTGCCGTCGTAGTTCCACTGCTTGACCACCGAGCCGGAGGCGACGTTGCCGCCGCTGTCCAGCACCAGGCCGGTGGTGACGTTGGCGATCCGCATGTAGCCGGTCGGCGCCGGGCCGCCGGTCCGTGTCACGCGGTAGGCGCGGCCGGCCTGGCCCGTCAGCGCGATGACGTCGGACTCGGGTTTGATGACGCTGACGGCGCCGCCGGTCGTGGTGTCGACCACCTGATAGGTTCCGTTGAACAGCTGGTTACGTACGTTGACGGTGCCGTTGCGGTCGAACCTGACGAGGATCTCGGTGGCGGCTCCGGAACTCCACGTCGCGTCCACGGTGTAGCCGCCGCGCCCCCGCAGACCCTGCACCTTCCCGTTCGGCCAGGCCGCCGGCAGGGCCGGCAGCACGTGCAGCTCGCCGTTGTGGCTCTGCAACAGCATCTCGGCGATGCCGGAGGTGGCGCCGAAGTTGCCGTCGATCTGGAACGGCGGGTGCAGGTCGAACATGTTCGGCGCGAGCCGGGCCGTGGTCACCAGCAGGCGGATCAGGGTGTGCGCCCGGGCGCCCTCCTCCATCCGCGCCCAGTAATTGATCTTCCAGGCGAGTGACCAGCCGGTTCCGTCGTCGCCGCGCAGTTCGAGGGTCCGCCGCGCGGCGGTGTGCAGCGCGGGAGTGCCGCGCCTGGTGATCTGGTTGCTGGGGTGCAGGCCGTACAGGTGGGAGATGTGCCGGTGGTTCTGCTCGGTCTCCACCCAGTCGTACAGCCACTCCTGGATGTTGCCGCGCGAGCCCACCTTCATCGGCGCGAGCCGGTCCCGGGTGGCCAGGACCTGGGTCCGGAAGGCGGCGTCGACCCCGAGGGCCTGGCTGGCCTGGGCGCAGGCGTTGAACAGGTCACGCAGGATCTGGTTGTCCATGGTGGGGCCCGCGCACACGCTGACGCCGCTGTGGTGGGGGAGTTCCGGGGAGTTGGACGGGTTGGTGACCAGATACCCCAGGCTCGGTTCCGGCACGAGGGTTTCCAGGAAGAACTGCGCCGCGCCCTTCATCGCGGGGTAGTACTGCCGGAGGAACTCGATGTCGCCGGTGAACAGGTAGTGGTCCCAGATGGTGTTGGCCAGCCACGCGCCGCCGGTCTGCCACATGCCCCACAGCGCGCCGTCCACCACCGAGGAGGCGCGCCAGGCGTCGGTGTTGTGGTGGGTGACCCAGCCGCCGGCGTTGTACTGCACCCGGGCGGTGCGCGCGCCGGTGACCGTGAGGTCGTTGATCATTCTGGCCACCGGCTCGTAGCACTCCGACAGGTTCGTGGTGTCGACCGGCCAGTAGTTCATCGGCAGGTTGGCGTTGATGGTGTACTTGGAATCCCACGACGGGGTCATCGACTCGTTCCAGATGCCCTGCAGGTTGGCCGGCTGGCTTCCCGGACGCGAGGAGGAGATCAGCAGGTACCGGCCGAACTGGAACAGCAACGCCGAGAACTGCGGGTCGCTGGTGCTGTTGTGCTGGGCGATCCGCACGTCGGTGGGCTGGTCGGCCGCCGCGGTGCGGCCCAGATCGAGCGTCGTGCGCCCGAACAGCCGCTGGTAGTCGGCGACGTGCCGGGCGCGCAGGTCGTCGTAGGTTCTGGCGGTGGCGGCGTCCAGATGCCGCCGCGCGATGCCCTGGTAGTCGCCGTTGACGTTCTGGAAGTTGACGTAGCTGGAGCCGATGGAAATCAGTAGTGTCACGCTGTTGGCGGCGTTGACCTGCAGCGTGCCGCCGGAGCTGGTGACGCTGCCGCCGTCGGTCAGGACCCTGGCAAGTGCCAGGAAGCGGACCGCGCCTGCGATGTTCCGCTGGGTGCCGGACCTGCCGTCCAGGGCCACCGTCCTGCCGTCCGGGCTGGAGCGCGTCGTCTGCTGGGGGCTGTCGAAGGTCGCGGAGAAGGTGATCGAGCCGGGCCGGTCGGCGGTCAGGCGGATGGCGATCACCTGGTCCGGCGCGCTGGCGAGCACCTCGCGCCGGTACCGCACGCCGTTGCGCAGGTAGGACACCGTTGTGGTGGCCGTGGTCAGGTCCAGGTAGCGCAGGTACTCCGAGACCCCGCTGGCGCTGCCGAGGCTGAGCCGCAGGTTGCCTACGGGCTGGTAGGCCAGCTGGCCTGCGGGGTTGCCCAGCATGTTCTGGTCGATCAGGGTCTGGGCCTGGCTCCATTGGTTCTGGAAGACCAGCTGCCGGATCTGCCCCAGCGCCCCCGCGCCCCTGGTGTTGCTCTGGTCGTAGGGCCCGCCGGCCCAGACGGTGTCCTCGTTGAGCTGTAATCGCTCGGTGTCGGCGTTGCCGAACACCATGGCGCCCAGGCGGCCGTTGCCGATCGGAAGCGCTCGCAGCCAGTCCGTGCCGGCGCTCTCGTCGTACCACAGCGCCAGGTCGTTGGCGGCGATCACTTCCGGAGGCGGTGCTGCCGCGGCCCGGGCGGCCGCCGTCCATTGCAGTGGCAGCATCGTGGCTCCGGCTCCGACCGCGCCGAATTTCAGCACTTGCCTTCGCGACAGATCAGACATTTCGGTTCTCCGTTCCCGAAGGGGGGTTGGCCGGACAGCGTTCCGGACAAGCCCCCGGGTGCGGTGAGTTCGGCGTCGCCCGCCACACCCGGGAGCAGCCGCCGCCGGAGTCGGCACCGTTCCGGTCGGCGACACCTGGAGGACGATCCGAGCGGATCGACACGCGGCGGAGGCGAAGGACGTCAAATGTTAGCGTTAACATTCACGCGCCACTCCTCCCGCAGCCGCTTCTTCCAGGGATTGCGCTGTTGCGGAGTACATCCAGCTCGCCGGTCGGTGTCAACGAGCCGCCACGCCGGATCACCTCCCCGGACATGTCGGCCGTACTCTTCCTGCCTGGTCTTCGCCCCGGAAGAGCCGCGTCGCGATGCCTGTGAACTTGAAAGTTTCATGGAAGTAACGCCATGCTGCCGGTCGCAGATCAAGCCCGAAGTGTTTGCGATAACACACTCGCCCGGCTGCCGTTGGCCTTGTTGCGGCTGTCATCCCAACCTGACTCGCCGATGCCGTGTGGACCGGTGAAGCGGCACCGCACCCTTCGATGTGAGGGCGCGAGCAAGGAGAGGCGGGGCGGGGTCTTGACAGGGTGCGGATAGCGATCCATGTTATCGATCACACCTAGCCAAAACCTCCCTGAAACAAATCGTTTCCCTCAGCAGTACCGCGCGGCGGCACGCCCTTGCCATCCGGCCACTGGCGGGCGACGCCTCCACCGACCATCGAGGCCGCACGGCCGCGCAGGGCGGTACCGCCCCCCACCTCTTCACCACCGAGGAGAACACCATGCAGGACTCATCGGTCCACTTACCCGGCCGAACATCGGCCCGGCGGCGATCGCCGGGGGCCGTGGTCACGAGCGTGGCGACGGTGCTCGTGATCCTCCTGGCCTCCGCGATCACCTGGGCCACGCCGGCCTGGGCGGCGCCCGCGCCGCTGGTCAGCGCCTCCTCCGGACGCTGCCTGGACGTCGCGGGCAACAACAGCGCCCAGGGCACGCCGCTGAACATCTGGGACTGCAACGGCCAGGCCAACCAGGCGTTCGAGTTCACGGCGGCGGGCGAGCTGCGGACGTTCAACGGTACGCGCTGCCTGGACGCCTACAACAACCAGACCTCGCCCGGCACCCAGGTGATCATCTGGACCTGTAACGGGCAGAACAACCAGAAGTGGCGGCAGAACGCCGACGGCTCCATCACCGGCCTGCAGTCCAGCCTGTGCCTGGATGTGAACCTGGCGGGCACGGCCAACGGCACCTCGGTCATCCTGTGGACCTGCAACGGGCAGGCCAACCAGCGGTGGAGCGGCACCCCCGCCGGCGGCGGCACCCTGGTCGTGAACGTGGGCTCGGTCATCCGCCCGGTGACCAGGGTCGGCTCCGGCACCCTGTACGGCCTGGCCGACGCCGCCACCCCGCCGGTGTCGATCATGCAGCCGCTGAAGCTCA
>NZ_JAHCST010000005.1 GCF_018476525.1 Acrocarpospora catenulata
CCACCCGGTTCAGGCTGCCCTCAGCTTCCCCGCCCTGCTGCGACAGTTTGGGGGAGAAGGTCTTTCACCTCCTCGCGAACCGGTGCGCCGCACGGCGCACCTTGACTCATATAAGAACAATTCGGCAGATCGCCCGACCAGCTATCAGGAGACCGGTCAAGTTGCCGGGGTTGCGGTGCCCGGAGTGTTCCCCCGAACGGTCGTAGGCAGGGGTGCACTGCGAGGTCCGGGCGTTGTTTGGTGTCTTAGGGGCGGAGCCCCGGAGCCATGTCCGGTCCGTAGCGTGCGCTCCTGCCCGGCTGGTCGGGCCGCGTAGGGTTCGCCCCGGCTTCCTCGCTCTCCCTCGCCTTCCCTTGCCCTCCTGTCCTTCCCCTTCCGTGTTCGGCAATTGGGTGCTGGGGTGTCGGGGTGCTGGCTGGGCTTTGGTTATGCCGGTTGGTTATGAGTCCGATCCGTTGGAGCCCCCGGTTACGTCTTGAGTAGGTATAGCGCGGTTCTGAGTATCGCTTTGGGTATCGGAGCGGATGTTTCCAGCGTCAAAAACAATGACAGTCAGATGAAGTCAATAATCCTTGTTTCCGCATGTGGACAGGGAACTATTCCTGACCGTCATTCGTTTCATTGGAAACAATCCAGCCGACATGAGGAGTGATGCGCTGTGGCGTCCCGCTGCCGGTCTGCCTGCGCGGACGCGCGTTCTCGGGTAATGCCGCATAGGCGCGGCTGTTAGCCCTTCCTAGCCCGGCTTATCAGCCGGGATTCATTTTCAGCGGTTTCTGCTGGCGGTTCCTACTCTCACTCACTCTCCCCTGGGTGGTGTCGTGGTCCGGGCGTGCGTGCTGGCGTGCGCGCTCGGGTTTCGGCCGGATTCGCCTGCTGGTCATCAAAGCCTTTTCAGCCATCAGGAGAGTTGTTGTGCTGCGCGAGTTACCTGGACAGGAAGTCGTGGGCGTGGTCTCGGCCCGCCCGGATGCGTCGGTGGTGTTCATGCCGACCGTGGTTGATCCGGCGGTTGCCGAACGGCTGGCGGTCGAGCATGGGGTGTGTGTGCGGCCGGTGCCGATGCGTCGTCAGGATGTGGTGACGGGGCGGACGGAGATCGTTGACCTGCCGTGCGGGTCGTGGCGGGAGAGCTGGTGTCCGCCGTGCGCCAAGCGGGTGCGGGATCTGCGGCGGGCTCAATGCCGGGAAGGCTGGCACCTGGAGGAAGAGCCGGTCTCGGGGGACTTCATGTCTGCTGGGGAGTATCGGCGGTATCTGGGTGAGCTGCGGGTTCAGGCGGTGGGCTGGCGTGATGATGCGGCGGCGGCCGGTGAGGACACGGCGGATCTGGATGCGGCGATTGCCGAACTGGATGGGGAGATCGCGGCGGCGCAACCTGTGCGGCGGGATGCGGGTGATGAGTCGGCCGGTGAGGGGTCGGCTGACGGGTCGGCTGACGGGTCGGCTGACGGGGCTGCGCGTCGGGTTCGGAGCACGCGGCGGCGTCAGGATGTGCCGGACCTGCCTCGGCGTGAGGTGCGGGACTCCACGCTAGGGCGGACCTTTGAGGGGCGGAACGGGCGGGCGTTCCGGCCGTCGATGTTCCTCACGCTCACGCTGCCGTCCTACGGCAAGGTGAAGGACGGGGTTCCGGTTGATCCGGAGCGGTACGACTATGCGGCGGCGGCTCGGGATGCGTTGCACTTCTCCAAGCTGGTGGATCGGTTCGTGCAGAACCTTCGCCGTGTGGCGGGGTTCGATGTCCAGTACTTCGCGGTCGTCGAACCCCAGAAACGCCGTGCGCCACACCTGCACATGGCGATCCGGGGCACTTTGCCGCGTGCTGAGTTGCGGCGGGTGGTGGCGGCCACTTATCACCAGGTGTGGTGGCCTGCGGTGGATGTGGTGCGGTTCGAGGGGGAGCGCGTTCCGGTCTGGCGGGACGGGGCGGGGTATGTGGATCCTTCAACGGGTGAGGTGTTGCCCACCTGGGATGAGGCGCTGGACCGGGTGGCGGAAAGCCCCGGGGCCGAACCGCTGCATGTACTGAGGTTCGGTACTCAGCTCGACATGCAGGGCGTGCTAGGCGGGACCCTGGATGCCGACCAGCGGATCAAGTACCTGTCCAAGTACCTGTCGAAGTCGCTGGGTGAGGGCTGGGACGCTCCGCCCGGATCGGCGAACGCGGATCATGTGGCGCGGCTGGTGGATGCGGTCCGGTGGGAACCCTGTTCACCCGAGTGTGCGAACTGGTTGCGGTACGGGGTGCAGCCCAAGAACGGCAAGGCGGGGTTGCGTCCGGGCTGGTGCCGGAAGAAGGCGCACAAGCCCGACCACTTGGGTTATGGCGGTCGGCGGGTGCTGGTGTCGCGCAAGTGGTCGGGCAAGACCTTGAAGGGGCACAAGGCCGACCGCAGGGCATGGGCGCTGGCGGCGCTGGGCCTGGATCCGGATCAGGAGGAGCGGGAGCCGGGCCGGTATGTGTGGCGGCGGGTGAGCGCGTCTGATCCGGCGTTGGAGCCGGTGGCGGTGCGGCTGTTGCGGTTGGTTGCCGAACGCATCCGAAGACGGGCGGAGACCGAACGGCATCAAGCGGCGGCGGTGGAGGGGTCGCCGTGAGTGGTCAGAGCGGGAAAGGGCCGTACCGGCGAACTTGGGCTCCGATGCGTGCGCTGGGTACCCCTGCCCGGACGGGCGGCCGGTCGGTGGCAGGGTTGCGGGTCGGCGCGTGGGTGGAGCGGGTAAGCGTCGCCTTCGACAGAGCGTGCCGAAGGCTCCTCTTCGTTCTGGTCCTTGGGCGGGCGGGCGGGTCCGGGAGTCCGCAACCGGCGTCACGGTCCGGTTACGGGGGGTTGCAGGGGGGCGTGTGCCAGCGTCGGCGGTCGGGCTGGCGGGGTCACTGTACGCGGTGCCCAGGTTGGATCCCTTTCGCGGTAATGGCGGTGCCGGTGAATTCGGCAGTTATTCCCGGTGGCCCGTGGCTGGCCCGTAGCTGGCCCGTGGGCGCATTTATGAAAGGGGGTCAGAATGGCGCGTAGTGAGTTGGACGATGATTTTCTGACGGTGGCTGATTGCTGCCGTATCCTGCGGGTTCCTAGATCCACTTTCTATAGGTGGCTCGCGATCGGGAAAGGCCCGAAATCGATCAGAATTCCCAACGGGGATAGGCGTATTTCCCGCAAAGAATGGGTAAAATGGTTAGCAGAACAGGAACTCGACTAGAAAGGGGACGGCACATGGGAAACACGCTCGACATTCAGTTCTGGAAGATTCGCAAGCGTGAAGGCCGTAGGAAGCCCTGGGAACTGCGGTGGGTCGTCAACGAGCGAGAGCACAGCCGGTCATTCCTGACCAAAGCCCTGGCGCAGGGTCATCAGGCCAAACTCACCGCTGCGGCCAGGGTCATCGGGGAAGAGTGGGACCCTGCGACGGGCGAACCGGTCTCCTGGGGGCGTGCTCAAGCGCTGTGGTTCGATCACGTCGTCGAGCTGGCGGCCCGGGGCTGGGATGAAGCCTCCGCCAACACGCGGCGGGGCATCGCCCGGGACCTGACCGACATCACGATGTTGATGTTGGAGACCTCTCTCAAGGCGCGGCGTAACCGGCCGTGTGACAAGGATCTGAGAGCGGCGCTGATGAACTGGGCGTTCGTTCCCGGCAGGGTCAACCGCGAACCGGTGCCGGACTCGATCACGACGGCGCTGGCCTGGCTGGCGACCTACACGCGGCCGGTCTCCTGCCTGGCCGACGACACGGTCTTACGCGCGCTGCTGGACGGCATCGCCCGACTCCAGAACGGCAAGCCTGCCTCTCCGGCCGTGGTCCGGCATCGGCGGGCCGCCCTGCACCGGGCCTTCGAGCTGGCGGTGTCCAAGAAGCTGGTCCACACCAATCCCCTTCCGGCGATCAAGAGCAAGAAACGGCAGATCAGTGATGACGAGATCTCCCCCGTGATCATCCCCAGCGGTGACCAGGTGGCGCGGCTGCTGGATGCCTGCCAGTCGCTTAAGGGTCCGCTGGCCCGTGAGCGGGGTCCGCGTCTGCGGGCCTTCTTCGCGGTCATGTACTACGCGGGGTGCCGTCCGGCCGAAGTGATCGCCCTGCGTGAGGCTGACTGCCACCTGCCCAAGACCGGATGGGGGCGGCTCACCCTGTGCGGGTCCTCGCCCGACGTCGGTGAGCTGTGGACCGGAACCGGGGAAAGCCACGAACAGCGAGGGCTCAAGCATCGGGGCCGTAAGGCGGTCCGGATCGTGCCCATCCCTCCGGCGCTCGTGGCGATCCTGCGCGAGCACATCACCACGCACGGCACGGCGGATGACGGGCGGCTGTTCTGGGACGGCACCGACCGTGCCCGGATCGACAAGGGCGTCTACGGCCAGATCTGGCGGCAGGCTCGTAAGGCGGCCTTCCCCGCTGCTGAGCACGCCTCCCAGGTCGCGCGACGCCCGTACGACTTGCGGCACACCAACGCCACCATGCAACTGTCGGCGGGCGTCAACCCGCTGGAAGTCGCCAAGCGCATGGGGCACACGGTCAAGGTCCTGTTCGCGGTGTACGCGCACTGGATCGAGTCCGATGAGGACGCCGTGAACGCTAAGATTGAGGCGGCCTTTGATGCCGCTGCGCTCGGCTCTGTGACCAGCGCAAACGAGCCCGTAAACGACGGGCCACACACGGGCCAAACGCCCCTTCCGGCCGCTGCGTAGAGACATAGCCGCAGGTCAGGGCCTATATCCCCCGATGGCTTACCTCCACCACCCACCCTCCTGACCCTCTGGGTCCGGGCCCGGCTCCGCCGGGAGGGTTGCCTGCCGCTCCGGCATACGAAGGATTGGTTGCCGGGGAACTCCACCCACCCGTTAATGTTCGCGGGGCTCCACTCCGACTTCCGACTCCCGGCTCTGGGCTCTGGCTCCCGGCTCTGGGCTCTGGCCCCCAGTTCCGCCCCTTCGGCTCCCGGCTCCGCCCCTTCGGCTCCCGGCTCCGCCCCTTCGGCTCCCGGCTCCGCCTCCCGGGGTCCTCCGCCCCTCCGGCCTCCGCCCCTCCGGCCTCCGCCCCTCCGGCCTCCGCCTTCCGGCCTCCGGATCTGGGCTCTGGCCCTCAGCTCTGGGCTCTGGCTCCCGGCTCTGGGCTCTGGCTCCCGGCCCCGGGACCTTCGGGTCTCCTTCCGGCCACCCGCTCCCGCCTGCGGCCAGGTCATTCCGCTTGTTTTTGCCTGGGCTGGACCCGCTAGCCTGGGCGGGTCATGCGAAGCCCGGAAGAGTTTGATCTTGTGCGCGGGGACGGTGCCACGCGGGACGGTCTCCGAGCGTGGGATGCCGCCGATGCCTACCTGTTGCGTCACCTGGAGTCGGTCGGTGGGACCGTGGTTGTGGTCGGCGATCGATGGGGGGCGCTTGCGACCGCGTTGGCCGAGTATCAGCCGGTCCAGATCACTGATTCGTTGCTGAGTCAGCGGGCCACGGAAGCGAATCTGGAGCGGAACGGGGTCGGGGGAGTTCGGCTGCTGTCTAGCTTGGATCCGCCGCCGGAGCGGGTAGATGTGCTGCTGGTTCGGGTGCCGAAGAGTCTGGCGCTGCTGGAGGATCAGTTGTGCAGGCTGGCTCCGGCTGTGCACGCGGGGACCGTCGTGGTCGGGGCCGGGATGGTGACCGAGATTCACACCTCGACGTTGCGGTTGTTTGAGCGGGTGCTTGGGCCGACCAGGACCTCGCTGGCCGAGCGGAAGGCTCGGCTCATCTTCTGTACGCCTGATCCGGATTTGCCCCGCGAGCCCAGCCCGTGGCCGAAGACGTACACATTGGACGCGGATGCCGGGCCGGTTTCCGGTCGGGTGGTGTGCGATTACGCCGGGGTGTTCTGTGCTGAGCGGCTGGATATCGGGACTCGGTTCTTTCTGAAGCATCTGCCGGAGTTGCGTGGGCCGTTGCGGGTGGTGGACCTTGGGTGCGGGAACGGTGTGGTCGGGTTGGCCGCCGCGTTGATCGACCCCGATGCCGAACTGATCTTCGTGGACGAGTCGTACCCGGCGGTGGCCTCCGCCCGTGCGACCTTCGAAGCGAATATCACCGGCAAGGCCGAGTTCCACGTCGCTGATGGCATGTCGGAAATGTCGCCTGAGAGTGTGGATGTGGTGCTCAACAACCCGCCGTTCCACAGCCACCGCGCGACCAGCGACGCCACCGCCTGGCGTATGTTCACCGGCTCCCGCCGCGCCCTCAGGAAAGGCGGCGAACTCTGGGTGGTCGGCAACCGCCACCTCGGCTACCACGCCAAACTCCGCCGCCTGTTCGGCAACTGCCAGGTCGTCGCGAGCGACCCCAAGTTCGTCGTGCTCCGCGCCGTCAAACGGTGAGTGTCGTCGAGAGGCGAACGTCGTCTGACGGTGCGAGCGGTCTGACGGTGCGAGCGGTCTGACGGTGCGAGCGGTCTGACGGTGCGAGCGGTCTGACGGTGCGAGCGGTCTGACGGTGCGAGCCGTCAAGCGGTGAGTGCCATCGGGAGGTGAGTGCCACCGGGAGGTGAGTGCCGTCTGACGGTGAGCGTCGTCAGGCGGTGCGAGCCGTCAAGCGGTGAGTGCCATCGGGAGGTGAGTGCCATCTGACGGTGAGCGTCGTCAGGCGGTGAGCGTCGTCAGGCGGTGAGCGTCGTCAGGCGGTGAGCGTCGTCTGGTGGTGAGTGCCGTGAGGCGGTGAGCGTCCTGTCGGTTCGGTGGACCGCCTCGCCTGGTCAGTGGTTGGTATCGGGGTGGGCGTGCACCGAGTGCGCTCACAGCCAACAATGAACGTTTTCGACGTGCCAAGTTCACGGTGTCTCGCGGATAACCTTGGGAACGCTAAGCTACCGACGCGGCGGAACTCGCGGGACCCTCGTTGAAATAACCATTACACCCCGCATTAGCCAGGTGTTGGGTAAATGATTCTCCGGTTCTGCGAATTCGCCCCTCCGGAACCTGAAAGTTGATTTACCGGACCGACATCCGCCCTGCTCAGCGTATTTCCGCGCCCCACCGCCCTTCGCACGGATGACTTGCGCCCACCTGGCGAGTCGCACACCGAACCTTTGCCGTCCACCAGCGTGTGCCGAGGTTTCTCGCGGAAAGCGCGGGTAGGCGAAACGGTAGGACGAAGGAGGGAACGTGTCAGGCAACCTGAAGGAATCTCTCTCGATGCCGGAACTGGTCCAGCAGGTCTCCGACCAGGTATCCCGGCTCGTCAAGAACGAAGTGCGTCTCGCCAAGACCGAACTCACCCACAAGGGCCAGCACGCGAAAAAGGGCGCCGCCATGTTCGGTGGAGCCGGTCTGATGGCCTTCTTCGGGGCGGCCACCCTGATCGCCTGCGTGGTGCTCGCGATCGCCTTGGTGCTGCCCGCCTGGGCGGCCGCGCTCATCGTCGGCGTGGCGCTGCTGGTGCTGGCCGGGCTGCTCGCCGCGGTCGGCAGGTTCCACGTCACCCAGACCGGTCCGCCCACGCCCGCGGCCACGATGCGGAGCATCCGGGCCGACATCGACGCCGTGAAGGCCGGCGTCGCGCAGGGGAGGAACCACCATGACTGACGACAGCGATCCCGACGTACCCGCCACCCCGGTCACCGCCGGGCAAGTGGGGGCGCGCCGCGCGGTGGTGGGGCAGATGCTCCCGGTCACCACGATGGGTTCGCTCAACATCCCGAACGTCAACCCGCAGGCCGAGGGCCGTCCCGAGACGGCTGGGCCGTCCACCGCCGATCCGGAGCTGATCTTCACTGCCACCGGCCGCACCGTGCCGGAACAGCGGACCAGCGCGCCCTCCGAGATGCACCAGCGCCTCGCTCGTTCCCACACTCGTTCGCACGCCCATCCCGACGACGCTCAGGTGGTCAACGACGTGATTCCACACACCCGACAGTCGCCCGACCGGGCAGCCCTGGAGGAGGACCTCCGCAGAACCCGCGAGGAACTCGGCCAGACCGTGGCCGCCCTGGCCGCGAAAACCAACGTGAAAGCCCAGGTCAGATCCCGCGCCCAGGGGATGGCGGGCGGCGTCAGACGCCACCCCGCGGTCCTGTTCGCGGTGGCCGCCGTCATCACCGGCCTGACCGCCGGCCGCATGATCCAGCACCGCCGCATGAGCACGGCCGCCACCGCCATGCCGCGTGGCCTCCCCGCCATGTTCCGCCGCCGTCCGTCGCGCTCGATCGAGTATGGCCGCGCGGCCGGGGCGCTCCGGCGGGGCAGAATCACCGCCCGCCGCCTGAGCCGCCGCACCCGCACCGGCTCGGCCCTGCGGCAGACCATGGCGAACGCCATGCCCACCGCCCCGACCCGCCAAGGCCTGACCGCCATGCTCCGCCGCAGGAGGCCCGTCCAGCAGCCCACCGGCATGCTGGGCAAGCTCACCGGCCGCACACCCGCCCGAATCCGACAGGTCATGAGCCGTTCCCGTTCGGGCGACATGAAGTCAATGGGCCGGATGAAGTAACCCGCGTCACATAATTGTGACGTGGGTGGTCCTTCCCGGCGGTTGCTTCTCCAGGTGGGTGCGGCTGCCGTGGCCGGGCTGGCGGGGGCGCTGGTGCCCGCCCGGGCGGCGCACACCCCGGATCGGTCGTTCATCGCGTTACGGCGTCAGTGGCGTGAGGTGTCCGCCGGGGCGGTGTTCGACCCGCGGGTGGAGCCGTACCGGACCAGGCTGGGCCGGCTGGGAGCGGCGGCCGGGCGGTTCCGGGAGACCATGGCGTTCGCAGCCGGGGGGCTCTGGGCGGATCTGCCGTTCCCTTCCTTCATGGGGACGCCGCAGCGGTTGCGGACGATGGCCCAGGCGTACGTGCTGCCCGGCACGGGGGTGACCGGTGACTCCCGGTTGGGGGCGGCCGTCGCGCAGGGGATCGATCACTACCGGCGTACGGTCTACCCGGCAGGGGGTGACGCCTCCGGCAACTGGTGGCACTGGCAGATCGGCGTGCCCCGCTCGCTGCTGGACGCCGCGCTGCTCGTGGGCGGGCACGTCACCGAGCAGCAGAGCCGTGACCTGCGCGACTCCGTGGACCATTACGTCCCGGAATCTCTCCTGGGCCGTTACGGCGGCAACAGCACCGCCGCCAACCGGGTCGACCTCTGCCTGGTCATGCTGCTGCGCGCCATCCTGCGCGCCGACCCGGAGAAGGCGGATCTGGCGGTGTCCGCCCTCGCGCCGGTGTTCCGGTACGTCGAGGAAGGCGATGGCTTCTACCGGGACGGCTCCTTCATCCAGCATTCGACCATCCCCTACCAGGGCGCCTACGGTGCCACCCTGCTCGCCGGTCTGGCCACCCTCTTCGCCGTGCTGCGCGGCACCCCCTGGGCGACAACCGACAACACCATCCACGACCTGGTCGAGAGGTCCTTCACGCCGTTCATCCACGACGGCGTCTGCATGGACCTCGTCCGCGGCCGGGGAATCAGCAGGGACCCCTTCGGCGACCACAAGGCCGGCCGCGAGATCGCCGCCTCGATCCTGCTGCTCGCCGAATCCGCCCCGGAACGAGCCCGCTGGCAGGCCGTGGTCAAGGGCTGGGCGCACCGCAACAAGCCCATGCTGGCCAAGGCCGAACGCACCGACCTGGCCTTCCACGCCCGCCTGTCCAGGGTCCTGAACGACCCCGCCATCCCCGCCGCCACCGAGCCCACCGGCCACCACCTGATGCCGATGAGTGCCAGGGCCGTGCACCGCCGCCCCGGCTGGTGTGCCGCCCTCAGCATGGCCTCCGACCGGGTCGGCCACTACGAGCACGGCAACGGCGAGAACCTGCGCGGCTGGCACACCGGCTCCGGCATGCTCTACTGGTGGGCCGGCGGCCACGCCGACCAGTACTCCGACTCGTTCTGGCACACCGTCGACCCGTACCGGCTGCCCGGCACCACCGTCTCCACCCGCCCGCTGCCCGACGGCGCCGGTCCCGGCTGGGGGGACACCTGCCCGCCCGCGCGCTGGGTCGGCGGGGCCACCGACGGCGTCTACGCCGGCGTCGGCCAGCACCTCAACGGCTTCGAAAGCACCCTGGAGGCCTTCAAGTCCTGGTTCTTCCTGGACGACGCCGTGCTCTGCCTGGGCGCCGGCATCACCGCCGCCGACGACGTCCCCGTCGAGACCATCGTCGACAACCGCCGCACCACCACCCCGCCCGTCGTGAACGCCGCCGAAGGCTGGGCCCACCTCGCCGGTCACGGCGGCTACGTCTTCCTGCCCGGTACGGAGGCCGACCCCCCGGCCCCTGCGCTGCGAACCGGCCAGACCGTGCACCAACTCCGCGGCGGCACCCGTCTGCATACGCGCCACGACCGGCGCACCTCCGCGACGACCAGGGTCACCCGCGGTTACGCCACCTTCTGGCTCGACCACGGCACAAATCCGGCGTCCGCCGGATACGCGTACCTGCTCATGCCGGGCGCCACCCAGGCCGAGACCCGGGCCCGCGCCGCCCTTCCCGCCTGGGCTCGGATCCTCGCCAACACCTCCGCCCAGCAGGCCGTCCACGTTCCGTCCCTGGCGCTGACCGCCGCCAACTTCTGGCTCGCGGGCACCGTCGGCGACCTCACCGCCTCCGCCCCGTGCGCCGTCCTCCTCCGCCAGTCCGGAACGGGCACGGCCGCCCTCACCGTCGCCGATCCCCGCCGCGACCTGACGACGCTCACCGTCACCTGGCGCCGGCCGGTGAGCGGCCTCATCCATGGCCACCCGCTGCTCGCCGCCCACACCACCGGCCCGGACCTCACCCTCACCTTCCGGGATCTCGACACCCACGCCGGCGCCTCGATCACCGTCACCGTCCAGACCGGCGTGGTCTAGGGGAGGCCGACCACGAGGCGCAGGGAGCCGATGAACTCCGGCTGCTCGCGGAGATGGCCGAAGCGGGTGTCCCAGGCGCCGGTCTCCAGGTCGGTGCGGAGGCGTTCGACCGCGCGGGCCTCGGCTTCGGGGTCGACGAAGCCCCAGGCGGACTGGGAGCGGCGTACCGTCTCGTCGAGGAAGCGTTCCGGGCGGGCGTAGTACGCCTCGGTGAAGCCGTCCACGCAGTCGATGGGGATGGGGACCGGCTCGACGTGGGAGTTCGGGCCGATCCGTTCGGCGATCCAGGCGATGTCGGGGTAGCGGCGGCGTTCCGCGGCGATCAGTTCGGGCGCGTACTCGGCCAGCCAGAGCAGGTCGAGGGCGGTTCCGTCGAAGGTGAGGACGACGACCGGGCCGCGGGTGACCCGGCGCAGCTCGCGCAGGCCCTTGTCGGCGTCGGACCACTGGTGCACGGTGACCGAGGCCAGGGCCGCGTCGAAGGCGCCGTCGTCGAACGGCAGGTCCTCGGCGGTGCCGCGGATCGCGGGAACCCGGTGCGGGGGGCGCTGGGCGCGCATGACCTCGGACGGTTCGACCGCGACGACGTACCGGTCCTCGGGTTCGTATGATCCGGCGCCCGCCCCGACGTTGATCAGAGTGCGTCCGTTCCCGAGCGCCGCGTGCACCAGCGCGGCGATCCGGGGGTCGGTTCTGCGTTGTACGGCGTATCCGCGCCCGTGTGTCTCGTAGTCGAAGTCGCCTGCCAGGCCGGTGATCGAGTTCCGCATGGCCCCAGCCTAGGCGCGGAGTGGATCAGGGCTGGGGCGCGGTGCCCGACGGTTGTCCGGTTCGATCTGGTGCCGATGGGGCTTCCCGGTTGGCTCGGGTGACGTGTGTTCCGGTCGTGCGTGCCGACCGGGCTTGGGCGGCTCGGGCGATGTTGCCGGGCATGCGGCCGAAGATCAGGCGGTGGAACGGGGCGATGCTGAGCCAGTAGAGGTGGCCGAGCAGGCCGTGCGGGTGGAACAGCGCCCGCTGGCGGTAGACCGTCCTGCCCGGTTCGCGGCCTGGTTCCGCCGAGAGTTCGAGCCAGGCCAGGCCAGGGAGGCGCATTTCGGCCCGGAGCCGGAGCAGCCGTCCCGGCTGGATCTCCTCCACTCGCCAGAAGTCGACGGTGTCGCCCACCCGGAGGCGGTCCGGATCCCGGCGCCCCCGCCGCAGGCCCACCCCGCCCATCAGGCGGTCGATGAGTCCGCGGATCCGCCAGGCGGTCGGCAGCGAGTACCACCCGTTCGCGCCGCCGATCCCGGTGATCACCCGCCAGACCGCGCCGGGCGGGGCGGCCACCTCGCGGGTGCGCTCGTCGGTGTACAGGCTGCCGCCCGCCCAGGCGGGGTCGGTCGGCAGGGGGTCGCTGGGCGCCCCGGGTGTCGAGGCCGAGGACCAGCGGGTGGCCACGTCCGCCTGCTTGACGCGCCGCAGCGCCAGCCGTACCGCCTCGTCGAAGTCGATCAACCCGTCCGGAGGGTCCGGAACGTATTGGGAAATGTCGTGTTCTGTGCATACGGCCTCGTGCCGCAGGGACTCCACCAGCGGACGGGCGATGTTCGCGGGCACCGGCGTGACGAGACCCACCCACTGGCTGGACAGCCAGGGCGTGAGCACGGGCACCGGAATGATCACCCGTTGCGGCAGCCCGGCCGCCGCCGCGTACCGCCGCATCATCTCGCCATAGGTGAGCACGTCGGGACCGCCGATGTCGAACGCCCGGTTCACCGTGCCCGGGACCGACGCCCAGCCCACCAGGTACCGCAACGTGTCCCGGATCGCGATCGGCTGCGTCGGGCTGCTCACCCACTTCGGCGTCGTCATCACCGGCAGCCGCTCGGTCAGGTACCGCAACATCTCGAACGACGCCGATCCAGAGCCGATGATCATCGCCGCCCGCAGCACCACCGCCGGCGTCCTCGCCCGCAGGAAGATGTCCCCGACCTCACCCCGCGAGGCCATGTGCGCCGACAGCTTCTCCCGCGACCGCGTCAGCCCCCCGAGGTAGACGATCCTGCCCACGCCCACCGCGTCCGCCGCCTCGGCGAACGCCATGGCCGCCCATCGATCCCGCTCCGCGAACCGTCGCCCGCCGCCCATCGAGTGCACCAGGTAGTAGGCCACCTTTGCCCCGCTCAGCGCCCGCCGCATCGCCTCGGCGTCGGTGACGTCCCCCGCCCGTACCCGCACCTGCCGTACCCACGGGTAGTCCCGCAGCCGCTCCGGCCGCCGCACCACACACGTAACGTCATGTCCCGCCGCGATCAACTCGGGCACCAACCGACCACCCACGTACCCGGTGGCCCCCGTCACCAGCACGTTCGCCATGCCCACCAGCTTCCCATGCCGGATTTATCCCGTTACATCCAGCCCCTCGGCGACTACTGCCCGTAGACGGGGAGCCGGACGCGACGGTGGGCCGGTCGCTCGATCTCGTCCACGACCGCGACGGCCAGATCCGCGTAGGAAAGGGTGCCCTCGTCCAGATATTCTTCCGCCCCGATCCGGTACTTGCCCGTACGCGGAAGGGCGGGCGACAGCCCGGCCGGTGGGGTCAGCATCAGCCAGTCGATCGAGGTGTCCGCCGCTCGCAGGTGGGTCAGGCCGTCCAGGTGGGCCTGGGCGAAGGGGCGGATTTCCGGCGGGAATACGGCGGGGTCGTCCATGACCAGGCCGCCCGATCGGGTGGGCAGGGTCGCGAACAGGCCGATGACCACGAGTCTGCGGCCGCCTGCCGCCGTGAGCCCGGTCAGCAGGACGTCGGCCGCCTTGACGAAGAAATCGGGGTCCAGAGTGGCGAAGCCCTGTTCGGGGCCGGAGAACGGGGACACCGCGTGGACGGCGGCGTCGGCGCCGTGGAGGGCGCCGGCCACGGCGGACCCGTCCGTCACGTCGGCCTGGCGTAAGGTGACCCGATCCGCGGCCAGATCCTGGTGGCGGGTCGGGTCGCGTACCGCCGCCACCACCCGGTGCCCTCGTGCCACCGCCTCGGCGACTACCGCACGACCGGCTCGCCCGCCTGCTCCGAACACTGTGATCACGCTCATGACCAGGACGGTATCCACGGGATACTGGTTACCTCAACGATACCGGCCTAGACTTGCGGGCCATGGCCGAGCCGCTGGATCCCGACATGTTCCACCCGATGTGCCCGTCCAGCGCGTTGCCCTTCCAGATCGGTGACAAGTGGACGGGCATGATCGTGCTCTGCCTGGCCGGCGGTCCCCGCCGTTTCACCGAACTCCGGGTGCCGCTGCGCGCGATCACCCCCAAAGTGCTTTCGCAGACCCTGCGGACGATGTGCCGCGACGGCCTGGTCACCCGTACCGCCTATGACGAGAACCCGCCCCGGGTCGAGTACGAGCTCACCGAGCTGGGCCGGAGCCTGCTGGTGCTGATCGACGCGGTCCGCGAGTGGAGCGATCAGTACCTGCCCGCGATCCTCGCCGCCCGGGAGAGCCACCAGGTGTAGCCCGATCCGCCCACTCGCGAGGTGGGCGGATCGGGAATCAGGCGGCTAGGAGCGGGTCCACTTCTGGTTGGAGGTGCCGGCGCAGTCCCAGAGTTGCAGGCGGGCGCCGTTGGCCGGGTTGAGGTCGACGATGTCCACGCAGCGGTTGGCGGCGATGTTGACCAGGTCGCCGGCCCCGCTGAGGGTGAAGCGCTGGGCGCTGGTGCCGTTGCAGGTGTAGAGCTGGATGGCGGTGCCGTTGGCGGTGCCGGCCGCCGCCGCGTCCATGCACTTGCCCATCGCGCGGACCGTGCCGTCGGCGTTGACGGACCACTGCTGGGCGACCGTGCCGTTGCAGTCGTACATCTGGAGCTGGGCGCGGTCCACGGGGTTGGCGGCGGGGATGTCGATGCACTTGCCGTTCATGGCGGAGCGGAGCGCGTTGCCGCCGCCGCCGTCGGGCGTCCAGGCCGAGACCCGGACCCAGTCGATCAGCATGGTCTGCGGGAAGGCGGTGCTGGCGTTCGGGCTGCCCGGCCAGTTACCGCCCACCGCCACGTTGAAGATCATGAAGAACGGGTGGTCGAACACCCACTGGTTGCCGCGGATGTTGGACGGGGTGACCCGGAAGTACTCCGAGCCGTCGAGGTACCAGACGATCAGGTTGGGGGACCAGTCCACCCGGTAGGTGTGGAACGCGTCGGCCAGCGGCGCCCCGACGGTACGGCTGCCGCCCACGCCACTGCCCCCCGAGTAACCGGGGCCGTGCACCGTGCCGTACACGGTGTTGGGCTGGCTGCCCACGTTCTCCATGATGTCGATCTCACCGGTGGTCGGCCAGTTGTTGCCGCCCAGCATCCAGAAGGCCGGCCAGATGCCCTGGCCCCGGGGGATCTTGATGCTGGCCTCGAACCGCCCGTACGCCTGGGTGAACCGGTCGGCGGTGAGGATGCGGCCCGAGGTGTACTGGCAGGTGCCGTAGTGGCACTGGAAGTTGGACGGGTTCTCCTTCCGTGCGGTGATGGCCAGGTGTCCCTGGCCGTCGTGGTACACGTTCCGCGTGGTGTTGGTGTAGTACTGCAACTCGTTGTTGCCCCACCCACCGCCGCCGACGTCGAACTTCCACTTGGAACCGTCGATCGGGGCTCCGGAGGCGGCGTTGAACTCGTCCGACCAGGTGACCGGGCCGATGGCGGCCGAGGCCGGCGTGGCGCTTGTCAGTGCGACCAGTGCGGTGGCCAGCGTGACGGCCGCGGTGGCGACCGTCAGGAGGAGGCGGGGTTTGCGCATGGATACCTCCGGTCTGGGGTCCGCGGTCAGGCGCGGACCCGTGTTCTGGGGGATCTCAGCGGGCCGGGACCGCGTCTGACCCGGTGCGAGGTTACTTTCACCTCTTAAATTAAGAGGATGTAACCCTGTGGTGACATAGCTTGTCAATAGGAAGGTTTCCTTTTAATTGGCTTTGCGGGGGCGTGGCAGGATTCGTACCAGATCAGCACCGCTGTCAGGAGAACCATGCCTCAGACGATCTGCGTCACCGGAGCCGCCGGTGTCGTCGGCGCCGCCACCGTGCACGAGCTGCTCGCGCACGGCTACCACGTCATCGCCACCGACATCGCCCCCCACCCGGCGACCCTTCCCGCGCAGTGGAGCCGCCCGGACTTCCAGTACACCCGGGCCGACCTCACCGACTACGGCGACACCGTCGAGGTCCTGACCGGCGCCGACGCGGTGGTGCACATCGCCAACATCCCCGCCCCCACGCTGCTGCCGCCCGCCCGCACCCTCACCGCCAACACCTCCATGAACGGCAACGTGTTCCTGGCCGCGGCCTCCCTCGGCCTGCGCCGGGTCGTGTACGCCTCCAGCGAGACCACCCTCGGCCTGAACTTCGAGGTCCCCCCGAGGTACGCGCCGCTGGACGAGGACCACTACCCGTACCCGACCACCAGCTACGCCCTGTCCAAGGTGCTCACCGAGACCATGGCGGACGCGGTCTCCGGCTGGAGCGGCATCCCGTTCGTGGGCCTGCGCTTCTCCAACGTCATCAGGCCCACCGACTACGAGCGTTTCCCCAGCTTCTGGGACGACCCCGAGTCCCGCCGCTTCAACCTCTGGAGCTACATCGACGTCCGCGACTGCGCCCTGTCCGCCCGCCTCGCCCTGGAGGCCGGCGTCACCGGGGCCACCAGCTACATCATCGCCGCCGCCGACACCGTGATGACCACCCCCTCGGCCCGGCTCATGGCGGAGGTCTTCCCGGCCACCAGGATCACCAGGGAACTCGGCGAGTTCGAGTCCCTGATGACCATCGACCGCGCCCGCGCCGCGCTCGGCTTCGAACCTCGCTACAGCTGGCGCGACATCCTGCCGATCTGAACTGCCGCCCCGGTCACTGGGCGGTGGCCGGGGCCAGGAGCTGCCTGACCCGGGGTACGACCTCCTCGCCGTACAGGCGGATCGTGGTCAGCAGCCGCTCGTGGGGGAGCGTGCCGGAGCTGTACTTGAGCTCGAACCGGTCCACGCCCAGCGTGGACACCGTTTTGGCGATCTTCGCGGCCACGGTCTCCGGCGAGCCGACGTACAGCGCGCCCTCGTCGGCCTCCGCCTCGAAGCGGCTCCTGGTCGTGGGACCCCAGCCGCGCTCGCGGCCGATGCGGTCGTGCATGGCTTGGTAGTGCGGCCAGAGCTCGTCGCGTGCCTGCCGGTCGGTCTCGGCGATGTGCCCGGGCGAGTGCACGCCCACCGGCAGCCGCTCCAGCTCCAGCTGGGTGAGCGCGCGGTGGTACAGCTCGACATAGGGGGCGAAACGCTCCGACGGGCCGCCGATGATGGCGAGCATCAGCGGCATCCCGTAGCTCGCCGCGCGCACCACCGACTGCGGGCTGCCGCCGACCCCGATCCAGGTGCGCAACCGGCCCGACTCGGTCTTCGGGTACACGTGCTGGTTGGTCAGCCCGGGCCGCAGTTTGCCCTGCCAGGTGACCGGGCGCTCGGTGAGCAGGTGCGCGAACAGGTCGAGCTTCTCCTCGAACAGCTCCTCGTACTGCGCGAGGTCGAAGCCGAACAGCGGGAACGACTCGGTGAAGGAACCACGCCCGAGGATGATCTCCGCCCGGCCTCCGGACACCGCGTCCAGCGTGGCGAACTTCTCGAACACCCGCACCGGATCATCCGAGCTCAGCACGGTCACCGCGGTGCTCAGCCTGATCCGCTCGGTACGGGCGGCGATCGCCGCCAGCACGATCTCCGGCGCCGAGACGGCGAAGTCGTCCCGGTGGTGCTCCCCGATGCCGATCGCGTCGATGCCCACCTGATCGGCCAGCACGGCTTCCTCGACCACGTTCCTGATCACCTGCGGGTACGGCAGCCGGTTGCCGTCCGCGTCAACGGTGACGTCCCCGAACGTGTCAACAGCGAACTCCAGTGGTACGGACACCCTTCACCTCTTTCTCTCGGCGTACCGCAACCACGGGGGGACGGCCGGCATTCCGCGCCGGATCAGGCGGGCGCCGGGCGCCGGGGGCGGCGAGCGGGCCGCTCGCCCTCCGGGGAGGGAACCGTCAGGACGTCGGCGGTGAAGGGGGCGCCGTCGGGCAGGGTGTCCACGAGGGTCAGTTCGTCGAGCGCGGCGACGATCGCGCGGGCCACCCGCTGCTCGACCTCCGCCAGCCGCGCGCTGACCGAGCTGCCGACCGGGCAGGTGGGCGGGGGGCCGTGGATGCCGAGCACCGGCCCGTCTCCCTGCGCGGCCCGCCAGACGTCACCGAGGCTGACCTCGTGCGGGGCGCGGGCGAGCAGCCAGCCACCGTACACGCCCGGCCGGGAGGTCACGAACCCGGCCTCGCGCAGCAGGCCGAGCACCCGCCGCAGGTAGACCGAGCTGGTGCCGACGCTGACGGCCATCTGCTCGGAGCTGAGCGGCTCGCCGGGGATCGACGCGAGCAGGCCCAGCGCGTGGTACGCGACGGCGAAGCGGGTGTTGGTGGGGCTGCTCACCCCCGCATTCTATAACTGCAACCGATCTGATTATGATTAACTGTCGTCAGTCTGATTACAGAACTCTCTGGAGGTATCCGAAGTGCCGACCATCGCCGTCATCGGAGCATCGGGCAATCTTGGCCGCCGCGTCGCCGACCTGCTGCTCGACCAGGGCGAACGCCCGGTTCTGCTCACCCGAAACCCGGCCGCGCTCGCCGCGTACGCCCAGCGCGGCGCCGACGTCCGCCACGGCGACTTCGCCGACCCGGCCGGGCTGCGCGCCGCCCTGACCGGCGTCGACCGGCTCCTGCTGATCTCGGTCGACGTGGTCGGCCCGGAGCGTCTCGTGCTGCACAGTCAGGCCGTGGACGCGGCCGCCGCCGCCGGGGTCGGCCACGTGCTCTACACCTCGCTGAGCAGCCCCGAGCCGGACAACCCGGCCGGCGTCGCCGCCAGCCACCGGATCACCGAGACCGCCATTCGCGGCAGCGGCATGACCTGGACGTTCCTCCGCAACAACATCTATGCAGAGTTCCAGGTGCCCACCGTCGCCCAGGCCGCCGCGAGCGGCCAGCTGATCACCAACAGCGGCAAGGGCGCCAGCGCCTACGTCTCCCGCGAGGACTGCGCGGCCGCCGCCGCGGCAGTGCTCACCTCGGACGGCCACGAGAACGCCGTCTACGACATCACCGGCCCGGAGGCGATCGACTCCGCCGCCCTGGCCGCGCTGGCCGCGGAGTTCGGCGGCCAGCCGGTCGAGGTCGTGGACGTCGACGACGAGTCCTTCATCCAGGGCCTCCTCTCGGCCGGCCTCCCACCCGAGGCCGCCCCGCTGATCGCCTCCTTCGGCACTTCAGCCCGGGGGGGCTGGGCGGAGCACGTCTCCACCGCCGTCCACGACCTCACCGGCCGCGCTCCGATCTCCCTGCATGACGTGCTGTCCGCGAACCGCGACGCGTTCAAGGGCTGATCTGGTTCTGCCGGTGGCGTGCGGCCACGCCACCGGCAGGTCAGCCGTTCGCCAGCCGCAGGCTCTGCAGGATCCACGGCGGGCAGCCGGGGTCGGCCTCGGCCTCGGCAAGGGTGCGCCACACCACGCTGGCAACCTCACCAGGGGAGACGGCGACAGGCTCCTGGTCGGCGGGCAGTGGTGCCCGGAACACCACGTTGATGACCGGGTCGCCGTCGTCGGTGACGAAGAACGAACTGGTCACGTAGGTGACGGGGACGCCGGAGAGGTCGATGCCGACCTCCTCGCGCACCTCGCGCCTGGCGGTCTGTTCGAGCACCTCCTCGACGGTCCCGTCGGATTCGACCTTGCCGCCGACACCGGCGAGCTGACCCGGAGCGTGCGCTTCCTGTTCACCGCGTCTGATCAGGAGCCATTGGCCGTCGCGTTCCAGGAAGACCTCGACGTTCACCACGAAGGCGGGCCGTCCCGCCTGGGTCAGGCACGATGCGCTCATGTCGGTGACTGTAGGGGAGTCGGCGCCCGGATGCCGCGAATCGGGCGGGGGTGACGCCGAGGATGCGTTTGAAGTGGCGGTTCAGGTGCGGCTGGTCGTAGAAGCCCGTCTCGGCGGCGACGGTGCCTGGAGGGAGACCCTGGAGGAGCAGTTGGCGGGCCAGGTCCACGCGGCGGGAGATCTGGTACTGGTGGGGGGCCATCCCGAATTCGCGGGTGAACGCGCGGATGAGATGGGTGGGGTGGCGATGTAGCAGGCGCGCCGCCTCGTCGAGGGAGATGCCGTCGCGCAGCCGTGCGTCCAGCAGGTCGCGGAGGTGACGGGCCAGCGGGGGATCGGCGGGATCCCCGTGCTCGGCACGCCCGAGGTGGTGGTGGAGGCGTTCGCGGATCAGGGCCAGGTGGCTCTCGGCCTCCAGGATGTCGCCGGGGGAGGCCAGGACGCCGTGCAGCCGGTCGATCGAGCGGCGGAGGGCCTGATCCGGCAGGGCCGGGTGGTCGACCGCGGGGCCGATCATCTCCTCGCCGAGTTCGGCGCGGTCCAGGTAGAGGACTCGCTTCCGGAAGCCGTGCGCGCTGGCGGCCCGCCCGTTGTGCGGCACGTACGGCGGGAGCACCGTCACCAGCTTGGTGAGCGCGCCGTGCTCGTGCCGGTCCAGGTCGTACCGGACCATGCCGTCGTCGATGATCAGCACTGTCCACGAGTCGTGGACGTGCAGGGGATAGGCGTGCTCGGTGAACCGCGCGTGCAGGACCTCGGTGATGCCCCTGATCGCCGGTCGCCACGCCCTGACGTGCTCGCGTTCGGCCGCGCGCTCGCGTTCGGCCGCCATGCCAGGATCGTACAAGACCGGTGACCGGCGGGTCCGGCAGCCTGGCGGCCATGGAAACCGAGACCGTACGCTTCGACACCAAGATCGCTGTTCTGCTCCGGGACGACCTGCTGGTGTGGCAGCGGCTGAATGTGACGGCCTTCCTGGTCAGCGGGCTGGGGTCGGCCGTGCCCGAGGTGGTCGGCGAGCCCTACCAGGACGCCGACGGGCTGACCTACCTGCCGATGTTCCGCCAGCCGGTCCTGGTGTTCGAGGCGTCTAAGGAGCAGCTCACCTTGGCCCACGGCCGGGCCCTCGCCCGCGAGCTGCCGATGTCGGTCTTCACCTCCGACCTGTTCGCCACCGGCCACGACGCCGCCAACCGTGCGGCGGTCCGCGCGGTCCCCACCAGCGCCCTCGACCTCGTCGGCCTCGCCGTCCACGGCCCGCGGAACGCGGTGGACCGGGTGAGCAAAGGCGCCCGCATGCATCCCTGACACCGCAGAATGAACGCATGCTCCTGTGGATCAACGGCCCTTTCGGCGGCGGGAAGACGCAGACCGCGTACGAGATCCGGCGGAGGCTACCCGGCAGCGTGGTCTGCGACCCGGAACGCGTCGGCTTCGGCCTGCACCGGATGACACCCCCCGCGCTGCGCGGTGACTTCCAGGACATGCCGGCCTGGCGGCAGGGCGTGTACGAGGTACTGGACCTCGTCCTCACCAGGCACCCTGGCCCGGTGATCGCGCCCATGACCGTAGTGGAGCCGGCCTACTTCCAGGAGACCGTCGTACGGCTCCGCGAGCGCCACGACGTCCGCCACTTCGCGCTGCTGGCCAGCCGCGAAACGGTGCTGCGCCGGCTCCGCGAACGCGGTTTCGGGCGCGCCGTCCAGGCGGTGGCCGGAAAGGCCGCCGCCCTGCGCCGGGAGAGCTTCGCCATCTCCAAACTCGACCGCTGCCTGGAACGCCTGCGCGAACCGGAGTTCGCCGAGCACCTACGAACAGACCACCTCACCATCCCGCAGATCGCCGACCACATCGCCGGCCGCGCGGGCCTGACCCTCACCCCGAACACCGACACCGCCCTACAGGGAACGCTGCGCCGGGCCTGGATCGGGCTCGCCCACATCCGTCTCTAGGTTCCGACGGCGTCCAGCAGCGCCTCGGCGGTGACCGGCCGCAGCGCGTCGACCGCCGCGCCCAGGTCGGGGAGGGTCACCTTGGCGGCGGAACCGGCGATGACCACCAGGGCCGAGGAATCCCGCCGCCGCGATCCGCCCCACCGTCGCAAGACTCCGCATGGGGCGGATCGTACGAGTGCCCACCGACAATTCCGGCCGGCCCGGCTCAGGAGAGGGACTCGCCGTCCTCCTGCCCGCGCATTGCCCCGTCTCCAGTCATCGCGCCCAGGGCTCCCGGCTGGTGGTGACCGTCGTGCCGGTGCGTACCGACTCCTCGATCGCCAGGCTGAGCAGGTGGTCCTGGCAGCCGTCCGCCAGCGGGTACGGCTCCGGGGCCTCGCCGCGGCACCAGGCCGTCATCTGGCATGCCAGGCTCACCACGGCCAGGTCGTCCTCGGAGAAACGCGCCCCCTGGTACGCGTTGCGGTAGATCACCCGGCCGTCGAAGCTGATGTGGTCCAGGTCGAACCCTTCGAGGTTCAGGTCGATCCCGGTCTGGCGGCGGATGAGGTGGGACTCCACCGGGGTGCCCGGTTCGGTCAGCCGGACGACACGGTCGTCGACCACCTCGCCGAGCGACCCGCGGATCACGATCCGCCGGGCACGCAGCGGGTTCCACCACTGGTTGTCGGTGAAGTCGTAGAGGCCCATCCCGCCGGCGAACTCCAGGGTGGCGATGGTGGTGCGCGCCGGCTGGGGCTTCGGATCCTCCGCCCACCCGTCCTTGGACAGCGGGTCGGCCAGCGGCGCGGTGAACGACCGGGCGTTGACCGTCGCCTCCTGGAAGCCGGCCCCGAGCAGGTGCCGGATCATGGAAACGGCGTGGTAGAGGTGCGTGGAGGACACCTGCACGGAGGTCACCTCCCCGATCACCCCGTCGCGCACCAGCGCCAGCCGCGCCGCGTGCCCCGGCATGTGCAGGTACTGCTCCGCCACCTGCACCAGACCACTGGACCCCACGGCGTCCCACAGCTCGCGCAGCCCGTCCAGATCGGCGGCCGGCGGCGTCTCGGCCAGCACCGGAATCCCGTACTCGACGAGTTCCCTGGTCACCACCGGAGTGACCGGCCACGGCACCGAGGGGATGACGAACTCCGGACGCTCCGCCGCCAGCATGTCCCCGACCGACCGGAACGTCGGCACCCCCCAGCGGGCCTCGACCTCGGCCCCCCGCTCGGCCGACCTGGTCACCACCCCCGACACCGCCAGCCGTTCGGGCAACGTCCTGGCCAGCCGCAGGAAGAACTCCGAACGCCACCCGCTACCCACCAACCCGAAACGGCCCGGGGACGGTAAACCCATGATCTCTTCCTTCCTGTCCTAAACGGATGTGTCAGTCCAGCCACTCCTCCGTCGGCGCCGCCAGCGGTTCCAGCCGCTCCCACACCTCGCCGGGGATCGGCAGGCTGGCCAGTTCCAGCGTCTGCGCGACCCGTTCCGGCGTGGTGATGCCGACGATGGTGGAGGCGATGCGCGGCTCCCGCAGCGAGAACTGCAGGGCGGCGGCGGCCAGCGGGATTCCGTGCGCCCGGCAGACCTCCTGCATGGCGCGGACACGTTCGCGGGTCTGGTCGCTCGCGGTCCGGTAGGCGTACTTCGGCTGCTCGTCCGGGCCTTTGACCAGCATGCCGCCCCCGTACGGCGCGCCGTTCACCACCGCGATCCCGCGTTCGGCCGCGTCGGCCAGCAGTGGCTCCGCCGACCGGTCCACCAGCGTGTACCGGTTGTGCGTGATGACCGCCTCGAACGCCCCGGTGGCGAGGTACCGCCGCAACAGCCCGATTGGCCCGCCCGCCACCCCGAGGTGCTCGACGACGCCTTCCTCGCGCAGCTTGACCAGGGCCTCCACCGCGCCGCCCGGCGCCATGCCCTGCTCGAACGGGATCCGCTCCGGATCGTGGAAGTAGAGGAGTTGCAGCCGATCCAGCCCCAGGCGGTCCAGACTCTCCGCCACCGAGGCCCGTACCCGGTCCCCGGAGAAGTCGCCCGTCACCGGGTCGGGGTCGACCTTGGTGGCCAGCACGAACCCCGCCGGGAGCCCGCCCCTGGCGCGGAGCGCCTCTCCGATGCGCCGCTCGCTGTCGCCGTACCCGTTGGAGGTGTCGATGAAGTTGATCTCACCGTCGAGTACCTCCAGCATGGTCGCGACCGCGCGCTCGGCGCTCACCGCGTAGCCGTACAGCTCCGGCATGCTGGCCAGCGCGCTCGTGCCGATGCACAGGGGAGTCACCGACAATCCCGTACGCCCCAGCGGACCCGTCCGCACAATCCACCCCTTCCGGCAACATCATCATCTTGTTCCGGACTCTAGGACAGGGGACGGACACCACGCTGGTAGCCGCAGGCGTGGAGCAGTGACTGGATGTGCGGCGGGTCGAGCAGGCTTCGCAGATCATCCGGTAGGTCGTCCCATTGGCGCAGGTCGCGGGGGAGGTGTGCGAGATCCTCGCCGGCGTGTACCCGGGTGGCGAACACGTTGGGGTCGAAGGCCGTCACGCCCAGGCCCGTGTGCCGGGCGACGGCCTCGTACGTGCCGTCGGGGTCGGCGGTCATGTCCTCGTACCGGAGGCGGAGTATCGGGAGGCCGGCGTCCGGCGGGGCCAGGAAGTCCTCCGCCACCCGTGCCCAGTTCTCGACCGCGCCCTCGGTCAGGGCCCGGGTCCAGCGGCCGTCCGTCTTGCGCTCCCACTCGTCCAGGCTGCGGAGCACGTCTCGGGGGTCGCGGATGACCATGATCACCGCTAATCGGGGATAGAACATCTGAAAACGCCGGACATCTTCCAGGGTGTAGCGAACTTCCTTCAACCCCCAGATGGGACGCCCCAGGCGGACCGCGGGCTCCACGAAAAGCAGGTCCACGAACTGGTGGATCGCCTCCGTGATCTGCTCCCGGTCGGGCAGGAGATTGGCCATCCACCCCTGGTACGAACGCTGCGAGAACTCCGTCCGCCCCTGCCCGCCGAGGTTTTCCGACCAGGCCCCCATCTGGTCGGCGGCCTCCAGAATCTTTCCGAGTTGCCCACCGGTCTCCCCCCAGATGAGCACCTCCGGATGCGAGGTCAGCAGACGTTGCAGAAGCGTGCTCCCACATCGCTGACCTGCGGAAAGAACGAGCAGTGGCACGTGCGACGCGGTCATTGTCCCGTCCAGGGTGGGTAACGGCGTGATCGTGGTGGTTGCCGCATTATCGTGCTATCGCTCACCGTCGTCACCGGGTGTCGGTGAAGTGCGAGCGCAGGGCGCGGCGATCGACGTCGCCTTTGGTGGTACGCGGAAAGCGGTCGAGGAAGTAGATCTTCTTGGGGATCTCGAAGGCGGCCAGCCGGCCCCGGCAGTGCTCCCGCAGCTCGTCCTGGCTCGCGTGCCGGCCGGGCCGGAGAACGACGGCGGAGTTCACCTCCTCGCCGTACTTGGCGTCGGGCACGGGGAACGCCAGCGCGTCCTGGACTGCGGGATGGGAGAGCAGCGCCGCCTCGACGGTCTGCGGCGCGATCTTCTCGCCGCCACGGTTGATCATGTCCTTGATCCGCCCGCTGAGGAAGAGGTAGCCGTCGGCGTCCAGGTGGCCGAGGTCGCCGGTGTGGAACCACCCGTCGACGAACGCCGCGGCCGTGGCCTGCGGGTCCCGGAAGTAGCCCTTGGTGAGCGCGGGCCCGCGTACGCACACCTCACCGGTCTCACCGATCCCGGCGGGCTTGCCGTCGGAGGTGACGATGCGGACGTGCAGGCCGGTGGGCACACCCACGGAGGTGTCCTTGCGCACGCCGTCCCGGGGGAGCGGGTTCGACGCGGCCTGATGCGAGGTCTCGGTCATCCCGTACGCGGGGATCATCGGCGCGTGGAACCGCTCCTCCGTCCGGCGCAGGACCGAGGGCGCCAGCGGCGCGCTGCTGCTGCGGATGAACCGCAACGCCGGAGGGGCGGCCGCCGGGTAGTCGGTGACGGCGCGGGCCAGCAGGATCTGGTGAACGGTGGGCACCGCCGTGTACCAGGTCGCCTTCGCGTCCACGATCTCATCCCAGAACCGGTGCGCGGAGAAGCGCCCGGCGGCGGGCAGGTAGACCGCGCCGCCGCTGGCGAGGGTGGCGAGCAGCCCGGCGACGAGGCCGTGGCCGTGGTACAGCGGCATGACCACCAGCGTCGCGTCGCCGGGCCCGAGTCGGTATGTGGACACGATGCCGTCCACGGACGCGGCCAGGTTGGCGTGGCTGAGCGGCACGATCTTGGCCGTGCCGGTGCTTCCCGTGGTGAACATCAGCAGGGCCAGGTCCGGATCGTGGTCCCGGCCCTGCGCCGCCTCGCCTGGGCGGATGCCGGTGACGGCCACCTCGCCGCGCTCGGCGTCGATGTCGATCACCCACGCCGGGCAGGCGTCACCGGGGTAGCTGTCACGCAGATGGCGCGGCAGGACGATGTCCCCGGCTCCGGCGGCGGCTAGGCGCGCACCTGTCTCGGCGCCGCTCAGTTGCGGATCGATCGGCACGGCCGCCACCCCGGCGGCCCAGGCGGCGAGCAGCGCCAGCACGAACTCGGGCCGGTTGTCGCAGTAGATCGCGACCGGACCCGCCCGGCCGATCCCGGCCTCCGCGAACCGGTCCGCCAGCACCCGTACGAGCTGGCCCAGCTGCCGATAGGACAGGCGCGGGCCGCCGGCCACGCCGAGGGCGACCCGCTCGCTCTCCTCGATCAGCACCGGGTCAGCCCTGGTCGGCACCGCGAGTGAACTCCTCGCGCAACGCGTCCCCGCAGTCGTCCAGCGACGGCGCCGGGATCGAGGTGCCCAGCGAGTTGTAGGCGCCGAACTTGATCGGGTTGCCGGGCACCTGGTACCCGTCGACCTCCTTGACCATGCCGCGCACCTTGATGTGCTCCAGCCTGCGGGTGTCGTCGACGTTGAGGACCAGGCTGACGGGCACGCCCGCGTCCTCCAGCCGCTCGTGCCAGGCGGCGGCGTTGTCGGTCCGCAGCACCTCCTCCATGACGCGCTTGAGCTCGGCCTGGTTCCCGGTCCGGTCCACGTTGGTGGCGAAGCGCGGATCGCCGGCCAGCTCCGGCTTGCCCAGCGTGTTGGCCAGGATGCCGAAGAGGTGGTCGTTGCCCACGCAGATCGCGATCAGCTGGTCGGCGCAGCGGAAGGTGTCGAACGGCGCCATGGACGGGTGCCGGTTCCCGATGCGGTGCGGACGGTGGTGGGTGCCGAGGGCGTCCATGAGGCCCTGTTCCATGGTGGCGAAGGTGGCGTCGAGCATGGCCACGTCGACGGTGGTGCCCTTGCCCGTACGCTCCCTGGCCGCCAGCGCGGTGAGGATGCCGCAGTAGCCGAAGACGCCGCCCAGGATGTCGGAGATGGAGGTGCCGACCCTGGTGGGACCGCCGTCCGGCTCGCCGGTGGCGTCCATGATCCCCGAGATGGCCTGGATGACGGTGTCGTACGCCGCCTGCATGTGCAACGGCCCGTACTGACCGAAGCCCGAGATGGAGCAGACGATCAGCCGCGGATGCTCCTGCACCAGCTTGGCCGGATCGAGGCCGAGCTTGGCCATGACGCCGGGACGGAAGTTCTCCACCACGACATCCGCCTTGGCGATCATCAACTCGGCCACGGCCAGATCATCGGGATCCTTCAGGTTGAGGGCGATGCTCTCCTTGCCCAGGTTGGCGAACCGGAAGTACTCCGAGCTGCCGTCGCTGAGGAACGGGCCCATCTGGCGGGTGTCGTCTCCGGACCCGGGCCGTTCGATCTTGATGATCCGCGCGCCCGCGTCGGCGAGCATCCGGGTGCACGTCGGCCCGGCCAGCACGCGGGTGAAATCCACGACCGTGATGTGCTCCAGCGCGTGTGGCTTGCCCGGGTCCAGATGCTCGTCCGGGGTGGCGGCTCCGTGCGTGGTGATCTCCGTGGCCATGGCGTCTCCTCTCGCTCTGGTGTCGTGCTCCTGGTCAGTGCGTCCTGGGGTTCAGGCTGGTCAGATGGCCGCTTTCGGTTCCGGCGGCCGGGTCGATGACGGCGTTGATGAGCGTCGGCTCGCCGGTCTTCAGGGCCGCCCGGAGCTCGTGGCCGAGCTCGTCCGGGGTGTCGGCCTGGTAGCCGGTGCCGCCGAAGGCGGTGATGAGCTTGTCGTAGCGGCTGGAGTGCAGCAGGACCGTCGGGGCGGGGTCGGCCGAATGCGTGTTCACCTCGTCGCCCTTGTAGACGCCGCCGTTGTTGAAGACGACGATGACCACCGGCAGCCGGTACCGGCAGATGGTCTCGATCTCCATCCCGCTGAACCCGAACGCGCTGTCGCCCACCACCGCCACCACCGGGTCGCCCGACTCGACGGCCGCCGCGATGGCGTACCCCATGCCGACGCCCATGACCCCCCAGGTGCCGGAGTCCAGCCTGTGCCTCGGCCGGTACATCGGCAGGATGTCGCGGCCGAAGTCGAGCGTGTTGGCGCCCTCGTTGACCAGGTAGGCCTCGCGGTGACCGTCCAGCACGTCGCGGATCGCGCGCAGCGCGGTGGAGAAGTTCATCGGCGTGGCGTCGGCGGTGAGCCTGGCGTGCATCTTCGCCACGTTCTGCTCGGTCCGGCCCCTGATCGCCTGCCACCAGGCGTCCGGTACGGTGACCTGCCCCGGCCGTAGGGCATCGGTGAACGCGGCCATCGCCGAGGCGATGTCACCGATCACCGGGGCCTCGATCGGCCGGTTGCTGTCGATCTCCACCGGGTCGGCGTCCACCTGGATGAACCTGGCTGCCGCCGACCAGCGCGGCGGCTGCCCGTGGGCGAGCAGCCAGTTCAGCCGGGCCCCGACGAGCATCACCACGTCGGCCTGGCCGAGCACCAGGGACCTGGCCGCGGCCGCCGACTGGGGATGGTCGTCGGGCAGCAGTCCCTTGGCCATCGACATCGGCAGGAACGGGATGCCGGTGGTCTCCACGAAGGACAGGATGGCCTCGTCGGCCCGCGCGTACGCGGCCCCCTTGCCGAGCACGATGAGCGGCCGTTCCGCCTGCGTGAGCAGGTCCAGTGCCCTGGCGACGGACTCGGGTGCGGGGATCATCGCGGGCGCCGGATCCACCGCCTGGAACACCGACGCCTGGGCGACCTCGGCCGGAACGGTGGCGCCGAGCACCGCCGCCGGCAGGTCGAGATACACCCCGCCCGGCCGCCCGGACACCGCGGCCCGGATGGCACGGGCGACGCCGAGGCCGATGTCCTCCGGCCGGTCCACCCGGAAGGCGGCCTTCGCGAAGGGTTTGGCGGCGTTGAGCTGGTCGAGTTCCTCGTAGTCGCCCTGCTGCAGGTCGACGATGGTGCGCTCGCTCGATCCGCTGATCTGGATCATCGGAAAGCAGTTGGTGGTGGCGTTGGCCAGCGCCACCAGGCCGTTCAGGAACCCGGGCGCCGACACCGTCAGGCAGATGCCCGGCCGCCCGGTCAGGAACCCGGCCGCGGCCGCCGCGTGTCCCGCGGCCTGCTCATGCCGGAACCCGATGTAGCGAATCCCCTCGGCCTGCGCGACCCGGGCAAGGTCGGTGACCGGAATGCCGACCACTCCGTAGATCTTCTCGACCCCGTTGGCCCGCAGCGCGTCGACCACGAGTGTGAACCCGTCGGTGACCGCCTCCTGCGGCTGCCCAACGGTACGGGCGACGTTCAACGACATGACAAGCCCCCGCTCTTGTTCCTTCGCCTCCCGGAACAGGCCTCACCGGGACGGGTCTACATAGGTGAATGCGAGGCGGCTGCCGCATTTGTGTGCGCGCCAGTCGCGGGGCGGTCGGCACAGGCAGATAGCCCGGCCCGGGAACGAGCCCCATGTTCGCACCCTAGCCGCCCCGACCTGGCCCGGACAAACTTACCCAGGCCGGAATGTAATAGCGCCGCCTTAACGATCTTCCATTTCACGACACGTACTCTGGAATACGGGTAGACGGAAAAAGGGAAGTTTTCCAGATAAAGGGTCGCTTTTTGCGTGTACCTATCTAGATAGGAACGTATCTGCAGGTCGATGGCAGTCTGAGCGCCCTAGGCGGCGGGAAGAACGATCGAACCCACGTGTCGTCCGTCAACCGTCGCGTCGATGGTCCAGCACCCTTCGCGCGGAACGACGACGATGCTCGGATAGGAGCCCGAACCATCGATCTTCTGGGTGAAATCTCCCTGCGGCCCGGGAGCCGATCCCTGAATGGTGAGCGGGCCGACGGCATCGCGAATCAGCCAGAGGATTTTCGTCTGCTTGCCTCCTGGAAACTCTCCGCCCGGCTTGAGCGTAGGGTCGTCGTTCTCCGCATAGAAGAGAACGGCAACGAAATTGTCGTCACCCATCCACGGAGGCGGCACGTTCGGATCGCTGAACCCCCCACCGAGGCCGGCGGGCAGCGGATCCTTCCGCACCGCACTGACCGCGCAGCCCGCACTCTCCCCGCCCGTCGGCCGCGCCGAACCACCGCTTTCAGCGGAAGCGCCCTGCGGAGAATCGGGCTGCGTGGCACTCGTACACCCGCCAAGCACGAGAAGCCCTAACACCAGAAGAACGGTCGTTCGAAATGCCATGTCCCTCTCGTATCCAGAGTTACCCGTCTGCGTCAAGCGGGATCAGGTAGTGCAGGAGCCGAAGACCTGGGTGGCGATCATGGAGATGTCAGCGGTCCGGGCCGCGGGGTCGGAGCGGTCACCTGTGCCGTAGCGGGCCGAGACGCTGGGCGGATCACTTACGACGCGGTTGCGGGCGATATCCGCCCATATCGGGACGACTTCCCAGTGCCAAATACCGAATTTCTATGGAAATGAGGAATCACCGCCTCTGTGTACGTATCAACTCATGACCTCATCTGACAGGGAGATCGTCCTGATGATCACTCCCGACGGCCCCGCGCCCGCCCGCCGTCAGCTTTCCGACCGGGCGACAAAGCGCCTCGGTGACGCCATCCTGGCCGTGGCTTCGTTGTTCGCCGCATGCTTCGTCGGCGGCCTGATTTACATCATCACCATCATGGGGGTGGCGAGTTGCCCCGACACCTGCCGCCCATCCGGCCTGGTCGTATGGCTGATCGCCGCCGTGTTCCCCGCCGCGGCCTGCATCCCCACCTTCAAATCACGACTGATCGCCACGTTCATCGTCAACGCCCTCATCACGGTCTGCTTCGTCTGGATCGGGCTCGCTATCATGTACAGCTTCTGACGTTTCCCATTTCTGGACGAACGCCTTGACCCGACCTGTCATCGCCGAAATCCCGACCGGCCCCGTCGATGTGCCGACGCGGTTCTCGCGCTGGCCGACGGCGAAGTCATCACCCCGATGAAGTCGGTGGGCTGACATTTCACCTCAGCGGTGGGACATGGGTCACGGTGCGGTGGAGTCGCGGATGACCAGGCGGCAGGGGAGGGTGTGGACGCCGGGGGTGGCTTTGCCGTCGATGGCGGCGAACAGGTGCTGGGCGGCGGTGTGGCCCAGGTGTTCCAGGTCGGGGTCGATCGTGGTGAGGGTGGGACGGGTCTCCTCCGAGAGGACTTCCCAGTTGTCGTAGCCGACGACCGCGATGTCGTCGGGCACGCGCCGGCCGCGCTCCCTGATCGCCTCGATGAACCCGGCGGCCGCCTGGTCGCTGCCGCAGAACACCGCGTCGACCTCCGGGTCGGTCATCAGCAGCATCTCCGCCGCGTGCCGCCCCCACCGCTGGGACCACGCGCCGTACAGCGTCTGGCCCGCCTGCTCCAGCCCCGCCTCGGCGAGCGCCTGCCGCACGCCCTCGGCCCGGTCGGTGGCGGCTTTGTAGTCGGCGGGTCCGGTGACATGCGCGATGCGGGACCGTCCGGTGGCGATCAGGTGGTTGACGGCGAGCCGCGCGCCGCCCACGTCGTCGGGGACGAACGACACGTCGTCGGGGTCCTCGGAGGGGGCGTAGGCGTAGACCACGGGGACCGGTAAATTCCTGGTGATCGACGGGCGGGGGTTGGTGCTCTCGCCGACCACGATGAGACCGTCCACCCGGCGGGAGAGCAGCGTGCGGAGGTAGTGCTGCTCCCTGATCGCGTCGCCGCGGGCGTCGCAGAGCAGAACCGCAACCTCGCCCGCCCCGAAAGCGTTTTCCGCGCCGAGGAGCACGGGGATTCCGAACCTGCCGACCATGTCGCCGGTGAGCAGACCGACCGTGTGGGTCTGCCCGGACAGCAGGCCCCGGGCTAGCGTGTTCGGCTGGAAACTCAGCCGGGCGGCGGCGTCCAGTACCAGCCGCCTGGTCTCGGCCCGGACGTCATCGCGGCCGTTCAGAGCCTTGGAAGCGGTCGCGATGGACACGCCTGCGAGGGCGGCCACGTCTGTTATGGTCGCCCGCCTGGTCGTCATGTCACGAAAACCTTTCCCATCGCACTCCCCGTTAACCGGCACTCATGGTACCTGGATCTCCATCATTGACAGCGCCGCAGGTTTCTTCTACGTTACGAAAACCTTTTAGGTGCTTTCGGACATTGGGTCGGGGGAGTATCGGAAGGAGAGGTCGATGAAGCCACGTGTGCCGGTCCCTGCTGCCCTGGCCACGATGGCGTGCGGAGGAGCAGGCCGCACGCCGGCGTCCCGGCGATTCCCTGTCTGATCCTCCTCCTTGTCCCTCCAGCATTCCCAGCGCTACCACGTGCGCGGATTTCATCTCAGGAGCTCTGCGTGGCCAGTCCCGTCCTGCCTTCCTCCGGTGTGCTGTCCCCCCTCGGCCTGGACGCCATACAGCCGACGCCGGGTTTCTGGGGCGATCGGATCGTCCTGAACCGCGAGGTCACGATCGCCCACTGCCAGGAATGGATGGAACGAGAGGGCTGGATCGCCAACTTCCGCGGCGAGCGCCCGCGCCGGGGCAGGGAGTTCAGCGACTCGGAGATCTACAAGCTGCTTGAGGGCATGGCCTGGGCCGACCACCCGGGCCTGCCGGAGCTGGCCGAGACGGTGGCCCGCGCCCAGGAGAGCGACGGCTACCTCAACACCCGGTGGTCGGGGGCCCGCTACACCGACTTCGAGTGGGGCCACGAGCTGTACTGCTACGGCCATCTGATCCAGGCGGGCGTGGCCAGGCTCCGTACGCACGGCGAGGACGAGCTGACCCAGGTCGTCCGCAGGGCGGCCGACCACATCTGCGACCGCTTCATGGCGACCACCGAGACCTGCGGCCACCCCGAGGTGGAGATGGCCCTGGTCGAGCTGTACCGGGCCACGGGCACCGAGCGGTACCTGGAGATGGCCAGGAGGTTCGTCGAGCGCCGCGGCCTGCCCGCCCTCGGCGACATCGAGTTCGGCCGCGGCTACTTCCAGGACGACATGCCGGTACGGCAGGCGCGGGTGTTCCGCGGCCACGCGGTCCGCGCGCTCTACCTGGCCTGCGGGGTGGTCGACGTCGCCGTCGAGACCGGGGACACCGAGCTGCTCAAGCTGGCCGAGGCGCAGTGGGAGCGTACGGTCGCCAGGCGCACCTACCTGACCGGCGGAATGGGCTCGCGCCACTCCGGCGAGTCCTTCGGCGACGACTACGAGCTGCCGCCGGACCGGGCCTACTCGGAGACCTGCGCCGGGATCGCCTCGTTCATGCTCTCCCACCGGCTGCTGCTGGCCACCGGGGACGTGCGCTACGCCGATCTGGCCGAGCGCACCCTGTACAACGTGCTGGCCACCGGCCCGGCGCTGGACGGCAGGTCGTTCTTCTACGCCAACCCGTTGCAGGTCCGGGTGCCCGCCGAGCCGCTCGACGGGATCAACCTGGCGTCCGAGGGCGGGCTGCGCTCGCCGTGGTTCACCGTGTCGTGCTGCCCGAGCAACATCGTCCGCACCTTCGCCTCGCTGCCCGCCTACCTGGCCGCCACCGACCCTTCCGGGGTGTGGATCCACCACTACACACCCGCCGAGATCCGGCATGACGGGCTCGTGCTGCGCGTGGAGACCGACTATCCGTGGTCGGGGGAGATCACGGTCCGGGTGGCCGAGGGCGGGCCTGGGCGGATCTCCCTCCGAGTCCCGTCCTGGGCGCAGGGCGCCACGATCTCCCACGGCGGCTCGCGTCGCGCGGTGTCCCCCGGCTACGCGGTGGCCGAGGCCGAGAGCGGGTGGCGGACCGGTGACGTGATCAGCCTCGACCTGCCGGTCACCTCCAGGTGGACCGTGCCGGACTCCAGGATCGACGCGGTCCGGGGCAGCGTGGCGGTCGAGCGCGGGCCGCTGGTCTACTGCGCGGAGTCGGTGGCGGACGACCCGCCGCTGGCCGAAGTGCGGGTCCTCCGGAGCGAGCCCGCCGAGCGCGTGGTGGACGGGGTCGTCGAGCTTGACGTCGAGGCGGCGCTGGCCAGGCCGGAACCGGACGGCTGGCCGTACACGCCGGAGAACCCTCGGGAGGGCGCGGAGCCGGTCACCCTCCGGCTCGTGCCGTACCACCGTTGGGGCAACCGGGGTCCCGCCACCATGCGGGTCTGGCTGCCTGTCGCGAGTAACCCCTTATCCCCAGGGAGGACGCTGTGCGGGTAGCGGGGACCGCGATGCGTGGTCGTGCACCACCAGGTGGACGGACCCGAGCCGTACGACCGGCCGTCGTGCACCTGACCGGGCACACGTATCCAACCGTCCCGGGGATGCGTGGCCGTGGAGCGTGCCACGAGGCCGGCTGATTCACCCACGACAGCGGCGCCCGCGCCAGGCAGGGACCGCGGCGCCAACAGCCAAGCAAGCAACCAATCCACCTACCAGCCGCGCGTGGTCGGCATCGAACACGTCCGGCCAACGAAATCCCCCATTGGTACCAGGAGGAGTAATGATCACCAGACGCTTAGGGAGGGCGCCCACCCGGGCGGCTCTCGCGGCGCTCTTGGCGGGAGGGGTGGTCGCACTACCGCACACCGCTCACGCCGCCGGCCCTGTCCTGCCCGGCAACGAGTCTGACGTGGGTATCTACACCAACGGCCTGAACCACGTCATGGAGATCGGGGACCCGGTATACGCCAACGCCGGTGACGTCGCCAACCAGCTCAAGCCCGGCGTGCCGTTCACCGCGTCGAGCATGTACCAGTCGATCTTCGACAAGGACCTGGCCGCCGGCGGCACGGACTACTACCTCGACCGCATGCTGGGCGTCAGCGGAACACTCGGGTCGGCGGTGCTGATGACCCGAGGCCGCTCCCTGTACATGCGCGGCGCGAGCACCAGCAACTTCACCACCATGGGTTTCGCCGGCAGCACGTTCGTCGGCGGTCCCAACAACCTCGGCAACCTGTACACCGTCACCGTGCCCGGACAGACCGTCAGCGAGGTGAGCGCGAACCGGTTCAACGCGCCGAGCCACGCCAAGGGCCGGTTCACGATCGGCACCACCGGCGTCACCGCCGATCTGACGAAGTTCATCACGTACGACAACGTCGCGGTCACCGCCATCGACTTCACCAACCCGGGGAGCTCGGCGGCCACCTTCACGGTCCGTGCCGCCTCGCCGCTGGCCACCCAGGCCGGCGCGACCACGGCCGAGCTCACCGGCACCCGCGTCATCACCAGCGGTTCCAACAACGGCCTGATCGACACCCCGTGGAACACGATCAAGGTTGACCTCACCGGTGCCGGGTTCACCCGCAGCGGCACCAACCTGGACCGCGAGATCACCGTCCCCGCCGGCGGCACCGTCTCGCTGTCCGTCGTCGGCGCGGTCTCCTCGGCCACCCTGCCGAAGACGGTGGAGAGCTACAACGAGTACGCCCAGATGACGCCGGCCACGGCGGTGCGCACCGGCATCACCGCGTTCAACCGCCGCTGGGCCCAGGACATCCCCTACATCAACGTCCCGGATCCCGCGCTGGAGAAGGCCATCGTCTACCGCTGGTGGGGCGAGCGCTACAACAGCCTCGACGCCAACGCGACCGGCCACGTCTACCAGTACCCGACGACGGTCGAGGGGTCCAACCTCTACCAGAACGCCGTGGCGCTGACCCAGCCGATGCACCTGCAGGACACCAAGTGGCAGCGTACGCCGTACCTGCCGTACGGCCAGATCCTCAACATCGGCGAACTCTCCGGCTCCTCGGCCTTCCTGGACAGCCCCGGTCACACGAGCTGGAACAACCACTACTCGCAGTACATCGGCACGGCCGGGCTTGAGGCCTACAACGTGCACGGTGGCGGCAAGGACGTGGCCAAGAAGTTCGCCAAGTTCTTCGAGGGCGACGGCGTCGGCCAGCTCGAGCACTACGACGGCAACAACGACAAGCTCATCGCCTACGACACCAACTACATGCCGGGCAACGACGCGGACGCCATCTCCTTCGGCTTCCCGAAGTCCAACGCCGGCGCGGCGGGCGCGCGGACGATCGAGCGTCCGGAGTCCGCGTACGTGTGGGGCGCGTTCGACGCCGCCCGGCAGCTCTACCAGCTGTCCGGCGCCGACCAGGCCAAGGTCGACCAGATGGCGACCAGCGCCAACGGCATCAGGGACGCGATCCTGAACCGGCTGTGGAGCACCGACATGCGGATGTTCCTGGCCGGCACGTCCTACGGGGCCACCAGCGCGGCCAGCTCCAACGGCAAGGCCAACCCGCTGCCCACGGCGGCCCGCACCCTGATCCCGGCCAAGGAGTCGAACCTCTACGACGTCTACGCTGAGAACCTCATCCCGTACGACCAGTGGCAGAAGTACGTCGACGGCTTCCGCTTCCTGACCTACGGCGACAACTTCCCGATCTTCCCGTTCTACACCGCCAACCAGTACGACCGGGCGGCCTACGGGATCGGCGGCTCCAACAACTTCTCCAACATCAACTTCACCGTGCAGTACCGCGGCGTGCGGTCGGCGCTGCGCCACTACGACCCGGAGCAGAAGTACGTCACCCCGGCCTACGCCAAGCGGCTGCTTGACTGGATGGCCTGGAGCGTCTACCCGGGTGCGGACATGCGGGTTCCGAACCAGGCGGAGTACTACTCCAACTGGAACGCCACCGCCAAGACCTACAACCGCAACAACCCGAACCACGTGATGCTCGGGAACATGAACTACATCTTCGTCGAGGACATGGCCGGCATCCAGCCGCGCTCCGACGACAAGATCGAGCTGTGGCCGATCAAGTTCGGCTACCAGCACTTCATGGTCAACAACCTGCGTTACCACGGCCAGGACGTCACGATCGTCTGGGACCCGGACGGCAGCAAGTACGGCCTGGGCGCGGGCTACAGCCTGTTCATCAACGGCGACAAGAAGGTCACCACCGACCAGCTCGGCAAGCTCACCTACGACCCGAACACCAACCAGGTCCAGGCCGAGGACGGGCTGACCGTCACCTTCACCGCGGCTGCCGGGAGCAACTTCCCGACCGCCGTGAACACGCCGATCGACGACAACCGCGTCGTTGAGTACCTCAAGACGGCCGGCATCGACCTCACCGAGAACGCGCCGAACCTGGCGTCGGGCGCCACCCTCAGCTCGTCCTACACCCAGCAGGGTGTGCGGCCGACGCCGTGGCGGCAGTTCCACACGCCCGGGTGGAGCACCACCTCGATGAACTACACGCCCGGCGCGATCAAGACGACCGAGCAGCCCGTGTCGCTCGCCGCGGTGACCGACGGTGTCACCGCCAACGAGCCGTACTGGGGCAACTACGGCACCACTGACAAGAACGGCTACGTCGAGCTCGACCTGGGCTCGGCCAAGTCCTTCGACAACGTGAAGGTGTTCTTCGTCAGCGACCGGCAGACCGGCGGCTACCGCGAGCCGGCGCGCTGGTGGGTCCAGGTGCCCAACGGCAGCGGCGGCTGGAAGGAGGTGCCGGGCCAGTTCAAGAACCCGGCCGTCCCGTCGGCGAAGTTCAACGAGGCGCTGTTCAACGGCGTGACGGCGAGCAAGGTGCGCATCGTCTTCACGAACAACCCGACCTTCTACACCGCGATCTCCGAGATCCAGGTGTTCAGCTCCGGGCGTGACGTGCCAGCGGTCTCCAACCAGGCCCCCACCGTCACCGTGGCGCGCGACGCCTCCGGGGACGGCAACCTGTCCACCAGGCTGGTCGGCACCGCGACCGACGACGGCATCCCGTACGACAACGAGCTCACCTTCGGCTGGGAGACCGTCTCCGCGCCGCAGGGCGCGGGCGTCATCTTCGCCGACCCGAAGGCGCTGGCGACCCGGGTGACCGGCACCGTCGCCGGTGACTACGTGTTCCGGTTCTTCGCCGACGACGGCGAGAAGCGGTCGACGGCGACCGTGGCGGTCACCCTCGCCAAGCGAGCTGTCACCGCGGAGTTCGGCTCCTCGGCGACGATCACCACCAGTGGCACCGCGTCGTGGGAGAACCACGCGCGGGTCAACGAGGCGACCAACCCGGCCAGCTCGAACCCGGGCTCCGGAAACGGCTGGGGCAACTGGGGCCAGACCCGCAACGGCACCAGTCCCGCGACGGAGGCGTGGATCCAGTACCAGTGGGCCTCGCCGGTGCGGCTCACCTCGACCGACATCTACTGGTACGACGACAACGGCGGCACCCGCCGGCCCAACGCCACGACCTACGCCATCGAGACCTCCTCGGACGGCACCACCTGGACGCCGGTCACCCTCAACGGTGGATCGAGCTACGCCAACGGTCTGGCCATCAACGCCTACAACCACTTCAACTTCGAACCGGTGACGACCAACCGGATGCGCATCCGCATCTGGGGCGTCCAGGGGAGCGGCGCCGGTACCGGCGTGCTCCGCTGGCGCGCCAACGGCGAGACCGTCGACTCGGTGCGCTCGCCGGTGCTCATCCGGACCGGCGTGGGCCAGGTGCCCACCCTGCCGAGCACGCTCGACGGGATCTACGCCGGCGGCGCTCGCGGTGCCATCGGCTTCAACTGGCAGCCGATCACGGCGGACATGGTCGCGGAGGCCAACGTGGACCCGTTCGTGGTCTACGGCACGAACGACGCCTACGGCCTGATCGCCGAGGCCCGCGTCTACGTGCGGCCCGAGATGTCGCAGGGCGGCATCTCGATCCAGGGCGCCGAGTCGTTCCAGCAGAAGGTCGAAGTGGGTGAGCTGCCCTACCTGCCCAACAAGGTGGAGGTCTCCTACAACGACGGATCCAGGGACAACCAGGCCATCGGTGTCAACTGGCAGTTCAACCCGAGCATCGTCAACACGGAAGGTCGCTACACCGTCATCGGCGACCTGATCCTGCCCGACTACGTCAGCCAGGCCGGCGCCACCCGGACCACGCTGACCCTCACTGTCGGCAACCCGCCGGAGACCCCGACGTGGGACGTCGACATCCAGGCGCGCACGCAGTGCACCGGCACCAACGTCTACGTCTCGCTCAACGTCCGTAACGACGACGACGTGCCGCTCACCATCGAGCTGATCACGCCGTACGGGTCGAAGACGGTGTCCGGTGTGGCTCCCGGGAAGTTCGCCTACCAGGCGTTCAACACCCGCGCCAAGACGGTGCAGGCCGGAACCACCACGGTGAAGGCCACCGGAACCTTCAACGGCCAGCCGGTAACCACGCAGACGGACGCGTCGTTCGGCGCGCTCAGCTGCGGCTAGCACCTCAGGGTGGCGGCGCCCGACCGGCGCCGCCACCTTCCCCTGACAGTGAGGAAAGCACCACCGTGAACATCGCCATGGGGCGCCACCGCCCCGTCACCCCCACGCGCTCGCGCCGGTTACGCAGGACCGCCGCGGCGGCGGTCGCCAGTCTCCTCGCCGGCGGCCTGGTCGCGCTCCCCACGCCGGCCTACGCCGCCGACCCCAACATCTTCACCAACACCCGTAACCCCATCCTCGGCGACGGCAGCTACTACTCGGCCGACCCGGCCCCGGTCGTCGTACCGGCCGGCGCTCCCGGCAACGAGAGCGGCAAGGACGAGCTCTACCTCTACACCGGCCACGACCAGGCCGGACCGTCCCAGAACGACTTCATCATGAACGAGTGGGGCGCGTTCCGGACCACGGACGTCGAAGCCGGCCAGTGGGCCCACTACCCGTCGCTGACGCGCCCGGAGCAGGTCTTCTCCTGGGCGACGGCGGGCCGCGCGTACGCGGGCCAGATGATCCAGGGCGTGGACGGCCGCTACTACTGGTACCTCCCGGTCAGCGAGCGCAACAGCCCGGCGTCCGACAAGTTCGCCATCGGACTGGCCGTCGCGACCTCGCCGACCGGTCCGTGGACCGACTACGTGGGCGGGCCGCTGATCTCCCAGCGCGTGCCCACGACGAACACCATCCAGAACATCGACCCGACCATCCTCATCGACGGCCAGGCCCCCAACCAGCGGGTGTTCGTCTGGTGGGGCACCTTCGGCAACCTGCGGATGCTCGAGTACCAGCAGGACATGAAGACCCCGATCGGCACCCAGCGTTCCATCACCGGCCTGACCGGTTTCTTCGAGGCGCCCTGGGTCTTCAAGCGCGGCAGCACCTACTACATGGCGTACGCCGGGAACAACGCGGGCCCGACCTCAGCGTGCACCCCGGCGAACTACCACGCCTGCATCGCCTACGCGACGGCCTCCTCGCCGGAAGGGCCGTGGACCTACCGGGGCACCATGCTCCGGCCGGTCTCCTCGACGACCAGCCACCCGGGCATCGTGGAGTTCAACGGCAAGTGGTACCTCGCCTACCACACCGCCGACGCCGTGGGCGGCGGTCACTTCCGCCGTTCGGTGGCGATCGACCGGGTCGAGTGGGACGACACGCAGACCCCGCCGCGGATGAAGCTCGTCACGCCGACGCCCGTCAAGGGACGCGACCTGACGCCCCGGGCGAACATCGCGCAGGAGGCGAAGGTCACCGTCTCCAACGAGCCCGTGCCCACCCAGTACTGGGTGAAGGCGCTCAACGACGAGATCGTCCGGTCCAACCCGCTGCCGCCCGACATGTGGGGGACCTGGACCGGCAACAACCCGGCCCAGCAGTGGGTGCAGTACACCTGGGACCAGCCGATGCGGATCTCCGGTTCGCAGATCGACTTCTGGAACGACCAGGCGCAGGGCACCGGCATCGGCGTGGCCGCACCCGCCCGCTGGCGCATCCAGTACTGGAACCTCGGCACCGGCCAGTGGGCCGACGTGCCGAACCCGACCGGCTACCCGACCAGCACGTCGGGCTTCCAGAACACCAACTTCGACCCGGTCACCACCACCCAGGTCCGCGCGATATTCGACGCGTCCACCAACGGCAGCACCTACTCGGCGGTGGCGGTCGAGGAGTGGAAGATCCTCGCCGCGCAGCCGCAGTCCGTCACGCCGGCGGCGATCACGGTCGAAGTGGGCGAGCAGGAACTGCCCGGCACCGTCCCCGTGTCGTTCGGCGGCGAGACCCTGCAGATCCCGGTCTACTGGGACCCGCTGACCGGGGAGCAGGTCGCGCAGCCCGGCACGTTCACCCTCCAGGGCACCGTGCTCGGGTACGCCGCCGGTCGCGTCTCCACGCAGGTCACCGTCATCTCGCCGGACGACACCGCGGGCGACGTGACACCGCCGATGTTAACGCTCACCCCCAGCGGCAGCGCGGGCAGCGCCGGCTGGTTCCGGTCGGCCGTACGGGTGCGCATCGCCGGCGTCGACGACCGCGGCGGCCGGATGACCATCGAGTCGCGGGTCGACAACGGCCAGCCGACCGCCACCGCCAACGTCCGGCAGGTCGACGTCAACGTCTCCGGGGACGGCCAGCACACCGTCACCGCGACCGCGACCGACCGCGCGGGCAACACCTCGGCGCCCGCCGACCTCGCCGTACGCATCGACGCCACGGCACCGGTCAGCACCGGCACCCTGAACAGCACCACCCGGCAGGTCACGGTGACCGCGACCGACGCGACCTCCGGGGTCGCCGGTATCGAGTACGCCATCGACACGGGTGCCTGGACCGCCTACACCGGCGCCATCGCGGCGCCCGACTCCAACCGGCACACCGTGTCCTTCCGGGCGCTCGACCAGGCGGGGAACCTGGAGACCGCCAAGACGGTCACCATCCCGGCCGACCTGTCCGGGCCGCTCACCGGCAACATCGGGCCCATCGCGACCCCGACCGCCTCGTACACGGCGAGCTGGAACAGCATCACCGCCCTCAACGACAACGCCGACCCGGCGAGCCCGGCCCAGGCGCAGATCTGGGGCACCTGGTCCGGCAGCCGCCCGGCGACCCAGTGGGTCCAGTACGACTGGTCGCGCCCCGTGCGGATCACCGGGACCGAGCTGAAGTTCTGGCGGGACTCCAACCGCGGCACCGGCGACGGCGTCGCCGAGCCCGACGGCTGGGTGCTGCAGTACTGGGACGAGGCCGCCGCGGCCTGGCGCGACGTGCCCGGCGCGTCCGCCTACGGCACCAGCACGACCGCGTTCAACAACGTCACCTTCACCCCGGTCACCACCCCCCGGGTGCGGGCCACGATCCGGGCCAACGGCAACGGCACCACCTACTCCGCGGTCGCGATCACGGAATGGCGGGTCTTCGCCGACGACCCGGGCACCAAGCCGGCCGTGGTGCCCGTCACGGTCACCGACCAGCCGCGGTGCATCGGCGGCAAGGTCTTCCTCGCCGTACAGGCGCGGAACGACCACGGGTCGGCGGTGAACATCTCCCTGGAGACCCCGTACGGCGAGCGGTCCTTCGCCGACGTCGCGCCGGGTGCCAACGCCTACCAGTCGTTCGCCACCCGGGCGGCCGCAGTCACGGCGGGCTCGGTGACCGTCCGCGCCACCGGGACTGTGGACGGCAAGCAGGTGACCACCGCCTACACCGCGGAACACCCCGCCGTCACCTGCTCCTGATTCCCTCCTTCCCCATCAACCCCAACCCGACAAGGGAGCATCGCATGAGTACGAATCCGAAGTGGCTGGTCGCGGCAGGCGCCGTACTGGCCGCGGCGGTGGCGCTGCAGGCGCCGGCCCTGGCCGACCCCGGCGACAGCAGCAGCCTTCAGGTGACGGTCGACATCGAGCCGATCCGGGAGCCGGGCGTGCTGGCCATGTCCATCGCCGCCGACTCCGTCGCGCTGTCCGAGGACGGCTCGACCCTGGAGGTCCGCCAGTTCGTCGGCACCCTGCCGACGGTGACGGTCACCGACACCCGCACGCTGGAGGAGATTCCCGGCGGCGCGGCGTGGGCCGTGCTGGGCAACGCCACCGACTTCGTCGGCAGCAGCGGCCAGGCGCCCATCAGCGCCGGCCACCTCGGCTGGAAGCCGCACCTGATCGACGGCGGCGGCACCGGCCTGGTCTCCGAAGGTGAGGAGGTCGTGACCGTCCTGGACCAGCCGACCCAGCCCGGCAACAACGTCGGTCTGGTCGACCAGGAACTGCTGGTCTCGACGTTCGACTCCGGCACCGTCACCGGCGGCGCGTACGCCGTCAACGCCAACCTGTTCCTGCGCACCCCGGCGAACGTCGCCGCGGGCGCCTACGCCTCGACGCTGACCCTGTCGCTGTTCGAGTAAACGCACGGGTGGGGGGTCGCGGCGACGCGGCCCCCCGCCACACCCCCTATGTCTCGAAGGACCTCGCCATGATCCGAACCTTGCCGAAGGCGTTGCCGCGGCTGTTCGCCGTACTGGTCGCGGTGCTCCTCGCCGTGCCGATCGCGCCCGCCGGCGCCGTGGCGGAACCGGCCAAACCCACGCTCACCTGGTCGGTCCAGCCGGCCGGCGCGCAGGGCCCGGACGGCCGCCGCTGGGTGGAGCTCACGCTCGACCCGGGACAGACGGTGACCGAGCACCTGGCCGTGCGGAATTTCAGCGACGGCGCCGCCGTCTTCTCGCTGAAGGCGGCCGACGGGTACCTCACCGACAAGGGGCGCTTCAACATGCTCCAGTCCGACCGCCCCTCGGTGGACGGGGGCACCTGGATCCAGGTCCAGAACGAGATCAGGGTCGGGCCCAAGGAGACGAAGGTGGTGCCGTTCACCATCACCGTGCCCTCGGACGCCACGCCGGGCGACCATCCGGCCGGCATCGCGGCCACCGTCACCAGCAAGCAGGGCACCGTCGCCGTCGAGAGCCGGGTGGGTTTCCGGGTCATGATGCGGGCCAGCGGCACGGTCAGGGCGGCGGTCGCGGTCAGCGGCCTCACCGCCACGTACCGGCAGTCGTGGAACCCTTTCTCCGCCGGCACCGTCACCGTCACCTACACCGCCAGTAACGACGGCAACGTCGCCGTGACCGGCAGCGGCAAGGTGACCGTCGCCGAACTGTTCGGCCTGGCCGAACAGGACGCCAAGGCCGACGTCGAGGAGATATTCCCGGGCGACAGCCGGGAGGTCGAGGCCCGCATCCCGGGAGTCTGGGCGTTGGGACCGCTCAGCACGAGCATCACCGTGTCCCCTGCCGTCCAATCCGGCGGCCCGGCCGGCGCCATGATCGAGCGCACCTCGGCCACCGTGACGGTCTGGGCCCTGCCCTGGCCGCAACTGATCCTCGTCGCGATCCTCGCGGCCCTCGTCCTCGTCTACCGGGTCATCACGCGGCGACGCCGGCGGCGGCTCGCGGACCTACTCGCCCGCGCCCGCGACGAAGGCCGGGCAGAGGGCCAGGAAGCCGGCGTCGGCAGGTCGAGGACGGACTGGATGGCTTAGCGCGACTCAGCCGCCAGCACCAAGTTTGTCCATTATTTGCGGTTATGTGTGCATTTATCCGGTTTTCGGGGATAGGGGATCTCGGTCACCAGGGCGAAGGGGTGAGCGCGATGGCCGCACCGAAGGTTCCGCTCGTAGCGAAGGCCGGTCTGGTCCTGCCGACTGATCGGCTCATTCAGGAGCTGCGGAATCTCGTTCAGGCTCTCGCCGAGCGGGCCCTGCTCTCCGTGGAGAAGGTCATCGCGATGGCCGCGACAGCCGCGGAGCAGGGGGAGAAGCAGCCCGAGAAAGAAGAGGAAGCCCCGGAGCCCGTCGTCGCCCGAGAGCGACCGGAGAGAGCGGGCGTCGAACGGCCAGTGCGGCGCTGGAGCGCGGCGGGCACGCGTACGCGGTGACGGGCCGGTGGAACGACAACCGATGAGGGGCAACGCATGACGGTTCAGCCTGTGGGAGGTGGCGGAGTCAGCAACCTCCCGTCCGGGACCAGCCTCGCCGACGTCATCGACACGATCCTGGACAAGGGACTCGTCATCGACGCCTACGTCAGCGTCTCGCTGATCGGCATAGAACTCCTGAGCATCGACGCGCGGATCGTCGTGGCCAGCGTGGACACCTATCTCCGCTTCGCCGAGGCGACGGACCGGCTGGACCTCGCGAAGTCCAGGAAGCCCGGGCTCCCGGAGATCGTGGAGACCGTGACGCAGGACCGGGGCACGCCGGAGGCGGTACAGCTTGAGCGGGGCAAGGGCGGCGCCCGAGGCTCGCTGGAAGCGGCCGGTGAGCGGCTGCGCGACTTCGCCGATGACCTCGACCGGCCCGAACACGCGGCACCCCGCACGGGCCGGCAGGAGGAAGACTGACATGGGTCGGCCCGCTCAGAGTCTCGGATGCTACATCTACGGCGTCGTGCCCGCGGACGTCGAGGTCGACCCCGAGACCACGGGCGTGGGAGACCCGCCCGCGCGGGTACGGCCGGTGCGGCACGGCAAGATCGCCGCCCTGGTGAGCGACATCGACCTCGGTCGCCGACTAGGTACGCCCCAGGACCTTTTCGCGCACGAGCACCTCCTCGACGCGACCGCCGCCGCGGAGGTGCCGGTGCTTCCGATCCGCTTCGGCGCCGTGCTGGCGACCAGCGACGCGGTGGTCGAGGAATTCCTGGCCCCGTACCACGACGAGTTCGACGACGCCCTCACGGAGCTGGAGGGATGCGCCCAGTACGTGATCAAAGGGCGTTACGTGGAGGAGGTGGTCCTCGAAGAGATCCTCAGGGACAACCCCGAAGCCGCGCGCCTGCGAGAGGAGATCCGCGACCTGCCCGAGGACGCCGCGCGGACCCTCCGCATCGAGCTCGGCGAAACGATCAACGAATCGGTCATGGCCAAGCGGGAAGCGGACACGGCGGCGCTCTGGCAAGGCGTCGAGCCGGTCAGCGTCATGACGGCGGTCCGCCCGCCATCGCATGAGCTGGACGCCGTCCACCTGGCCCTTCTCGTCGAGACCGACCGGCAGGACGAGCTGGAGCAACTCGTGGAGAAGATCGGGCAGGAATGGGTGGAGCGGGTCAAACTGCGGCTGCTCGGGCCGATGGCGCCGTACGACTTCGTCGTGTCGCAGGAGCAGGGCGCCGGGTGATGGGACTTCTCACCTCCATCCTGGGGTTCCCGCTGGCGCCGCTCAAAGGCGTGATCCGCCTTGGGGAACTGCTGCGCGACGAGGCCGACCGCCGCCTCCACGACCCGGCGGTGGCCAGGCGTGAGCTGGAGGAGATCGACGAGGCGAGGGCCGCGGGCAGGCTCTCCGAGGAGGAGGCGGCCGAGGCCATGGACCTGGTCCTGCGACGGATGGCCGGTCAACACGCCGACCTGCCGGAGGACACGGAGAGGAGGTGACCCCATGCCTGCCAAGCGCAGGATCGTACGTCCCGTCGAGGACCAGGACTTCCGGCCTCCCCCGCGGCGCGGCGACCTGACGGCCGTGACCGCGAGCGAGGCCGGGCTACGGCACATCGCCGATCTGACCGCGAAAGAGACGGAGGGCGTCACTCTGGTGGAACCGGCGGAAGGCGGCTGGGTGGTGGTCGTCGAGGTCGTCGAGGACCGCCGCATCCCCTCCTCCGGCGACATCCTGGCGCTCTACGAGGCCGACCTCGACCTGGAAGGCAACCTCCTCGCCTACCGGAGGAGGGCACGCTACCGGCGAGGCAGCGGCGACATCTCGTATGGGAGGTCATGACATGACGGAAGGCTCACGCTTCGCGCCTGCCGTACGTCATACCGCCCCGCCCGCCGTGGCGGGCCGCCACGAGCCCGCCAACCTCGGCGACATCCTGGAGAGGGTGCTCGACAGAGGCGTGGTGATCGCGGGAGACATCCGAGTGAACCTCCTCGACATCGAGCTACTCACGATCAAGCTGCGCCTGGTGATCGCCTCGGTCGACACGGCCAGGGAGATGGGCATCGACTGGTGGGAGCACGACCCGTGGCTCACGGGGGACAACCGCGGGTTGCTGGAGGAGAACCGCAGACTTCGCGCGCGGCTGTCCGCCCTGGAGGAGGGCCGGCCTCTGGAGTCCGCATTCGAGGAAGGCCGACCCCTGGAGCGCGGACGATCGGATGATCACCGTGACTGATACCGGGACCTACCTCTACGCGGTCACCCGCGACACCCCGCCGCCCTGCCCCGAAGGTCTGCTCGGCGTCGCCGGCACGAGGGTCCGTACCATCGCGAACGCCGGACTCCTCGCCTACGTCAGCACCGTTCCGCTGGAGCAGTTCGGCGCGGAGCCCCTGCGCAAGTCCATGGAGGACCTCGACTGGCTGGGCGAGACCGCCGGCGCACACCATCACGTCGTGGAGGTGGTCGCGGAGCACCTGCCCACCGCGCCGGTCCGGCTCGTCACCGTGTACAGCGGCGACGAGCAGATCAGGGACCTCCTGAGCCGACGGCACGACGACTTCATGGAGGTGCTCACCCGCATCGCCGACCGGGAGGAATGGGGCGTGAAGGCCTATGTCGACCTGACGGCGCCCTCTCCGGCCACCGCTCCGGGACCGCCCGGATCGGGCGGTCCCGGAACGGCTTACCTCCGGCGGCGCCAGACGAGCCTGCGCGGTCGCGAGGAGGCGTGGCGCCAGGCCGCCGCACGCGCGGAACAGATCCACGACACCCTGTCGTCCTTCGCCGTCGCCAGCCGACGGCACCGCGCACAGGACCCCCAGTTGTCCGGCCGCAAGGAGCTGATGATCCTCAACGGGGCGTACCTCGTCGAGCGCGACCGTCGCGAGGAGTTCGCCCGCGTGGTCGAAGAGCTGCGCGGCCAGGGCGTCGACGTCGAACTCACCGGCCCCTGGGCGCCCTACTCCTTCACCGACCTCGCCGACTCCCGGCCGGAGGTGCTCGGTGACGCTTGAAAACCCGCGAGGAGCCGCACTGGCCAGAGAGGGCCGCCTGCCATCCGAACGGGTGGCCCTCGTCGACCTCCTGGACCGGTTGCTGGCCGGCGGCGTGGTAGTGAGCGGCGACCTGGTCCTCTCCATCGCCGACATCGATCTCGTACGGATCTCCATCCGCACGTTGATCATGTCCGTACGCGAATGCGAAGCGCCGAGCGACGAGCGCACCAGGAGGTGAGACCGTGACAGAAAGCGGCCAACCAGCGCGCACCACCAGACTGCGCCTTCAAACCGATTCCGAGGCGATGGAGCGTGACCTCTCCCGCCTGGTGCTCACCCTCGTCGAACTCGTCCGCCAACTGGTGGAGCGCCAGTGCGTACGGCGAATGGAGCAACAAGACCTGTCCGACGAGCAGATCGAGGTACTCGGCCTGACCTTGATGCGACTGGAGGAGGCCATGACGGAGGTATGCGACCGCTTCGGCCTCTCCCCATCCGACCTGAACCTCGACCTCGGCCCCCTCGGAACACTCCTCCCGGAGGACTGAGGCGCGTCTACGCCTGCTGACCCGCTTTCTCGATGGTGAGGCGATCGACGAGCCGCTGGAGACGTACATCTCGCTGACGAAGTTCAGTTAACCCGTCGTCAGGGACATGAAGAGGACCGCGACGGTCAGGGCGATCGCCCCGAAGAACATCACGAGGGCGACCAGGGCGTTCCAGAGGGGGCGCAGGATCTCCAGTGCCTGGCGGGCTCGCCCGAGTGCGGCGAACAGCAGGAACACCACGACGATGAGGAGTAGAGGGGACGATTCGGCGCGGGCCGTCAAGGTTTCGGCGGCGGCGCCCAGGGGGTGAAGCGTTAAAGTGAGCATGGTGGATCCCGAAGTGTGATGCGCTGATGGACCACTTGCGAGGAGGTGGGCCCCGTGCTCGGTGGAGTCGACGCGGGGTCCCGCCGATGTCTTAACTGAAGTTCAGTTAAGGTGCGTCGTTCTTTACTTATGATTGCCCGTTCTGTGATGTAGTAACGCGACGGTGCCGGGCTTGTGGGTCTACGATGGCGCCTAAGCTTGGCGGATATGCGTCGACGTGCATAAACGGGATTTCTGAACTTCAGCTGAAGAGGTGGCAGGTGGACCGGACGGAGGATGCCGCGCTCGCCCTGGCACGCCGCCTGCGCGCCCTGCGGGAAGCGGAGCAGATCACGCAGCCTCAGCTGGCCGAGGCGCTGGGGCGGCTCAGCGTGCCGCTCATCTCGTCCTGGGAGTCCCGGACGAAGCCGAAACTGCCGCCGATGGCGCGGCTGGAGTCGTACGCGTTGTTCTTCGCCGCGCGTCCGGGCACGGGGTTGCGGCTGCCGGACGTGGGTGAGCTGTCGGAGGAGCAGGAGGACCGGCGTACCGAGCTGCTGGGGGAGCTGGCCTCGTTACGGGCCAAGGCGATGGGGCATTCGCCGGCCGTTCCCGAGCCCCGTAGGGACGGGGATCTGTGGCGGTTCGACGATGAGAAGGTCATCACCATCGTGTGCGCGGAGTTGCCGGAGGAGATGCGGCAGCGGATGCCGTACACGGATAAGTACGATCCGGACTACGTGCAGTTGTACACCTACGCCGATCTGGACGCGTTGTTCGAGCTGCACGGGCACATCCGGGCGATGAATCCGGCCAGCCTGGTTCACCTCAGGAAGACAGGGACGCTGGTGTCGGACGACTTCACCGGGCATCTGGTCATGCTGGGCGGGGTCGACTGGAACGTCGAGATGCGCAATGCCCTGGGGCGGCTGGAGGATCTGCCGGTCCGGCAGGTGAACGACTGGGGTGGCGAGAACGGGCCGTACTTCGATGTGAACGGGGAGCGGCATCATCCCGTGGTGGTCGATCAGCGGCTCGTCGAGGATGTGGCGCATTTTTATCGAGGGCCGAATCCGTACAACCGCAAGCGGACCATCACGTTGTGCAACGGCATGTTCGCGCGTGGCGTGTACGGCGCGGTGCGCATGCTCACCGACGAGCGGTTCCGGGACCGCAACGGCGAATGGGTTCACGAACATTTCGGGGAGCAGCAGCAGTTCAGCCTGATCATCCGGGTCGCCGTCGAGAACGCGGCCGTGGTCACGCCCGACCTGACGGTTCCCGGCACCGTCCTGCACAAGTGGCCGCAATGAAACACCACGGCTCGCATCGGAAGCTGCTCCTCGAACTCCCCGGCGCACCACCGTCCGGGCAGGTGGACGCGATCATCGTGCCGACGGTCCGGCCGGCCGCCTATCTGCGGGCCGCCGCCGGGCTGGCCCGCGAACTCGACTGCCGCCTGGTCGCCCTGTGCAGCGGCGACTGGACCTCCGCGGAACGGCTGCGGAAGGACCTGCGGGAGGACGGCGTGCGTCTGCGGGCCTTCGATCTGCCCGCCGGATACGGCCACGCCTTCGCGACCTCGCGCCTGCTCCGCGACGACGTCCTGGACCGTCGCGCCGACACCGCCGCCAAACGCAACCTCGGCCTCGCGCTGGCCCTGCGCGAGGAATGGCGGAACGTCGTCTTCCTCGACGACGACATCGAGGTGGCCGACCCGGACGATCTGCGCCGCGCCACCGGGCTGCTCGACCGTTTCGAGCGGGTCGCGCTGGACGTGGGCGGTTTCCCCGACCATTCGGTCGTCTGCCATGCCTCCCTGATGACCGAGGGGGAGCAGGATCGTTTCGTCGGCGCGGGTGCGCTCGCGGTGCGTGTGTCGGAGAACACCCCTTTCTTCCCTTCGGTGTACAACGAGGACTGGCTTTTCCTGCTCCGCGACGGCGAACTGCCCGAACTGCCGGTGACCGGGCGGGCGGCCCAGCACGAGTACGACCCGTATCGTTCGCCGGTGCGGGCGATGACCGAGGAGTTCGGGGAGGTCCTCGGCGAGGGTCTCTACTGGTTGCTCGACGAGGAGCGCACGGTCAAAGGCGCCGGCACCCGTTTCTGGCGGGCCTACCTGGACTTGCGGAAACGCTTCATCGACGACGTGCTTGCCCGGCTCGGCCGCGCCACGTGGGAGGCCGCGCCGAGGGCGAAGTCGTCGCTGGAGGCCGCCCGTGCGCAGCTGTCGCGGGTGGACGCGGATCTGTGCACGGCCTATCTGGACGCCTGGGCCGAAGACCGGGACCTGTGGCGCGACCATCTCGACGCGGTCCTGGCCCGGAAGGTCGAACCGCTCACTCCGCCTCGCCCGCGCGACCAGGTCCCGGTCAGCCCCCGAAGGCCCGGCCAGGAGGCTCGCTGGGCGGGTTCGGGTGATTCGTCAAAAGAGTTCGTTTCGGAGATTCGCGGCCCGGGGGAGACCGACAGCGTAAAGATCAAGCGGGCTGCGGACGAGGACCTGCCCGCGCTGGTGAAGGCGCTCGGGCAGCCGCACTATTTCGCTCACGCGCTCACGCGGCAACGCGAAGGCCATGGATTCCTGCTGGTCGCCTGGCAAGGCCTGACTGCCATCGGTCACATCTACGTCTGGCTCGCCGAAGCCGAAGAGGAGGAACTGCGGAAGGAACTGCCCGGCGTCCCGCTCCTCACCCACCTGGAGTTGCACCCCGCCCACCGCAGGCGCGGTTTCGGAACCGCGCTCGTGCATCGGGCGGAACAAGAACTCATCGGCCGCGGCCACGATCATGTCGTGCTGGGTGTCGGCATGGACAATCACGCCGCGATGGCCCTTTACACCCGCCACGGCTTCCAAAAATGGAAGGAATCACCTATCGAGACATCCGATACCGTTTATGAAGATGACGGCACGGAAGTCCGAAATCGTGATAAATGCCTGATCCTAATCAAGCCCATTTCGGCTCATCCGTCCGAGTCGGGGCGAGTGGGGTACGCTGCTGAATCAGGCTCCCCACGAGTCGGAGGCCCGGATGAGGGCGGTTGCACGGCCGCGTCATGGTGGAACCCATCGGAAACTCCTTCAGGAGCCCAGCGCGACGATCCCGCGCGACGTTGACGCGATCATCGTGCCCACGGTCCGGCCGGTCGACTACATCGCCAGGGCCGCGAAACTGGCCTGGCATCTGCGCTGCCCGCTGATCGCGCTGTGCAGCGGCCCCCAGGTGAACGCCACCCGCGTCGCGCGCGCCCTGACCGACCTGGACGTCGATTTCGTCGCCCTCGACCTGCCGCCGGTCCTGCCGCTGCCCGTGGCCGAGACCGCCGAACTGCTCGCCGGAACCCGGCTGGCCCACTCCGGCGACCTCGGCGCCAAACGCAACCTCGGCCTCATGCTGGCGCGCGCCGCCGACTGGCGACGGGTGGTCTTCCTCGACGACGACATCGAGGTGCCCGACCCCGAGGACCTGCGCCGGGCGGCGGGACTCCTCGACGACCACGACGGCGTCGCCCTGCGGATCGAGGGATTCCACGACAACTCCGTCGTGTGCCACGCGCACCGCGACAACGGCGGCGCCCAGGACTCCTTCGTGGGCGCGGGCGCCCTGGCCGTCGCCGCCGACCGCACCGACGGGTTCTTCCCGGCCGTCTACAACGAGGACTGGTTCTTCCTGCTCGGCGAGCGTACGCTGCGCCCGCTGTCGGTGACCGGAATCGCGATCCAGCAGGAGTTCGACCCCTACTCCTCGCCGCAGCGCGCCGCCGGCGAGGAGTTCGGCGACGTGCTCGCCGAAGGCCTGTTCTGCCTGATCGACCAGGGCGCCACCATCCAGGACGCCGACCGCGCCTTCTGGCACGACTTCATCCGGGCCCGCCACGAGTTCATCCTGGACGTCCTCCACCGAGTCGCCCGCCGCACCGACGCCCGCCGCCTCCCGATGGCCCGCTCCCTGTACGCCGCCCTCACCCAGCTCCGCCACATCACCCCCGACCTGTGCACGGCCTACCTGACCCGCTGGCAACGCGACCGCGCCCGCTGGTCCACCCACCTGGCCACCCTCCCCTCAGGCATCCCCGCCGAACACGCCTTCGCCGAATCCCACCGCGCCCTCCGCCGCTCGGCCTGACCCCGCGGGCTCGCTTCTTTCGCCGATCGACCCGCCGGGCGGGTCAGTAGCCGAGGCGGGTGGACAGGTCGGTGATCAGGGGGAGGACGGAGGTGATTTTGGGCTCGTGGCGGCACCACTTGTTGGGGTCGGGGCGGGTTTGGGTCATGACGATGGGGAGTTCGGTGGAGTGCCAGGCGTCGGCGAAGGGGAGGTCGACGGTTTCGGCGATGTGGGCGAAGGTGGTGGCGGGGTCGGCTTTGACGTCCTCGTAGCGGACGAGGATGGCGTCGTCGGCGAGGGTTTCGGCGGCCTGGAGGACGGCTTGGTTGTGGGTGAGCCAGCTCAGGGCGCAGACCTCTTCGAGGCGTAGGCCGATCCAGTCCTCCCAGCCGGGGGGCAGGCTGAGGTTCCACCATTCCTTGCCCCAGGGGAAGACGTCGGAGTAGCCCTCGATGCGGAGCGGGACCGGCATGCGGTAGGAGAAGAACATGCGGGGGTTGAGCCAGGCGTCCATCAGGGAGCCGATGCTCGACCGGGGGTCGCGGACCACGAAGACGTACTTGGCGTCGGGGAAGACCTCGCGCAGGAACGGCACGCGGAAGCAGGACTGGATGCTCTTCTCCACCAGGCGGATGCCGTCGGCCAGCTGGTCCGCGGTCGGGCGGGGGCCGCGGGGCGGGAAGCAGAACGGGGTGATCTCGTCGAGTTCGTCGCCGTTGGGGGCGGTCGGCGGGCCTTCCGGCGGCACCTCGGGGAAGTGCTCCTTCAGGACGGCGAACGGCACGTCGTAGTAGTAGGGCCGGATGCCCTGGGCGCTCATGAAGTGCAGGAAGTCGAGTTTGTCGGCCATGGCCCACTCGACGCCGGGGCGGCGGCAGGCGGCCAGCAGTTCGTCCCGCAGGGTGGCGGCCAGTTCGGGGGTGGCGTCGGCGGCGGTCAGTTCGTTGGAGTGCCAGTCACGGGTGCTGGGGTGCAGGTGGCGCTCCCAGATGGGCTTGCCCTCGCGGCCGATGGTCCAGATCTGGTCGCTGCGCTCCAGCAGGCTGCGGACGAGGCTGGTGCCGGACCTCGGGTGGCCCACGATGAAAATCGGCTTGGTCAGCATGGTCGTCCCCTTCTCACTCGGCCGGCCAGCGGGCGGCACGCAGATGGCGGTCGAACAGGCCGCCGATGGTGAGCAGCGCCTGCAGCGCCGCCAACCCGAGCACGGTCACGGCGACCGTGGTGAACTGCAGCGCGAGGCCGCCGGCCAGGGAGCCCAGCGGGGCGCCGACGCCGACGATCGTCATGGTGGCGGCGATGGCCCGGCCGCGCCGCTCGTCCGGGGTCTGACGGAAGATCAGCAGGTCGACGAGCACCCGGAGCGCGGGCAGCGGCAGCGCCGCCACGAAGAGCAGGAAACACACCCAGACCGGCCCGTACGGCAGGGCCAGCAGCGCGACCGCGACCGTCATCACGGTGGAGGAGGCGATCAGGAACCGGCCGGGGGTGAGCTTGCGGTGCAGGCGCGGGACCAGGACCGACCCGGCGAGCATGCCGAGCGCCGTGCCGCTGAGCGCGAGCCCGATCGTCCCGGCGGAGGCGCCCTCCAGCTGGAGCGCGACCACGACCACGAGGATCGCCGCCGTGACGCTGAAGTAGAAAACGCTGATCATCGCGAGCGCGGCCCGGATCGTCCGGTGCCCGAGCAGGTAGCGTACGCCGTCGAAGACGCTGGGGGCCTCCGACCAGACCCCGGCGCGGTCACCCTCGGCGGCCGGCTTGTTCGAGGGGGCGGCGACGGCGACCGTGATCAGGGAGACCAGGAAGCCGATCGCGGCGGTGACGAACGGGTAGGCCCGGGAGAGCGCGAACAGGGCGCCCCCGATCGGCGGGCCGGCCAGCGCGGCGGCGGCGCCCCGCGCCTCTTCCTGGCTGAGCGCGCTGGTGAGCTGGGTGTTCGGCACGACGGCGCGGACCAGCAACATGCGGGCCGGCGCGCCGAACGCGGTGGCGGCGCCGAGCACGACCGCGACGGCGATCAGGTGCGGCACGGTGACCGCGGACAGGTACAGGGCGGCGGCGATCGAGCCGATGGAGACCACACGGGTGATCTCGGCGGCCAGCAGCACGCGGCGGCGGTCCCAGCGGTCGACGAGCACGCCCGCGGGTAACCCGGCGAGGATCACGGTGCCGACCTGGATGAAGCCGAAGAGGCCGGCCAGGGCCGGCGAACCGGTCAGCGCGAGGATCAGCAGGGGGTAGGCGACCTCGGCCGCCTCGACGCCCACGTTGGCGGCAGACCCCCCGGCCCAGAGCGCCTGGAACCGCCAGTTGCGCCGCAGCGGGACGGGAACAGCCTCGGTTTCACCGGCGGGTCCGACCTCGGGCCCGGCTGCGGCCGAGAGCGCGGCGGAGGGCGCGGCGGAGGGCGCGGCCGAATGCGTGGCAGCGGGCGCGGGGGAAGGCGTCTCAGGCTCGTCGCTCATGGAGCCGATCATGGCGACGCCTGGTGTGGCGGTCATCCGTTCACTCTCTATGACATGTTCACTCATACGTGAATGGTAACCCTGTGGAGTATGGTTGACGCAATGCTGAATGAGGAGGTTTTTGGTAAATGGACGTTATCCGCCACGTCGACGACGTCGAGACGCTCAAAGCCCTGTCAGACCCGCTCCGCCTGGCGATCATGCGCTGCCTGATGCGCGACCCCCGCGCCGCGCTCAGCGTCAAGGAACTCGCCCATGAGCTGGATCAGCCGCCCACCCGGCTCTACCGGCACATCAAGGTGCTGGAGAAGGTGGATCTCATCAGGGTCGCGAGCACCCGCGTGGTCTCCGGCATCATCGAGTACCAGTACCAGGCGGCCCAGCTGAGCCTGCGCATCAGCCGCGAACTGGTGTCGGAGCCGGGAAACAAGAACGAGCTGGCCGCCGCCATCCTGGCCACGCTCGACGACTTCCGGGCCCGCCTGCTGCGCGACGTCATGGCGGGGCGGCTGGGCCAGGAGAGAACATCGGAGGGTACAGACGGCAACGGCGCGGACGAGACGCCCGCGCCGCTGGTGATCGCGCTCGACAACGTGCTGCCCCCGGCGCGGGCGGTGGAGTTCCGCGCGCGCCTGGACGAGCTGGTTCAGGAGTTCAACGACCCGGAGGGCACCGAGGGCATCCCGATCGAGTTCCTGCTGATGATGTGGTCGCCGCGGAACACCTGATCCCGGTGCCGCACCATCCCGGCCACCCGGAACGCCAGTTCCAGCGACTGGGTGTGGTTGAGCCGGGGATCACAGGCAGTCTCGTACCGCCGGCCCAGATCCTCGGCCCGTACGCCGGCGCCGACGCACTCGGTGACGTGGCCGCCGGTGAGCTCCAGGTGGACGCCGCCCGGATGGGTGCCGAGGGCGTGGTGGACCTCGAAGAAGCCGCGCACCTCGTCCAGCACGGTGTCGAAGTCGCGGGTCTTGTGCCCGGACGCCGCCTGGTAGGTGTTGCCGTGCATGGGGTCGCAGACCCACACGACCCGCGCGCCCGAGGCGGTGACCTTCTCGACGAGGGCGGGGAGCCGGTCGCGGACCCGGTCCGCCCCCATCCGGATGACGAAGGTGAGCCGCCCGGGCTCGCGGTCCGGGTCGAGCCGGTCGATCAGGGTCAGCGCCTCGTCGCAGTCGACGCTCGGGCCGAGTTTCACCCCGATCGGATTGCCGATCCCGGCGGCGAACTCGAGGTGCGCGCCGTCCAGCCGCCGGGTGCGCTCGCCGATCCACAACATGTGGCCGGACAGCCCGTAGTGCTCCCCGGTCCGGGAGTCCTTGCGGGTGAGGGCGCTCTCGTAGTCCAGGAGCAGGGCCTCGTGGCTGGTGTAGAACTCCGCCGCCCTGGACGCGGCGGTCGAGACGCCGCACGCGGGCACCTCGGCGTGACCGGCCGCCGTGAAGGCGCGGACCAGGTTCAGCGTGGTCGCGGCGGCGTGGTAGGCGCGCAGCAGCCGGGCCGGGTCCGGCTCCCGGGCCTCGGCGGTGAACGCCAGCCCGTTGACCGCGTCGCCGCGGTAGGCCGGCAGCGTCAGCCCGTTCCTGGTCTCGGTGGGCAGGGAGCGCGGCTTGCCGTACTGGCCGGCCAGGCGGCCGACCTTGACCACCGGCAGGCCGGTGGCGTGGACGAGCACGACGGCCATCTGCAGCAGCGTGCGCAGCGTGGCGTGCACGCCCTCCGCCGTGACGTCGGCGAAGGTCTCGGCGCAGTGGCCGCCCTGGAGCAGGAACGCCTCGCCCCTGGCCACCGCGGCGAGCCGCGCCTTCAGCTGGTCGCACTCCTTGGCCGGCACCAGCGGCGGCAGGTCGGCGAGGTCGGCGACGGCCGCGGCGAGCGCGTCGCGGTCCGGCCAGTCGGGCTGCTGGAGCGCCGGGAAGACCGCGCGCTTCATGATTTCGTGGCGACGAACAGGCGGCCGGTCGGGAACCGGTGGGCGCGGCACTCGGCCTGGGCGAACCCGGCGGCCGTGAACCGGTCCAGCCACTCCTCCTCACTGGGCAGCCGCACGCCCATGCTGCTGGCGTGCAGGTAGGTGAAGAGCGCGCTGAACCGCCGCTCCCGCTCGTCCGGCGCGTACGGCACGGCGTCGGTGATCGCCATGATCCCGCCGGGCCGCATCGCCTCGTGGCAGTTCTTGAGCACCAGGTCGAACACGTCGGCGTCCTGGATCACGTCGTGGAACACGAAACCGGCGTGGATGACGTCGGCGCCCCGCACCGGCGACGGGTCCTGGGCCAGCGACTCCACCGAGCGCTCCACCACCTCCAGCCGCTCCGCCAGCCCGGCCTCCGCGGCCCGCCGTCCGGCCTCCCGGCAGGCGTCGCCGCTGAGGTCGAGGGCGACACCGGTCGCCTCGGGCAACCGGCCGAGCAGGTCGATGAGCAGGCCCGCCGCGCCCGCGCCCAGGTCGACGATCCGGCGCGGCGCGACCGCGACGATGGTGTCGATCGCGGCCGGGTAGAAGCCCTTCGCCCCGATCCAGCGCGAGCTGACGGCCACGTGCCGGCCGTTCCTGCGGTGCGCCGCGGCCGCGCCGACCGGGTCGCGCAGGAACTCGGCGGCGTGCTCGATGAAGGGCCGGTTCGCGCCCAGCGACCAGGACAGGTACCCCGCCTCGTAGGTGCGGTCGGCGAAGTCGTCGCTCACCCGGAAGCGGCGCGGCGACTCCGTCCACTCCAGCAGCCCGGCCGCGACCAGCGCCTCCAGGAACGAGGTGACGCCGTGCTCGGGCAGCTCCGCGGCCCCGGCCAGCTCGGCGGCCGACACCGTCGCGCCCGGCGTGAGCAGGTGGAATATCCCCAGGTTGTCCGCGATCTCCATCAGCGCCGCGACCGCGGCCAGGTCGGCCGCGATCTCACGGATGTTCGGCGTGCTCATGACGGCTCCACTTCGACGATCATTTCGATTTCCACGGCCATGCCGAACGGGAGCTCCGCCACCCCGATGGCGGAGCGCGCGTGCCGGCCTTCGTCACCGAACACCTCGGCGAGCAGCGCAGAGGCGCCGTTGATCACATCAGGGGTCCGGGTGAACCCGGGGGCGCACTTGACCATCCCGAAGAGCTTGACCACGCTCCTGATCCGGTCCAGGTCGCCGAGGTCGGCGCGGAGGCTCGCCAGCATGCACAGCGCGGTCAGCCGGGCCGCCTCCTGGCCCTGTTCCAGCGTCAACTCCCCGCCCACATGGCCGATCACCGGAATACCAGGATCCAGGTTCATGGGCACGTGCCCGGACACGAACACCAGGTCGCCCGACTGCTTGGCAGACCGGTAGAGGCCGGCCGGGCGCGGCACCTCGGGCAGGGTCAGGCCCAGCTCGGCCAGGCGCTTCTCGGCGCTCACGACCGGGCTCCTGACTGGTCGAGCGACTGGTCGAGCGTCTCGTCGAGCGAGGACACCCGGGTTCGCACGTCCATGCTCGGGCGGCGCACGACCCGCTGGTGGGGCTCGGGCGTGCCGATGTAGAGCCACCCGAGCAGCCGCTCGGACTCCGCCAGCCCGAGCGCCTCGCGGATGGCGGGCTTGTCCAAATGCGGCCCGGTACGCCAGATGGAGCCCCAGCCGCGGATGTGCAGCAGCAGGCTGAGGTTCTGCACCATCGCGGAGGTGGCCGCCAGCTGCTCCCACTCGGCGACCTTCCGGCCGGCCTGCGGCTGGAACACGATGGTCACCAGCAGCGGGGCGCGCAGCGGCTTGCCGGCGTCCCGGTCGTCTCCGGTGTCGGCGGCCAGCGCGCTGCCGACGATGCGCCGCGCCTCGCCGCGGATCACGATGAGCCGCCACGGCCGCAGCAGTCCGTGGTCGGGGGCGGTCGCGGCCTTCTCCACCAGCAACATCAGCTCGTGGTCCGCGGGGGCGGGGGCGGTCAGCCGGGCGACGCTGCGGCGGCTGACTATGGCCTGGATCGGGTTCACTCGTACGCGCTCCTTTCAGGTAGGGCGGCGGGGTTCATCGGCCAGAGGCGGGCGCTGGGCCCGGAGTGGGGGATGCGCTCGACCTGGCGGCTGGTGAGACCGGCGGTGTCGGCGACCGCGAAGCGGGCGCCCACCCCGGCGAAGCCGGACCGGAAGTGGTGGGCCGACTTGACCGCCACGAGCTCGTGGTCCGCCACCCGCACGCCGTGCAGCAGCAGGATCTCCGGGTCGAGCACCTGGAGCCGGTTGGTGGAGACGATCACGTCGGCGCGGCCCACGGTGAGGCGCACGCTGGGCCCGAAGTCGGCCTCCTGGCCGGCGCGCATGCTGCGCTGCACGATCCGGCCGTCGGTGATCGCGCGAACCGTCGCGCGCACCCGCAGCGGCGGGCCGCTGAACACGCCGTGCCGCCCGCCGAGGTCGAGGTCGAGCTCCGCGCCGACCCCGGCCGCGATGGCGGCCCGCACGGCCGCCGGGTCGTGCACGGTCGCGAAACAGGCCCGCAGCCCGGCGTCCAGCACGGCCCGCAGCAGGTGGGTGCCGTCTCCGCAGCCGCCGCCGCCCGGGTTGTCGGAGGCGTCGCCGACGACCAGCGGCCCCGGCCCGCTCACGGCGGCCGCCACCACGTCCTCCGGCGTGACCGGCTCGGTACGGAAGCGCTCGCGCTCGTCCCACAACCACGCCGCCAGCCGTGCGTTGACGGCGTCGGCGCTGGCTCCCACGGTCACCACGGAGGATCCCGCCTGCGGCGTGTCCGCGTACGGGAAGCCGTGGAAGACACTGCACGCCAGCACGCCGGGCGCACGCTCGGCGGCCCGGGCGAGGTCCCGCAGTTCGGCGGCGGGCCCGGCGTCGGTCGGCGACGGCGGCAGCACCATCGGCAGCCGCGTGATCCGCGTCCGCGCCCGGCCCGCCAGCAGCGCGGAAGCCGCCCGCCTGGCCCGTTCTGCCATGTCGATGTGCGGGTACTCGTGAAAACCGACGATCACATCGGCCAGGTCGGCGAGCTCGTCCACCAGGTTGCCGTGCAGGTCGAGGGTGATCGCGACCCTGACGCCGCCGAGCCGCGCCCGCAGCTCGCGCAGCAGCCGCAGTTCCAGCGACTCCTCTGGGGCGATCACCCCCGCCCCGTGCAGGTCCAGCAGGACGGCGTACGGCTCATCGCCCGCGGCCGCCTGCTCGGCCGCGTCGAGCAGGCGGCCGGCCAGGATCTCGTACGCCTCGGGGGAGACCGGCCCGGCCGGCTCGGCGCGGGCGTGAAGAAGAGGCACGACCGGGACGCCGAGCTCGGCGCAGGCCGCCAGGTATCCGCCGGGGACGGTGTTGGTGCCCTCGAACGCGGCGAGCAGCGCGGAGCCGTCGGCGACCACGAAACCGTCGAGGCCGACCGTGCCGGTGACCTGGGCGGCGAAGGTGCTCGACTCGTGCACCAGCCCGCCGACGAGGGCCTTCATCAGCTGGCCCGCAGGCTCGGCCGGTCGGCGGCGGTGGGCAGGGCCGCGGCGTTGTAGCCGCGGCGGCGGCGCGCCTCGGCCAGCGGCACTCCCTCGTCGAGGTCGGCGCGGACCAGGGCCTCCATCGCGGCGATGCGCTCGACCCGGTCCGCCACGTCGGCGGCCAGTTCGGCGGGCACCACCACGACACCGGAGCCGTCGCCGCACACCACGTCGCCGGGCCGGATCAGGACGCCGCCGACGACCACGGGCACCTGCACCTCCGCCAGGCGCACCCGGTTCTTGCCGGACTTCATGTAGCCGCCGAGGCTCCAGACCGAGTAGCCCAGTTCGCGGGTGTCGTCCACGTCCCGGCAGCAACCGTCGATCACGGTCCCGGCGATGCCCCTGGCCAGCGCGACGCCGGTCAGGATGTCCCCCCAGACCGTGCAGTGCGTGCGGCCCTCGTTGGCGATCACGATGACCGACCCCGCGGGCACGTCGTCGATGAAGTCGGCGGCCGGGCCGGGCTGCCCCGGCTCGACCTGCTCGAAGCGGAGCGTGAAGGCGGGGCCGCTCACCACGCCGCGGCCGGAGACGCGGGCCAGGCCGGGCAGACCGCCGTTCACGCCGAGCTGGTCCAGCGCGTCGCTGATCGGCGCGGTGCCGTGCTTGCTCAACGGGGACATGATCACTCCTTGGTGAGGACTAGTTCGCGGGTGACGGCGACCCCGTCGGTGGGCTCGGCCCCGATGCCGGGGGCGGCCAGCGGCTCGACCCAGCCGGGAGCGGCGAACTCCACGGTCGGGAAGGCGCCGTCGTCGACGTAGTAGCGGGCGCTCGGCCCCACGTCGCCGGCGAGCGTCATGCCCGGCAGCGTGGCCAGGGCCAGGTTGGTCCAACGGCCGACGCCGAGTTCGTACTTGGCGCCGACGAAGGTCGGCACCCCGTGGTCGCGGCAGAGGTCGTGGATCCTGATGGCCTCGGCCAGCCCGCCCACCCGGCCGATCTTGATGTTGACGATCCCGCAGGCCCCGGCGCGCAGCGCGCGTCGCGCATCGGCCGCCGACTTGACCGATTCGTCCAGGCAGACGGTGGTGTCGGTCAGCCTGCGCCGCAGGGCGGCGCTCTCGTCGATCATCCCGGCGCCGAACGGCTGCTCGATCGCCAGCAGGCCCAGCCCGTCCAGGCCGGTGAGGTGGTCCAGGTCGCCGGGGCCGTACGCGGCGTTGGCGTCGGCGATGAGCGGCAGGCCGGGGAAGGCCGCGCGGACCGCCCGGACCGGGACCAGGTCCCACCCGGGGCGGATCTTCACGCGGACCCGGTGGTACCCGGCGTCGCGCGCCGCGCCGACGGCGGCGACGAGTTCCTCCGGGGAGGGCTCGATGCCGACCGTGGCCGCGGCCTCGACCGGGCGGACGGCTCCGCCGATTTCTACGCAGAGCGGACGACCGGCGAGGCGGGCCCGCAGGTCCCAGAGCGCGCACTCCAGCGCGCCCTTCGCCTCCTCGTGCCCGCTGACCACGCTCATGTCCCGCCCGTCGAGCACGAGCGGCGCCAGGTAACGTGCCAGCAGGTGCCAGGCGGTCTCGATGGTCTCGTAGTTGTAGTACGGCGTTTCCATCGCGGTGCACTCGCCGTAGCCGGAGAGCCCGTCCGCGTCGGCCCGGACGAGGACCTTGGTCCACGTCTCGAACGACTGCCAGCGGTTCTCGAAGGGCCGGCTCAGCTTGGCGGTCACCATCCGCAGCACGACGCGGTCCGGCCTCATGGCGACACGTCCCCGATCACGCGCACGGCCAGCTTCTGGCCGCCCTGGAACACGTTGAGCCGCGGGTTCAGCCCGGCCTTCGAGCCGAAGCCGAGGACCCGGCCGCGCATCACGTAGGTGTCGAAGGTGACCGGCATGGCCGTGATCGACGGGTGGTCAGGACCGATCGTCGGGTAGGCCGTGGGCGGGATGTGGGCCTGGGCGACGTGGCCGTCCGACAGCCCGGCGATGATGGCGTCCTCCCAGCCGGTCCGGGAGACGGCCCGGCCGATGGTGACGCCGTCGCCGCGGATGTCGTAGGGCTCCTTGAGCACGTAGCGGTGCGGGCGCTCGATCAGGTCGTCGTACAGCAGGGCGGTGCCGTCCACCCCGGGCGCGTCCTTGGCGACGCGGCGCGTCCACGGCAGCAGCCGGGCCACCAGCGCCCGCTCCTCGTCGGAGAAGAGTTCGGCGAAGCGCGGCTCCTGCGGCAGGGCCAGCGACAGTTTGCTCTCCGCGACGTAGCGCGCGCCGAAGGGGTTGACGTGCGTGAACGAGTCCGTCTGTACGGCGTCGAGCCAGCGCGCGACGAACCCGCCGTCGGCGGTCAGCGCCCGCCAGGGGGCGGTGTTGAGCTTGTTCCAGCAGGCGTCGGCGGGCCGCCCGCCGAAGTGCACCCGCCCGCGGGTGACCCGCAGGTCGCGCGGGTCGGCCACGTAGGCGTCCACGCCCGCGGCGGTGAAGGCGGCGGCCATCTCGCTGCTCTCCCGGGTCACCGCCCCGGCCGGTTGCAGGATCGCCACGTGCTCGGGCCACCCGAGCACGTCGAGCAGCGCGTGCTCGGAGGTGTAGGTCAGCGGCGAAGCCGGGCCGAGGTCCACGCCGAGCCGCTCGAGCACCTCCGCCACGATCTGGTTGATCCGCCCGGTGAACAGGCTCCCGGCGGGCGCGTCGGCGTTGTTCTCCAGCAGGTACGGACGCTCGGTGCCCTGCTCCAGATACCCGTCGAGCCGGCAGACCTGCACCTGGTCCGCCAGCCGCCGGTCGGCCAGCACCAGCGCCTCGGCCGCCGGATCCAGGCGGTACCACCGCCGGACCTGCTCCTCCGTCTGGTACAGCCGCACGATCTTGTTGAGCAGCCGCACATAGTCCTCCGCCGCCCGGGAGAACTCCAGCGCCGCCGTCTCACTGACCGTCAGCGGCAGCGGCGAGAGCGGGAACCGCTTGTTCTGGTACGCGGGAGCCTCCCGCACCACCTCGGCCATGGCCCGGTGGACGGCGGGGCCGCGGGCGACCAGGGTCGCCGCCGCCGCGAGGGCCGAGTCCCAGCGGATCACGACCTGACCTCCTCGAAGTAGCGGCCGACGAGCGCCCGGGTGACGGGGGAGTCCGGCCAGGCGCGCACGGCGTGCCCGTCGAAGGACCGGACCGGGGCGAACTCCAGCCCGGTGCCGCACAGGAACGCCTCGTCCGCCTGGTAGGCGTCGATCCGGCCGAGCACCGTCTCGCGCGCCGTCAGCCCGAGCGCACTCGCGCGGTCGAGCACCCAGCGGCGGGTGATGCTGGGCAGCACGCCCTCGGTGAGCGCCGGGGTCAGCAACTCGCCGTCGCGCACCAGGAACAGGGCGGCCGTCGGGGCCTCGCACAGCCGCCCGGCCGCGTTGGTCAGCACGCAGCCGTCGAAACCGGCGGCCTTGGCGTCCAGCAGCGCCAGCCGCGGCCCGCCGTAGTTGGGGATGCCCTTGGCGGCCGACGGGAAGGCCAGGTCGCAGGCGCGCTGCCAGAGGCTGACCTGCAACCGCATGCCCTCCCACGCGCCGTCGCGCAGCCAGCGTTTCCGTCCCATCGGGGTGGCCGAGATGGTGAGCGCCGGTTCGACCTCGGCGTCCATCAGGCCGGGGTTGACCGCGTTGACGGCGATCCGCAGGTACGCGTCGTCGTCGATGCCGTTGCGCAGCACGAGGTCGTCGACCAGTTCCGGGATCTTGTCGATGCCGGGGTCGGGGATCCGGCTGAGCGCCAGCGAGTAGCCGAGCCGGCGGACGTGCGCGTCCAGCAGGAACGGCCGCACCCCCGACCGGTCGGCCCGGCGGTAGAGCCGTACGCCCTCGAAGACCGACACGCCGTACCGGAGGGCGAGGCCGCCCACCGGCACGGTCGCGTCCGCCGCGTCGCACCACGCGCCGGCGTGGAAGACCTGGCTTCGGTGATCTCGCTGCACGGCCGTCACGCGTTCGGGTAACGGAAGACAGGTTCGGAAGGGTCGTAGGCCTCGCGCAGGATGGCGTCGAAGTGACGGTGCCGCAGCTCCAGCGCCCGCACCAGGTAGTCGTGGGCCTGCTGCCGCAGCTCGGGGGTGTCGCAGTAGCGCACCAGCAGCTCGCGGGCGGCGGCCGCGTGCTCGTCCTCCAGCTCGCTGACCGCGTCGGACCCGGCGTCGCTGGAGGCGTGGTGCACGAAGAACTCGTAGCCGAAGCGGGGCAGGCCGTAGTCGTCACGCATCACCGAGAGCATGCTGCGCCCGCCGTCGGCGGTGACGATGGGCGGCTGGCCCTCCATCAGCAGCAGCACCGAGGCGACGCCCGCGGTGAAGTGCACGTCGGTGTTGTTGCACGCGTCGATGTTGTGCGCGACCACGGCCGAGGTCTCCGCCCAGGGGCGCGGGTCGTCCAGGTACTCCCTGGTCACCCCGACCGCGCTGCCGAAGTCGGCGAAGGTGTCCAGGTGCCGCGAGGAGCCGGACAGGGACCCGGTCTCCTCCTCGTAGATGTTCTCCACGAGCAGGGCACGCAGCCGGTAGTCGTCCACCCGGGACGCGATGCCGAGGATGTTGCGGGTCCAGAGGTTCTTGATGGGCCAGCGCTGCACGACGAACGTCTGCAACAGCCGCTGGGTGGCCTTGCCGGCGAGGATGGTCTGGTAGAGGGGGCTGGTCATCTTGCGGCGCTCGCTGATGAGCTGGTCCAGTTCCGCCACGAAGCCGGTCATTGAATTCACCTTTGTTAGGAGTTCAGCAGGGGGAGCACCCCGCCCTTGGCGCGGAGGTTGGCGATCTCGTCGATGTTGAGGTTGAGCAGGCCGGACACGATCGACTCGCAGCGGGCCATCGCGCCACCCTCGCGGAGCGGGGAGATGACGTCGGCACTGGTCAGGGCGAGTGGGGTCAGGTCGAAGGGGGCCTCGCCGCGGGCCCGCAGGTAGCTGGCGAGCAGTTCGAGGCAGAGGTTGCCGCCGCCCTTGCCGAGGCCGCCGAGCGAGGCGTCGACGTACTCGCAGCCGGCGGCCAGCGCGGCGAGCGAGTTGCCGAAGGCGAGGCTGAGGCCGTCGTGCGCGTGGAAGCCGAGCGGCACCGAGGTGGCCTGCCTGGCCACCTCGACGAGCTCGGGGACGTCCTCGGGGAAGAGGCTGCCGTTGGAGTCGGCCAGGTAGAACACGTCGGCGGCGGCCCGCTCCGCCACGGCGGCGGCGGAGGCGATGGCGGCGGGATCGAGCTCGCTCACCCGGATCAGGTTGAGCGCGGCCCGCATGCCCGCGTCGTGGATGGCGGCGATCTCGCGCTCGGCCTGGTCGAACGCGGTGGGCCGGGTCGGCAGCCGGACCATGCCCACACCCAGGTCGGCCAGCTCGCGGTAGTGCGCCGCCGGGACCGGCTCGCGGACCATCACCACCAGCGTGGTCGTGTCGGCCGCGGTGGCCCGCAGCTTCTCCAGGTAGTACGGCGGGCAGGACGCGGCGGGCACGGTCCCGCCGTCCACGTCGTGCCGTTCCGGGCGGAAGTAACCGACTTCGACGCTGAGGACGCCGCCGTCGGCGACGGCGCGCACCACCCGGATCGCGTCGGACAGCGACCAGGCGTGCCGGTTCACGTAACCCCCGTCTCTGAGGGTCACGTCGAGGACGTGGGGGATGCGCATCGGACGACTCCTCTTGCTGTGTGTCTGGCGGTGGGGTGAGGCGCTACAGGTGACGGACTTCGTCGCGGACGACCCGTCCGCCGACGTCGGCGGTGCCGGGACGGACGCCCGGCCGTACGTGGATCACCGAGCCGGCGCCGTGCCGCACGGTGAGGGGCCGGCCGAGGGCGGCGGACAGGCGCATGGAGGCCGACCCGCAGGCCTCGTCCTCGGTGATGCCGAGCCGCCCGGCGAAGACCCTGGCCCGGACGTGTCCCGTGGTCTCGTCCTCCCAGGCCCAGAGCTGGGTCATGTCCTGGCCGGGGTCCAGCGGGCCTGCCAGGTCGCCGACCTGGGCGGCGGTGGCCAGGCGCTCGTGCCACCACGGCGGGGTCCCGGCCAGCGAGGCGGTGATCCAGATGCTGCCGTCCTGCTGCCGGACCGGCACGGGACCGGCCGGGGGCAGCACGGTGGCCGGCAGCGCGCCGGTCTCCCTGGCGATCGCCCAGGCGGTGCCGACGACCGGGTGACCGGCGAAGGGCAGTTCGCCGCCGGGCGTGTGGATCCGCAGCTCGCCGGTCGCGAGGTCGTCGACGTAGACCGTGGCGCTGAAGCCCAGCTTGGCCGCGAGCGTGGTCCGGTCGGCCTCGGCCACCTGACCGCCGTCGAGCACCAGGCCCAGATGGTTGCCGTACGCGCCGGCGACGTCGGTGAACACCCGCAGGACCATCACTTCAACCATGACCTGCTCTCCTTCGGCTTGTTGACAGCGGCCAGGATCGGGCCGACGACCGACCCGACGGCGGACAGGGACGGGGGCGAGGTCATATGCGAGTGCCCGCAGTCCAGCACCCGCGTCTCGACCCGGCCCGTGATGTGCGGCCGCCACAGCGCCACGCGCTCTGCCAGGCCGCCCTCGCGCCCGGCCTGGAAGAGCAGCGCGTCGCCGCGGAAGACGGGCGGGGTGTACTCGCGGAGCAGGCGGCCGTTGTTGACGGTCACCCGCAGCAGCGCGGCCACCACGTCGGCGTCGAGGCTGCCGAAGGCGCTGCCCTTCTCCCGCAGGATGGCCAGCACCCGCTCCGGCGAGACGTCGCCGTCCACGTCCGCCAGCACGTCCAGCCCGTCGAAGGCGAGCGCCATGATCTCCCGCTCGTCGAGCAGGTAGTCGTCGTCCGCCCCGGCGGCCGGGTAGCCGTCGAGCAGGGCCAGCAGGCCCACCTCGTCACCTTCGGCCCGCAACCGGGCCGCGATCGTGTGGGCGACGACCCCGCCGAAGGACCAGCCGAGCAGGAAGTACGGCCCGCGCGGCTGCACCTTGCGGATCTGCTCCAGGTAGTCGGCCGCGACCTCGTGCACCGAGGCGGGCAGCGGGCCGGGCTCGTGCAGGGTGCGGGACTGCAGGCCGTACACGGGGATGGCCGGGTCGAGGTGGCGGAGCAGGCCGGAGTAGCACCAGCTCATGCCGCCCCCCGGGTGCACGCAGAACAGGGCGGCGCGGCCGGAGCCGCGGCGCAGCGGCAGCATCGTGCGCAGCGCGTCGCGCGGGGAGGAGCCCGAGCCCAGTTCGGCGGCGAGCCCGGCCACGGTGGGCGTTTCGAACAGGGCGGCGACGCCGAGGTCGTGGCCGAGGGTGGCCCTGATCCGGGTGACCAGGCGGGTGGCCAGCAGCGAGTGCCCGCCGAGGGCGAAGAAGTCATCGTGCACGCCGACCGATGGCAGGGCCAGGACCTCGGCGAACAGACCGGCCAGGAGCTCCTCGCCGGGGGTGCGCGGCAGGTCGCCTGCGGGCCCGGTGTCCTGCGGCGCGGGCAGCGCCCGGCGGTCCACCTTGCCGTTGGGGGTCAGCGGCAGCTGGTCCAGCGGCACGAACGCGGCCGGGACCATGTAGTCGGGCAGCAGCGCGGCGGCGTGCTCGCGGACGTCGGCGAGATCGACGTTCGAGAGGTCGACGTTAAAGAGGTCGACGTCGGCGGGGACGACGTAGGCGACCAGGCGGCGGTCGCCCGGTCGGTCCTCGCGGGCCACGACGGAGGCGTGCGCGACGTCCGGGTGCCGGGTCAGCACGGCCTCGATCTCGCCGGGCTCCACCCGGTAGCCGCGGATCTTGACCTGGGCGTCGGCCCGCGTGACGAACTCCAGCGTGCCGTCGGGCAGCCAGCGGGCGATGTCCCCGGTGCGGTAGATGCGGCCGCCGGGCGTCCCGTACGGGTCGGCGGTGAAACGCTCCGCGGTCAGGCCGGGCTGGCCCACGTAGCCGCGGGTGACCCGGGGCCCGCCGACGTACACCTCGCCGGGCACGCCGGGCGGCACCAGGCGCAGGTGGCGGTCGAGCACGTACAGCCGGGTGTTGCCGAGCGGGCGGCCGATCGGCACGCGGCGGCCGACGCGGTGCTCGGCGGGCATCGGGTGGGAGGTGACGATGACCGTGGTCTCGGTCGGGCCGTAGCCCGCGGTGACCACCGTGCCGGGGCAGGCGTCGATCACCCGCTGCACCGACGTGGTGGACACCAGGTCGCCGCCGGTCCACACCTGCCGCAGCAGGCCCAGCGCGTCCAGCGCCTCGTCGGCCATCAGGTTGAACAGCGCGGGCGTGAACAGCGCGCACGTCACCTGGTTCGTCGCGATGACCCGGCTCACCTCGGCCACGTCCAGGTCGCCGGGCGGGGCGAGCACGACCGTGCCGCCGGACAACAACGCCGGCCAGATCTCGAACGTGGAGGCGTCGAAGGAGTGCGGTGCGTGCATCAGCACCCGCTCCAGCGCGCCCTCGGTCCAGCCGAGGTCCAGGCTCATCACCACGACGCCCCGGTTGCTCACGGCCACGCCCTTGGGCGCGCCGGTGGAGCCGGAGGTGAACATGACGTACGCGAGCGTGTCGGGATGCGTCGCGACCTGGGGTGGCCCGGCGGTCTCCGCGTCGGGCGCGGCGGTGAGCACGATCCCGGCGCCGCTCGCGGTCAGGATGTGGTCGCGGCGGTCGGCCGGGAGGCTGGGCATGAGCGGCAGGTAGCAGGCGCCCGCCTTGAGCACGCCGAGGATCGCCACCAGCAGGCCGGGACCACGCTCCATGATGATCGCGACCGGGGTGTCCGGTCCCGCGCCGCGCCCGGCCAGGTCGTGCGCGAGTGTGTTGGCCCGGCGGTCGAGCTGGGCGTAGGTCAGCCGGGTCTCGCCGTCGGCGACCGCCACGGCGTCGGGGGTGCGGGCGGCCTGGGCGGCGAAGAGTTCGGCGAGTGTCGCGTCCGGCACGTCCTGGTCGGTGTCGTTCCACCCGCCCAGCAGCGTGTCCCGCTCGGCGGCGGTGAGGATCGGCAGCCGGCTGAGCGGCGTGCCGGGGTCGGCCGCGGCGGCTTCGAGGATCAGCGTCAGGCGGGTGACCAGGCTTTCCGCCGTCGCGTGGTCGAAAAGCTCGGTGCGGTAGACCAGCTCACCGGTGATGCCGCCCTCCTCGTGGTCGGTGAGCTCGTGGTCGGTGAGCTCGTGGTCGGTGAGGTTGAACGACAGGTCGAACTGCCCGGCCACCGACGAGGTCCGCGCCACCTGGACGCGCAGGCCCGGCAGGTCGAAGTCGGGCGTCTGGTTCTTGTGCAGCATCACGCTGGTCTGGAAGAGCGGGTGGCGGCTGAGCGAACGCGGCGGGTTGACCACCTCGACCAGCCGGTCGAAGGGCATGTCCTGGTGGGCGTACGCGCCGAGGTCGGCCTCGCGGACCCGCGCCAGCAGTTCGCGGAAGCTCGGGTCGCCGGAGGTGTCGGCGCGCAGCACGAGCGTGTTGACGAAGAAGCCGACCAGGTCGTCCAGCGCGTCGTGGGTGCGGCCCGCCGAGCCGGAGCCCAGCGGGATGTCGGTGCCCGCGCCCAGCCGGGTGAACAGCGCCGCGACCGCCGCCTGGAGCACCATGAACAACGTCGCGCCGCCGGCCCTGGCCAGGTCGAGCAGGCGACCGTGCAGGTCCGCGGGGATCGCGACGGGGACCAGGCCGCCGCGCTGGTCGGAGACGCTCGGCCGGGCGTGGTCGTACGGCAGGGCCAGCTCGTCCGGCAGCCCCGCCAGGTACTCGCGCCAGAAGGCGTCCTGCTCGCCGAGGCCGCGCTCGCGCTGCCAGAGCGCGTAGTCGGCGTACTGCACGGGAAGCGGTTCCCAGCCGGGCGCGCGTCCGGCCAGACGGGCGGCGTACGCGGTGGCCAGGTCGCGGGCGAGCGGGGCCATCGACCAGCCGTCGGAGGCGATGTGGTGGGTGAGCAGGACCAGCACGTGCCGGTCCCGTCCGGCGCGCAGCAGCCACGCCTTGAGCGGGACCTCGGTGGTCAGGTCGAACACGTGCCGCGCGGCCTCCGCGACCGCCGTCTCCAGCTTGCTCTTCGCGATCACCACCCGGGTGAGCAGCCTGCCCGCGACCTCCTCGACCGGCAGGATCTTCTGGTACGGCTGCCCGTCGTGCTCGGGGAAGACCGTGCGCAGGCTCTCGTGCCGGGCCACGACGTCGGTGAGGGCGGCGGAGAGCGCGCGCCACTGGAGCGGGCCGTCCAGGCGCAGGATCAGCGGCAGGTTGTAGGTCCAGCCCAGGGCGTCCAGGCGGCTGAGGAACCACAACCGCTGCTGGGCGTAGGAGGGCGGCAGCAGCTCGGGGCGCGGTCCTGCGACCAGGGGCCGGCCGGTGTCGGCCCGCTCCAGCGTCCGGGCCAGGCCGGCGACGGTGGGCGCGTCGAACACGGCGGCCACGCCGACCTCCTGGCCGAGCGCGCTCCTGATCCGGTTGACCAGGCGGGTGGCGAGCAGCGAGTGCCCGCCGAGGGCGAAGAAGTCGTCGTGGATCCCGACCGACGGCAGGCCGAGCAGCCCGGCGAACAGCCCGGCCAGGACGTCCTCGCGCGGGGTGCGCGGGGCGGTGTCGTCACGTTCCGGCGCGGCCGGGGCGGGGAGGGCGGCACGGTCGAGCTTGCCGTTGGGGGTGATCGGCAGTTCGTCGAGCGCCGTGAACGCGCCCGGGATCATGTACTCGGGCAGGTGCCGGGCGGCGTGCTCGCGCAGCGCGTCCAGGTCGGCCCCGGCCGGGAGCACGTACGCCACCAGGCGGCCCTCGACCGGCAGGACGGTGGCGTGGCTGATGTCCGGGTGGCGGGTGAGCACGGCCTCGACCTCGGCGGGCTCGACCCGGTAGCCGCGGATCTTGACCTGGCTGTCGACCCGTCCGGCGAAGTCCAGCACGCCGTCCGGCAGCCAGCGGGCCAGGTCGCCGGTGCGGTACATGCGCTCGCCTGGCGGCCCGTACGGGTCGGCGACGAAGCGGTCGGCGGTGAGGGCGGGCTGGCCCAGGTAGCCGCGGGCCAGTCCGGGCCCGGCGAGGTAGAGCTCGCCCTCGACGCCGGGCGGGACCGGCCGCAGGGCGCGGTCGAGCACGTAGCCGCGGGTGTTGTCCATCGGCCGCCCGATCGGCACCCGATCGGGGACGTTCCCGGTCATCGTGTGCCGGGTGGCGCACATGGTGGTCTCGGTCGGGCCGTAGAGGGCGCGCACGGTCAGCCCGGGGGAGTGCGCGAGCACCCGCCGAACGGCCGCGGCCGGCACCACGTCGCCGCCGGTCAGCACCTCGCCGACGCCCGCGAAGGCGGCCGGGCTCTCCTCGGCGACCACCTGGAACAGCCCGGCGGTCGCGTGCACCCGGGCCCTGGCGTCGCGCGGCAGCAGCCGGTCGAGCGCGGTCAGGTCCACCTCGCCGGGCGGCGCGACCACGACCGTTCCGCCCGTCAGCAGCGGCACCCAGATCTCCAGCGTCGAGGCGTCGAAGGCGTGCGGCGCGTGGAACAGGAACCGCACGGGCTCGGCCGCGCGCCAGCCCCGGTCGAGCGCGAACGCGGCCACGCCCTGGTTGGTGACCGCCACGCCCTTGGGGACGCCGGTCGACCCCGAGGTGTACATGACGTAGGCGAGGTCGCCCGGCAGGCCCTTCACCGCGGGCGGCTCGGGTGTGCCGGTCGCGGGGACGGCGTCCACCACGGTCACGGCTCCGCTGCGGGCCAGCATCTCGGCGCGGCGCTCGGGCGGCGCGTCCGGCGCCAGCGGCAGGTAGCAGGCACCGGCCTTGAGCACTCCGAGGAACGCGACCAGCAGATCGGGGCCGCGCTCCAGCTCGACGGCGACCGGCACGTCGGGGCCCGCGCCGAGCCGGGCCAACTGGTGCGCCAGCGTGTTGGCGCGCCGGTCGAGCTCGGCGTAGGTCAGCTCGGTCCGCGGGTCGGTCTGCGGGGCGGCGACCGCGATCGCGTCGGGCGTGCGGGCCGCCTGGGCGGCGAACAGCTCGGCCAGGGTGGCGTTCGGCAGCGGATACGCCGTGTCGTTCCAGGTCTTCAGGATCGTGTGGTGCTCGTCGGCGGTGAGGACGGGCAGGCGGCTGAGCGGGGTGTCGGGGTTGTCTGCCGCCGCTTCGAGGATCAGCGTGAGGCGGGTGACCAGGCTTTCCGCCGTGGCCCGCTCGAACAGCTCGGTGCGGTAGACCAGCTCGCCCGCGAGCTCCGTCGTGAAATTGAACGACAGGTCGAACTGGGCGGTCGCCGCCTCGACCTCGCTCACCTCGGCCGCGAGGTCGCCCAGCTCGAAGCCGGCCGTCTCGTTGTTCTGGAGCACGAGCATGGTCTGGAAGAGGGGGTGGCGGCTGAGGGATCGGGCGGGGTTGAGGGCTTCGACGAGGCGGTCGAAGGGGAGGTCCTGGTGGGCGTAGGCGGTGAGGTCGGTTTCGCGTACGCGGGTGAGGAGCTGGCGGAAGGTCGGGTCGCCGGAGGTGTCGGCGCGCAGGACGAGGGTGTTGACGAAGAATCCGACCAGGTCGGTGAGGGCTTCGTCGTTACGTCCTGCCACGACGGAACCGAGGGGGATGTCGGTTCCGGCACCGAGCCGGGTGAACAGGGCGGCCACGGCCGCGTGCAGCGCCATGAACAACGTCGCGCCCTCACCACGCGCGACCCGCGACAGCCGCTCCCGCGTCTGGCGGCCCAGCAGGATCGGCACGCTCGCGCCCGCGTGCGACGACACTGCCGGCCGCGCCCGGTCGTACGGCAGGGCCAGCTGCTCCGGCAGGTCGCGGAGGTGCTCCCGCCAGTGGCCGAGCTGACGGGACATCTCACTGCCCGGGTCGGATTCGTCGCCGAGCACCTCCCGCTGCCAGAGCGAGTAGTCGGCGTACTGGACGGGGAGGGGTTGCCAGTTGGGTGCGTGTCCGGTGAGGCGGGCGGCGTAGGCGGTGGCGAGGTCGCGGGCGAGGGGTGCCATGGACCAGCCGTCGCCGGCGATGTGGTGCAGGACGATCAGGAGGGTGTGGTCGGGGAAGAGCCAGGCGCGCAGGGGGGTGTCGGTGGTGAGGTCGAAGGTGTGGCGTGCGGCTTGGGCGGGGTCGCCGTGGGGGGCGATGGTGAGGACGTCGGCGTGGTCGAGGATTTGCTGGCGTGGTTCGCCGTCGGTTTCGGGGAAGATCGTGCGGAGGCTTTCGTGTCGTGCCACGAGGTCGGCGAAGGCGGCGGTGAGGGCGGCCAGGTCCGGCGCGGCCGACAACCGCAACACCAGCGGCAGGTTGAAGCCCGCGCCCGCCGGGTCGAGCCGGCTGAGGAACCACAGCCGCTGCTGGGCGTAGGACAGCGGAATCGTCGGGGTGGTGGTCATCGGCCCTCCCTGGCGGCGAGCGCGCGGGGCCGCAGCTTCGGCCGGGCCGGCGCGCTGTCGGGTGGCGCGGTCAGACGGGCGGCGAGCGAGGCCGCGGTCGGCGCCTCGAACAGGGCGACCACCGTGAGGTCGACGTCGAGCGCCGCGCGGACGCGGTTGACCAGGCGGGTGGCCAGCAGCGAGTGCCCGCCCAGGTCGAAGAAGTTGTCGTCCGGGCCGACCTGCGGCAGGGAGAGCACGTCCGCGAACAGCCGGCACAGGGCCTCTTCCTGCGGCGTGCGCGGCGCGGTGGTCCCGATCTGGGTCTGTGGCGCGGGCAGCGCCCGGCGGTCGACCTTGCCGTTCGCGGTGAGCGGCAGCCGGTCCAGGGTCACGAAGGCGGCCGGGACCATGTAGTCGGGCAGGCTGAGCGCGGCGTGCGCCCGTACCGCGGGCACGTCGGCCGTGCCGTCGGCGGGTACCAGGTAGGCGACCAGGCGGCGGTCGCCGGGCCGGTCCTCGCGGGGGACCACGGCGGCGTGGGCCACGTCCGGGTGGCGGGTGAGCACGGTCTCGATCTCGCCGGGCTCGACCCGGTAGCCGCGGATCTTGACCTGGCCGTCGGCGCGTCCGACGAAGTCGAGCACGCCGTCCGGCAGCCGGCGGGCCAGGTCGCCGGTTCGGTAGAGGCGTTCGCCCGGCGGGCCGTACGGGTCGGCGACGAAGCGCTCGGCGGTCAGGCCCGGCTGGGCGACGTAGCCGCGGGCCAGGCCGGAGCCGCCGACGTACAGTTCGCCGGTCACGCCGGGCGGCACGATCCGCAGCCAGCGGTCCAGGACGTACAGACGGGTGTTGTCCATCGGCGTGCCGATCGGCATGGTGCGCCCGTCGGCCTCGCTCACCGGATGCCAGGACGAGATGACCGTGGTCTCGGTGGTGCCCCAGGCGGTGGCCACCTGGGTGCCGGAGCCGCGGCGCAGCAGCCGGGCCACCGACTCCACCGACACGACGTCACCGGCCGCCCAGACCAGGCGCAGCCCCGCCAGCGCGTCCGGCGCGTCCTCGACCATCAGGTGGAACAGGGCCGCGGTGAACACCGCCGAGGTGACCCCGCCCGACCGGATGGTCCTGGCCAGGACCTCGGTGTCCAGGTCCCCGGCCGGCGCCACCACGATCCGCCCGCCGGACAGCAACGGCGTCCAGATGTCGAACGTGGACGCGTCGAACGCCAGCGCCGAGTGCATCAGCGCGCGGTCCGGCGGCTCGGCCCGCCACCGGCTGTCCAGCGCGAAGTCCACGACGTTGCGCTGGGTGACGAGGATGCCCTTCGGCGCGCCGGTCGAGCCGGAGGTGTACATGATGTACGCCCCCTGGTCGGGGTGGATTCCGATGTCCGGCGGCAGGTCACGGGAAGCACGGTCGGGCCGGAGCACGGTCAGTCCGGACGTGTCGGGGCCGTCGGTGATCAGGATGCGCGCCCCGGTCTGCCGGATCATGAACTCGCGGCGGCCGGGCGGCGCGTTGTGCGGCAGCGGCAGGTAGACGCCGCCTGCCTTGAGCACGCCGAGCACGCTCACCACGTACTCCGCCGACCGTCGCTGCAGAATCGCGACCGGCTCGTCTCTGCCGACCCCCTCGCCGGCCAGGCGGCAGGCCAGCGCGTTGGCGCGCCGGTCCAGCTCGGCGTAGGTCAGCAGCACGTCGTCGTCGTGCACGGCGACCGCGTCGGGCGTCCGCCGCGCCTGCGCCGCGAACAGCTCGGGCAGCGAGCCGACCGGCGTCACGCGCGCGGTGTCGTTCCAGCCGCGCGTCAGGCAGTCACGCTCGGACGGGGTGAGGATCTCGACCCGGCCGATGGGCAGGTCCGGTTCGGCGGCCACGGCGTCGAGCAGCCGCAGCAGCCGGTCGGCCATGCTTTCCACGGTCGCCCGGTCGAACAGCTCGGTCCGGAACCGGAGGTCGGCGGTGATGCCCTCCGGCGTGCGGTCCTCGCCGTGGTTCTCGACCATGCTGATGGACAGGTCGAAGTCGACAGGACCGACCCGGATCGCGTCCCCGCCGCCCGCGCCCGCGTCCACCTCGGCGGTCACGCCGTCGAGCGCGAACTCGGCGCGCACGTTGTTCTGGAGCACCAGCATGGTCTGGAACAGCGGATGCCGGGCCAGCGAGCGGGCCGGGTTGAGCGCCTCGACCAGCCGGTCGAACGGCAGATCCTGGTGGGCGTACGCGCCGAGGTCGGCCTCGCGGACCCGGGCCAGCAGTTCGCGGAAGCTCGGGTCGCCTGAGGTGTCGGCGCGCAGCACCAGCGAGTTGACGAAGAAGCCGACCAGGTCGTCCAGGGCCTCGTCGCCGCGGCCCGCGACGGCCAGGCCGAGGGGGATGTCGGTGCCCGCGCCCAGCCGGGTGTAGAGCGCGGCCACCGCCGCGTGCATGACCATGAACAGGGTGGCGCCGCTCTCCCTGGCCAGGCCCGCCAGCCGGTTGTGCAGCTCGCCGGGCACCTGGAACGACACCAGGTCGCCGCGGTGGTCCGACACGCTCGGCCGTGGCCGGTCGTACGGCAGCGCCAGCTCCTCGGGGAGCTCGCTGAGCCGGTCCCGCCAGAAGGCCAGGTGGTCGCTGGTGTCGAGGTCGTGCTGCCAGAGCGCGTAGTCGGCGTACTGCACCGGCAGCGGCGGCCAGTCCGGCGCGCGTTCCGCCGCCCTCGCGGCGTACGCGGAGCTCAGGTCGCGGGCGAGCGGGCCCATGGACCAGCCGTCACCGGCGATGTGGTGGAGCACCAGCACGAGCACGTGCTCGTCCGGGGCCTGGCGCAGCAGCCAGGCCTTGAGCGGGGTGTCGGCGGTCAGGTCGAACTGGTGCCCGGCCGCCGCGGCGACCTGCTCGTCCAGCGCGTCCGGCTCGACGTCGGCGACGGTGAGGAAGTCCCCGGCGGTGACGCCCGGCAGGATGCGCTGCCGTGGCTCGCCCCCGATCTCGGGGAAGACGGTGCGCAGGCTCTCGTGCCGGTTCACCACGTCGGTCAGGGCGCCGGTCAGCGCGGCGGTGTCCAGGGGGCCGCGCAGCCGCAACACCAGCGGCCAGCCCAGGCCGTTCAACCGGCTGAGGAACCACAACCGCTGCTGGGCGGAGGAGAGCGGCAGGTCGTCCGGGCGCGGGCGGGCGACCAGCGGGGGCGCGGCGTCGGCCGTCGCCCGGGCCAGGGCTTCGGCCAGACCGGCGGGGGAGGGCGACTCGAAGACCGCCGCGACGCCGAGGTCGCGGCCGAGCGCCGCCCTGATCCGGTTGACCAGGCGGGTGGCGAGCAGCGAGTGCCCGCCGAGGGCGAAGAAGTCGTCGTGCGCGCCGACCGCGGGCAGCCCGAGCAGGTCGGCGAAGAGGTTGGCGACGATCTCCTCGTGCGGGGTGCGCGCCGTGTCCGCGCCCGTCCGCACCGCGGGGGTCGGGAGCGCGTCCCGGTCGAGCTTGCCGTTCGGGGTGAGCGGCAGCCGGTCCAGCGCCACGTACGCCGCCGGGAGCATGTAGTCGGGCAGCGTGCGGGCGGCCAGCGCGGCCACCGCGGGCACGTCCCGGTCGGTCGCGCCGACCAGGTAGCCGATCAGGCGCTCGTCCCGGACCGCCACGTGTGCGTCGGCGACGGCCGGGTGCGCGGTCAGCGCCGACTCGATCTCGCCCGGTTCGACGCGGTAGCCGCGTACCTTCACCTGGGCGTCGGTGCGGCCGATGAACTCCAGCGTGCCGTCGGGCCGTCGCCGGGTGAGGTCGCCGGTGCGGTAGAGGCGGGCGCCTGGCGGGCCGTACGGGTCGGCGACGAAGCGTTCCGCGGTGAGCGCGGGCTGGCCGAGGTAGCCGCGGGCCAGGCCGTTCCCGCCGATGTAGAGCTCGCCCGGCACGCCGGGCGGCACCGGGCGCAGCCACTCGTCGAGCACGTAGAGGCGGGTGTTGTCCATCGGGCCGCCCAGCGGGACGGACGCCGGGACGGTGGCCGCGTCCGTCAGCGGGTGCCGGGTGGAGCAGGTGGTGGTCTCGGTCGGGCCGTACAACGCGCGGATGGTGAGCCAGGGCCGGCCGTCGAGCACGCGGCGGACGGCCGCGGCGGACACCACGTCGCCGCCGGTGAGGACCTCCCGCACACCGTCGAAGTTGGCCGGCTCCTCGGCGAGCGCCGAGAACAGGCCGGAGGTCAGCCAGAGCCGGGTGACGCCGAGCGCCGGGTCGATCCGGGTCAGCGCGCCGGGCGGGGCGATCACGATGCGGCCGCCGCGCAGCAGCGGGACCCAGAGCTCGTGCACGGACGCGTCGAAGCCGGTCGGCGAGTGCATGAGCACGGTCTGCGGAGCCGTCCACACCTCGTCGGAGACGAAACCGGCCGCGTTGCGGTGGGTCAGCGCGACGCCCTTGGGCACCCCGGTGGAGCCGGAGGTGAACATCACGTACGCCAGGTGGTCGGGCCGCGGATCCACCAGCGGGGCGTTGTCCCGGCGTCCGGCCGGGCAGGGCAGCACGTGCCGGGTGCCGCCCACGCCGGGCCGGTCGGTGACCAGGATGTCCGCGCCCGCCTGCTCGATCATCAGGCGCAGCCGCTCGGGCGGCGCGTCGACGGGCAGCGGCACGTAGCAGGCGCCCGCCTTCAGCACGCCGAGCACGGTCACGACCAGCTCGGCCGACCGGTCGAGCAGCACCGCGACCGGCGTGTCGGGGCCGGCGCCGAGCGCGGCCAGTTCGTGCGCGACCAGGTTGGCGCGCCGGTCGAGGTCGCGGTAGCTCAGCTCGGTCGCGCCGTCCGTGACGGCCGGCGCGTCCGGCGTGCGGACGAGCTGCTGGTCGAAGAGCCTGACCAAGGTGGGGTAGGCGATGTCGCGCCCGGTCTCGTTCCAGGCGCCGAGGATCGTCCGCCGTTCGTCGCCGGTGAGGACGGGCAGGCGGCTGAGCGGGGTGTCGGGGTTCTCGGCCGCCGCTTGGAGGATCAGCGTCAGCCGGGTGACCAGGCTCTCTGCCGTGGCCCGCTCGAACAGCTCGGTGCGGTAGATCAGCTCACCGGTGATGCCGCCGGACGGCTGGTCGGTGAGGTTGAAGAACAGGTCGAACTGGGCCGCCGAGGAGGTGGCGGAGCGGGTGTCCACGGACAGGCCCGCCAGGTCGAACCCGATCGTCTCGTTGTTCTGGAGCACCAGCATGGTCTGGAAGAGGGGGTGCCGGCTGAGGGAGCGCGCCGGGTTGAGGGCTTCGACGAGACGGTCGAAGGGGAGGTCCTGGTGGGCGAACGCGGTGAGGTCGGTTTCGCGTACCCGGGTGAGGAGCTGGCGGAAGGTCGGGTCGCCGGAGGTGTCGGCGCGCAGGACCAGGGTGTTGACGAAGAACCCGACCAGGTCGGTGAGGGCTTCGTCGTTACGTCCCGCCACGACCGAACCGAGGGGGATGTCGGTCCCCGCGCCGAGCCGGGTGAACAGGGCCGCCACGGCCGCGTGCACGGCCATGAACAACGTCGCGCCGCTCTCGCGGGCCAGCCCGAGCAGCGCCTCGTGCACGGCCGCCGGGATGGCGAAGGGAAGCAGCTCGCCCTGGTAGCTGGAGGAGGTCGGCCGCGGCCGGTCGTACGGCAACGCGAGCTCATCGGGGATACCGGCCAGAGTGTCCCGCCAGAAGGCCACGTCGCCCGTGCTGTCGAGCTCGCGCTGCCAGAGCGCGTAGTCGGCGTACTGGACGGGGAGGGGTTGCCAGTCGGGTGCGTGTCCGGTGAGGCGGGCGGCGTAGGCGGTGGCGAGGTCGCGGGCGAGGGGTGCCATGGACCAGCCGTCGCCGGCGATGTGGTGCAGGACGATCAGGAGGGTGTGGTCGGGGAAGAGCCAGGCGCGCAGGGGGGTGTCGGTGGTGAGGTCGAAGGTGTGGCGTGCGGCTTGGGCGGGGTCGCCGTGGGTGGCGATGGTGAGGACGTCGGCGTGGTCGAGGATTTGCTGGCGTGGTTCGCCGTCGGTTTCGGGGAAGATCGTGCGGAGGCTTTCGTGTCGTGCCACGAGGTCGGCGAAGGCGGCGGTGAGGGCGGCCACGTCGGGCGCGGCCGACAACCGCAACACCAGCGGCAGGTTGTAGGTCCAGCCGAGCGGATCGAGCCGGGTCAGCAGCCACACGCGGCGCTGCGCGTACGACAACGGCAGGGACTCGGGGCGTTCGCGCACGCTCAGGGCCGGGCCCGCCTCGCCGGAACCGGCGAGGACCTGCGCCAGCCCGGCCACCGTGGGCGAGGCGAAGAGCGTGGCGACGGCCAGGTCGCGGCCGAGCACCGCGCGGATCCGGTTGATCAGGCGGGTGGCCAGCAGCGAGTGCCCGCCCAGGTCGAAGAAGCTGTCGTCGATGCCGACCCGGGAGTGCCCCAGCAGGTCGGTGACCATCTCGCAGAGCGTGCGCTCCAGCGGGGTGCGCGGCCCGCGGCCGGAGATCTCGCCGCCGAAGTCCGGCTCGGGCAGCGCCCGGCGGTCCAGTTTGCCGCTCGTGTTCAGCGGCAGCCGGTCCAGGAACGTGAACGCCGCCGGGACCATGTAAGCGGGAAGCCGCGCGCCCAGCGCCGTCCGCAGTTCGGCGACCAGGAGACCGCGCCGCCGCGTCGCGATGGGATCGTTGGTGAACGGCCCCGCGACGGACGTCGCCAGATAGGTCCCGTCCACGGCCGCGTCGGCGGCCCTGGTGAAGACGACGTCGAGGCGCTCCTCGTCGTGCGGCGACCAGGTGATCGCGGCCTGGTAGCCGTACCGGGCGGCCAGTTCCGGCCACCGCTCGGGATCGGGCCCCGAGGTCTCCGCGGCCCTGATCGCCGCCACCGGCGGGAGCAGCCCCTCCTGGACCGCCCGCGCCGCCGCGACCTCTCCGGCCACCCGGCCGTTCGGCACCCCCGTCAGCCGGAACCCGCCCGGAGCGCCCGCGAAAAGATCGTGGCTCTCGACCGCCTCGTCCCATGACACCGCGGGCAGCGTGGCCAGCCGGCGCGCCCTGACCGGGCCCTTGTGGAGGACGACGTCGTAGCGGTGGCGGGTCAGTTCGTTGTGATCGGCCCCGCGCTTGATCCGCACGTCCACGGCCGCGGCGTCCAGCGTGGCGAAGAAGTCGGGGTCGACGAGCAGTTCCTTCTCCAGCGCGACGGCTTGCTCGACCTCGCGCCGCAGAGTCACGGCGTCCTCGCCGTCGCCGGCCTGCCCGAGCCGGATCGCGGTCCACATCGCCCGGACGAGACGGAGGTTGCGCACATCGCCCACGAAGATCCGGCCGCCCGGCCGGATCAGGCCGAGCAGCTGGTTCAGCACCCGGCGCAGGTAGTCCTCGTCGGGGAAGTACTGGATGACCGAGTTGATGATCACGGTGTCGAAGTGACCGGCGGGCAGTCCGTCGAGCACGTCGGCCGCCTGGGCGGCGAGCCTGACCTTCGCGGCCAGCTCCGGCACGGACGGCAGCCAGGCGCGCAGGCCCTCGATCGCGGGCGCCGAGTAGTCGGTCCCCCAGTACTCCTCGGCGAACGGCGCGATCTCCGACAGGATCAGGCCGGACCCGACGCCGACCTCCAGCACGCGCTGTGGCCCGAACGCCAGCACGCGGTCCACGATCGCCTGCCGCCAGCGGGCCATCTGCTCCTCGGGGATGGCGTCGCCGGTGTAGCTGCTGTTCCAGCCGGAGAAGTCCGAGCCGAACCCGCGGTGGTCGATCTCGGTGTACACCTCGTCGTAGATCTGCCGCCATTCGTCGACGTGCTGCCCGGCGCCCTCCTGGTGGGACGCGGCGTCCTCGGCCGGCACCACGTACGCGGCCAGGCGGCGCTCGCCGTGCCGGTCCTCGTGGACCACGACCCGCGCCTGCTCGACGGCGGGGTGCGCGCCGAGCGTGGCCTCGATCTCGCCGAGTTCGATCCGCAGGCCGCGGACCTTGACCTGGTCGTCCGCCCGCCCCAGGTAGGCCAGCTGCCCGTCGGGGAGCCTGCGGACCAGGTCGCCGGTCCGGTACATGCGGCTGCCGTCGGCGGCGAACGGGTCGGCCACGAACCGCTCGGCGGTCAGGCCGGGGCGGCGCACGTAGCCGCGGGCGAGCGCGTCGCCGCCGGCGTACAGCTCGCCCTCCTCGGCCGGGTTCAGCCGGCCGTCCAGCACGTACAGCCGGGTGGCGCCGACGGGCAGGCCGATCGGCGGCGCGTCGTGACCGGCCACCAGCGGGCGGCTGATCGTCACGGCCATGGTCGCCTCGGTCGGGCCGTAGGCGTTGACCATGCGGCGGCCCGGGGCCCAGGCGCGCACCAGGGCGGGCGGGCAGGCCTCACCGCCGACCAGCAGGCCACGCAACTCCGGCAACTCGGACGGTCCGGGCGAGGGTGCGGTGGCCAGCACCGACGGCGGGACGATCGAGTAGTTCACGCCGTGCTCGGCGAAGAAGCCGCTCAGCTCGGCGCCGCCCACGAGCTCCGGCGGCGCGATCGCGAGGGCGGCGCCCGAGCCCAGCGCCAGCAGGAGCTCGATGATCGAGGCGTCGAAGCTCGGCGACGCCATGAGCGCGACCACTCCGCCGGGCTCGACCCCGGCGCTGCTCAGCAGGTCCTCGGTGAACTCCGCGATCCCCGCGTGCGTCACCGCGACGCCCTTCGGCCGTCCGGTCGAACCCGAGGTGTAGATCACGTACGCCAGCTGGGACGGCAGCAACCCGCCCGGTGAGCCGGCGTCTCCGGCCAGGTCCTCGACCAGGTCGGTGCCGAAGTCGTCGACGACCTCGCCGACGAGGATGTGCTCGACGCCGGGGGTCTCGGGCAGGCCGGGCGCGAGCTCCGCCGTGGTCAGCAGGCAGCGGGGCCGCGTGTCGGCGCACATGAACGCGATCCGTTCGGCCGGCAGGCGCGGGTCGACCGGCATGAAGGCGCCGCCGGCCCGCATGGCGGCCAGCATGGCGACCACCAGGTCAGCCGAGCGCGGCAGGGCCAGCGCCACCACCTCGTCGGTGCCGACGCCCCGCGCCGCCAGGGCGCGCGCCGTCCGGTCGACCCGCGCCGCCAGCTCCGCGTACGTGCGCACGTGGCCGCCGGCGATCAGCGCCGGCGCGGCCGGGGTCTCGGCGGCCCACCGCCTGACCAGGTCGGGGATCGTGTACCACATGGCTACGACCGGCCGGTACGCAGCGCCGCCACCAGGCTCGCGGGGCGCATGTCGGTCCAGTGCTCGGCCACGTAGTCCAGGCACTCGCGGCGGCTCCCGGCCGTCAGCACGACCTGCCACCCGGCCGGCACATCGGCGAACTCCGGCCACAACGAGTGCTGGCCCTCCGCGTTCACAAGAACCCGGTACACCGCCGCGTCGTCCTCGAACGGGTTGCTCATGGATCTCTCCATAGGTCGGTGAAGCGAGTGGACGAGATCATCGTCAGCGGCCGTGCGAAGAACGGACAACCCTTAATCTCGACCCTTATTCAGCGACCCCTGAACCATTTATCGGCACCCCTCGGAAAACGCCGAGCTCCTATTCCCCGCCATTTCGTTGACCCTTTGAAAAATGCCTTCGTAGGCTGCTGAGCGAATTAATCCGGTCCATTTCCGTGGGGGTACTCATGACGCACCGAACGGCTGGATCGCATGCCGCGATCGACCACGTCGAGCTGTACGTGGGCGACGCGGCCGCCCGGTCCGGCGAATTCGTCCAGCGGTACGGCTTCCACGTCGCCGGACGGCGGCACGCGGCGGATCACGAGTCGGTCGTGCTGCGCCGGGGCCACATCACCCTCGTGGTCACCCAGGGAACCGCCGACGACCACCCCGCCAGCGCGTACGTCCTGCAGCACGGGGACGGCGTGGCCACCATCGCCCTGCGGGTGCCGGACGCGGCGGCGGCCACGGCCGACGCCCTGGCCGCCGGCGCCGAGCGGCTGCGCGAGGGGATCGCCGGCTTCGGCGACGTCGCCCACGTCTTCGTCGACGGCCCGGCCGGCCCGGCCGGCCCGGCCGACTCTGACGAACCCGCCCCGCCCGGCCTGACCGACATCGACCACGTGGCCGTCTGCCTGGAGTCCGGCACCCTGGCCGACACCGTCGCCCACTACGAGCGCGCGTTCGGCTGGCAGCAGATCTTCGAGGAGAACATCCACGTCGGCGCGCAGGCCATGCAGTCCAAAGTGGTGCAGAGCCGCTCCGGCGAGGTCACCATCACCCTGCTGCAGCCCCTGCCCGGCGCCCAGCCCGGCCAGATCGACGACTTCCTCAAGAACCACGGCGGCTCCGGCGTGCAGCACCTGGCCTTCAGCGTGCCCGACATCCTGCGCGCGGTGGACGAGCTGGGCGAGCGCGGCGTGCGTTTCCTGAGCACGCCCGGCCCCTACTACCAGGAGCTGGCCGGCCGTCTCGACCACCCGGCGCATCCGGTGTCGGCGCTGCGCAGCCGCGGCATCCTGGCCGACCAGGACCACGACGGCCAGCTCTTCCAGATCTTCACCCGCTCCGAGCACCCGCGCGGCACCCTGTTCATGGAGCTGATCGAACGGCAGGGCGCCACCACGTTCGGCAGCAACAACATCCGCAAGCTCTACGAGGCCGTCGAGCGCGCCACCAGGGACGCCTGATGACCTCCGCGGCCATCTCCTGGGCGTCGATGCTGGAGGCGGAGCGCGCGGCGATGGCCGCGCTGCCCGCCGACGCGTTCGACTTCGTGGCCGGCGGGAGCGGCGGCGAGCGCACCCTGCGCGCCAACGTCGGCGCGTTCGACCGCTGCGCGGTGGTGCCGCGGGTGCTGCGCGACGTCTCCCACCCCGACCTGGCCACGGTCCTGTTCGGCACCCCGGCGAGCATGCCGGTGGCGATCGCGCCGATGGCCTTCCAGGGGGCGATCCACCCCGGCGGCGAACCCGCGCTCGCGGCGGCGGCCAGGGACGCCGGCGTGCCGTTCACCGCGGCGACCCTGTCCGGCGTGCCGATCGAGGAGATCGCCGCGACCGGCGCGGACACCTGGTTCCAGCTCTACTGGCTGCGCGACCGGGGCGTGACCGCCGAACTGGTCGCCCGGGCCGACGCGGCCGGCTGCGGCGTGCTGATGCTGACCGTGGACGTCCCGGCCATGGGGCGGCGGCTGCGTGACGTGCGCAGCGGATTCACGCTCCCGGCCGAGGTCCGCCCGGCCAACCTCAGGGCGCCCGACGACGCGGCGCGCACCCGGCGGACCGGGCGCTCCCCGCTGGCCGAGCACGCGGCGGTCACCATCGACCCGTCGCTCGACTGGTCGGCCGTGGAGTGGCTGCGTGCGCGGACGTCGGCCCGGCTGGTGCTGAAGGGCGTGCTCGACCCGCGCGACGCGCGCCGGGCGGCCGACCTCGGCGTGGACGGCCTGGTCGTCTCCAACCACGGTGGCAGGCAACTGGACGGCGCGGTGGCCAGCCTGACCGCGCTCGCCGCCGTGCGGGAGGCCGTCGGCGACCGCTGCCAGCTGCTGCTCGACGGCGGCGTACGGGACGGCGGCGACGTGCTGAAGGCGCTCGCCCTCGGCGCGTCCGGCGTGCTGCTCGGCAGGCCCGCGCTCTGGGGGCTCGCCGCGGGCGGCAGGGACGGCGCCGCCGCGGTGCTGGCGCTGCTGCGCACCGAGCTGGAGAACGCGCTGGCCCTCGCCGGGTGCCCCGACCTCGCCGCCGCGGGCCGGCTCACGGCGGAGGTGTTCCCATGCTAGACCTGAGCGAACTCCACCCGTCGCTCTCCGATCCCGCGCTGACCTCGATGAACCTGCTCAACGAGGTGGCCGACCGCTACCCCGGGGCGATCTCGTTCGCCCCCGGCCGGCCGTACGCCGGGTTCTTCTCCGTCGAGGACGTGCACCGCTACCTGCGCGTCTACGTCGACCACATCGGCCCGCGGGTCGCCCGCGATCGGCTCTTCCAGTACGGCAGGACCAAGGGCGTCATCCAGGACCTCATCGCCAGGAACCTGGCGGCGGACGAGGGCATCACGGCCGACCCCGAGTCGATCGTGGTCACCGTCGGCTGCCAGGAGGCGCTCTTCCTGCTGATGCGCACGCTGCGCGCGGACGAGCGGGACGTGCTGCTGGCCACCACCCCGATGTACGTGGGCGTCACCGGCGCGGCCCGGCTGACCGACCTGCCCGTCGTTCCGGTCGAGAGCGGCCGGACCGGCATCGACCTGGACGACTTCGCCGCCAAGATCGACAAATGCCGGCGGGACGGGTTGCGCCCCCGGGCCTGCTACCTGGTGCCCGACTTCGCCAACCCGACCGGGCTCAGCCTCGACCTGGAGACCCGGCTGGCGCTGCTCGACCTGGCCGCCGAGCAGGACGTGCTGCTGCTTGAGGACAATCCGTACGGGCTGTTCGGGCCGCGGATGCCGACCCTGAGGTCGCTGGATCGCCACGGCGTGGTGGTCTACCTCGGGTCGTACTCCAAGACCGCGATGCCGGGCGCCCGGGTCGGCTTCGTGGCCGCCGGGCAGCCGGTGCGCGGCGGCGGCACCCTCGCCGACGAGCTGGCCAAGGTCAAGAGCATGATCAGCGTCAACACGCCGCCCGTCGCGCAGGCGGTCATCGCCGGCAAGCTGCTGGAGAACGACTTCGACCTGCGCGCGGCCAACCGCGCCGAGACCGAGCTGTACGGACGCAACCTGCGCCTGCTCCTGGACGGCCTGGCCCGCCGCTTCCCGCCGCCCTCGCGGGTGACCTGGAACCGGCCGGGCGGCGGCTTCTTCGCCGTGCTGAGCGTGCCGTTCACCGCCGACGACGAGGTGCTCGCGCACTCGGCACGGGAGCACGGGGTCATCTGGACCCCGATGCACCACTTCTACGGCGGGCAGGGCGGCCACCGGCAGATCCGCCTGGCCTGCAGCCTGCTCACACCGGATCAGATCGACGCCGGACTCGACCGCCTCGCGGCGCTGATCAGCGAATGGGAGCAAAGGGGAGAGCAGTGACAACCGCGTTATCAGACAATCTCGTGCTGTTCGGCACAGAGGTCACCGACCGCCTCGAACCGCAGCACATCCTCCGACTGTCCGCCGGTGTCGTGGCCGCGGTCCGGGTTCGCGACTTCTTCACGCGGCACCAGTGCCAGGAGGTCATGCGCGCGCTCGAAGGCTGCGAGATGGGCAGCTACGACGAGCGGTTCGTGCAGCCCCGGGTGGCCAAGCTGGGCCCGGCGGCGTACGACTACTACGGCAACAACGGCCTCACCGCCGAGTACTGGGACTACGGCGACCGCTCCGCCAAGGCCAGGGCCACGCTGCTGCACGGCGAGGACCCGCTGGACCTGGCCGCCGACCGGCTCCGCGAGGGCTGGCACGACGACGTCCGGCGGGCCACGTCCGGCGGACGGCCCATGTTCGCCGGCATGATCCGCGAGATCAACCAGGGCGCTCGGATGCACTTCGACGAGGTCGTCCGCGAGTTCCCCGGGCTGCTGGACGAGATCCCCGTCTGCCAGCTCGCCTTCAACTGCTTCCTGTCGATGCCGGAGGGCGGCGGCGAGTCCGTCGTCTTCCGCCGCCGCTGGCGGCCCTCCGACGAGGGCCACCGGGACGGCTACGGCTACGACTCGGCCCTCGCCGAGGACCAGCCGGTGGCCGAGGTCAGAGCCGAACTCGGCGACGGCGTCCTGTTCGATCCCCGCAACTATCACCTCGTCCGTCCGAACGCAGGCAGTGGACGGAGGGTGACCCTGTCGTTCTTCATCGGAATCACGACGCGGGGTCCCCTCCATATCTGGTCATGAAAGGGATTCGACCGGTGAGAGAGCTCAACATCAACGGCCGCGCCATATCCGATGACTCCGACGCCTACGTGATAGCCGAGATCGGCCACAATCACGAGGGCGACCTGGCCAAGGCCGAGGAACTGCTGCGCCGCGCCGCGGCCAGTGGTGCCAGCGCCGCCAAGCTGCAGAAGCGCGACAACAAGCGGCTCTTCACCCGCCGCATGTACGACGAGCCGTACACCGGCCGCAACAGCTACGGCGCCACCTACGGCCTGCACCGCGAGGCCCTGGAGTTCGGCCGGCGCGAGTACCGGGAGCTGGCCGTGCTCGCCGCCGAGCTGGGCATCGACTTCATCTCGACCGCCTTCGACTTCGGCAGCGTCGACTTCCTCGCCGAGCTGGACCTCCCGGCGATCAAGATGGCCTCCGCCGACCTGACCAACATCCCCCTGCTGACCTACGCCGCCAAGGTGGGCAAACCGCTCATCGTCAGCACCGGCGCCGCCGACATGGACGCGGTGCGGCGGGCCTGCGACGCGATCCTGCCCATCAACCCCGAGCTGGCGCTGCTCCAGTGCACCGCGGTCTACCCGGCCACCCCGGCCGAGCTCAACCTCTCCGTGATCACCACCTACCGCGCGGAGTTCCCGACCACGGTGATCGGGTTCTCCGGGCACGACCTGGGCCCCGAGCTGAGCTGGACCGCGTTCGCGCTCGGCGCCCGTGTGATCGAGAAGCACCTCACCCTGGACCGCACCCGCCCGGGCAGCGACCACCACTTCTCGCTGGAGCCGCAGGACCTGGCCGCGCTGGTGGAGGGGCTGCGCCGCAACCGCGAGGCGCTCGGCGACCCGGTCAAGCGGCTGCTGCCGCAGGAGCGCCTCGCGCTGCGCAAGATGGGCAAGAAGCTGGTCGCCGGGCGGCCGCTGCGGGCCGGGCACCGGCTCACCGGGGAGGACATCGCGATCAGGTCGCCCGGCGACGGGCTGAGCCCCGACCAGATGACGCTCGTGCTGGGCCGCTGCCTCGCCCAGGATCTCGAACCCGACGCGGACATCACGCTGGGGGTGCTGATCTAGTGATTGACCTGTCCGGAAACGTGGCGGTCGTCACGGGCGTGCTGGGACGCCTGGGGGCGGTCTGGGTGAAGGCGTTGCTCGACGCCGGCGCCCGCGTCGCCGGGCTGGACGTCAGGGACGGGCCGAGCCCGCAGCTGAAGGAAGTGCTCGACGGCCGCGAGGACGAGTTCGTGCTCATCCCCGCCGACATCACCGAGCCCGGGCGGCTGCGCGCCGCGCTCGCCGAGTGCCTTTCGGCGCTCGGCGCGCCGTCGGTGCTGGTCAACAACGCGGGCATCGACCAGCCGCCGTCCGCGCTCGGCGGCAGCTGGCGGTTCTCCGACATCCCGGACGAGGCCTCCGGCGGGGTGTTCGCGGTCAACGCGCACGGCACGCTCCGGGTCTGCCAGGTGTTCGGGTCGGAGATGGCCCGCCGCGGCCGGGGGTCGATCATCAACATCGGCTCCCTCTACGGCGGGCTCGCCCCCGATCCCCGGCTCTACGAGCATCTGCCGCTGGATCCGCCGTTCCTCAAACCCCCCGCGTACGGAATGTCCAAGGCCGGGGTGGCCTCGCTGACCCGCTACCTGGCCGCGTTGTGGGGCCCGGAGGGGGTGCGGGTGAACACGCTGTCGCCGGGCGGCGTGCTCGGTGACCAGGACCCGGCCTTCCGCGAGAAGTTCGGGGCCAGGGTGCCGATGCGCCGGATGGCGGAGGCGGACGACCTGGTCGGGCCGCTGCTCTTCCTCGCCTCCGACCTCAGCAGATATGTGACGGGCGTGGAGCTCGTCGTCGACGGCGGCTACAGCTGCTGGTGATGGGAGGAGAGCCATGCGCAGGACGCTGTCCTGGGTGCCGCGCCGCGAGTTCCTGCGGGTGCTGGCGGAGGTGCCGGACCCGGGCGACCGGGCCCGGGCGTTCGCCACGATGTCACGGATCAACACGCTGCACATGATCAGCCGGGCCGGGTCGGGTCACCTGGGCTCCAGCTTCAGCGCCGCCGACCTGGTCGCCTGGCTCCTGCTGGCGGAGCTGCGCGAGCCGTTCACCGCGGCGGGCGACGTCTACTTCTCCTCCAAGGGGCACGACGCCCCCGGACTGTACGCCTCGCTGATCGGCCTCGGCCTGCTCGGCGAGGACCTGCTGCACCGGCTCCGCCGCCTGGACGGGCTGCCCGGCCACCCCGACGTGAACACGCCCGGCATGCCGTTCAACACCGGCTCGCTGGGCATGGGCATCTCCAAGGCCAAGGGCCTGATCCTCGCCGACCGGCTCAGCGGCCGGCGGCGGCGGGTGTACGTGCTGACCGGCGACGGTGAGCTGCAGGAAGGCCAGAACTGGGAGGCCCTGGCCGGGGCGGCCCGGCAGGCCATGGGCGAGCTGACCGTCATCGTCGACCACAACAAGATCCAGTCGGACACCTGGGTGCGCGACGTCAGCGACCTCGGCGACCTGGCCGCCAAGTTCACCGCCGCGGGCTGGGCCGCGCTCCGCTGCGACGGCCACGACGTCGCCGCGATCGCCGCCACGCTGGCGGAACGCCGCACGGCCTTCGCCGGGCAGCCCGCCGTCATCGTGGCCGACACCGTCAAGGGTGGTGGTTGCGCCACGTTCGCCGCCACCTCGATGGCCCCCGGCGAGTGGCGGTATCGCCACCACAGCGGGGCTCCCACGCCGCAGGACCACGACCAGGCCCAGGGCGAGCTGCTGACCACGCTGGCCGCCGTGCTTGAGCCGTACGACCTGGAACCGGTGGCGCTGGAGAGCGCCACCGTGGACCTGCCCGCCAAACCGGGCGGTCCCCGGCTCCCGGAGATCTACGGACGGCTGCTGACCGAGCGGGCCGCCAACGACGAGCGGGTGGTCGCGCTCGACGCGGACCTGATCCTGGACACCGGCCTGATCCCGTTCCGCGACGCGCACCCCGGGCGGTTCGTGGAGTGCGGCATCGCCGAGCAGGACATGGTCTCGATGGCCGGCGGCCTGGCCGCGGGCGGGATGGTGCCGTTCGCGCACTCCTTCTCCTGCTTCCTGCACGCCCGCCCCAACGAGCAGATCTACAACAACGCCACCGAGGGCCGCCGGGTCGTCTACGTCGGCAGCCTCGCCGGCCTGCTCCCGGCCGCCCCCGGCCACTCCCACCAGGCCGTGCGCGACGTCGGCGCGCTGTCGGGCGTGCCCGGCCTGGTCATCCTCGAACCCGCGCACGCGGCCGAGCTGGCCGAGGCCGTGGACTACTGCCTGACCGCCCCCGACAGCGTCTACCTCCGGCTGGCCAGCGTGCCCGTGCCCGCCGAGGTGGCCGCGCTGCCGGCCGCGCCGCTGGTGACCGGGCGCGGGCAGGTCGTGCGCCCGGGCGACGGCAGCGTGGTGGCGCTCGGCGCGGGCCCGGTCGTGCTGGCTCACCTGCTGCGCGCCGCGGAACGGCTGGCCGGCGAGGGCGTCTCGGTGACCGTCGCCAACCTGCCCTGGCACAACCGGCTCGACTCCGCCTGGCTCGCCGAACTGGTCGCCGAGGCCGGCCACCTGTTCGTGGTCGAGCACCAGTACGCCCGGGGCGGCCAGGCCGACCTGATCGCCCGCACCCTGCTGGACCTGGACCCGTGGGCCCGCCCCACGCTGCGCGGCCTCGCGCTCACCGGCATACCGCGCTGCGGCGCGGACGACGAGGTGCTGACCGCGCACGGTCTGCACGCCGACAACCTGGCCGCGGCCATCGGCGCCGCGCTGCCCCCTCGATTGGAGACAGCCGATGGACACCGTCTATAACGAGCTGATCCGGCCCGCCGCGGAGCTGGTCGCCGGGTTCCGCGACGTGCTGGCCGAGTACAGCCCGAGCTGCCTGGTCACCGACGCCCAGCGGCGCAGGGGCGCGATCGGCGGCCTGCTGCCGGTCACGCCCAAGGACAGGGTGGCCGGTCCCGCGCTCACCGTCGAACTGGCCGTGGACGACCTGGTCGACTGCATGCCGGTGCTGGCCCGCGCCAAGCCTGGCGACGTCATCGTGCTGGCCTGCCACGGCGTGACCCGCACGGCCATGTGGGGCGGCCTGATGTCCACCCTGTCGCTGAAGGCCGGCGTCGCCGCCGGGATCGTCGACGGCGCCATCCGCGACGTGGACGAGATCCGCGACCTCGGCTTCCCCGTCTGGTACCGCTCGACCGTGCCGCGGCCCTCGCCGACCGCCGTGCACGACCGCACCGAGCCGGTCCGGGTCAACGTGCCGATCGTCGTCGACGGCCAGGTGATCAACCCCGGTGACCTCGTCGTCGCCGACGAGAACGGCATCGCCGTCGTCCCCGCGGACCAGGCGGAGGTCGTGCTGGCGCAGACCAAGGTGCAGATCGGCAAGGAGCGGGTGATCCGCGAGAAGATCGCGTCCGGCGCCACCGTGACCGAGCTGCTGGCCGAGTTCGGCCACCTGTGATGCGGATCTACCTGACCGGCGCGGACGGTCTGCTCGGCACCGCCGTGACCGCCGCCCTGGCCGCGGAACCCGAGACGGCGCACTGGCCCGTGCTCGGTGTGTCGGTGGGCGACTTCGACATCGCCGACGGCACGGCCGTGCGCCGCTCGATCGACGCGTTCGCGCCCGACGTCGTGCTGCACGCCGCCGGGCTCGCCGTCGTCGACGCCTGCGAGAGCGACCCGCGGCTGGCCATGCGGGTCAACGTCGAGGGCACCAGCCACGTCGCCGAGGCCTGCGCCCGCCTCGACGCGCGGCTGGTCTACATCTCCAGCGACTACGTCTTCGACGGGCGGCGCGGCGGCTACCGCGAGAGCGACGCGCCCAACCCGGTCAGCGTCTACGGCCTTACCAAACTCGCCGGGGAGCGCCTGGCCGCCCTCGTGCCCAGCCACCTCGTGGTGCGGACCTCCTGGTTGTACGGCGGTGCGTGCGACCAGGTCGCCGAGTTGACGGCCGCGCTGCGCGCGGGGGAGCGGCCGGCCCTGATCGACGACCAGTTCAGCGGCCCGACCCACGTCGACGAGCTGGCCCGCGCCCTGGTGTGGCTGCTGCGCCACCCGTACACCGGCACCATCCACGCGGCCAACGGCGGCCGCGCGTCCTGGTACGACGTCGGCCGCGAGGTCGCCCGCCACCTCGGCGGCGAGGTGACCCGGGCCGGTCTCGCGGACTTCGGCTTCGTCGGGGAACGGCCGCGCGACTCGCACCTGCGGATGGACCGCATCGCCTCGCTGGGCCACCCCATGGCGCACTGGACCGAGGCGCTGGCGCGGTTCTGCGCCCGGCTCCCGGCGCTGGGGGTGTGAGGTGGCCGTCCGCGCGCTCTTCCTCGACTTCGACGGGCTGATCTGCGACACCGAGCGGGCCGCGCTGCGCGCCTGGCAGGAGCTGTACGCCTCGTTCGACCTGGAGTACCCCGACGCGCTGTGGGTCCGCATGGCGGGCAACTCACGCGGTTCCGAGGTCGCGCTGGCCGACCTGCGCGTCAAGCTCGGCCGGACCATCGGGCCCGAGGTGCTCGCCTGGCAGCGCGGGCGCCGGGCTCAGCTGGCCGACCTGGAGCCGGCCCGGCCGGGCGTGCCCGAACTGCTGACCGCCGCCGCGGCCCGGGGCGTCCCGGTGTCGGTGGTGTCCAGCAGCCCCGCCCGCTGGGTGGGACACCACCTGACCCGGCTGCGCCTGGCCGGGTTCTCCTCGGTGGTCACCGGAGAGGACGCCGCCCTGCACAAGCCCTCCCCGGACCTTTACCGCGTCGCGTTGCGCCGGGCGGGTGTGCCCGCCGGGGAGGCGCTCGCCGTGGAGGACTCGGTCATCGGCGTGCGCGCCGCCAAGGCCGCCGGTCTCGCCTGCGTCGCGGTGCCGGGGCGGCCGGGTCCTGTCGCGGGGGCGGATGCCGTACTCGACCGTCTCGACCTGCTCGACCTGGGGGAGTGGACATGACCGTGCACCCGGCGGAGGTCCGGGCCAGCCTGGCCAGGCACGTGCAGGTGAGCACGCTCGACGTGGTGGTCGACCTGGCGCGCAGCCAGGGCTCCCAGCTGGTCGACGCGCGCACCGGCGAGGCGTACCTGGACCTGCTCTCCTTCTACGGCTCGTTGCCGCTCGGCCTGAACCATCCGGCGCTGGCCGAGCCGGAGTTCGTGGCGACCCTGGTTACGGCCGCCGCGCACAAGGTGACCAATCCGGACCTGCACACGGTCGAGTACGCCCGGTTCGTCGAGACCTTCGTCCGCGTGCTCGGCGATCCCGCGTTGCCGCACCTGTTCTTCATCGACGGCGGCGCGCTGGCGGTCGAGAACGCCCTGAAGATCGCCTTCGACTGGAAGTCGCGGCGCACGGGACAGCCGGCGCTTGAGGTCATGCACCTGCGCCACGCGTTCCACGGCCGCAGCGGCTACACGATGAGCCTGACCAACACCGATCCCGCCGTCACCGACCGCTACCCGGCCTGGCGGTGGCCGCGCCTGGACTTCCGCGACGGCCTCCGGCCCGCCGCCGACTACCTCGCCGCACACGCCGACCGGGTGGCCTGCTTCATCGCCGAGCCCATCCAGGGCGCGGGCGGCGACAACCACGTCGACCCCGCGTTCCTGCGCGGCATGCAGGAGTTGTGCCACCGCCACGACGTGCTGTTCGTGCTGGACGAGGTGCAGACGGGGTGCGGGGCGTCCGGCACGCGCTGGACCTATGAGCAGCTGGGACTGGCTCCGGACGTGGTCGCGTTCGGCAAGCGCACCCAGGTGTGCGGGGTGATGGCCGGCCGGCGGGTGGACGAGACCGGCAACGTTTTCACGGTGCCCTCCCGGCTGGGATCGACCTGGGGCGGGAACCTGGCGGACATGGTCCGGGCGACCCGGATCCTGGAGGTGGTCGAGCGCGACCGGCTCATCCCGCGAACCGCGGCGTTGGGGGGCTACCTGCTGGAGTTGGTCCAGCAGCTCGGCCTGGCTCACCCGGGGCTGGTCGCCAACCCGCGCGGGCGCGGGCTGATGGCCGCGTTCGACCTGCCCGACGCGGGCACCCGGGCCGAGTTCCTGCGGCGGATGCGCGTGCACGAACGGGTGTTGCTGCTGCCCGGCGGCGAGCGCGCGGTGCGGTTCCGCCCCGCGCTCACGATCTCCCGCGACGAGCTGGCCAAAGGGGCCGCGGCGGCGGACAGGGTGTTGTCCGGAATGGGGGCGTCATGACCCGGCTGGGGGACATCGCGTTCCTCAACTGCCATCCGATCCGGTGGGGGCTGGCGCGGCTCGGGGCTCGGTACCCGCTGCGGTCCGACACGCCGCCCCGGCTGGGGGAGGCGCTGCTCGGGCGGCGGCTCGACGTCAGCCCGGTGAGCCTGGTGCACGCGCTGCGCCATCGGGATCGGCTGGTGGTGCTGCCGGGCCTGGCGATCGGCAGCGACGGGCCGGTGCGGTCGTGTGTGCTGGCCGGCCGGGTCCCGCCGTACGAGCTGGACGGGCGGCCGGTGGCGCTGACCAGGGTGAGCAGGACCAGCGTGCTGCTGGCGCGGATGTTCCTGGAGGACGTGGCCGGGGTCCGCCCGGTGTACGTGCCGCCGGACGCGGACGCCGACGCGCGGGTGCTGATCGGCGACGAGGCGCTGAGGTGCACGCTCCGCACGCCGCCCGGCTGGGCCGTGCACGACCTCGGCCAGGTCTGGCACGAGTGGACCGGGCTGCCGATGGTCTTCGCGGTCTGGGCCGCGCGGCGCGAGTTCGCCGCCGCCAACCCCGCCGCGGTCGCCGACGTGCGCCGCACCCTGACCGCCGCGATCACGCTGGCCCGCGCGCACCCCCGCGAGGTCGCCGCGTCGGCCGCGCCCGGCTCGGGCCTGCGGCCGGACGAACTGGCCGCGTACTTCGGCGGGCTGGACTTCTCGCTCGGCGAGCGGCAGACGGCCGCGATCCGCGTGTTCTCCCGGCTCGCCGGGGCCAGGACCGCGCGGGCGGAACGGTTCGCCGAGCTCACCATCGACGCCCGCGGGCTGGAGGAAGGTCTCCTTAAATGATCAAGCATGTGGTGCTCTTCAAGCTGAAACCAGGCGTCTCCTGGGAGGATCCGATCGCGCAGCGCGCGGAGCGGATGGCCGCGCGGGTCGGCGAGGAGGTCGGCGACCTGCTGACCTGGCAGGCCGCGCGGAACATCTCGCCGCGTGCCATCGCCTACGACTTCCTCGTCGTCGGCACGGTGGCCGACGAGGACGCCCTCGACCGCTACCTGGTCCACCCGTTCCACCAGCAGTCCGTGCGGCTCTGGCGGGAGATCAGCGACTGGGTGATGGTCGACGTCGTCGAGAGTGACGTGAACGGAGGCATCCGTGTTCACGCTGTTTGACGAGCGGATGGCCAGGTTCGGGCGGGAGTTGCGCGACGACTACGCCGCCTTCGTCGCCGGGCGCTGGTCGGCGGTGGACCTCGCCGCGCACCAGCTCGACCGGCTGCGCGCGACCGTCGCGTACGCGCAGGTCAACTCGCCCTTCTACCGCGACCACCTGGCCGGCATCGACCCGGCCACGCTGACCGGCCCCGAAAGCCTGCCGTTCACCACCAAGGACGACCTGCGCCGCGCGCGGGCCCGCATCCTGTCCCGCCCGCTGCCCCGAGCCTGGATCTACTACGAGACCACCGGCACCACCGGCGCCAGCACGCCCTGCCCGCGCGACAACGTGGACTCCCTCAGCAACAACATGGCGCTGACCTTCTACTACGGCACGATCTTCCGGCAGTACGGGGACGGCCAGGTGATCGGTGTGTCCGGGCCGACCGAGATGCACGCGTTCGGCGACACCTTCGGAGACGTCTGCCGCAACCTGGACCTGGCGGTGGCGAAGATGTGGCCGCACTCGCCCATGGTCGGCTACGGCCGGGCCCTGGAGGTGCTCCGCGACCTCCCGCTGACCGGTCTGTTCAGCACCCCTGGCATGGCGCTCGCGCTGGCCAAGCGGGCGCATGCGGCCGGTCTCGACCCGCGCCGCGACTTCCGGCTCGACGTGATCATGTGCACCGGGGAGCCGGCCTCGCCGAGCCTGCTGGAGAACGTCGGCGCCGTCTGGGGCGCCACGGCGTACAACGCGCTCTACGCCTCCCAGGAGGCCTCCGTGCTCGGCGCCGCCGCGGCCGACGGCCTCCTCTACACGGTGCCGCTGCTCAACTACTACGAGGTCGTCGACCCGGCCACCGGCGCGGCCGCGGCGGCGGGCGAGCTGGTCGTCACCTCGCTCTACCAGGGCAGCAAGCCGCTGGTCCGCTACCGCACCGGCGACCTGGTGCGGCTGACCCCGCCACGGCCCGGCGCCCCGATCCCCGCGCCCACCCTCGAAGTCCTCGGGCGCACCCGCGACGAACTGACCGTCGGCGGCCGCAGGATCAGCGGGCTGGACCTGGAGGACCTGCTGCTCCGCCGCCCGCGCGGCTACCTCGACTACCAGATCGTGATCGACGCCGACGGGCTCACGCTGCGACTCGAACCGCCGCCCGGCGGCCTGCGGGTGGACGAGGCCGCCATGGCCCGCGACTGCCACGACGCGCTCGGCGTGCCGCTCCGGGTGGAGTACGGCCCGGTGGGCGCGGTCAGCACGACCGGCGCGATGGTCAGCTGGAAGGCCGCCAGGGTCGAGGACCGGCGCCAGGCCGACGACGCCGAGCGCGCCGTGGCCCTGGCCATCGCCGCCGGGAGGTCGTGATGACGACTCCGCGGGTCATCCCGTGGGCGTACCACGAAGGAAGGTTCGTGCCCCTCGCCGACGCGCGGGTGCCGGTCACCACGCAGGCGTTGCAGTACGGCACGGGCGTCTTCGAAGGCATCCGCGCCTACCGGCAGCCGGACGGCGGTCTCGCCCTGTTCCGCGCCGACGACCACTACCGGCGGCTGCTGGACAGTTGCGCCATGTTGCGCATCGAGGTGGGGCTGACGGTCGAGGAGTTGTGCGCGATCACCGCCGAACTGCTCGGCCGCGCCGGGCCTGATGGCGGTGACGTCTACGTGCGGCCCCTGGCGTACAAACTCCGGCTGCTGCCCGGCACACCCCCCGGGGTCCAGCTGCGCGGCGTCTCCGACGCGTTCTCCATCAACGCCTTCGAGATGGGGTCCTACACCGACAAGCAGGGCATCCGCTGCGCGCTCAGCGCGTGGCGGCGCCCGCCGGAGGACGTGCTCCCCGTCCGGGCCAAGATCACCGGTGGGTACGTCAACAACGCCCTCGCCCTCGACGACGCCCGCGCGTCCGGGTACGCCGACGCCATCCTGCTCAACACCCGCGGCCAGGTCGCCGAGGCCACGACCGCCAACGTCCTGGCCGTACGGCAGGGCACGCTGGTCACCCCGCCCGCCTCGGCCGGGATCCTGGCGGGCATCACCCGCGACACCGTTCTCACGCTGGCGTCCGACCTCGGTGTGCCGGCGGAGGTGCGCGAGCTGACCCGCGACGACCTGTTCACCGCCGAAGAGGTCTTCCTTGCCGGCACCGGAGCCGAGATCGTCCCCGTGATCGAACTGGCCGGCCGCGCCATCGGCTCAGGCCGGCCGGGACCGGTCACGACGTCCCTCGCCGCTGCCTACACGGACGTGGTGCGCGGCCGGAACCCCCGTCACGCGGCATGGCTCCGGCCCGTCGCCGAACTGGTGGCACGCTGAAAGCTCCCCGCCTCGTCCGGCGGGGAGCTTCTTCAAACGTGCAGCTGACCTGACCAGACGCTGACCGCCTGCCCGGCCAGCTCGACGCGGTCGCCACGCAGTGTGGTCACCACCGTTCCGCCACGCGCCGACAACTGGGCACCGGTGAGCCGGTCCCGCCCCAGCCGCTCCGACCAGTACGGGGACAGCACACAGTGCGCCGACCCGGTGACGGGGTCCTCCGGCACTCCGTAGCGGGGGGCGAAGAAGCGCGACACGAAGTCCGCGCCCTGGCCGATCGCCGCCGCCGTGAGGATCACGCCCCGCGTGTCGATCTCGGCCAGCCGGTCGAAGTCGGGTGCCGCGGCGCGCACCTCGTCCTCCGTACCGACCTCGACCAGCAGGTCGAACCGGCTGCGGCCCACCCACCCGGGTTTGACGCCGAGCGCCTCGGCCAGCCCGGCGGGCGCGGCGGCCTCGGCCGCCGCGATCGCGGGAAAGTCCATCGTGATCAGCCCACCGGGGGCCTGGTCCGTGGTCAGCACCCCGCTCAGCGTGTCGAACGCCACCCGCCCGGACGCCCGGCCCGTGCTGTAGAGCACGTGCGCGGTCGCCAGCGTCGCGTGGCCGCAGAGCGCGACCTCCGCCGCCGGGGTGAACCAGCGCAGTGACCGGCCCAGCAGGAACGCGGTCTCCGAATGGCGCATCTCGGCGGCCACGGCCCGCATCCAGTCGTCGGAGACCGGCCCGTCCAGCAGGCAGACGGCCGCGGGATTGCCACGGAAAGGCGTGTCGGTGAAAGAGTCCACCGTGCAGACCAGCATGTCAGTGACCATCCAGGGAGAACTCCAGCCCCCGGCCTGCGGCCTTGGCTGCCGCCGCGATCGCGAAGCCGGACATGATGTCCTGCACGCCGAGGCCCAGCGACTTGTAGAGGGTGATCTCGTCGTCCCTCGTCCGGCCGGGGTGGGCGCCGAGCAGCACCTCGCCGATCTCGGCCAGGATGTGGCCGTGGTCCACCAGTTCGGCCTCCACTGCGCCGCGCAGGTCGCCGGACTCGCGGGTGGCCGACTCGCGGCTGTCCACGAAGAGCGAGGCCGCCGCCACGGCGTCCGGGAACAGCTCCCGGTGGTCGATGAACGACGAGCCGACCGCGTTCACGTGCGCGCCGGGCGCCAGATCGGCGGCCCGCACGATCGGGTCCCGGGTGGAGGTGGTCGTGCAGACGAGGTCGGCGCCGGCGAGCGCGGCGGCCGGGCCGTCGGTGGCCTCGACCGTGACGCCCAGCTCCTCGTACGCCCACTCCACGTACGCCTTGACGTGGTCGGGGTTGGGGCTCCACACGCGGACCCGGCGCAGCGGCCGTACCAGCCGGATGGACTCCAGGTGGCTGCGCGCCTGCACGCCCGAGCCCAGGATGGCCAGGTCACCGGCGTCGGGCCGGGCCAGCGCGCCGGTGGCGACCGCGGTCACGGCGGCCGTGCGCACGGCGGTCACGGCGGAGGCGTCCATCATCGCCAGCGGCCGCGCCGTCTCCCGGTCGAAGACGATCACGACGCCGATGTGCAGGTCGAGCCCGCGCGCGGGGTTCTCCGGCTTGAGCATCATCGCCTTCAGCCCGAAGCCCGCCCAATCGTCGCCGCTGTCGTCGCCGCTGACGTAGCCGGGCATCGTGCCCATCAGCCCGGTCTCCCCTTCGGGGCGCAGGATCGTCCGCAGCGGCAGCGTGACCTTACCCCCGCTGTAACGCCGCATCGCCTCGGCCATCACCTCGACGGCGGTGGACATCGGGTAGAGCTCACGGACCGCGGGTCCATCGATCACGAGCATGGGTCCTCACTTCGGGAGTGCAGGGTGAAGGCCGACCACAACATGCGGATGGGCCGGGTGCGTGAGATGAACTCCAGCTCGTGCACGAGCGCCGCCGGCTGCGTGGTCAGCGCCAGGTCGGTCTCCGCGCGCCGCGCCGTGGCCGCCGCCACGCTGGTGGAGTCGGTGTAGAGGATCGTGGTCACCGCGTGCCGCGCCGGGAGCAGCTCGCCCACCAGGGGGGCCGCCGCCGGGTGCGTGGCGATGCTGACCGCGTGCGGTACGCTCCCCGGGCATGGCGTGGCCAGCCCGTACGGGGGAGTGTCGTACACGAAGGCGAGCGCGAGGGAGAACTCGCGGTCCATGTAGAACGTGTTGATGCCGCTGTAGGCGTTGGCGACCAGCAGGTGACTGACCCGCCCCGCCTTGAGCTCCGCCGCGGCCTCCTCGTACGTGTCGAGCAGCCGGACCCGCGACGGGCCACCCCGGCCGCGCGCCGCCCACAGGTGGACCGCGGCACTTTCACTGCTGGTTCCCTCGGGCCCGAGCGTCGCGATGGACTCCAGGGGGACCGCAGCGGAAGGGTCAGCGACAAGCCATTGCTGAAACACCAGTGTCACCCCTGAATATCGTTTTCCGGCGGGGCGCGTGGAGCGCTTTCCTAAGCTTTTCCTAGAGTTTTCTCGGCGGCCTGCGGCCGGGTCAATGAATGGCCCGGGAATTAGGGGGCGAAAATTAGGGGGTTGCCCCGCGTCCCGGCCACGGTTTACTCATTAATGCCGACGGCGGAACGGCGACGTGGAAGGTCAGATGCGCGTTACCTTGGCTGCGTCCGGGATCGGACTGGGCTGTATGTCCATTTCTGGAGCGTACGGACATGTGAGTAGTGCGTCCGGGACGGCCCTGATCCGCCGTGCCCTGGATTCCGGGGTCACCCTGATCGACGCGTACGATCCGGGCGGGCAGGCCGAGTCGCTGGTCGGCCGCGCGCTCGCCGGCCGCGACGGGGTCATGATCTCGACGGGCACCGGCTCGTGGCGGGTGGCCGGCGACTGCGAGGCCTCCCTGCGCCGCCTGCGGATGGACCGCATCGACCTCTACTCGGTCAGCCCAGCCGTGCCAGGACGCTCGATCGAGGCGACCATGGAGAGGGCCGCCCGGCTGCTGGAATCCGGCAAGGTCGCCGCAATCGCCGTGCGCGGCGTCACCGCCGGCGAACTGCGCCGCGCGCACGCCGTCTGCCCGGTCACGGCGCTCGTCGCCGAATACTCGTTGTGGCACCGCACCCCAGAGGACGGCGAGATCGCCGCCGCCCGGGAACTCGGCCTGGACGTCATCGCCTGCCGCCCGCTCGGCCGGGGGTTCCTCGGCGGGCGCATCACCTCACCCGGCCAGCTCCGGACGGGGGACCGCCGCCGCGCCGACCGCCGGTTCACCTCGGCCCGGCTGGCCGCCGCGCTCCCCCGGCTGCGCGCCGCGCAACGGGTCGCCGCCGACCTGGACATCGGGATCAGCCGGCTCGCCCTGGCCTGGCTGCGGGCCCAGGGCGAGCACATCGTGCCCGTGCCCAGTACCAGGGACCCGATCCACCTGGAGATGAACCTCAGCGCCGCGAAGGTCCGGCTCACCCCCGGCCACCTGCGCCGCCTGGACGAGGCCTTCCCTCCGGGAAACCCCTCGGGGGAGCGGGCCGGCGCCCCGCCATCAGGTCGCGGTGCGGGGTGATGAGCGAGGCCGCCATCGCCTTGTTCACCGCGTCGATCCGGGACACCGCGCCGAGCTTGGCGAACACGTTCCGCAGGTGACGCTTGATGGTCGCCTCGGTCAGCGTCAGCCGGGTGGCGATCTGGTGGTTGCTGAGCGCGTCGGCGGCCAGCTCCAGGATCTCCCGCTCCCGGTCGGTCAGGGTCGCGGCGGTCGGCGACTGCTCCAGCTTGGCCAGCGACTCGCGGGACACCGACAACACCACCCGGTCGGTCTCGTTGTGCACGCTGCGCACCGCCGCGACCAGCTCCTGCCAGTGCACGCTCTTCAGCAGGTAACCCCTGATCCCCTTGGCCAGCAGTTGGCGCAACAGCTGCGGGCCGTCGTACATGCTGAGGATGAGGATCTGACTGCGCGGTGAGGCCGAGCGCATCCGGGTCACCGTGTCGGTGACCTCCTCCCCGGGCATCTCCACGTCCAGCAGGACGATGTCGGGGCGCTCCCGCGCGACCACCGCCACGGCGGCGTAGGAGTCACCCGCCTCCCCGACGACATGCAGGTCCTCCTGCGATTCCAGGATCTCGCGCAGCCCTTCGCGGAAGAGCGCGTGATCGTCAACGATCACGATGTTGATTTCACCCATGTCCTGGCCTTCGGAGTGACTCAGAGCGGTATGAGCAGTTCGACGCGGGTGCCGCCGCCGCCGGGGCTGCTGTTCACGGCGACCGAGCCGCCGACGGCCCGGGCCCGTTCCTGCATGGATCGCAGGCCCACCCCGCCGCCGTGGACCGGCCGGCGGGTGGTGTCGAAGCCGGTGCCGTCGTCGTCGACGGAGGCGCGTAGTTCGTGCGGGGCGATGTCCACCCGGATGAGGACGATCGACGGCGCGCCGTGGCCGAGCGCGTTCCTGGCGGCCTCCCTCAGGATGAGGAAGGTCTCGTCGAGCACGTGGGGGGTGGCCCACATCTCGTTGCCGTTGACCTTGGCGCTGACCACCGCGTCCTCGGTGGAGGTGCTTTCGAGGTAACCGAGCAGCGCCTTCTCCAGGCTGTTCAGCGGGTCGGGCGGATGCAACTCGGAGGTGACGGCCCGCAGGTTGTGCATGGTCTCCAGGGTGGCCTGCATCGCGACCTGAACCTTGGCCAGCGCGGCCACCGGCTCACTGTCGCGGTACAGCTCGAACAGCTCCAGATGCCGCTGGGTGACGCTCACCCAGTGGCCGATCCGGTCGTGCAGCTCCCGGGCGATGCGCCGCCGCTCCTCCTGCTGGGCCTCGCGGACCCGGTTGAGCAGAAAACTTGAGTAGCCGGTCGCGGCCTCCCTGACCCGGGCGTTGATGCTCTGCTCCAGGCTCAGCACCGCCAGCGCGAACACCCGCCGGCCCTCCTCGTCTCCGGGGAGGTGCTGTTCCAGGGTGCGTACGACGGCCTGGAACCAGGCGGACGCGGCCCGCAGGGACTGCTCGGGATGCACGCCGGTCTCGGCGCGGGTGGCGCCGATCTCGTGGGCCAGCCGCGAGTGGTGACGGTCGAGGCGCAGTTCTCCGCCATGCAACGCCTCGCCCATGTCGTCAAGGATCTGCCCGGCGTTGGCCAGGGCCTGAGCGAGTGCCGTCCGGTCCCGGCTCAACGGATTGTCGGACTGCTCCAAAGCGCGTGCGTAAGCGTTCAGTATCTCCGCGCGATGGTGGTCGATGTAGCGCCGAGGGGTGTCCTCCGCCAACGAACCCTCCAACATGGAGGCGGCCGATTGGCTCCATCCTGGACCAGACCTATGAAATCGGCAATATGTTTTCCGCTGTTTCGGGCAACAACGCCGCGATATGCACCGCGTATTGCGTAACCATGAACAGACGGTAAGGGCGGCGTTGCCGAACGCGATTTCCGCGGGCCGCCGCGCTAAGGCAGAGAATGGCTATTCCGGTGGCCCCGGCCAGCATTGTCCCGGCGGACCGCAGTAATGGCGTGTCGAACGTGACCGAAACCGCGCAGAAGGTCAGCGCGAGCCCGAGCGCCGCGCCGGAGAGCACCCACCGCGCCCGCCGCTCGCCGAGGGCCGCGATCGCCGAACTGCGCCCGGCCGCCGCATCCCCGGCGATGTCCGGCAGATCCTTGGCCAGCGTGCCCACCACCGCCATCCACAACGACCCGGCCACCGCCAGCATCGGCAGCACGGCGATGTCCTGCACCGGCACGTTCGGCGCGGTGAACCCGGCGCAGTACGACAACAGCCCGCCGGACATCCCGACGACGGCCGTGGTGCTGGAGCGCCGCTTGAGGTAGAACGGCGGCCCCGAGTAGGCGAACCCGAGCACCAGCAGCGCGGCGACCAGATGGGGTGTCAGGCCGCCCAGCACGAGCGAGCCCAGCAACGCCGCCACGGCCGCGGCCAGCGACACCGTCAGCGCCGCCGCCGGCGCCAGGTCGCCCCGCGCGATCGGCCGCCGCGACCCGTTGACCTGGTCTTCGCGCAGGTCCATCGCCCCGTTGAACAGGTAGACCGCGAAGACCGCCAGTTCCCAGACCACGGCGGTGGCGCAGACCCGCGTCACGTCCCAGCCGGCCACCCGGGTCTCCAGCGCCGCACCCGTCGCGAAACGCATCAGGAAAATAACGAGAACGGATGGACGTGCCTCGGTCACGCACATTCCGAGGGTGCGGCCGAAGCCGCCGCGGAGCGGTTGCGAGAGAAGTCTGATGGTCGCCATGCCGGGGAGTATGCGCACTCTTTACGCAGGTCGTTAAGTGTGCTGCGCAGGAGGTGGTAGCCGGCGTACTCCTTTCGATACTCCACCGGTTCCTCCGGTCCACTTTCATTGCCCGCGCCCGGGCCCGGCAATAGCGTCCAGGCGTCGAGCACGTCTCGGACCGAGAAAGGAATTGCCGTGGACACCACGCGATACACACCTTTTCCCGCGGTCGGGCTGCCGGGGCGCCGCTGGCCGGACCGCGCCATCCAGGCAGCGCCACGCTGGCTCTCCACCGACCTGCGGGACGGCAACCAGTCCCTGGTCAACCCGATGGACCCCGCACGCAAACTCGTCATGTTCGACCTGCTGGTCCGCATGGGCTACAAGGAGATCGAAGTCGGCTTCCCGGTAGCCAGCCAGGACGACCACGACTTCGTGCGCATGCTCGTCGAACGTGACCTCATCCCCGACGACGTGCGCATCACGGTCATGACCCCGGCGCGCGACGAGCTGCTCCGGCGCACCCTGGAGAGCGTTCGGGGCGCCGCCCGCGCCACCGTGCACCTCTACAACGCCACCGCGCCGTTCTTCCGCGACGTCGTCTTCGGGATGACCCGGGACGAGTGCCGCGACCTCGCGGTGCAGGGCACCCGCCTGATGCTGAAGTACGCGGAAAGGTCGCTCGAGGGCTGCGATCTCTCCTTCCAGTACTCACCCGAGCTGTTCAACGAGACCGAACTCGACTTCGCGCTGGAGGTGTGCGAGTCGGTCATGGACGTGTGGGAGCCGGGGCCCGCCCGCGAGATCATCCTCAACTTCCCGACCACGGTCGAGCGATCGACCCCGAACCTGTTCGCCGACCAGATCGAGTGGCTGGACCGCAACCTGACCCGGCGCGAGCACGTGTGCCTGTCGATCCACCCGCACAACGACCGCGGCACCGGCGTGGCCACGGCCGAACTGGCGCTGCTGGCGGGGGCACAGCGGGTGGAGGGCTGCCTGTTCGGCAACGGGGAGCGGGCCGGCAACCTCGACCTGGTCACCCTCGGCATGAACATGTACAGCCAGGGCGTCGACCCCGGGATCGACTTCTCCGACATCACCGCCATCCGGCAGGTCGTCGAGCACTGCAACGAACTGCCCGTGCACCCCCGGCATCCGTACGCGGGGGACCTGGTCTACACCGCCTTCTCCGGGGCTCACCAGGACGCCATCCGCAAGGGCTTCCACGCGCGGGCACGCGCCGCCGAGCAGGCCGGCGCGGACCCGCGTGAGCTGCCGTGGACCATTCCGTACCTGCCGATCGACCCGCAGGACATCGGCCGCACCTACGAGGAGATCGTGCGCATCACCAGCCAGTCCGGCAAGGGCGGCGTCGCCTACCTGATGAGCTCCTGCCACGGCATCGACCTGCCGGAGGCCATGCGCGCCGACTTCGCCCGCGTCGTCCAGGCCGCCACCGATGCCGCCGGCGGCGAACTCCCGGCCGAGGACCTGGGCCGGCTGTTCGAACGCGAATACCTGGCCAGGGTCGCCCCGCTGGGCCCGCTCGTGCCGGTCACCCTCTACCTCCAGGGGGCCAGGCTCGACGCCCGGACCGGCGACGACGTGCACACTCTGGGCGGCAGCCTGGCGGCGCTCAACATCGACGTCCGCATGATCCACCGGGCCGGGGTGGCCGGCTCCGACCGGGTGATGGCCTACGCCGAGTGCGTGGTCGGCGGGCGTCCCGTCTGGGGTGCGGGCCGCGACCGCGACGTCATCGGCGCTTCCTGCGCGGCCGTGCGCTCCGCGCTGGCCCGGGCCTGAGGGGCGGTCATGGAACTCGCCGAACGCGACGAAGCCGTCGCACAGCTGCGCGGCCTGCTCGACGACGCCGTCCACGGGGAAGGCAGGATCGCCCTGGTCGGGGGAGCGATCGGCGTCGGCAAGAGCGCCCTCCTCGACGACCTGGTCGACCTGGCCTTCGAGCGTGGCGCGCTGGCCCTGCACGCGGTCTGCTCCAGCGCCGAGACCGAGCTGCCGCTGGCCGTGCTGGGCCAGTTGCTGCACAACGCCCCGCTCGTGGTCGCCGACCGCGAGCGCATGCTGAGCCTGCTCGACGAGGGCGTGCGCGAGACCGGCGACCGGGTCGACTCGCATGTGGCCCATGCGCTCTGCGCCATGCTGCTCGAACTGGCGGAACGTTGCCCGCTGCTGATCGTGGTGGACGACGTGCAGTTCGCCGACCAGGCGTCGTTGTTGTGCCTGTCCTACCTGGCGCGGCGGGTGCGGTTCCGGCACGTGCTGGCCGCGTTCAGCCACGCCGACGTGGCCTGGCACCCGCCGGCGCTCTTCCAGGCCGACCTGCTCCGCCAGCCGCACTGCCGGCACCTGCGGCTCGGCCCGCTCTCCCCGGCGGGCGTCGCCCGGCTGGCCGAGCAGGTCGCGAGCCCGGCGGAGGCCGCCCGGCTGCACCACGCCACCGGCGGCAGCCCCCTGCTGGTGACGGCCCTGCTCGCGGATCCCCCCGGCGGCGGCGAGAACTACGGCAGGGCCGTGCTCTCCTGCCTCGGCCGGGCCGAGCCGTGGCTGCCGCGGGTCGCCCGCGCGCTCGCCGTACTGGGGCAGGCCGGCGACGTCCGCCCCGGCGAGGTGAGCAAACTGACCGGCCTCGGCACCGACGCCGTCGAGTACGGCCTGCGCTCCCTGGCCGAAATGGGTGTGCTCGACGAGGCCGGCCGGTTCCGCCACCGCGCGGCGCCGGCCGCCATCCTCACCGACATGGACCAGGACGACCGGGCGGCCCTGCACCGCAGCGCCGCCGAGCTGGCCTTCCGTGGTGGCGCCGCGGCCGAGGCGGTCGCCGGGCACCTGGTGGCCGCCAGCGACGGCGGCGGCCCCTGGGCCGTACCCGCCCTGGAGGAGGCCGCCAGGACGGCCCTGGACGAGGGCAGGGTCGCCGACGCCGTCACCTACCTCACCTTCGCCGACGGCGCCTGCGCCGACGAGCAACGCCGGGCGGAGATCAAAACCCTGCTGGTCCGGGCCGAATGGCGCATCAACCCCGGCGCGCCCACCCTCTACCTGGCCGAACTGGCGGACGCGCTGCGCTCCGGCTGCCTGGCCGACGCCGACGCCGTCGTGCTGGCCAAGGCGCTCATGTGGCACGGCAGGTTCGACGACGCCGCCGACGTGCTCACCCACGTCGGCCCCGCGACCGGCATGGACGCCCGCGCCGTCGCCGAGGTGCGGGCCACCCGCGCCTGGCTGCGCTGCACCTACCCCCTGATGACCGGGCACCTGCCGGACGCGCCCGCCGACGGCCGGGTCATCACCTCCGCCCGCAGCATCCAGCGGCTGCAGGCCGCCGCCGGGCTCGCCACCGTGCTCACCGGCGAGCCAGGGGCCGAGGTCGTGCCCGACCTGGAACGCGTCCTGCGCGGGGCCCGGCTGGACGACATGTCCATGGACGCGGTCGAGTGCGCGCTGCTGGCCATGACCTTCGGCGGGCGGCTGGACCTGGCCGCGCCCTGGTGCGACGCGTACATCGAGGAGGCTGTCGCCCGCCGCGCGCCCAGCCGGCAGGCGCGGCTGGCCGCCATCCGGGCCGAGATCAGCCTGCGCCAGGGCGACCTGATGGCCGCCGACCGCTACGGGGAACTCGCCCTTCACCTGGTGCCCGCCACGAGCTGGGGCGTCGCGCTCGGCGGGCCGCTGTCCGTCCGGCTGCGGGCCCTGACCGCCATGGGCCGTCACGAGGAAGCCGCCGAGCTGGCGGTCCAGCCGGTGCCCGACCCGATGGCGAACACCCGTTACGGCCTGCAGTACCTGGACGCCCGCGGTCACTGCCATCTCGCGGCCGGTGATCCGCGTGCCGCCCTGCGTGACTTCAGCACCGTGGGTGAGCTGACCGCTTCGTGGGCGCTTGACCGCCCTGGCCTGGTCAGCTGGCGGCTGGGCGCGGCCGAGGCGCTGACGCGCACCGGGCGTTCCGCCCGGGCGCGCCAGCTCATCCAGGACCAGATCGGCCTTGCAGGTCCGCTGTTAACCCGCGAGTACGGCGCGGCCCTGCGCCTGCTCGCCGCCGCCGGAGAACCCCGCATCCGCCCCCAGCTGTTGCGCCAGGCCGCCGACCTGCTCCAGGAGGCCGGCGCCCGTTATGAACTGGCCTGCGCCCTGACCGACCTGTGCTCCGCCTACACCCGGGCCGGAGAAGCCCGCCGAGCCAGAACCGTCCGGAAACAGGCCCTCACCCTGGCCGAGGAGTGCGCGGCCGAACCCCTCGTCCGCGCGCTCTCCTCGGACGCAGAACCCGGCGGACGTCCCGAATCCTCCACCCTCAGCAGCGCGGAACGCCGGGTCGCCGACCTGGCCGCGATCGGCTACAGCAACCGCGAAATCGCCGACAAACTCTTCATCACCGTCAGCACGGTCGAACAACACCTGACCCGCATCTACCGCAAACTCAACATCAGCCGCCGCGACCTGCCCGTCGAACTGACCACCGCCCGCTGACCCTCTCGACAAAGCCCCGGCTCCAGCCGGGGCTTTGTCGAGACCGAGGGGATCTCAGGATTGGGTGACGAGCCGGAACGACTGCGCGCCGGTGCCGTTGCAGGTGTACTGCACCAACTGGACGCTGTTGGCGGTGGACGCGCCTGGCACGTCGATGCACTTGCCGCTGTGCCGGGCCGTGAAGTGGTAGTAACCGCCGCCTTCGGAAACGGCCAGCCATTGCTGGTTGTTGCCGCCGCCATAGGCCCACAGGTGCAGCAACGCGTTGTCCGCGGTGGACACCCCGCTCACGTCCACCACCTGGGCGGGGTTGTTGCGGTTGTTGATCCGCACGTAGCCGCCGCTGGTGGGCTGGAGCTGGAACTGTTGCGCGTAGGAGTTGTTGCAGGTGTACTGCTGGATCGCCGTCCCGTTCGCGGTGCCGGAGGAGCGGGCGTCAAGGCACTTGCCGCTGGTCTTGTTGACCAGGCTGACCCATGAGGCCGGGGGATTGGGGTCGCCGGCGCCGAACGGGCTCAGGATGATGCCGGCCGAGCGCGGGTCGCCGTCGTGCACCAGCGATTCGAAGGCGCCGACGTCGTCGAAGGCGAAGGCGTAGGCCTTCTTGTCGACCATGTTCGCGTGAATGATCTTCGCGTACTGGTTGGTTGGGTTGTTGAGGTAGAACTGGGACGCGTCCAGGCTGGGCTGGGTGTCGATGGTGCCGAGGGTGCCGCGGTTCAGGGCGGCGCACAGCGTGCGGGCGATCGGCCCGACGACCTGGTCGTTGGGCGCGTGCAGGTTGCCGTCGCAGCCCCAGACATGGGCGCTGGTCGGCTTGTTGAACGACGCGACCTGCTGTCCGGCGGAGTTGGTGAAGTTCATGACGTTGCCGCTGGTCCGGCCGAAGTACCTGATGGCGGGCTGGTCGGTGAACGGCACCACGGTCAGTGTCCTGCCGGTGTAGGCGTTCCACGCCGAGGTGATGTAGCCGTCCAGGTAGGTGGGGCTGAACAGGCCGGCCTCGGCCGCCTTGCCCGGCGCGAGGACGCGCAGCACGGTGCCGTCGGAACGGGTGTAGGCGGTGTTCGCCCATCCTGCCTGCGCCCGGATCGAGTTGATCGTGGTTTGGCGCCCGTTGGAGACGACGTCGCCGGTGCGCTTGGTGGCGCCGGTGGCGCCGGTCACGGTGACGGCGTGCGGGACGGCGAACATGTCGACCTGGGAGCTGTTGAGCCAGAGCCCGGAGTCGTTGTAGGTGAACTCGCTCCAGTCGAACAGGATGTCGCGGTTCGGGTCGCCGCTCGCCCACGGCGCGGGTTGCACGAGTCCGTCGGGGGTCAGGAAGAACTTGAGTTTCTCGCCGAAGGAGAAGTACGCCCGGCCGGAAAAGCCACGCGGGAACCGGATGGTCGTGCTGGCACCGTTTCCGGGTCCGGCGATGGACACGTCCGGGGCCGGTGACGGCGGAATCTGGCCGCCGGTCCAGGGGACGAAGGTGCCGGCCGCGTTGACGTAGCCGAGCCGGCCGGTGCTGAGGTTGACGCCGATCACGTACAGATAGACCGCGTCGGCGCGGCCTGTGCTGTTGGTTACGGTCACGGGCAGGAGAGCGGGTCCGATCGCCTGGGCGGGCGCAGGGGCGGCGAGCGCGATCGGAATGGCCATGGCGATCGCGGCCAGGGTGCCTAAGACCCTTCGCTTGGTAGGCATTTGCCAAAGTCCTCACATTCGTCGAGTGAGGCGGCTCAGGTAAGAGGAGCGGGACGGGTTCCCTCGCCGGGAAGAAGGTTCACGAGTACTCGTCTTGGAAGAGCCTCCAGTGTAGAGAGCGCTCTCGCAGGTTAGGCCGGGCTCCCTCGCTCGTCAATGGACAAGGGCGACGGGCGCGCCTCGCGCGGTCCGCCGCGGGAGGACCGCCGTTCCCTCGCATCCGCCCACGCCGGTGCCACCCGCTGGTCGACGTCGCAGCCCGCACCCCGAGGGCGTGCGGCGCCGGGGCGGCTGTGGCGCCGCGACACCGGACCGCATTGACCTGCACCGGAGGGATTAACCTCCGGGCAATCACTGAGAAACATTGACGAGAAGTATTCCGGGCGTTAGTTTGCGCGCTGAGAGAGCGCTCTCAGTGCAGTGGCGAGCCCGTCCGCTTTCTCCGGTGCGTCCCCGATTCCATCTCGAAACCGAGACATCACCCGCTGTAGCCACCGATCCGTCCGCCCCCCGACTCTCGCACCCCCGGTCGTCCCCCCACGGAGGAAAAATGGACCAGCCCATCGGGGCTCAGTTACCCGGCACCTCGCTGCCCAGCGCCGGCCCGCCGGCCCGCCGTACCGTGTCGCGGCCGGTCGTGGTCGGCGTGGTGCTGGCGATGATCGCCACGATGCTCGCCTTCGTGGCCGGCACGCCTGCCGCCCAGGCGGGCACGGTCGGCGCCGGGTCGTACGCCGATACGCTGCCGGCCGGCCGTGCCCTGCCGTCCGGCTGCGGATCGCTGTCGACCAACCCGCGCGCCTACGTCACCGCGAACGCCCCGGCCGGCGCGGTCCCCACCAACGACTGGTGGTCGTCGCTGCTGTTCAAGCGGCTCGACTGCGCCTACGGCGAGCCGCTGCACGCGCACCCGATCTCGTATGACACGTTCGCCGGCGGCCTCGGCTTCTCCTACAACACCGTGGCCGCGATCAGCGGCACCGCGACCGGCGTCGGGGAGTACCACTACCCGTACGTGCAGGACATCCTGGTCGGCGTGACCGGGCTGAACTCGCCGGACACCAAGGTGGACGGCTGGACGGACTGGACGGTCACCCCGTACTGGAGTGACGGCACGCGGACGCTGAAGGCCACGATCGGGCACGGCCTGCCGTTCGCCTACTTCCAGAAGACCGGCGGCAACGCGCAGATCACCACCAGCGGCACCCCGACCGTGTGGTCCAACAGCGGCGGGACCATCGGGTTCACCGTCAACGGCAAGGACTACCTCGGCTTCGCCCCCAGCGGCTCGACCTGGACGGTCAGCGGGACCAGCATCTCCTCGACGCTGAACGGGCAGAACTACTTCTCGGTCGCGGTGCTGCCGACGTCGCCGTCGACCCCGGCGGCCACCCGCACCAGCCTGGCGAACACCTACGCGCAGTACGCCCACGCGCACGTCACCGGCACCCGGGTGTCGTACTCCTACAACCCCGGCACCTCGAACGTCAGCACCACCTACACCTTCACCACCACGGCCCGGGAAGGCAACGCGAGCGGCACCGTCATCGCGCTCTACCCGCACCAGTGGAACTACCTGACCGGCTCGACGCCGCTGGCGCAGACCTACATCTCGGCGCGCGGCCAGATGAAGGTGGTCACCGGCACCTCGTTCAGCACGACGATGAAGTTCCAGGGTGTGCTGCCGGAGATTCCGGCGGTCGGCGACAACGCCGGTGGCGACCTGACCACCATCACCAACTACCTGAACGCGGAGCTCGGCGACCCCACAGCAGGCCTCGGCGACGACACCTACTGGACCGGCAAGGGCCTGGGCCGGGCGGCACGCATCGCGGAGATCGCCGACCAGCTCAACCTGACCGCTGTCCGGGACTCGGCGCTCAACCGCATCCGGACCAGGCTCAACGACTGGTTCACCGCCAGCCCGGGAAAGACCAGCCGGGTCTTCTACTACAACTCGGCTTGGGGCACCCTGCTCGGCTACCCGGCCTCCTACGGCTCGGACGCCGAGCTCAACGACCACCACTTCCACTACGGCTACTACATCGCGGCCGCGGCGACGCTGGCGAAGTTCGACCCGACCTGGGCGACCAACGGCCAGTACGGCGGCATGGTCGACCTGCTGATCCGAGACGCCAACAACTACGACCGCAACGACACCCGCTTCCCGTACCTGCGTGACTTCGACATCTATGCGGGCCACGACTGGGCGTCCGGGCACGGCGCGTTCGGCTCCGGCAACAACCAGGAGTCCTCCTCGGAGGGGATGAACTTCGCCAACGCCCTGATCCAGTGGGGTCAGGCGACCGGCAACACCGCCGTCCGCGACGCCGGCGTGTTCATCTACGCCACCCAGACCGCGGCGATCCAGGAGTACTGGTTCGACGTGCGCAACCAGAACTTCCCGTCCACCTTCGGGCATTCCACGGTCGGCATGGTCTGGGGCTCCGGCGGCGCGTACGCCACCTGGTTCAGCGCCGAGCCCGAGATGATCCAGGGCATCAACATGCTGCCGATCACCGGTGGCCACTTCTACCTCGGCGAGTACCCGGCCTACGTGCTGACCAACTACAACGAGCTGGTCACCAACAACGGCGGCCCACCGACGGTCTGGCAGGACATCCTCCAGGAGTTCCGGGCACTCGGCGACGGACCGGCCGCTCTGGCAGCTTTCCAGGCCAATCCAGGATTCACCTCCGAGGAGGGCGAGAGCAAGGCGCACACCTTCCACTGGCTGCGCAACCTGGCCTCGCTGGGTACGGTGGACACCACGGTCACCGCGAACCACCCGCTGGCGAAGGTCTTCGTGAAGAACGGTGTACGGACCTACGTAGCCTCCAACATCACCAACAGCTCCCTGACGGTGACCTTCTCCAACGGCACGACGCTGACCGCGCCGGCCGGCAAGACCGTCACCTCGGGCCTGTTCACCTGGAGCGGCGGCAACGCGACCGGGGGCGGCACGCCGTCGCCCAGCCCGTCGCCCAGCCCGTCCCCGTCCCCGAGCCCGTCGCCCTCGCCGTGCACACCGACCTCGCTGCTCTCGCAGGGCCGACCGGCCACCTCGTCGAGCATCGAGAGCGGCTACCCGGCCAACCTGGCGTTCGACGGCGACGGGGCCACCCGCTGGTCGAGCGCGTTCAGCGACCCGCAGTGGATCCAGGTGGACCTCGGCTCGGTGCAGAACATCTCGTCGGTGCAACTGACCTGGGAGACCGCTTACGGGCGGTCGTACCAGATCCAGACCTCCACCAACGGGACGACCTGGACCGACATCTACACCACCACCACCGGTGACGGCGGCACGGACAACCTGACGGTGTCCGGGTCGGGCCGCTACGTGCGGCTCTACGGTACGGCGCGCGGCACCGCATGGGGCTACTCGCTGTGGGAGTTCAAGGTCTACGGCGGTGGCGTCTGCACCAGCCCGTCGCCCAGCCCGTCGCCCTCACCGCCCGCTCAGTTCTCCGCCAACCGGTACCCGCAGTCGAACGGCTCGCTGCCGGGGACGACGGGTGCGGCCGGCAGCGTCACACTGGCCGCGGCCAATGGCAACCACGACGGTGTCCCGACCAACGCCGCCGTCTACAACGCGACCGGGCTGACCGGCACGTTCAGCGGCGCGGCCACCACGTTCGACGTGTTCGTGGACGCCGGGACCAACGTCGGCAACGCCACGCAGATCAGGGTCTCCTACGACCTGACCGGCAACGGCAGCTGGGACCGGGTGGAGACGTACGCGTACTTCGCCACCGACCCGGTGAGCGGCTGGGAGCACTACACCCAGGCGTCCGGGGTGAAGACGGCCACCGGCGCCCTCGGCAACCTGGCCAACGGCTCGGTGCGGGTCGAGATCTGGAGCGCGATCGGCTCCACCACGACCAACGTCGGGATCGGCAACCAGAGCGTCATCCGCCTGCCCTTCGCGTAGCCAATGACGGCGGCGGGCCGCACGAGCGGCCCGCCGCCATCACCATCGGTGACCTCCCCGGCATACTTCTTGCGCCTCGCATTCGAGGCCCAGGAACTCCACCAGGGTGACCTTGCCGCCCGCGGCTGTCGACGCGGACCAGCCATGAGTCGCGATCACCGCAATATTGATCTTGCGGGAGCGGTGTACTCCCGTTTCGTTCCCGATTTCATGGTCAGCGATCTTCGAAACGAAAAATCCCAGGCCGTTGACCTGGGATTCTCTGGGTGGACGATACTGGGAATGTGCCATCTGGGGGCAAAAGTCCAAGGTAGACCGGTTTCTGTGGGCTTGAGGGTCAGCACAACGTCAGCACGCGGCACGATCTTCTTCTGGCGTGATGGCCGCTTGATAGGCGTTCTCCATTGCTTCAAGGGCGCGGTCCCATGCCTCCTCAAGTAGGTGTGCGTAGGTCTTGTAGGTCTCGTTGATGTCCTTGTGGCCGAGCCAATGGGACAGGTCGGTGATCGGGATGCCCTGGGAGAGTTGCATGGAGGCGTAGGCGTGTCTGAGGCCGTGGATGGTGAAGTCCTCGGGGAGTCCGGCCGCCTTGGCAGCGGCCTTGAACTTGACGCGGAACACTTCATGGTTCACGTACGGGTGCCTGCGTCCCTGGAACAGGTAGCCGTCTTCGTTGCTGCTGTGGCTGTCCAGGTGGGTGGTAATGACCTTGTGGATGAACCGGGGAAGGGGGATGTCCCGGTATTCGCCTTCCTCTCGGTGCTTGAGCGGGCCTAAGCCGTGCTTCTGGGTGACCTGCTGGGAGATTCTGATTCGCTTGCCGCCGAACAGAAGGCAGTCTTCGTTGAAGGCGAGGACTTCGCCGATGCGTAGGCCGCACCCGGCCATGAGCCAGACGGTTGCCGCCCAGTCGGGGGGCATGCCCTCGGCGAGTTTGGCGATCTGTGCCCAGGTGGGGACGTAGAAGTCTTTCCGCCTGGTTGCGGTGGGGAGTTCGATCTCGGTGCAGGGGGACTCGGGGATGAGCTTGTCTCGTACGGCTTCATCCATGATCGAGTTGATCACGGCGTAGCAGCCGTTGACGGTACTGGGGGAGTAGCCGTCTGCCCGCATCGTGGTGATGAGGTCCTTGATGTGCTGCCGCTTGATCCCGTTGAGCTTGAGGTGGCCGAGCGCGGGTGTGATGTGGTTGCGGAGGTAGGAGCGGTAGCGCTCCAGGGTGTTGGGCTTGAGGACTCGCCCGATCAACCACTTGGTGGTGCAGTCGGAGAAGAGGATGTTGCCCGCCTTGGGGTCCAGGGTGCGGCGTAGGCCCGTGACCTTGTCGGCCTTGATCTCCAGGATGAATGCTTCGGCGTCGCGTTTCATCTCGTGGGGGTAGGACTGCTCTTTCTGGGGGGTGCCCCGGCCTCCGAGCCGGTAGCGGACGGTCCAGGAGTGCGGGCACTTGTTCCAGGTGCGTTCAGCGGTCTTGCGGTCGTCGGAACTGCGGAGGTCGAGTTTGCGCGCGGCTTTGGTGTCGGCGCATTCGCATTTCTTGAGCAGGTTGGCCACTTAGGTTTCTTTCTGGGAGAGCAGTTGCTGTGCTGTGGAGGTGAGTTCGGCGCTGAGGGTGGTTCCGGTGCGGGTTTGGAGGAGCAGGCCCATGTCCCGGGCGCGGCGGACGCGGGCGCTGATGGTGTTGCGGGAGACGCCGGAGGCTTCGGCCATGACGTGGATCGGGCGTCGCTCTCCTGTGTATATAAGGCGGACATATTCGGCAGCCACGAGGGCGTAGTCATGCGGGGTCTCTACGCGCTCGGGCAGCGGCCGGGGGGCTTCCTCGGGATAGAAGGTGGCCCGTAGGCGTGGCAGCCATTCGGCGAGGGTCTTGCGGGCGTCGCCTAGGGGGACGGCTCGTAGGACGTCCAGGGTGATCCCGTCGCGTTCTTTAGTTTTGTCGGGGTCGAACTCCTCTCGTATGCGGACTTCCATGGGTCCGCTGATGGGTGCGCGGAGGTCTGCGGAGATGATCACTGTGCAGCCCTGCACGTCGTAGACGCCGATGAGGTCGGCGGGCTGGCTGTCGTACCGTGCGGCGGGGTAGAGGGCCCAGCCGGGTGGGAGAGTCCAGCCGTGAGGGCTGAGGTCGATGGGTTCCACATCACCAAGTTAACACACGGCACCCGGCTTGCGCCATGTGTCATATCTGGCCTATCGTTGAACCAGGCACACGGAAACAGGTTGCAACCGTGTGCTAGTGGCTCCTTGACAACTCAACAGCGGACGACAGCCCCCACCAGCGCTCCATGTGGGCGCGGAACCCACCCCCGGCAGAAAGAGCAGCGTTTGAGCAGCGGCGGCAGCAATCGACTCATGTCGGTTGACGACGTGGCGGACTACTTGGGCGTGTCCAAGGCCACGATCTACGGCCAGTGGAAGACCTGGGGCTTGCCCGGCTTCAAGATCGGCAAGCACCTCAGATTCAGACAGCGCAACGTGGAGACCTGGCTAGAACGCCAGTCCCTCTAAACGATCATCAGCGAAGGGATTCGATCATGACTGAACGGAAGACAGAAGACGGCGGTATGGACCGCCAGCGACTCACCGTGGATGACCTGCTTTGGGTGGTCGATGAGATCGAGGTCGATGGCAAGGTGTATCGCCACAAGATGTTGGTTCCGAAGGAGGGCAGGTACAGGCAGATCATGGATGCTCTGGGGTACGCGCTCCGGCAGGACGGGGCCGATAACCAGAGTCTGCGGATGGGCGCATGACGCTACCTGAACAAGCGTGGGGGAAGCTCTTCCAGCGTTATGCGAGCAGTATCGGCCGGAAGGGGGTCGGGCTGTCCCTGGATACCCGGCTGTTGCTGGTGGCGATAGGCCGGGCCAACAACACCGGTCATGCCGTCTTCATCCCCGGAGAACTACAGCGCATTCTCGGTCGTGGACTGCCGGACGGCACGCGCAAGCCTGCCTCTCGCTCGACGGTCTACGCGACTCTCAAGAAGCTTCGTGAGGCCGGGTTGATGATGCCGGGAGGAGGTGAGACATGCGTGTGGCTCGTGCGGGAGTTGTGGGAACGGCAGAGGGCGCGGGGATCGCTCTGCCCCATCCACCGCACCTACAAGCCCGGATACATCACCCGCCCGGACACTGGGGAGGCCGCCTAGATCTGCCGTCCAGTTCTACGGAATCGGACTGAATGGTTTTCGATTCCCGGACTGGGTTGCCCGTCTGGCGTGGGCAAACACGACACCCTCTCTACTTCTCCTATGACAGGAGGGTGAGGAGGGTAACGACGAACCTCATCCAGGAGGGGCGGCCGGTTCAGGGCCGCCCCCACGGGGGAGTTCCTAGTGGGCGTCTTCGAGACGCCCCCAAGTTTCTTTACTTTCCTCAACTTGTGTGTGGCCCCGGTCTCCGTGCCGGGGCCCACTTCTTTCTTTCTTCTTCAAGAGTGGGATCTCCTGTGACACACATCACAGGTTCCATGTCCGGACCTTCTGTCATTGTCCGCCCTATATGCATGTGAGTGAGGGGGCCCAGCCCGTAAGGCTGACGGCGTCTGATCCCTCAGTAAAGGCAGTCCTCCGGGCTGCCTTTTTTCATGCCCGCCGCCCGGAACGGGTCGGCATCGATTGGAGATCCGAAATGGACGACAGCACGACTGAGGCGACCACCGTAACGGAGCAGGTCGCCGACGTTGATGGAACCCCGCAGTTCGAGAACGACGCGGAACGGTGGAAGTACTTTTCCCGCGTCAACGAGAACAGGTGGAAGAAGGCCACCGCTGACCTGGAGGCCGCTACGGCCAAGGTCGCGGAACTGGAGCAGATCATCTCCCAGAGACGCGAACAGGACACCCTGACCCAGATCCGCACCATCGCCAGCGAGCGCGGTGTCGAACTGGATGACGAGGCCATGGCCGCGCTCAACCTCACCGCCTTCGTGACGGAGGCCGGAGAGATCGACTCTGCCGCACTTACCGGGTTCCTCAGCCGTTTCGGTCCCACTCGGCCCAAGTTCGCTCAGAACCTCGGCATCGGTCCACAGGGACGGAACGGCTCATCTCGACCGAGCATCCCTCTCGACGCCCGCCAGCGTCGATGACTGTCCCTGAAAGGACGTTCCCTTGGCAATCAACCCGATGCCCGACTATGCCCACGAGGGCACCTATTCATGGGTGCCGACCGAGTGGAGCAACGAACTTCTTACCCAGTTCGACCCGCTTCTGGTGTGGGCCTCTCCGCTGGTGTGCAACCGCGACTATGAAGGCGACATCAGCGAAAAGGGTGACCGGGTCGTTGTCAACGGCCTGATCCGGCCCAGCGTCGGCAAGTACACCGACACGGACGGCATGACGATCGAGGATTTGCAGACGGTCGAACAGTTCGTTGACGTCAGCGAGGCCGATTATGTGGCCTTCTATGTCCGCGACATCGAAAAGGTTCAAGTCTCCGGAGCCCTCACCGCACCCGCAACCCAGGAGTCCATCAAGTCCCTGGCCAACGAGACCGATACCTTCGTCGGCGCGAAGGTCGCGGGCTCGGCAACCGCGATGCCCCAGGTGGACGTGAGCGGCATCGCCAAGAGCCAGGACAAGGGCGAGGCGCTGCTTGAAGCCGTCTTCGACATGATGGAGCGCCTGGACACCGCCAAGGTCCCGGGCGGCCGGTATGCGGTCGTCTCCCCGAAGGTGAAGCGCTACCTTCTGCGCGCCCCGGACGTCGCCAACGCCGCCGCTCTGGGTGAAGGCGGGGCCACCGCTCACGGCGTGGTGGCTTCCCTGGCCGGGTTCACGGTCGTGTCCACGACGGCGATGCCGGCAGGTGTGGAGATCCTGGCCGGCCACCGGGCGTTCACCACCTTCGCCAGCCAGTTCACGAACTTCCGCAGTCAGCCGGTGGAGAAGTACCGCCGCAACCAGGTTGACGCCCTGCACCTGTACGGCGCACGGGTGCTGTCCTTCCCTGGCGGCGCTCAGCCGGTCACCCCGGACGTGGCTGTGCTCAACTCCGAGGGCCTTCTCAAGGCCGCCGTCAAGTGGTCATGACCTTCAGGAGCTAACCAGCTCAAAATCCAGCCCCGAGTTCGTTCCCGTGCGGGACGGCTCGGGGCTTTTCTTGTTTCTATCGGCAAGACTCATACCAGGGCTTCGTTACTCGGAGGAGCTTCATCGGGTGGCGAAGACGCATCCCCAGTTCCGCGGGGTAATTCCGGAGCTGCTTCCGGGCCCTTCCCTCGACGCATAAGCGTGTCGAACAGCTTTTGGGCGATGTCACTACGCCGCTCATCCTTGGAGAACATCGCGACCATCGCGCAAACGAAGGTCAGGACCGCGTAGACCGCTGCCGACCCGAGGCCCGCCAGTATCAAGGCGACCACGTAGCTCATTCTTCTCCTGCCCGTTCCAATAGTCCTTAAAGACTTGAACGGGCGTTCGCAAGCTCACTAATACAGGTCCCGGCGCCACAGGTCAAGTCGATGAGGAAAAGATGTCCAAACAGTGCTCATCGGACATTGCTACCCGAACGGTACAAGTCGAGTGACGGACGCTTGACGGCCACCACGGCAGGCGGGGGGACCTCCAGGAGGGCACATCTAGAGCCGTGCATCTGCCTTCCCGGGCAGTTTTGGGGTCGGCGGGCAACCGCCGCTCCTAATCAACAGCGAACTCGCCGCAGGCTCAAAAGGCCAGTTGGGTATGGTTTGTTGGAATATTCGTTCTTTCTGCGAAGTGCCCATGGGGGCTTTCCAGCGAGTTCCCAGACTCGTACATGGTCGGAGGAGGCAGGACCCTCGGGCCCGCGGGCGGGCATATGTATGTACCCCCCCACCCATCCGCTGACGTGCGCAAACGCGCACCTGCACCTAACGCTGTGAGCGTGGCCACGCAAGAATGAAGTAAGGGCAGGTCAGAGGGGTTATTTCTTCTCTCTTCACGCCCAGACAAAACTAAGAAAGTCGCTCGACTTTATTGACAGGCCAATAAGCCGTGCCCTAACTTCCTGTCTTGTCCGACTTCGACCGGCGCAAAGCCGCCGCAACGTGATGACGATTCTCACGAACTAATGAAGTCGGCCCAGAACACAGACCAGCCCACAACGCTCCTCTCTCTCCAAAGACTCACGCTGTGGGCCAGCACAGGAAGGCTACCAAGCCATGCACGACAACCAGCCTGTCATCAGCCCCGAGGCGTTCCACGGCCTGTTCGGTGAGATCACCAACGCGCTGGACCCCTACACCGAGGGGGCCAAAGTGGGGGTGATGATGTCCCTGATGTCGGCCTACAGCGCCTACATCGGCCACGGGCCGACCGTGGAGACCGGCAAGGGCTCTTCCCCGCTGGCTCTGTGGAGCGTCCTTGTGGGCGTCTCCGGCAAGGGCCGTAAGGGAACGGCTACCGGCATGGCCATGCGCGTGGTCGAAGCGGCCTTCGCCAGCTTCGCCGAAAACAGCGTGGTAGACGGCCTTCCCGCTACCGGGCTGGGGCTCATCACGGAGTTGGCGGACCGTGCCGAAGGGACCCTTGCCACTCCGGTGCTGTTCGTGGAGGAGGAGGGGGACGCGCTGTTGTCCAATGCGCGTCGTGACGCCAAGGTGGGCGTCTACCTCCGCAAGGCGTTCGACGCCCAGACCATCGCCCCACAAGACCAAGATAGATGACCTGCGGGTACGCCGTCCCCACCTGGGCCTGATCATGCACGTGCAGCCCAAGAACTGGGCTGCGGTCTCCGGTGGTAAGGACGCTACCGGGGGGACCTGGAACCGCGTTCTGCCGGTATGGGTCAACCAGTCCAAGACCTTGCCGGTCTTCGAGTCCTCCGACGCGCACGAGGTCGTCAGGGCGGCAGCGCGGGCATTGCGGCAGGCTGGCGACTACGCCCGCCAGGTGGACACCGTGACCGTGCCCCGGTACGTGGCCCACGTCTTCGAGTCCAAGCACCGGCCCATCGTGGAAGCGATGATCTCCACCGAAGCCATGAGCCAGTACGCCGAACGGGCGATGGCGTACATGATCCGGCTGGCCGCTCTGTTCGCCCTGTCCGAGCACCGCGACGAGGTCAGCGAACGCGACTTTGACGCCGCTCTCGCGCTGGTCACCTACTCGATTCAGACCATCGCCTACGTCCTGCCCGAAGCCGAAGCCTCCGAGGAAGCGTCGCTGTCGGTCAAGGTCGAGAACTTCATCCGGGAGGCCGGGAACACCGGCCGCACGGCCACTGAGATCTACCGGGCGTTGAACATCAAGGCCAGCGAGCTACGCGATATCGTCGCCCAGCTCGACACGATCGAGGTCACCAAGAGCCAGAGTGGCATGGGTCGGCCCAGCATGATCTACCGCTACGTGGACCTGGACGTTACCGACGGGGCGGCCGAAGAGGGAATTAATGAACTCCCGGCCCTGCCCGCCCCCGCCGTCGAAGAGATCGACGAAACGAGGGAACTCCCCGCCGTGGCCGGTCTGGGTGAGGACTGGGAGGACCTGTGGGAGGCGTACGACGCTGACAAGGCTCAGGAAGAGGCCCTTCGGGCCAGCATGGCACCCAAGCCCAAGCCGTCCCCGGAGGTCGGCACGTGGGCCAAGGCCCCCGCCCTGGTCTTCCAGGCTCCTAGCGATGACGAGTGGGACGCCCTTCTCGATGACCTGGACGAGGTGGCTTGACCCTCCGCGTAGGGCCCCGGCTTCGGCCGGGGCCTACCCCGTGTGTACGTCACCCGCCTACGTATGTACGTGAAAGACATGACGTACACGACTACCGGCCTGCCGGACATCGGTAGTTGGGGGCGTGTCTGTCGGGGCAGCCGACGACGGCGGTATGGCTGTAGCGCTCCCCCTTCAGCCAGTGACCCCACGCCATGCTTCCGCAGTGCGTCAGCGCTTCGCGGGCGTACTGAAGTCGCTCGTCAGCCCCACCCAAACGCTGTTCCTGGTCTGGGTAGGCGAAGGACGGCGAGAGTTGCCGCCATTGCTCCCCTAGCCAGCCGAGCACGGTTTCCAGGTCCCCCGACGCCTTGATGTACGTCGGGGGCTTCAGAAGCCAATCGCACATCCGGTAGGGCGGTAGTGGGGAGTTGCGGAACTCGTCCGGCGGTGTCGGCGGGAGCGGTGGCCTGCGGGCCCCGTCCGCCCTGTCCAGGGACGAGGCTTGACCGCTCCATTGGTATGCGTGGTAATGCCCCGGCATTCAATCCTCGTTATGAACAGCGGCCCCCGCGTGAGGACGCGCGGGGGCCTATTTCTGTGTTTACAGCGTCCCTACAGCGGCGGCGAAGCCGTCCAGCTCATCCCGCGAGAATCGCAGCGTACCGGCTGCGGGGTTCTTGCTGTCCCGCAACGCGAACGCGTCCGGCAGGCCCGGAATGGGCGCGATTTCCACGCAGGTTTCTTGGTCTTCTTCCTGCTGGTTTCCGCCGCAGAGGCGACGGAACGCGGCGCCTGTCAGTTCTACGGCGTAAATGTCCATTTGCACCTCCCTTCATTTCGTATGCGAATTTGGTTCCCTGGAGGGTCATTGGGGCGGAAAGCCGACCTTCCGCCTGGTGGCAAGTACAGTCACAGCCTGGGCACTTATTGTGATCTTCAATGCCTTCGCTTTTGCAGTTGTCGCTGTAGTTCGCCATTTCCTCATTGCCCGTGTTTGCATTCGCATTTCACGTCGTCTTCCAAGAACGCTGTGCCGGTGCACTTGTTACATGCACCCCCCATGCACATTCCGCAGCGGCGGACAGGCAGCGGCGGGGGTGGCTCCGGCTCCGAACCGTTCTGACTCATTGATTCACCTCCCTCCCCCCGAGGCTGGCGGGCGGCGGGGCGGGAACCTCCCCCTCAGGAGTCCATCCGCCCCGCCGCGCCTTTCCCCTCCGGCAGGCCCACATCCCGCGCCATACGGGGGCATTAACGCGGGCGGCTCGTCGGCCGCCGGAGGAGCTGCATCCCCTACCCGTCCGGCGTCGCCCCGGGATTGGTAGGGCTGTCCTGGTGGCCGCAGATCATTCCCGCCGCATCCGTGGCGTTCCGGACCGGCAGTAGGCGCGGTGACTCTGTCTTGAACAGCGACACCATGAACGTTCGCGCCCGGGGGGCGATGGTGACCCTTGCTCGCTCCGCGCCCCCCGTGTCGAACACCATCAGGTTCGGGAGTGCTGCCCCGGCCCCGTCCGGCCCGGGGAAGTAGGCCGTAGTCATGCCGCGCTGGACCACCAACGTTTCCAGCTCTCTCAGGGCGTGTTCGTCGCTGCCGATCGCAGCCACCCCGCTCATCAGCCCGCCCTGCCTTCAGCGTTCGCGGTCAGGTCCATGACGAACCACACCACGCGACCCGCCTCGTCGTCGGCGTAGCTCCAGGCGCGAGCCATGGCCGCGACCAGAACAAGGCCGCGCCCGCCCTCCCCGAACGGGTCGGGGCTGACACACGGCCACTTGTCTTCTTCTGAGCCCTCGTCGATCACATCGACGTGGATGAAGCCGGGACCTTCGGCCACCGCGACGGTTATTTGTCCGCCGTTCCCGGACCTTGAGTGCCTAATCGAGTTGGTGACCAACTCCGAGGTAAGTAGGGCGATGTCATCGAGTCGGGGGAAGCCGTCGCCGAGGAGCCTGCGAACGAAGTGACGTGCTTCATGAACGCTTTCAGGCTTACCTACCAGGTCGAGAGTCCCTAAGACGCTGCCTGTCGTTGTGGCCATCACCGCACCTATCAGCCGGGTTCACCTGTTCACCGGCCCCGGTGGATTGCACGGCGGCCGGTGGCGTTCGGCGGGCTGTGCGGGGCCTTGCTCCGACGGTAGGTGGCCCTGTCATGGCCCATCAACAAGATTGCTCCAGATTGCTAGAAAATGTCGTGGCGTCCCATCCCCTGGCATCCCGAAGCAACTAGCTAACCTTCTGCGCTCAGGTCAGCAATCGCCTTTGTGATAATACGGCGCGCACTCTGTCCATAGAGTGCGATTTCCGCGAGAGCATCAAATACCTTCACATAAAGTTCGATCTCGCTAGGCTGCATAAGAGTCAGTTCCGCAGCAAGCGTCTCCACGAGTACCGTGTGATCTTCCAGGATGTGGAACCCATGCAGAGGGGTTACCGGATACGACGCTCGCAGAGGGATGATGCCGAGCTTCAATCTAGGCAGAGAAGTGGCAACAGATAGTCGATCTAGCTGCTCAATAAGTATTTCTTTGGGTGCAGTACCATACCGAAGCGCGGCTTCGGTCATCACGATATGGGTATCGGCCACGTATAGGACATCTTGCCGTCGCAGGCGCGCTCTTATGCCTTCTTCAATATCATCCGGGGCGCCCCATGTTTTAACCGATTGCTTAAATCGCTCCCTTATGTAAGGAGGGATTTGGAGAAGGCCGGGTATTACGGAACACTGAAACGCGCGAATCCGGGTGACCTGTGATTCGAGTTGTCGAATCTCTTCCTGTCGATTCTTTACACCAGCATGCAGACGGCGTTTCCACTCCATGTACTTCGATTCCAGGGACCGGAGTTCGGCGATCAGGTCCCGCTCTTTATCCGAAGCATCCGCTAGCTTGACCCAAAGGCGGATGTCAGAGTCGGTGGGCGTCTGCTTTCCAAGCTCTATCTTGCTGACCTTGGATGCCTGCCACCCTGCCTGTTTGGCGAGTTCCTTGCCGCTCAAGCCCGCGTCTAACCGGATCTCCCTGAGCTTCAGGCCCAGTGTTTCTCTCGCTTGCCGTATGTTGCTAGACACGTGCGGCAAATTCGTCACGAGAAGTCGATAGGGTCCAAGCGAGATCGAACCAGCGGCAATGCTCAGTGACCAAGGCAGAATCATCGATCAGTTCGGCACCGAGAAGCGACCCGTCTTCAGCATCGAAATGAAGGACTGCCGAAAGCGTACGATCAAAGCACCAGACATCGAACTGCGGGATTCCTGCCTTAATCGCAGCTTCGCGGTCTAGATAGCGTATGTCTTCCCCGGCTCGGTTATTGGCTTGGGCTCCATAGAGCCCGAAACGAGCATAATCTGACAGCGGAAGGGAGACTATGCGAACTCGCTGGAAGCGCCGCCCCTCCGCTGTCGCTGCGCGGATCGCTTGGAGCCATGGCCGTCTTGCCCATTCCGGATCGGGATTCCCATCGAGGAAACGCCGTAGCGGCTCCCGCTCGACTGGAGAGTTATACCAGTCGCGCATTTCAAGCCGTTGGGCAGTTGATCGGAACGAAGTGAACAGCTCTTGAAAGCGTTCACCTCTGACCAGCTCCGGCACGCGCGTTACTCCTTCGGGATGAACTTGAGCATCTCACGGGGAATCTCAATGATCGCTTCTGTCGGTCCGAGATTGACGGCGTCTGCGAGCGTCTCAGGGTCAAGGATGATCGTCCCTTGGATTGCAACCGTACCGCGAGAGGTCTCGTACGCGGCGGGACAGTCGCCGTTCTCTGACGAGGTACCTAGGAATCGTAGGCGCATTGCGTGATCCTTCCGGGTGATTGCTAAGGATAGCTAGCAACATCGACGGTGGGAGACCAAGACGAGGATGTCAACCCTTCCCGGACATGAGGAAGCCCCTGGACGCTGGGGCCGAAGCAGATGCGGGCGCGGGCGTTGGACTCCTTGCGTCGTCGCCAGCCATCGCGACGAGGTGTGCCGAAGTGGGTCGGCCCATAGTCGTTCAACCTCACGGCGTACGTCCGAACCGAGCGGGACCATTTGCCGGTGCTGGCGAAATGGTCCTGAGCGGTGGTTTCTCCCTGGAACCAGAGCCAGGGCCACCGGGGACGGGTCAGCACAACGTCAGCACAGGTGCTGACATGAACCGCGAAGGACCCGAAACAACAAGAAGCCCCAGACTCGCGACGTAGGCCGTGAGCTGGGGCTTTGTCTCCTGTTTGACTAGGTCAGACCTGGTGTGCTACGGGAGCTGGTGGACGATACTGGGATTGAACCAGTGACCTCTTCCGTGTCAGGGAAGCGCTCTCCCGCTGAGCTAATCGTCCGGGACTGCGAGCGGAAGACGGGATTCGAACCCGCGACCCTCACCTTGGCAAGGTGATGCTCTACCACTGAGCCACTTCCGCAGGGTCGCCGTTGGCGACGCTGGTCTTACTTTAGCGGACCGGGCGGGGTCTCCGTGACGGTCCCTGGAGGTGGAGACGGGATTTGAACCCGTGTACGCGGCTTTGCAGGCCGCTGCCTCGCCTCTCGGCCACTCCACCGAGCGGAAGACGGGATTCGAACCCGCGACCCTCACCTTGGCAAGGTGATGCTCTACCACTGAGCCACTTCCGCGATCACCCCGCGAGCCCGGGGCTACGGAAGAAACCTTATCGCGTTCTGCGGGCGCTCGTGCGCGCATGGGCGCTCATGAACACTCCTGGTGTGCTCTCTGGATGGCCAAATGTCCGTTTTGTCTGGTTCTAGGGAATAGTTCTGGTGAACCTGGTCAGGGTGTGGAGGGGAAGCTGACCACGGAGGTGAGGGGCGATGGCGAAGGTCCTGATCGTGACCGGTGACGCGGCGGAGGATCTGGAGGTGATGTACCCGTACCAGCGGCTGCTGGAGGAGGGGTACCAGGTCGACATCGCGGCTCCGACGGCCAAGAAGCTGCAGTTCGTGGTGCACGACTTCGTGGACGGATTCGACACCTACACCGAGAAGCCGGGGCATGTCTGGCGGGCCGACCTGGCGTTCGTGGACGTGCAGCCGAGGGAGTACAAGGCGCTGGTGGTGCCGGGGGGCCGGGCGCCGGAGTACATCAGGAACAACCCGGTCTGCCGGGAGATCGTCCGGCACTTCGCGGACAGCGGGAAGCCGATCGCGGCGCTCTGTCACGGGCCGCTGGTGCTGGCCGCGGCGGGGGTGCTCAAGGGCCGGGAGTGCAGCGCGTACCCGGCGTGCGCACCGGATGTCGAGCAGGCCGGCGCCGTCTGGATGGACAGCCCGGCGCATGTGGAGGGCAACCTGGTGACCGGTCGCGCCTGGCCGGACCATCCTGAGTGGATGCGCGCTTTCATGAAAGTGCTCCGAGATGCCCGTTAGGCGGCAGTGCGCCCAGCCGGCCAAGAGGTCGTGATCCTGGCTGGGGGTCGAGTGGCATTTCGTTTCCGCACCTGACAAGCCGACATTGATGGTCGACAAAATCATTGGGGCGAGGCGCGGTTCTCCAGGATCGTACGGCCGTGGACGGCGACCCAGTCGCTGAGGGCGTTGATCGGGTCGAGCAGGGTGCGGCCCAAGGGGGTGAGCGCGTACTCGACGCGGGGTGGTACCTCGGCGTAGACCTGGCGGGTGACCAGGCCGTCGCGTTCCAGGTCGCGGAGGGTTTTGGTGAGCATGCGGTGGGAGATTCCGTCGATAGCGCGCAGGAGGGTGGTGAAACGCTGCTCGCCCGCGGTGAGGGAGGCGATGACGACGAGGCTCCATTTGTCGCCGATGGTGGTGAGCAGGCCGCGCATCACGGACTGAAGCTGCGCATCATCGCAGGGAGACGCGTCCAGGGCAACCTTGGGAAGGATCATTTCGCTCCTTTCGCAATATGCACTTCTAAGTGCGTAATGCACTAAATAGTGCGTCTCAATCTGGTGGAATTAACGTTATCGTCGCACTGCTCACTCGGACGGTGACGGCCGTTTTCGTCAGGCCGTCCAGAAAGACGATCGTAAGGAGTGAGCCGTGACGAGAATCGCCATCATCGTCGGAAGTGTACGACCGGGGCGTTACAGCAGGGCAGTGGCCGACTGGGTGTTCGCCCAGGCGGCGGGGCGGGAGGACGCGACGTTCGAGATCGTCGATCTCATCGACCACCCCCTGCCCCATCTCGACGAGCCGATCGCCGCGTCGAGCGGCCGTTACGACAACCCGCACACCAAGGCGTGGTCACAGGTCATCGCCGGATTCGACGGGTTCGTGTTCGTCACCCCCGAGTACAACCACTCGACCACCGGCGTGCTGAAGAACGCCATCGACTACCTGTACGCGGAGTGGAACAACAAGGCGGCCGGATTCGTGAGCTACGGAGTCGTCGGCGGGGTCCGGGCCGTCGAACACCTGAGACTCATCGCCGCCGAGGTCCAGCTCGCGACCACGAGGTCCCAGGTGGCGCTTTCCTTCTACACCGACTTCGAGAAGTTCACCACGCTCACCCCCGGCGCGCATCAGGTGGACGCCATGGCCGCCACGTTCGACCAGGTGGTGGCCTGGTCGGAGGCATTGGCGCCGTTACGGAAGTGACCGAACGGCGACCCGGGGGGACCCGGGTCGCCACCTCCGGTCCGGGATCAGCGGCGTGCGGCCAGGTGACGCGTGAGATGGTCGATCACCTCGCGCGCGTCGTCCTCGACGCCGTGGATGAACGTGGACTTGCGCCGTCGCAGTACGGGCAGACCCAGCGCGTACAGTCCCGGGCTGTCGACCACGCCGCCCTCGTGGCGCAGCCGGCCCTTCGGGTCGACCACGGGGACGTCGAGCCATCCGTAGTCGGGCCGGTAGCCCGTCGCCCACACGATGGTGCGGATCTCGCCGCTGCCCAGGTCGAGTTGCCAGCGCGCCGACTCGGGCACGTGGGTCGGCGCGAAGCGCTCGGGAGGGTCGACCTCGGCGTCGCGGCCGTGCGTCCTGGCCCACTCGTCGAAGGTGTCCAGCAGGCGGCGCATCTTGAGGTCCGCGAGGGAGAACACGTTGCGCAGGCCGCCGGAGAACAGCGCACGGCCGTCACGCACGGCCGCCCAGCGGCCGACCAGTTCGACGCCCATCGCGGTGAGCGCGTTGAGGTCGAGCGTCCTGCGCTTGGCGGTTCCGGCGAGTTGGGGCGAGGGCAGCCGCCGGGCCCGCGTCAGATCATCGATCTCGTCGTGGCGCTGGTCCCAGACGCCCGCGGCGTCCATCCACCACAGCACATCGCGTCCGCGGTACAGGCGCGGCAGCCGCACGTGCTCTCCCACCGAGAGGACCACCGGCCGGCCGGACCGCGCCAGCTCGGCGGCCAGCTGTACGCCGGTCGCCGACGCGCCCACGACGAGTACGCCACCGTCGGGGAGCTGGGCAGGGCCCCGGTAGCCGAACGGTGTCAGTTGTACGACCGACGCCGGGACCGCGTCGGCGAACGGCGGCACCGTCGGCCGGTTGCAGGCGCCGCTCGCGATGACCAGTGCCCGGCAGCCGATGTCGCCGTGGCTCGTCGTCACGTGGTACCCGTCATCGGTGCGTCGCACCGACGTGACGTTCGTACCGGTCCGTATGGGAGCGCGGGTGACGGTGGCGAAGCGCTCGATGAACTCGACCACTTCGCCCATCGTCATGTAGCCGTCGGGGTCCGGGCCTCGGTAGCGATGGCCCGGCAGGCGGCTCAGCCAGTTGGGGGTGAGCAGCCGCAGGGAGTCCCAGCGTTCGCGGCGCCAGGAGTTCGCCACCTCGCCGCGCTCCAGCACGACGTGGTCGATCGACCGGCCGTGGAGGAAGTGGCTCGCGGCGAGTCCCGCGTGCCCCGCGCCGATGACGACCGCGGTGGTGCGTTCGATGGCCGGGTCTCCCTCAGGCGACTTCGACGGTGACGTTCGTGGGGTTGGTGAGGGCGTCGAACACGGCCGAGCGCTTCTGGGACTGGGCGACCAGCGCTTCGATGTCCTCCTTCGAGGCGTCCGCGTCGATGCTGAACGTCACCTTGATGTCGTTGTAGCCGTTGCGTACGTCGCTGTCGGCGCCGAGGATCCCGCGGATGTCGTGGTTGCCTTCGACCGTCGACTCGACCGAGCGCAGCTGGATGCCGCGGTTCTGCGCGACCGACGCCACACCCGCCGTCAGGCAGCTGGCCAGGCCGACGAGGAGGTACTCGATCGGGGTGATGCCGTTGTCCTCCGCCGCGAAGACCTCGGGGTGGTCCGCGGTGAACACCGATTCGCTCTTGTGGCTCTGCTCCTGGCCGAGGCCGTGGAAGCTCTGGATCGTGACGGTGCTGTGCACGCCGTTCTGCCACTTGGCGGAGGCCCGCCAGGTGAACTGGGCCGCCTCGGGCGCGCCCTTCAAGGCCTCGCGCGCGTCGAGCAGCGCCTGGACGTTGACTCCGTTGTCGATCGTGGTCATGTCGCGTGATGTCCCTTTCGCGGCTTCCCCGAATTTCCCATAGGAATACGTGACAATACCTTGGCTGCCAGGATCGCCGCTAGATAGGATTCCCCGCATGGTCTCGGCGTCGACGTTTCCCGCCGGTTCGGTCGGCATCGTCGAAACGCGGTACCTCGACCTGCCGGAACCGGTGCGGCTGGACTGCGGGCGGGAACTGCACCCGGTCCGCGTCGCCTACGAGACCTACGGCACCCTTTCCCCCGCGCGCGACAACGTCATCCTGGTCTGCCACGCGCTCAGCGGCGACGCCCACGCGGCCGGCTTCGCGAAGACGCCGCCCCAGACAGGCACCCGTGACGGGTTCGGGGCCGCGGACCGCGACGGCGCGGCGGGCAGCGGACTCGGCTGGTGGGACGGGATGATCGGCCCCGGTAAGGCGTTCGACACCGACCGCTACTTCGTCGTCTCCACGAACCTGCTCGGCGGCTGTAGCGGGACGACCGGGCCGTCGTCGATCGACCCGGCGACCGGCAGGCCGTACGGGTCGGACTTCCCCGTCATCACCGTCGCGGACATGGTGCGCACCGAGCGGGCGTTCCTGGACGTCCTGGGTGTCGAGCGGCTCGCGGCGGTGGCCGGTGGGTCGCTCGGGGGGATGCAGGCGTTGCAGTGGGCGGTCCTGTATCCCGACCAGGTCGACGCCATCGTGGTGATCGCCAGCACGCACGCCCTGCACTCGCAGGGCGTGGCCTGGAACGCGATCGCGCGCAGCTCCATCATGGGCGACCCCGCCTGGCAGGGCGGCCACTACTACGGCACCGGCCGCGCCCCCCACGCCGGCATGGGCGTGGCGCGGATGGTCGGCCACGTCACGTACCTGTCCGCACCGGCGCTGAACGAGCGGTTCGGGCGGCGGCTGCAGTTCTCCGAGGACATCCGCCACACGATCAGCGAACCGGAGTTCGAGGTCGAAAGCTACCTGCGCCACCAGGCCGACTCGTTCGTCAAGCGCTTCGACGCCAACACCTATCTGTTCACCTCGCGGGCGCTGACCTATTTCGACCTCGCGCGGCAGCACGGCGGCGGATCGCTCGCACGGGCGCTCGAAGGCGTCTCGGCGCGGACGCTGCTGATCGCCTTCAGCTCCGACTGGCTGTACCCGCCGTCCGCGTCGAGGGAGATCGAGGACGCGCTGCGTGCCCTCGGCAAGCCGGTCGAGTTCCAGGAGATCGACGCGCCGTACGGCCACGACTGCTTCCTGCTGGAGGAAGCGCGTCAGACGCCCATTATCCGCCGGTTTCTGGAAGAAGGCGCCGGAGGATGAGGTCGAGGAAGAGGGTCTGGTGACCGACAAGTTCCCCCGTGCCGAGCAAGCCCGCGCGTTCGGATTCGAGACGAGACAGTTGCACGCCGGGCAACGGCCCGACCCGAACACGGGCGCGCGTGCGGTGCCCATCTTCCAGACCACCAGCTACGTGTTCGAAGATCCGGAATCGGCGGCGGCGTACTTCAACCTGCAGGAGTACGGGAACACGTACTCGCGGATCATGAATCCGACCGTCGCGGTGTTCGAGGAGCGGGTGGCCAACCTCGAAGGCGGCTGCGGCGCGGTGGCCTTCGCCAGCGGGATCGCCGCGCAGGCCGCCGCGCTCTTCACGCTGCTCCAGCCGGGCGACCACGTCGTGTCCTCCGCCGCCCTGTACGGCGGGACGGTGAACCAGCTCAAGCACCTGCTGGGCAAGATGAGCGTCGAACTGACGTGGGTGGATCCCGACGATCCGGACGCGTGGCGGCGGGCGGTCCGCCCGAACACGAAGGCCTTCTTCGGTGAGACGATCGGCAACCCCGCCGGGAACGTGCTGGACATCGAGGTCGTGGCGGCCATCGCACATGAGCACGAGCTGCCGCTGATCGTGGACAACACCTTCGCGACGCCGTACCTGTGCCGGCCGATCGAGTGGGGCGCCGACATCGTGATCCACTCGGCCACCAAGTTCATCGGCGGCCACGGCACGAGCATCGGCGGGGTCGTCGTCGAGGCCGGCACGTTCAACTGGTCCAACGGGCGGTTCCCCGTGGTCGCGGATCCGTCGCCGGCCTACCACGGCCTGCAGTTCCACGAGACGTTCGGGACCTACGGCTATCTGATGAAGCTGCGCGCCGAGACCCTGCGGGATCTCGGTGGGGCGCTCGCGCCGCTCAACGCGTTCCTGTTCCTGCAAGGGCTCGAAACGCTGTCGCTGCGGATGGAACGGCACGTCGAGAACGCGCGGGCGGTCGCGGCGTTCCTCGAATCGCACGAACTGGCGTCCAACGTCACCTACCCCGGGCTGTCGTCGAGCAGGTACCTGCCACTCGTGGAGAAGTACCTGCCGCGTGGCGCCGGCGCGGTGTTCTCGTTCGACTGCGCCGGTGGGCGGGCCGGTGGGCAGGACCTGATCCGCGGCGTGACGCTCTGGTCCCATCTGGCCAACGTCGGCGACGCGAAGAGCCTGATCATTCACCCCGCCAGCACGACCCACCGCCAGCTGAGCGACGAGGAACTCCGGGCCGCCGGCATCGCGCCGGGGACGGTGCGGCTGTCGGTCGGCACCGAGTCCGTCGAAGATCTGATCTGGGACCTGGAACAGGGTTTCGGGTACGTCGCCGCGACCGCGGGAACGGAGGTGGTCGGCGCATGAACGATCTCGGACGCTACCAGGACCCGTTGACGATCCAGCGCGTGCTGCACAGCGCGGGGACCATCGCGGTCGTGGGCCTGTCGAGCAACGAGTTGCGGGCCAGCTACTTCGTCGGCTACTACCTCAAGCGGCACGGCTACCGCGTGATCCCCGTGAACCCCCGCGAAACGGAGATCCTCGGCGAGACGTGCTACCCGAGCCTGCTGGACGTGCCCGTGCCGGTGGACCTCGTGAACGTCTTCCGCGCGCCGGACGCGCTGCCGGGGATCGCGCGGGAGACCGTGGCGATCAACGCCGGTGCGCTCTGGTGCCAGTTCGGCGTGATCAACGAGGAGGGCGCGCGAATCGCGGCGGACGGCGGCGTGACAGTGATCATGGACCGCTGCCTCAAGGTCGAGCACGCGCGCTACGTGGGCCGGATGCACTGGCTCGGCTTCAACACCCAGCGCATCACTGCTGTCCGTGGCGGGCTCCAGTAGCGCACGAAGCCTGATATTTCGGGATATTTCGGGCAAGCGTTGGGCTGGGTGTGCGTGCCGTCGGGCGTACCGGGGGAGGGGAGGGGAGAGGGTGCTGGCGGAAGCGGCGCGGGGAGGGTGCTGCGTGCGGGTCAGGTGCGGAGGGCGTGGTGGGCGCCGGCCAGGATGGCGCCGTACTGGAGGGCGACCAGGTGTTTGATCGGGATGGTCTGGGCCGAGGTCTGGGATTCGGCCTCGGCGCACCATTTCTCGTACGTCGCACCGAGCGTCCGGGCGTGCCACCGGATGGCGGGCGTCCCGTTGCCGATGGCGATCTCCCCATCAAGGGCCCGGAGCAGGATCCCCCCGAACCGGAGCCGGTAGCTGTGTACGAGGTCCCGGCACGAGGAGCGCTCGGCGCCGGTGGCCGGACGGTCGGCGGCCGGGTCGGCGGCGCGCTGCTCGTCGGTGGTGGCGACTCCGGCGAGCATCGGGATGAAGAACCGGCTCGCGCGGATGAAGGGGGAGTTGGTGGCCAGGTCGGCGGAGACCCCGGCCAGGGCCTCGTGGAGCACGGCGGCGGTGTCCCTGAGGTCGGCGCCCTGGGCCTTGATCAGGTCGCTGTAGAGGATGTCGGTGGGCGAGGTGTCGTCGGCGGACGGGTCCATCCAGTACGGAAGCTCCGCGGTCAGGCAGAGCGTGCCGTACCGGGCGGCGTAGGTGTCCGAGGCCGAGCCGGTGATCAGCTCGGTCGGGTCCTGCCCGAGCGCCTCGGCGTAGTCGTACGCGTGCTCCATTCTGGGACTGAGGAAGATCGCGGGAGCGAGCTGGGTGATGGACGGATGTTCGGGTTCCCCCACGTGCAGCGGCAGGCCGTACCGGCTGGGCAGTTCGCTGAGGATCTCCTGCAGCTCGGGCTCGGCCCGGGACAGGTAGTAGAAGACGCCGCCGAGCTCCCCGTTGTGCAGCGTGGTCATGAAGGCCGGCCGGGTGGCGTCGATCAGCCGCATCAGCGCGAGCGTCTCGGGGAGCACCCGGTCGAAGTAGGAGCGTTTGTAGGCGAACGGGAAGGTCCATTCGACCTGCTCGTCCCCGGCGGGCCGGTAGAAGTTCCGTCCGTAGTGGGCTTTGGTGAAGGGGCCCGCGAACCACCCTTCGTTCAGCCGGGTGCCGTCCGGGTCGAGGCAGCCGACGATGTGCCAGGTGGCGGAGGCGCGCAGGGCGGGGGAGGCGCACAGCCGCCCGGCCAGGTGCACCACGGTGAGGCCGCCGATGGGTTCGTTGGGGTGCGGCCCGGCGGCGACGATCACGTCGCGGGGGCCGTCACCGACGGTCAGGCAGAGCATGGGGTCGCCGAGCCGGGAGGTGCCGATCCGCCGGAGTACGGCGGTGCTGGGATGGGCGGCGGCGAGGCGCATCAGGCCCTCGTGGACCTCGTCCACGGTGGCGAAACGGTCGTAGTCGGGGACAGAGTCGAGTTCGCTGGCTAAGGCAGGATCTAGCACCTACTCAGTGTGCAGATATGACCCCGTCTGTCACATTGTGAGGTCACCCAACAGCAGCCCCAACGACTTGTCGTGTTGCGTTAATGGAAGCACATAAATCCGGATAAATCCGGACTCGGGGTTGACAGGGGTCACGTCGGCGAGTCGAGGTTGGAGTGTAGTCTTGCCCGATTTCGGGCAGGATTCTTGGAAAACCCCGCCCCGCCTCCGTAAGGTCCTGTCCCGATGCCGTACGACGACCTCATCGCCCACCTCACCCGGACCACGATGCTCGGCCCGGGCGAGGCCGCGAGAGTGGTCGCCGACGTGCTCGCCTACTTCGGCGAACCGGTGGAGGCCTACGTCCGCCGCCGGCACGCCGAACTGAAGTCCCGAGGCCTCGCCAACGACGAAATCTTCAAAAGGATCGCCGCCGAACTGCCTACCAGGCGGGTGGCGGCGCCGGAGCTGTCGCTGCGACAGCTCCGCCGGATCATCTACGGAGGGTAAGAGCTATGTGCGGAATCGTGGCCTACGTCGGCCCGAAGGACGCCGCGCCGATCCTGCTCGAAGGCTTGCAGCGCCTGGAGTACCGGGGCTACGACTCCGCCGGCGTCGCCGTGGTGGAGAAGTCCGCGAAGTCCCTCAAAATGCGCAAAGTCAAGGGCCGGGTGGCCGACCTGGCCGCCGCCGTGCCCGCCCGGTTCAAGGGCACGCTCGGCATCGGCCACACCCGCTGGGCCACCCACGGCGTGCCCAGCGATCAGAACGCCCACCCCCACCTGTGCGCCGACGAGCGCATCGCCATCGTGCACAACGGCATCATCGAGAACGCCGACGCGCTCCGCCAGCGCCTGGAGGGCGACGGGGTCGTCTTCCGCAGCGAGACCGACTCCGAGGTGCTCTCGCACCTGATCGCCCGCACCTCCAAGGAGACCGACACCCTGGAGGAGGCGGTGCGCCGGGCCCTCAAGCTGGTGGTCGGCACCTACGGCATCGCCGTGATCGACGCCGAACGCCCCGGCGAGGTGGTGGTGGCCCGCAACGGCAGCCCGATCGTGCTGGGCATCGGCGAGAAGGAGATGTTCGCCGCCTCCGACGTGGCCGCCCTGGTCCGCTACACCCGCCAGGTCGTGCACCTGGAGGACGGCGAGCTGGCGGTGCTCCGCGCGGACGGCTTCTCCACCTTCACCAGCGACGCCAGGGAGACCGCCAAGGAGCCGTTCACCGTCGACTGGGACACCGGCCACTACGACACCGGCGGCTACGAGCACTACCTGCTCAAGGAGATCTCCGAGCAGCCCGACACGGTGGGCCGCACCCTGCGCGGCCGGATCGACGACCGTTTTCACATCGCCCACCTGGGCGGTATCAACATGGACGCCAGGGAGTCCCGCTCGTTCCGGCGCGTGAAGATCATCGGCTGCGGCTCGGCGTACTACTCGGGGCAGATCGGCGCGCAGCTGATCGAGGAGCTGGCCCGCATCCCGGCCGACGCGGAACCGGCCTCGGAGTTCCGGTACCGCAGCCCCGTGGTCGAGCCGGACACGCTGTACGTCGCGATCAGCCAGTCGGGGGAGACCTACGACACGCTGGCCGCCGTACAGGAGCTGAAGCGCAAGGGCGGCAGGGTGCTGGGCATCGTGAACACGGTGGGCAGCGCGATCGCCCGGGAGTGCGACGGCGGCGTCTACCTGCACGCGGGTCCTGAGGTCTCGGTGGCCTCGACCAAGGCGTTCACCTCGACCGCGGCGGCCTTCGCGCTGCTGGCGCTGCACCTGGGCCGGGTGCGCGACCTGTCTCCCGCGGACGGGCGGCGGATCTGCGACGGGCTGCGGCGGCTGCCTGAGCAGATCAAGGAGATCCTCACCCAGGAGGAGCACATCCGGGCGCTGGCCCTGAAGTACGCGCACTGCCCCGGCATGATGTTCGTGGGCCGGGTGCGCGGCTACCCCGTGGCCAGGGAGGGCGCCCAGAAGCTCAAGGAGATCTCGTACGTGCACGCCGAGGCGTACCCGGCGAGCGAGCTCAAGCACGGCCCACTTGCCCTGATAAATCCGGACATGCCGACGGTGGCGATCGTGCCGGACGACGAGCTCCTGGACAAGAACCTGACCACCCTGGGCGAGATCCGGGCCCGCAGCGGCCGCATCCTCATGGTCGGCCACCGCACCACCGACCAGGCCGACGACTGCATCGTGGTCCCCAAGAACGAGATCGAGCTGGACCCGATCCTGCTCACCATCCCGCTCCAGCTCTTCGCCTACCACGCCGCGGTCGCCCTCGGCCGCGACGTGGACAAGCCCCGCAACCTGGCCAAGAGCGTCACCGTGGAATAGACGGTTCCGCGGCGTCCGGTACGGCGGCGACCGTACCGGACGCCCGGGGCCGCACGGTCACGGTGACCACGAAGGCCAGCACGACGAGCCCGGCCGCGACCAGGAACGTGGTCCCGATCCGCCCGGTCGCCGCGTGCACGGTGATCAGCACGGCCAGCCCCACCGACCCGCCCAGCTGCTGCATCGCCTGGAGCAGCCCGGAGGCGGCCCCGGCGTCCTCCTGGGCGACCCCGTTGACGATGGTCATGCTGAGCGGCATCAGCGCGCCGCCCATGCCGAGCCCGAGCAGCACGATCGGCCCCAGGATGCCGGTCACGTACCCCGTGCCCGGATCGATCCGGGAGATCCACAGCATGCCCGCGGCCACCAGGACCATCCCGCCCGCCGCGTGCCGCCACGGTCTGATCCGGCCCACCAGCCGCGGCGTCAGCTGCGACACCCCGAAGATCGCCACCGTCAGCGGCAGGAAGGCCAGCCCCGCCGCCAGCGGCGAGAAGCCCAGCTCGCTCTGGACGAACTGGGTCAGGAAGAAGAAGGTGCTGATCATCGCGGCCGGGAGCAGCATCATGCCGAGGTAGGCCGCGGCCCGCTCGGGCGCCGCGAGCAGCCGCAGCGGCATGATCGGCTGCGCCGCGCGGCGCTCGGTGACCAGGAACGCCGCCAGCAGCCCCACCGCCAGCACGAAGGCGCCCAGGGCGAGCCGGTCGTCCCAGCCCAGGGCGGCGGCCCGGATCAGCCCGTACACCAGGGCGGTCATGCCGAAGGTGGAGGTGAACGCCCCGGCCAGGTCGAACCGGCCTGGCTGGCGTGGGGTCTCGCCCACGAAGCGCGGTGTGAACAGGGCGATGAGCAGGCCGATCGGCACGTTGACGAACATCACCCAGCGCCAGGAGACCCAGTCGGTGAGCACGCCACCGGCCAGCAGCCCGATCGCCGCCCCGGCCGCGCCGACCGAGGTGAACACGGCCAGCGCCCGGGTGCGTACCGGGCCCTGCGGGAAGTTGCCGGTGATCAGCGCCAGGGTGGCGGGACCGGCCAGCGCGCCGCCGGCGCCCTGCGCGATCCGGGAGAGGATGAGCCACTCCGGCGTGGTCGCGAAGCCGCCGGCCAACGAGGCGACGGTGAAGATCGCCACACCCCAGAGCAGGGCCCGGCGCCGGCCGAGGATGTCCCCGGTCCGCCCGCCGAGCAGCAGCAGGCCGCCGAAGGCGAGCATGTACGCGTTGATCACCCAGGACAGGCCGGTCGGCGTGAAGCCGAGGTCGGCGGCCATGCCGGGGAGCGCGATGGTGACGATGGTGGAGTCGAGGATCAGCATCAGCTGGGTCACGGCGATGATCGCCAAGGTGACGCGCAGGCGCGTGGTCATGGGGGTCCTTCGGCGGTAAACTATTCGGAGGCCGACTCCGGTAAATATACGGAGGACGCCTCCGGTTATCAAGGAGTCACCCATGCGCGCCGACGCCCGCCGTAACTACGACCGCCTGCTCGCCGAAGCCGGGGAGGCGTTCGCCCGGCACGGCATCGACGCCTCGCTGGAGGAGATCGCCAAGGCGGCCGGGGTCGGCATCGGCACCCTCTACCGGCACTTCCCGGCCCGGCAGGACCTGATCGTCGCCGTGCTCAGGGACAGCATCGACGCGCTGCTGGCCGAGGGGGAGCGCCTGCGCGAGGAGGAACCCGGCGAGGCCCTGCGCGTCTGGCTGCACGCCCAGATCGCCCACATGGCCACCACCCGGGGTCTGTGTGCCGAGCTGATAATCGGCCTCAAGGACCCCGCCTCCCCGCTGTACGGCACCTGCCACCTGATCACCGCCTCCGGTGACGCGCTGCTCCGGCAGGCCCAGGACGCCGGGGTCGCCCGTCCCGACCTGACCATCCAGGACCTGGTCAAATCGCTGAACGGCATCGCCTGGGTGGCCGAGCGCTTCCCCGACGACCCCGGCCAGGCCGACCGCCTGCTGAGCCTGCTGCTGGACGGCGTACGGGTCCGCCCTGCCCTGCACGAGGTGTAAGTTTCAGCCTTACCCATGGTGTTCCGCCTGGTCAGGCGGGCGCGCTCCGGACGGTTCTTAGGCGTGCGGCCGACGCGGATCTAGCGTCTCTGGGAGCGCTCCCAACGCCACCCCAGGAGGACCTGTGAACCAACTCAAACGGATAGGTCTGACGCTCGCGGTCTTACTCGCGGCAATCTTCGCCGGGACCCTTCCGGCCAACGCCGCCCCCGTGATCTGCGAGACCTTCGGCTCCACCACCATCCAGTCCGGCAAGTACATCGTGATGAACAACGTCTGGGGGGCGAGCACGTCCCAGTGCATCGACGTCAACCAGGCGGGCGGCTTCACCATCACCTCGGCCAACCACAACAACGCCACCAACGGCGCGCCCGCCGCGTACCCGGCCATCTTCGCCGGGTGCCACTACGCCGCCTGCACCACGGGCAGCAGCCTGCCGATGCAGGCCAGCAACCCCGCGTTCAACAACATCCGCAGCTCGGTCAGCTACAGCTATCCGTCCAGCGGCACCTACAACGCCTCCTATGACCTTTGGTTCGATCCGACCCCCCGAACCAACGGTCAGAACACCGGCGCCGAGATCATGATCTGGCTCAACCGGCAGGGCGGGGTGCAGCCCATCGGCTCCCAGGTGGCCACCGTCACCCTGGCCGGCACCAGCTGGCAGGTCTGGTACGGCAACGTCGGCTGGAACGTGATCTCGTACGTACGGAGCTCGGTCGGCACCACGCTCGACCTGAACGTGAACGAGTTCTACAGCGACGCCGTGAACCGCGGTTACGCTCAGCGCTCCTGGTACCTGACCAGCGTGCAGGCCGGCTTCGAGCCCTGGATCGGCGGCACCGGCCTGACCATCAACTCCTTCACCTACACCACCAGCGGTGGCGGCGGCGACACCAGCCCGCCCACCGCGCCCGGCAACCTGACGGCCTCGGGCACCACCTCGTCGGGCACCAACCTGTCCTGGTCGGCCTCCTCCGACAACGTGGGGGTGACCGGCTACAACGTGTTCCGTCGTCAGGGCACCTCGGGTACCTTCACCCAGGTCGGCACGGCCTCCGGCACCACCTTCGCGGCGACCGGCCTGTCGGCCTCCACGCAGTACCAGTTCTACGCCGTGGCCAGGGACGCCGCCGGCAACACCTCGCCGCAGTCCAACACGGTCACGGTGACCACCTCCGGCGGTGGCGGCGGCGACACCAGCCCGCCCACCGCGCCCGGCAACCTGACGGCCTCGGGCACCACCTCGTCGGGCACCAACCTGTCCTGGTCGGCCTCGTCCGACAACGTGGGGGTGACCGGCTACAACGTGTTCAGCCGTCAGGGCACCTCGGGCACCTTCTCCCAGATCGGCACGGCTTCCGGCACCAGCTTCGCGGTGACCGGTCTGTCGGCCTCCACGCAGTACCAGTTCTACGTGGTCGCTCGCGACGCCGCCGGCAACACCTCACCCCAGTCGAACACCGTCTCGGTGACCACCACCAGTGGCGGCGGCGGAACCGGCACCTGCTCGGTCCGCTTCGACACCTGGAACAACGGTTACGTCGCCTACGTCACGGTCAACGGCCCCCGCAGCGGCTGGACGTTCAACTTCACGCTGCCGTCCGGGCACGCCATCACCGGCAGCTGGAACGCCCAGATCAGCGTCAGCGGCCAGAACGTGACCGCGAGCAATGTGTCCCACAACGGCAACCTGGCCAGCGGGCAGTCGGCCGACTTCGGCTTCCAGGCCTCCCGCCCGAACGGCAACACCCAGTTGCCGAGCATCCCGGGCTGCACGACCTGATCCACCCTGATCCATCAGAACCCCGTACGGCCCGCACCCCTCCCCGAGTGCGGGCCGTCCTGGTTATCAGGCTAGCAGGCTAGCTGTATATACAGCTAGCCTGCTAGCGTGGTGGGCATGGCGAAAACGCCGCAGGACGCGTTCGTACCGCACTATTTCCTCATCGAGCAGGCGTTGCGGGCGCGTGTCGCGGCGGGCCGCCCGCACGATCTGCTGCCCTCGGAGAGCGAGCTGAGCGAGGAGTTCGGCGTCAGCCGGATGACCGCCCGGGCGGCGATGCAACGGCTGGTGGCGGCCGGGCTGGTCTACCGCGAGTCGGGCCGTGGCTCGTTCGTGGCACCGGCCCCGACCACCCGGCGGGCGGAGAACCTGGTCCGGTTCAGCGAGGAGATCCGGCGGCGCGGCCAGGTGCCCAGCTCACGGCTGCTGGCCTCCGGCCTGCGCACGGCCACCGACCAGGAGATCGGCCGGCTCCGGCTGGCCCGGCGCGCCAAGGTCGTCGCGATCACCCGGGCCCGGCTGGCCGACGGGGTGCCCGTGGCGCTGGAACACGCCGTCTTCCCCGCCAAGCTGGCGGCCCTGCTCGACGCCGACCTGCGCACCGCCTCCCTGCACGCCACGCTGACCTCGCTCGGCTTCGTGCCCTCACAGGGGCACGCGCGCATCACCGCCGCGACGGCCGGGCCGGACGAGGTGGAGGTGCTGGAGGTGGCCGAGGGCAGCGCACTCCTGGTGGAGCAGCGCCTGATCCTCGACCAGCACGACGAGCCCCTGGAACTCACCGACTCGCGGTACGTGGCGTCCCGTTACGGGCTGGACGTCGCCTTCGTCGTCGAACCCGTCGCAGTGGAAACGGAGCAGTCTTGACCCCTCCGGTCGCCGCCCTCAACTGTGCCGACCTGTCCGTCGCCGAAGTGGCCAAGATGATCGACCACTCGCTGCTGCGCCCGGAGCTCACCCCCCGCCAGGTGACCGAGGGCTGCGACCTGGCGGCGCGCTACCAGGTCGCCTCGGTCTGCGTGAAGCCCGCCGACGTCGCCCTGGCCGCGGAGCGGCTCGCCGGCAGCGGCGTGCTGGTGGGAACGGTGGTCGGCTTCCCGCACGGCTCCTCCACCACCGCGGTCAAGGTGGCCGAGGCCCAGGCCGCCATCGCCGACGGGGCCGCGGAGCTCGACATGGTGCTCAACATCGGCCGGTTGCGCGGGGGAGCGGACGCGGCTGTGGCCGACGACATCGCCGCGGTGGTCGGCGTCGCGCCCGGCACGGTGATCAAGGTCATCTTCGAGAACGCCTACCTGACCGACGAGGAGAAGATCCGCGCCTGCCGCCTGACCGAGGAGGCGGGCGCCCACTACGTCAAGACCTCCACGGGTTTCGCGCCCTCCGGCGCCACCCTCGCCGACGTCCGGCTCATGCGGGCGAACGTCTCGCCCAAGGTCAAGGTCAAGGCGGCGGGCGGCGTCCGCACCCTGGACGTGCTCTTCGAGATGGCCGAGGCGGGGGCGGTCCGTTTCGGGGCCACCACCACGGCCGACATGCTCGACGACCTGGCCGGCCGCCGCACGCCCTAGAGTTGGCGGCTAGTGCTGTGACCGGAAACGATCACCGGGGTCGCACGTAGCCGCCAAGCTGGACCGGATCGAGTACGCCCTGACCCGGCGCCCGGAACGGACTTTCGCCTTCGATGAGTTCGGCCCGCTGGGCATCCGTCCCACCGCCGGGTCGGGGTGGGCGGAACAAGGCCGGCCGGGGCGGTTGCCGGCCACCTACCACCGCACCCACGGGATCACCTACTTCCACGGCTGCTACTCGGTCGGCGATGACCTGCTGTGGGGAGTCAACCGGCGCCGCAAGGGCATCGACCACACCTGGGCCGCGCTGAAGTCGATCCGCGCCGCCCGTCCGGACGGCGCCAAAGTGGACCCCAGCATGCCGAGCATGGTGGAGGCCGGTGCGATGGTCTTCGCATGGAAAGTACTTCTCGATCTGGCGCGCACAGGGCCTTAGACAAGCCCAATCCTCCCAGCTCGGAAGCACTTTCAGGTGGCGAGCTCGTATCTTCGCTCCGCATGGCGGAGCAGCGGCTCGTTCGGCACGGTGGCAGCGGCCGGGCGGGCTATTCGGCGTTGGCGAGGATGTCGGCCAATGCCGTGACGGCCTGTTCTGCGTCGGGGCCTTCGGCCCGGATGGTCAAGCTGCTTGCGGCTGTGGCGCCAAGCCCCATCACGGCGAGCACGCCGGTCGGGTTGATGGTGCGGCCGCTGTGCTGCAGTTGTATGACGCTGGTGAACCTTGCTGCGGCGCGGGCGAGCTGGCCCGCTGGGCGGGCGTGCAGGTTGGCGGGCAGGACGACGGTGACTTCGTGAATCGCCATGGTCGTGGCGGTCGTGGTGGTGTCAGAATTTGGGGACATTGCGGGCCTCCTCGGCGGCTTCAACGACGGTCTTCAAATCCGCACCGGATGCGGCAGCGACCACCGCGGCGACGGCTCCTTCGACGAAGGGCGCGTCGACGAGGGTGACATCGGGGTGGGGATGGTCTTCCAGAACGGTTCGGGCAGTCAGGACGGAGCTGCCGAGGTCGGGGAGGACGATGACGCCGGCTCCGACGTTGGCGCGCCGGATGGCGGCGAGGACCAGATCGTAACTGGTGCCGATCCGGCCGTCGTCGGTTCCTCCGGCGGTGGCAAGGGGGACTGTGTCGGAGCCGATTTGCTTCAGCAGCAGGTGCAGGCCTGCGACGAGCTCGGCACTGTGGGACACGAGTACGATGCCGACAGTGGTGGTCATGAACAGCTACGTTAAATCCCGGAACGCTGTTCATCAATACTGAACCAGGAGATTTTTCGATGGTGCAGGCGGTACATCGGGCAGTGCAGATCTTGCGGGAGCTCGCCTCCGCCGGACCCAGGCTGGGTGTGACCGAACTGGCCGACCGTCTGGGCGTGGCCAAGCCCACGGTGCATGCGCTGCTGCGCACGCTGGAGGCCGAGGGGCTGGTGGTGCAGGATCGGGAGAGCTCGAAGTACCAGCTCGGCCCGGACCTGTTGCAGTTGGGCAACGCCTACCTGGACACCCAAGAGCTGCGGACCCGTTCGCTGACCTGGGCTGACCAGCTCGCCACCCGGGCGAATGAGGCGGCATGGGTGGCGGTGCTCACCGGTGACCACGTGCTGGTGGTGCACCACGCCTTCCGCCCCGTGGGCGCCGTGCAGATCCTCGAGGTGGGAGCCAGCATTCCCTGGAGCACCTGCGCCCTGGGCAAGGCCATCGTTGCGTTCGCCCCGGCGTCCGAGCGGGAGCGGTTGCTCGCGGGCGAGCCGGCGGTACTCACCGGTGCCAGCATCACCGACCCCGGGGTGCTCGTCAGTCAGCTCAAGGAGACCCTCAGGACCGGGTACGCGCTCGAAGACCAGGAGTCGGCCATCGGCGATGCGGGCATCGCCTCCCCGGTCTTCGACCGCTCCGGTGAGGTGGTCGGCGCCATCGGCATTGTCGGCCCCGTCGAGCGCCTGCTGGCCGAACCGGCACGTCAGGAGCTCGCCGTCGCGGTCCGCGAGACCGCCAGAAACCTTTCCCGAGACCTGGGCGCCCCTCGCGGCGGCGCCCGCAGCGCGGGCACCTGACCGGCAAGCCCTTCCGCACCCTGTCCTGGGCCCCTCGGCGCGTCGCCGTGGGGCCTTTTCCGTGCGCCGGGTCCCGATAGTCGGCCGACCCTCTTGACAGGCTCGAAACACGGGCTTAACTTTCGGAACACCGTTCATCCATGATGAACGCATTGCGGGAAGCGGTGAGCTGTCCGGTTCCCCTGAGCTGCCCGCCAGCCCTGGCCCGACCACCTGGCGGCCCCCCACATAGTCTGCTCAACGCCGAGGAGGTGAGACGCCCAGCCCCCGCGTGGGGACTGGACGCCATCCATGGACGACAACACCTACCTACAGAAACTTCTCGCTGAAATGCTGGGCACCGCCGTACTGGTGTTCATCGGCGTCGGTTCGGTCCCCGCAACGCTCATCGTCGGCGGCGACGCACCGTTCACGATGGCGCAGCTGGGGATGATCTCGCTGGCCTTCGCCACCGCCGTGATCGCCATGGTCTACGCGATCGGCCATGTCTCCGGCTGCCACATCAACCCTGCCATCACCCTGGCACTGGCTGTCACGAAGAAGATGCCCTGGCGGGACGTGCCCGGCTACATCGCGGCCCAGGTGGCCGGGGCGCTGCTGGGTGCTCTTGCGATCGTCGGGGTGCTGGGGAAGAAGGCGGTCGACGTCGGTCTCGGCATCGCCGCCTACGGCACCGGCGTCGGCCCGGGACAGGCGTTCTTCGCCGAGGCAGTCGGCACGTTCATCCTCGCTTTCGTCGTCTTCGGGGCCATCGATCGGCGCGCGGCCGGCGGCTTCGCGGGCCTGGCCATCGGACTCGGCGTGTTCGCCATCATCATCCCGGTGGCACCTGCCACCGCGGCGTCCATCAATCCGGCCAGGACGCTCGGCCCGATGCTCACCGGAGAGCTGTTCGGCGGAACGATCCACTGGGACCAACTGCCTGTCTATCTCGGCGCTGAGGTGATCGGCGCCATCGCCGCGGGCGTCCTCTACACCGCGCTCAACGCCCGCCGCAAGGCCACCGCCATTACGCGATCCGAGAACCGGAACGTCGAGCCCGCCGCTGCCCAAGGAACCCTGTCGTGAAGAAGCTCATCAACAGCCCCGAAACAGTCCTGGACGAAGCCCTGGCAGGCATCGCCGCCGCCCACCCCGAACTCCGTGTCGACGCGAAGAACAAGGTGATCACCCGCGCCGACGGCACCATCAGAGCCGGCGGGGTGGCCCTCATCTCCGGCGGCGGCTCCGGGCACGAGCCCCTGCACGGCGGCTTCGTCGGACCCGGCATGCTGACCGCCGCCTGCCCCGGTGAGGTGTTCACCTCCCCGGTCCCCGATCAGATGCTGGCCGCGGCCCAGGCCGTGGACAGCGGGGCGGGAGTGTTGTTCATCGTGAAGAACTACACCGGCGACGTCCTGAACTTCCAGATGGCCGCCGAACTGGCCGCCGAGGAAGGCATCATGGTGAAGACCGTCGTGGTCGACGACGATGTCGCCGTCCAGGACTCGACCTGGACCGCCGGACGCCGGGGCACCGGAGCCACTGTCTTCGTCGAGAAGATCGTCGGCGCGCTCGCCGAACAGGGTGCCGACCTGGCCGCGGTGGCCGAGATGGGACGCCGGGTCAACGCCTGCTCCCGGTCTTTCGCCGTCGCCTTGACCGCATGCACCGCCCCCGCCGCGGGCAAGCCCGGCTTCGACCTGCCGGAAGACGAGATGGAGGTCGGCGTTGGCATCCACGGCGAGCCCGGACGCCGGCGCGACAAGCTCCGCCCCGCCAGGGAGATCGTGGCCACCGCCCTGGAAGCGATCCTCGCCGACCAGCCCCTGGCCGCGGGAGACGAGACCATCGTCATGGTCAACGGCCTGGGCGCAACCCCGCTGCTGGAGCTGTACGTGGTCTTCAACGAGGTCGCCACCGCGTTGACGGGCCAGAACGTCGTCATCGCCCGCAGCCTCGTCGGCAACTATGTGACCAGCCTGGACATGGCGGGTGTTTCCATCACCGTGTGCAAGGCCGACGCTGACATGCTGGCCCTGTGGGACGCACCCGTGAACACCCCAGCCCTGCGCTGGGGCACCTAGCGGAGTCGGGGGCGAGCCCGTACGAGGAGGGATAGGACCTCCCCATCCACACTCCCAGCCCCCCGAGACGGTCTCGCCCCCGGCCCTGCCCACCGTCAACAGCCGTATAACCGATCACGAACGGAGATCCCGTGGACATCGACCTCGCCCGTAGTTGGGTGCAGGCCATCGCCGCCGCCGTAGACCAGCACAAGGACTACCTCACCCAGCTCGACTCGGCCATCGGTGACGCCGACCACGGCATCAACATGCACCGCGGCTTCTCCGCCGTCACCACGGCCGTGGCAAACATGGAGGCGGACATCGTCGGGGCCGTACTGGTCAAAGCAGGCACCACGCTCATCTCCAGCGTCGGCGGCGCGTCCGGCCCGCTGTACGGCAGCGCCTTCCGCGCCATCGGCAAGGCCCTGGATGCGCCGACAGCCGACCCGCAGCAGTTCGCGGCCGCCCTTGCCGCTGGTCTGCAGAGTGTCCAGAAGCTCGGTGCGGCAGCACCCGGCGACAAGACGATGATCGACGCCTATGCCCCTGCGGTGGCCGCCTTCCAGCTGCAGGTCGACTCCGGTGGCGACTTCGCCGCCGCAGCAGGGGCCGCAGCGGACGCTGCCAAGGAGGGCATGCGCGCGACCACCCCCCTGCAGGCACGCAAAGGCCGGTCCTCCTACCTCGGCGCCCGCAGCGTCGGCCATCAGGACCCTGGCGCTACCTCCACCGCCCTGATCTTCCGCGCTCTCGCTGAGACGGTGGCCCGATGATCCGCCGCGCCTACATCGGGCATACGGCCGCGTTCGGAACGGCTCTGGGCTTTCTCCACCGCACGGACCGCCCGCCGACCCCCACCCTCCTGCCTCGGCGCACCAGCGGCGACCCTGCCCAGCAGATCGTCGACGCCTTCGACGCCGTCGCCACCCGCCTGCTCGACCTGTCCGCCTCGCTGCGCGAGCAGGGCAAGGACGAACAGGCCGACATCATGGAGGTCAACGGCTACATCGCGCAGGATCACGATCTGCGCGAACAGGCGATCAAGCGAACGCACCAAAGACAGCCGGTGGCTGTCGCCGTCCGGCAGGCCGTCGACGCCTATGCCGGACTCATCGCCGCCCTGGACGACCCGACCCTGGCCGAACGCGCCGCCGACGTCCGGCAGGTCGGCCGCCGCGTCCTGGCCCATTTGCACGGCGACACCGATCCCGCGCCCGACCGGCCCCTCGTCCTGGTTGCCCACGAAATCGGCGCGGCAGACCTGCTGGAACCCGGCCGGACAGTGACCGCCGCCATCTCCGTGACCGGCGGACCCAACTCCCATGCCGCCATCGTCGCCCGCTCCCAGGGCATCCCCCTCCTGCTCGCTGTCGACTCCGCTTTGCTCGACGAACCAGAGGGGCAGGAGATCCTCCTCGACGCCGGCCTGGCGACCGCGATCGTCCATCCTGACGACGACGAACGCACCGCCGCGCTCCGCGCGATGGACGCCGCTCGCGCTCGCCGCTTTGCGCTTGCCGAGGAACGTCACCTGCCCGCCGAGACACTCGACCACCGCCGGGTCGTGCTGCGGGCCAATGTCGCCACCCCGGCCGACGCCCGCGCCATGCTGACCGCCAACGCCGACGGCGTCGGCCTGCTCCGCACCGAGCTTCCTTTCCTCAACCATCGCGCCTGGCCCACCCGCGAGCAGCACGCCGCTGCCCTGGTCCCCGTCCTGCGCGCCCTTGCCGGAAAGGTAGTCACCGTCCGTACCCTGGACTTCGCCGACGACAAACTGCCGCCGTTTCTCGCCGCGGGCCGGGAGGATGGGCGTCTTGGCCGCAGCCTGCCCCTCATGCTGGCCCAGCCCGAGGCGTTCGCCGACCAGTTCCACAGCCTGCTGAGCGTCGGAGGCGGAACCGACCTGCGCGTCATGATCCCCATGGTCGCGAGCGTCGACGAACTTCGCCACTGCCGCGCGCTTTTGCACGCCGCAGCCGCGGAACTCGGCGTCACGCCACCCCCGCTGGGCATCATGGTCGAGCTCCCCGAAGCCGTCGCAGCCGCCGATGACCTCGCCCGCGAGGCTTCTTTCTTCTCCATCGGCAGCAACGACCTGACCTGTCAGATCCTGGGCCTGGACCGCCGCGACCCCGCCGCCACCCCCGCCATGGCCGCGCACCCCGCCGTGCTCAACGCCATCCACCAGGTCGTCACCGCCGCGCACCGCCACGACCGTCATGTCTCCGTATGCGGCGACGCCGCCGCACACCCCCTTGTCACCCCCCTCCTCATCGGCCTCGGCTGCGACAGCCTCTCCGTCGCGCCCGCCGTCGTCGACGAAGTCCGCGCCCGCGTCCGATGCCTGCGCCACGACACCTGCGCTGCCACGGCAGCCGCAGCCCTCATCCACAAGACCCCGGAAGAGGTGTGGCAACTCGTCGAGCAGCATTGTCGGCCGCCGATGCCTTGACCCCTGTACCTGCGAAGATCAATCCACCGCCAGGCGCCCCGGCAACACACAGAACACCACCCGCGGCGCCTTCGGACCTTGAAGGATGCTGTTCATGCCGCTTAAGCGCCCCGACGCTTCATCGATAGCGCGCTTCGGCCTCGGCCTGGCCGCTGTTGGACGTCCCGGTTACATCACGCTGGGCCGTGACCTGGATCTGCCCGCCGACCGTTCGGTCGAGGCGATGCAGGCCCATGTCCACCGGCTGCTGGACGCCGCCTACACCGCAGGTGTGCGGTATTTCGACGCCGCCCGGTCATACGGTATGGCCGAGGACTTCCTCGCCAGCTGGCTTCATGCCCGTCCCGATGTGCAAGGCGTGGTGATCGGCAGCAAGTGGGGCTACACCTACACCGCTGGCTGGAGAACGGACGCCAGAACGCACGAAGTCAAGGACCACAGCCTCGCCACGTTTCGACGACAGCTTTCGCACACACGTGCACTGCTCGGCACCCGGCTCGACCTGTACCAGGTTCACTCGGTCACTCCGACAAGTACGGCGCTGACCGACCCTGCACTCCATGAGCGACTGGCCGTGCTCGCCACTGAAGGCGTGACGATCGGGCTGTCTGCCAGCGGACCAGATCAGGCGGAAACCATCCGCACGGCACTGGAGATCACGGTCGAAGGCAAGCAGCTGTTCGGCAGCGTGCAGGCCACCTACAACCTCATGGAACCGTCGGCGGGCGCCGCACTTGCCGAGGCGCACGCCGCTGGGTGCACAGTGATCGTCAAGGAAGGACTGGCCAACGGTCGCCTGGCAGATCGCCATGCCTCGGGTCCAGAAGCCACCGTCCTGCGCGACATCGCGCAGGAGGCGAAAGTCTCGTGTGATGCCGTGGCGCTCGCAGCCGTCGCCGCACAGCCTTGGGCGGACATCGTCCTGTCCGGAGCGGCCACGGCCGAGCAACTCATCAGCAATCTCACGGCCACGCACCTCCGCCTCGTCCCCGATCAGCTCGAGCGGCTCACCGCGCTGGCCGAGCCTGCCGACGTCTACTGGGCGCAAAGATCACAGCTGAGCTGGACGTGAACGGCACTGACAGCTCCTTCAATCTGAAGCAGCCAGCCTCCTCTCAACTCACCGTTCCGGAAAACCGGGGGAAGACCATGCGGCGTCGGCGGGGCGGCCCGCGCAGATTTTCACGCCCGCGAGGCGTCATCTGCAGGTGAACGGCTGACTCCTATGGCTAGTGCTGTGACCGGAAACGATCACCGAGTTGGGCGGTCACGCCACGGCTGACTGTGGCCTGCCGCCCCAGCGGATGCCCTTCTCACTACGGACTCGAGCACGTTCACGGCGCTGGGCGGTCAAAACGTCGGGATGGCGAGCATTGGCGTTGCGCCAGCGCAGATAGGCGTGCAACGCCCGGGTCTGGACGGTGTGGTTCGGATGGTCGGAGTTGGCGATGGTGAACTGCCGCAGCGGCCCGAAGTGCGCCTCGATCGGGTTGGCCCAGGAGGCATAGGTCGGGGTGAAGCACAACTCGACCTTGTTCTTCCTCGCCCAGGCCCGGATGCGCCGGTTCTTGTGCGCGACAGGTTGTCCAGGATCACATAGATCGGGGCGCCGTCCGGACGGGCGGCTAGGTGATCCCGTGGGTGCGGTGGTAGGTGGCCGGCAACCGCCCCGGCCGGCCTTGTCCCGCCCACCCCCACCCATGGGCAGAGCGGATGCCCAGCGGGCCGAACTCATCGAAGGCGAAAGTCCGTTCCGGGCGCCGGGTCAGGGCGTACTCGATCCGGTCCAGCTTGGCGTCGAAGTCCGGGTCCGGGGACTCCTTCCAGGTCTTGGTGCGCTGGAAGGTGATCCCCCGGCGGGCGAGCAGCGCGCGTAAGGCTTCCCGGCCGATCACAGCACTAGGAGCCGGCGGCCCGGATCGCGTCCAGGGTCTCCATGACCGTCACGGTCAGGTCCAGCGGCCAACGGTCCGACTCGGTACGGCCGGCGCGCAGGCACCGGGCGACCTCTTCCGCCTGGTAGGTGTAGCCGTGCCCGGCCAGTTCCTCGCGCCAGGTCTCCGGCGGCGCACCGTCCCGGAACAACCGGGTCGAGTCAGGCCGGACGAACGGCCCGTCCACGATGATCCGGCCCCGGGTGCCGACGATCGTCGCGGCGTGCGGCGAGTGGGCCAGCAGCGAGGCGTGCAGCAGGGCGACCGCTCCGGACGGGAAGCCGAGCAGGATCGCGGTGTCCGCGTCGACTCCGGTCGCCGCGGGCGTGGACAGGGCGCGGACGCGCTCGGGCGCGCCCAGCAGCAGGCAGGCCAGCGCGACCGGGTAGACGCCCAGGTCGAGCAGGGCGCCGCCGGCCAGCTCGGGTGCCCACAGCCGCCCGGCCGGGTCGTACTCCGGTGCGATGCCGAAGTCCGCGTACACGGCCCTGACCTCGCCGATCGCGCCGTCGGCGACCAGGGTGCGGATCCGTTCCACGATCGGGTTGAACCGCATCCACATGGCTTCCATGGTGAACAGCCCGCGGGTGCGCGCCAGGCCGGCCAACTCCCTGGCCTCCATCGCGCTCACCGTGAACGGCTTCTCCACCAGGACCGCCCGTCCGGCCTCCAGGCACAGGAGTCCCATCGGGTGGTGCAGGTGGTGCGGTGTCGTGATGTAGACGACGTCCACGCCGTCGTCGCCGGCCAGGTCCTCGTAGCTGCCGTGGGCCCGGGGAATCCCGTACCTGTTGGCGAACGTCTCGGCCGTCTCGGGCGCCCGCGAGCCGACCGCGGCGACCTCGTGGCCGGGTAAGGTCAGCAGATCCTCCGTGAACACGCTCGCGATGTTGCCCGTGCCGAGCACGCCCCACCGGATCGGCCTGGTCACGAGGCGGCCCCGGGGGTTTCCTGGCCGAACACGACGACGGTCTTCAGACCGCCGGCCGTGCCGTAGCCGTGGAAGACGCCGCGTACGCCGGCCTCGTCCAGGAAGTCGACGGTTCCGGTGATGAGTGAGTCCATTTCGAGAATGTCGCTCAAAAGCAGATTCTGGGCAACCTGCATGACGTGCGCGGTCCGCGCCATCGGGAAGGCCCGCACGTCGAACGGAGCGGCCTTCAACTGCAGGCCCTTGGCCAGCACGGCCCAGGTGTCCACGCTCTGCGGGATGCTGGTCGCGCCGAAGATCACGTACGTGCCGTCCGCGCGGAGCAGACGCATCCCGGCGGCCCGGACATCGGAGGCGCCGACGTGTGGCAGCGTGTCAAACACGTAGTCGGCGACCGCGCCGTAGTGCTTGTCGGCGAGCCCCGACAGGACCTCGGCCTGGCTCTCGGGGTCGAAGGCCGTGCTCACCCCCAGCCGCAGCGCCGCCGCCCGCCTGGCCGGGTTCCGCTCCAGCACCATGACCCCGGCGACACCGAAGAACCTGGTCATCACCTGCGCCGCCAGCAGCCCGATCGGGCCCGCGCCGAGCACCACCACGATGTCGCCGGGGTGCGGCGGGTGGCTCAGCACGGCCCGCAGCACGGAGGTCAGCGGCTCGATCAACGTCATCCGGGAGAGCGTCGAGTCCGGCGGCAGGATCACCGCCGCGGCCTGGTGGGCGTCCACGAAACCCCGCTCGGTGTACCAGGTGCTCTCGCTCCGCTCGTCGCCGGGAAAGAGGGGGAGGATCGCCCGGTACTCGGCCAGCCCCTCGAAGTCCGTCTGCCCCCAGTAGGCGACCGCGTCGCCCTCCCGGACCCGTCCGCGCAGGTTCTCTCCGATCTGGACGACCCGGCCGACGTACTCGTGCCCGGGCACGATCGGCCACTGCTCAGGGACCAGGTGTCCGCGGTAGTACGAGACATCGGTCGAACACACGCTCACCGCCTCGGTCCGCAGCAGCAGACCGTCCGGGGGACACGCGGGATCAGGCCGCTCGGTAAGGGAGAGCACGCCGGCACCGGCCATTTCATAAGCCCACATGACATCCTGCCTTCATCGGGGGATGGGATGCAGAGCAGCTTTCCGCGGCTGGCGGGCCCGCGGCGGGCGGGCCGTTTGTCCGCGGACGTCCGCGGACAGGACGCCGTTCTTGTTGGCAATTCTTTGCCGGAAATACAGACTGAAAGGATGAGTGATTACGAGATTCCCGATCCCGTCGGCATTACCACCCTGAAAGAACTCACCCGCGCCCTGACCATGTTGCGCCGCCGTGCCGCCGGAAAGGGCCAGGTGCAAATGCCGGTACGGGAGATCGCCAAACGGACGGGCCGCGCACCCAGCACGCTCGACCCCTACCTGCGGGGACAGCGGTTATGCCCCGAAAGCACATATGAGGACATCCTTGTTGTGCTCGGCGTGCCACGCGACCGGCTACGCCCCTGGCTGGACGCCTGGGAGCGGGTGGCCGACGGGGCCGAACGGCCGAATGCGAGCCCGGCCCGGCACCTTAACCACCAGATCGAGTTCCTTTACCGCCTCCGGCCGCCGCCGACGGTCGACGGCCCGCGCCTGGGAATCATCACCGGGGACCTGCGCCGAGTGAAAAGCATTGAGATTTGGGTGAATTCTGAGAACACACAGATGCGAATGGCGCGATTCGACGACTGTTGCATTTCGGCGGTCATCAGGTTTGAGAGCGCGCGCCACGACGGCGGTGGCGGCATCGTGCACGACCCGATCGCCGACGAGCTGGAACACCGGGTACACGGACGGCGCCCCGTCCACCCGGGCACGGCCATCATGACCGGCCCCGGGCAACTGGCGGGCGCCAACGGCGTCGAGCACGTCATCCACGTCGCGGCCGTACAGGGCGAACCCGGGCGGGGGTACCGGCAGGTCAGGGACGTCGGCAGGTGCGTCACCAACGCCTGCGCGCTGGCCGAGACCCTGTGCGCCAGGGACGGGCGCCCCCGCGCCGTACTGTTCCCACTGCTGGGCACCGGGTCGGGCGGCGGCGACCTGCGGGACACCGTCGAGGTCCTGCTCGGCGCCGCGGTCGACCACCTGTCCACCCGGCGGAGCCTGCTCCGCACGGTGTACTTCCTCGCCTACACCGCCGAGGAACTCGCGATCTGCCGCGAGGCGTTCGACGGCAACCCGCGGCTGGACTTCCACGGGGCCGACACCTCGCGCTAGGCCGGGTCCCGTCTGGTCGTGCACCACCAGGCGGCCACCCCGAGCAGGGCGGCCAGTGCCGTCAGCACGCCCGCCTCCGCCGACTGGAGAGCCGTCAAGGGCCAGTCGAGCTCCCGGTCGGCGCGGTTGCGGAGGCCCTCCGCGATCAGTTGGGTGGCGGCCACCCCGAAGAAGGAGGCGCCCATCGCGACCGTGGTGCGCCGGGTGATCGCGCTCCAGGCCACGCCGATGGCGACCGCGAACACCGCCCAGGCGTAGGGGAGGGCGCCGGTCAGCACATACAGGGTGTCGTTGACCTCGCGTTTCCAGGGCAGGCCGCCGAGGGACCACCAGGCCAGGGCGCTGGTTCCGGCCGTGGTGAGCACGGCCAGGGCGAGGGCGACCAGCGTCTGGGGGAGGAACCAGCGGGAACGGGTGATGCTCTGGGTCCAGGCCAGCTGGTGGGTGCCGCGTTCGAACTCGCGGGAGACCAGTGGGGCGCCGAGGAAGACGCCCAGCACCAGCGGGATGTACGGGAACAGGCCGGCCGAGATGCCGCGCAGGCCGGGGAAGCCGTGTTCGACGGCGGCCAGGCCGGCCCAGAGGGCGACGATCAGCGCCATCGTCACCATGCGGACGCGGTGCTGGCGGAAGGCGAGCCAGGTCATGCGACATCCTCCGTGCCGGCGATCGTCGGTGGGGGCAGGTGCACGCTGTCCCTGGCGCGCATGTAGCCGAGGACCACGTCCTCCAGGGCGAGGTCGCGGACCGTCCAGCGGGGGTCGTGGATCGGGCCGCGCATGCGGACCAGCAAGGTGGACTGGCGTTCCGTCGTGCGTTCGCTCACCACGTCGTACGGGCCTGCGGGAGCCGTGCCGGCCGGGCCGACCAGGAGGCGGTGGCGGTGCACGATGTCCTCGATGTCGCCCGCCACCTGGACGCGGCCACCGGAGACCAGGATCAGGTGGTCGCAGACGTCGTTCAGTTCGGCGATCACGTGGGAGGAGAGCAGCACGGTCATGCCGGTGTCGGCGACGGCGGCCATCAGGCCCTCCATCACCTCGTGGCGGGCCAGCGGGTCGAGGTTGGCCAGCGGCTCGTCGAGCACGATCAGTTCGGCGCGTTTGGCCACGGCCAGGGTGATGGCGACCTGGGCGCGCTGGCCGCCGGAGAGGGCGCGGATCTTGGATTTGAGCGGGATGCCGAGTTCGTCCAGGCGGGTTCTGGCCGCCGGTTGGTCGAAGCGGGGGTTGAGGCGTTCGCCGAGGCGGAGGGTTTCCGCGACGGTGAACTCCGGGTAGAGGGGTTTTTCCTGGGCGACGAAGGCCACATGCTGGAGGCTCTCGCCGTACGGGGGGCGGCCGAAGACGTGGATCTGGCCGGTGGTGGGGCGGCGCAGGCCCACGGTCAGGTTCATCAGCGTGGTCTTTCCGGCGCCGTTCGGGCCGACCAGGGCGATGATCCTGCCCTCAGGGACGGTCAGGAAGACGTCCTTCAGTGCCCACTTGTCGCCGTACCGTTTGCCCAGGCCGGTGGCCTCCAGGGCGGTCATGCGGTGTCCGCCTGGCGGAGGTGGCCGGTCAGGGCCGATTCCAGCAGGGAGCGCATGTCGTCGGGGCCCAGGCCGGCCGCGCGGGCCTCGCTCACCCAGGCCAGCAGTCCCGCCTCAAGGCGGGGGTTGTGCGGGCGGGCCAAGGACCTTCGCACGAAGGTGCCCAGCCCCGGGCGGGCTTCGACCAGGCCGCGTTGTTCCAGCTCACGGTAGGCGCGCAGGACCGTGTTGGGGTTGATGGCCAGCCGGGCGACCACCTCCCTGGCGGTCGGGAGCTGGTCGCCGTAGGTCAGCAGACCGGCCCGGAGCGCGTGCTCCACCTGCTGCACAATCTGCGCGTACGTCGCGGTGCCCGACTTCCGGTCGAGTGTGAATTCGATCAACGTTCTCCTCACCTCAATTAACTAATACATTAGTTAATTGCCTCCTCGCAACCCCGCCGATGTCACGTTATGTGACGAGATGTACGCTTAAGGTGCGATATAGGGGGATTTGGGGGGGTGGGCGGTGCGGCGTCGGGAGTTTCTCGTGCTGGGTGCGGGGGCTGTCGCCCTCGCGGCCGGATGTGCTCACCGGAAGGACCGCGTCGCCTCGCCGATCTCGCTCATCGTTCCGGCGCCCGCCGACTCCTTCGCGTCCACCTTCAAGGGCGCAGTCGAGAAGCGGCGGCTGGTCTCGTCCGTCACCATCGGCCCGCAGTCCATGGACCTGACCACCATTGCCCGGTTCGCCGGGAGCCGCCGACCCGATCTCCTCATGCTGGCGGGACCAGGAATGGTCACCGCCGCGGCGGGGAGCGACGCCACCGCGCTGCTGGCCAGCACCACCCCGCTGGCCCGGCTCGCGGGGGATTGGCTGCTGATCGTCGCTCCCCGTCACTCCCGCTTCCGCGACTTCCAGGTCCTCGCCGCCACGCTCATCCGCGATCCCGCCTCCGTGCGGCTCGCCGGGCGTTCGGCGGGGGGACCGGACCATGTCCTGTACGGGCTGACCGCTCGCGGCCTGGGCGCCGACGCCCGACTGTTGCGCTACTCCGCCTTTCCCGACACCGCGAACGTGATCACCGCGCTGCTCGACGGGCGGTTCATGGCCGGGATCGGCGGTTACCGCGATCTCATCCCGCACCTGGGGAAACTGCGGGTGCTCGCGGTGTCCGCGCCCGAACGGGTACGCGGGGTCGACGCGCCCACCCTCATGGAGTCGGGGGCGAGCCTCACGTACGCGGACTGGCGGGGCCTGGTCGCGCCCGGGGCCCTCCGCGAGGAGGATCGTTCCCGCCTGTACGACCTGTGCGCCAACCTGGACGGCTCGGCGGCCTGGCACGCCGGCTGCGAACGCGAACACTGGACGCCGATGTATCTCGCCGGCGGCGACTTCGCGCGATGGCTGTCCATCGAGGCCCAGCGCGCCCACGAGGTCCTCGCCGACCTGGGCGTGCTGCGCGGCCTCGACTGACCCTATTCCGTGAAACCCAGGTGTTCGGCCAGCCTGGACTCCAGTTCCTGGATGGTCCCGACGCCGTTGAGGTCGAGTCGTGTTCCGCGGGAGACGCCGTACGGGCTTCTGGTCGGCCACAGATGGACGGGAACGGCGAACGTCCCACGGTACGGAACGGTGTAGGCCCAGCCGGAGGAGGTGAGTTTCAGCATGATCTGGACCGCCGTCTCCCGCGACACCCGGTGGTCGGCTCGCAGGCCCCGGAGGGTGGCCACCCGCCGATGACCCTGGATCTCCCCCTCCTGAATTCTGCTGACGATCAGATCGACGACCTGCACGACCTGACGGCTCACCGGGATTCCGCCCATTGTCTGCCCGGCTTGCGCGGTGATCATCGCAGCTCGAACCAAACCACTCGCCCCCGATGATCGTCGTGATAACCCCAGGTGGCGGCGATCTGCTCCACCAGCCATAGCCCGCGCCCACCGCACCCATCCGGCGTCGCCCGCAGCTCAGGCTTGCCCGCAGCCGACCCCTCGTCGATCACCTCCACTTGCACGGCCTGGAGGGGTTGCACGGTTTGAGCGGCCGGATCAGGTGCAGCGGCCCCGATGGCTTGAGCGGCCTGAGGGGCTTGAGTGGCCTGGGCTGCCTGGGCGGTCTGAATGGCCCTAGCGGGCTGCCTGGCCTGGGTGCCTTGAGCTGCGTGAGAAGGCTGAGCGGACTGTAGGCGCTGACTGGAGGTGGCCTGGTTGCGTGCCGACGTCATCGGCATCGACATTGCCGACACCATGGACACGGTCATCAGCAACCGGCCGTCGCTTCGCCGCCCCGACTCCGAGTGCAGCACGGCATTGCTCACGAGCTCCGACACCAGTAGGACCGCATCGTCGATCCGGCCAAATCCCGATTTTTCGAGCAATGTGCTGACGTATCGGCGGGCGGTTGCGGCCGATGTGGCCACTCCTGGGAGATCAAGGGCCCCGAGCAGCCTCGACGCCCCCCGTTCCACACTCATCATGATTTATCCCTTTTGCCGTACAGATCGCCGGCCGTAGCTGTAAAACCCGTCCCCACTGCTCTTGACGAATCGCCATCAGAGTGCCCTTAATCAGCATTGATGCAAAGAAAGAAACCAGCACGAAGGTCGAACGTATAAATCCGATCTTCGTACAACCTATGTGCGACCACGTAAGACCCGATGATTGGAGGAATAATGCCGGCCCCCCGTGAACTCAACCCCGACGCTGGTCCAGTCGCACTACTCGGCCATGAACTGCGGAAATATCGCCTGGCCCGAAAACTCTCCCAAGAGAAGCTCGCCGAAAAGATCAACTTCAGCGCCTCATTGATCGGATTCATCGAACGCGCCGACCGCGTCCCCCGCCGCGAGTTCATCGAGGTCTGCGAACAGGCCCTCGACCTCAACGGCGAACTCCTCCGCTTCTGGCCCCAGATCAGCAAGGAGGCCAGCCCCAAGTGGTTCCACGCCTGGCTGGACATCGAACCCCAGGCGCGCACGCTCCGAACCTGGGAACCCAATCTTGTTCCCGGCCTGCTTCAGACGGAGGAATACATGCGTGCGGTACTGAGCGGGCGCCCTGGCATGACCAGGGAGAAGTTCGAGGAACTCGTGGTCGCCCGGCAAACTCGCCAGGCGATCTTCACTCGGTCGAACCCACCCATCTTCTGGGCGGTTCTCGATGAAACTGTGCTTTGGCGCCCCCTGGGCGGCAAAGATGTAATGCGACGCCAGCTAGAGCAGCTTGCCGAGATGGCAGACCATCCCTTCGTAAGCATCCAGGTGGTTCCTCTGGCCAGTGGTTCAACTGCGGGGCTCCTTGGAGCCTTCGTCATCGCCCAGCTACCGTCACAGCCTGATACCGTATACGTCGAATCCCCGGCAAAGGGATACGTCACCGATCGCCCGAGCGACGTCGCCGTCATCAATGACAGATACGAGGCATTGCGTGCCGACGCGCTTCCGGCTCGTGCATCGATTGAGCTGATCAGAGAGACGATGGTGAAGAGATGGACGTGAAGGACGAGCTGGCGAACGCCGCTTGGCGCAAGGCGTCATTCTCAGGAGACAATGGGGGAAACTGCATCGAAGTGGCTCCCCTCTCCAACGGCCGAGTCGGCATTCGCGACACCGAAGCCCCGAACCAGCAGCCATTCGTCGTGAGCGCCACCGCATGGAAAGCTTTTGTGGACGCCGCGAAGTCGGGCGACTTCGACTTCTAGAGAAACTTAATGGCGGGGGTTACGGGGGCTGTGAGCCCAGGTCGGTAACGGCAAGAATCCGAGGTTCCAAAGGGATCGGATTCGCGGCTTCAGCCCCGTTCCCAATGCCACAGGCGCTCGCCGTCCTCGAAGAGGTCCGTCGGCCGCAGGCCAATCCTGGCCGCCACCTTCATGGACGCCTCGTGACCAGGGTGGATGTGAGCCTGTAGGAGACCGACGCCCCGGCCACGCAGCCATTCGGCCACCGCACCAGCGGCCTCCGAAGCGTACCCGCGCCCCTGCCAGGCCGTCCCCACCACCCACGCGACCTCGGCCCGCCGCTCTCCCTCGGTCACAGTCGCTTGGACGGTCCCCACCGCTCGGCCATCTTGCCTGCGCCGCAGGATCCAATTGAGCCAGTCCTGCCGGCCGTCCGGGGAACGTCCCGTGCCCAGCCTGGCGTACCGGGCCCGCAGGTCGCCCAGGCCCGGCGGCCCTCCCCCGATGAACGCATACAGTTCCTCGCTGGCGAGGACACCCACCATGTCGTCTGCGTCCTCCACGGTGAGGGGCGTGAGCGTGAGCCGGGGCGCCTCGATCCGCTCGGCGGTCATGCCACGGCCGCCACCACTGCCCTGATCCACGTACTGAGTCTTCCGCAGGGCCAAGCTCGTCCGCCAGCCGGTCTCCCCAAGGTCACGGGGGTTGGAGGTCCAACCCTCGGCGTCCGCCCGCGCGTCCGCGGTGGGCTCGCATCACCGCGCCACCAGCCCCTTTACGATCGGCCACTGCTCCTCCTGCCAGACGGCGATGGTGATTCCGGGACGAGGCGGTCCACGGCTCGTTCGACCAGTTCGTGCAGGCGTTGTTCGCCGAACACCTCGGGCAGGGTGAGCTGTTCCACGATGAGCCAGTTCATGGCCAGGTAGAGCACCTCCACTGTGGTGGCGTCGCCGGGGAGACCCGAGCTCAAGTGGTAGTCGATGTTGGCGTCGAGGTCGGCTCTGATCTGCCGGGTGAGCACGGCACGCAGGTCCGGGCGGCGGGTGGCCTCTAGCCGGAGTTCCAGAAGGGCGAGGTAGCCGGTGCGGAAGCCGGTGATCCGGCCCACCAGGTCGTGCATGAGCTCGGTGACCCGGTTGCGGTCGCGGGGCCCTTCGAGGCTTCGCGCGGTGGTCACGGCGTCGGGAGTCAGATGCTCGTAGATGCGCGCTCCCGCCTGAGTGAGTAGATCGTCACGGTTGGAGAAGTAGTTCGAGGACGTTCCAGGAGGAACTTCGGCCTGCCCATCGACGGCGCGGAAGGTCAGCCCACGCGCACCTTCGCGTGCCAGAACGTCGATGGCGGCATCCAACAACGCCGCCCGCCTCGCAGGATTCTGTCGCACCACGCTTTGACACCACTCCAGTTGTAGTACTACGTTCAAACCACTACACACAGAGTACTTCAACCGGAGTAATCGCATGCGCAAGTTGGTCTACTACGTCGGCATGAGCATCGACGGCTACATCGCAGGCCCCAGCGGAGAGTTCGACTTCTATCCCATACCGAACGACCTGGGCGCCTGGCTGGCCAGTGAGTACCCCGAGACCTTGCCCACCCACATACGCTCCCAAATAGCCCTCGACGCCCCAAACAAACACTTCGACACAGTGATCATGGGCAAGTCCACCTACCAGCCCGCCCTCGACGTCGGTATCACCAGCCCCTACGCCCATCTCAAGCAGTACGTCGTATCAACCACGATCCCCACGATCGACGACCCATCCGTGGAACTCGTCCGCGACAACCCTGCCGAACTCGTCCGCGAACTCAAGAAACAGGAAGGCTCGGACGTCTGGCTCTGCGGCGGCGGCACCCTCGCGGGCTCACTGCTGCCCGAACTGGACGAACTGGTCATCAAGACCTACCCAGTCATCGCGGGAGCCGGCATCTCCGCCATCACCGGAGCCTTCCAACCCACACTCTTCACCCCCACCCAGACCCAATCTTTCAGCAACGGCACATCCGTGACGTGGTACGGCCGCGCGACCTGACTCCTCGCCGCGGTGCCGTCTGGTCGAGGGTTGCTATCCGCTGGTGGTGCGCGGCGGCAGGTGCACGGTCATGAGGAACTCGCAGGGCTCGGTGCCGCCGCCTCGGTAGGTGTGGGGGACGTCGGCGTCGAAGGTGGCGGTGGCTCCGGCGGGGACCTGGTGCTCGGTGCCGTCGAGGACGAGGATCAGGCAGCCGTGGGTGACGCTGACGGTCTCCACGACCCCGGTCGGGTGCGGGTGGCTGGGGTACGCCTCACCGGGGTGCAGGCGCCAGCGCCACACCTCCACCGGTGCCGGGCCGCTGGTGGTCAGCATGAGGCGGACCTCGCCGCCGAGCTCTCCGGTCCACAGGGGTTCGACGTCGGCGGTCTCGACGATCTGGATGTCCCGGTGCTGGGGACCTTCGGTGAGGGCCGACACCGACATGCCCAGGGCGTCGGCGAGGCGCACCAGCGTGGCCAGGTTGGGGTTACCCTGGGCGTTCTCCAGGCTGACCAGCGCGCCCTTGCTCACCTGCGCCCGGCTGCTGAGCTGCTCCGCGGTCAGGCCCGCCCGCAGCCGGGCCGCCTTCACGTTGGACGCCACCGCCTGCAGAGCCGTCGTCATCTGCCCCACTGCTTCCCGTTCCTCCTCTGCGGTCATTTTAATGTACGCTCTGGTCGTTCTATTGAAAGGCCTCTGTCGTGACCGCTCTCCTGCTGGCCCTGGCCAGCTCCCTCGCCTACGGCTGTGCCGACTTCCTCGGCGGGCTCAGCGCCCGCGGCGCGCACGTCCTGCGCACCGTCATCATCGCAGCCCCCGCCAGCCTCGCCATCGAACTCGCCCTCTGGCCCCTCCTCGGCGCGCACTGGAGCCCGGCTGCCCTGGCCTGGGGCGCCGCCTCCGGAGTCGCATCGGCCGCGGCCTTCGCACTGCTCTACCGCACCCTGGCCGTCGGCCCCATGAGCGTGCTCTCTCCCGTGACCGCACTGGTCTCCGCGGTCCTACCGGTCGGCCTCGGCCTGGCCCAAGGTGAACAACTCACCACGTACGCCCTGCTCGGCCTCCCGCTCGCGCTGACAGCCGTGGTCCTGGTCAGCGCCGGCCCCGGCACAGGCGCCTCCCGCCCCAGCCGCACCGCCCTGCTGCTGGCCCTGGGCGCGGGCACCGCCATCGCCGCCCAGCTCATCTGCCTCCATCAGGCTCCCACCGACAGCGGCCTCGCCCCTCTCATCACCGGCCGCGCCGTCTCCTCCGCCCTCGTCCTGACGGTAGCCGCCCTACTCCGCAAACGCCTGGGCCCCCAACGCCCGGCCCTCGCCCTCTGCGCCGCCGCGGGAATGCTCGACTCCCTGGCCAACCTCGCCTTCCTCCTGGCCGCCCGCACCGGCGACCTCTCCGTCGTTGCCGTCATCACCGCCCTCTACCCGGCCGGCACCGTCCTCCTGGCCCGAATCGTCCTGACCGAACGCATCCACCACACCCAACTGACCGGCCTCGGCATCGCCGCCGTCGCCGTCAGCCTCCTCGCCCTCAACTGACCGTCGGCGAGCTCAGCTGTCCCGTCGGCGGTCGATGTTCACGTCCCTGGCCTGGCCGATCTGGATGTTGTCGCCGCCGATCCAGGAGTTGGACACTACTTGGCTTCCCGGGGCCGGCTTCGCTTCCGGTGTCGCGGATCCTGAATCCTGCGTACGTTCCGGTTCTGCTTTGGAAAGGAGTAGCGCTTGCCGGGACAGAACGATGCCGTACCCGGCGAGGCCCAGGCCGATGAGGCCGATGAACGCGCCGATGACGCTGGCGGTCTTGTCGGCGTCGTCCAATCCGACTTTTACGAAATAAGCGGCTAAACCGGCCAAGGCTAGGCCGGTGAGCAATCCGACGATTGCCCACAACAACCGTGAACGTGCCATGGGCTGGATTATCTCCTATCTGTCTGGTTTGCCGACCAGGTGCAGGATGAAGTGTGCCTTTGCCAAGGAGTTGTGGTACCTGCCGGGAAACTGCTGGTTCATCTCCTTGTAGACCTCGATGAGTTCGACTGTCGCGGCTCGGAGCTCGCTGCTTGATTCGCACGATCGCAGGTACGACAGGAGGCTGTGGGCGAGACTGCGGAGACAGGCCGCGCGGTCTGTTTCGGCCAGTGTTCGGGTGATGGAGAGGACCTCGCGTCTGGCCTCCCTGGCGGCCAGGTGGTCGCCTGCGGTGGTCAGGTAGTTCCCCAGGCTGATGAGGGACCTGGCCAGGTCGGCGAGGTGACCGGCGGGCTCGGTTTCGGCGAGCGGGCGGATGATCTCGATGCTTTCCCTGGTTACATTGATCGCGGCCAGGGTGTCCCTGGACGTGGCGAGCACGGTTCCCCAGTTGAACAGGGACAGGGCCAGGAGGGGAAGGTAGGTGCGGGGTTCCGCCTCGGTGAGCGCACGGATGATGGCGACCGCTTCCTGGAGGGATTCGAGCGCGCTGTCCACGGCACCGATGTCCGCCAGGAAAAGCCCGAAATTGATAAGAGAGCGGCCGAGGTAGGGAATGAAGGCGTCGGGTTCGGCCTCGGCCAGCGTACGGGAGATGGTGACGGCTTCCCGGGCGGCTTCAAGGGCGGCGAACTGTTCTCCGACGTCCCTCAATCGACCTCCCAGGTTGATCAGGGATGTGGCCAGATCGGGGAGGAAGGCGTCCGGCTCGGCTTGGGCGAGGATACGCAATATGGCCACGGCCTCACGGGTGGCCTCCACCGCGCCCTGCGGATCTCCCACGTTGGACAGGCGTAAACCCAGATTGTTCAGGCTTTTCGCGAGGTGGGGACGGTAGGCATCGGGCTCCTCCTCGGCGAGGGTGCGGTGAATGGCCGTCGCTTCACGGGCGTGGTCGAGCGCCGCCCGGAAATCACCGACTTTGGAGAGCGCGGACCCGAGATTGCTCAGGGCCCCCGCCAGATTGGGCAGATATGCGCCGGGCTCCGCCTCGGCCGGCATTCGGTGAATGCTCATGGCCTCGCGCGCGGATTCGACCGCGCCTTGCGGATCTCCGGTTTCGAACCGGCGGTTGCCCAGATCGGTGAGAGCGGCGGCGAGCAGGGGCCGGAACGTCGGGTTCACTTCGGCCATGATCCGAAAGAGGTCGGTGGCCCGCTGGGTGGCCTTGAGCGCGGTGGTCCGGTCGCCCGTCGCCGACAGGTGGTTGCCGAGGTAATACAGGGCGGTGGCGTAGTCGGGGATACGGCGCGGGTCGATTTCGATGAGCTGCGCGTACCGGGCGGCGGCCAGCGAGGTCATGTGCAGCGCGAGCTGCCGGTCTCCGACCTCCGCGAGGCGATTTCCGAGCGACTCCAGGGCCAGGGCGTACTCGTGAATACGCGATTCGGATGGGGGCGCTTCGCTGTGGATTCGCACCGCTTCGAGGGCGGCGTCCAGTGCTCCTTTCCGGTCCCCGGCCGCTGCCCGCGACGCTCCCAGCTTTCTCAACTGGGCGGCGCGAACCTCGGGGGTCGCGTCGGAGGGCAGTTCCCGTACGATCCGCTCCGCGAGGTCACGCCTCGGCCGCAGAAGTTCGACGCTCTGCTCGGGCAGGGCATCCAGTACGGCGATGGCCTGGTCAAGGGTGGCGTGACGCACGACGGCGGCGACCACGGGCGCGCCGGCGTGGGAGGCGGCCGGGCCGGCGGCGAGGGCGAAGAAGGCGGCACGGGGGGAGGTGTGCCGGTTCGCCGTGGCGGCGAGCATGATCAGGCCTTGGCGGGTCTCGGCCGGGGTGGCGTGGCCGAACAGCTCGGTCAGGAGTTCGGTGGTGTGCGGGCGGCTCAGCTGGGCGGCGAGGAAGTCCTCGGCGAAGCGGTCGGGGCGGAGCGGAGGCAGGACGGCGTGGCCTGTCCCGGAGGCGTCCGGTGGGTAGAGACGGCGGTGGGCGCCCAGGAGGGATTCGGCTTCGGCGTCGCCGTCCGCGAGGTGGGCGCGGCGGAGCCAGGAGCGGGCGCGGGCGGTGTCGTCGAGCGGGCCGAACAGGCAGGCGACCAGGACCATGCGCTCGATGCGCGAGGTGTCCGCCGGGTCGGCGTGCCAGTAGCGGCGCTCGTGGTCGAGCAGGAAATCGGACAGGTCGTCCAGGCCCGGGAGCGGGACGTCGTCGTACCTGGCGCACAAAGCGGCGAGAGCCGTCATGTGCACGGTCAGGGGGGATTGGACACTTTTCAGATGATGGGGCACCGGGATCGGCGCCTGGTTCGACGCCAGTTCCGGGAGGTGCTGCCCGAAGGCGGCGACGGCGTCGTTGAACATCTCGTCGACCGGTCCGGCGTCGTACGCGGTCAACGCGATCGGGGCGGGCAGGTCGATCGCGGATCTGGTCAGTTCGGCCCGGATGCTCTCCCATAGTTCGGCCTGGGGCCGGGCCAGGAGCAGGATCCGCAGCCGGTGGTTACCGCACCGGCGTACCAGGTCGTCCACCAGCTCGACCAGTACGGGGAGCGGCCAGCGCTCGGCGTAGTCGACCACGACGAGGAGCCCTTCGCGGTCGGTCGTCTCGGCGGGTTTGATGTGGTCCGGCGTTGTTGTCCTGGGGACGGCCTGCGCGACTGTCCATCCCTTCGTATGCGCGCCGGTCGCCAGGTGCGCGGCCAGGCGGGTTTTCCCATGCCCGCCCGGCGCGTGGATGAGCACCATTGAGGCCGGTTCGTCGTCTTCATGCAGCCAGTGCCTGATGTGCTGCTCGACGTCGGGGCGGCGCCGGTACGGGACGATCTCCCGGCGGGCGTCGAGCAGGTATGACGGGGTACGGCGCGAGCGAGGCACATGGGCGATGGCTCGCGGTTCGAGGAGCTCCAGCCGGTAACCGGGGCGATCGAGGAAGATGGCGAGATCCCCGTCGACGCGGCCGATCTGAATGTTGTGGCCGCCGATGCGGGAATTGTCCACCCGCTGAGTCGTCACCGGGCGTCAACTTCGCGCCCCGCCGGGGGATCAATCCGATGGGTAGCCGGTAATAGTCGCGAACGCGCCATGGGCTGGATTCTCACCCTTGGGCGCGGGCCGTTCAACTGGGGGAGTGGCCGCGCTGGGAGGTGCGGTAGAGCCACCACAGGGAGGGCACGACCAGCAGGGCGCCGATCGCCAGTGCGCCGAGCGTCGCGGCCAGGACGGTTTCGGTGGCCGCCGCGCGGTCGAGGGTCACGCCGGGAAGCAGTTCCGGGTACTGGCCGACGCCCCAGCCCCAGAGCAGACCGACCACGGCGAGCGCGGCGGTCAGCCGTACGGCGAGGTAGGCGCGGCGCCAGAGGAGGGGGAGGGAGGCCAGGCCGGATACGACCGACAGCACCAGGAGGGGGAGGGCGCGGCCGGTGGTGAGTTCGGTGAGCAGGCGTGGGGCGTCGAGCCAGAGGACGATCAGGCCCGCGGCCGAGAGCAGGCCGACCAGGCAGCCCGTGATCAGGGCGCGGCGGCGGAAGGCCTCGGCGAGGTCGTGCCGGCCGAGCCGCTGGGCGTCGCGGGTGAGGAAGACGGCGGCCAGGTAGGCGGTGACGCCGACCGCGAGCAGTCCCGCGATGATCGAGGTCGGGTTGTTCCAGCTGGTCACCAGATTACCTTCGGCGATTCCCGGGGGCACCCGGCGGGAGGCCACCGCACCGGCCGCCGTACCCAGGAAGTACGGCGTGACCAGCGAGGAGAACGCGAAGGCCGCGCCGAACAGGCGCTGCTGCCAGAGGCGGGTGCTGACCTTGCGGAAGGCGAAGGCGGAGCCTCTGGCGATGATGCCGAGCGCGACCAGGGTGAGCGGGATGTAGAGCGTGGAGGCGACCGCGGCGAAGACCGACGGGATGCCGGTCCACATCAGCACGATCACGAAGATCAGCCAGACGTGGTTGGCCTCCCAGACCGGGCCGATGGAGTGCTCGACCAGCTCGCGTTGCGGGCGCCCGGCCGCGGATCGCCCGGCCAGCAGATCCCAGATGCCGCCGCCGAAATCGGCTCCGGCGAACAAGGCGTAGGCGGTCAGGCCGATCCACAGGACGACGATCATGATCTCGGGAAGCATGGTCAGGTGACCTTGAAACCGGTTACGTCGGGTTCCTGCGGGGCGATCGGGACGGGCTGGTCCCGGGCCAGGCGGCGCAGCACGTACACGGTGGCGACGGTCAGCACCAAGTAGACCAGGGTCACCAGCACGAAGCCCCAGACCAGGCCGGGGGCCGGGTTGACCGCCTGGGAGGTGCGGAGCACGCCGTACACGATCCAGGGTTGCCGGCCGACCTCGGTGACGATCCAGCCCGCCTCCAGCGCGATCACCGCCGCCAGTCCCGACACCGCGACCGCGCGCAGGAACCAAGGGGAGGAGGGCGGCTCGCGGCGGCGTAGCCAGGAGACCGCCAGCCAGACGGCCAGGAGCAGCAGGGCGAAGCCCATCGCGACCATGGCCTGGAAGGCCAGGTGCACGATGTTGATCGGCGGCCAGTCGGCCTTGGGGGTCTGGTTCAGGCCCACGATCACGGCATCCGGGTCGCCGTGGGCGAGCAGGGACAGCCCTCTCGGGATCTTCAGGGCGTAACGCAACTGGCCGTCGATGGCGATGCCGCCCACGTGCAGCGGCGCGCCGCGCTGGGTCTCGAAGACGCCCTCCATGGCCGCCAGCTTCACGGGCTGGTTCTCGGCGACGAAGCGGGCCGCCCAGTCCCCGACGCCGATCTGCACGGGGGTGACGATCGCGGCGACGGTCAGCGGCAGGAGCAGGCCGAGCCGGTGGTAAGCGTCCCGCCGCCCGCGCAGCATCGCCACCGCGTACACGGAGGCCATCGCGAAGCCGGCGACCATGAACGCGGCCAGGATCATGTGCGTGGTCTGCGGCGGGGTGGCCGGATTGAACATGGCGGCCCACGGGGCCACCGCGATGATCCTCCCGTTCCGGGTGTCGAAACCGGTGGGCTGCTGCATCCAGGCGTTGGCGGTGACGACGAAGAACGCGCTGGCCACCCCGGCCAGCACGATCGGGACACCGGACAGCAGGTGCGGCACTGGCGGCAGCCGGTCCCAGGAGTAGAGGTAGATGCCCAGGAAGATGGCCTCGATGAAGAACGCGATGCCTTCCAGCGAGAACGGCAGTCCGATGACCTCGCCGTAGACGCCCATCAGTCCCGGCCACAGCAGGCCCATCTCGAAGGACAGGATCGTGCCCGACACCGCGCCGACCGCGAACAGCACCCCCATCGCCTTGGCCCAGCGCCGGGCCAGCAACCGGTAGCGTACGTCGCCCGTCCGGTGGCCCCGCCATTCGGCGAGCAGCGTGATGGCCGGCATGCCGACTCCCAGACACGCGACGATGATGTGCCAGCCAAGAGACAGGCCCATCTGAGTACGCGCCGCCACCAGGTCCGGACCGGTCACCAACGGGAGGCCGGAAAGCTCCACCAGCCCGCCTCCCCACCTGTCGGTCCGCCCCGCGGGGCTCGTACCCCCGGCTCGTACGCGTACGCCCGGCCTTACCAAGTCGCGGTAGAGGCCGTACCGCTTATGGGCGGTTGCAGCGTCGAAGAAGCGCTACTGCGGGACCCGGGGGGGTCGGGCGGTGGGGACGGCGAGGGGCGCGGGCGTGATCAGGCCCCCTCCGCCTGGAGGACGACGCGGCCCGATTCTCGACTTGATGCGAAATTCAACGCAGACCCGCCATTCGCCGGCGCTGTTTCTCTCCAGAGCGGAGGTCGTAAGACTGTCGTAAGACGGAACACAGGCCTTGTCGGCTTTCTCACATGCTCTGCTGTTCGGGAGCGAGTTTGTCAAGGACTACTCGCCCGAGAACGGCTTGTCCGAGAAGTGGGCTTGTCCGGGATCGGGCAATGAGAGGGACCTCAGTGAGGAACGTGTTCCGCCACCCTGTGACCTGGATCGTGGTCGCCGCCGGGGTCGCCGTGGCCTTGTACCTGTTTCAACCCTGGCGGTTGTTCACCACGGTCGAGGTGAACGAACCGCCACCCGTGGCTGCGACCGGACAGGCCCCCACCGGGGAGGCGACCATGACCGGGGAGGACATGACGGGAGACGTCGCGACCCCGGCGGCTTCTCCGGAGGGGCCGCGTGTTCTGTCTATGGGCACCTTTATCACCCATGAACATGAGACTTCCGGAGTTGCGAAGGTTCTGCAGCTTCCCAATGGGGAGCGGGTGCTCCGGATCGAGAACTTGGATACCTCCGATGGGCCGGATCTGCGCGTCTGGCTCAGCGACCAACCGGTCAAGGAAGGCGAATGGAGGGTCTTCGACGACGGTGAGTGGCTGGAACTCGGCGAGCTCAAAGGTAACAAGGGCAATGCCAACTACCCGATCCCCGCTTCCGCTGACCTGGATTCCCTGACCAGCGTCACGATCTGGTGCCGCCGCTTCGCCGTCTCCTTCGGTGCGGCCCCACTCGCCGCCTGATCAGTGTCCTGTGCCGGCTGGAGGGGTGGCCGGGTCCCGGGCGGGGTGCCGACGTCGGTCCACCCCGCCTGTGGACCGCGCTATGCCTCCCTCTGGCGTTGCCGGAAGACGGCCAGCCCGAGCGCGAGTGCTGCGTACCCGCCGAGCACGGCCAAACCGGCCCACGGCGGCAGGGGGAAATAGCCTTGCGAGGGGGCGTAGTACCCCACCACCTGCGGATATTGCGGGATGCTCTGCTGGATTGCGAATCCGGCCGCCGGAGTGACCCGGAACAGCCAGTCCGTAACGGCCTCGGGGAGGAGGCCGGAGAAGGCGAACAGGTACGGGAGCACCAGCATCACGATGGCCAGGACGATGGCCACGACCCCTCGGCGGAGCAGGGCACCGGCACCGAGGGCGAGCAGGGCGGCCGCGGCGAGCAGCGCCCCGGTGCCGGCCATTACCCGTACCTCGGTGAGCAGGGACGCCGGGAGGACATGGTTTCCGTTGGCACGCAGGATTGCTGTGCCGACGGGCACCACGATGGCGGCGACCAGTCCGGCGACGAAGGCCGCCGTCCCGACGACGGTGGCCTTCGCCGCCAGGACCTGAGTTGGTTCCCGCCGGTATTCGGTGGTGGTGTAACGGGCCGCCAGGATGATGATCGCGATCAGTCCGGCGATCGTTCCGATGAGGGTCGTCTCGATCCGGGGGCCATCGAGCTTCGGCGCTATGTCGCCGGTCCCGGTTACGGTCAGTGTGTCGCCGGACTCGACGACGCCGTTTGCGCGGTGATAGCGCTCCCAGTCGGTCTGACCGGGTCCGTCGCCTACCTGGTCATTTGTCCATCCGTCGGGGGACGCCGTGCCCTGGAGGGTGACGTGGTCGAAGGTGGCGGTGGACTGGGTGAAACGTACCTGGATGGCGCCGCCGGGTTGGGTCCGGTCCACGGTCAGGTCGCCGGGGGAGGCGGCGAACAGGCCGATCTGGATGGTGGGAGGCAGTTTCGGCAGGGTGGCCGTGCCGATCGTGGTCCAGTGTTCGCCGTCGGTCGACTCGTAGCCGGTGATGGTTTCGCCGGTTCGGGTGAGGCGTAGCCAGCGCGGTGATCCGGTGGAGACTCCGCCGGGCAGGCCGGCGGTGTCCTCGGTGAAGTTGTGCTGCATCCGTACCCCGTGGCGGCCGGTGAGCATGACCGCGGCGTACGCCGAACCCTGCCGCGTGTTTTCCTTGATCATGATCCCGGCCTTGGCCCAGGGCACCAGGCCAGAGACGATCTTGTCGTGGTCGGGCGGGGGATAGGTGATGATCCCGGTCATCGACGTCAGGCGGACGGTGATGCCGCCGTCCCCGGTCAGGGACTGATGCGCGAAGGTGAACCGGTCCTCGACCCCCTGACCGTCCGGTCCGACCGGTATGGCGGGGCACGGGCCGGGTTCGCAGATGACCCGGGCTACCACCGCGCCGAGCAGGCCGGGCAGGATGACGAGCAGCGCGGCGACCGCCAAGCCGACCATCCGGCCGCGAGCCGCGCGGAATCCGGTCCACTCGGTACGGACCAGGCGAGAAAACCCCTCCGGGGGTGGGGCGGCGGTCATCACGCCACCCGCCCGGGGGCGAGTTCGAAGGTTGCATGCATGCGCGAAGTTCTAGAGATCCAGCCATAACACCCCCCGAACGACGGCCGTCATCTCGTTGTTAGGCCAGGCACGGCATCCTGGGAGGCCGATACCGGGACAGGGTGTGGATGAGCAGGTCACGACGTTGGGCTGGGCACGGCATCCTGGGAGGCCGGCACCGGGACAGGGCACGGATGAGCAGGTCACAACGTTGCGCGCTGTCCTGGACGGGTCGACATGGCGGCGGGCGCGGATGAACACGAGGGCCCATAGGTGAGAGGGCAGGATGAGCGGGTCACGACATTTTCGGTTGCGGGGCCGAGGCATCAGACTGCGCTTCACCGCCATGTACATGGCCCTGTTCCTGCTGTCCGGAGCCGCGCTGCTGGCCCTCACCAACCTTCTGGCCATCGGCAACGTCAAGATGTCCGCACCGGTCGGTAGCCAGCCGCAACCGGTCCCGCTTGTCGCCGCGCAGCAGCACATCGCCGCGCTTCAGGCTGAGCTGGACCAGGTGCACACGCAGCAGTTGCGGCAGCTGCTCACCGGCTCGTTGATCGCGCTGGCGGTCATGCTCGCGGTTTCGGCGGTGCTCGGTCGCGTCGTCGCCGACCGGGTGCTCCGCCCACTGCGTACGATCACCGCCGCGACAAGGCGAATCTCCGCCGACAACCTGCACGAACGGCTGGCCGTCACCGCCCCCCACGACGAGGTCAAGGACCTGTCCGACACCATCGATGGCCTGCTGGCACGCCTGGAGGGCGCCTTCGAGGCGCAGCGCCGGTTCGTCGCCAACGCCTCGCACGAACTGCGTACCCCGCTGACGACGATGCGGGCAGCGCTGGACGTCGCGGTGGCCAAACCGCCGCCGATACCGGCACAGACGACCGCGCTGGCCGACCGCCTCCGTACCGAGCTGGACCAGATCGACCGGCTTCTGGAGGGCCTGCTGCTCCTCGCCCGCGTCCAGCACGGCGCCGCGCCGGACGAGGTGACGGTCCCGCTCGGCAACCTGGTCTCCGAGGCATTGGCCGCCAGGACCGCCGAGGTCTCCGCCATGGAGTTGACCGTCCACGACGAGTTGGACGACGACGCCCGGATTCACGGCAGTCGTACGCTGCTGGCACGCATGGTCGACAACGTGATCGACAACGCCGTCACCCACAACCAGCACGGCGGCTGGATCCGGATCGCGGCCACGGCGAACGACGAGACAGCCCTGCTCGTCGTGGAGACCGGCGGGCGCGTCCTCGATCACGAGCAGGTCGGCCGACTGGCCCGGCCCTTCCAGCGGCTGGGCGCCGAACGCACGGGCAACGCCCACGGATCGGGGCTCGGCCTGTCGATCGTCTCGGACATCGCCGCCATCCACGGCGGCACCCTGGACCTTCGCGCCCGGCCGGAGGGCGGCTTGCGGGTCGCCATCACCCTGCCCCTGGCAGGCGTACCGGCATGAGAGTGCTGGTAGTCGAGGACGCCCGCGCACTGGCCGCCATCCTGGCGGAGGGCCTGCGGGATCAGGGCATGGCGGTGGACGTGGCGTACGACGGCCTGGAGGCCGCCGCCAAACTCGACCTCAACGCGTACGACGTGGTGGTGCTGGACCGCGACCTGCCGGGCATCCACGGCGACACCCTCTGCCAGATGATCGCCGAACGCCACGAGCGGGTGATGACGCTGATGCTCACCGCCGCCGCCACCCCCGGCGACCGCGTCAGCGGCCTGACACTGGGCGCCGACGACTACCTCACCAAGCCTTTCCACTTCCCGGAACTGGTCCTGCGCATCCGCGCCCTGGCCCGCCGCCAGCCTTCCGCCCGCGCCCGCACGCTGCGCGCCTCGGGCATCGAACTCGACCCCATCCACCGCACCGTCACCCGGGACGGCCACCCCCTGGACCTTTCGGCGAAGGAGTTCGCCCTTTTGGAAGCCCTCCTCCGCGCCAGCCCCGCCCCCCTCAGCACCGAATCCCTCCTCGAACAGGTCTGGGACGAACACGCCGACCCCTTCACCAACACCGTGACCGTCACCATCGGCCGCCTCCGCCGCAAACTCGGCCAACCGCCGGTCATCACCACAACCCCCGGCGTCGGTTACCGCATCGCTCAGTGAAGGTGCTACGGCAGGGCGGCGCGCGGGGAGTGGCGGAGGCGGGGGGCGTCCTGGCTGGGTGGGGTGCCGTAGTGGCGGCGGTATTCGCGGCTGAACTGCGCGGGGCTGTCGTAGCCGACGCGGTGGCCGACACCGGCGACGTCGTCGGGGTGGACGGCGAGCAGGAGCCGGGCCTGGTGCAGGCGGATCTGCTTCTGGAACTGGATGGGGCTGGTGGCGGCGACCGCCTGGAAGTTGCGGTAGAAGGCGGACACGCTCATGCCGGACAGTCGCGCCAGGTCCTCCACGCGGAAGGGTTCGGTGTAGTGGTCGCGGATCCACTGCACCGCCCGGGCGATGTGGGTGAGGCTGCTGTCGGCCAGGCCGAGCTGGCGTACGGCGGTGCCCTGCTCGCCGGTGATCAGCCGCCACAGGATCTCGCGTATCGCGAGCGGGGCGAGTACCGCCCGGTCGCGCGGCTGGTCGAGCAGGCGCAGGAGCCGGATCACCGCGTCGAGCAGCTCGTCAGGTGCGTCGCTGACGATGATGCCGGGATGGGCGCCGCCGGTGGCGCGCGGCAGGTCTCCCGGGCCGGCCCGCAGCAGGAGTTGGGCGATGGCAGACGGGTTCAGGGTGAGGCCGAGCCCGAGCGCCGGGTGCTGGGGGCTGGCCTCGGTGAAGTGGCTGGTGACCGGTAAGTCGACCGAGGCGACGAGGTACTGCCCTGGCCGGTAGTCGTACACGCGGTCGCCCAGCCTGAGGCGTTTGGCGCCTTGGGCGATGAGCGCCAGCACCGTGCCGGACATCGACACCGACGGCGGATCGGGTTGTTCGACTTTCGAGATGAGGACGCCGTCGATGGCGGTCGTCCAGTCGGATCGTACGTGCCGGGCCAGCAGGGCCCGCAGTTCGTCGAGGCGCATGCTCCGATTGCAGCACAGGGAAGGCCAGAAATTTCCAAATGAGGGAGGATCGTGCAAGGGCCTGCGAGCATCCTTCTACCTTCTCCGCAGGTGGGACTGGTGAAATTGAGTCATCAGATTCCACGGAGCACGTACACGGCTCCAGAGATTGGGAGAAGTAGTCATGATCGCAACTTACGGGTTCCAGGCCACGATGACCGCCCTGCCGGGCAAGGGGGACGAAGTGGTCGAGCTGCTGCTGTCCGGCCTGAAGGACGGCAACCCCGCCGCGAGCGAGTACTGCGTCGTCTACCTCGTCAGCCGTTCGACGTCCGACCCCGACGTGGTCCACATCACCGAGGGCTGGACCAGCGAGGAGGACCACCACCGGGTTTTCGCCGGTGAGGCCGCTCAGGCCATGGTGGCGCGGTTCGCCGAGCTGCTGGCCAAGGAGAGCGAGTACGCCGACTACGTGCCGGTCCACGGCAAAGCCGCCTTCTGACCTCACTCGTCCATCGGAAAGGAACCCACAATGACACTGGCACGCCCCGACATCGACCCCGAGCTGAGCGAGCTACTCGCGCAAATGCAGCTCATGTCCGAGCTCAACCCCGAGATTCTCGCGCAGCTGCGCCCACTCATGTCGACGCCGGTCGAACCCCACCTCGAAGGCCGCGCGGTCGACCGGCGCGAGGTCACCGTTCCCACCCAGGACGGCGTGCGAATCCCGCTCTCGATCTTCAGCCCCGCGGATCGCGCCACGGCGGCACCGTGCGTCTACTGGATCCACGGCGGCGGGATGATCATGGGTGATCGTTTCTCCAACATCGACATCCCGCTGGAGTGGCTCGACCAGCTCGGTGTCGTGGTGGTCTCCGTGGACTATCGGCTGGCACCGGAGGTCACCGGCACGACCCTGGTCGACGACTGCTACCGCGGCCTGCTCTGGGTCGCCGAGCACGCCGACGAGCTGGGCATCGATCCCGCCCGCATCGTCGTGGCGGGCACCAGCGCCGGCGGCGGCCTCACCGCGGGACTCGCCCTGCTGGCACGCGACCTGGGCGCCCCGGCGATCGCCGCCCAGATGCTGATCTGCCCGATGCTCGACCACCGCAACATCACCACCTCCAGTCGGCAGTACTCGGGGCCCGGTGTCTGGACCCGCGGGATGAACGAGTACGGATGGCGGTCGGTGCTCGGCGACCTCGCCGCCGAGGAGGTGCCCGCCTACGTCTCACCCGCGGTGGCCGACGACCTCTCGGGCCTGCCGCCCACCTATATCGACGCCGGTTCGGCCGAGGTCTTCCGCGACGAGGTCGTCGACTACGCCACCAGGATCTGGGCGGCCGGCGGTCAGGCGGAGCTGCACATCTGGGCGGGCGGTTTCCACGGATTCGACGCGCTGTACCCGCACGTGCGGGTCTCGGCCGCGGCGCGCCGGACGCGCGAGGACTGGCTCGCCCGGCTCCTGAACCCGGCTTCCGGCAAGTAGGCGCCGACCTTGTCGATCACGAGGCAAGAGTCCGTTTTGTGTGTATAAGGCGGGGTTTGGGGTGATTGTGGTGGGAACAAGTCCTGTGACACGAGGGGGACAGCATGCTCCACAAGCTTCGCGACATGGGTATCAGGTCCGACCATTTCTTCATCGCGGGGTTCGCGTCGATCGGGCTCTCGCTCGCATCCTGGATGGTGTCGAGGACCACTGAGGAGGCGGGAATCGACCGCGCCGACCGGTGGGGGATCTTCATCGGCCAGTGGGCACCGACGTTCTTCGCGCTCGGTACGGCCATGCGGGTGGAGGAAACCCACCCGGAGGTACGGGAACGGGAAATGCGCGAGAAGGAAATGATGCGTGGCGAGACGAAGGAAATGGCCAGGGAGATGTCGTCCCGGACGGGCAACACGCGGATGCACACTCCCACCTGACCGTCGTACTGATGACGGGCGGGCCACCATCGGTGGCCCGCCTTCGTGTTGGCGCCATCACTAAGCTCAGAGCGGCCGGATGGTGCTGCCGATCTGGTCGAAGAGGGCTTCCTTTCCGGTGAGGTCGGTGCTCAACGTGACCACGCAGGTCTGGCCCTTGTCGGAGGGGACGTAGAACTGGGTGCCGCGGACGACGGCCTTTTTGATGGGAAGGGTGTAGCGGATTCGTACCGCCGAACGGTTTCCCAGCGGAATGCTGGTGGCCTCGGAGACGGTGGCGTTGACCGAGGTGAGTTGTTCCTTGGCGATCTGGATGAGGGCGTCGGCGGAGGCGCCCACGCTGGGCTGGCAGAAGCCGTTCAGATTGGTGACGAACTTGTCGGGGGACTCGGCCTGGGAGGCAGGGTCCATGGCGTAGACGGCCTTGTTCTTGCGCAGTGCCTGCAGGCTGGCTTTGGCCTGCTGGAGGGCGTCTCCGGTGAGGCCGCTGGCCTCCAGTTCCGCTTCGAAGGTGTCCTTGGAAAGGTCCACCGACCGCCATTCAGTGGGTACGGCGAGCACCAGGCCATTGGAAATGCCGCCCACCCTGGCGAAACCATCCGGAAGGGGCACCGCGGCCGGCCGGGAGGGCGGTGGCGAGTCGCTGCCACATCCGGCGGCGGCGAACACGAGCAGAACGGCTAGGAGGAGTACGCGCGGCACCCGGCGAGCGTAACCCGCCCCCAGGTCACGGCGAGCCACAATCGCAATCACAGCGGGACGCGCACTTGCAGCAGTCGCAGCACCCATCCGCGCCGTCACACGACGGGCAGTCACAGCGACAGCAGTAACAACGTTCGTCGCACGGCCTTCCCCGCAGTCGGCTCCACTTGGGCCGATAAACGCCACATGTCAGAAACGTGCCTAATCCACCAAGTGTCCGCCGGATCGGCCCCGGCTGCGGAAATCCCGGATACCGCGGAGGGTGCTGCGGGAAATGCCCGAAAGTCCGGTCCACCGCCCGCCGCGTCTCGTCCCGCAACAACATCTCGACCAGGTGCCGCTCGTCCAGTTCCAGATCTTGTACGGCCAGCGCGATGCCCTGACAGGCGTCCAGGCAGATCGCCCGCGCCTCGTCCCGGGAAACCCCCGTGGCGGTGAGCGGGTTGAACGCGCCCCTGGCCTGGTCCTCGGCCAGATCCTCGACGGCGTCGACGAGGTGGGCGATCCGCCCGAACAGGCGCCCGGCCTCCCGGAGCGTCTCCACGTTCCCCGGCCGCCCCGCCAGCACCGCCGTGTGCGCGAACGCCGCCGCCGACGCGGTTTCGGTCGGCTCGGTCAGCTCCAGCAGCGCCGCCCGGCCGGTCCTGGCGGGATGTACGGCCGCCGCGGCCTCCAGGGTGAGCTGACGGTGGGCGGCCGACGTCAGCACGCCGGTGTCGAAGCCGATGGCCGCGCCCCCACGTTCTGCCGCCTTCGCCCAGGTTTCCGCGGTACGCCGTACGGGCGCGCCGGTGATCGTACGGGCGGCGAGGCCGTCCCCGTCCGCCGCGTGGTCACGGATCTTCCCGGCCGCCAGGGCCAGGGACACCACGGCCGCCAGCCGCGTCCCGGACGACCCCGAGGTGACCACGTCAGCCCCGCGGAACCCCCGCAACGCACACGGCCCCGCCACCCGATGTCCCGAAATTTCGGGGGATTGGGCTTCGGTGAGGACGGAGAGCAGGAGGCCGTCGTAGTTGGTCGCCGTCCGGGCCAGTTGCCCGTGCCGGTCGCGCAGCGTCAGGCAGAGCCCGCACAGATGCGCCATCCAAGCCCGCTGCAACTCCGGACACGTGTGCTGCCCGCACGGCCGCAGGATCCCGAACAATCCCCTACCTCCTGATCATCGCCGACCAGCAAGGTAACCACGCCTTACTTGCAAATCACTGAAAGCATGATCACCCTCCTTTGGGGCAGCAAACAGGCATAAACCGGGTGCTGGGTGGTACTCACCAGATGAGGTGTGAGATGGCCCTGAAACCTGGCTCGCGCGGTCCCACCATCCGGTTCGTCCGGTGGCTCGGCCTGGACCGCAATCCGCTACGCCGTCGCAGTGACCGCTTCGAGTCGGCGATCCGCCTGATCTCTCTACTCGGCCTGCTGACCGCCACCGTGCTCGGCGTGCTGCTCGGCGTCCGGGTCTACCGGGACGGCCTGCGCATCGAATCCCAGCAGGCCAGGACCCGTCACCAGGTCACCGCCACGCTCCTCGAAACCGCCGGCCCCAGGATCTCCGTCTCGGCGCCCGCGTACGCCCCCGCCATGGCCACCTGGCGTTCCCCCGACGGCGCCCTCATGCAGGGCGTGGTCAACGCGCCCGCCCTCCGGCCCCACGGCCATACCGTCACCGTCTGGGTGGACGACCGCGGCGCCATCACCGAACGCCCCCGCGACCGGGAGACCACGCTGGTCTCCGCCCTCACCGTCGGCACCGGCATCCCGGTCCTGGCCACCGCCTTCGCCGCCCTGCTCCTGCTCCTCACCCGAGCCCTCGTCTCCCGCCAGGCCCGCCACGCCTGGGCCGCGGAATGGACCGTCATCGAGCCCACCTGGCGGATCAACGACTAGGGGTGCCGGGGCGAGCGGATCAGCAGGTTGGCCAGCACCTCGTCCGGCCCGACCGTGCTGTAGACGTGCGGCACGTCGGCCTGCCAGGAGATGTGCTCGCCCGCCGCGGCGACCAGCGGGGCGTAGGCAGGACCGGCGCGCAGTACGCCCGCGTAGACCGTCCAGTGCTCGGTCACGCCGGGGGCGTGCGGCGGTGAGTGCTGGACGACACCGGGCCGGACCCGCATGCGCAGCAGTTCGTACGTCGCGCCCGGCTCCTCGAAGACCTCGAGCAGCGTGGCCGTGACGGCGACGCCGTTCACCATGGCGGCCGTCGCGAGCGGTGCGCCGGGCTCCAGGACCAGCGCCGTCAACGGTACGCCCAACGCTCCCGCCAGCGCGTGAAGCGTGTTCAGCGTCGGGTTCCGGGTGCCCAGTTCCAGCCCGGACAGTGTCGCCTTGCCGATGCCGGCGCTGCGGGCCAGCGCCGACAGGGAGATTCCGCGGGCCTCCCGCAGTTGTCGCAGCCGACTTCCGACACCCGTTTCCTGCCTGTCCACCCGGCAAGTCTGGCAGGCCGCCCTTGTTCGGTTGATGTCCGGCTGACTAAGGTGCGTTCCGTATACGGAACGGTATGGCATTGAGGGGGCAGCCGTGCGGGCACAGGCCATCGTGGCGGGGTTGATCAGCGCGGTCGTCGGCTACGCCAGCTCCTTCACCGTCGTCCTCGCCGGCCTGCGCGCCGTGGGCGCGACGCCCGGGCAGGCCGCGTCCGGGCTGCTCGCCCTGTGCTGCGGCATGGCGGCGGTGGCGATCTTCCTCGGGCTGCGGTACCGCATGCCGATCAGCATCGCCTGGTCCACGCCGGGCGCCGCGCTGCTGGTGGCGACCGGTCCCGTGCCCGGCGGCTTCCCGGCCGCGGTCGGCGCGTTCCTGCTCTGCGCCGCGCTCATCGTCCTCGCCGGACTGTCACCCTGGCCGGCCCGGATCATCGCCGCCATTCCGCGCCCGATCGCCGGCGCCATGCTGGCCGGTGTCATCCTCAGCCTCTGCACCGCGCCGGTCCGCGCCGTCGTGGACATCCCGCTCCTGGCCATCCCCGTCATCCTGACCTGGGCGGTGCTGCTGCGGTACCGGCGTCAGTGGGCCGTCCCCGGCGCGCTCGTCGCGGCGGTCATCGGCATCGCGGTCCACGGGCCGGGCGAGGGCCTGTCCGGCGCGGTCCTGCGTCCCACGGCCGAGCTGACCACCCCGGCACTGAACCTCGCCGTGGTGGTGAGCATCGCCGTACCCCTGTTCCTCGTCACCATGGCCGCGCAGAACGTCCCCGGCATGGCCGTCATGGCGACGTACGGCTACATCCCGCCCCTGCGCCCGATCCTCGTGGCGACCGGCCTGGCCAGCGCCGCGGTGGCCCCGTTCGGCGGCCACACCGTCAACCTGGCCGCGATCACCGCCGCACTGACCGCCGGCCAGGACGCCCACCCCGACCCGGCCCGCCGCTGGATCGCCACGGTGTCCCTCGGCGCCGGCCAACTGACCCTCGGCCTCGGCGCGGGCCTGGCCATGGCCCTCGTCCTGCTCTCCCCACCGGTCCTGATCATCGCCGTCGCCGGCCTCGCCCTACTCCCGGCCCTCGGCTCCTCCCTGGCCACCGCGGTCACCGAACCGGAGGGCAGGGAGGCCGCGGTGGTCACCTTCGTCGTCACCGCCTCGGGCATGACGATCCTGAGCATCGGCGCGGCGTTCTGGGGCCTGGTCGCGGGCGGCCTGACAGCAGCACTACTCCACAGAAAGCAACCATCCGCCGCCACGGAACCCACACCGGAACGAGCAGGCGTGTAGTGGGTTCAATCGCCCGGCGGTTCGGTGATCTCGATGATGTAGAGCGGATCGTCGAAGGCGCGGGCAGGGTGCTCCCAACGTGCCCGGTCGAGCGTGAAGACGGGACAGATGCTTGCGTCGGCCAGGGCCGCGACGTGAGCGTCCCAGGGCTCGAGGCCAGTCCGGTTGATCGCTTCGGCGAGCGCCAGGCCGTGTTCGGGCGTGGTGGTCCCGGCCACCGTGACGGAGTCCATGGTGCATATGCCGAGCAGCAGATCGGCGTTGACCTTTCCCGCGAAGAGGGTGGCCCCGGTCACGGCGAGCGTCGAGACGACCATCGGCTGGCCCTGCTCGTCCAACCGGGCGACCAGTTCCATGAGGTCGAGGTCGCCGCGTGCGAGTTCGCTGAGCATCCCGGTGTCGAGAATGAGGGGCGGGAGGGTCATTCGGCGTCCTCCGACAGTCGCGGCATGGCCGCGAGCTGACTCCGCACATGCGACATCAGCCGGTCCACACGCTGATGATCGGCCTCCGCCCGGGCCCGTGCCCGGTGCGTCTCCAGCAACAGCCGACGCCGACGATCTTCCCGCACCCGCTCCGCCAGCGCCTCGTTCACGTACGCCGACAGCGACCGCGCGTCATCCTCGCCTGAGCCCACCCGATGGTTCTTCACATATTCCACCAGGTCAGGGTCGAGCGTGACAGCGACGTTGATCCGTGGCTTGCTCATACCAGCAACCTAATACAATCCTAAGATCTTTAGCGCGGTTTGCCCGCGCGCACATCCGCCAGGCCCTTGGCGGTCGGTGCCGAGCGGTCTTGTGTCCTGTCCGGCCGTTGTTCTTGTTGCGGGATTCTTTTCCCCCTACGTTGCGAACTGACGTGAATCGGGGGATTCGGCGGCTTGTTGGGGGGCGAGGGCCGGTGAGCTTGAGGCGCGGGCGGGCGCTGGGTGTGAACGCGGTGACCCTGTGGGTCCGTGAGAGCGGTGAAGGGCGGTCAGCGGTCCAGGATTTCGTTCTTGCCGATGACTACTACTCCGCCGCGGGTGACGGCGAAGCGTTGGCGGTCGGATTCGAGGTCGAAGCCGATTCGGGCGCCGTCGGGGACGACGACGTTCTTGTCGATGATGGCGCGGCGGATGATGGCGCCGCGGCCGACCTTGACGTTGCCCATCAGGACGGAGTCCTCCACGAGGGAGTGGGAGTGGAGGATGACGCCGGGGGAGAGGATCGAGCGCAGGGCGGTGCCGCCGGAGACGATGACCCCGGCCGAGACGAGGGAGTCGATGGCGTGGCCGACGCGGTCGCCGTCGTTGTGGACGAACTTGGCGGGCGGGAGGGGGTCGTGGCCGGTGTAGATGGGCCAGCGGTCGTTGTAGAGGTTGAAGATGGGGTGGGCGGAGATCAGGTCCATGTGGGCGTCGTAGTAGGCGTCCAGGGTCCCGACGTCCCGCCAGTAGCCCCGGTCCCGATCGGTCGAACCAGGCACCACGTTGTCGGCGAAGTCGTAAACTTCCGCGCTTCCGCCTTTGACCATCATCGGGATGATATTTCCGCCCAGGTCGTGCTTGCTGGCGGGGTCGAGGGCGTCCTCCCGGAGCGCGTCGATCATCGCCTGGGTCTTGAAGACGTAGTTGCCCATCGACGCGTACACCTGGTCGGGCGCGTCCGGCAGCCCCACCGCGTCGGTCGGCTTCTCCCGGAAGGCGGTCATCCGGCGCCCGGTCGGATCCGTCTCGATGATCCCGAACTGGTCGGCCAGCGCGAGCGGCTGGCGGATCGCGGCCACGGTCACGTCCGCGCCGGAGTCGATGTGCTGCTCGACCATCTGCCGGGGGTCCATCCGGTAGATGTGGTCGGCGCCGAACACGATGACGTGGTCGGGCATCTCGTCGTAGATCAGGTTGAGGTTCTGGAAGAGCGCGTCCGCCGACCCGGCGAACCAGCGCGGCCCCAGCCGCTGCTGCGCGGGCACCGGCGTCACGTAGTTGCCCAGCATGGCCGACAGCCGCCAGGTCCGCGAGATGTGCCGGTCCAGGCTGTGGTTCTTGTACTGGGTGAGTACGACGATCTTGAGATAGTGCCCGTTGGCCAGATTGGACAGCACGAAGTCGATCAGGCGGTAGATCCCGCCGAACGGAACGGCCGGTTTTGCCCGGTCGGCGGTCAGCGGCATCAGACGCTTCCCCTCACCACCGGCGAGCACGACTGCGAGCACCCTCATGGCCATGACCTTAACCGTTCAAAAGGGGTGCAAACACTAGGCTGATCGTATGCGTGTCGATCTGCTCAGCCGGGAGTACCCACCAGAGGTCTACGGTGGCGCCGGTGTCCATGTCGAGTATCTGGCCCGCGAACTGCGCCGCCTGGCGGACGTGCGGGTCCGCTGCTTCGGCGCGCCGCGCGAGGACGCCACCGCCTACCAGGTGCCCGGCGGCCTGGCGACCGCCAATCCGGCGCTCCAGGTGCTGGGGGTGGACCTGGAGATGGCGGCCGGCTGCGCCGGCGCCGACCTCGTGCACAGCCACACCTGGTACGCCAACTTTGCCGGCCATGTGGCCAAGATGCTGTACGGCGTGCCCCACGTCGCCACCTCCCACAGCCTGGAACCCCTGCGCCCCTGGAAGGCCGAGCAGCTGGGCGGCGGCTACACCCTCTCCTCTTGGGCGGAGCGTACGGCCCTGGCCGAGGCGGACGCGGTGATCGCGGTCTCCGAGGGCATGCGCCGCGACGTCCTCACCTGTTATCCCGAAATATCGCCACAAAAGGTGCAGGTGATTCACAACGGGATCGACACCGCCGAGTACGCCCCCGCACCGGGCCACCAGGCGCTGCTCCGGCACGGCATCGACCCCGGCCGCCCGTACGTCGTCTTCGTCGGCCGCATCACCCGGCAGAAGGGCCTGGTCCACCTGCTCCGCGCGGCCAGGTCCTTCGACCCCGCCGCCCAGCTGGTGCTCTGCGCGGGGGCACCGGACACCCCGGAGATCGCCGCCGAGGTGACCGCTCTGGTCGAGGAGCTCTCCACCACCCGCAAGGGCGTCATCTGGATCTCCGAGATGCTGCCCCGCCCCGAGGTGATCGAGATCCTCACCCACGCCACCGTCTTCGTCTGCCCCTCGGTCTACGAGCCGATGGGCATCGTCAACCTGGAGGCGATGGCCTGCGAGACCGCCGTGGTGGCCACCGCCACCGGCGGCATCCCCGAGGTGGTCGCCGACCAGCAGACCGGCCTGCTGGTCCCGATCGAGCAGGGCCAGGACGGCGAGCCGCTGGACCCCGAGGCGTTCGCGGTGGCCATCGCGGCCCGGGTGAACGCGCTGCTGTCCGACCCGGGCCTGGCCGAGGACATGGGCAGGGCGGGCCGCCACCGCGCCGTCGAGCACTTCTCCTGGGCGCGCATTGCCGAGCGCACCAGAGACCTGTACGCCTCGTTGATCAATCCATAGGGCTGGTCAGCGCCACGGGTCGATCATCGTCACGCCCGGCGCGGACGAGGCGGTCAGCGCGCCGGCCGCCTCGTCCAGGGTGATGGTGCGGGTGATCATCGCCGCCGGGTCCAGGGTCCCGGCGGCGACCAGGTCCAGCATCGGCGGGTACGCGTGCGCCGCCATGCCGTGGCTGCCCAGCAGGTCCAGCTCGTAGGCGATCACCCGCCCCATCGGCAGCGTGGTCCCCCCGGGCAGCAGGCCGATCTGCACGTGCCGCCCCCGACGGCGCAGGCTCTCGATCGAGGCGGCGGCGGTGGCGGCGCTGCCCAGCGCGTCCATCGCCACGTGTGCCCCGCCGGAGGTGAGCTCCACCACGGCGGCCGGGTCGGCGGCGGGCAGCGTGCGGGCCGCGCCGAAGCGGGTGGCCAGGGCCAGCGCCTCCGGGTTGGGGTCGATCGCCACCACCCGGGCCCCGGCCGCCGACGCGATCATGACCGCCGCCAGGCCGACCCCGCCGCAGCCGTACACGGCCACCCATTCGCCGGGCCGTACCGCCCCACGGGAGACCACCGCGCGGAAGGCGGTGGCGAAGCGGCAGCCGAGCGCGGCGGCGGCCTCGTGGGAGAGGTGCTCGGGCAGCCGGATCAGGTTGACGTCCGCGTGGTGCACGGCGACGTATCCGGCGAACGAGCCCCAGTGCGTGAAACCCGGCTGCGTCTGGTACGGGCAGACCTGGTGGTTGCCGGACCGGCATTCTTCGCAGGCGCCGCAGGCGCAGATGAAGGGGACCATCACCCGGTCGCCGGGACGCCAGCCGGTCACCCCCGGGCCGACCTCGGCGATCACGCCGGAGAACTCGTGGCCCGGCACGTGCGGGAAACGCCGGATGTCGGGGTCGTGACCCTGCCAGCCGTGCCAATCGCTCCGGCAGAGGCCGGTGGCCGCCACCCTGACGGTCACCCCGCCCGGCGGCGGCCCGGGCTCGGGCAGCTCGCGAACCTCGGGACGCACTCCGAAACCGTCGTAGACCACCGCGCGCACCGGCCCAGCCTAACCGGACCGCAAAGAAGAGCAGGACAGGGGTGATCGACGTCGAATACTCTGCGTTAGGAGTGCTCAACAGAGAGTAAGATTCGGGCGGACGGCAGTTCCGCGCCGTCACTCTTCAGTGACCTGGCAATGTAGGGAAGGAAAGCGCATGAAGAGGATGTTCTTGCTGGCCGGCGCGCTGGCCACGGTCACCGCTACGGCGGCCTGCGGCGGGGGGTCCAGCATGAACTCCAACGGCGCCGCGGAGCCGGTCGCCGTCACGGAGACCTCGCCCGGCGCGACGCCCACCACGGAGTCCAGCCCCATGACCAGCCCGATGACCACGGCCAGCCCGTTCGGCACGGCCTGCGCCGCCATCCCGTCCTCCGGCCCGGGCAGCAGCCAGGCCATGGCGGGCGACCCGGTGGTCACCGCCGCGTCCAACAACCCGCAACTGTCCACCTTCGTCGAGGCGGTCAAGAAGGCCGGCCTGGCGGACACGCTGAACTCCTCCAAGGCTCTCACGGTCTTCGCCCCCGACAACGAGGCGTTCGCCGCGGTGCCCAGGGAGCAGCTGGACAAGATCCTGGCGAACAAGCAGGAGCTCACCAAGATCCTGAAGTACCACGTGGTCGACGGCCGCCTCACCCCCGAGCAGCTGGAGGCCTCCCAGCCCGTCTCCCTGGAGGGCGGCAAGCTCCACGTCAAGGGCAGCGGCCAGGACTTCACCGTGAACGGCGCCAAGGTCGTCTGTGGCAACATCCAGACCTCCAACGCGACCGTCTACATGATCGACAAGGTCCTCATGCCCCCGAGCTAAGCGGCATTCCGGGCTCCCCCCGCCCGGAGCCCGCGGTCAGAGCTCGCGCTGCAGGAGCAGGGTGTCGAGCCAGCGGCCGTGCTTGAAGCCGACCCGGCGGAGACGGCCGGCCTCGGTGAAGCCCTCGGCGGTGTGCAGGGCGATCGAGGCGGCCGCCGCCGCGCCGCTGTCGGCGATGACGGCGACCATCTGCCGGGCGCCCGCCTCCGCCGCCAGGCCGACCAGTTCCTTGAGCAGGGACCGGCCGAGGCCCCGCCCGGTCAGCCCGGGGGCCAGGTAGACGGAGTCCTCCACCGTGTGCCGGTAGGCCGGTTTCGGGCGGTACGCGGAGGCGTAGGCGTACCCGGCGATCTCTCCGTCCACCTCGGCGACCAGGAACGGCAGTCCCCGGCCGGCGATGTCGGCCGCCTTCACCCGCCAGGCCGCCTCGTCCGGCGGCACCTCGTCGAAGGTGGCCACGCTGCCGGTCACGTAGTGGGCGTAGATGGCCGTCACCGCGGCCAGGTCGCCGGGCCGCAGGGCTCTGATCGTCGGCATGGGACCACGGTACGGCCGCGGCGAAGACGTCAGCCGAGGCGGGCGGAGGTGGATGACGTCCATGGCCGGGTGGTACGCCCGTTTTCAAGGGATTCCGAGGGAAAAGGTGGCGCTTGAGAGGCAATCTGCTGGATTCTAGGGCCAAACCTGCGAAAGGAACGTGCCATGCGCGTACTCGCCGGGCTGGTCTCAGCCATGATCCTGCTCTTACCCGCGGCCCCCGCCCTCGCCCAGCCCGCCCCGATCGCCTCCAAGACCGGTGAACTCAACCTCAGCGCCCGTAAGTCGTTCGAGCGCTACTCCTCGGGCAAGAAGGCCCGCAGCAAGGGCACACTGACCGCCTTGAACGTCACCACCGACACCATCCCGCCCGTGGCCACCGTCAAGGTGTCCGGCAAGACCTACGACTACACCAAGAACGCCACCTGCGGTTACTCCGTATTCCGCGTCACCTACATGAAGGCCGACGGCTCGCTCCCCTTCAAGCACCGCACCTTCCGCAACTGCGGCTACAACACCGGCAAGTCGTTCACCTTCACCGACAAGCGCGTCTACCTGGTCGAGTTGAAGGTGTGCAGCGAGGCCAAGCACACCAACCCGTCCATCAACTGCCTGTACGCCGGAGCCTGGAAGATCCTCTACTCCACCCAGTAACAGCACCCGTAGCAGCTTCCCTCGGACCAGGCGCGGCCTGCTGGTCGCGGCGCCGCCTCGCGCGCCCCGGCCGCGCCACGGGACCGAGCCTGCGGGCGACCCCGCAAGTGACAGTCAAGGGACCTGCAGGCGACGGGGTGGAAAACAGGCTCAGCCGCTTCCGCCGCACAGGAGCCCACCCCCATGAACCGCATCCGCCTCGGCGTGGCCGCCCTCGCTGGGTTGGCCGCCCTGCTGCCCGCCACGGTGGCCGGCGCCACGGCCGGCAACCCGGGCCCGGAGATCTGCCGCCAGGGCTACGTCTGGCGCACCGCCCGCCCTTCCGACCTGGTCTGCGTCACCCCGGGCAACCGCGACCAGACCCTGCTGGACAACAGCGTCAAGCGCACCCGCTGGACCAACGGCGTGGACGGCAGGCACACCTGCCTGACCGGCTACGTCTGGCGGGAGGCCTTCGACGGTGACGACGTCTGCGTGCACCCCGTGGTCCACGACCAGGCCGCCAAGGACAACGCGGCCGGCCCGAGCCGCAGGGTGGCCGCCAAAGTCTGGGTCACCACCTACCAGGAGAATGTCGCCAAACTCAAGGTGAACGGCAGTTACTTCAACTTCGGCCCCGTGAAGATCGTCATCAGGTTCGCCGACGGCAGGACGGCCTGGGCGGGCACGCTCTACGCCGATGCCCGCCCGAGCTATCCGGGCGGCAGCTTCGGCCGCAGGACCGGCATGTTCGACTGCTCCGGCCCGGGCAAGCCCGCCAACGGCTACGCGCGCGCCTACGACGTGCGCTCCGGCCGCTGGTCGGACAAGGTCCCGGTCCGGATCGGCTGCGCCACCCTGTGACGCCGGCGCTGAACAGCTGGAACGGCGTTAGACGGTGATGCGCGCCGGCTGCTCGGCCGCCACCTGCTCCGGCTGGCGGATCAGCGCCGCGCAGTCCGCGATCGCCGCGGCCAGCAGCTCCCTGAGCAGCCGGTCGGGATCGTTGACGCACGCCTGCGCGATGCCCCGCACCGCCAGCTGGACGGTGTTCGGCGCCGCGTACCGCCGGAATCCCCGGCGGGAGACGTGCACGCCGCCCCGGAAGCCGCGGGCCCACCGGGCCGCCTCGGGCACCTGGGCCAGCGCCGCGTCGCTCTCCGGCTCCAGACCGGCCGGGCGGCCCTCCAGCTCGCCCAGCACGTGTTCGGCGGCGAGCACCGATACGGCCAGCGCCAGCTGGCGCTCGGCGGCGACCACCGGCAGCGCGGTGGTGGCGCAGCGGAGCGCGATCTTCACCTCGATCCGGGGGTCCTCCCCGATCAGGCCGATCACCGACGGGATGAGCGGCGCCAGCCGCTGCCGGTTCTCGTCGGTCGTGTGGTCGTTCACCAGCCGGGCGAGCCCGGCCAGCAGCGGATGGGTGCAGGACGGATGGTCGCTCCACTTCTCCCCGGCCAGGTACGACGCGAACTCCATGAAGCACGCGCCCTTACGCGGATTGCGGTGTTTGCCTCGGGTCAGCAGCGGGACCGCCGCCGGAAGGTCTCCTCGCACGAGTCCGCCTCCAAGCGATTTCGTCCGTGATTCGTCCGTGATGTCACTTTCCAGTGTGCGCCTGGATCACCCGGAACGAAAGGGGCCCTCCAGAGCCGCCCACTGCAGGAGCATGATCGTCTTTGCATCCGCGATTTCGCCAGACCGGATCATGGCCAGCGCTTTACCGAAAGGAAGCTCGACGACCTCGATGTCCTCGCCCTCCTCGGCCACCCCCAGCCCTCCGGTGGCCCGCTCGCCCGGCTCGTACGGCGCCGCGTAGAAGTGCACGCACTCGGTCACCGAGCCGGGGCTCATGAACACGTCGAACACGTGCTCGATCTCGCCGATGTGGTGGCCGGTCTCCTCCTGGACCTCGCGCCGCACGGCGGTCTCCGGGTCATCGGCGTCCAGCAGCCCGCCGGGCGTCTCCAGCAGCATGCCGTCGGGGTGGCCGTTCACGTACACCGGGTAGCGGAACTGGCGGGTGAGCAGCACGGTGCGCCGCTCCAGGTTGTACAGGAGCATGGTGGCGCCGTTGCCCCGGTCGTAGCTCTCCCGCTCCTCGACCGACCAGTGGCCGTCCGCGTGCTGGTAGTCGAAGGTGGTCTTGAGCAGCACGTACCAACTGCAGGAGAGCAGTCGCACGTCGCGGACCCGGACTCGCGGGTTGCCGGTCAGGTCGCGGCCGGTCCGGTCCAGACCGGTCCGGCCGCGCCTGTCGGGAACATCGATCCCCGCGGTCCCGCCGGTCATCAGCCGCCGCTCTTGCGGCGGAAGGACCGCTTGCCGCCCGCGGCCCCGTGGGTGCCGTGGATCTTCGAGGAGCCCTTGCCGCCGGCCTTGGCGTTCCGGTCGGCCTGGGACTGCCGCTTGCGCTCCAGCGCCTCGCGGAACTTCCGCTTCAGCGCATCCTCGCCCGAACCGTCGGTTCCGTCCGCTTCGGAAACCTCGGGAACGGGCTCCGCGTCCGGCTCTGGGCTGGGTTCGATCGTTGTCTCGGACATCGGAACCTCCTGATCACCCACCCTATCGTGCCCCCTCAACCGGATTTCAGGTAACCGGCTCCCGCCACTGCGGGATCAGGTGGAGCGGCAGTATGGGCTCCCGGCTGGGCCGTACCTCGAAGTCGGTGACCGGGGGCACCACCCGGGGGCTGAAGATCTCCTCGACGTACAGCAGGGGGGTTTCGCCGAGCATGATGATGTAGGCGCGGCTGGCGCTGGTCCGGCTGTCGGCCGCCCAGCCGTTGAACCAGCGGGTGCCGGCCCGCAGCAGGCGCCGGTGGTGGCCGGGCACGTGCTGGTCGAGCAGCCGCCCGATCGGCACGTCGCCGCCCTGGTAGATGTGGTCGATGACGGGGTGCCGGTCGGGCATCATCACCACCCGGTTCACCGACACCGCGTGCCCGCTGGGCTTGACCAGCTCGGAGTAGCGCACGATGACCCGCTCCGCGCCGCTCACTCGCAGGTGCGCGCGGAGCTCCGCGGTCAGCGCCAGACCGGCCTCCAGCACCTCCTGGCGCCCGATCCGGACCCGGAGCGGCTCGCCCAGCAGGGCGGAGAGCAGGCGGGTGGTGGAGCCGTCGTGGCCGAGGACCATTCGGGTCAGGGCTTCCGGCGCGATGTTCATATCTGGTGTCCCTTCGGATGGTTCAGGAGGTGTGCGCCCGGCGCGCCCGCTCGCGCTGCTCGTCCTCGTGCAGCGTGTGCTGGGCCAGCACCGTGTCGGCGGCCGCGGCGACCCGTCCGGCGGCTTCATATAGGGCGATCAGCGACGTGACCCTGGCGGGCTCCGGCGACGGTTCCGAAGCGGCCTCGATGATCGGCCCGGCGAAAGATCCGGCAAAGGATCCGGTGATCGGTCCGGCGACCGGTTCAGGCGCCGGCTCGGGCTGGGGTTTCGGCTGTTCCCGGCGGATCACCACCGGAACCACGGGCGGCTCGTCCGGATCCACCGGACGGGTAGGCGGGGCCTCCTGCCTGGCCGCGGCGGGAGCCTTGGCCGCGGTCTTGGCCGGGGCCAGGAACAGCCCGAGCACCCCGGCCACCGCCGCCATCAGCAGGCAGGTCAGCACGCTCGAGGTGTATCCGGGCATCGGCCCGGCCACGATCGGGTTGTCCATCAGCACGGCCGCGCAGGCCACCCCCAGCGCCGCCCCGACCTGGCGGGCCGACTGGCTGGCGCCGGTGGCCGAGGCGTGCCGCTCCGGGCCGCCGGACAGCGCCGCCGCCGCGGAGATCGCGGTGCTCAGCGCGCCCAGGCCGAGGCCGAAGACGGCGCTGGAGGGCAGCCAGACCTCCAGCAGCCGGGGCGGGCCGTCCTGCATGCCCTGGGTGATCAGCCAGACGCAGGCCATGGTGACCAGCAGCGCGCCCGTGTAGATCACCGGCCGGGGGCCGTGCCGCTTGGTGAGCTGGCCGGAGATCAGGCCGGAGACCAGCACCCCCAGCGAGATCGGCGCCAGCCCCACCCCCAGCAGGGCCGGGTTGTTCGGCCACATGTCCCGCAGGTACATGGGCGCCATCACCAGCATCGGGAAGGCGATCAGGCCGTACAGCACGGACAGCAGCCCGGCCAGCGCGAACTGCGGGGTCCGCCAGAGCCCGAGCTCCAGCGCCGGCACCGGATGGCGGCTGGACCGCCAGATGGCCAGGAACAGCAGCACCAGACCGGTGCCCAGCGCGGCGGCCAGTGGCCCGCTCAACCCCCAGCTCGGGCTCTGCACGATGGCCCAGACGATCATCGCGAGCGAACCGAAGAGCAGCGCGGTGCCGAACGGGTCCGGCAGTCTCCCGGTGATCCGGCGGTTGACGTGGGGCAGCGCCAGCGCGGCGCAGAGCAGCAGCGCCCCGACGATCGCGCTCGGCATGAAGTAGGAGCGCCAGCCAAGGCCTTCCCCCAGCCAGCCGCCGCCTGCGTGCATCAGCGCCCCGCTCAGCCCGGGCGCCGCGCTCCACGCGCCGATCGCCGCCGCCCGCCGCTCGGCGGGGAAGCTCGACAGCATCAGCGCCAGCGAGGACGGCACCATCGCCGCGGTGCCCACCCCCTGTACCGCCCGGGCCACGACCAGCATCGGGAAGGAGTCGAGTGTGATCGCCACGGCGGCCCCCGCGGTGAAGGCGCCCAGACCGAGCACCAGCAGCCGCCGGTGCCCGACCAGGTCCGCGATCCGCCCCGCCGTCGGCAGCAGCGCCGCGTACGGCACCGCGAACGCGGTGATCACCCATTGCAGGTCGGTACGTTCCAGCCCGAACGCGATCGGGGTGCCGGTCATCACCGGGACGGCGAAGGTCGCCCCGATGGAGTCCGCCATGGAGAGCGCGATCGCGCCCATGCAGACCACCAAAGTCTGCACGGTCCGCAGCCGCCGGTGGGCGAGAGGGGCCGGGGGGGCCTGCACAGCCATGGGCTTCTCCTGTCCGGAGAGTCGAGGATGGGAGACACTCGCGGGCGCCCGGGGGAGGCGCCCGCGGTCGCGGGAGTCTCAGGCGCCGACGGGCACGCGGGCCCCCGGCTCCTCGGTGGATTCGGTGACGGTCAGGACACGGTTCATCAGGGGGGCCAGCCTGGCCAGCGAGTCCGCCAGCTCGCGCAGGTCCTCCTGGAGCAGGGCCTGCGCGCCGTCGCACAGGGCCTGGGCCGGGCGGGGGTGCACGTCCACGATGACGCCGTCCGCCCCGACCGCGACCGCGGCCCGGGAGAGCGGCAGCACCAGGTCGCGGCGCCCGCCGGAGTGCGAGGGGTCGACCAGGACGGGCAGGTGGGACAGCCGCTGCGCCATCGGCACGGCGGAGATGTCCAGCGTATTGCGGGTGGCCGACTCGAAGGTGCGGATCCCGCGCTCGCACAGCACGATCGCGAGATTGCCCTGCTGGGCCACGTACTCGGCACCCAGCAGCCAGTCCTCGATGGTGCCGCTCATACCCCGTTTGAGCAGCACCGGCAGGCCCGCCCGGCCGACCGCCTTCAGCAGCGAGAAGTTCTGCGCGTTGCGGGTGCCGACCTGGAGCATGTCCGCGTACTGGGCGACCAGCTCCACGTCACCGGCGTCCACCACCTCGGTGACCACCGGCATCCCGGTCTCGGCGCCCACCTCGGCCAGGATCTTCAGCCCGGCCTCGCCGAGCCCCTGGAACGCGTACGGCGAGGTGCGCGGTTTGAAGGCCCCGCCGCGGAGCAGGACGGCCCCAGCGGCCCGGGCCATCCGGGCCGCCTCCAGGGTCTGCTGCGGCGTCTCCACCGCGCACGGCCCGGCGATCAGGGTCAGCCGTCCCGGCCCGATCGGCACCGGCCCGGCGGACCGGCCGCCCACCCAGACCGTGGACCGCTCCGCGTGCCCTTCCCGGCTGACCAGCTTGTACGGCGAGGACACCCGGACCACCTGGGCCACCCCCCGGTGCGCTCCCAGATCGGTCTGCGCGATCTGCTCGGTGTTCCCGATCAGCGCGATGACGGTACGGCTCACGCCGCGGCTGACGAAGGCCTCGCAGCCCCGGGAGGTGACGGCGGTGACGACGGCGGCGATGTCCTCTTTGGTGGCCCCGGGGCTCATGGAGACGATCATCGCTGCGTCCCGCGGGCCGGACCGGGCCACAGGACCCCGCCCTCGTTCTCGATGGCCGCCTCCAGCGCGGACATCAGCTGCATGGTCTGCGCCCGCAGTTCGCGGACGGCCGCCAGCACCTCCGGCGGCAGCGAGCCGCGCCGCTCGTCCAGGCCGAGGTCCAGGCCGAGCGGGAGCCCGGACTGGAGCTTGCGGTGCAGCTCGTAGGCGATGTCGGTGTCGGCCACCGGCGCCGAGAACACCGGGCCGCGGGCCGCCCGGTCCTGCTGCTGGGCCGGCGGCGGGTCCGACAGGGGCCGGCGCGGCGGGGGAACGGGCCGGGGAATCCGTCCGTCCGGCAGCCACCCTTGCCATGGCTGCACCCCACCGGGCATCGGGCGGGCGTGCCGGCCGAGCACCGGGCGCTGGCCGGTGACCGCCTCCGGGGGGTCGTCCGCGTACGGGTCGAGCGGGAGGTCGGCGATGTAGGGATCAGGCGGGGAGTGCGGCGCCGTGGGGGAGTTGAGGACTTCGGCGGGGGAGGCGGGGGTGTCCTCGGGGGCGGGGTTCTGGTCCGCGGGGTTCTGGTCTGAGGGGTCCTGGGCGGGGGTGCCCTGGGTGGGGACTAAGTAGTCAGCGAACGCCGTCGGCCGCGGACGGTCAGGTCCGGTGCCGGGAAACGGATTGCGGCGCATGCCGCTCCTTCGGGTCAGCGGGCGCGCGGCCCGCGTTGAACGGGTGGGGCGGGTGAGGGGCTTGGGGGCTCGACTGGTTGTTGACCTGCTATTTCTTCTCGACAGCTTCTCGACGGCTTCTTGACAAGATTCAATTCTACGAGTCGGGAGCATAGACAAGTGAACTGTTATCGCGCTAGAGCTTCGATGAAAGTTCACATAAACGGCACATGCAAGTCAGTCCTTCCTGACTGAAGTCAGCTTACTGACTCACCAATTCTGTAAGGTGCCGAGCCGATATGAGAAATGCCGTCCCGACACCCTTGACAACTATGTGTCAAGGTGCTGACCATGGCAAGTGACTGCCTGGCGACCTCGGGGAGACGGTTGCCACAGGGTGAGTGTGAGGGGCGCCAGGCGGTCGAAAAACTGAATCCTTGACTTATCTAGAGAACCTAAGAGCGCCTATCTAGAGAACTTAAATGGCGTTCATAGGGACCTATCTAGAGACGTTAAATGCAATTCCCGCCGACATTACCGGCCGAGCAGAAGGTTGCCGCTCGTGACGTATTCAGACGCAGTAGAACCGATCCCGACCCAGCCGGTGCGCACCCCGTGGCCGCACCGCAGGACCGTACGGGCGGTGCCGGAGGCCGGCCCGCTGGTGGCGATGATCGGCGGCGGGCAGGCGGACCGCACCGGCCGCGAGCACCTGTTCCGCCGGCTCCAGGAGGCGGGCGTCCGGGTCGTCGTCTTCGACCGGTCCATCCCCGCCGCGTGGCAGCGGCCGTACCTGGCCGGGCACAAGTGGGTGCCCGCCATGAACGCGGCCACCCTGACCGGCGCGGTCGGCTCCTTCCCCGAGCCGGTCAACGGCGTGCTCTGCTGGGAGGACCGGCACTTCACCGCCGCGGCCGCGGTCGCCGACCGGCTCCGGCTGCCCGGGTACGGCCGGACCGCCGCCACCGCCACCCGGGACCGCGCGGTCACCCACACCCTGCTGGAGGCCGCCGGCTGTGCGGTGCCGCGCTCGGTCCTCGCCGTGGACCTGACCGAGGCCGAGGAGGCCGCGCAGGGGTTCGGCTACCCGGTCGTGCTCAAGCCCCGGCTCCGCACCGCCGGCTTCCCGGCCCGGCTGGCCGAGGACCACGGCCGCCTGATCACCGGCTTCGCGGCCACGGCGGGGGCCGCCTCGGCCACCTTCGGCGGGCGGCGCGGCGTCCTGGTCGAGGAGCACCTGGACGGCCAGGAGATCGTCGCGGTCTGCCTCACCACCGACGGGGTCACCCAGCTGGTGAGCGTGGTCCGCACCCGGGCCGACTTCACCCCGACCGCCGCCGACCTGGGCCACCTGGTGGACGCCAACGACCCGCTGCTGGACGAGCCGACCATCCTGCACGCCGCCAACGTGAGCCTGCGGGCGCTCGGCGTGCAGGACGGGGCCAGCCAGGTCGTCATGCGGCTCACCCCGTCGGGTCCGTGCGTGATGGCCGTCAAGGCCGGCCTGCACGACCTGATCACCCGGCTGGTCTACCTGGCCGCGGACGCGGACCTGGCCACCGCGGAAACCATGATCGCCTGCGGTGCCCCGGTCACCGTCACACCGCACCGGCACCACCGGGTGGCCGCGGTGACCTACCTGAGCGCGCCCGCGCCCGGGCGGGTCTCCCAGCTGGAGCTCGGCGCCCAGCTGAGCGACCACGTCGGCCGGGCCGCCTGGCTGGAACGCCTGGTGCTGGACGTGGCGCCCGGCAGCGCCGTGGACCCGTCACCCGACGGGCACACCGCGCGCATCGGGCTGGCCGTCGTCACCGGCCGCAACCGCAGGGAATGCCACGAACGCCTGGACCGGCTGCGTCGCGCGCTGAAGGTCACGGTGGTGGCGGCCGACGGGTCGTTGACCCCGGCCATGTCGGTGTCGGGTTCCCGATAACGACCCGATACGACCTCGTACCACCTCTCCCGGGGAGAAACAGGACCATGGTTAGCCGAGCACCGCAGGACCCGTCGGACAGCACCGCACCCCAGGCCACTTTCCAGTTACCTTCGGCCGAGGAGCTCATCGCGGACCACGCGCGGAGCCTCTACGACTACTGCTCGCTCTGGCTGGGCGACAAGCTCGCCACGATCAACGCCGTCCGCAACACCATCGCCCTGGCGGAGGTGCACCAGGACCTCTATCCCGGCCACGAGCACCTGCGCGCCTGGCTGTACGCGATAGCCCGCGTGCACTGCCACTCCCAGCCCCACTACGGCGGTTTCACCACCGCCCCCTTCCCGCCGCTGCGCCCCGGCGAGGGCGACGGTCCCGAGCTGACCGCCAACGCCATGGGGGCGCTCGGCCGCCGGGAGCGCGAGGTGCTCGAACTGATCCACCGGCACGGCATGTCGGTGCCCGCGGTCGGCCTGGTGCTGGGCGTGCCCACCGATGAGGCGGCCAAGCTGGCGCTGGGCGCCCAGGACCTGGTCGAGTGCTTCGTCACCTGCGTGCAGCTGGCCCAGTCCGGCAAGTCCGCCTGCGACGCCGCCAACCCGATCGCGCTGGCCTGGCTGGAGTCGCCCAGGCGGGAACTGCGCAGCCGCCTCAAGTCGCACATCCTCACCTGCTTCACCTGCATGAAGTCGGCCACCATGACGGTGTCGGTGCCCGCCCTGCTGGCCCGGCTGCCCATCGCCGAGCTGGACGAGCTCTCCCGGGCCAGGATCGCGGTCCCGGCCCGGCCGGAGGGCGTGGACATCCGGTGGAGCCAGCACGACTACCCGCTCCAGCCCGACGCCTACAACCCGCCCTCGGTGCCGGAGGAGGCGCCGGTGCTCAACGCCGCGCTCCGGGCCGGCTCCCGGATCGGCTACTGGGAGCGGGACCAGCGGGACCGGGAGCAGCGCGAGTGGGAGCAGCGGCACCGGGACCGCCGGGAGACCGAGTGGCGGGACAGCGACTGGGACGAGAGCAACTGGCTGGACAACGACTACGTCCACCCGCAGCCGCCGCGCGAGGCCCGCCCGCGCTCGATGCCGCTGGCCGCCCCCGTGTACGAAGACCAGCTGGAGCGCGTCCGCCGGATGGACGAGCTCGACCGGACCCCCGGACCTTCCGCCCCACACCCACCGGAAGACGTCTGGGACCAGCGGCCTCCCACGCCTCGCCTGCCGGACGAGGCGTGGGAGGACCTGCCGGAACCCGACTGGCAGGAGCTGGACCGCACCCGCGTGCGCCGCTACCCGGAGCGGGTCTGGGAGAACCGGCCCGTGCCCCGCCTGCCCGCCGGTCGCGGCTGGGAGGAACGTTCCTTCAAGGACGACCGCACGGTCGACCGGCGCGTCGGGCCGCGCCTCACCTACCACGCCCGGCCCAACGGGCACCCCGTCCCCGCGCCGCGTCCCCCGATGGACGCCGCGCCGCCCGCCGAGATCTGGGAGCGGCGCATCGCCGCCGGGGTGCCCAAGGCGACCCCGCCGGCCACCGAGGTCTGGGACGAGGAGGTGTCCTCGCGCGGGCGGCTGACCCGGCGCGGCAGCCGGGCGCGGGCCAGGGAGCGGGCCAGGCTCCGCCGCGAGCGGCGGCAGGAGAGCCGTCCCCGGCGCCGTCCGATCCGGATGGTGGCGCTGACCGCCGCCGGGCTGCTGATCGTCTCGCTGGCCTGGCGGGGGCTGTCCGCCCGCGAGTACCCGGCCTTCCCGGCCTCCAACCGGGCGGTGCAGACGGTTCCCAAGGTGGCGCCGTCCCTGATCGACCCCGTACGGTCCCCGACCGCCCAGGTTCCCACGGCCGCCCCGTCCGCCACCGCGTCCGCCGAGGCGGCCACGCCCCCGGAACGCCGTACCCCCTCGGCCTCGGCGCAGGCGCGGTCGGTCCCGGTGAGCGAGCCCAGCGCGACCGCGAAAGAGACCAAGAAGGAGGAGCGGCCGGCGCCGGTCAAGAAGCCCGCGCTCTCGGTCCGGCCGCTCACCCTGGCGCTGTCCGGCGGCGCTTCTACGGTCACCCTGTCGGCCAGCGCCGGCACCATCAGGTGGCGGGCCGTCAGCACCGAAGGGCTGGCCCAGATCGCGCCAGCCTCCGGCACCGTCAGGGCGGGGGAGAAGGTCAGGTTGACCGTCGAGCTGACCCCCGACGGGGTGCTCGCCTCCTCCTGCCTGTTCGAGGTGAACGACGAGCTCGCGGTGGAGACCACCGTGGCCGACACCATCACCATCCGCTGGACCGGCACCAACGAAGGGGTGCGGACCGACGGGAAGGTCACCCTCAAGGTGACAGGCTGCCCGGCCTGAGCGCGGGCGGCTCCATACTCGGGCTCCGGGGACAGCCGGGCGCGCGGCAAGGCTGTCCCCGGAGACCGGCAACACCAACTGATTACCGTTAGAGGCTGACTACCGCCGGATGTCGGGAGGGTTGATCCCGTGCTCGCGCAGCGCCTTGTAAACCGTGGCCTGGGACAGGCCGGTCCGGCGTTCGATCAGCGACAGGTTCTGCACGCCGGACCGCCAGCACTCGGCGATCAGCTGGTCGCGCTTGCCGCGCGCGTTCAGCTCCGCGTCCATGGCCTCGGCCAGCCGCTCACTCAACCGCCCGACGCCCTCCAGCAGCCAGAGGCAGAGCCGCTGCCGCAGCCGGGCCAGCTCGCCCAGCTCGGCGGGGTCGGCGCAGCGCGCGATGCTCGCCCCCGTCGCGGTCAGGTCGGCGAGCAGCCGCCGCCACTCGCCCAGCCGCTCCGGGCGCTCAACCGGCTGCGCCAGTATCTGCCGGAGCGTGCTCTGCCGCACCCCGGCCGCGGCCGCCAGCCGGGCGCTGGCGGGCTCGCCCGCGGTCAGCGCGAAGGTGCGGACCAGGTCGTTGCGGTCCTGGCGGCACCCGAGCACCTCCTCGGCCTCCGCACGCCACCGGCGGGCCGCCTCGCCCGCCTCGGCCAGCGCGATCATCGTCTCCGGCGACGGGATCTTGAGCGTACGCCGCCGGTCGCGCCGGAACTTGGCCGCGTGCCGCGGACATCGGCCGAGGTCCCTGGCGCGCTCCTCACAGCCCTCCACGGCGCACGGCCGCCGCTCCCAGCGGGGCGGCACCCGGTTGGCGTCCCCGTACGCCCGGCGGCGCTGGTAGTGCATGCCGCACAGGCCCCGGCTCCAGATCGGCCGCTCGCAGCCGTCGATCGAGCAGACCCGCGGGTCGGCCACCGGCTCCGGCGCCACCGGCGCGGCGGCCCTGATCCGGCGCGGCAGCGCCTCGCCGGGATCGCCGGTCTTGACCAGGCGGGCGTAGTGCATGCCGCAGAGCTTCCTGGCCACCACCGGCTTGTCGCAGCCCTCGACGGAGCAGGGCAGCCCGTGCGCCAGGTAGTGGCTCCGGCAGAGCCCCCGGGTGAAGATCTTCAGCTCGCAGCCGTCCTCGCCGCACACCCCGTTGGTGGAGCGGAGCCGGGAGGACGCCTCCCCGGCCGACCCGGACTTGCGGACCCGCTGCACGTGCAGCCCGCACATGCCGCTGTCCACGGCCGGGCGCTCGCACTCCTCCACCGAGCAGGGCGCGGCCACCGCCAGCCGCCAGACCCGGTAGTGGGTGGTGCACAGGCCGCGCCGGTGGGCCTGCCGGTCGCAGTCGCCGGCCGCGCAGGCGGCGCGCTTGTCGGGGGCCCCGTAGTAGTGGTGGGCGCAGACGCCCAGGGCCAGCACCACCCGGCCGCAGTCGCGGACCGAGCAGCCCGTCTCCCGCACGATCTCGCGGCGCTCGATGTACTGGCTGGTCAAGGCTTGGCTCGCAGTCCGGCACGCTCCATGAGCCTGACCTCGTTGACGAGCTGTCGCGGCTCGTGCCCGAGCTGCCGCAGCAGGCAGCAGATGTAGGCGTGCACCTGCGAGTCGAGCGGCCGCGCCTCGAAGGCCCGGGAGACCAGGTAGTGCACGTACGCAACCGAGAGCACGTAGGCCCGCCCGGCCAGCTCCTCCAGCGAGTTCACCGCCGAGCCCGGCAGGAACTCCGGCGACCAGTTGGCCCGGACGAACTCCACCAGCTCCTGGTCCAGCGCCGTGGCGTCGCAGAGCCGCGCGTGCGCGTGCGCCGAGTACGGGCAGACGGGAATGTCCACCTGGAACTCCCCATCTATCAGCCCCACGTCGAGCTGGTACGGCCCGGCCCGCCGTTCGGCGGTGACGGTGTCCTGGTCCCTGAAGTCGTAGTCCTTAAGGTCGGGGTCGTTGAGGGGAAAGGCATCGTCCACGATCTGCGCCACCGTGACCGCGACCGGGTGGCCGAGGGTGAGCCCGCGGACCGCTCCACCCACCTCGTCGAGTTGACCGTACGCGGCGACGTAGGTGGCGACGGAGAGGCCGCGGTGGTACTCCAGGGCCTCGGTCTCCCGCTCCGCGATGGCCTTCGGCAGGACCTCGCGGTAGCCGTCGATGATCGCGTCGATCGGGAACAGGCTCCCGTAGGTCGCGTCCCGGGAGGCGGTGATCACCAGATGGTTCGGGCCGGTCTCGGCGAGCGGGTCGGCCGTCAGGTTCCGGGAGATGTTGGCGATCACCCCGGCTCGCCCGGCGGTGGCGCACCAGCGCAGCGCGTCCGACTCGGGCAGGGTGAGCCGGGCGAAGGGCAGCAAGCCGTCCAGAAGCGCCTGGGCCTTCCACAGGTCGATCCAGTCGGCCCGGCCGCTGGGGTCGGGGCTCTGCCACTGCAGGCCCCGCCCGGCCACGTCGGCGCGGGCCCGGACCAGCCAGCCGCGCGCGGCGAACTCGTCGGTGTAGACGAGGTTCCAGATGCTCAGGAGCGGGGACGCGTCGACCGTGAAGCGCGCGGCTTCCTCGCCCTGCCACAGCCGGTGGCCGTTCCAGGTCACGAGAAGATCGGAGAAGGCGGCCTTGGTGGGCCGCCGGTAGACCCCGTGCATGGGGTGGCCGTCCACCATGAAACGGCCGGGCGGGGGTTCGCCGTCGGGCAGTGCCGGGCAGCGAGAATCTGGCGAGACCTCCCAGTCGCCCACTTCAGCGCCTCCTCTTTGGCATTAAGGCAACCTTAAGGCATGTCCAAAACCATATATTCGACTTGCTCATTCCGGCTCCGCGACTTCCCTCGCCAGTTGAAAGCCGCCGGGCTGTGCCGGGGGTGCGATCGGTTGTGGCTCCCGGTGACACTCCGTGAATGGCGTGCCTTCCCAGGTGGCCAAACGCTATCCAGACCCGGTAATCGGAAGGTTGCAACCCAGTCAGCATTTAGTCATGGCTGGGAGACAGAAAAGCAGTAGTATCACCACGGCGCTGTTTTCAACGGATTCCCGCTCAATGACATGTTGATCAGTGCGCACCTCCGAGTGGATTGGGGGCCAAAGCGTGCACTTCCGGATCTTGACCCGGTTGGAAGTGATCCCGGACCAGGGTGGTCCGCTTGCCATTTCGCCGATCAAGAGACGGGCTCTGTGCGCGCTGCTGCTCGCCGGTGAGCAGGGGCTTTCCGCCGCGGAGCTGATGGAGGCCGTGTGGGGCGACGGGTACGCCCGGGAGGGCTCCCTGAAAACCTGCCTCTCCCAGTTACGCCGAGTGCTCCCCGGACGCATCCCGGCCGGCGGCTCCGGCGGCTACCGCATCGACTTCGGCCCCGCCGACACCCTGGACGCCCACCAGTTCCGGGCGTCGGTCGCCGAGGGCGCCGAGGCCACCCGCCGGGGCGAGCACGCCGCCGCGGTGACCGCCCTCCAGCGGGCCCTGGACCTGTGGGGGCAGGGCGAGCCGCCGCTGGCCGACCTGCCCGACCACACCGCCAGGCTCCGGCTGATGCGGGACGAGCTGGTCTTCGAGCGGCGGGCCGCGCAGATCGCCCTGTTCCGCGAGCGCATCCATCTCGGCGAGCACCGTGACGTGCTCGGCGACCTGCGCCGGGGCATCGCCGAGGACCCGTTCTCCGAGCAGCTGCACGCGCTGCTGATGACCGCGCTCTACCGCTCCGGCTACCGGGCCGAGGCGCTGCGCCACTTCGACGCCGTCGCCACGCTGCTGATGCGCGAGGCGGGCAGCGGGCCCGGCCTGGCGTTGCGCCAGCTCAGGGACGCCATCGACGCCGACGACGAGTCGCTGACGGCGGAACGCGCCCCCGCCCAGGCCGCCGCGCCGCCCCCACCCCCGCCGCTCGCCCAGCTGCCGCCCGACGTGATCGACTTCACCGGCCGGGACGAGGAGGTGGCCCGGGTCACCGAGTTCCTCACCCCCGGCCCCGACGTCACCGGTGTGCCCATCGCCTCGCTGATCGGGCCCCCTGGCGTGGGCAAGTCGGCCCTGGCCATCCACATCGCGCACCGGCTGCGCGGCGCCTTCCCCGACGGCCAGATCTACATCCACCTGGCGGGGATGTCCGCCCACCCCCGGGAGGCCGGGGAGGTCCTGGGCGAGCTGCTGGCCTTCATGGGGGCCGCCCCGGAGAGCCTGCCCGCCAGCACGGGGGAGCGGTCCGCGCTGTTCCGTTCCATGCTGGCCGGGCGCCGGGTGCTGGTGGTCATCGACGACGCGGCCGGCGCCGCCCACGTGCAGCCCTTCCTGCCTGGCACGGCCGGTTGCGCGGTCATCGTGACCTCCAGGGCCTACCTCACGGGCGGGGCCGGTATCCGGCCCTTTCGGCTGGACCCGCTGCCGCGCGCGGCGGCCCTGCGGCTGCTCGAAGAGATCATCGGGCCCGAACGGGTCGCCGCGGAACCGGAGGCCGCCGACGAGGTGATGGCCGCCTGCGGCGGCTTCCCGCTGGCCGTGCGGATCGCGGGGGCCCGGCTGTCGGCCCAGCCCAACTGGCCCATCGCGCACTTCGCCGGGCGGCTCAGCGACCGGCTCAGGGCACTGCGGGCCAGCGAGATGACGGTCAGCGCCAGCATCGCCGACAGCTACGACGCCCTGCCGGGGCCCGCCAGGCAGGCCTTCCGGGTGCTCGCGCTGGCCGGGCCCGGCGACTTCCCGGTCTGGCTGATCGCCATGCTGCTCGGCACCCTGGACGCCGAGGAACTGCTGGAGACCCTCTCCAACCGGAGCCTGCTGGTGACCGTCAGCGCGGGCACTCCCGGGCCGCCCAGGTACCGCCAGCACGACCTGCTCAGGGACTTCGCGGAGTCCCGGCTGAACGACCACGTCAGCGAGCGGGACCTGGCCGTGGAACGGCTGCTGCTCGGCTGGCTGGAGCTGGCCGACCGGGCCGACGCCCGGCTGCCGGGGGAGCCGCACTTCCCCCGCCCCGCCAGGCTCAACGTGGAGCTGTTCGCCCCCGAGGAGGCCAGGGACCTGATCGACGCCGGTCCGGCCGGCTGGTTCGCCGCCGAGTGCGCCAACATCCTGGCCGCCATCCGGCTGGCCTGCCTGGAGCGCCGGTACCGGCTGGCGTATGGCCTGGCCCTGCGGCTGTCGTCGTACCTGTGCCAGCAGAGCAGGCACCGCGAGGCCGAGGACATGTGGGAGCGGGTGATGACCGCCGCGCTGGCCGAGGAGGACACCCGGCTGGCGGCGGAGGCGCGCCTGCGGCTGGCCGCCGTGGTGGGCCGCCAGCCCGGCCAGGAGCAGCGCTCGGTGACCCTGCTGACCACCTGCCTGGAGGTGTTCGAGCAAGTCGGCAACGCCGAGGGGGTGGCCAGGTCGCTGGCCTGGCGGGCCCTGGTGGGCCACCGGCTGGGCCAGGCCGACCAGGCGAGGGCGGACGCCGCGCGCGGCCTGGAGCTGGCCCGCGCGGTGGAGGACGCCCCCGCCGAGGTGGCCTGCCTGCGGGTGCTCGGCCTGGTGGCCGGGGGCCGCGGCCGGTTCGAGGAGGCCGTGCGGTTCTGCGAGGCGGCCTACACCCGGGGCGAGAAGGTGGCCAGGGAGACCGGCGAGCGCGCCTACGAGAGCCTGGCCCTGGACTCCCTGGTCACGGTACGGCTGGCCGCCGGTCACCTGGACGAGGCCCTGCGCCTGAGCGACCACGGCCGCGCGCTGGCCAGGGAGAACGCCGACCTCCCCGCCGAGGCGGCCTTCCAGGAGTACGCCGGGGACGCCCTGGCGGGCCTGGCCAGGCACGCCGAGGCGATCGCCCGCTACACGGCCGCCGCCGGGCTGTTCGAACTCGCGCTGGACGAGCGGCGGCCGCCCCTCTGCCGCTGCAAGATCGCCGCGGTGTACGCGGCACAGGGCGCGGTGGGGGAGGCCCGGGCCATGGTGGACCGGAGCGCCCGGGAGCTGGAGAACCTGGGGTACCAGGTAGACGCGGCAGCGATGCGGAAAACAGCCGGGTCCTGGTGACTGTGACATTGGCCGCGCCTCCGGCACGGCGGCCGGGCACGGGATCGGTCCATCCGGAATGGCGAAATGGTTCAGCCCGGAACGCGAAAAATTCTTGGGCCAGATTTATCGGCCATGTCGGGCATGTAGTCATATACTCGCGACGGTCAACACACGTTCATGGCGCCCGCGGAGAAACCCCGGGGACGGCATGACAACATGATCCGCACCTGACGTTTATAGCGTTGGTTGCTATGGTTGATCGGAGAAAGTGATCAAACGCTAGCTCCAATGGGCACCGGCGAGGGTGACTACATGAAGCGGCAGAACGTGTTCGACCCTGACTGTCCGAACGCCTCACGGATGTATGATCATCTGCTCGGGGGGAGCGACAACCACGCTCCGGACCGGGTGGCGGCCGAGGAGCTCCTCAAGGTCGCGCCGGACGCCGCGGACATCGCGGTCCGGAACCGGGCGTTCCTCAAGCGCGCCGTGAAGTACCTCGCCGAACACGGGGTCCGGCAGTTCCTCGACATCGGCAGCGGCCTCCCGACCAGGGAGAACGTCCACCAGATGGCCCAGGCGGCGGCGCCGGGGGCGCGGGTCGTCTACGTGGACAACGACCCCATCGTCTTCGCCCACCTCCAGGCGATCCTCTCCGACGGCAACACGGTCGCCACCAGTGGCGACATGCGTGCGACGGAGCAGATCCTGGCCGACCCGCGGCTGAACGAGGTGATCAGCCTGGACGGGCCGGTGGGCGTCATTCTCACATCGGTCCTCCATTTCGTCCCCGACACCGACGGCCCACACGACATCGTGGCCCGGCTGATGCGGGCGATGCCCCGCGGCAGTTATCTCGTGCTATCCCACGGAAAACACGCGGGGAGCGCCGGCGAAGCGGACGAGGCTCGAATTCTGGAAATATACAATCGAACTAACAAACCGCTTTATCCGCGTGGCGAGTCGCAGATAATTCAGTTCTTCGACGGTCTTGAAATCATTCAGCCCGGAGTCGTACCGGTCCAGGACTGGCGTCCGAACGGGGACGGTCCGGTGGGCCGCACGCCGGTCCGGGCGCCGGGCGAGGGGCCCGGCGCCGTGCTCGGCGGGGTGGCGGTCAAGATTCACTGACCGCCGCCGCGTTCTCTCCGACCCGGCGGATGTAGGTAATCATCAGCAGCGCCCCGGACTGACGGTATTCGACCTTGTCACCAGGGCGGAACCCGGCCAGGGGGCGCTTCAGGGGCCGCAGCAGCCGGCGGTTGGCCGAGCCACGGGTCTCCACCGAGTACTGCACCGGGATGCCGGCTTTCCCGTAGAGCAGGTACTCCACGGTGCAGCCGAGTTCCGCGGCCAGCGCCGCGGTCACCTCGGGCGAGGGGACCCGCCGGCCGGTCTCGATCAGGGAGATGTAGCTGTCGTTCACATGGGCGCGCCGCGCCAGTCTGTCCTGGGTCAGGCCCGCCTCCTTGCGGAGTTGGCGGAGGCGGTCACCCAGTGCCTCGGACACCGTCACTTGACTAGCCTTTCGACCTCGAGTCAATTGACGTCATGCTTACATGTGTACCCAGTGAATAGGAAGACCCCAATTTTTGGCAAGAGGCAAGTTCTATAGAGAACTCGAATGTCCGGGATATTAAGCGGGAATTGCATATCAGTTTGCCACACCCGGTACTTAGCCGGGGAAATAGAAGAGCAGCCCCGATGACCTGCGGATTCGAGCCGCGGCGATACGGGTGGGCCGTTTTGACATTCCGGTCGAAGGGTGACGCGGATCACAGGCCGGGAACGTTCCGAGCCCCCGTTCCGGTTACGCAGAGCGATGCCCGTTGGGAATCGACCGGGCCGATCCGATCAAGAACTGGAGGCTCTCGTCCGGGGGCAGCGCGGCGTTGCGGATGCGGCCGAACAGGGTCTCGTAGCGGGTCGTGGCGTCGGATTCGGTCAGCACGAGATCGTCGGTGACGGTGTCCACGGCCACCACCGTGGGGTCGCCGGGATCGGCGAAGGTGTAGATCGAGAACGCGGATCGAGGCAGGCTGTAGCCGTCGATCACCGCGTCGATGGGCAGCACCCGGAGCGTGATCTTGGGGTCCCCGTTGACGGTGGCCGCGAGGTGATAAAGCTGTTGCTGCACCACTTCCGCGGGCGCCGCGCGGCGCCGGATGGCCACCTCGTCAACGATCACTTCGTAGGTCGGGCCGCCCGGCCGGCGGAGCATGCGCTGCCGCCCCAGCCGGGCCTCCGCGGCCTTGTCGGGGCGGAATCCGGCCGCCCCGTCCCGGCGGTCGGCGTCCGCCCGCGCCCGGGTGAACTCGGCGGTCTGGAGCAGCCCCGGCAGGAAGGTCATCTGGAACTCGCGGATGGTCTGCGCGCCCGCCTCCAGGTCGGCGAAGAGCGCCTGCCGCTCGCCCATCGCCTTGTTCGACTCCCACCAGCCGCGCTCGCCCGCCTCCCGGGCGATGGTGATGATCTGGGTCCACCGCTCGCCGTGCACGGCGAGCTCCTCCAGGATGGCCATGATGTCGGCCAGATCGACCACGTGGCCGTTCTCCAGTCGAGAAATCTGAGCGCGCGGCAGACCGATGCGCTTGGCCAGTTGCTCGTGGGTCAGCTGGGCGGAGGTGCGCAACCTGCGCAGCTCGGCGGCCAGGCGGAGGCGGCGCACGTAGGGGCTGATCATCGCCGCCTCCGGCCCTGGGCTGTCGTCTCTCGCATGGCCCGTCCCTCCGCCTGTCCGCTTCTGCTGACGTTTCTAGTGACATTTACGGTTTAGGTGCTTGTGCCCCCGTATATCGTCTCGTGCTTCCGGCGGTGGCCGGTCACGGCACGCGGGCCACGCCGGCGTGCCCGGTGATCGCGTCCGCCGGAACCTGCTCGTCCGGGTCGGGCCGCCACAGGTGCCACTGCGTCAGCCCCGGCTCCACCAGCTCCAGGCCGTCGAAGAACCGGGCCACCTCCTCCCGGGAGCGCAGCCGCTGGCCGGTGGCCACGTGCTGGTTGTAGCGCTTGGTCGCCTCGCCCTGGGTGGCCGGGAGCAGGTCGCTGGCCGGGTGCGAGACCACCAGGTAGCTGCCCGCGGGCACCGCGTCGACCAGCCGGGCCACGATGCCGTACGGGTCGTCCTCGTCCTGGATGTGGTGGAGCACGCCGAGCAGCAGGATCGCGGTCGGGCGGGAGAGGTCGAGGGTGCGACCGGCCTCGCGGAGCACCCGGTCGGTGTCCTTCAGGTCGGCGCTGACGTAGTCGGTGGCGCCCTCGGGGCCGGTCTTCAGCAGCTCGTGGGCGTGCGCCAGCACGATGGGGTCGTTGTCCAGGTAGACCACCCGGGCCCCCGGCGCCGCCGCCTGGGCCACCTCGTGCACGTTGTTCTCGTTCGGGATGCCGGTCCCGATGTCCAGGAACTGGTCCACCCCCTGCTCGCCCGCCAGCCAGCGCACGACCCGCACCAGGAAGGCCCGGTTGGCGCGTACGCTGTAGCGCAGGCCCGGGCGGGCGGCCAGCACGGCGTCCCCGGCCGCGCGGTCGGCGGCGAAGTTGGTGCTGCCGCCGAGCCAGTAGTCGTACACGCGGGCCGAATGGGCCGTGCTGGTGTCGATGTTGATCGGCTCGGCCTCGTAGCTGTCAGACACAGCGCACCTTTCGATGACGTCCACCCGGCTGGACATCTCCGGGTTCCCCACGGTCCTGGCTTTTCGATCGGTGCTGAGTATCCATCTGTATGGATGCCCCGGCAAGGCATCCGAATGGATGTTCCGGGCGGGGCGGGATGTTGCGGTCGCAGGGGTTCGTTGGGGGATGGACGTTACGGATCGCCGATATCCGGCTTACCCCGTGCACGGCGATATTCCGGACATGCGACACTTTTGTACTGTCCAGGGTTGGCCGATGTCCGGAGGACGGGAATGCACGGTCCCTGCGCGCATCACGGCGCACATCAAGGTGCGCATGAGGGTGCACACCATCGCCCGCACCAACGCCGCTGACCACCGGGCGGGCCGGGACAGCGAGGTCGGCGGCCGCTCCGGAGCAGGCAGACGCGACCCCGAAGGCGATCGACCTCGACAGGTGATCGGTCTCGGGGCCGCGCGACCGCGTGCCGTCCACCCGGCCGCCGGCCGGGACGCACAGGCGCGTCCGGCCCACCGCACTGGGGCACCCCTCGTGACCGAACCCCAGTCACTGAGCGAGAAAGACCGTTCATGAGCCCAGAGAGCAAGTTCACCAACTGGCGCAAGTCCACCCGCTCCAGCGGCGGCGACAACTGCGTCGAAGTCGCGACCGCCACCACCGCCACCACCGGGACATCCGGCGCCGACCGGGTCATCGGGGTCCGCGACTCCAAGCAGCGCGGCCGGGGCCCGGTGCTGGAGTTCACCCCCGCGGAATGGCGCGCTTTCGTGGAGGGGGTTAAGGGCGGTGAATTCGACCTGACCTGACGCGCCCGCCGCCGCGAAGAGCCGGGATCCGCCCGCGCGGATTCCGGCTCTTCCCGTTTTGGCAGCTCAATGCGTACTGGACCCTTTTTGCGCAAGCTCAAGTGGTGTTTGCGGGCCTTTCGAATTTCGGTATCCGGGGCAGTCGGTCAGGGACGCCGTGCGGGGCCGCCGGGAAGGAAATTAACGCAGGGAAAGTAGGTGTCCTTACCGGACGGTCAAGCCTTGCACCCGACCGGGGACCGATAGATACTTAGGACGTTCCGCAAATTTGGACTGTCCATGGTACGGGTGAACCTTGCGACGCCGTGGTCGCGCGAATGCCCGGAAGCGCAGACGCCAAGCGTTTGGGGGCGACATTTCCGCTAGTCCGGAACCCGGCCTCGAGCGAGCGGCTGTCCGCGTGCTTCGACGTGAGGAGATCGACGGTGTGAGAGGGACAGAGTCCGCGCTCGCCTCGCCGCTCATGGGATTCGCCGACATGAGATTCGCCGACCAGAGTTTCCCCGCCTCCGGCATCGGTCCGGCCGCCTCGCTCGCCACCTGGCCGTTGGCGGCCGGGTCCCACACGGTGGTGCGCAGCCGCGACCTGATGCGCGGCGTGCTGACCGGCCTGGGCTTCAACGGCGAGACCGTCGACGACGGCGTGGTCATGGTCTCCGAACTGGTCACCAACGCGATGCGGCACGCCGTCGCCCCTTTCGAGCTCCGGCTCTACCGGAGCCCGCGGGTGGTGGTCTGCGAGGTGGTGGACGGTCTGGAGACCCTCCCCAAACTCCCGTCGACCGGCCGTGCGCCGCTGACCCTGGACGACATCGACGCCGTCCTCGACCCGGCCCTGCTGGAGTGCGGGCGCGGCCTCGACGTGGTCCACCGCCTCTCCCAGGGCTGGTGCGGCGCCTACCCCACCAAGATCAGCACGACCATCCCCACCACCACCGGCAAGGCGGTGGCTTTCGCCCTTCCCTTGCCCGACATTTCCTGAAACGGGGTCATTCCTCGGGTGGGCCGGCAATCCGTTCGCGGAGCCGGACGTGGGTGTGCGAGGGTGACGGGATGTCCGATATCGCGAGACTGCCCCGGTCGGTGGCGGAGGCCGTCGCGGCCGAGCAGGCCGGGCGGCGGTTACGTTACGTCTACTTCTGGGGCCACCGGCCGAACCGGGACGGCGGCGTCGGCGCCGGGTGCCTGAGCCAGTGGTGGCCGGCCGAGTTCACCGAGAACGGCCAGGTGTTCCGTACCGCCGAGCACTACATGATGGCCCACAAGGCGTGGCTGTTCGGGGACGAGGCCACCGCGCGACGGATCCTGGCCGCCGCCACGCCGGGGGAGGCCAAGGCCCTGGGGCGGGGCGTCGGAGGCTTCGACGAGGAGGTCTGGGCCGCGCACCGGTACGCCATCGTGGTGCGGGCGAGCACCGCCAAGTTCGGGCAGCACCCGGAGCTGCGGGCGTACCTGCTCGGCAGCCGCGGCCGGGTGCTGGTGGAGGCCAGCCCGCTGGACCGTGTCTGGGGCATCGGCCTGGCCGCGGGCGACCCCGCCGCCGCCTCGCCCGCCACCTGGCAGGGCCTCAACCTGCTCGGGTTCGCGCTGATGGACGCCCGGGACGCGCTGGAGAGCCCGAGCCGGTAGTCGTGGGCGCGTAGGGTGGCCTACCGGAGCGGGTCACTCGCCTCGGAAGGACACAGGTGTCGACGGTTCAGCGAATCACCACGCGCAATGCTCGGTTCCAGCAGTGGCAGTCCCTGCTGACCAACCGCAACAAACGGTCCCGAGCCGGTGAATTCCTGGTCCAGGGGGTCCGTCCGATCTCGCTCGCGGTGCAGTACGGCTGGCCTGTCCACGCGCTTATCTACGACGCCGAGCGCAAGCCGTCGAAGTGGCTGGAGGAGTTGCTGGGCACGGTGCGGGCCGACCTGATCGCGATGGCTCCCGAGATGGTGGCGGAGCTGGGCGAGAAGAACGAGGCGCCGCCCGAGGTCGTCGCCGTCGTGGAGATGCCCGCCGACGACCTCGGCCGTATCCCGGTCGAGGACGACTTCCTGGGGGTCGTGCTGGACCGGCCGACGAGTCCCGGCAACATCGGCAGCATCATCCGCTCGGCGGACGCCCTCGGCGCGCACGGGCTGATCGTGGCCGGTCACGCCGCCGACGTGTACGACCCGAAGTCGGTCAGGGCGAGCACGGGCTCGCTCTTCTTCCTGCCCGCGGTCCGGGTCCCCGCGCCGAGCGACGTGGTCGCCTGGGTGGCCGCGCAGCGTGACCGGGGCAAGCCCATCGTCGTGGTGGGCACCGACGAGCACGGCGACTGCGATGTCTTCGACTTCGACTTCACCCAGCCGACGCTCCTGCTGATCGGCAACGAGACCAGCGGCCTCAGCGGTGCCTGGCGCGAGGCGTGCGACTTCATGGTGAGCATTCCCATGGTCGGGGCGGCGAGCTCGCTGAACGCCGCGAACGCGGCCACCGCGCTCCTCTATGAGGCGTCCCGGCAGCGGATCACCGTTGCGGGGAGCGGTCGGCTCCCACGAGGTCGGCGGCGGTGAACAGGGCGACGGCCCTGGTGCCGATCCGCAACGACTGACGGGGGCGGATGCCCGGCCCCGCGGGCACGCGACGGCCGCGTACGGCCACCGCGACCACCGTGCGCGGCGGGAGAACCGCCCCCAGCGCCGACATCATCGCCGGGAGGTCCTTGTCCCGGTGGCTTCCCTGCCAGCTGGTCTGTTCGTCGTAGGGCGGATCGGTGAGCACGATATCCGGCTCGTGCCCGTCGATCGCGGCAGCCAGCTGGACCGGGTCGAAGGCGTCGGCCCGGGTCAGCTGGTGGGGCAGCGGCCCGCCGCCCGTGGTCAACCGGCGGGCGAGCCGTTCCGCCGCCTCGGCGGCCTGCGCGTATCCGGGTTTGCCGAAGCGTTCGGCCCGGTCCGCCAGTTCCGCGGCCCTGTCTCGCAGGGAAGGCTCGGAGAGCAGGTTCAGGTTGGCCCGTGCCGTGCCCAATGCGTCGTCGGAGACGTCGGAGGCCAGTAGCGTTCTGATGCGCGGGCGGTGGAGCAGGCCCAGCACCGTGAGCAGATAGCCGCTTCCACAGCAGGGATCCCACACCACGGCTTGATCCCCGCCGCCGCGCAGGGCGAGGGCGCGCTGGAAGATCTCGGAGGCGAGCCGTACCGGGAAGGCCGGCATACCCGGTGCGGAGTGGAGCACGGCACCGCTGGCCAAGTCGCTGTAGTCGGCCCGCGCCGTCTCGTACCGGTACGCCAATCTGCCCGTCCTTCTGCTTCCGCCGGGGTGGACGGACCCCGGCGGCCTTCTTGGCTCAGGATTTGAAGGAAAATGGAGGTGGAGACGGGATTTGAACCCGTGTACGCGGCTTTGCAGGCCGCTGCCTCGCCTCTCGGCCACTCCACCCGGGAGCTCGTGGGACTTTCAGAAGAACTGGAGCGGAAGACGGGATTCGAACCCGCGACCCTCACCTTGGCAAGGTGATGCTCTACCACTGAGCCACTTCCGCGTGACTCCCCGCACTCTATCGGGTTTTCCCAGGCGATGGTTAATCACATGTTCTTCGCGGACAGGTTGCGGAACGCGCGATCGGCGCCGCGTTCGATGGCCGGGAGCATCAGGAAGATCTCCAGGATGCGGGTGAGCCGGTGCACCTCGATGCGGTGGAAATCGGGGCCTTCGGCGCGGGCCAGCACCAGGGTGAGGGCCAGCGGGGGCAGCGGCGCCGTGATCAGGTGCAGCCCGGACTCCAGCGTGGACGCGGTCGGCCGGGCGGGAGTCTCCGCCGGGAACGGGATGTCCTCGGGGGCCCGCCAGCTGGAGTAGACGACCTCGCGTGGGACACGGTCGGTCCCGGCCGCCGCCCAGTCGGCGCTGAACAGCACCGGCATCGAGTCGATCAGGGTGGCCAGGGCGCGTTCCCCCGCCGTGGTCAGGAACTTGAGGATCTCCAGCTCGGGGTAGGTGCCCGGGGCCTCCCGCGTGGACCAGACGCCCTCCAGCTTGACGTCCTCGATGTCCTCCAGGGCACGCACCAGGTACTCCCTGGGTGCGGCGTCCGGCCAGAACACGGTGAAGTCGTCGACCGCCCGGCCGTCGCCCCGCTCCAACACGACGACCTGCGTGATGTCCGCCCCGGCCGCGCCCAGCGCGCTGGTCACCTGACCCAGCGAACCCGGACGATCCGGTACGGCGATTCGCAGCCGCAACAACATGTGCCGACCTCCCCGACCGCTGCCGAAGTCAAGGGTATCGGCCCGATTCGCCCCACGTCCACGATCTTGGAATGCCCGGGGCGTCGGAGCACCCGCGCCGCACCGGGAGAATAGGCGGGTGAAAATCGGGACGTTCGAGGTCTGGCCGCCGGTGGTGCTGGCCCCCATGGCGGGCATCACCAACATCGCCTTCCGCACGCTCTGCCGGGAGCAGGGCGGCGGGCTCTTCGTCAGCGAAATGATCACTTCGCGGGCGCTGGTGGAGCGGAACCCGCTCACCTACGAGATGATCAGATTCGGGGCGGCCGAGCGTCCCCGCAGCATCCAGCTGTACGGCGTGGACCCGGCCATCATCGGCCGGGCGGTCCGGATGGTCGCCGAGGAGGACCTCGCCGACCACGTGGACCTCAACTTCGGCTGCCCGGTGCCCAAGGTGACCCGGCGCGGGGGCGGGTCGGCGCTGCCGTACAAGCGGGGGCTGCTGCGGGCCATCCTGCGGGCGGCGGTGGCGAACGCGGGCGGGCTGCCGGTGACCATGAAGATGCGCAAGGGCATCGACGATGAGCATCTGACCTATCTCGACGCGGGGCGGATCGCGGTTGAGGAAGGGCTGGCCGCGATCGCGCTGCACGCCCGCACCGCCCGGCAGTTCTACGGCGGCACCGCCGACTGGGACGCCGTCAAGCGCCTGCGGGACGCCGTTCCCGAGATCCCCGTGCTGGGCAACGGGGACATCTGGACCGCCGACGACGCGCTCCGCATGGTCGCCGAGACCGGCTGCGACGGCGTGGTGATCGGCCGGGGCTGCCTCGGCCGCCCGTGGCTCTTCCGGGACCTGGAGAACGCCTTCAACGGCAGCCCCGAACGGGCGGAGCCCGTCCTGGCCGAGGTGACCGCCACCCTGCTCCGCCACGCCGAGTTGCTCTGCGAGATGGTCGGCAGCGAGAAGTACGGCGTGTCCAATTTCCGCAAGCACCTCGGCTGGTACCTGAAGGGCTTCGCGGTCGGCGCGGAGACCCGCCGCCGGTTGGCGCTCGCCGAGAGCCTGGCCGAGCTGACCGATCGGATCAACGAACTGGACCGGGACCAGCCCTGGCCGGGGACCGCCGCCGACGGCCCGCGCGGCAAGAGCGGCGAACGCCAGAAGGTCCTGCTACCGCACCGCTGGCTTGAGGACCCCGACGACCTCACGGTGCCCGGCGCGGAAGCCGAGGACGCCACCTCGGGCGGGTGAGGTCACGGCTCCTCGCCGTTATCCGGCGCCGTCAGCGCAGGTGAAGGGATCTCGCCGCACCGGCGCCAAAAGCGCGGCCGTTCTGCGCGGCGCTCTCAGGGCATTCAGTTTGGGTCACAGCGCGTTCAGTTTGGGTCACAGCCGGGTCAGGCCGGTGACGTGGAGTACTGCGGAGCCGGCTTCGTCGGAGGCGGCCAGGTCTACCTCGGCGCTGACTCCCCAGTCGCCGTGGCCCGCCGGGTCCTCGATGACCTGGCGGACCCGCCACAGCTCCTTCTCCTCCTCGATGCGCAGGAAGGCGGGGCCGCGGGCCGAGGCGCCGGTGCCGATCTCGTCGTGTTCGTCGTAGTAGGCGTCGAGGCCGGCCGCCCAGTCCACGTCGGGGTAGAGCTCCTCCAGCTCCTCCTGCTTGTCCAGCGCGGCCAGCTCGACGATCCGGAACATGGCGTTGCGGACCAGTACCCGGAAGGCGCGCGTGTTGGCGGTCACCGGGCGGATCGAGGACTCCAGCTCGTTGCGGGTCTCCAGCGCCTCCGACGGGTTGGCCAGCTTCTCCCACTCGTCGATGAGGCTGGAGTCCACCTGCCGGACCAGCTCGCCCAGCCACTCGATCAGGTCGATCAGATCGTCGGTCTTGAGGTGCTCCGGCACGGTGCGGGAGAGCGTGCGGTAGGCGTCCGCCAGGTAGCGGAGCACGGTGCCCTCCGAGCGGGACAGCTCGTAGAACTGGATGTAGTCGGCGAAGGTCATCGCCCGCTCGAACATGTCCCTGACGATGGCCTTGGGGCTGACCGTGTGGTCGCCCACCCAGGGGTGGCCCTGCCGGTAGGTCTCGTACGCGCCGAAGAGCAGGCTCTCCAGCGGCATCGGGTAGGTGACCTCCTGGAGGAGCTCCATGCGCTCCTCGTACTCCACCCCGTCGGCCTTCATCTGGGCGACCGCCTCGCCGCGGGCCTTGTTCAGCTGGGCGTGCAGGATCTGGCGGGGGTCGTCCAGGGTGGACTCCACGATGGAGACCAGGTCCAGCGCGTACGTGGGGGAGTCGCGGGAGAGCAGGTCGAAGGTGGCCAGCGCGAAGGTGGACAGGGCCTGGTTGAGCGCGAAATCCTGCTGGAGGTCGACGGTGAGCCTGGCTCGGCGGCCCTGCTCGTCGGGCTCCTTGAGGGTCTCCACGATGCCGCCGGCCAGCAGCGAGCGGTAGATGGCGATGGCGTGGCTGACGTGCCGCCGCTGCCACTTGCGGTCCTCGTGGTTGTCGGTCAGCAGGCGTTTCATCGCCTGGAAGCAGTCGCCGGGCCGGTTGATGACCGCCAGTAGCATGGCGTTGCTGACCTTGAAGCGGGAGTTGAGCGGCTCCGGCTCGGCCTCCTGGAGGTTGGTGAAGGTCTCCTCGCTCCAGTTGACGAACCCCTCCGGCGGCTTCTTCCTGGCGTAGCCGCGGCGCCGTTTCGGGTCGTCGCCGATCTTGGCGAGGGCGCGCTCGTTCTCGATCACGTGGTCGGGGGCCTGGCAGGCCACGTACCCGATGGTGTCGAAGCCGGCCCGGCCGGCCCGGCCGGCGATCTGGTGGAACTCCCGGGCGCGCAGGCGGCGCACCTTGCTGCCGTCGAACTTGGTGAGCGCGGTGAACAGCACGGTCCGGATCGGCACGTTCACCCCGACGCCCAGCGTGTCGGTGCCGCAGATGACCTTCAGCAGGCCGGCCTGGGCCAGGCGTTCCACCAGGCGGCGGTACTTGGGCAGCATGCCGGCGTGGTGCACGCCGATGCCGTGCCGGACCAGCCGGGAGAGCGCCCGGCCGAACCGCGTGGTGAACCGGAAGTTCCCGATGAGTGCGGCAATCGCCTCTTTTTCGGCTTTGGTGCACATGTTGATGGACATGAGGGCCTGGGCGCGTTCCATCGCGGCGGCCTGGGTGAAGTGCACCACGTACACGGGGGCCTGGTTGGTGGAGAGGAACTCCTCCAGGGTCTCGTGCAGCGGGGTCATCCGGTAGGAGTAGACCAGCGGCACCGGGCGTTCGGCGTTCTTCACCACGGCGGTCGGGCGCTCGGTGCGCCGGGTCAGGTCCTTCTCGAACCGCTGCACGTCGCCCAGGGTGGCCGACATCAGCACGAACTGCGCCTGGGGCAGCTCCAGCAGCGGCACCTGCCAGGCCCAGCCCCGGTCCGGCTCGGCGTAGAAGTGGAACTCGTCCATGATCACCGTGCCGACGTCGGCCTGGGTGCCCTCGGCCAGCGCCACCTGCGCCAGGATCTCGGCGGTGCAGCAGATGATCGGCGCGTCCGCGTTGACCGAGGCGTCGCCGGTCATCATGCCGACGTTCTCGGTGCCGAAGATCGCGCACAGGTCGAAGAACTTCTCCGAGACCAGGGCCTTGATCGGCGCGGTGTAGAAGCTGACCTCGTTCCTGACCAGGGCCGCGTAGTGCGCCCCGGCGGCGACCAGGCTCTTGCCGGAGCCGGTGGGGGTGGCCAGGATCACGTTGTTCCCGGAGACCACCTCCATCAGGGCCTCCTCCTGCGCCGGGTAGAGCGTCAGGCCCCGTTCCTCGTTCCACCGGACGAAGGCGTCGAAGATGCTGTCGGGGTCAGCGGCGGCAGGCAGGTCGAGGTTCACGCCCTCTATCCTGCCCCGAACCGCCGCCTGCCCCTAACCGCGAATCATCAGACGCGCTCGATGACCACCACGGGGATCTCCCGGCTGGTCTTGCGCTGGTAGGCGTCGTAGTCCGGCCAGGTCGCGGCCATCACCCGCCACATGTCCGGCTTCTCCTCGGGCGTCGCCGTACGCGCCCGGGCCTTGAACCTGTCCCCCAGAACCTGGAACTCCACCTCGGGGTTGGCCTCGAGGTTCAGGTACCACGCGGGCGGGGCGTCGCTGCCGCCCTTGGACGCGACCACCAGGTAGTCGTCACCGTACCGCTGGTAGATCAGCGGGGTGGTGTGCCGCCGGCCGGTCTTCCGGCCCGTGGTGGTGAGCAACGCGGCCGTAGTTCCGCGCCAGTCGTGGCCTTCGCGGCCGTCGGTGGCGATGTATCTTTCCACGTGTTCCGCACCGAAAAGCATGATGAGTCACCTACCCTTTCGATCGCGCTAACTCCGTCAGGCGTCGATCAATTCCAGGGCGACCTTCAGCGCGGCGTCGGCGCGGTCGGCCTCGGTGAGATCCTCGTCGGGGAGCAGGAAGAGCGCCGCGTGCAGTGCGAACAGGGCCAGCGCGCCCTTCAGCCGGACTTCCGGCGGGGCGGTGGGGTCGACCAGGTGGCCACAGAGGCTGACCATCTTGGCGCGCATCTGGCCGATGTCCGGGTGGTTCTTGAGCGCGGTCTGGTTCCGCTCCAGGAACCGCATGATCTCGTGGTAGCCCTCGCTGGTCAGGGACGCGGCGTACCGCCGGACCGCCTCGCGGCGGACCTCCGGGGTGCGGGGCTGGTCGCGGACCCAGTCGATGAGCTGGTCAAGGAAGGCCGTCCGCCGCACCACGAGGCTGGCGACGATGTCCTCCTTGGTCTTGAAGTGGTAGTAGAGAGCGGCCTTCGTCACCCCCAGGACCTCGGCGATCTCCCGTAGCGAGGTGGCCTCGTAGCCCTGTTCGGTGAACAGGCGCAGCGCGATCTCCTGGATGCGCGTGCGGGTGTCGCGAGGGCGCTCCTCCGCGGACGTGGGGGCGAACGCGCTCTCTGTGGTCGTTCGTTCCCTTATATTCACCTTTGTCCCTTTAATCTTACTTGACGCCCGGCTAGTACGGACCTTACCTTACCTTTGGCCACTTGCCGGTCGGCAAGTAAGCCCGCGTTCACATTACTTTAAGGCGCAACTAACTAGGGGGCTCAGAATGACGGATGCCGAGGCCAGACCGGCCCGGTCCAAAGAGGTCATGGTCGTCCTGCCCGGTCTCATGCTCGCCATGATGCTCGCGATGCTGGACAACATGATCGTTGGAACCGCCATGCCGCGCATCGTCGGCGAGCTCAACGGTCTGGAATATTTCACCTGGGTCACCACGGCCTATGTTCTGGGCACCACCGTCTCCACCCCCATCTGGGGCAAACTCGGTGACCTCTACGGCCGGAAGAACATCTTCCTCGGCTCCATCGTGCTCTTCCTGATCGGCTCCGCGCTCTGCGGCATGGCCGGCTCGGTGTTCCTCGGCGGGGTCAACGGCGGCATGACCGAGCTGATCGCCTTCCGCGCGATCCAGGGCCTCGGCGCGGGCGGCCTGATGGTCGGCGTGATGGCCATCATCGGCGACCTGGTCCCGCCCCGGGAGCGTGGCCAGTACCAGGGCATCATGGCCGCCATCATGTCGCTGGCGATGATCGCGGGCCCGCTGGTCGGCGGCTTCATCACCGACCACCTGGACTGGCGCTGGGCGTTCTACGTGAACCTGCCGCTGGGTGGCATCGCCCTGCTCTGGCTCTGGTTCAAGCTGCACCTGCCCAAGTACCGCACCGAGCACCGCATCGACTGGATCGGCGCGGCCGTGCTCACCGTGGCCATCACCGCGCTGGTGCTGATCACCTCCTGGGGCGGCCAGCACCACGGCTACCCGTGGGGCTCCTGGCAGATCATCTCGCTCGCGGTGGTCGCCGTGGTGGCGATCGCCCTGTTCATCCCGATCGAGCGCCGGGCCGCCGAGCCGATCATGCCGCTGCACGTCTTCCGGGACCGCAACTTCAACCTGATCTCCTGGATCGGCTTCCTGCTCGGCTTCGCCATGTTCGGCGCGATCAGCTTCCTGCCGCTCTTCCAGCAGCTCGTGCAGGGCGCCACGGCGACCAACTCCGGTCTGCTGCTGCTGCCGATGATGGCGGCGGCCATGGTGATCTCGCTGTTCGTCGGCCGCACCATCACCAAGACCGGCAAGTACAAGATCTTCCCGGTGATCGGCGGCGCGGTCATGGCCGTCGGCATGGCGCTGCTCTCGCTGATGGACGTGCACACGCCCAGCTGGCAGACGGGTGTCTTCATCGCCGTGCTCGGCGCCGGCATGGGCTTCCTGATGCAGACCACCATGCTCATCGCGCAGAACAGCGTGGAGCAGAAGGACCTGGGCGTGGCCAGCAGCGCCGCCACGTTCTTCCGGTCCATCGGCGGCTCGTTCGGCGTGGCGCTGTTCGGCGCCATCTTCAACAACCACCTGACCAACAGCCTGACCGACCGGTTCGGCCCGGAGGCCGCCACGATGGTCTCCAGCGGGGCGCAGACCAGCCCGGCCGCCATGGCCCAGCTGCCCCCCGAGGTCAAGGCGGGCTTCCTGGAGTCGCTGGCGGGCGCGATCGGCAGCGTCTTCTTCTGGGCCGTCCTGTTCGCGGTGGTGGTCCCGGTGCTGGCGGCCTTCGTCAAGGAGATCCCGCTGCGCGGCGGTCCTGCCCAGCCCGCGTCGGAAAGCGAGCCGGTCCCGGCGCTGTGAGTTCTCCCGGTACGGCCACCCGGCTGTCCGGGCGGTGGCCGTACCGGGATTTTCGCGATCAGGCCGGGCGTTCGGCCCGGTCACCGGACCAGTCGGTGTGGAAGACCCCCTCTCGGTCGATCCGGCGGTAGGTGTGCGCACCGAAGTAGTCGCGCAGGCCCTGGATGAGCGCGGCCGGGAGCCGGTCCCGGCGCAGCGCGTCGTAGTAGGCGAGCGCGGAGGAGAAGCCGGGGGTCGGCACCCCGATCTGGGCGGCGGTGGAGACCACCCGGCGCCAGGCCTGCTGCGCCTCGGTCAGCGCGTCGGCGAAGGCCGGGTCGGCCAGCAGGGTGGGCAGGCCCGGGTTCGCCTCGTACGCGGCCCGGATGCGGTCCAGGAACCGGGCCCGGATGATGCAGCCACCCCGCCAGATGGTGGCCATGGCGCCCCGGTCGACGTCCCAGCCGTACTCCGCGCTGGCCGCGGTGATCTGGTCGAAGCCCTGGGCGTACGCGATGATCTTCGACGCGTACAGGGCCAGCCGTACGTCCTCCACCAGCGAGTAGTTCGGGGCGGTGCCGTCCGGACCTTCGAGGTGGCGGGCGGCGGCGCGCTGCTCAGGGTGGCCGGAGAGCGCCCGGGCGAAAACCGCCTCGGCGATGCCGGTGACCGGCACGCCCAGCTCCAGGGCGCTCTGCACGGTCCACCGGCCGGTGCCCTTCTGCTCCGCCTGGTCGACGATCACGTCCACCAGGGGCTGGCCGGTGGCGTCCACATGGGCCAGCACCTCGGCGGTGATCTCGATCAGGTACGACTCCAGGTCGCCCCGGTTCCACTCCCGGAAGATCTCGGCCAGCTCGCCGGGGGTGCGCCCCAGCGCCTGCCTGAGCAGGTCGTACGCCTCCGCGATCAGCTGCATGTCGGCGTACTCGATGCCGTTGTGCACCATCTTCACGAAGTGACCGGCGCCGTCCGGGCCCACGTGCACGCAGCACGGCACGCCGTCCACCTGGGCGGCGATCGTCTCCAGCAGCGGGCCCAGGTCACGGTAGGCCTCGGGGGCGCCGCCCGGCATGATGCTCGGGCCGTTGAGCGCGCCCTCCTCACCACCGGAGATACCGGCCCCGACGAAGTGCAGCCCGCGCTCCTTCAACGCGGCCTCGCGGCGCCGGGTGTCGGCGAAATGGGCGTTCCCACCGTCGACGATCATGTCGCCCGGCTCCATGTGCGCGGCCAGCTCCTCGATCACCGCGTCGGTGGCCGGACCGGCCTTCACCATGATGATCGCCCGCCGGGGACTGCGGAGCGAGGCCACGAACTCGGCCACCGAGGCCGCGGGCAGGAACCTGCCCTCGTCGGCGTGGTCCTCCATGAGCTGCTTGGTCTTGCTCTCACTCCGGTTGTGCACCGCCACCACGAAACCGTGGTGGGCGAAGTTCCTGGCCAGGTTGCGGCCCATCGTCGCCAGGCCGGTCACTCCGATGTCAGCTGTCTCCATGAGCCGCTCCTATCCTTCGGGCCAGGTCAGTAACCGTACGACGAGCCCCCGGCTTTGCTCGGCGTAGCAGATGGTGTGACGGTCGGGGTGGCGCTCGCCCCGGTACCCGCTGAGCTCGCCGTGGCCGGTCGGAGCAGCCCCAGCAGGCCGTGCTGCGCCTTCTGGATGCCGGCCGAGAACCAGATCGCGTTCTCGCCGCCGTTGGCCGCGGTGCCGCGTTCGAGGTCCCACAGGCCTTCGATCGCGATCGGCGACCCGTCGGCCTTGCGCAGCGGGCCGAGGTAGCGGCCGTTGCGGGGATTGTACGCATTGACCCAGCCGTCGCCGAAGTTGCCCACCAGCAAGGCGCCGGAGAAGCCGCCGAAGCCACGCGGCGCCAGTGTCATCGCCCACGGCGCGTTGAGCGCGCCCCGCGCGGCGAACCTTCCGACGAACCGCCCGTCCGGGGTGAACTGGCTGATGAAGCCCTTGCCCTTGCCCGGTACGGCCTTGCCCGTGGTGGCGTCCCGCAGGGCGTACGCGACCAGGACCGAGTTGCCGACCACCTCGACGTTCCAGGGGGAGTAGCCGCGGGGCAGGCGCGGGTCGCGGAACTGCCAGCGGGCCAGCCGTACCCGGGCGAAGTCCTCGTCGAAGACGTGGATCCTGCCGTGCGAGAAGGACGGGGCCAGCAGGAAGGAGCCGCGGTTGGTGGTCATCAGGGCCAGGCCCTTGTAGTCGGCGCCCCGGGTGAAGGCGGCGATGATGGCGTTCTTCGGGTCCACCTCGGCGTTCCAGCCGGTGATCGCGCCGCTCGGGCTGGCGAAGATGAAGGTGGCGGGCTTGCCCTTGACGGTGAAGTCCTGGCCGGTGTTGACCACCTGGCCGGTGGGCGCGCCGCCCGGGATGGCGACCTCGGTCTGCTCCTTCTTGACCGCACCGGAGTAGACGGTGGCCACGCCGGTGCCGGTGCCGGAGACCCAGAGGGTCTTGCCCATGGCCAGGCCCCACGGGTTGACCAGCTTGGGGTCGGTGACGCTGGCCTGCCCGGCCACGTCGGAGACGAGGTTGACCTGGCTGAACCGGGTGGCGGTGACCTTGCCGAGTTTGCCGCCGGCCAGTACGGGGGATAGGGGTGCCGATGCCGCGTGGGCCGTGCCGGGGACGGTGCTCAGAATGAGTGCGCCGGCACAGAGAACGGCGATGCGTGATCGCATCAAGCCTCCTTGGAACCTGCTCGGGGTTCTTGACTGCTGAGGTAGCTGAGTTCGCGAAACTCCCTTACTGGGCGAGATACGCGGCCCCCCGGGATTCGGTTCAGGGCTTTTTACCCTTCTTTACCAGTAGGCTTTTCGGTGTTAACGGACGGGCAAAAGCGACCGGCTGCCGGGACGTGGGCGTCTATGGTCGTGCCGTGATCAATGGAGACACCAGCGTGTACCTACCGCAGCCGCAACTTTCCACGGTCGCCGTGCCCCCGCCGGGCGACGGCCCCGGCTTCTGGGCCGGCGCGCCCAGCGCCGTCGCCGGCGACGACGCCGTCTACCTCGCCTACCGCCTGCGCCGCCCGCTCGCGGAAGGGCGTGGGTACGCCGTGGTGGTCGCCCGCTCGGTGGACGACGGCGCGCACTTCGAGCCGCTGCTCACGATCACCAAGGACCAGATGCGCACCGAGTCGCTGGAGCGCCCCACCCTGGTCCGCACCCCGTCCGGCCGCTGGCGGCTCTACCTGAGCTGCGCCACCTACGGCACCAAGCACTGGCGGGTGGAACTGCTCGAGGCCGACCGGCCGGACGCCTTCGACCCGGCCACCGCCAAAGTGGTGCTGCCCGGCGATCTGAAGACCGGGGTGAAGGACCCGGTGATCGTGCACCACGACGGGATCTGGCACCTGTGGGCCTCCTGCCATCCGCTGGAGATCCCCGCCGAGGCCGACCAGATGGTCACCGACTACGCCACCAGCCCGGACGGCCTGGAATGGAGCTGGCAGGGCACGGCGCTGGACCGGCGGCCCGGGTACTGGGACTCCCGCGGGGTGCGGGTCTCGGCGGTGCGGTTCACGCCGGCCGGCGTCCTGGCGTTCTACGACGGGCGGGCCTCGGCGCTGGAGAACTACGAGGAGCGCACCGGCGTCGCCGCCGGGCCCGGCCCCTCCACGCTGACCGCCGTCGGCACCGAGCCGCACGCCTCCTCCGTGTACGGCGGGCTGCGCTACCTGGACATCGTTCCGCTGCCTGACGGCCGGACCCGGATCTACTACGAGTGGACCCGCTCCGACGGGGCCCACGAACTCCGCACGGAGGTACGCCTCCCGGAGGCTCTCCCGGAAGGCGTACCGGCTGATTCCGATCAGTAGCGTTCCGCCACGCCTGTGTTGATCTCCGTGAGGACCAGCGAGGCGTCGTTGTAGCGGATCAGGTTGGCCAGGGTCGGGGGCTGGGTCAGGGTCGCCTGCGCGTACCTGACGGCGTCGGCCACCGTGTCCAGGTCGAGCCGCTGGATGGTGACCGTGCGGACCTCCGTGCCCGCGTTGATCCGGCGGGTGGCCAGGTTGAGCAGGGTGGCCAGCAACTCCTGCTGCAGCCTGCGCGGCTGCGCGGACGGCGGGAAGAGCGCCGCCGACGCCTCCGGCTGGGACAGCACGCCGTTGGCGGCGGAGCCGTCCGCGCCGTCGAAGCGCTGGTCGGTGGCCTGCACCCGGGCCAGCGCCTCCGGGGTGCGCAGGTCGGTGCGGACCATCCACAACGCGCTGACCAGCGGCTGGCGGCTCGGCGGGACCACCGTCACGGTGGTCGTGGCCGATCCGGTCACCGGGTCGTACGCGCAGCCGTTGGCGCCGCCGTAGGACACCCTGGCCGTGCCGGTCACCGGCGTCCCCGCCACCAGGAGCAGGCTCGGCCGCGCGGTGAAGGCGACGGTGCCCGTGCCGTTCGCGGCGACCGTGCCGAGGTTCCAGGTCAGCGTGGTGGTGCCGTCGGCGTTCCTGGTCACCGTGGCGGGACGCGGGCCCGCGCCGGTGTCCAGGCCGGTGCTGTAGTACACGTTCGCGGGGAGCGTGTACGTCAGCGTGGCGCCCGTGGCGGCGGCGCTGCCGGTGTTGCGGTGGCTCACCGTGTAGGTGATCGCCTCACCGGCGTTGACCGTCGCGGTCGCGGACGGGGTCAACGTCAGCACCGGGACGTGCGCCCTGGTGGTCGCCGAGGCCGTGTTGTCGGCCAGCAGCTCGGCCGGCTCCGGGGTGCCCTGGGCGTTCTTCCCGGTCACCGTGGCGGTCGCGGTCAGCGTGCCGCCGTCCGTCACCGTGCACGGGACCGTGTAGGTGAACGTCTCGGTCCGCGAACCGCCGGGCGCCAGGTCGGGGATCGTCCGGGTGACCGGGTTGCCCGCCGGCGGCGTGAACGTCACCGAGGTCGCGGTCGAGCCGCTGCCGCCCTTGTTGCCGATCGTCACCGTCGCGGTCACCGTGTCGCCGCCGTTCGCGTCGGTCTTGTCCACGGTGAGCGCGGCGGTCAGGTCGGCCGAGGTGGCGGTGAGCACCTCCTCGCCGGTCAGCTCCGCGGGCATGTCGCCGCGGTTGCCGTCCGACCAGTGCGGGCTGTTGGTGAAGTTGTACTGGAGGCGGTCCCAGTCCGGCGAGCTGAGCAGCGTCTCGGTGTTGGAGGTGCTGATGCAGTCGTTGCCGACGGTCGGCAGGTGGTTGATGTTGGCCTGCGCGCTGGCCGAGAACGGCGGGCCGTCTCCCGTCCAGTCGATGGGCCCGCTGGCCGAGCCGTAGGTGACGACGCCGCCCACGCCGTAGATGACCGGGCGGACCACCCCGGGCAGGCCCGGGTTGGCGGTCTCGTCGAGGTTGTTCTCGACCAGGGTCGCCTTGCCGAAGCGCTGGTAGTCCAGGGGGCGGTTGGCGTCCAGGTCGGTGAACTGCCAGGAGTAGCTCATCACGCTCTGGTAGTTCGGCTTGCAGTTGACCAGGTCCACGGTGCCGTTGTCGCGGCGGCCGCCGTGGCCGAGGCCGAAGGTGTGGCCGAGCTCGTGCAGCAGGGTGGCCTCCTCGGCGGCCTTGCGCCCGCCCACGTTGGTGAACATGTTGGTGGTCCAGCGGCCGAGCGAGACCACGAAGTCGTTGCCGCCCCTGTCGTGCAGTTCGGCCCGGCCCGAGGTGGTGCCCGCGCCGGTCAGGCCGTTGACGAACAGGCCGTACCGGAAGCGCTGGCGCTTGAAGTTGAGGATGTCCGCGCAGAGCGGGCTGGCCCGGTCGGCGGCGGTGCCGAACCGGCCGGTTCCGGTGGTGCCGCACGCCTTCTCCGGGCTGCCGAGCTTGATGTTGTCGAAGTCGTCGGCCGGGGCGTCGGGCGGCACATTGTTGAAGGACGTCGTGGTCGCGAACGGGACCTCCTCGTCCTCCAGCAGGTGCAGGGCCAGGCCGCTCGCGCCCGTCTGCTGGTTGGTGACGAGCGCGTTGTTGAAGACGCCCTCGACCGTCGACAGCACTCCGGTTTGCGGGCGCAGGCCCCGCATGTAGTCGATCTCGACGTAGATGTCCCGGCGGGTGGGGTCGGCGTTCGGGAGCACCAGATCGACCACGTTGTCGCCGTCGAAGTCCCGGCCGCGGTACTCCTCGTAGTCGGTGAAGCCGTCGCCGTCGGAGTCCGCGGCGGACGACGGGGTGATCTCGAAGCAGACCTGTACGGCCGGCTGGGGATCGGCGCCGAAGATCCCGCCACCGGGTTCGCCGTTACCCGCCACGCACCCCGCCGAGGAGGTCAGGTCGCCGGTGACCTTGCCGTTGATCATGTTCACCTTGACCCGGGTGTAGGGGTCGCCCACCCGCGGCGAGCTGTCGGCCAGGTCGTCCGCGCTGGTCGAGTCATGGTCCTTGATCAGGATGGCGATGTCCTGCTCGACCACGGTGGTCGGAATATCCCGCGTCACCTCCCAGAACGGCGTGACCTGCTCCTGATCGTCGGGAGCTCGGGGCGTGGTATGCGTCGGAAACCCCGCGAACGTGATCTCCGCATAGAAGTCGGGCGCACTCTCCCCGGCCGCCTCAAGCCCCTCGTTACGACAGGGATCGATGCAGTTCACCAGGAGAATGCGCACAGTGAGCGGCTGCGTCGCCGCCGCCCTTGCTGGAGCGCTGTACACGGACAACCCCGCAACAACCAAAACCAACGCGAGGGCCACCCGTAAGGGACTGGTCACCATATTCCCCACGATTCAGCGACCCGCACCCCCAGACATGAGTAGCCCCGTACTCAAAGACCACCCAGCGCGTCCATTTGTCCGGATAAATTAGGATTCGCGGAGTAATGGGCGGAGATCATGGGCGCTGGAGGGTTTGGACATTGGCAGGGGGAGATGCCCAGGGTAATCTCATGCCAACATCGCCCTGAGACAGGGAACGATCATTTTGAGCGGGGAAGTGCTGGTAACGGGCGCCGGTGGCTTCATCGGGGGACATGTGGTCCGGCGGTTGGTGGAATCCGGACAGCCGGTTATCGCCGTAGATGTCAAACCGCTGGATTCTTGGTGGCAGCGGTCCGCGGCCCGCAATGTGGTCGCCGACCTACGAGAACCGACGACCTGTGCCCGTCTCACGCGTAACGTGCGGACCGTATATCATTTTGCCGCCGATATGGGTGGCATCGCTTATATCTCCGAGAACGACTGGCGTTGTGCCGCGACGGCCGCCATCACGGTGAACATGTTACGTGCCTGTATCGATGATGGTGTGGGCACGCTTCTTTACGCGTCCTCCGCCTGTGTCTATCCGACGTCCCTGCAGGGTGCCGATCCTGTTCCGTTGAGCGAGTCGCTGGTGTACCCGGAGGCTCCGGAGGGCGGATACGGTTCGGAAAAACTGTTCTCCGAACGGCTGTGCGGCTATGCCGCCGCGTCCAGCGGTCTTCAGGTGCGGATCGCGCGGTTGTTCAACGTCTACGGCCCTCTCGGCTCCTGGTGTGACGGGCGGGAGAAGGCACCCGCCGCCATCTGCCGGAAGGTCGCTGAAGTGGCCCTCGGGAAGTCGGAGGATGTTCTTGTCTGGGGCGACGGGGCACAGTTGAGGAGCTTTCTTTACATCGACGACTGTGTTACGGGATTGATCGCTCTTGCCCAGGCCGGCGCTACGGGACCGGTCAATCTGGCCAGTGACCAACTGGTCAATATCGGGGAGTTGGTGGAAATGGTTTCCGAGGTCGCCGGCGTCAAGGTGAAAGCGCGGTACGAGGAAGCGGGGCCGACCGGCGTGCGGGCGCGGATTCCCGATATCGGACGCGCCCGGCAAGAACTCGGCTGGTATCCTTCGGTCCCACTTTCGGAGGGCATTCGTGTCACATATCGGTGGATTTACGGCCAGATGGGACATTTGGATGCCGTGACGTGCGGCCATCATTAGCGATGGGCTGCGGAGACGGAAAATGATGAACCTGGCTCGGATCGCGGAGCTGGTCGAGGAGGTTGTCCTCGACGTGCCACACGGTGAGCTGACCGAGATTCATGTGACCAGAGCCGACGACAATCCGCAGACAGACCTGGACAAACGAATAGACGCGTATCTGACCGCCACCCTGCCCCGGATTCTCGACGTGCCGCTGATGTCGGAAGAGGATCCCGGGAGAGTTCTGGGGCGCTCGGGTCTCTGCTGGATCGTCGATCCCGTCGATGGGACGATCAACGTCATCGCCGGTGCGGGGGAATTCGCGGTGTGCGCCGCGCTTGTCGACGCCAAAGACCTGCGGTCCCTGGTCGGTGTCGTGCATCTCCCCCGTACTGGCCAGATCTTCACCGCCATCCACGGGGAGGGCGCCAGGCGCAACGGCCGAGTGCTGGTAAAGGACGAGTTCGTCGGAGCGATCGCCCCGAGGGCGCAGCGGATCGCGGCATTCGGTGTCCCCAAGGACGGACCCGGTGTGGCCGCGCGTATGGCGCACGCGTTGGGCGGCCTCTATTCGGCGGGCTGGGTGACGCGCCAGCAGGGGGCGGCCTCGGTGGATATCTGCCAGGTGGCCACCGGTTCTTGGGCGGCCTTCTTCGAGTACGGGTTGATGTACTGGGATTTCGCCGCCGCAGCCCTGATCGCCACGGAGGCCGGTTGCTCGGTGCGCGCAGTGCCGCGAGGGCCGTCCCGGCCCGACCTGCTGCCGCTCGAGTTCGATTTCGTGGTCACCCGGACGGCCGAACTTATGGAGGAGGTCACAGCCATGGTGGGGATTCGGCCGGAGGCCACACGAGGGCGATGACCGCTATCAGCCTCGCTCTGTCGATTCTGGGGACATTACCCGTCCTGGCCGCGATCTGGTACTGGGTCCAGCGGTTCCAGCGCGGACGGCGGATCCTGCGGTTCTCCCGTACCGCTCCGATCGACCTGGTGCTGACGACGTCCTCGGTGAAACGGGCGACGCACGGCGTTCCGGCCAGCCGTCCGTTGACGGGGTACGGCCAGGTGCGGGCGGTGGCAAGCTGCGTGCGAGCGCTGACATCGCTGTATCCGGGTAAGGACGTCACCATTCACCTGAGCGGGTTCATCCGCAATCGACTTGATCGTGATCTGGTGATCCTCGGCGGCCCCGCGAAGAACGAGGCCGCCGTGGCGTTCCTGGAAGACTTTCTTCGAGCTCATGACCTGCGCAAGCTCTCCTTCGATGATGTGGCCGACACGTTGGAGATCGCCGATTACCACGGCCGTGAGTTCTCGATAAAGGACTTCGACCCGCACATCGCGGGCGGATATCCGGCCACCGACTATGGCTTGATCATCCTGACCGATCACAGCGGGGGCAACGACCGGCCGCATCGTTCGATCTTGTGCGCCGGGTTCACCACCTATGGAACCGCCGCCTCCGCCGAGTACCTGTTCGAAGATCTTGTCCGGCTGTCGCCGAGGAAGCTGGCCAGGCGGACGGGGATCCGGGCCCGGCGACATTCCACGGCGTTCGTGGTCGTCGTCTCGGCGCGATTCTCGCGAGGCGAATGTACCGAGGTCCGGCCCGTCTTCGCTCTCGCGGTGAACGCGCGGCGAGCTGAGCGGCTGGCATGACGACCCGTCAGGCCTGAGGACGGCCGTTGCGGGATTGGGATTGGCCGGTGGGGCGGGTGCCGACCAGTCCGCCGGAGCGGTCGCGGGGGCGGAGCCAGTCGGAGAAGTCTTCTTCTGTTGTCTGCTGGAGGAGGGCGATGTCGGCGGCGAAGTAGGTGAGGAGTTCGCGGCGTTGGGTCCAGGTGAGGGGGCGGCGGGGGTGGGCGCGGTGCTGGAGGAGGCGGGAGAGGGGGGTGGTCAGGGTTTGGCCGGCGAGGCGGTCGGCGAGACGGACCAGGTGGGAGAGGGCGCTGTGGAGGCGGGAGTCGGAGGGGTGGGCGGTGACGTTCTCGCGGGGGACGGTGGTGAGGATGCCCTGGGGGACGCCGAGGAAGGCGCAGATGCGGTCGAGGGTGGTGGCCGGGTGGTTCAGGAGATCGCGGTAGCGGAAGATCAGGACCTGGTCGCGGGGGAAGAGCGTGTAGAGGTGGGTGAGTTGCTCGCCGTAGCGGCCGAGGGAGATGTAGTGCCAGAAGGGGGCCCAGCCCTGCTCGATGCGGGTTTTCTCCTGGGCGCATGCCTCCACCACGTCGCCGATGGGCTCCAGGCCGGCCGACCACAGGTGAGTCCAGTTGGAGTGGGCGCGTTCCACCGGGTCGCGTAGCACGACGATGAGTTTCGCCTGGGGGATGAGGCGGTGGATTCTGCGCTGGGCCTCAAGGTCATAAAGGTAGAAGGGAGTGGACTCCCCGTTGATCTTGCCAGGCTCGAAGAGCGCCTCGTAGTCGGCGCGCTGCCAGACGTGCTCCCGGTAGGTCTCCGCGTCGCCGGGGCCGCCCTCGGCCGGGGGCGGGCCGTCCGTCAGGAAGAACTTGGGTTCCTTGATGGGTGACATGTGCAGGTCGGGATGTTGGGCGAGCGCGGTGTGCAGGGCGGTGGTGGCCGCTTTGGGCACACCGATCACCAGGAAGTCGGGCAGAGTCATCAGAACCTCCTACTATCCCTACAAACTTAGTTGGAAATATCACCTCCTAAAAGACCTTCCCTGTGTCTCGGGCATCAGACCAGGCACACCGGTCACTTGGGAAACGAATGCCAAGGATCGCCGCACTTGTTGCACGCGGCATGCTGAGGGGAGGGCTGCCGCCGCTTTGACCGGCGGCAGCCCCCGGGAGTTGGGTCAGCAGTAGCCGAGCATGGTGGTGAGGGCGGACTTCTCGGTGCTCTGGAGGCTCAGGCCGTACTTGTACTTGACGGCGATCCAGGACTTGGCGTAGGTGCACCAGAAGGCGGTGCGGGAGGGCTTCCAGGCGGCGGGGTCCTTGTCGCCCTTGGACTGGTTGACGTTGTCGGTGACGGCCCAGAGCTGCGGGCTGGACAGGTCGTTGGCGAACTCCTGGCGGCGGCTGGTGGTCCAGGCCCAGGCGCCGGACTTCCAGGCCTCGGAGAGCGGGACCATGTGGTCGATGTCCACGTCGGAGGCGAGGGTCCAGGTGGCGCCGTCGTACGGGCTGTACCAGCTGCCGGAGGTGGCGGAGCAGCTGGAGTTGGTGACCACGTTGCTGCCGTCCCGCTTGAGCACGGTCTCCCGGGTGTCACAGGTGCCGGAGATCGTGATCCAGTGCGGGAACAGGGCGCGGTTGTAGGTGCCGGAGTTGCTTTCGTTGGCGACGGTCAGGGCGGCGAGCTGGGAGGTGGCGGTCGCCGCCGACGGGATGCCGGGCGGCGTCGCCGAGGCGGGGGAGCTGAGCGCGGTGGACAGGGCGAGAGTGGCGCATAACGCCACCAGGGGCGCGATGACTCGCTGCACGAGTCCCTCCTTCGTCCAACCCCGGCCAGGCGGAACCCGGTCGTTTACGGGGCCGGACTAGAAGGGACAGTCGCATCGCCCACCAAACGCTGAAATATCAGGCTTTGACTATGCAGATGGGGACAATTCGTGTGATCCCGCCCGATGGAGTGGGAGACCCTTCGCTGATCTGGGCGGACGCGCGGTGCCGCCTTTGCGGGTCGTCCGAACTCGGCGTGAAGTTCGTGTTAACTGTGGGCGGGCGGCCGGACCGGGTGCGTAATTGGCACGCTCCACCTGCGTCGATGCCATTTCTCACCGCGACGAGTCCCCCGATTTGAGACGCGGGTACCGCTATTCGGGCGGTACATGATGCAATGCGGAAACATGGGATCGGACCCCGGGTCGATCCCATGACATGCGCGCGTGATAGTCGGCTGGCGAGCTGGGAGACAGCGGTGCTGGTGGGTGGAGTGACGGGAATTCCGGCCCGGTCGCCGGAAAGCCGATTATCGGGAGGCGGACAACTCGGTCAGCAGGGCGGCGAAGGTCGCCGGCAGCTCGCGTACCTCGGCGGGGGAGAACCGGGCCAGCCGTCCGGTGAAGGCCAGCTCGTACTCCCCGCCGCGCGGGGTCGCGGTCATCGCCAGATCGAGAGTGGCGTCGTCCACCTCGTGATCCCAGACCGAGGCGGCGAGCCCGTCCCAGTCGGCGGGCGGCCTGGGATCCTCCCGGTGGACGAAGGACGTCTGGAAGACCGGATGCACCCCGGGAATGCGGGCGATCCCGGCCTGGGAGACAAGCGTGTCGAACGGAATCTCGTGCGCCAGCGCCCCGGCGGCGGCCTCCCGGACCTTGGTGATCAGCGAGGGGAAGCTCTGCCCGGCGGGCAACGCCACCCGCAGGGGGAGCATGTTCACGAACGTGCCGACCACCGGCTCCAGCTCCCGGCGGGTCCGGGACGCGGACACGATGCCGACGGTCTGGTCACGCTGTCCCGTCATACGCTGGAGCAGCACGAAATAGGCCGCGCAGAGCGTCACGAACGGCGTGGTGGCCCCGTCGCCCAGGCGGCGCAGCCGGTCTACGAGTTCCCGGTCCACGCGCACCAGCGCCGTCGCCCCGGCGCGGCCGGAAGCCGGGTCGCCGGTGGACTTGCCGCCGAAGAGCGGCGGCGGGCTGCCGTGCAGTCGCTCGGTCCAGTACGGCAACCGCTCGGCGAGCCGGGCCGCGCTCCGGGGGACCGACCAGGCGGCGTAGTCGGCGTACTGGATGGGGAGCGGTGGCCGTTCGCGCCCGGAGTACAGCGCGGCCAGGTCGTCGGCGACCAGGGCGAGCGAGCCGCCGTCGGCGGCGATGTGGTGGCAGACCAGGAACAACCGGTGGTCGTCCGGCGTGATCCGGTAGACATTCAGGCGGAGCAGCGGTCCAGTGGCCGGGGGGAAACGCTCGCTTCCGGCCGCCAGGGCCATGGCCAGCGCGGTGGGTTCGCGCTCGGGCTCGGGGAGGGCGCTCAGGTCCAGGTACTCCAGCGGGGACGGCAGGCCCGGGCGGATCACCTGGTGCGGATCGCCGTCGATCAGGGTGAACGTGGTACGGAACGCCTCGTGCCGGGCGGTCAGCGCGGTGAAGGCGGCGGCCAGCCTGCCCAGGTCGAGCGGTCCGCTGAGGCGGACGCCCAGGGTGACGTTGGGCGCGGCGGTTGGGTCGGACTGCTGGGCGAGCCAGATCCGGCGCTGCTCGTGCGAGCAGGGGAGCGGGGAGCCGTCGCGCGGGACCGGAGTGACCCCCTGCGGGGCCGCCTTCTGGGCGAGCAGCCTGGCCACCAGGGCACGCCGCCGGTCTTCGGACGCCTGCTCGGACATGGTCATCCCGCGATTCTCCCTGACATGTCCGGGCACCCACAGTGTCCCAGACACCCGAGATGTTGGGAGCGCTCCCATGAAACACTAATGGATCCGGGCGGGCATCCGTCAAGCGCTATTTCCGGCCGTATTAAATCTCCCCAGATGAAGGCCGTATTTCCATTGAATCTTTCTGAAATATGGATGATCTGTTGACGGCGTTCACCCGCAATCCTAGCCTCGGAGTGCGTGGGAACGCTCCCACCACTGGCTCGCTCCCGCCGCCGGCAGTGCGGCCTTTTCAGGTGCCTGCCCTCTGTTACCCCCGGCTTGGGAGACGTGTGCGATGACGGAAACGACGACCCCAGCGGGCGTGCGTACCCTCACCGCCGACGACCTGCCCGACGTGCCTACCTTTGTCGACCTGTTCGAAGCCCAGGCCGAGCGGGCCCCGGACCGGATCGCCGTGGTGGCCGGTGACCGCCGCCTCACCTACGCCGAGCTGAACGCCGCCGCCGAGGCGGTACGGCTCCGCCTGGAACAGGCCGGTGTGACCCCGGGCGACCTGGTCGCCCTGTACGTGGACCGGTCCGCGGACATGGTCTCCGCCCTGCTGGGCGTACTGAAGGCCGGAGCCGCCTACCTGCCGTTGGACCCGGCCTACCCGGCGGCCCGCATCGCGATGATCCTGGAGGACTCCGGCACCGCGGCCATTCTCACCCAGCGCCACCTGCGCTCCTCGCTGCCCAACCGGAACGTGCTAACCCTCGAAGACATAACCCCAAATCCCGAAATATCGCCAAAAAGCGAGAGGAAAGGGTCGGATCGGGCGTACGTGCTCTACACGTCGGGTTCCACCGGCCGGCCGAAAGGCGTCGTCATCCCGCATCGGGCGTTGCTCAATTTCCTCTGGGCGATGCGCACCCTGCTCAACGCGGCCCCTGACGACATTTGGCTGGCTCTGACCTCCCTGTCGTTCGACATCTCGGGCCTGGAGCTCTACCTCCCCCTGATCACCGGCGCCCGCCTGGTGATCGCCGACACCGAGACCGCCCGCGACGGCGCCCGCCTCCGCACCCTGGTCGAAACCGAGCGGATCACCCACCTCCAGGCCACCCCCTCCGGCTGGCGCGTCCTCCTCGACGCCGGTTTCGCCGGAACCGTCACCGGCCTGGTCGGCGGCGAGGCCCTGCCCGTCTCCCTCGCCCGCACCCTCACCGACCGCCTCACCCGCCTGGTCAACGTGTACGGCCCCACCGAGACCACGATCTGGTCCACCGCCTGGGAGGTCTCGCGCGGCACCGCCACGGTCAGCATCGGCACGCCCATCGCCAACACCCAGGTCCACATCCTGGACGACCGCCTGGAACCGGTCGCCGAAGGCGAGCTCCACCTCGGCGGCCTCGGCGTCGCCGACGGCTACCTCGCCCGCCCGGCCCTCACCGCCGAGCGTTTCGTCCCCGACCCGTACGGCCCGCCCGGCGCCCGCCTCTACCGCACCGGCGACCTGGTCCGCCGCCGCCCCGACGGCGCGCTCGACTTCCTCGGCCGCGCCGACACCCAGGTCAAACTCCGCGGCCACCGCATCGAGCTGGGCGAGATCGAGACCGTGCTCGAAGAGCTCCCCGGGGTACGCCAGGCCGTCGTGGCCGTGCACGGCGAAGTGCTCGTCGCGTATCTGGTGGGGGACGGCGTCGATCCTCGGGAGGCGCTGGCCGAGCGGCTCCCGCCGTACATGGTGCCGTCGGCCGTGGTGCGTCTGGACGCGATGCCGCTCACACCCAACGGCAAGGTGGACCGCCGCGCGCTGCCCGCGCCCGCGCGGAGCACCGGTGAGATCGCGCCGCGCACCGAGTCGGAGCGGGTGGTGGCCGAGGCGTTCGCCGAGGTGCTCGGCCTGGACGAGGTCGGCGCTGAGGCGGACTTCTTCGCGGTGGGCGGCCACTCGCTGCTGGCCACCAAGGTCACCGCCCGGCTGACCCGGCGGCTCGGCGTGGAGATCCCCGTACGGGAGCTGTTCGCGGCTCCCACCGTGGCGGGACTGGCCGCCGTGCTGGACGGGCTCGACACCGTGTCGATCCCGCTGGAGCCCCGCCCGCCCGGCACCCCCGTACTGCTCTCGCCCGCCCAGGAACGCCTCTGGTTCCTGCACCGCTTGGACCCTGAGGACGCCTCCCAGAACCTGCACCTGACCCGGCGGTTGCGCGGCCCGCTGGATGTGGCGGCGCTGGAACGCGCGCTGACCGCCGCCGTCGCCCGGCACGAGGCGCTGCGCACCCGCTTCCCCGACCTGGAGGGCCGCCCGGTCGCGGTCATCGAACCCGACCCGGCGATCACCCTCGAACAGCTCGCCGCCGCCACCGAGGACGAGGCCAGGGCACTGCTGGCGGCCCGGGTGAACGCCCCGTTCGACCTGGCCGCCGCGCCGCCGGTCCGGGCCGTGCTGGTGCGGGTCGGTGGCGAGCACATGCTCTGCGTGGTCTTCCACGGCATCGCCGGGGACGAGTGGTCGCTGGACGTGCTGATCGAGGACCTGGCCGACCCCGACCGGGAACCCCCGGCCGTACAGCACGGTGATGTGGTCGCCTGGCAGCAGGGCCGGGAGGCGCTCGGCCTCGGGGCGGACGCGCTGGCCCACTGGCGGGAGCGGCTGGCCGGGCTGCCGGTGCTCCGGCTGGCCACCGACCGTCCCCGTCCGGCCGTCGCCGCCCGCCGGGGGGCCGTCGTCCGGGCCAGGGTGCCGGTCGGGCCGTTGGAGGAGCTGGCGCAGCGGCACGGCACGACCCTGTTCAGCGTGCTGCTCGCCGCGTACCAGGCGGTGCTCTCGGCCGAGACCGGCCAGCACGACTTCGGGGTGGGCGCGCCCACCGCGGGCCGGGGCCGGGTCGAGCTGGAGCCGGTCTTCGGGCGGCTCGGCAACGTGCTGGTGCTCCGGGCCGACCTGTCCGGCGCCCCGTCCTTCGCCGAGCTGCTGGCCCGGGCGCGGGCCACCGTGCTGGCGGCGATGGCCGAGGAGGAGGTGCCGGTCGAGCGGCTGCAGGCCGAACTCGACCTGGTACGGGACACCGGGCAGACGCCGCTCTACCAGACCATGCTGGCTCTGGACACCCTGCCGGAGCCTGTGCAGGTGTGTGGCGCGGTCGCCGAACCGTTCGAGCTCGACCAGGTTCCGGCGCGGTTCGATCTGACCCTGGACGCCTGGCGGGACGGTGGCGAGCTCGCCCTGGTCTTCACCTATGACGCGACCCTCTTCGACCAAGCCCGCATCGACGCGTTGGCGGCCCGGTTCACGGCCGTGCTGAACGGCGCCGACCTGGGGGTGACGGGCGTAGAAGCGCGGCCGGTCGTCCAAGTGGACCGTGCCCCCGCGCCGCGTACCGGCCGCGCGCCCGGCACGCCCGCCGAGCGGCGGATCGCCAGGGTGTTCGGCGAGGTGGTCGGGGTCGAGCAGATGGGGGCCGACGACGACTTCTTCGCGCTCGGCGGGCGCTCGCTGCTGGCCCCGCGGGCCGCCGCCCTGCTCAGCAAGGCGTTCGGGGTGCCGGTGCCGGTACGCGCGATCTTCGCCAATCCGACGGTGTCCGGGCTGGCGGCGGCCATCGGCGCCGACCCCGGCGTGGTTCCGCTGGAGCCGCGCCCGCCCGGCACGCCGGTGCCGCTCTCGGCGGCGCAGGAGCGGCTGTGGTTCATGGACCACTTCGACCCGGGCGACGCCTCCGGCAACATGTACCTGGCCCGGCGGATCTACGGGCCGCTGGACCGGGAGCGATTCACCGCCGCGTACGCCGCGCTGGTGGACCGGCACGAGTCGCTGCGCACCCGGTTCCCCGCCGACGACGGGCGTCCCCTGCTGGTCATCGACCAGCAGGGGCAAGCGGAGCCGGCCTGGCTGGAGCTGCCCGAGGAGCGGGTGCGCGGGTACTGCGCCGCGCAGGTCAACGTCCCGTTCGACCTGGCTGCGGCGCCGCCGGTCCGGGCCGCGCTGATCCGGATCACGCCCGAGGACCATGTGATCTGCGTGGCGATGCACCACATCATCGCCGACGGCTGGTCGGTCAACGTGATGTTCAGTGAGCTGGCCGCCCTGTACGAGGGCGTCGCGCTGCCGCCGCTCCCCGTTCAGGCCGGGGACGTGTCGATCTGGCAGCTGAAGCGGGAGGCCCTGGACGAGGGCGAGGCCGCGCTGGCGCACTGGCGGGATCGGCTGGCCGGGGTCCCGGTGCTGGAACTCCCGCTGGACCGGCCCCGGCCGCTCGACGGCGTACGGCGCGGCGCGGTGCACCAGGCTCGGGTGCCCGCCGACCTGGTGGCCGGGCTGGAGCAGGCCGGGCGGGAGAGCGGGGTCACCCTCTTCATGGTGCTGCTCGCCGCCTACCAGGCGCTGCTGGCCCGGCACACCGGGCAGCCCGACTTCGCGGTGGGATCGCCGACGGCCGCGCGGGGGCGGGTGGAGCTGGAGTCGGTGATCGGGTATCTCGCGCACACGCTGGTGTTGCGGGCGGATCTGTCCGGGGATCCGCCGTTCCATGAGCTGCTGCGGCGGACCTGGGCGACGGTGGTGGACGCGCTGGCCCATCAGGAGGTGCCGGTCGAGCGGCTCAAGTCGGTGCTCGGGGTGCGGCGGGATCTCGGGCAGTCGGCGCTGTTCCAGACGATGTTGATCCTGCACAGCCAGACGACTGAGGGGAATCTGCCGGCGCGGTTCGCGGGGATGCGGCATGAGCCGTACAACGCGGGGGCGATCAAGACGGCCTTCGATCTGACGTTGACCGCGTGGCCGGTGACGGACGGGCTCAACCTGGTCTTCGACTACGACGCCGCGCTGTTCGACGGGCCGACCGTGGAGCGGCTGGCCGCGCGGCTCGTCGAGTGCCTGTACGACATCGCCGCCGATCCCACGACGCGGGTGTCGATGTTGTCGATGCGGACACCCGAGGACGACGCCGCCTTAGCAACCTGGACACAAGGCCCGAATCTCGAAATATCCGGCGGCACACTGCTGGACCTGATCGAACGGCAGCCCGCCGACCGGGTGGCCGTCACCGGCAGCTCGACCCACGCCACTCCGGGCCGCGCCGGTCCGGCCCACGCCACTCCGGGCCGCGCCGGTCCGGCCCACGCCACTCCGGGCCGCGGCGGTCCGGCCCGCGGCGGTCCGGCCCACGCCACTCCGGCCCACGTCACTCCGGCCCACGCCACTCCGGCCCACGCCACTCCGGCCCACGGCGGCCCAAGCTCCGGCGGGGTGACCTCTGGTCACCTGACCTATGGCGAACTTCGCGCCGCCGCCCACCGCCTTGCTGCCCGGCTCCGCGCCGAGGGGGTCGGCCGGGGCGATCTCGTCGCCATCCTCGCTGAACGTTCCCCGGACGCGCTGACCGGCATGCTGGCCACCATGCTCGTGGGCGCCGCCTACCTGCCCCTCGACCCGGATTATCCGCAGGCCCGCATCGCCTTCGTCCTGGCGGACGCCCGGCCCCGAGTGATTCTCGCCGACCGCTCGTTCGGAGAGGCCGGAGAGATTCCGGTCATCCAGTTGGGTGCCGCAGGAGAGGAAGGAAGCCCCTCGACGGTCGCTGGGCAGGATGCCGGATCGGCGGAGAACGGCGCAGCCGGGGGGTCGGGAGCGATCCCGGTCATCCCGCTTCGGCATGCGGGGCCACTCCTCGGCGGCATGGACGAGGCCACCCGGGACATCAGCGGGAGCGACTTCGCCTCGCCCCTGCCCGAGGATCCCGCATACGTGCTCTACACTTCCGGTTCGACCGGGCGGCCGAAGGGCGTGGTAGTTCCGCATCGGGCGTTGCTGAACTTCCTGGTCTCGATGCGGGAGTTGCTCGATGCGGGGCCCGAGGACGTCTGGCTGGCGCTGACGTCGCTTTCCTTCGATATTTCGGGACTTGAGCTGTATCTGCCGCTGGTCACCGGTGGGCGCATCGTCATGGCGGACCCCGAGACGGCACTCGACGGACGGGCGCTCGCCCGTCTGGTCGCCGACCACGGCGTCACCCACGTCCAGGCCACTCCGTCCGGCTGGCGGGTGCTGCTGGACGGCGAACTGCCCCAGGTGACCGCACTGGTGGGCGGCGAGGCGCTGACCCAGGGTCTGGCCCGCGAACTGCGCACCCGCGTCACCCGCCTGATCAACGTGTACGGCCCCACCGAGACCACGATCTGGTCCACCGCCTGGGAGGTCCCCGCCGACCCCGCCGAACTCGCCATCGGCCGCCCGATCGGCAACACCCAGGTGGCGGTCGTCGACGAGCACCTGCGCCCGGTCCCGCCCAGAGCCCCCGGCGAACTCCTCATCGGCGGCCTCGGCCTGGCCCACGGCTACCTCCGCCGCCCAGGACTCACCGCGGAACGTTTCGTCCCCGGCCCCGGCGGCACCCGCCTCTACCGCACCGGCGACCTGGTGCGCTGGCGCTGGGACGGCACCCTCGAATACCTCGGCCGCAACGACGACCAGGTCAAGCTGCGCGGCCACCGCATCGAACCCGGCGAGATCGAATCCGTCCTGGAATCCCTCCCCGGGGTCGACCGCGCCGCCGTCGCCGTACGCGGGGACAACCTCGTCGCGTACGTCGTGGGCGAGACCGCGGGGCTGCGCGAGGAGCTGATCGCCCGCCTGCCGTCCTCGCTCGTCCCGGCCGCCTTCGTAAGGCTGGACGCGCTGCCGCTCACCCCCAACGGCAAGCTCGACCGGCTCGCCCTGCCCGACCCGGAACCCGGCAGGGAAGACACCTTCGTCGCCCCGCGCACCGACGCCGAGGCACTGGTCGCCGACGTCTGGAGCGACCTGCTCGGTCTGGACGGCATCGGCGCCTTCGACGACTTCTTCCAGCTCGGCGGGCACTCCCTGCTGGCCGTACGGGTGGCCGCCCGGCTGCGCGGCACGGTCGGCGTGGAGGTGTCGATCCGGACCCTGTTCACCCACACCACCGTCGCCGACCTCGCCTCGGCGGTCGAGGACCTCCTGCTCGCCGAACTGGATGACCTCTCCGACGAGGAAGCACAGCGCCTGATGGAGAAGAACTCGTGACCCATTCCCCCGACCTGTCCCAGGCCAAGCAGGCCCTGCTTCGGCAGCGGCTGCGCCGCCGTACCGTGGCCGCCGCGATCAGCCCGCGTGAGCCCGGCACGGCGCCGCCGCTCTCGCACGCCCAGGAGCGGCTCTGGTTCCTGGAGCAGTACCGGCCGGGCACGGCGGCGTACACGGTGCCGTTCGCGGTCTGGCTGGAGGGCCCGCTCGACCCCGACGCGCTGGCCGAGGCGTTGCGGCAGGTCACCGCGCGGCACGAGACGTTGCGCACGCGGTTTCGCACCTCCGAGGACGGGCTGCCGTCCATCGACGTCGCCGACGAGCCCGAGATCGACCTGACCGTGCTGACCGCGGACACCGCCGACCAGGCCAAGGAGCTCATCTCGGTCGAGCTGGCCCGGCCGTTCGACCTGGCGAAAGGGCCGCTGCTGCGGACCACCCTGGTCCGGCTGGGCCCCGAGCGGCATGTGCTCCAGCTGGCCGCCCACCACGCGGTCACCGACGGCTGGTCCGGGGACGTGCTGCTCGGCGACCTCCTCGCCATGCTCGGCGGCCGGCCGCTGAAGCCGCTCCCCATCCAGTACGGCGACTACGCGATCTGGCAGCGCGCCCGCACCGGCACCCCCGCCTACCAGGCCGACGTCGCCTACTGGCGGGACCGGCTGACCGGAGTGCCCCCGCTGGACCTGCCCGCCGACCTGCCCCGCCCGGCCGAGCAGAGCCCCCGGGGGGCAGGGCACGGCTTCGTGATCCCCCGTGCGCTGGAGGCCGCAGTGGCCGAACTCGGGGCCGCGCACGGGGCGACGCCGTACATGACCTTCATGGCGGCGCTGCAGGTGCTGCTGGGGCGGTGGTCCGGGCAGGAGGACTTCGCGGTCGGCAGCCCGATCAGCGGCCGGGGGCTGCCCGAGCTGGACGGGCTGGTCGGGATGTTCGTCAACACCCTCGCCCTCCGCGCCGACCTGGACGGCGACCCGGCCTTCACCGACCTGCTCGGGCGGGTCAAGGACGCCGCGCTGGACGCCTTCTCCCACCAGGAGCTGCCGTTCGACCAGCTGGTCAACGAGCTCAACGTGGCCCGCGACGTGAGCCGTACCCCGATCTTCCAGGTCATGTTCGCGTTGCAGAACTACCAGACGGGGGCGGCTCCGGCGGCGGGCGCCGTCCAGGTGAGCGGGTTCGCGGCCGACGTCACGGTGAGCCGGTTCGACCTGGCCCTCTACCTGTACGAGGGCGTGGACGGCATGGCCGCCACCTTCATCTACTGCACCGATCTGTTCACGGCGGAGACGATCGAGCGGCTGGCCGCGTCCTTCGTGGCGCTGCTGCGGTCGATGGTGGCCGATCCCGGGGCGCGGATCTCCGAGCTGGATCTGCTGCCGCCGGGGGAGGCCGAGCGGGTGCTCGCGCTGGGCGCCGCGGAGCCCGCAGAGCCGCTGGAGCGGGAACTCCTGCACGAGCTGGTGGCCGCCGCGGCGGCCCGTACGCCGGACGCGCCCGCCGTGGTGTTCGGGGCCGACCGGCTCACCTTCCGGGAACTGGACCGGCGGGCCAACGGGCTGGCCTGGCGGCTGCGGGAGCTGGGGGTACGGCCGGGGGACCGGGTGGGGGTCTGCCTGGAGCAGTCGGCGGAACTCGCGGTGGCGATCGTCGGGGTGCTCAAGTCGGGGGCGGCGTACGTGCCGATCGACCCGGAGCTGCCGGGCGAGCGGGTGGCGTACATGGTGGCGGACGCCGGGATCTCGATCGCGGTGACCACCCCTGAGCTGTTGCCTGCCGGGCTCGTACCCGTCTGTCTGGACGCGGTGGGGGAGCGGGCCGAACCGGTGGACAGCGCGGTCACGCCGGGGGATCTCGCGTACGTGATCTACACCTCGGGCACCACCGGGCGGCCCAAGGGGGTCGCCGTGCAGCACCGGGAGGTGCTGGTCTACCTGTCCGGCGTGCACGATCGGTTCCGGGTCGAGCCGGGGTCGGCGTTCGCGCTGCTGCAGTCGCTGGCGTTCGACTTCGGGGTGACGGTCTTCTACCTGTCGCTGATGAGCGGAGGGTGCCTGCACCTGCTGCCGTCGCGGACGGCGGCGCCGGATCTGGTGGACTATTTCCGCCGATGGCCGGCCGACTACCTGAAGATCACGCCATCCCATCTGGCGGCGCTGCTCGCCGAGGCCGAGCCCGGGGAGCTGCTGCCGCGCAAGCTGCTCATCCTCGGCGGGGAGGCCGCGCCCGCCGAATGGGCGGCCGAGCTGGCGACCCGGGTGCGGGTGGTCAACCACTACGGGCCGACCGAGGCCACGGTCGGGGTCACCACGCACGAGGTCGGGACGCTGTCCGGGATGTTGCCCATCGGCGTTCCCCTGCGGGGGGCGCAGGTCCGGGTGCTCGACACTTACGGGCGGCCGGTGCCGGTCGGGGTGCCCGGGGAGATCCATCTCGGCGGGGAGCGGCTGGCGCGCTGCTACCTCGGCCGCCCCGGGCTGACCGCCGAGAAGTTCGTACCAGACCCGTACGGCCCCGCCGGGTCACGCCTCTACCGGACCGGGGACCTGGGGCGGTGGCTGCCCTCCGGGGAACTCCAGTTCCTCGGCCGCCGTGACCTCCAGGTCAAGGTGCGGGGGTACCGGGTCGAACTCGGGGAGATCGAGACCCTGCTCGGGCAGTATCCCGGGGTCGCCCAGGCCGTGGTCGACCTGCGGGAGCAGCGGCTGGTCGCCTACCTGGTCGGGGAGGCCGGGGACACCGCCGAACTACGCGCCTGGCTGCGCGAGCGGTTGCCCGACTACATGGTTCCCGCGCGTTACGTCTGGCTGGACCGGCTTCCGCTGAAGTCGCACGGCAAGGTGGATCGGGCCGCACTGCCCGACCCCGGTTCCGGGCCGGAACCCGGGGCCGAGTTCACCGACCCCGCCACGCCGATCGAGGAGACCGTGGCCGAGGTCTGGGCCGCCGTGCTCGGCTTGGAGCGGGTATCCGTGCTGGACGACTTCTTCGACCTCGGCGGGCACTCGCTGCTCGCCATGCAGGTGGTCGCCCGGCTCCGCAAGGCCGGGCACACCGCGACCCTGCTCGACCTGTTCAAACACCCGACCGTACGGCAACTCGCCCACCTCCTCGACCCCGGCACCGTCAAGGGCCCGGCCCGGCTCCTGCACCGGCTCACCCCTCCTAGGGCCGTCAAGGCCACCCTGGTCTGCGCGCCTTACGGCGGCGGCAGCGCCATCATCTACAAGCCCCTCGCCGACGTGCTCCCCGCCGACTGGGCGCTCTACTCCCTCGCCGTGCCCGGCAACGAACTGGGCGAGGAGCCCCGGCCCATCGACGAGGTGGCCGCCGAGTACGCCCAGGAGATCCTCGACACCATCACCGGCCCGATCGTCCTGTACGGCCACTGCGGCCTGGGCGTCATGATCACCACCAAGGCGGCCCGCATCCTCGAAGCGGCGGGCCGCCCGCCGGAGGCCGTCTACCTCGGCGGCGTCTTCCCCTTCGCCCGCCCTCGCGGGCCGTTCGCCAAGTTCGCCGCCTGGATGGACGAGCTCGGCGGCGACCAGGGCCGCATCAACGCGCTGAGCGCGGCCGGGCTCGACGTCTCGGAGTTCGACCTGGACGAGCTCAAACTGATCGTCCGTAACCGGCGGGTCGGCACCCGGGAGGCCGAGCGGTACTTCACCCAGATCTTCGAGCAGGACCTTCCGCTGCTGTCCACCCCGGTCATCGCCGTCGTCGGCGAACGCGATCCCGCCGTCGAGTACTACCAGGAGCGCTTCCGGGAGTGGCACTGCGTGTCCGCCACGACCGCCTGCGTCGTCCTCGACGAAGCAGCCCACTACTTCATGAAATATCGGGCGGAGGAGCTGGCGGACATCCTCACCGGCACCCACCGCGCCGTCCTCTCCGGCGAAACCGAACCTCTGGAGCGCACAACCGGCGAGGAAACCTGGTGGCTGGAGGGCGTCTCCCGCCTGAACCCCGAACCGGCCGGCACCCAGGACGGCACCCAGGACGGCACCACGGACGGCACCACGGCTGGGCCCCAGGACGGCGCCTCGGGGCCCTCGGACGGCGTCTCGGCTGGATCCCCGGGCGGTGCCCCGGCGGGGTCCCCGGAAGGCGCCTTGGCCGGGCGACCGGACGGCCGGGAAGCCGTGCGGATCGGCCCCAAACCGAGCATGCGGCGGTTCGTGGCGCTGGCCGCCGGTCAGCTCGTGTCGATCACCGGGTCGGCGCTGACCGAGTTCGCGCTGCCGCTGTGGATCTACATCACCACGGGATCGCTGGCCAATTTCGCGCTGTTCTCCGTGCTCGCGCTGCTACCGGGCATGCTGGTCGCCCCGTTGGCCGGGACGGTGGTGGACCGGTTCGACCGACGCCGGGTGATCCTGTTCAGCGACATCGCCGCCGGCGGCACCCAGCTCTGCCTGGGCGTGCTCACCTGGACGGACAACCTCCAGGTCTGGCACATCTACCCGCTCCTGGTCGGCCTGTCCATCGCGCTCACCTTCCAGCGCATCGCGTACGGCTCCGCCATCCCGCAGATCGTCCCCAAACGCTTCCTCGGCCACGCCAACGGCCTGATGGGCATGGTGAACGGCGTCGCCCAGCTGGTCGTCCCCCTGGTGGCGGCCGGACTGATGGCGGTGATCGGGCTCGGCGGCATCCTCATCATCGACGTGGTCAGCTACACGGTGGCGATCATCACGGTCCTGCTGGTCAGGTTCCCCAGAACGATGGCCTGGCGGCGGCGCGAGCCGATGCTCACCGAGATGGTGAACGGCTTCAGGTACACCTGGGGCAACCTCGGCATCCGCCGCATGCTCCTGTTCTTCGCCGTCGTCAACCTGTTCATGTCGCCGCTGTTCATCCTGGTCTCGCCGCTCGTGCTGTCCTTCGCGGAACTGGAGGACGTCGGCCGGGTCACCTTCTTCGGCGGCCTCGGCGTCTTCCTCGGCGGCCTGATCATGACCGTCTGGGGCGGCCCCCGCCGCCTCCGGCTGCGCGGCCAGCTCTGGTCCACCGTCGCCCTCTCCGCCGGGGCGATCGTGGTCGGCCTCCGCGAGGACCTGGTGGTCATCTCGGCCGGCGTCTTCGGCATGTTCCTGTCGCTGACCATCCTCAACGGCATCTACGCGACGATCATCCAGGTCAAGGTCCCCCAGCGCTTCCACGGCCGGGTCTTCGCCCTCAACCAGCTGGTCGCCTTCTCCACCCTGCCCCTCGGCTTCGGCCTGGTCGCCCCGTACGGCACCGCGCTGTTCGAACCTCTCTTCGCCGAGGGCGGCGCCCTGGCGACCACGGTGGGCGCGGTGATCGGCACCGGCGAAGGCCGCGGCATCGCCTTCATGTACATCCTGTTCGCCCTGGTCATGGCATCGGCCGTCTTCGTGGCCCGCTGGATCAGGGGCCTGTGGCGCTTCGACGAGATGGTCCCCGACGCGCTGCCCGACGACGTCATCGGCTACGAAACCCTGAAGAACCGAATCAAGGAGCGAGTGTGAGCGAATACCTGGTCGTCCTCAACCACGAAGAGCAGTACTCCATCTGGGCGGCCGACCGCCCCGTCCCCGACGGCTGGCGCGCCGAAGGCTTCTCCGGCGAGAAGGAGGCCTGCCTGGCCCACATCGAGGAGGTCTGGACGGACATGCGCCCCCTGAGCGCCCGAGGCTGACCCGCGATCAACCGGACCGGCCCGCCGCGAATCCGGCGGGCCGGTCCGTCATTACCCGATGGACCAGCCTGGTCACTGGGGCCAGTTCGCGATGATTTCCGGCTTGATGGCGTCCGCGTAACACTTGAAGGTCTTGCGCAGCCCGCGATCGTAGAGGCAGACCCGCACGTCCACCCGCTTGATCTCTCCGTCCGAGCTGAGGCGGAAGGAACTCTTGGCCGAGCAGGTCACGCGAGGCTGGCTCCATCCGGTGCCGCCGCCCGCGTAGTGGAAGCGGGCACGGACGTAGGCGCAATGATCGCGGTGCTTGTCGCGGTCGTAGAGCTTCCCGGACACGACGAACGTCTCGGCCTTGAAGCCGGTGATCCAGACGTCGGCCTTGGCATACCCGGAGTGCCCCGCCGACGACTGGACGGGACCCCAGTGAATGCGCGAGGCCGCCTGCGCCGGGCCCGCGACCCCCACGCCGATCACCAAGGCCAGAACTCCACCGATGACATGTGTCTTTCTCATGGCCAGGACGCTAGGCGACCCGACTTGGAGAGATCTTGCATCCGGCTGGGCGTCGTCTTGGCAGACCCGATCTTCCATACCACTTGGGTGGCGTTTCCGCCGCTGTCCGGACCTGGCCGCCACGTTTCCCCGCTGCGCTTCATAGATGTACCGGTATTTGCACCGGAGGAGGGGAAACAGAAAATGAACAAAAGAAATTTACGGCTCGGCGGGCTGTCGCTGGTCGCCGCGCTGGGCCTTTCCCTGGCACCCGCGGGGGCGGCCAACGCGGCGGGCAACTGTCAGTTGACGATCAAGGAGACCAGCAAATACTTCGCCAACGCCACTCTCGCCTGCGTCCCGAGCGCCACCGGCGACCAGCTACGGGAATGGAAGGTGTGGGGCGAGGACCCGTGGTCCGACGACTTGGTGTTCACCGTTTACACCAACCGCCTCACGTACACGGTCTCCATCAGCCAGGAACTGCTCAACGAGGACCTGGGCGGCGTGGACGAAATCCACGCGGTCGCCCTCTTCCGCCGCCCGAACGGCACCCTGTACAAGATCAGATCCAATACGTCCGGCGGCCTGTGGGGAAGCTGGGGCGGAATCTGCTGCGGCTCACCGGAGAAAACGCACGTAGACCCCACCTACAAGTGACGAACTCGCCGTCGGCCACGTGCGGGTTCCCGCCCGGACCGGCGGCGCCGCGGCCGAGGCGCCCACCGCGGCCCGTGCACGGACGCGACGATCGTCATCCTGTCGGCATTGGGCCAGTCCGTGGCCGGATGGACGTGGGAATCCGTGAACGGGTGCTGAACACTTGATTAAAACCGACAAAACGTGCTTTTCAGTGCGTCTGACTTGATGTCATACCGAGACGCCAAATGTTTGGAATTTTCGGTATCTGGCCAAGGCTGGGGCACTACGCTCAGGCGCCGTGATAGATCAAGAGATCTCGCCAGAACAAAAATCTAATTCTGTCGCGCCCGAGAACGGGAACGGTCAACCCGACGAGGGGGACCGCCGCGGGAACGTCATTGACCTGCTGGAACGGGTCACCTCGGTGGTCCTGCCGGTCGGCGTCGCGCTGTACGCCGTGCTTTACCTCGGCATCCAGGAGGTTTACGCGGTCTTCGGCGTCAACCCGCAGCAGGCGGGAATCGACCAGTCCGTCCTGTTCAGTCGGCTTATCGCGGCGCTGATCCTGGCGGTCCTGATCGGCATCCCCTTGCTGGGCTTACTTGTCGGCCTGGGCTGGCTGATCGACAAAGCGACCTTCGGCGTCCTCGGCCGGATGATCCAGGGGATCCGGCAGCGCCCCTGGGTGGCCGCGCTGTTCGCCGCGCTCTGGTGCGGCGCCACCTACTGGGGCTTCTACAACTACTTCGCGGACCTCGACCTCACCACCATGATGATCATCGCGGTGGGCCTGGGCGTGCTGGCCTTCCTGATCCCGTTCCAGCTGCTCCGCCGCAGACCCGCCGCGCGAGCCGGAATGCGGGTCATCGTCGGCGCCCTGACCGGACTGGGACTGGGCTTCCTGCTCGTCCTCAATCTCACCACCGCCGCCCTGGACGTGCAGCGCACCGGAAAGGCCGACCTGCTCCTCAGCATCGTGGGCTTCCAGGACCAGTGGACCATCCTGACCAACGCCGAAGACGACAAACCCCTCTACGACGGCCGCTGGATGATGCTGCTCGGCGAGAGCGACGGCACCTATGTTCTGTACGACTGCGACAAGCAGCAAACCTTCCGCCACCCCAAGGACGGCACCAACCTCACCCAGCTGCAACTGGACCCCGACCGCGAAGAGGGCTTCACCTGCGGCCTCCTCGCGGAGGACTCCGGCCAAGCCGAGTCCACCACCGGATGAACCACGCGTTCTGACCTACTGCTGGTTCACCCGCCCACCAGATGGCGCCCGAGTTTCGGGCGCCATCTGCGTCAGGAGGTTCGGGCGGCTTCCACCTGGGTGACGAGTTCGGCCAGGGTCGGGGTTTCGAAGAAGGTGTCGAGGGTGAGTTCGACGCCCAGGCGTTTGTCCACTCTGGCGATGATCTGGGTGATGGTCAGTGAATGGCCGCCCAGGTCGAACAGGTCGTCGTCGGGGTGTACGTCGTCGATGCCGAGGACCTCGCACCAGATGCTGGTCATTACGGCGAGGGTTTCGTGGTCGACGGGTGTCGCGACTGCGGCGGAACCGTTTTCCGCGGGTGAGGCGAGGCGGGCCACCGCCGCGGCGTGGCCCCGGGGGAGGTCACGAAGGCGCTGGTACGGGGCCGCCGTGACCGAAGCCAGCAACCGCTGGAGATCGGAGGCGACCAGCTCCGCCGAGGCGCGGTCAAGGCAGGCGGGGTCGTAGGAGAGCCGCGCCCCCACTCCGTCGACGACCTGGAGGTGCACGGTGTTCCGGATGGCCCCGTTGGCCGCCATCCACTCCACCGAGCTGCCCAGGCCGCCGAAGACCGGGTCGGCGTCGGACCGCTTCCGGTAGCTCAGGGAGAAGGGCGCGAGCGCCGCCCGAGGGCTGATCCCGCTGAGCGCCCGGGCCACCGGCACCCGCCGATGCCGGTAGATCTCCCGTAGCTCCGCCCGCACCCCTCGGGCGTGCTGGGCGAAGGTGTCGGCCGGGTCCGGGGTCCAGAACACGGGGACCTCGTTGGCGAACAGGCCAACGGTGTCCCGGTGCTGCTCGCCGCGGGTGGACAGGTCGACGGCGAGGGCGACGGGGCCCGGGCGGTAGCCGTGCAGCAGGGCCAGGAGGGCGGCGACCAGGGTTTCGAAGCGGGTGAGTGCGAGGTCTTCGGGGAGCGGGCCGAGGTCGAGGTCGATGGACTCGGCGGGGGTGGCGCGCAGCGAGAGGCCGGTCAGGCCGGGGAGGGCGAGTTCGGCGGGGTCGTGCCAGCGGGTTCGCCAGAAGTCACCGGCGGCGGTGATCTCCTCGTCGGAGGGGACGATGCTGCCGGAGGGGGCGGAGATCTCCCCGTCGGAGGGGACGACGCTGCCGGAGGGGGCTTCGGGGAGGGTGGCTCCGCCGTAGGCCTGGGCGAGGTCGCGGACCAGCAGGTCCTTGGAGACCCCGTCGAAGACCGCGTGGTGGGCGACGATCAGCAGTACGTTCCGGCCGGCGCCCAGTTGGAACAGCGTGAACCGGATCAGCGGCCCGTGCCCGAGGTCGAATCCCCGGCCGATCTCCCGGGTGAGTTCCTCCTCGACATCCGGAGCCGATGGGCCGCTCAGGTCGTACACGATGAGCCCGGACGGCCAGGCAGGGACCAGCCCGACCATCCCGTCCCGGTCGGCCAGCGCCTTGCCGAGCCCCGGGTGGCGCCGGAGCACGGCGGTGCAGGCCAGTTCCAGGGCGGTGAGGTCGAGTTCGCCGGTGAGCCGGACCACGATCGGCATGTGGTGGGCGCGCGGGTCGCCCCCCAGCCGATCGGTGACCCACATGCCGTGCTGGGCAGGGGACGCCTGCTCCCAGATCAGTGACGAGGACATGTCACTCGCTCTCTCGAGGCTTGGCGATCAGGTCGCGAAGCTCTCTCTTGATGACTTTTCCTGACTGGTTCTTTGGGAGCGTGTCGCGGAGAAGTATGTGGGCCGGCAGCTCGTGCCGGGCCAGCCGTTCGGCCAGGAAGGCGCGGAGTTCGGCGAGCGTGACGGGGACGCGGGCGACCACGGCGGCAGCCACGGCGGTGCCGAGCACCGGGTCGGGCACCCCGAACGCGGCGGCCTCCACCACGTCGGGATGCTCGTAGAGCGCCGCCTCTACCATGATCGTGGACACCTTGAAGGCGCCCGACTTGACCACGTCGCTCTCCCGGTCCACCAGGTAGAGGTAGCCCTCCTCGTCCAGATAGCCGAGGTCGCCCATCCGCACCCAGCCGTCCTGGAAGACGGCCGCGGTGGCGGCGCCGTCCCCGACGTACGAGCGGGGCGCGGCGCCGGAACGCAGCCAGACCTCGCCGGGCTCGCCGGGCGGCAGGGTGCCGTCGCCGATGCGCAGGCCGCTGCCGAAGGCGGGGCGGCCGAGCGCGGCGGGCCGGTCCGGATCGAAGATCATCACGGTCTGGGCGGGGGCCGCCTCGGTGGAGGTGTAGTAGTTGGTGACCGTCGCCTTCGGGAACGCCTTGGTCAGCCGGAGCGCCAGGGCGGGCGGCAGCGCGGCGGCGGCCGAGCCGAGCAGCACCACCGAGGACAGGTCGTGCCGGTCGGCGGCGCCGGAGGCGAGCAGCTCGTTGGCCATGGTCGGCACCACGAAGACCGTGCCCACCCCGTGGCTCTCGATCAGCCGGGCGAACCGGGACGGGGTGAACGCGGGCAGGGTGAGCATGGCGGGGGCGGTGTCCAGCGCGTTGAGCAGCATGGTCTGCCCGGCCTGGGTGCCGATCGGGAACGCGTGCAGGAAGTGCTTGGAGTGCCGGAACATCCGCCGGGCGGGCGGGGCGCCCCGGCCGAACACCAGGTTGGCGTGGGTGGCGCCGACGCCCTTCGGCCGCCCGGTGGTGCCGGAGGTGTAGAGGATCTGGGCCAGGTCGCGGGGCCGGGGCCCGGCGGGCAGGTCGCCGTCGGCCGTCTCCAGCTCCTGGGGCACGGCCGTCCAGCCGTCGCAGGCGGGCGGGCGCAGCCGGGCGGCGTGCACGATCCCGGCGGCCCCGCAGTCCCGTACCAGGAACTCCAGCTCCGGCGCGGCCAGCCGGTCGGAGAGCGGCACCGCGACCGCCCCCGCCATCAGCACCCCGGCGTACGCGACCGCGTAGTCGGCCCAGTCCCGCGACCCGAACAGCAGCGCCACCCGCTCCCCGGGCTTGGCGGGCAGGCCGCGGGCCAGCGCGGCCGCCCGGCGCTCCCAGGCGCCGAAGGTGAGCGAGTCCACGCCCGCCACCTCGATCGCCACCCGTCCCGGGTCCTCCGCAGCCCGGGTCCTGAGCAGGTTCGCCAGGGTCACGGAGCCACCTCGCCCGGCTTGGCGTCGCGGAACGCCGACTCCACCACCAGTTCCTCCACCGAGCGGAGCAGCCCCACGATCCGGTCCTGCGGCAGGCGGCAGGTGTCGGCGCTCAGGCCGATCGACAGGATGCCGCTCTGCCGGGTGACGAAGAAGCAGAAGTCGCAGTTGAAGTGGTCCACCCCGGGCAGCCACTCGATCCGGGAGGCGGCCACCGAGGTGCGCACCGCGTCCTCGCCGGGGGAGTTGTCCGGCAGGCCCGAGTGGTCCACCGGCCGCAGGTCGTTGAAGCAGCAGGACGGGTAGACCCGCACCCCGCGTTCGGCGCTCACCCGGTCCACCATGGCGTCCCAGGCCGGCTGGTCGTACTGGGCGTGCCGGTAGGCGCGCATCGCCTCCGGCTGGGTGGCCTCCAGGGTTTCCGCCAGCGTCGCGTCCGGCTCGGGGGCCAGCGTGAACAGGCCGAGCTGGCTGAGCGTGGTGACCAGGTCCCGGGTCTCCGGCCGGAACCGGTTGTGCACGATCGGGGTGATCGCGCACAGCTCGTGCGGGATGATCGTGCCGATCAGCGAGGTCACCGCAGTGAGCAGCACGGTCGCGGTGCTCATGTGGTGGCGGCGGGCCACGATGGTGACCGCGTCCTCCAGCGCCCGCGACTCCAGGATGGCCTTGCTCCACCGGGGCGCCCCCGGCTCGGCCACCAGGTCGGGGAACATGACCGGCGGGATCACCCGGTACCCGGCCTCCCAGTGCGCGATCGCCCGCTCGGAACGGTTGCGGCCCACCCCCGACTCCTGCTCGGCCACCAGGTCGAGCAGCTGCTGGGAGGGCGGCCTGGCGATGGTCCCGCGCAGCAGCAGCTGCCGCAGGTCGCGCATGACGATGTCGGCCGCGTACCCGTCGGCGGCGGTGTGGCAGAGCACCACCGCCACCTGGCGCACCGCGTCGTCGCAGGTGATCAGGCCGATCCGGATCGGCCACTCGGAAGCCAGGTCGAAGGAGGTGGAGGCCAGGTCCAGGGCCAGCCCTTCGGCCGCCTTCTCCGCCTCGGGCTCCGCGCAGGCCACCGTGCGCACGGTCAGCCCGCCGCCGCTCGCCACCGTCTGGTACGGCAGGCCGTCCCCGTCCACGGACACCCGGGCGCGGAGCGCGTCGTGCCGGGCGATCAGCGCCCCCACCGCCGCGCACACCTCCGCCGGGCTGTACGGCCCCCGCCCGCGCGGCATGGCCAGCAGCCGCCAGATGTTGAAGTAGTGCGCGTTCTCCGGCCCGGCGATCCGCATCGCGTCATAGATCGCCCGCTGCCCCCAGGCGAGCCCGGACCGGCCTTCCCGGGCTCCAGCGAAGGTGACGCCCACGTCTAACACCGTCCGCTCACCCCAGCATCCCGGCGACGTCCTCGACCAGGGTGGCGAAGTCGTCCACCAGGCCGGGGTCCACGTCCACGCCGAACTCGTCCTCGATGGCGTCCACCAGCCGGATCAGGCTGAGCGAGGTCACCCCGAGCGCCGCCAGCGAATGTTCCCCCGCGAGCACGTCGGCGGGCGAGATCTGATCGTCGGTTGCCGCCGCGACCATCTCGGCCAAGCGCCCGGCCAGCTCGTCCTGGGCTGTCGGGTTGTGCACCAGTGTCACCTCCAGATCCGGGTGGGCTCTTCGGAGGCCGCCCCCGTGCCGGCTGAATCGAGCAGCCGCTCGGCCTCCTCTTCGGTCATCGCCGCCAGTTCCTCGGTCAGCCGCTCCTCCAGCCAGGCGGCCAGCTCGGCGACGGTACGCCGGGCGAAGAGCGTGCGCAGCGGCACCTCGACGCCGGTGATGACGGCCAGCCGGACGCTGATCCGGACGGTCATCAACGAGTGGCCGCCGAGGCGGAAGAAGTCGTCGAAGACGCCGATCGGGGCCGGGGCGCCGAGCACCTCGGCCCAGACCTCCGCGACCAGTGCCTCCGCGTCGGTGCGTGGGGCGACGTACTCGGCCCGGCCGGCGATCAGGCCGGGGGCGGCCAAGTCAAGGGCGGACAGCGCGCGGCGGTCCACCTTGCCGTTGGCGGTCAGCGGCAGCGCGTCCAGGCCGAGCAGCAGGGCGGGCACCATGTACCCGGGCAGGCGCTCGGCCAGCCGGGCGCGGAGCGCGCCCGCGTCGGCGGGCGGCGGGACCAGGTACGCGACGAGGATCTCCTCGTGTACGGCGGCCACCGCCTGCCGTACGCCGGGGAGCTGTTCCAGCACGGCCTCGATCTCGCCGAGTTCGATCCGGTGGCCGCGGAGTTTGATCTGGTTGTCGGCGCGGCCGAGGAACTCCAGGGCGCCGTCCGGGCGGCGGCGCACGGTGTCGCCGGTGCGGTAGAGGCGGGCGCCCGCCGGGCCGTACGGGTCGGGGACGAAACGCTCGGCGGACAGGGCCGGGCGGCGGTGGTAGCCGAGGGCCACCCCGGCGCCGCCGATGACCAGCTCGCCGGGCACGCCGATGGGCAGCGGATCCAGGTGCTCGCCGACCACGTAGCAGCGGGTGCCGCCGATGGGGGAGCCGATCCGGATCTCGCCGGGGTCGCGGGGGACCTCCCAGGCGGTGGACCAGATGGTGGTCTCGGTCGGGCCGTACACGTTGACCAGCCGGTCCACCCGGGCCCGCAGCTCGCGCGCCAGCGCGGGCGGCAGCGCCTCGCCGCCCGCCAGCGCCGTGATCGGGGACGGCGGCATTCCGGCGTCCAGCAGGGCCCGCCAGCCGGACGGGGTGGCCTGCGCGTGCGTGACGCGCTCGGCTGCCATCAGCCGGACCAGCGCGGGCGAGTCCCCGCCCGCCTCCGCCAGCACCACCGTGCCGCCGGTGACCAGCGGCAGGTAGAGCTCAAGCGCCGAGATGTCGAAGGACAGCGAGGTGGCCGCCAGCCAGACGTCCCCGGGCCCGGAGCCGAGCAGCCTGGCCATCGAGACCAGCAGGTTGACCAGCGCCGAATGCGGCACCGCCACACCTTTCGGGCGGCCGGTCGAGCCGGAGGTGTAGAGCACGTACGCCGGGTCGCCGGGACGCGGCCCCGCGGGGACGCCTTCCGGTTGGCGAAGGTCCTCCAGCGGCGTGGCCCCCGAGTCCTCCAGCACATATGTCAGCCGGGCGGGCGGATACTCCGGATCCAGGGGTACGTAGGCCGCCCCCGATTTCTGCACGGCCAGTAGCGCCACCAGCAGCTCCGTCGTGCGGGGCAGCTTGATCGCCACCAGGTCGCCGGGACCCACCGGCAGACGCGCCGCCAGCGTGCGGGCGCGGGCGTCCAGCTCGGCGTAGGTCAGCCGCTCGTCCCCGCCGACCAGGGCGAGCGCGTCCGGCGTGGCCCGGACCTGGGCCGTGAACAGCGCGTCGAAGGTGCCGGTCACGGCCGGGGGAGCCTGGTTCCAGCCGTGCACCAGCAGCTCGCGTTCCGCGCCGCGCGGGGCGGTCAGCCGGGACAGGCGGATCTCGGGGTCGCGCAGCACCCGCTCCAGGATGGCCTGGTAGTCCTCGGTGTACCTGGCGACGGTGGCCGCGTCGAACAGGTCGGCGTTGTAGACCGCCAGCATGCCGCCGGGGTAGAGGGCGAAGCGCAGCTCGTGGGTGGCGTGCGGGACCTCCGGCTCCACGTAGTCGGCGGCGATCCCCGGCAGCTCGATCTGCGGGTCGGCCAGGTTGAACAGGCCGAACATGGTCTGGAAGAGCGGCGTCCTGCTCTCGTCCCTGGGCACGTCGAGGGCGGTCAGCAGCCGGTCGAACGGCACGTCCTGGTGCCGGTGGGCGGCCAGCAGCCGGGTCCGGGTGCGGCGCAGCAGCTCACGGAAGGTCGGATCCCCGGACAGGTCGCCGCGGAGCACCAGGGTGTCGGCGAACAGGCCGATCAGGGGCTCGTGCTCGACCTTGTGCCGCCCGGCGACCGCGAAGCCCACCGAGATGTCCGTGCCGCCGCTCCGCCCGGCCAGCAGGGCCTGGTAGGCCGCCATCAGCACCATGAACAGGGTGCAGCGTTCCCCCCTGGCGAACTTCTCCAGGTCGGCGAAGAGCGTCTCGGGCAGCTCCCGCTGCACGTGCCCGCCCCGGGTGGTGGCCACCGGCGGGCGCGGCCGGTCGGTCGGCAGGTCCAGCGGCGCGGCCCCGGCCAGCGTCTCGGTCCAGTACGCCAGGGAGGCCTCGGTCCCGCTCTGCGGCTCGTGCGTGAAGTCGGCGTACGAGGCCGGCAGCGGCGGCGGCTGCTCGCCCCCGTAGAACTGGGCCAGCTCGCGGCGGAGCACCCCCATCGACCAGGCGTCCGCCACGATGTGGTGGACCACCAGGCAGAAGGTGAAACGCTCGGGGCCGGTGCGGATCAGGAGAGCCCGGATCAGGCGGTCGGCGGCCAGGTCGAACGGGCGGCAGATGTGCTCGGTGACCAGTGGGTCCGGGTCTAGCGCGTCCAGCACGTCGAGCGCGAACGGCTCGGGCGGGTCGATGACCTGGACCGGGGCGCCGTCCTGGAGCGGGAAGCGGGCCCGGAGCGCCTCGTGCCGGGTGGTCACCCCGGTCAGCGCGGCGGCCAGCTGTCCGGTGTCGAGCGGGCCGGTCAGCCGGGCGACGTGGAACAGGTGGTAGGACGGGTCCCGGGGATCGAGCCGGTGCAGGAACCACAGGCGTTCCTGAGCGAGTGACAAGGACAAGTGGAGCATCGAAGCTCTTTGGACCCTTTGGATAAGTGGTACGAGGAGCCGGTGGGGAGACGATGGGAACGCTCCCACCTCCCCCCACCGGCGTCAAGCGGGAGTGAAACTTTCATGCGGGCGGTACGGCCGCCACCCCGCCGGGGCGGCGGCCGTACCTGACGGGCTTAGGTCAGCCTGTCGGGAAGAACGAGCCGTAGTCGGCGAACGCCATCGCGATGTCCGCCTGGGCCCAGAATCGGTGGTAGGTGAACGTCGGCGCCGGGCCGCCGTCCAGGTGGGCCTGGACCTTCGGCCAGTCCGGGTCGTTCAGGTAGAACGAGCGGATGCCCAGGAAGGTCTTGCCCGGCACGATGGTGTCGCCGTTGGGCATGACACCGCTGTAGCCGGAGGGGATGTACAGACCCTGCTGGGTGGTGGAGTTCCACACCTGGTTGAACCGGTTGTAGTCGCCGCGGGTCTCCGGCACCACGATGCCGCGGGAGTCCTTCAGCAGCAGCATCCGGTCCAGCAGGCCCTTGGCCGTGTTCTTGGCCGAGGTGCCCAGCGTGGTGCTGCCCTCCTTGGCCGCGTAGTAGATCAGCGTCCGGGCGTACGCGGCGGCGACACCGACGTCGTTGGTGTAGTTGCGCACCGTGACGTGCAGGCCCGGGTTGTCCGCCGGAGTGCCGGTGGTGCTGTTGAAGCTGGCCGACGGCGCGCCGCTCCAGTCCATCTCGTTCGGGATCTGGAAGGTGCTGCCGGTGCCGAGCGTGGTCTGCGAGACGGCCCAGGCCACCCACTTGTCCAGCACGGACTTGGCCATCGTGTTGCCGGTCACGTAGTACAGCTCCGCGAGGCGCTGCACACCCCAGCCCTGGAAGCCGAACCACTGGTTCGACGGCGGGTCGTGGTAGACCGGGGCCACGTCGTACGTCATGCCGAAGAACTGCGGCAGGTTGGACGGCCGGGCCGCGTAGGCGCCGTCCCAGCTGTTGGTCGCGCCACCGGCGATGGCGCCCTCGGCCGACTGCAGCCACTTGTAGAACTGCACCTGCCGGGTGAGGCTCTGGTTCCAGTCCGACGCGGCGGTCGGCGACTGCGGGCGCAGCGCCGACGGGCCGGACGGGGACAGCGCCCACGCGGCGAGCGGGTTCTGGTAGCCACCGTGGTTGTGGCTGGAGCCGATCCGCCACGCCCAGGTGCCGTCCAGCGCGCCACCCCAGGCGAAGTACCAGCTCAGCAGGTACGCCGAGCTGCTCTTGCCGCTGCCGGCGGTGCAGGTGGGCGAGGCGCAGCCGGGGTTCTTGAAGTACTTGTCGTACATCGCGTAGCGCAGGTAGTCGCCGAGCTTGGCCGCCTTGGCCAGGGTGGCCGAGATCTGCGACTGGTTGCCCTGCGCGGTCGCCCAGGTCAGCGCCCAGTAGGCGGCCTGAACGGCGCGGGCGTCGGCGTCCGGAGCGTTGGTGTACCGCCACTGCGGAGCCGCGGTGCCCTGGATGAACAGCGGCTGGTAGCCGCCGCCCGACTGGCCGAACCGCTGGGTCTCACACGAGGGGTGCGGGACGGTCTCCCACACCGACTCCTGCGGGCCGCGCTGGTAGGTGTTGATGTAGGTGACCCGCTTGGTGTTGTCGCCGCACTCGGTCAGCGAGCTGCCCCGGCCGGTGCCGTAACCGTAGATGTCGTCCACGTCCAGCAGCCAGTGCATGGCGTACATGTTGCGGTTGCCGTACGTCGACTGGAGCTCGCTGGCCAGCGGGTCCTGGCCCGCCACCACCGAGGTGCTGAGCGGGGACGGGTACTGGCTCGGCTGACCGAACTCGGGCGCGTAGTCGGCCGGGTCGGCCGGGTTGTAGGAGGTCTGGCCGCCCGGCTGGTTGGCCGCGGACGGGATGATGTAGGTCTCCATCAGCGTCCAGGCGGCGTTGAACGGCGCCCAGTTGCCGGTCACCCGGCCGTACTGGGCCTCCAGCCAGATCAGGAAGCTGAACGCCTCCGACGTGGTCTCGTGACCGTGGTCGGGGGCCTCCACCATCAGCGTCTCGATCGAGTGGTACGGGATGCCCTCGGGGGAGAGGTAGCCGCTGGCCGACGCCTTCAGCTTGTTGTACTGGGCCTGGAACTCGGTGATGTAGCTGTTGGCCGGGCTGTCGTCGTCCGCCTCGGTCGCGGTCACCGCAACCGTGGTCAGGCCGGTCGAGGCGACGTTGATGGTCCGCGTGCCGTTGGTCTGGTCCGCGTCCTGTGCCGCGGACAGCGTCACGTTCTGCGGGGTGGCCCAGTTGCCGGTGGTGAAGGTCAGCGAGGCGCCGCCGGTCACCGTGATGTCCGTGTCGCCGGAGCCCGCGGTGCTGGTCACCGTCACGTTGCCGCTCGGCTGGACGGCCAGGCGGACGCTGAAGATGGCCGTGGAGCCCTCGGGCACGGTGACGTTGGTGGGCGAGACGATCAGCGACTGCTGGGTCACGGTGGTCCGGGTCACGGTGACCGGGACCGTGGTCAGGCCGCTGGAGGCGACGTTGATCGTCCGGGTGCCGGGGGTGCCGCCGGTCGCGCCGGTCACCGTCACCGTCTGCGGTGTCGCCCAGTTGCTGGTGGTGAACGTGAGCGAAGCGCCGCCGGTCACCGTGATGCCGGTGTCACCGCTGGAGGCGGCGGTGCTGGTCACCGTCACGTTGCCGCTCGGCTGGGCGGCCAGGCGGACCGAGTAGGTGGCGGTGCTGCCCGAGGCCACCGACACGCTGGTCGGCGAGACGATCAGCGACTGGGGGGTCACGGTGGTCCGGGTCACGGTGACCGGGACCGTGGTCAGGCCGCTGGAGGCGACGTTGACGGTCCTGGTGCCGGGGGTGCCCCCGGTGGCGCCGGACACCGTCACGTTCTGCGGGGTCTGCCAGTTGGACGGCGTGAAGGTCAGCGACGCCCCGCCGGACACCGTGATGCCGGTGTCACCGCTGGAGGCGGCGGTGCTGGTCACCGTCACGTTGGCGGTGGGAGCGGAGGACAGGCGGACCGAGAAGGTGTTGGTGCCGCCCGAGTTCACCGACAGGCTGGTCGGCGAGACGACCAGGGACTGCGTCTGCGGCTGGCCGGTGCACGGGGTGCCGTTCAGCGAGAACGCGGTCGGGTTGGTGTTGGTCCCGGTGAAGGTGAAGTTGGCGCCCGGCTGCACGACCGCGTTGGCGGCCAGGTTCGGGGCCCAGTCCGGCGCCGCGATCGTGATGTTCTGCCCCGACTGGGACCAGTTGCCCTCCCAGCCGTTCTGCAACGTCTGGCTGCCGGAGTAGGAGTAGGTGATCCGCCAGTTGCTGACCGGGTCACCGAGGTTCTGCAGGCGAACCTGCACACCGAAGCCGTTACCGCCCTCCCAGGTCCTGGTGTAGGTCACCTGGCAGGCCACGGCGGCGCTCGCCGGGGTGGAGGTGATGGTGGCAAGGGCCAGGGCGGTGGCTAAAGCGGTAGCCACCGCCATGAGGCGACCTCGCCAGGATCTTGATCTCAAACTGATCATCTCCCAGCCATATGGGGTCCGCGCCGTCCCGAATTGCGGTAACGGCTCCAAGCTGCGCCCAATCCCCGTATTGGGAGCGCTCCCAATGTCCGTTCGTTTCGGGTTGGCGTACAGGGTGTTTCGCCTACGTCACCGCCGACGTGCGCAGTTGTCGCAAAGGCGGTGAAACGTTCACCAACCTCCTTGTTCTCCGGCCTTTCGCCGGTTATTCTCAGATGGAGATTTACTCGAACTGAGAAAGACGAGGCGGATGAACGAGTCGGACTTCCTCCGGGACTACGACCCCACGGCCTACGAGCCGATGGCCGTCACGGCCGACGTCGTGGCGCTGACCATCCGGGACGGGCGGCTGCACGTGCTGCTGATCCGGCGGGCGGAACCGCCGCACCAGGGCATGTGGGCGCTGCCCGGCGGCTTCGTCCGCGGCGACGACCTGAAGGACGCCGCCGCCCGCGAGCTCGCGGAGGAGACCGGCCTGCTCCCGCACGACCTCGACCGCGTCCACCTGGAACAACTCGGCACGTACGGCAAGCCTGGGCGGGACCCGCGGATGCGCGTGGTCACCGTCGCCTTCCTCGCCTTCGCCGCCTGGATGCCCGACCCGAAAGCCGGATCCGACGCGGAAGCCGCCGCGTGGACCCCCCTGACTGCCACCAGGGAGCTGGCCTTCGACCACGGCGACATCCTGGAGGACGGCCTGGAGCGGGCCCGCTCGAAGCTGGAGTACACGCCGCTGGCGACCTCGTTCGTCGGCGACGAGTTCACCATCTCCGAGCTCCGCGCCGTGTACGAGGTGGTCTGGGGGGAGCCGCTGCACCCCGGCAACTTCCACCGCAAGGTGCTCTCGGTGCCGGGATTCGTCGAAGCCACCGGAACCACCACCGAGCGCGGGGGACCACGTGGGGGCCCCCGCGCCCGCCTCTACCGCAAGGGCGACGCCAGGCTGCTCCACCCGGCCCTGCTGCGCCCTTCACGTGAAGACGAGATCCGATAGACGAAGGAGATATCCCGATGGGGAGCGGACGCTGGTCCCTGGACTCCTATGACGCCGCCCAGGCCTACCGCGAGCAGCACGGACTGAGCGCCTTCGGGCACACCGACGACATGCGGCGGCTCAACCGCCACCAGTGGCGGGTGCACCAGGCGCTCGACCCGATCGGCGTGCGCACGCGGGAGGCCATGGACTCCGACGAACACCCCGAGAGCCTGGCCATCGCCGTGTTCTTCGACGTCACCGGCTCCATGCAGCTGGTGCCGCGCGAACTCCAGGCCCGGCTGCCCCGGCTGCTCGGCACCATCAGCCGGCACATCAAGGACCCGCAGATCCTGTTCGGCGCCATCGGGGACGCCACCTGCGACCGGGCCCCGCTCCAGATCGGCCAGTTCGAGTCGGACAACCGCATGGACGAGGACCTGCGCCGCATCCTGCTGGAGGGCGGCGGCGGGGGCAACCTGACCGAGTCGTACGAGCTGGCCTTCTACTTCCTGGCCCGGCACACCCAACTGGACTGCCTCCGCAAGCGCGGGGTGCGCGGCATCGCCTTCGTGATCGGCGACGAGACCGCCTACCCGGCGGTCAAGGCCGACGAGGTGGCGCACATCTTCGGCGAGTCCCTGCAGCAGGACATCCGGCTGGAGAGCATCCTGCACGAGGCCATGGCCAGCTGGGACATCAACTTCATCATCCCGGGCGGCACCTCGCACGGGCGCAACCAGATCGTCACCGGCTTCTGGCGCACCCTGCTCGGGGACCGGCTGATCGAGATCGAGGACCTGTCGGAGATCTGCGAGACCATCGCGCTCACCGTGGTCGACCGGGTCATGTCCCAACGAGCGCGGTAACCGGAGGAGACAGGGATGGACGAGCACCTGATCATCGCCGACCTGGGGTACGGCGACGCCGGCAAGGGCACGATCGTGGACTGGCTCTGCTCCCGCAGCCAGGTGCACGCGGTGGTGCGGTACAACGGCGGCGCGCAGGCCGGCCACAACGTGGTCACCCCCGACGGGCGGCACCACACCTTCGCGCAGTTCGGTTCCGGCACCTTCTGGGGCGTGCCCACCTTCCTGTCCCGGTTCATGATGGTGGACCCGCTGGCCCTGGCCGCCGAGCACGCGCACCTGCGCTGGCTCGGCGTGCCGGACCCGTTCGAGCTGCTCACCGTCGCCCCGGAGGCGCTGGTGACCACGCCCTACCACAAGGCCGTCAACCGGGCCAGGGAGCGTGCGCGGGGTGCGGCCCGCCACGGGTCGTGCGGAATGGGAGTCGGAGAGACGGCCTCCTACGCGGTCTCCCATTCCGCCGCCGCGCCCCGGGTGGCCGACTGCGGCAACCCGCGCGCCCTCCGGTTACTGCTGCGGCGGCTGCGCGAGTGGGTGCTGGACGAGGTCGGGCCGGTGCCCACCCCGGCGGTGGAGGACGTGGCCGACGCCTTCCACGCCTTCGCCGGCCGCATCCGCACCGGGCGGCTGCCCTCCGGCGGGCCGCTCGTCTTCGAGGGCGCCCAGGGGGTGCTGCTGGACGAGCGGTACGGCTTCCATCCGTACACCACCTGGTCCACCACCACCTTCACCAATGCCTTCCTGCTGCTCGGCGAGGCGGGCGCGGGCGACGCCAAGCGCATGGGCGTGCTGCGCACCTACGCCACCCGGCACGGCGCCGGGCCGTTCGTCACCGAGGACCCCGCGCTGACCCTGCCGGAACGGCACAACGCCACCGGCGAGTGGCAGGGCGCGTTCCGGGTCGGCCACCTGGACCTGGTCGCCACCCGGTACGCCGTGCGCGTCTGCGGCGGCGTGGACGAGCTGGCCCTCACCCACCTGGACGTCGCCGAGGAGCACCGCGAACTGCGCGTCTGCCGCGCCTATGACCAGCAGGTACGGCTCACGCCCGGCGACCTGGCCAACCAGGCCGCGCTGGCCGAGCGGCTGGCCACGGCCCGGCCGGTCCTGGAACCGGTGCCGGGCCCGTGGCCGGCCTTCGTGGCCGACGAACTGGGCGCCCCGGTCACCGTGACCTCCAGCGGGCCCACCTGGCTGGACAAGCGGGTACGCCGGGTGCCCCGGGGACAGCGCAGCCCGGGATGGGGCCAGCGGGGGCACCGGGTTCAGAGGAAAACGGTGGCCACCGCGGCCGGCGCGCCCTCCTGGTAACCCTCGGCCCGGATGACCCCGGCGCTCACCACGCCGGGCACCACCACCGTGGGGGCCGGGTCGGCGCCGATGTCGAACGAGCCGCGGGGGCGCCCGTCCAGCCAGAGGTCGACCCGGTCCAGACCCACCGTGTCCAGCGTCACGTTGAGCACGTCGTCGCCCGGCACGGCCGAGACCCGCAGCCGCCGCTTCGGCAGCGCGGCCAGCTCCCGCCCGGCCAGCTCCATCAGGTCGGGGTTGCCCTGCAGCACGTCGGCCGGGGTCATCCGGTGCAGCACGGCGGGCGTCACGCCGAGGTCCTCCAGCGGCACCCCGGCCGAGCCGCCGACCCGGAGCAGCCGCCGGATGGCCACCGTCATGTCGGCCCCCTTCGGCAGCTCCTGGTAAGGAGTGCCCTGATCGTCCTCCAGGGCACTCCGCAACCAGGCGTGGTGCAGCACGTTGCCGCCCCCGGCGCCGGTGTTGCCGTCCACCCCGATGATCGTGCCGATGCCGTGGTCGGCGAAGCCCGCCGCGAAGATGTCCGCGGTGGAGTAGCACCGGGCGTCGGTGATCAGCACCACCGGGCCGTGGTAGTACTGCCCGTAGGCGTTGGCCAGCTCGACCGGGGTGAGCGGAAACGCGTCCGAGTAGACCGCCCCGGTCTCCACCGCCTGCTCCATCGACGGCGCCCACGCCCCGAAGACGCCGGGCGCCTGGCGGCCGAGCCGCAGGTTGAGCGGCGTGTTGAGCAGCTGCGCGGGCTCCGGCTGGATGCGGCCCGGGGTGAGGAACTGGAGCAGCGTCTCCCCGGCCAGGATCACCCCACCCGGGTTGCCGCGAATGTCGAGGATCAGCCCGTCCTCCGGCAGGCTGGTGGCGATCGTCACGAAGTCGGACTGGAACTTGAACAGCGCCGCCTCGAACTCGTCGTTGGTCTGGAACTCGCCCAGGTCGAAATCGCGGATGCGGATGTGGCCGTACGTGCCGGTGGACGTGGTCACCCGGCGCCACAGGAAACTGCCGGTCGCCGTGTACGCCGACGCCGACACGGCCGCAGCCTGCTCGGGGGGCAGCAGGGTGCGCCGGATGTTGGCGATCTCCAGGCCCTCCAGGTCCACCCCGCGGGTCGCCGCGGTGACCCCGTTCCCGCCCGGCGCCGCCGGGACCGTCCTGCGCAGCACCAGCCACGGCATGCGCAGTTCCTGCGGCTTGCCCGTCAGGTCCAGGAAGCCGATCTGCACCCACTCCTCGTCCGGCGGCAGGTGCACCACCAGCGAGCGGCTGGTCATCGAGGCCAGCGCCCTGCTGTGCCGGGCGGCCGCGTTGCCCCCGGAGAACCGGGCCCCCTGCCGGTCCACCGCGCGGCCGATCGGCACGCCGTTCCAGTGCGTGACCGTCACGCCCTTGACGAACACCGCCGCCAGGTCCTGCGGCAGCAGCGCCGGGTTGTCCACCCCGGCCACCAGATACCGGGACCGCCCGTCCGCCTCGGCGGCCTCCTCGATCCGGAACGGCAGCACCGCCGCCGTGTCCGCGAACGGGCGCGGCAGCAGGTAGAGCGTGTGCAGGTCCCGGACCGAGTGGAAGATCGACAGCAGCTCGGAGTGGAACTCCCACTCCGGGTCCGGCGTGCCGGTCATCTGCCGGAGCACCCGGGCCTGGAGCAGCCGTAGCCGCTGCAACGGGTTGACCCCGTGCATGGCGATCTTCAGCGGCAGGTGCGCGTAGTTGCCCTCCAGCACCACCAGCGCCTGCTCCACCAGCGCCAGCCGCTCCTCCTGGCTGAGCTCGCCCGCCCCGGCCAGGAAGTCGTCCAGCTTCAGATCCGTCAGCTGCCACACCGGCGCCGCCTCGGCCTCCGCGGCCCCCTCCTCGGGCTCCTCGCCCGCCCGCAGCGCCAGCCGGACGGGGTCGAACGTGTACCGCTCGCCGATGGTCATCGGCTCTCCTCCTGCCTGTCGGTACGCCTCCGACAACACAGTGCGCCCGGAGGGGGCCTCCGCGCATGAGTAACCCCGTACTCACCGGAATTCGGGTCAGCCGATTCTGGTCATGACGGTCTGATAGCCACCACCGGGGAAGACCCAGCCGCCCCTGACGGTGTCGCCGTCGGCGTCGAAGGTGCCCCGGTAATACGCCGGGGAGCCCTTCTCCAGGCCCCAGATGGTCAGGGTGTCGCCATCGAGTTCGTAGACGTAGTCGAGGGTGTTGCCTTCGCTGTCGTACACGCGGGACTTGATGTCCTCGCTGGACTTGTCCGACATGAAGGGCCTCTCCCGGCCGATGACCTCGATGCCGGTGATCTTCCGCCCGTCGTGCTCCAGCGCGATGTCCTGGATGAGGAAGAATCCGCCCGCCAGCCACCGGTAGGTGACCGTGCCCTTCGCGCCGCCGCTCACCCGCCACGTGCCGGCCAGCCGGTCCAGCGCCAGGACCTGCTCGTCCGGCTGCGCGGCCTGGGTGTTCTCGATCTCCGCCATGGTGCTCTCCCGCTTCCGTTCCGCTGATGTCGCCCGTATGACCGGGACGGCCCGCGAACGGAATCGGTGAATCGATGTGACCTCTGTCACACTACGGCGGGCGGTGCGCCCAGGCCGATGACGGACAGGAGTTCGGGACCGAACGTGGTGATCTCCGCGATCAGGCCGTCCTCGATCCGCAGCACGTCGATGTTGATCGCGGTGACGGCGGTCTCGCCGGGCCGCCGGGCGTAGGTGGCCGCGGCGGGCTGCCGGTTCACCGCCAACGGAACCGAACGCCACTCGTCCCAGCTCCGGTCCCCTTCCAGGAACGGCCGCCACATGTCCAGGATCGCCGCGCGCCCCTCGTACACCAGGTTGAGTGGGGGCATGGTCTGCCGGGCATCCTCGCGCAGCAGTTCCGCCAGGGCCCTCAGGTCGGCCTGCCGGGAGGCGGTGACATAGCGCTGGAGCAGGGCGCGTTCCTCCGCACTGGGAGCGGCGGTCGCCGCCCACTCCTCACGCCGCCGCGGCAGCCGTTCCCGCAACGTCGCCCTGGCCCGCTGGAGCGCGCTCTTGACCGAGGCCTCACGCGCTTCCAGCGCCTCGCAGATCTCCGGCACCGGCCAGCCGACCACGTCCCGCAGGATGAGCACGGCCCGTTGCCGTGGCGGCAGATGCTGGATCGCCGCCAGAAACGCCAGCTCGATGGTCTCCCGCGTGATCACCACCGCATCGGGCCCGCCCTCGTCCGGCGCCGCCAGATCCAGCAACTCATCCGGATACGGCTCCAGCCACGGCACCTCCACCATCGGCGACCCCGCCGTCCCGTACGCCGCCGTCGTCACCTCGCGACGAGCCAGCGCATCCAGGCACACATTCGTGGCGATCCGATACAACCAGGCCCGAAACGTCGACCGCCCGGCGAACCCCGCCCGCCCTCGCCAGGCCCGCAAGAACGTCTCCTGCACCAGATCCTCGGCGTCACCGAACGACCCCAGCATCCGGTAACAGTGCACCCGCAACTCATGCCGATGCCGCTCGGCGAGTTCGGCGAACGCATCGTCCACTGGGCTCCCTCGCGGTCAGTGGAATTCGGTCCGGGTGGTGGTCGAGGCGGCCACCCTACCCCCGATCACCACGTGGCTCGGCGGCGCGTGGGCGGTCAGGGCCTGCCTGATGGTACGCCCCTGGAGCACGACCAGGTCGGCGGGAGCGCCGGGGACTGTTTCCGGCGCCGGGACGCCCAGGACGCGGGCGGCGGTCACAGTGATCATGTCGTAGAGCCGGTCGAGCTCGGGGTCGGTGCGGGCGTCGAGCAGGTGGGCGGCGAGGAAGGCGACCTCCAGCATGTTGTGGCGGCCGAAGGGATAGTAGGCGTCCTCGATGTCGTCCTGGCCGAGGGCCACGGGGATGCCCGCGTCGGCGAGGGTGAAGACCGGCAGGTGGAGCGGGCCGGTGTGCGGGTCGCTGACGAAGCCCAGGCCCGCCGCGCGGCACAGCCCGATCAGGCGGCGCAGGTAGGGCTGCGGGTAGAGCGACATGGCACGGGCGTGCTGGGCGGTGCCGCGGCCGTACATGCCGTGTTCCAGGAGGGCGGTGGCCAGCATCTCCGTGGTACGCAGGGAGGGGTCGCCCGCGTCGTCGACCAGCATGGCGACGCGTTTGCCGTACCGGTGGGCGAGGGCGACCATGCGGCGGACGTGCTCGGCGGCGTCGGCGTCGGTCCACTCGATCCACGGGATGCCGCCGACGACGTCCGCGCCCACGCGGATCGCCTCCTCGACCAGTTCCTCGGCGCCGGGGGAGCGGAGCAGGCCGTCCTGGGGGAAGGCGACCACCTGGATGTCGACCAGGGAACGGAACTCCTCCTTCAGTTCGAGGAGCGCCGTCACCCCGGTGAGCCCGGCCGTGGGGTCCACGTCGGCGAACGCCTGGACGCGGCGGACGCCGTGCCGTACCGACTCGGTCAGGGCGGCGCGGGCCCGCGCGCGGACCGCGGCGGCCGACTGGTCGGCCTTGACTGCGGCGGCACTCTCGATCGCGGTCATGGCCGCGCCCATCGAGCCGCCGGTGTAGTCGGCCAGCGCGGACGGCCCCGCCAGGTCGAGGGTGTGGACCTTGCAGAGGTGCAGGTGGCCGTCGGTGAACGGCTCGGTGACCAGGTGGCCGTCGGCGTCCAGGACGGTGGCGGCGGTGGGCGCGTCCCGATCCTCGGGAGTGACGGCGGAGATCAGCCCGTCCTCGGCGGCGATCATCCAGCGGCCGGGACGGCCCCGGAGGGCGGCGTTGCGTATGAGCAGATCCACAACTCGAAACGGTACGGGGAGGGAATTCAGCGTCGAAGGCCCGGGGTGACGCAGTTGGGGCGCGGCCGTTCGATCCACCCGTAGTCCACGGCGATGCGCACGGCGTCCGTCCGGTTACGGGCCCCGGTCTTGGTGATGATGCTGGAGACGTAGTTGCGGACGGTCGCCGCCGACAGGTGCAGTTCAGCGGCGATCTCCCCGGTCGTGGCCCCCAGGCCGACCAGGCTCAGCACGGCCGCCTCCCGGTCGGTGAGCAGACTGGCCGTCGCGTTCATCGCCGCCACGGCCAGGGACGCGTCGATCACCCGCTCGCCCTGGGCGATCCTGCGGATGCTCTCGGCCAGCCGCTCGGTGGGGGAGTCCTTCAGCAGGAAGCCGCTCGCGCCCGCCTCCATCGCCCGCTTGAGCAGCGTGGTCTGGGCGAGCGCGGTGAGGATGAGCACGCGGCAGGTCGGCACGGCCCGCCGCAGACGGCAGGTGGCCTCGATTCCGTCCACGCCCGGCATCTCGATGTCGAGGACGGCCACGTCGGGCGAAGCGGCGAGCGCGTGGGCGACGACCCTGTCCCCCCGATCCGCCTCGGCCACCACTTCGATGTCGCCCGTCAGGTTCAGCAGGACGGTGAGCGCGCCCCTGACCACGCCGTGGTCCTCAGCCAGCAGAACACGAATCAATGGTGATCACTCTCTCCTGGTCGTGTACGGCGGGCAGCCACACCCGCACTTCGAACCCGTCACCGCCTGTGCTACCCGCGTGCAGGGACCCGCCCAGCCTGTCCACCCGCTGTCTGAGCCCGGCGAGTCCAGATCCGTGCCCCTTGCCCGATTCGCGGCGGGCGCCGTCGTTCCGCACCAGTAGGTGGATCCGCCCGTCGACGCGGTCCAACTCGATCAGGCAGTGCCGGGCGTCGCTGTGCCTGACGATGTTCGTGGCCGCCTCGCGCACGACCCAGCCGAGCGTATCGCCCGTCTCCTCGTCGATCTCGCTGATCCCCAGGCGCAGGTCGCAGCACGCGCCGGTCAGTTCGATCAGCGCGACGGCCGCCGACAGCTCGGCGCCGACGGCGAGCGAGCGCCTGGCCGCCACGACGTCACCGACCTCCTGGCGCGCCGCGCGGGCGATCGCGATCGTGGCCTCGACCTCACCGATGGCCCGCTTCCTGTCCAGGTCCACCATGGCCAGGGCCACCTCGGTCTTGAGCGTGATCGACGCCAGGGTCTGGCCGAGCAGGTCGTGGAGTTCTCCCGCCATGCGGACCCGGTCCTGGTCCACGGCCATCTCCGCCAGCACCGCCCGCAGTTCACGCAGCTCCCGTACGAACCTGGCGTAGTGCACGATCCCCGCGGCGACCACGGAGGAGACGAGCACTCCGGCGCCGTCCTGCAGCGCGTCCAAGGGCTTGGCCCCGTCCAGGGTCAGCGTGAGCGGGAACTCGGCGACGGCCACCACGAGGAGGACGCCGACGGCGTACCTGAACGGCAGCAGGAGCAGGCCCGCGGTGGCGACGATGAGCGGCGTGTAGACCCAGACCGGGCCGAGGAAGGGAAAGGCCCCGTAGACGGCCACCGCGAACAGGGCGAAGGTCCGCACCCGGTGCGGCCCTGGGCCCGTTCCCGCGATGTGCCCGGTGACGACCCGCGTGTACACCACCAGCAACCCGCCCAGAACCACGCTCGACAGCAGGGCCCGGACCACGTCGCCGATGAGCAGGAACGCGAGGGGGGTGAGTGCCCACAGGGCCCCCGTCACCGCGACGACGCCTGTGGACAGCCACTTGACCTGCGCTTCGGTCTCCTGAGCCACGGGTGGTCTCCACACATGTCCGAGGCGTCATGTTTTCGTACTGATCGTGACGCTTTCCGGAGCCCCGATCAACCGCTGGCGGCGATCTGCCTACTCCTGTAACCAGCCGTTGGCCCGCGCGATGCGGACCGCTTCCTCGTCGCTACGGGCGCCGGTCTTCAGGCGGGCGGCGGCGAGGTAGTTCCTGATTGTGTGGGCGGACAGCCCCAGGCTGCCCCGCAGGTCGCTGCCGCGCTCGCCGGCCGCGAGGGCCGACAGGACGCTGATCTCCCGCGCGGTCAGCGGGTTGGTGTTGACCTCCGGCTCGCCACCGTCGGCCGCCAGGTCCAGGTCGATGTAGCGTTCCCCCCTGGCCACGGCGCGGATGGCGTCGGTGAGCCGGTGGGCGGGCGCGTCCTTGACCAGGAAGCCGCGCACCCCCGCGGCCATGGCCCGGTCGAAGTTGCCGGGTGAGCCGACGCTGGTGAGGATGAGCACCGGCGGCGGCTGCTCCAGCTCCTTGATCAGGCCCGCGGCCGCCAGGCCGTCGATGCCCGGCAGCCCGATGTCGAGGAGGGCCACGTCGGGCTTGCAGCCGACGACGGCGGGCAGGATCTCATCGCCCCTGGACACCTCCTCGATCACGCGGATGTCCCGCTCCTCCGACAGCAGGGCGATGAGCGCGCCCCTGATGAGATCGTGGTCCTCCGCGATAAGAACTTTGATCATTTCCGGTCTCCTGTGGCAGAGGTGAGTGCGGCCGCCATGGGGCGGCCGGGAACGTCCAGCGACAGCGTGAACCAGCCGTCTTCGGTGTACCGTTCGCTGCTCCCGCCGACCTGGGCGAGCCGTTCGTCGAGTCCGGCCAGGCCGCTGCCGCCGACACCGTCGGTCCTGGCGTCGCCTTCCGAAGGACGTACGCCGTCGTTGGCCACGGTGACCCTGATCCGGTCGCCGTCCGTCTCGACGCCGAGCAGGCAGACGGTGGCGTTGCTGTGCCGTAGCAGGTTGGTGGCCGCCTCGCGTACCGCCCAGGCCAGCGCCACGCGGACCTCGGCGGGCAGCGCGGCCGGCAGCTCGGCGAAGTCACACCTGACGCCCGCGGTCTCCAGCACCCGGCGCACCCCGCTCAGCTCCCGCTCCAGCGACATCTCGCGGTAGCCCTTGACCACCGCCCGTACGTCGTGGAGGGAGCGCCTGGCGATGTCGTGGATCTCCGCCAGCTCACCGTGCAGCCGGGCGATCTGCTCCGCGGGGATCCGCGTGGACAGTTCCGTCCGCATCGCGATGACCGAGAGGTTGTGCCCGAGCACGTCGTGCAGCTCGCGGGCGAACCGCAGCCGCTCCTCGGTGATGGCGAGCCTGGCCAGCTCCTCGCGGGTGCGCTGGAGTTCGCTCAGCAGCGTCGCGAAGATGGTCAGGCCCGCGAGCGCGCCCGCCGTGAGCATGCTCTGCAGGCCGCCGAAGAGCACCCAGCTCAGCTCCTGGGAGGCCGACAGGGCGACGTTGACGGCGAGCGCGGCGAAGAAGCCCGCCGCCGCCCGCCAGCCCCGCAGGGTGACCGCGAACGCGAACGGGAGCATGAACCCGAGACCCAGCCAGGAGGGCCCCGCGGCGAACGGCACGGCCACGGCCAGCGCCGCCATCACCGCCAGCACCACCAGGTCCCGCCGGGAGCTCCGGTCGAGCACGGCCCGCACGCCGAGCCACAGGTAGCAGCCGGTGAGGCCGGTGATGAGGAGCACCGCGGCGGCGGCCCTGAGCACGGGGAATCCGCCGAGTGCCTCCATGAGGGGGACGGCGGCGAAGGCCGCCATGCCCACCGAGAAGACCGCGGCTCCGGCGCGCGCGAGCCGTACGGTGCCCGGCCCCACGCCCGTCAGCCTCTCCGGGGCTCCCACCTGAACCACCTCTTCGCCGCGAGTAACGACAGGACAAGCCAGGCGGCCAGGACCAGCCACCCCGGCGCCATCACCTGGAACCCCTCCAGGAACCCGACCTCGGGAGGTACGGCCGAGCCCGCGTAGCCGACGTAGTCCCGCCCGAGGTAGGCGGTGGTGATCCCCTCGGCCACCCGCCCGAACGGCAGGAAGGAGGAGGCGGTCCGCAGCCAGTCGGGAAACGCCGAGACCGGGTACGCGAACCCCGACAGGCCGAGAGTGAGCACCAGGAACGGCAGGCTCACCACCACGGTGGAGCCCTGCGCGGGAATCCTGCCGCTCACCGCGATGGCCATCGCGGCGAACACCGCGAGCGCCAGGACCACGGTGACCACCAGCAGCACGGGGTTGGCCGGCAGGTCGACACCGTGCACGATCTTCGCCACGGCGACGATGCCCGCGAGCTGGAGCAGGCCGGCCGACACCACGGTCAGGATCTCCCCGCCGAAGACGGCCAGATCGGGGAGCTCCGTCCCGCGCAGCCGCTTGAGTATCAGCAGCTGCCGCTTGATGACGAAGGACTCCACCAGCGTCATGAACCCCAGGAAGGCGATCCCCATCACGATGACGCCGGTGACGATGGCGACCTCGACGGGCGCCCCGCCTTTGACCCCGCCCGGGACCATCATCGGGAGCAGCCAGGAGAACAGGATGGGGAAGCCCAGGGCGACGCCGACCGACACGGGCGTGCGCCAGAAGAGGGTCAGGGTCAGCCGGTAGTGCGCGAGCGTGTAGGCGGTCACGTCCTGACCTCCTGCCCGCTCGTCTCGGCGACGTCCAGGAAGATCTCTTCGAGCGTGGCCTGGCGGACGTCGAGGCCGCTGATCCGCACGCCCCGGCTCTGCGCCCAGCCCAGTACGGCGTGCGCGACCGACTCGGGCTCCGCCGTGACGATCACGCACCGCCGGCCCGTCACGGTCAGCGTGCCCGACTCGCCCACCGGCAGTCCTTCGGGAACCACGCCGTCGGGCAGCTCGAAGGCGACCCGCCCCGAGCCCTGCCCGAGCACCTCGGCCATCGTGCCGTGCACCACGATCCTGCCCTTGTCCATGATGGCCACCCGGGCGGCCAGCTCCTGGGCCTCCTCCAGGTAGTGCGTGGTGAGCAGCACGGTCATCCCCCGGCCCGCCAGATCCCTGACCAGGTCACGGACCCGGCGCCTGGCCTCGGGGTCGAGACCCGTGGTCGGCTCGTCGAGGAAGAGCAGCTCGGGGTGGCCGAGCGTGGCCAGCGCGATGTCGAGCTTGCGCCGCTCCCCGCCGGACATCCGCTTGACCCGGGTCCCCGCCTGACCGGTGAGCCCCACCAGGTCCAGGGCCTCGGCCACGGGCCTGGCGTTGGAGGTGAACCTGCGCCAGGCCGCCACCGTCTCGGCCGCAGACAGGTCGCCGAACAGGCCGGACTCCTGGAGCACCAGGCCGATCCTGGACCGCAGCGGGCCGCGGTCGGCGGGGTCGTGGCCGAACACCCTGGCCGTGCCCTCGGTGGCCTTGAGGTAGCCCTCCAGGATCTCGATCGTGGTGGTCTTGCCGGCTCCGTTGGTGCCGAGCAGGGCGAACACCTCGCCCTTGCGGACGTCGAAGGAGATGCCGTCCACGGCGGTGAAGTCCCCGTATCGCTTGCGGAGGCCCGCGACCTCGATCACCGTCTCGCTCATCCCGTGGTCTCCCCGGGGTCGATGTAGTAGGTGGCAGCGGTGGGAATGGTGACGCAGCTGACCGAGCTGACGCTGTAACCGGCCGCGGACTCCAGGTTGGCGATGTCGAACTCGCCGTCGGGTTTGGCGGGCAGCGGCGGAGTGGGCACGCCGTCGGGGTAGACGATGCCGTACTGGCTGAGCACGGTTCTGGGGTCGGTCTCGTAGCGCTCCCGGAGCTCACCGTCGCCCCACGCCGCCGCGATCAGTCGGGCGAACTTCTTACGATCCTCATCTCCGAGAATGTAGATGCTCTCGGCCATCGACAACTCCCGTTCTCTCCGTTAGCGGGGTCTCTCACCTGCAACGATCCCGAATACCGGCAGGGGCGGGCAGATGCAGACGACACCTGTCACCCATGACGGACATCACGAACCGGGCACACGAGGGGCGCCGCCGATGAGGAAGTCCCCGACCGAGGACTCCGTGGCCCAGTCGAGCCCGAAGGTCCGGGCCGCCAGGTCGGCGTCGCCGCTGCCGAGGCCGCAGGGCGCCATCCCCATCGCGGTGGCCACCAGGTAGAGGGTCTGGTAGAGCACGCCGACGTTCTTCAGCGTGGCGGCGTACGCCAGGCCGGAGTACTTCCACGACATCCGCCGGAAGCGCGAGGTCATGGTGATGAGCACCTCGGGCTGGGCGGTCCCGCCCGTCGACACGCTCGCGGTGGCCAGCATCGCCCGCGCGTCCTGGTCCCTGGCGGGCAGCCTGATGAGCCGGTGACCGAACGGGTCGTAGTAGTAGACGCCGCTATCCAGCCCGTCACATCTGCCGACGGTCAGGTACAGCTCCAGCTCGTAGGCGGCCCCGCCGCCGGGGTAGGGACGGCTGCTGGCCTCGTACGGCATGCCGGGCGCCGGCCCGAAGACGCCCCTGACCCGGGCCACCCGGTAGAGGAACTCGCCGAGCCGCCGGACCGTGAGCGGCTCGTCCGCGTACGCGCGCACCGACCGGCGCGACTCCAGCACCGTGGTGAACGGGGGATCGGCCGCGGCGGCCGCGTCCAGCGAGGGCCGGAACAGCTCCACCGCCGGGCCCTCGGGCAGCGGCTTGGCCACCGGCTCGGGCGGCTCCTCCGCGAGGAACCGGAAGGTCGCGCCGAACGGCTGGTCGTGCCGCCCCACCCGGGTCCTGCTGTGGAAGAGCAGGTCGTGGAACTCCCAGGCGCGGAGCGCGGGATGCTCCTCCTCGGCCTCGTCCGCGCCCGCCAGACCGGCCGCGACCAGGTGACCGAGCGCCTCGGGCGCCTCCTTCACCAGGACCCCACGGCCGAGCGCCGCGATCAGCGGCATGGCCTCCTCGGTCAGCGTGACCCGGTGCCGCGACAGCGGGGACTCCAGGATCAGTCCCTCGCCCGACCTGCGCACCAGCGCGAACCGGGACAGCCGCACGGTGTCGTCGGCGGACAGCGCGGGCGGCTCGAACACCGCGTCGCGGGCGATCGGGACCACCCGCAGCAGCGGCTCCAGCGCATGGACCAGGACCGGGCGCAGCCGGGACAGCGCCAGATAGAAAAGGGCGACCTCCTGGCTCGTCCCGCCCGCCGCCAGCAGCCGCTCCGCCAGCTCGTCCTCGTCGGCCAGCGTGCCGGGAAGCTCCTGGAGCAGCGCGGCGATGCCCGGGGTCAGGCCGCGGGCGGTGACCGTGCCGAAGGGGTGCGTGATGGTCAGCACACCGTCCGCCCACGCCAGAACGGCGTCCTCACGCAGGCCGATCAGGCGCGTTGGGGGGTTCATAGGAACATCGTGATGGGGTTCATCCGCTCCTCCGGGGTGGGCTCGGACAGCCAGCCGAGCTGGACGGGCACGTCGTAGAGGCGGCCGGGTGCCAGCCGCCGCCAGAAGTGGCGGAGCCCCGGCACGATGACCTTGACCACGGGCAGGCCGATGTCGGGCCGGGTCTGGTCCAGGACCAGCATCTCCATGCCGCGCTCCTCGACCAGGGCGCGGGCCGCGGCGACGTCGTCGAGCAGGTCCCCGGTGGCGGGTCTGGCGTACGCCGACGCGAGCACGGGCGATCCGCCGGGCATCAGGTAGGGGTGTGCCGCCATGCGCGCGTGCTTCCACCAGTTGAGCTGGTCGCTCTCGTGGAACCGGTACTGGGTGGCGCCGTCCGGTCCGACGTCGATGACCGCCGGGATGAACTGGTTCATCTCGGCCAGCGCCCGCTGGACGGCGATCCGCACGTCGAAGTGGGCGCCGAAGGCCATGAGGATGTCCTCGCTCGGCCCCTCGACGCGGCGGCTGATCGCGGCGGCCACCGGGACGCCCAGGTCGGTGGTGAGGTCGAGCACGTGCAGCTCGCGGCCGAGCCCCGCGTAGACCTCCTGGAACTCGGTCATCCACGGGTCGGCGAAGCTGCCGAGGTCGAAGGCGGGACGGGTGACCCGGTTGTACCACCACAGGCCCACCGCGTCCCGCTCGACGAGTTCCATGAAGCCCTGGACCACGGCGTCCTCCAACGAGGATCCCGCGGCGTTGCCGTTGGAGTCGGCCCAGGCGTAGACCGGTCCGGCGGGGGAGAGGTCGCGGTGGTAGTAGTACAGGTAGCCGGTGGGCAGGTACTTGTGCCGCCGCTCGGTCAGCGACCACACGGGCGTCCACTCCAGCACGGCGTCCTCGTCGAGGGGATCGTTGACGTAGTCGTAGCTGGAGGTCGCGCCCAGTTCCCGCCGGGTGCGGTACTGCGCCTGGCTGTAGAGCGAGCACGCGTTCGGGTGGACCGCGTCCGCGCCCAGCTCCCGGAAGCTGGCCTCGCGCCTGGCCTCGTCCCCCTGGAAGATGCCCGAGTAGCGTTCCATCGCCTCGCACATGGCGCTGACCTTCGCCTGCAGGTCGGTCGTGCCCTTGCCGGCGCTCTGGCTGCGCAGGCCGCTGCGGAGCCCGCGCAGGTCGCGGATCTGCCGGGAGAAGTTGTGCCCCGCCACGTACGTCTTGACGAAGGGCGTTCCGGTGTCCAGCCTGGTGAGCTCCTTGACGACGCCGGTGACCGGGCTGACGAGGTGGCCGTACTGCTCGACGGTGTCCTCGGGGTGCCGGGAGCGGTGGCCGCCGTCGGCCGTGAAGGTCTTCGGCCGGGAGCGCAGGTCGACCGGCCGCCCGGCGGCCGCGGCCATCAGCCCCGGGTCGCCGCACTCGGGGCACTGCGGCCTGCGGCGCAGCGGGTGGCGGGTGGTGCCGAGCCGCTGGGTGTCGAAGGTGATCACGTCGCGCTGCTGTTCGCTCCTGGCCCCCGCCAGCCACTTCACCACCTCGGCCGCGACCAGGCGCGTCCCCGCGTCACGCGTCAGCGGCAGGTCGGCGGTGGGCAGGGTCAGCGGACGCGCGCTGCGCAGCCGGTTCTCCAGGTAGTTCACCGACTGCCGGTGCCCTTCCAGCCGCTGCGTCAGGCAGCGCCAGCAGCCGCTCTCGCCCGGCTGGAAGACGGGCCCCAGCCACAGGACGGGGCCCGTGGGGCGGGCCAGCAGCCACGGCCGTCCCTCCGCCAGGTGACGCCTGTTGATCTCGGCGAGTTCCCCGTGGAGGTAGTCGTCGGTCAGCACCACGGTCAGCACCCCTGGCCCGGGGCCGGTGACCGCCACTCCCTCGGCGGCGAGCAGCCGTCGCAACTCCTCGCCCGGTACCTGGCCCACCGTGAGGACCTCGGCCCGCCCGTTCCGTACGCCCGCGACCGCCGCCTCGGCCTGCTGACCCGCCATCTCCCAGTAGGCGGCCGTGCCCCGCTCCAGGTCCTCGGTGACGTCGACCAGCAGGTCGCGCGTCCTGAGCTGGTGGAGCACGTAGTAGACGTGCTCGGGCGGGATGTCGGGGTCCACCGCGGTGAGGATGTCGGAAACGGTGTGCTTGCCGTCGAGCAGACCCGCCACCGCCTCGATCGATCGGCCGGTGAGCAGGTGCAGGTCGCGCTCGGAGATCAGGAAGACCCCTTCTCCGTCGATGGTCTCCACGCGGAAGTGGCGGCGGAATGCTGGCCGGGCGTCCATGAGGTTCCTTTCAGTGCACGAGTCGGAGCGAGGCGACCTGGTCGTCGGCCAGCCGGAGGAGGGTGAGGCCCGCGGCGGCCAGCCCGTTGACGGCGGACAGGGTGAGCCGATCGGCGCGCCGCCGGTCGGCGAACCAGCGGCCGGTGTGACTCCGGCGGTTCAGCAGCTCGGCGGTCAGCTCCCTGGCGGACCGCGCCGTCGCCGGATCGCCGGTCAGGCGGGCGGTGTGGATCGCGACCTCGGCGTCCACCACGAGCCGTACGCAGGCGCGTCCCGAGGCGGGCGCGCAGTGCCTGGCCACCCGCTCCCGGAGCGCGTCGGGGACCTCCCCGGTGAGGGTGTGGGCCGTGGCGACCGCGGCGAGCAGCGAGCCAGGCGTGCCGAGACCGAAGCGGTGCGCCAGCAGCGGGGCGAGCGCCGCGCCGGTCTCCCCGAGCGCGGCGGCGCTGGCGGCCAGCGCCCACACCAGCCCGTCCACGCCGGTGGGCAGCCCGTCGAGGGCGGGCACCCCCGGCGGGTACGGCGGCCGGGACGCGGCGCCCGAGGCGAGCTCGGCCAGCAGCTCCGCATGGAGCCGCGCGGCGAGCGCGTCGGCCGCGGGAACCGCCACGGGGGAGGCTTCGCGCAGTTTGTGCAGGGCCAGCAACAGTCCCGCCCGGCCGAGCACGGGCTCGGCCGAGGTCGGCTTGGCCAGCTCGCTCTCCGCCAGCGGCACCAACCCGGCCGCCCGCTCCACCAGCCGGGGGTCGGCCAGCGCGCCGCCGCAGCGGCTCAGCGCGTAGATGGCGGAGCCGATGCCGACGAAGGCCCCGACGGGGGCCATCGCCCCGCACATCCTGCGGTAGAAGCCCGACTGGGGGGCCAGCGTCACGAACTCGACCGAGGCGTCCAGCGCCTCCTGCGCGGCCGTCCAGTGGCCGGGGGCGCCGGTGTTGGCGTACAACTCGGCGAGGAAGACGGCCAGGCCCGCCGTACCGGTCAGCAGGTCACCGTGGAGGGGTTCGATCTGGTCGAGACCGTGCGCGGGGTAGGAGACCACGCCCATCCAGGCCGACCGGTCCTCGCCGAGCGGCACGGCGGCGGCGAGCACCTCGTCGGCCACCTCGCCCGCGCGGGCGAGCAGCACCTCGGCCGGCGGCTCCTCCCGCCGGCCAGACAGGTCGTAGGCGTGCAGGCCGATCTCACGTACCGTCCGGGGCCGTCGCCCGGCACTGGGGAACGAGGTGGGCAGTTCGCCCGCGCCGGTGATGTCGAGGCAGGTCTCCAGGACCGCGAGGTGCTCCGCCAGCGGGAACCCCGCGAGGTCGGCGACCCGGTCCTGGAGGCGCTGCCAGGCCGTACCCGCGAAGTGCCCGGGGATCTCGACGCCGTCGGGCGTGAACACCGAGTCAGAGTTCGGCCTGGCGGTGAAGAGCGGGACGTCCATCCGGCGGAACGCGTCCATCTCCTGCTCGATGATCTCCAGGATGTCGGTACGCCCGGGGTCCACCCGGAGCGTCCCCAGGGCGCTGCGGAACACGTGGGCCAGGCAGATCTCCCTGGCCACGCCGTCGATCAGCGCGCCCGGGCCGACGCTCGTGCGGAGCAGGTCGACGCAGTCCCAGGTGCTGCGCCAGATGTAGCGGACCGGCGCGTCCCTGAGCAGGGCCAGCGGCCCGCGCGGGTCGGCCAGCAGCTCCTGGTTGCGGGCCAGGCAGTCCTGCATCTGCCGGTAGCCCTCGGCCACCTCGTCGGCGTAGTGGCGGGGGTCGGCCAGCTCGCCCGCGCCCCACGTGGGCCGGTACGGCGGCGCCTCCCAGCCGAACGGAAACCCCTGGGAGTTCTGCGCGACCTGTTCCTGGAGCGCGGCCAGGCAGCCGATGTCCTGCGCCTGGACACCGCCCGCGATCACTCGGGGGAAGGTGACGACGGCGGTCTTGGCCACCGTGTCCTCGACCCTCCCCCACAGGGACTGGATCCGCTCGCCGATGAGGGTCGGCTTGCTGATGCGGGCCTGCAGGACGTTCTCCAGGTCGATGAAGACCGGTGTGTCGCCCATCGCGACCAGGTTGTCCGCCCACAGGTCGCGGCACTCCAGGAACTGGGCGAGTCTGGCGAACATGCCCAGGCGCGTGTAGTAGCGGCGGACGCTGGCCTCGTCGGTCCCCGGCTCGGCGGTGACGTACTCCTCCCAGCCGTAGCCGTCGCGCAGCACGACCTCGCGGGTGTGCAGGGGGAGCGCCAGCCCGTGGTTGTTGAGCAGGGCGCACACGTCCATCACCCCGGCCACCGAGCGCAGGTCCTTCGGCTTGTAGACCACGCGCTCGCCCGAGGCGAAGGTGAGCAGGGTGACCACCCTGCCGTGGTTGTGCGGGTCGCCCGAGTCGCCGGAGTACCCGGTGACGGGGCCGGGGGAGGCCCAGCTCCACAGCGTCCTGCGCAGGTCCGGCAGGTCGGCGCCGAGCCGGTCGAACAGCTCGTGGACCACGCGCCGCCACTGCAGGCACGTCATGCCCATCACGTAGGCGAGCCCCGGCAGCGTCTCCAGCCGGTCGAGCCAGCCCGACTGGCTGACGTCCAGGCCGGGGCTCTGCAGCCAGGCGGTCACGTCGCCCGCGGTGCCGGCGAGCTGGGCCTCGAACGCGAACCCCGCGAAGCACACCTGCGTCAGGCGCTCGACGAGCTGGCCCGCGATGTCCTCGCACGCCTCGGCGGTCACCGGCACGCCGCGCACCGTCCCGTCGTTGATGTCGACGAGCCGGTTCACCGCCCGCCGGAACGCCACGAACGGGGCGCCGGGTCGCCCGGTCGCCGGGTCGGACGCGGCCGTGGGCGGCTGCGCGAGCAGGAAGTCCACCAGGGCGTACGCCCAGTCCGGCAGCCTGCGCGGATCGGCCACCCGGACGTCGACGAGCCCGGCGCCCAGGTCACGGCCCGAGCGCCTGCGGTGGTGGAGCACCGCCCGCTTCGCGTCCTCGTCGTCGCCCACGGCCGCCCTGAGCCAGCGCTGGGTGCGCTCGGACGCCTGGCGCAGGCCGCGCCCCACGACCGGGACGAAGAACTCGCCCGCCACCCGTTCGTGGAAGGGCGCGGCGGCCGCCAGCACGGCTATCAGCCGCTCGTCCCCGCCGGGGACGGCGAGCAGCCCCTCGCTCTGCGCTTCGGCGTTTCCCTGGTGAACCGGGACCGGCATCTCAGACCTCCTGTCGGCGGACCATGCGGGCGAAGAGCTGGTTCTGGTCCACCAGCGCCTCGAAGGAGCCGCTGGCGGCGACCCTGCCCTGGTCGAGTACGTAGATCCGATCCGCCGACCTGATGGTGCTCAGCCGGTGCGCGATCACGATCCTGGTGATGTCAAGCTCGGCGATCCTCCGGCTGACCAGCGCCTGCGTGAGGTTGTCCAGGGCGCTGGTGGCCTCGTCGAGGATGAGGATCCGGGGCCGCTTCACCAGCGCTCTGGCGATGAGCAGCCGCTGGAGCTGGCCTCCGGAGAAGGAGGCGTTGTCCTCGCTGACGACGGTGTGCATGCCCATCGGCATCAGGGCGATGTCGCCGTCCAGGTCGGCGAGGCGGGCCGCCCGCCAGGCGTCCTCCTCCGTGGCGCCGGGCACGTCCCCGATGATGTTCTCCAGGATCGCGCCCCGGAGCACTCTGGCCTGCTGCATCACCACGCCCACCTGGGCGCGGAGCCGGCGCAGGTCGAGGTCGCGCAGATCGCCCCCGTCGTAGAGGATCTGGCCGGTGCGTGGCGGCTCGAAGCCCAGCAGGAGCCGTACCAGGGTGGACTTGCCCGCGCCCGAGGGGCCGGTGACCGCGACGAACTCGCCCGGCCGGAACACCATCGACACGTCGTCGAGAATCCGCTTCGTGGTGCCGGGGTAGGCGAAGGAGACGCCGCTGAGCCGTACCAGTCCGGTCAGCTCGCCCGGGTCCTTCGCCCCCGGCGGCGTCTCGGGCGCCCGTTCCAGCAGCGGCCGCAGGCGCGCGAACCGGGGCAGCAGGGCGAAGGCCGCCTCCACCGCCCGGTTCATCTGGCCGAGCGCGAGCACGAACTGGCCCAGCGCCACGGCGGCGATCACGAAGGAGACCGCGGGCACGCCCAGGGCCAGTCCGGTCACCGCGAGGAGGAGCAGCAGCGTCGGCTGTGCCGCGGCGCCGATCGCCGCCGACACCGCCTGCTCGCGCCGCGCGGCGGCGGCGGCGCGCTGCTGCGTGGCGAACAGCCGCGCCCAGAGCCCGAAGACCTGCGCCTCCCGGCCCGAGACGTGGATTTTGTCGATCGCGGTGAGGCAGGAGTACAGCAGCGAGTAGACCTTCCCGTACTGCTCGTGGGTGACCAGCTCGTGCCGCTGCTGGCGGGCCGCGCGCACGGCCAGTACGGCCAGCAGCGCCACCACCCCGCCCAGCGCGGCCAGCGCGAGACGCCAGTCCACGGCCACCAGGACCAGCAGGCCGAGCAGGGAGAACACGCCACCCAGGAGCGAGTTGACCGCGGCCTCCCCGAGCGACTTGCGCATGTCGGAGACGGCGTTGGCCCGCTGGACCAGCTCCCCGGTGCTGTACTGGGCGAAGAACGGCAGGTCGAGCGAGACGAGATGGCTCCAGACAGCGGGTTCGAGCCGCTCCTGCAGGCGGCCCTGCACCCGGACGAGCACCGAGTTCCGTACCGCGAGGAGCATGGCGCTCGCGCACACCGCGCCCGCGATGACCACGGCGATCCAGACCATCCCCGGCCGGTCGGCGGGGTTTCCCGCGGCGCTCAGCAGGGCGAAGGTGAACAGGGGGACGCCGAGCGCGAGCAGCGCGGCGCCACCCCCGGCCGCCAGCAGCCAGGCCAGCTCCCTGCCCGCGCCGCGCAGGCCGAACCTGAGCAGGGCGAGCGGCGAGGTGATGCCTTCGCCGAGCGGCGGGTAGACCTGCCAGGCGTCCGGGGCGAGGGTGGCGGCCACGTCCTCGGTCACCCGGCGCACGTCCGCGGCCGGGTCGGCGATCCGGTAGCCGCCCCGGTGCGGGAGGAGCGCCACGGGCCGCTCGCCCTCCCGGGTGAAGCCGACCAGGGGGACGGTGGCCTTCCGCCACCACCGCTCCTCCAGGCGTACGCGCCGGTACCTGACCCTGGCGGCGTCCAGCGCCGCGCCGAGTGGGTCGCCCGGCGCGGGCCCGATGTCCCGCGCGGTGAAACCGCAGTGGTCGCCGAGCGCCTTGACGACCTCCACGGCGTGGTCGGCGCCCGTACGGGGCGTGTCGGGCGAGGGCCGCGCGCCCGCGGCGGCCGCGAGGTCGGCGAAGGACCGGCTCAGCGTCTCGCCCGTGGCCGCCACCCTGGCCGCGCGCCAGTCGTCCCGGCCGGCCTCCGCCACATCGCCCGGCAGGAGCGCCAGCGTCCCGTTCTCGTTGACCGTGGGTCCGTTCATGAGGCTTCCTCGACGAGCGCGCGGTAGGGACCGGGGGCGGTGATGAGTTCGGTGTGCGTGCCGCGCTGGACGACCTCGCCCCGGTCGAGCACGAGGATCAGGTCGCTGTCCCGTACGGTGCTGAGCCGGTGCGCGATCACCACGCAGGTGCAGCCTCTGGCCTTCAGGTTCGCGTCCACCAGCGCCTCGGTCTCGGCGTCCAGCGCGCTGGTGGCCTCGTCGAGCACGAGGACCGAGGGGGAGAGCGCGAGCGCTCTGGCGATCTCCAGGCGCTGCCGTTCGCCGCCGGACAGGTTGCGGCCCCGTTCCTGGATCCAGCCGCCGGAGAGCCCGCCCCTGCGGTCGACGACCTCGGCCAGCGAGGCGTCGGCGAGTGCCCCGCGCAGCCGGTGCGGCGGGACCGTCGGATCCCAGAGCGTGAGATTGTCGGCCACCGTGCCCTCGAACACCTGGAGGTTCTGCTCGACGTAGCCCACCGAGGTGGTGAGCGTCTCCCTGGGCGTCTGCTCCCTGGGGACGCCGTCGAGCAGGATCCGCCCCGACCACGGCCGGACCGCGCCGGTGAGCAGGCGGGCGACCGTGGACTTGCCGCTGCCCGTACGGCCGACGATGGCGACCCGCCGGCCGGGCTCGACGCGGAACGACAGCCCCTTGACGACCGGCCCGTGCTGGCGGTCGTAGCCGAAGGTGACCTCGTCGAACTCCACCGTGCCGCGCAGGCCGCCGGCCCGCTCGGGCGCCTCGGGCAGCGTCGCGTACTGCGGGTCGGGCTCGGCGGTGAGCGCGTCGTCGAGCATGCTGGTCTGCGCGACCACGATCTGCGCCTCGGCGCCGAGCCCGACCAGCGAGCTCACCGGCACGAGGAAGGCGCCGACCAGGAGCTGGGCGGCGATGACCGTCTCCATGGTGACCTCGCCGCGGGCCATCAGCACCGCCCCGGTGATCACTATCGCGGCCCCGGCGAGCGAGCCGAGGGCGGCGGGCACCACCAGCAGCGCCTGCGTCACCCGGATGAGGTCCTGGGTGGCCGACAGGGTACGCGCCGACAGGCCCGCCCACTTGGCGAAGAACCAGCCCTCGGCGCCGTCCGCCTTCAGCGACTCGGCCATCGAGATCCCGTTGAAGGCCATGCTGTCCCTGCGGTGCTCGTCGAAGATCAGCCGCTGCTGGTGCGGGGCGCTGCGGCGGCTGACCGCGCGCATCGCCACCAGGTTGACCGCCGCCAGCACCGCGGCGACCGCGGCGAAGGCCGGGTGGAAGAAGAACAGGATCGAGGAGTGCACCAGCATGGCCAGGACCGCCGCGACGGCCGCGGCGACCCGGTCCGACAGGAGCAGGGCCAGTCCCGCGCCGAAGGAGGTCCTGGTCACCAGGCCGCCCGTCATCCGCCGGTGGAAGTAGTCGCCCGGCAACCTGAGCATCCGCCACAGGTAGCGGCCAGACAGGTCGGCCGCCATCGCCGTCTGCACGGCGCCGAGCAGCCGCTGCTGCGCCCAGACCCCGGCCAGGGTGAAGGCGGCGCAGCCGAGCAGTCCGAGCAGCACGGGCGCGGACCAGGTGGGATCTCCCGCGACCAGCACCCTGCCCAGGAGCAGCCGGGTGAGCAGCGAGGTGGCCGCCGCGGGGAGGGCGAGCGCGAAGGCCATGACGGCGATGGCGAGCAGCGCGGACAGGTACGGACGCACCTTCGCCAGCGCCGAACGGGCCAGGGGGAAGCGTGCCCCGCCCGGCGTGAAGCCCTCGCCCGGGCGCGGCACCAGCACGATCCCGCTGAACCGCTTCCGGAACTCCGCCCGGCTCAGCCGGATCCTGCCCACGGCGGGGTCGTTCACGTACGCCCACCGCCTGCGCATGCCCTCCAGCACCACGTAGTGCCGGTGATCGACGAAGATCATCGATGGGACGGGGTAGGTCTCCAGCTCATCGGCCGCCACCCGCCAGCCGCTGATGTCGAAGCCGTACTCCTGCGCCGCCGCCTTCAGCCCCGCTCCGGTCAGCCCGTCCCTGCCGACCCCGCACCGCTCCCTGATCTCGTGCAGGGGTACGCGCAGGCCGTGGTAGGAGAAGATCATGCTGAGGCAGGCGGGTCCGCAGTCGGCGTCCTCCATCTGCGGGCGGCGCTCGGTGCGTACGGGGCGTGGCCTTTTCGCCGTCTTATCCACGGTTGCCCCCGGGGAAGAGCGCATCCACGGGCCGGACGACCGCGACGGTGATCTCCGCCGACACCGGGGTGAGCGTGGCGCCGGGCCAGGCCGGGCGGTCGAGGTCGACGGTCACCAGGTACCGGCCGTCCGCCCGCAGCGCCTCGCCGAACAGTGGGCGGAGCAACTCGCCTGAGGCGGGGTAGGGATCGACGTCGCGCACCCGTCCCTGCCCCGTGCCGCCCGTGCCGCCGACCGTGACGGGCTGTCCGGCGGTGAGCGCGCCGACCCGGTCCTGGCCGACCAGGAGCAGCGCCCGCAGTGGTCCGGTGACCGGATCGACGACCGCGACGGTGCCGCCCACGGCGACGGTGGCGCCGGGGGCGGCGGTACGGAGCACCCGGCCGCGCGCCGCCGCCGTCACCACCCGCCTGTTCCCCCGCTCGTCGGAGAGCACGGCCAGCGGGGTCCCCGGGGTCACCTCCTGCCCCGCGCGGACCAGAACCTCGGCCAGGCTGCCGGACACGGGGGCGGCCACCCGCACCGGCCCGCTCCCCGCCACCAGCACGCCCGTGGCCAGGACCACGTCGCGGACCTGCCCCAGCAACGCCCAGCTCGCCCCGCAGGCCGCGACCAGGAGAAGGGCGAGCGCGGCGAGCCAGGCCTTGGTCCGCACCGTGGCGACGAGCTGGTCGATCCGCTCGCCGCCCGGCGTCTCGACCGCGGGCATGGTCATTGCGGGCATGGTCATTGGGGGGCCTTCGTCTGCGGCGTCTCCATCAGGCAGAAGCACAGGCTGAGCATGCAGGGCGGCGGCGGAAGCTCGCCCCCGGAGAGCGTTTCGACGACCAGTTCGGCGCTGGGCTCCGGGGGCAGCGCCGGCGCGCGGACCCCGTCGGCGAGGGGGATGTCGTACTCGGCCAGGACCGCGGCGGGCTCGCGCTCGTAGCGGAGCCTGAGCCCGGCGTCGGACCACGCCCGCGCGGTGAGCTCGCCGAATCCTCTGCGCTGGGCGGTGTCCCAGCCGATCGTGTGCACAGTCATCACGGGCCTCCCGCGGCGTGTTGTGAGATGCTGCATCGACGGGGTGGTGGGCATCTGGACTGCCCACCACCCCGCTCGGAAGTGCTGGGAACTCTCAGGTGGTCTGGCCGGAGAAACATCCGGTGGGGCAGCTCACGGTGCCGATCGTGCCGAGGGCGCCGCCCGCCGAGGACTCCAGGCTCTCCAGGTCGATGGCCTGGTCGGAGCCGGCGGGCAGGTCAGGCAGGTCGGGCAGGGGGAGCTCGCCCGGCCAGTCGACGCCCGCGTCCGCGAGCGTGGCGCGCGGGTCTCGCGCGTAGTCCCGCCTGATCGACTCATCTGACCAGGCGCGGGCGAAGAACCGGGCGAGCTGGGTGCGTAGTTCGGGGGACAGCGTCGAGTCTTCCGGCATGATGTCACCTCGTTGGGAGGCTCCGGGTCGGACACCTGTGGGTCCGCTCTCCCCGGAGGTCGGGAGGGGGACCGCCTGTGACCTCCAGTTTTGTCACCGGCGTCGACGCGAGCCAGAACCAACTAACACGGACATATCGTGATATTCATCATGTCCGGCGGTGGACTACGGGAGTCGTTGCTCCCGATGCGCGAACTCGCGCATCTCCCGCTGGGCCTCGCGGGCCACGTCGAGCATGTCGCGCAGCTCCTTCCTGAGGCTCTCGGCTTCACCGTCCGCGGCGTCGAGCACCCGGTGGCCCCGCGCGGCGATGGTGTCCAGGCGGCTGCCGAGGATCCCTTCCAGCTCCCGCATCGCCCGCGCGCGCTGCGCCGCCACCTCCACCGCGACGAGTTCGGCCCTGGTCGCGTAGAGCACCCTCGCCGTCTCCACGAAATGCGTGAGCGCCGCCAGCGGGATGGACGCCACCGCGACGGTCAGGATCCACGACAGGGCCGTCGCCGGATCGTCCCCGAGGGCCAGCGACTTGGCCATCTCCACCAGGAGCACCAGCCCGAACGCCGGCAGCGCGTACGGCCGGGCGAGGAGTCCCAGCGCCGTCGCGGCGAGCAGGATCCCCGGCGCGGACCACCATTCGCCCAGGAACGGCAGCGGACCATAGACGAGGAGCGCCATCGCCCCCGCCACCCAACTCAGCCGGCTTCTGCGCAGGCCCGGGAAGCTGGCCGAGACGTAGAGGGCGACCAGCGCGGTCGCCAGGATCACGGCGGGAATCGCGCGAGAAGGGCCGTCCTGGAGGTAATGCGCGAACGTGCCACCCATCAGGAAAAGGGCGAACGCCGCAATGGCGGCGCGGCCGAGCCGCACCTCGAGCGGTGCGCGAACGGCCGTCCGCAGTCCGGGAGCCCCCGATCGGGTCACAAACGGATCATGACAACCCAGCCCGGTGAAGGCAACGGGTCACGGGGGTTGGACGTCCTGGGAGCGCGCAGGCGGAACCACGCTCCCAGGACAGGTCACCCGACGTCGCTCAGGAGTCCAGCCCGCAGCCGAAGGTGGAGGCGGTGCCCAGGCAGCCGCCGATGGTGCTGATCGTGCTCGCGGAGCCCAGGCAGCCCTCGGCCTCGGCGCCCGCCGCGACCTCCAGCTCCTCGACGCTGAACTCGCCCTCGGGCCGGGCGGGCAGCGGCGGCGTGGGCACGCCCTCGGGGTAGCTGATGCCGTACTCGGCCAGCATGGTGCGGGGCTCGTGGCCGTAGCGGGTCTTGACCTCGCCCTCCGACCACGCGGCGGCGACCAGCCGGGCGAACTTCTTGCGGTCCTCGTCACCAAGAACGTAGACGCTTTCGGCCATCGGGGCACTCTCCTTCCGCCTCGGCTCGCGGCCGAGATCCGACGGGAGTGGCAGCGGGCATCTGGACTGCTCGCTGCCCCTTGTCACATGTTCAGATTCGCCCGAGATGACCCTTAGTCACCAGAAACAACTAACACCAACCGGTCGTGATAACTGTCACGCGACAGCCATGACACGCCGGAAACCCGGCACTGACCAGGCCAGATGACCCCGGCCCCCGGAGGCACAGCATTTAGAAAGATGCGTCCGCGCGGAGCCCCCCGGAAGACTGAAATTCCGGATTCCTGTTCAGGTGGACTGGAGTGGACATGGCAGGCTCATTGCAGTGCAGCGTGGTGATCCCCACCTACAACAGAGTGGGACTGCTGCGGCACACCCTCGACTCGCTGGTCGGCCAGACGCTGCCGACCGACCAGTTCGAGGTGCTGGTCGTCGACGACGGGTCGAGCGACGGCACCGCCGAGATGGTGGACACCTTCCGCGGGCGGCTCAACCTCCGCTACTTCTTCCAGGAGGACGAGGGCTACCGGGCGGCCAAGGCCAGGAACGTGGGCATCGCGGCGGCCAGTTCTGACATCGTGGTACTGATCGACTCCGGCGTGCTGGCCCACTCCGGGTGCCTCCAGGCGCACGTCGACAGCCACCGTTCCACCGCGGAACCGCTGGCCGTCGTGGGATACGTGTACTGCTTCAACCTCGACAACGAGGACGCCATCCTGATCAACCAGGCGATCGACTTCGAGGACCCCGACGGCACCATCGCCCGGCTGGAGGAGAAGGGCAACTGGCTGGACATCCGCGAGCTCTTCTACGAGATGTACGGCGACAACTTCGGCGACCTGCCCGCCCCCTGGCTCAACTACTGGACCTGCAACGTCTCGGCCCGTACCGACCGGCTCCGCCGGATCGGCATGTTCGACGAGGAGTTCAAGCGCTGGGGCGGCGAGGACATCGACCTGGGCTACCGCCTGTTCCGCGACGGCGCCAGGTTCGTGCTGAACCGCCAGGCCGCCGCCATCCACTGCCCGCACGAGAAGAGCTTCGACGGCAACAACGAGCAGGCCGCGGGCAACTACGACTACATGTACGCCAAGTACGGCACGCCCATCATCGAGCTGCTCACCCACATCGGCGAGCTCGACTACTTCGAACTGAACAACATCATCAAGGAGCGCGGGCTGCCCCGCTGCGAAGACTATCTCGCCGAGTTGCAAACAAGCGGGGAGCGGTCATGAGCAACCCGTACGTGATGTCCTTCTGGGAGCTGGCCGGCTCCCGGTGGCGGATCGCCAAGCTGGTGCCCCGCGCGGGCGCCGGCCTGGTGGCGTTGCTGGTGCTGGTCAACCTGGTGCTGGGCCTGCTCCCGGTGGTCTTCGTGATCGCCACCAGCATGGTGCTCGGCCGGGTCCCCGCGGCGGTGCAGGCCGGTCTCGGCTCGCCCGAGTGGGACGCCCTGGTCGGCGTCTTCGTGGTGGCCGCCGTGGCGTTCGTGGCCCAGCAGATCATCGCGCCGCTCCAGGCGTCCCTGGGCGAGCTGGCCGCCCGCCGGGTGGACGGCCAGATGGTGGAGCAGCTGATGGCCGCCTCGCTGCGCACCCCCGGCATCGGCCCGCTGGAGGACCAGGCCGCGCTGGACGACCTGCGGGTGGCCGCCCGCGAGCTGGAGTTCGGCGTGCAGAGCCCCGGCCAGGCGTGCTCCGGCCTGGTCGCCCTGCTCGCCCGCTACACCCAGCTGGCCGGGTACGCGGTGGTCATCGGCGTCGCCTTCTCCTGGCTGGCCGCCATCGGCCTGGTCATCGCCGTCATGCTCTTCCGGTACGGCCAGCGCGGCGGCCTGCGCAAGTACGCCCGGGTCAGGTTCTCCCTCGGCGGGGCCGAACGCAAGGGCGACTACCTGCGCACCCTGGCCATCCAGCCCGCCGCGGGCAAGGAGATCCGGGTGTTCGGCCTGGCCGGGTGGCTCAGGGACACCCTGCGCGGCGCCTACTTCGACTGGCTGCGGCCGATGTGGGCGGAGCGCCGCCGGGTCTACCTGTGGCCGTTCGTCTGGTTCGGCACCTGGGCGCTGATCGCCACCGGCGCGGTCTTCGGCCTGGTCGGCGCCACCGACACACTCACCCTGACCACCTTCGTCCTGGTCATGCAGGCCGCGCTGGGCGCGCTCCGGCTGGCCGAGTACTACCCGGAGTCCGACCTGCAGACCGCCATCGGCATGGAGGCCTACGACGCGGTGCAGCGTTTCGCCGGCCGCATCGAGGACACCCCGGCAGAGTCGGCGGGGCCGCCGGTGCCCGACCCGGTGCACACCATCACCTTCGAGCAGGTCACCTTCCGCTACCCCGGCCAGTCGCGGGCGGTCTTCGAGAACCTGGACCTGACCATCCCGGTCGGCCGGTGCACCGCCATCGTCGGCCTCAACGGCGCCGGCAAGACCACCCTGGTCAAGCTCCTGGCCCGGCTGTACGAGCCCACCTCCGGCACCATCCGCTGCGACGGGGTGGACATCGCCAGCTACCCGATCGAGGCGTGGCGCGCCAAGCTCGGCGTGATCTTCCAGGAGTTCGCCAGGTACGAGGCCCCGGCCGCCGACAACATCGGCTTCGGCGCGGTCGCCCACATGGACGACCGGGACGGCATCCGCGCCGCCGCCGAGGGGGTGGGCCTGACCGCCACCCTGGACCGGCTCCCGCGCGGCCTGGACACCCCGCTGGCCCGCCACCTCACCGGCGGCGCCGACCTGTCCGGCGGCCAGTGGCAGCGGGTGGCCCTGGCCAGGGCGCTGTTCGCGCTCCGCCACGGTTCCACGATCGTGGTCCTGGACGAGCCCACCGCGAGCCTGGACGTACGCGCCGAAGCCCTCTTCTTCGACGACTTCGCCGGTCTCACCCAGGGCGCGACCACCCTGCTCATCTCGCACCGCTTCTCCACCGTGCGCCAGGCCGACTTCATCGTCGTACTGGAACACGGCAAGATCATCGAGCAGGGCTCGCACGAGGAACTGCTCACCCTCGACGGCCGCTACGCCACGCTCTTCCACCTCCAGGCCGACCGGTTCACCGACGAGGGAGTCTCGGCGTGAAAGACCTGGTCGCCGGGTGCTGGAAGATGATCAGCACCGCCTGGCGGATGGACCGGCGCAAGACCGCGCTCTCCGTGGTCCTCATGGTGGCCGGGGCGGCCGCGGCGCCCGCCCTGGCCGCCGGGCTCGCCTGGATGACCAACGCCATCGTCGCCGGGGACGCGGCGACCGCCACCCTCGCGGGCCTGGTGGTCGCCGTGCTGGCGGTGATGGTGCTGACCTTCGGGCACTTCGCCCACCTGGCCTACTTCGAGCTCTCCGAACTGGCCGAACTCGACTTCGACGAACAACTGATCGCGCTGTCCAACGGCTCGGCCGGCATCGAGCACCATGAGCGGGCCGAGCACGCCGACGCGCTGACCGTGCTCCAGCAGGAGAGCCGCCAGTTCCGGGTCGGTCTTGAGGCGCTGCTCAACAGCCTCGGCCTGGCCCTGGCGGTGACCCTCACCGGCACCCTGCTGGCGCTGGTCAACCCGTGGCTGCTGCTGTTGCCGCTGGCCGCGATCCCGCCCCTGGTCACCGGCCGGATGGCCGAGCGCATCCGGGACAACGCGCGCACCACCACCGCCGAGCCCACCCGGGTCGCGCTCAACCTGTTCCACCTGTCCACCTCGGCCAGGCTCGCCGGGGAACTGCGCGTGTTCGGCCTGGGCCGGGAGCTGCGCGGGCGGCACACCCGGCTCTGGGCGGACGCCACCCGGGGTCTGTGGCGGGCGCACCTGGCCGCCACCTGGCTCCGCGCCGCCGGGCAGGTGGTCTTCGCGCTGGCCTACGTGGGCGCGGTGCTGCTGGTGGTCAGGGACGCCATCGCCGGGGCACGCTCGGTGGGCGAGGTGGTGCTGGTCATCGCCCTGGCCGCCCAGGTCAACCAGCAGGTGACCACCGCCGTCACGCTGCTGCAGGACCTCCAGCGCATGTCCAGCGCGTACCGGCGGCTGACCGGGATCAAGGAGGTGGTGGCGGCGGCCGCGCCCGGCGCGGGCGACCAGGCGCCGCCGGACCGGCTCAGCGACGGCATCCGCCTGGACGACGTCGGCTTCACCTACCCGGGCACCGACGCCAAGGTGCTCAGCGACGTGAACCTGCACTTACCGGCCGGATCCACTGCGGCCATCGTGGGGGAGAACGGCGCCGGCAAGACCACGCTGGTCAAGCTGCTCTGCGGGTTCTACCGCCCGAGCCGGGGCCGGGTCCTGGTGGACGGCGTGGACCTGGCGCACGTCCCCGTCGACCAGTGGCGCGAGCGCATCGCCGCCGGGTTCCAGGACTTCGTCCGGTACGAGTTCCGGGCCGGGGAGACCGTCGGCGTCGGCGACCTCACCCAGTTGTCCTCCGAGGCGGCCGTGCTGGACGCGCTGGACCGCGCCCAGGGCAGCGACGTGCTCGGCCACCTGGCCGAGGGCCTCGACACCCAGTTGGGCAAGTCCTTCGCCGACGGCGTGGAGCTGTCCGGCGGGCAGTGGCAGAAGCTGGCCCTGGGCCGGGCGCTGATGCGGTCCTCCCCGCTGCTGCTGGTGCTGGACGAGCCCACCTCGGCGCTGGACCCGCAGGCCGAGCACGCCCTGTTCGAGCGGTACGCCGAGCAGGCCAAGCGGGTGGGGGAGGCGACCGGGGCGATCACGCTGTTCGTGTCGCACCGGTTCTCCACGGTGCGGATGGCCGACGTGATCATCGTGGTGCAGGACGGCCGGGTGGCGGAGGTGGGGGACCACGCGACCCTGATGGGCAACGGGGGGCTGTACTCGGAACTGTTCGCGCTCCAGGCCAAGGCGTACAGCTGACCTTGGGGAAGCGCATTCCCGAAGATGCGGGCCGCGTCCGATCGCCTGGACGATTGACATGACAATCCCCCAAACAACCAGTCAGGTGGAGTTTTCATGCGTGCGGATCGCCGGCGGGTCTCGGTAATCATTCCCACCTACAATCGCAGCGAAATTCTCCGGGAAACGCTGCACCAGCTGACCCGGCAGAGTATTCCGGTGGACGACTTCGAGGTCATCGTGGCCGACGACGGCTCCACCGACCAGACCAAGGCCGTGGTGGACTCCTTCGCCGGACGCCTGCACATGAAGTACCACTGGCAGGAGGATCTGGGCTTCCGCGCCGGGCACGCGCGAAACGCCGGGGCCCGGCTGGCCGTCGGCAACCTGCTGGTCTTCCTGGACACCGGCGCCATGGCCGGCCCCGACTTCCTCCGCGACCACCTCGCCGAACACGACGCCGGGCGCAAGGGCGTCATCGGGTACGCCTACGGCTACAACCCCGACGACCCGCTCGACGAGATCGGCGCGGTGATGGCCCAGATGCCGCCCGAGCAGGTGGTCGCCCACTACGCCGGTCGGTCCGGCTTCCTGGACATCCGCCACGGCTGGTACGAGAAGTGCGGCTTCGACCTGAGCCGCCTGACCATCCCGTGGATGATGGCCTTCAGCATCAACATGTCGGTCAGGGCCAGGGACTTCCACGAGGTCGGCGGCTTCGACGAGGGCTTCGACCGGTGGGGCGCCGAGGACATGCACCTGGGCTACAAGCTGCTCAAGCACGGCGTCCCGCTGGCCCTGTCCCGCACCGCCTGGGTGGTGGAGTTCCCGCACGAGCGGGACCGGGAGAGCGGCATGCAGGAGGTCAGCATCAACCTGCGCTACTTCCTCAGGATGCATCCCGAGCCCGCGGTCGAGCTGCTCGCCCTGCTCATCCCGCGCATCCTCTTCTGGACCTGCGACGATGAGTTCCGGGCCATCCTCGACTGGGAGGCCTCCGTCCGCGACCTGGACGTTTCCCCGGAACTGGCGCGGGCGGCCGCGGAGATCGCCCCCAGCGACCGGATCGCCGTCATCGGCGCGGGCGGGTCGGTGCCCACGGGGCTGCCCCAGGCCGAGCTGTTCGACTTCGACGCCGAGCTGGCCGCCCGCTCCGGCGCGCACCACCTGATGGGCCTGCTCACCCCGCTCGGCAGCCAGTCGGTGGACACCGTCGTGTTCACCTCCAGGATGGCCGGGCTCTGGCCCCGGTGGGGCGAGGATCTGCTCGCCGAGGCGCAGCGCGTCGGGCGCAAAGTGCATTTCACGTTCGCGCATTCCTAAAGATGCGTGTGGGTTCCCTGTTATTTCACGATTAACGCACCAGAAATAAAGGAGGGACCTGTGCGTATCACCACAAATTCCAGCGAGTCGGGGAGCCGATTATGAGCCGGGCGCGGGTCGCCGTCGCCGCGCTCGTGGCGGTGCTGCTGGCCCTGTTCAGCACCGGCGCCGCCGCGAGCACGGGCGGCAAGGACAAGAAGAACCAGACCCCGGCCCTGACCCATGGCAAGGTCGCCGTCGACGGCGGCTACCTCCACTACGTCAGGGCCGGCAGCGGCCCGCCGCTGGTGCTGCTGCACGGCTGGCTGGGCACCTGGGTCACCTGGCAGAAGGTGATCCCCGGCCTGGCCCGCGAGCACACCGTGATCGCCATCGACCTGCCGGGGCTCGGCGACTCCAGCCACTTCTCCGGCGGCTACGACAAGGTCACCACCGCCCGCCGGGTCCGCGAGGCCGTGCGCAAGCTCGGCTTCAAGGACAAGGTGGAGATCCTCGCCCACGACGTCGGCGGTCAGGTCGCCTACCCGTACGCGCGGGACTTCCCGAACGAGGTCTCCCGGCTGGCCGTGGTGGAGTCGGTGCTCCCCGGCTTCGGCCAGGAGGACTTCTACCCCTACAGCTGGCACTTCACCTTCAACATCGCGCCCGCGCCGCTGGCCGAGAAGGTCATCGACAACGACGACGTCAAGGTGGTGCTCGACTACTTCTACGACGGCGCCCGGCATCCGGAGGCCATCGCCAGGAACGACTTCTACCGGGCCTACGCCGACCCCGACGACCGGCACGCCGGCTACGAGTACTACCGCTCGCTCGCCGCCGACTCCGCCGACAACCAGGCCAACGCCGAGGCCAAGCGGCTCACCATGCCGGTCCTGGCGATGGGCGGCCAGTACTCGCTGGGCGGCTTCATCGCCAACTCCTTCCGCAACGTGGCCTCCGACGTCCGCGAGGTCGTCGCCCCCGACGCCGGCCACTTCACCCCCGAGGAAGCCCCCGGCTTCACGGTGGACTGCGCCCGCCTCTTCTTCGGCGGCATAGCTCCACCGCAGAACCTCCCCGCCAACCTGGCGGGCTGCCTTCCCTGATCCATCCCTCCCAGCGCGTCGCCGCCACCCTCCCGCTTGGGGTGGCGGGGGCGCTGTG